>NZ_BCUD01000010.1 GCF_001591105.1 Vibrio nereis NBRC 15637 | reverse complement strand
AAGTGTGTGAAGTATATCACAATTTATTTCGTTTGAAACAAAAAAATTGACCACTGGCCAATTAATGGCGGTGAGGGAGGGATTCGAACCCTCGATACGGCTACAAACCGTATACTCCCTTAGCAGGGGAGCGCCTTCAGCCTCTCGGCCACCTCACCGTTTCATTCCCTGGTAAGGAAATAATGGCGCGCTCGGGAGGATTCGAACCTCCGACCGCCTGGTTCGTAGCCAGGTACTCTATCCAGCTGAGCTACGAGCGCGCAATTGCCTTTTTTCTTTCATAAAGAAAGTGTTTCAAAGCGATGCTCCGAAGAGCAATTCTTCTAAAAAAGAAGAAGCAAGAATGGCGGTGAGGGAGGGATTCGAACCCTCGATACGGCTACAAACCGTATACTCCCTTAGCAGGGGAGCGCCTTCAGCCTCTCGGCCACCTCACCGTCTTGCGGGGGCTCATATTACGATTTACCAAAAATATGTCAAACACTTTCTTGGCAAAATATGGAAAAAGTTCATCAACCGTTGGGTATTTAACCAAAGCGGTAATAATTCGCTCTTTTTACTAAAAATCCCTGCCTTAAGAAAACAAAAAAGGCTGACAAAGTTGCCAGCCTCTTTCTGTAATTAGTAGTTGCCTGATGCAACGTTACCATTACCTTTTTCTGCCTGAATGCGCATGTAGATTTCTTCACGATGTACAGAAACTTCTTTCGGAGCGTTAACACCGATGCGTACTTGGTTACCTTTAACGCCAAGTACAGTTACCGTGACTTCATCACCGATCATTAGAGTTTCGCCAACACGGCGAGTTAAAATTAGCATTCTGTGCTCCTTGAGTAATCTCTGATTTATCTTGCTACTAGGGTATTATCCAACAAAAGTTATATTTTCGTAAACTCTATTCTTGTACGAAACTAGCCTGAGAAGGCATGTTTTTGCTGGCAATCAAGTACCTTTTCAGAAGTGATGTAAGCATCATGCAATATGTTTGCCGCTTTGTCGACACTACTCGGTTCCATCATGAGCATCAACGACTTTGGATTTATAGCAATATGTTGCACATCAATACCCTGCTCTTGTAGTAAGATATTGGAATGTTCTGCCAGCTCTTCAACTTGCAGTCCAACTGCGGTTAAAAGGCTTACCACTTCACTATTGCTTATCTTGTCACCAAAAACCAGTTCTAACTTGGCATAAGCGTCATGTTTAATGACTACACCGAGCCATTCTGGATGATCGATCACACTCCAAATGGTCACACCTAGCATCTGACACTGCTTTTCTAGACTAGAAATTGAGTCTTTCTCAACTTTAATCAAGCACATATCACGCTGAATAGCGAGTCCGCACACATCACTGTAGCACTCTTCACCTTTTACAAGGCTACCTTCATTTTTATCAAAAGTTGACAGCACCCGCAGTGGCACATTGTTCCGCCAAGCGTATTGAACCGAAGGTAAGTGGAGAACTTTTGCGCCTTTACACGCCATTTCTTCCATTGACGGAAAATCTATCACTGTCAGCTTTTGAGCGGCTGGTACGACACGTGGGTCGCAAGTATAAATACCATCAACATCGGTAAAGATTTGGCATTCATCAGCATGTAATGCGCCCGCTAAGGTAACAGCGCTAGTATCTGAACCGCCACGCCCTAGTGTGGTGATATCCCCATTCTCATTGATACCCTGAAAGCCTGCCACAATCACAATATGATCTTGGTCGAGTAATTCATTAATGGTTGAGGTATCAATATTCTTAATCGTTGCGTCATTGTGCTGGTTATCAGTCACAATATTCGCTTGTGCTCCGGTAAGTGAACGTGCTGCATACCCTAACTTATTGAGAGTCATAGCCAGCAGTGCCATAGACACCTGTTCACCAGCAGAGAGCAAAACATCAAGTTCTCGGGCTGTTGGCACACTGTCTACTTGTTTCGCCAACTCCATTAGTCGATTCGTTTCTCCAGACATTGCAGAAACCACGACGACAACTTGATTACCATCATTTTTCGCCTTAATGATGTGTTCGGCTACCGTGTGGATTTTTTCCACTGAACCCACTGAGGTTCCACCAAACTTTTGCACGATAAGGGGCTTTTTCACCAGTCTTCACCTTCCCAAGACCAAAGTCTCATAGGACCACACTCAATCAATTGAATAATTGTTCGTGGTAGTTATAGCAAAAACCAAGCGGTTTAATTGGCTTGATTAATTTAACGCCAATTAAACCACTTGGTTATCCAAAAAAAATTACGCCCAATCAATAAATTGATTGAGCGTATTATTTATCAATTAAGAGCTTATAAGCGTTCTTCTAGCCAAGGCTGAACTGTCTTAATTGCTTGTGGCAGAGCAGAGACATCAGTACCACCAGCTTGAGCCATGTCTGGACGACCGCCGCCTTTACCGCCAACTTGCTCGGCAACCATTTTAACTAGGTCACCCGCTTTGACTTTGCCAGTCAGATCTTTCGTTACACCTGCAATCAAGCCAACTTTATCGCCAGTGATATTTGCGAGAAGAACGACACCACTGCCCATCTGGTTTTTGATATCGTCAACCATAGTGCGTAAGTTCTTGCTATCAGCACCTTCAAGCGCAGCAACAAGGACTTTTGTACCGTTGATCTCTTCTGCTTTGCCCATGATATTGGCGCTTTCAGCCGCTGCAATTTTCTCTTGTAACTTCTGAATTTCTTTTTCTAAAGCTTTCGCTTTTTGAGCAGACTCTGCAAGCTTCTCTTCGTACTGGTCATTTTGCGCTTCGATAACATCTAGCGCAGCTTCACCCGTTACCGCTTCAATACGGCGGATGCCCGCAGCAATACCACCTTCAGAGGTAATCTTAAACAGACCAATGTCACCAGTATTTGATGCGTGAATACCACCACATAGTTCGGTAGAGAAATCACCCATAGAAAGGACACGCACTTCATCGTCGTACTTCTCGCCAAACAACGCCATGGCACCTTTCTGCTTAGCAGATTCAATGTCCATTACGTTAGTTTCAATAACGTGGTTACGACGAACTTGAGCATTCACTAGGCGCTCAACTTCTTTCAGCTCTTCTGCCGTTACCGCTTCTAGGTGTGAGAAGTCGAAACGTAGGTTGTCAGGCTTCACTAGCGAGCCTTTCTGCGTTACGTGCTCACCAAGAACTTGGCGAAGTGCAGCGTGTAGCAAGTGCGTTGCTGAGTGGTTTAGAGAGATTGCTGCGCGACGCTCAGCGTCAACGATAGTTGCAACGTCATCACCTTTAGCCAGTACACCTTCCGCCATCACACCGTGGTGCGCGATTGCGTTGCCAAGCTTTTGAGTGTCTTCAACACGGAATACACCAGATTCAGTACGGATTTCACCCGCATCACCACATTGGCCGCCTGACTCAGCGTAGAATGGTGTTTCACCAAGTACGATGATTGCTTTATCGCCCGCAGACAATGAATCCACTTCGGCGCCATCAACGAACATAGATGCTACTGAGCTAGAGCCTTTTGTACCCGCGTAACCACAGAATTCAGTTTGCGTATCAACTTTGATTGTTGCGTTGTAGTCGGTACCAAATTGACCAGCTTCACGCGCGCGCTGACGCTGCGCTTCCATTGCTTTCTCGAAGCCTTCTTCGTCAATAGCGAACTCGCGCTCACGAGCAACGTCGTTAGTTAGGTCAGCTGGGAAGCCGTAAGTATCGTAAAGTTTAAATACGGTCTCACCATCCAGAACTTTACCGTCCGTACCTTGCGAAGAAATGTTATCTAGCGCTTCGTTCAGGATTGTCATACCACGCTCAAGCGTACGGCCGAAGTTTTCTTCTTCGATACGAAGTACTTTTTCAACAACAGCTTGCTGACGCTTAAGCTCTTCACCCGCTGTACCCATGATATCCGCAAGAACACCAACCAGCTTGTAGAAGAACGTGCCTTGCGCGCCTAGCTTATTACCGTGACGAACCGCACGACGAATGATACGACGCAGTACATAGCCGCGGCCTTCGTTTGATGGCATTACGCCATCTACGATTAGGAAAGCACATGAACGGATGTGGTCAGCAATCACGCGTAGTGACTGGTTCGAGAGATCTTCGAAACCAATGACTTCAGCCGCTGCTTTGATGAGAGTTTGGAATACATCGATTTCGTAGTTTGAGTGAACGCCTTGCATGATTGCAGAGATACGCTCGATACCCATACCAGTATCTACCGATGGTTTTGGTAGCGGTTCCATGGTGCCGTCTGCGTGACGGTTGAACTGCATAAATACGTTGTTCCAGATCTCAATGAAACGGTCGCCGTCTTCTTCTGGTGTACCAGGACGGCCACCCCAGATGTGCTCACCGTGATCATAGAAGATTTCAGTACATGGGCCACAAGGGCCAGTATCACCCATTTGCCAGAAGTTGTCTGATTCGTAAGGCTTGCCACCCTCTTTATCGCCGATACGGATAATACGGTCAGCTGGTACGCCTACTTTTTTATTCCAGATATCGAATGCTTCGTCATCTGTCTCGTAGATTGTGACAAGTAAACGTTCTGCTGGCAGCTGAAGAACGTCCGTTAAGAATTCCCAAGCGTACGAGATCGCGTCTTCTTTGAAGTAGTCGCCAAAGCTGAAGTTGCCCAGCATTTCAAAGAACGTGTGGTGACGAGCAGTAAAACCGACATTTTCTAGGTCGTTATGTTTACCACCGGCACGTACACAGCGTTGGGCCGTAGTTGCTCGAGTGTAGGCGCGTTTTTCTAAACCTAAGAAACAATCTTTAAATTGGTTCATACCCGCGTTTGTAAAAAGCAGGGTCGGGTCGTTATGCGGTACTAACGATGAACTTTCTACGATTTGGTGTCCTTTGCTCTCAAAGAACTTGAGGTACGCGTTACGAACCTCATCAGTGCTCATGTACATGCAGCTCTTCCTGAAAATAGTCGAGTGAGAATTTTGCCGTATTGTAGATCATGCAGTCAGCTACGACTAGCTTTCTTGTATAAAATACCGAACTAAGAGTAAATATCGCGTGAAATCAAAATACCAGCGTTTTGGCCCGCCGCTGAGCTAAACAAATTGTGCGATTGATTTACGATAGAGAAGATGAGAAGCGCCACCAACTGTGTCAAGACGTGCTCAATTGAGCACGCTTTTACTGCTTTTTATTGCCACTGAGTGAGAAAACGATTTAAGCCGTCGTTTGCGGCAGAGAAAGCTAGAACCACTTGAGCTTGTCATGCAGCGACGTGACACTACCAACCACAATTAACGCCGGACTGACGGCTTGTTTTGCAATCTCTGGCAGTTCACTCAGGTTACCAGTTAATACGCGTTGTTCGCGGCGCGTACCATTTTCAATAATGGCGCACGACATCTGATCATCAATACCATTTCCCAGTAATTGCTGCGCGATGTAACCGCTTTGCTTCAAGCCCATATAGAACACCAATGTGTTATTCGACTGCGCCAGTGAGGCCCACTCAATCTCACGGCCATCTTTTTGAATATGGCCAGTAATAAACTGTACGCTCTGTGCATGGTCTCGATGGGTCAACGGGATACCCGCATACGCAGTTGCGCCCGCAGCCGCGGTAATCCCCGGCACCACTTCGAACTGGATATCATGTTTGGCGAGCTCTTCTAACTCCTCCCCACCTCGCCCAAAGATAAACGAATCCCCTCCCTTGAGGCGCACAACCTTGTTACCGCCCAAGGCTTTGTCGACCAATATCTGGTTGATTTGCTCTTGCGGAACACAGTGGTAATCCAGCTGTTTACCAACGTAGATCATTTCCGCGTTGCTTGGAGCAAGAGACAGTATCTCTGGTGAGACCAGGCGATCGTACACCACCACGTTAGCCTGCTGGATCGCTCGGTAACCTTTTACGGTCAATAGATCCGGATCGCCCGGACCTGCGCCAACCAATGAGACAAATCCGCATGAAGTAGTAATAGAAGGGTGTGCAGCCATAATATCAACGCCTGTAGATGAAGGGGGAGGTGTTCAAGCCACCTTTGTTGTGGCTTGAACTTGGATCACTTAGTTTGAGCTGATTATTTGCTCCACTGCGGTTGTGGTGCCGTTGAAGACACTGATTGATTGCTAAGCGCAGGAGCCGTCTTCGCATGCGTCAGATACAAAGGAATACAGGTAAAGATTAAACCACCAACGATGTTACCCAAGATTGTTGGAATTAAGTTGAAGTTCAGCCAAGTTGCGATACCAAAATCCGCCCCCAGCATCATGCCTAATGGGAACAAGAACATGTTCACGACAGTATGTTCGAACACCAAGGCAAAAAAGATAAAGATAGGTAGCCACATAGCAGCTACTTTGCCAGCCACAGTACGCGCCGTCATATTGCCGATCACACCAAGGCACACCATTAAGTTACAGAAAATGGCGCGAACAAAGCAGGTAATCCAACCATCCATACCCAGACTCTCAAAGCCAACGGTACGAGCGGTGGATACTTTGATAAACGTTTGACCGACCGCGTTTGGCTCAACGCTAAAATTCATCGTGAGTGACACGGCAATCAGCGCCGCAACAATCAGTGAACCAATTAAGTTCCCTAAACCGACTAAACCCCAGCAGCGAAAAATACGCCCCCATGTGATGCCCGGACGGTGATCAAATTTTGCCAGTGGTGCCAGACCAAATACGCCTGTTACCAGGTCGTAGCCCATTAAACTGAGGATACAAAAACCAACAGGGAAGACTAACGCCCCCATTAAACCAATCCCTGTTTGTGTTATCGCAGTGATCGCCACGACAACCGCCAGTGAGAGTATGATACCGGCCATCGTGCCGCGTAAAATCAGATCACGTGTGCTGGTTTTGACTTTCGCCTCGCCAACATCAATCATTGTTTGTACAAATTCTGCGGGTTTTAAATCCGACATATGTTTATCCCTACCAAAAAGTTAAATTGAAAATTGAATAGTGAAAGGTTCGCCACTTTTCTGCTCTCAAGCGAGAAGCAGCAAACCTTTTAGCTATTAAATCTCCAGCGATTAAGCGGCGATCTCCACAGCCCCTTTCACCACACGCGCTTTGTAGGCTCTGACGCTAAACTTCTCATCTTCCATACATATGCCTGTTGTGAGGTTGAAACGTTGCTTCTTAAGCGGGCTGGCCACCCAAAGTTCACCTTGGTGCTGACAAATGATGCCGCGCGACAATACGTTAGATTGAAAGTAAGGGTCGGTATTGCTAATCGCATACACTTCTTCCACATTAGTTGGGCGGAAAATGGCGACCTGCTCACCGTCAACCAGTGCACAAACACCAGTTCCTGGAATAATGTCTTCGATATGGCAGACTTGTTTAAATGTCATGAATGTTCTCCCGCTAAACCGCTTCTACATGAAGGATGTCACCCTTTACTTGTGGGTGCTTTTCGGTGAATGTCGCTGGGCGATGCTGCTCACGAGCTGAAACAAAAACGACATTTTCGTCACGTTGGTCTGAGTTAATAAAGTGCGCAAAACGCTTAAGTTGCTCTTGGTCGTTGATGGTGTCAGTCCATTCACAGCGGTACTCAGCAACCAATTTCGCCACGTCGGTTTCCAACTGCTCATTGATGCCTAACTTGTCTTCAACAATGACTTGTCGTAAGTAATCCACGCCGCCTTCCAAGTTTTCCATCCACACAGAAGTGCGTTGCAGTGGCGCAGCGGTGCGAATGTAAAACATCATGAAACGGTCGATGTATTTAATCAGTGTTTCTTGGTCTAGGTCGCTGGCAAGCAAATCGGCATGGCGCGGCTTCATGCCGCCGTTACCACACACATACATATTCCAGCCAGCATCGGTGGCGATGATGCCAAGGTCTTTGCCTTGTGCTTCCGCACATTCACGCGTACAACCAGACACACCAAACTTCATTTTGTGCGGGGTGCGAATGCCTTTGTAGCGATTCTCAATCATCACACCCAAACCAACCGAGTCTTGCACCCCGTAGCGGCACCAAGTCGAACCAACACAGGTTTTCGCCATACGCAATGCTTTCGCGTAAGCTTGGCCAGTTTCGTAGCCTGCTTCGATAAGCTTTTTCCAAATCTCTGGTAAATCATCTTTCTGCGCACCGAACAGACCTATGCGCTGTGCACCAGTAACTTTGGTGTAAAGGTTGTACTCTGCAGCCACCTCAGCCAGCACTTTCAGCGCTTGCGGTGTCACTTCGCCCCCTGCCATACGCGGAATCACCGAGTAAGTGCCGTCTTTTTGCATGTTGCCGAGAAAGTTGTCGTTGGTATCGTGTAGTTTGACCAGCTCGGGCTTCAGGATATGCTCGCCCCAGCACGACGCCAGAATGGAACCCACAAGCGGCTTACATACTTCGCAGCCATAGCCCTGACCATGCTTAGCCAGCAGCTCGTCAAAGGTTTTGATTTCTTCGATTCGGATTAAATGGAATAGCTCTTGGCGTGAGTAGGCAAAGTGTTCACACACATCGTTTTTCACTTCGACGCCAGCTTTAGAAAGTTCTGCATTAAGTACCGATGTCACCAGTGGAATACAACCACCACAACCGGTGCCCGCACCAGTAACGGCTTTAATATCACCAATAGTGTGGTGTCCGTCAGCGACAGCTTGAGCGATCTTGCCTTTGGTAACATCGAAACAAGAACAGATAACCGCAGATTCCGGCAATGCGTCTGCGCCTAAGGTTGGCTTCTCTGCACCCGCATGGGCTGGAAGAATCAAGCTGTCTGGATGCTCTGGTAAGTCAATTTCATTTAACATCAGTTGCAGCAGGTCGCCATAGTCTGACGTATCACCAACCATCACCGCACCCAGCAGTTTCTTGTTGTCTTGCGAGACAATCAGACGCTTGTAGACTTCTTGCTCTTCGTTTTGATAAACGTAGCTCTTACAACCCGGAGTGCGGCCGTTCGCATCACCAATCGATCCGACTTTGACGCCCAGCAGTTTGAGCTTGGCCGACATATCGGCACCTTCAAATTTACTGTCATTCCCAAGAAGATGGTCAACCGCCACCGTTGCCATTTTGTAACCCGGAGCAACCAATCCGTAGAACATTTTGTTCCACGATGCGCACTCACCAATCGCGTAGATGTTCTCATCCGTCGTTTGGCAAAAATCGTTGATTTCAATACCGCCACGCGGTGCGATGCCTAACCCCATCTGGCGAGCTAATTTATCCTGAGGGCGGATCCCCGCAGAGAAGACAATGAAGTCTGTCTCTAGCTCACTGCCATCAGCAAAGCGCATGACGTTACGCGCGTTTTGACCTTCTGCGGCGATTTCCAGTGTATTCTTGCTGGTGTGAACTTTGACCCCCATACGCTCAATCTTTTGGCGTAATTGGTCACCGCCTGCCTGGTCTAGCTGCTCGGCCATCAGCTTAGGGGCAAACTCAACCACGTGAGTCTCAACGCCCAGTGCTTTCAATGCACCCGCCGCTTCTAAACCCAATAAGCCGCCACCGATAACCACGCCACTTTGACTGTTCTTGGCACACGCTTCGATCGATTTAAGATCCTCAATGGTGCGGTAAACGAAGCAATCTTTACTTTCGTTGCCTTTGATCGGAGGGACAAACGGGTAAGAGCCCGTCGCAAGGATGAGTTTGTCGTAGTGGATTTCTCGGCCACTGCTTGAGTGAACGATCTGTTTTTCGCGGTTAATGTTAATCGCGCGCTCGCCGATCAAGACATTGATGCCGTGCTTGTCGTAGAAACCTTCTTTGACTAGAGATAGTTCGTCAGCGGTGTGGTGGGAGAAATAAGAGGAAAGGTGGACGCGGTCATAAGCGACCCGCGCTTCTTCGCAGAAGACGGTGATCTCATACCGAGAAGCATCCGTCTTCTCAACCAAGTCCTCGATGTAACGGTGACCAACCATCCCGTTACCAACGACGACCAGCTTCAACGTGCTCATAATACTTCCTAAGGGTTAGGTTCTTATCTGAGCTCATTGTTATTTGTGAAAGAAAATTAATACATGATGTAAATCAATTACAATTTCAAACTACCCTAAAGGGGTAGGTGGACGTTTCTTGTGGCATTTGTCGTTATTTATTTACAACAAACACACACAAATCGTAATCTAGCGAAATAAATAATAACGCTAAGACTCGTGCTCAGTCTTTTCCTAGTGCGTATGCGATTTGTTCAAAGCTATAGCCTCGATACTGCAAGAAACGAACTTGTTTCGCGTATTCCTTTTGATCTTTCGCTTTTGCGCCTTTGAACTTTTTCTCTGCGGCTTGTTTGGCCAACTCAAACCAATCTTGCGGTTCTTCCTCTAACGCTTGTTCGATCACCGACTCGGCAACGCGTTTCTGATTTAGTTCTTGCCTGATCCGCCGTTCGCCGTGCCCCTTATAGACATGTTGCCTGATCTGACTTTTGGCGTAGCGCAGATCATCTAAGTAATTATGATCAAGGCAAAAGTTCACCGCTTGTTGAATATCGTCTTCGTCATATCCTTTTAAGGCCAGTTTCTGGTACAACTCATACTCACCATGATCCCTGCGACTCAGCAGCTGTATCGCAGCCTCTTTGCTTGAGAGTGTCGGCGGCTTGCGCTGAAACATCTTTGCTCCGAAAATTTCTCTGATTTATATACAACAAAGCCCCGCATATGCAGGGCTTATAAAATTGAAACTGGTTAAATTACAGTTCTTCTTGCTCAGGCATCTGACCAAGTTCCGCATCATCTGGCTGAATTTCAGCCGGAGATAGCAGCATTTCACGCAATTTAGAGTCAATCGCTTTTGCCGCTTCTGGGTTTTCACGTAGGTATTTACCCGCGTTAGCTTTACCTTGGCCGATCTTGTCGCCGTTGTAGCTGTACCAAGCGCCTGCTTTTTCAACGAGCTTATGCTTAACACCTAGGTCAATCAGCTCACCTTCACGGTTAAAGCCCTGACCATATAGGATCTGAGTTTCCGCTTGTTTAAACGGTGCAGCAATCTTGTTCTTAACCACTTTAATACGGGTTTCGTTACCCACGACTTCGTCGCCTTCTTTGATAGAACCAGTACGACGGATATCAAGACGAACAGACGCGTAGAATTTCAGTGCGTTACCACCTGTTGTGGTTTCAGGGTTACCAAACATCACACCAATCTTCATACGGATTTGGTTGATGAAGATACACATACAGTTAGATTGTTTTAGGTTACCTGTCAGCTTACGCATTGCTTGAGAAAGCATACGCGCTTGAAGACCCATGTGGCTGTCGCCCATTTCGCCTTCGATTTCCGCTTTAGGTGTTAATGCTGCTACCGAGTCCACCACCATTACATCGATGGCACCTGAACGCGCTAATGCGTCACAAATTTCAAGTGCTTGTTCACCTGTATCTGGCTGAGAAACAAGCAACGCATCAATATCAACACCCAGCTTTTTCGCGTAAACAGGATCAAGCGCGTGTTCTGCATCGATAAACGCACAAGTTTTACCTTCGCGTTGCGCTGCTGCGATAAGCTCTAGAGTCAACGTAGTTTTACCTGACGACTCTGGACCATAAACCTCTACGATACGGCCCATTGGCAGACCACCAGCACCTAATGCGATATCTAGAGAAAGTGAGCCTGTAGAGATTGTTTCTACATCCATTGCGCGGTTATCACCAAGGCGCATGATAGAGCCTTTGCCGAATTGCTTTTCAATTTGACCTAGCGCAGCGGCGAGCGCTTTCTGTTTGTTCTCGTCCATCACTTTCTCCAAATATTTCATCAATAGGCTGATGAAAATGAATTCTTTAACCTAAGAACGGGCTTTCCCGTACAATCTATGAAGGTCATTATACTGTTGATTCATACAGTGTCTATAGTTGAAAATAGTTTTTTTATAATTAGATGATATCTATCTAATTTTTATAACTTTTTAAACAACACAACCCTTTTATTTGTCATGCATCCAACTTTTCACACAGTACTTTCAGTGCCGTTTCAACCGCCTGCTGGCGCACCTGACTTCGGTCACCTGACAAGTGATAGGTTGCGACTTTGAGCCATCCATTACTGTCTGCCCAGCCGAAACAAACCGTCCCGACTGGCTTTTCTTCACTCCCCCCACCAGGGCCAGCAATGCCGCTGATTGAAACCGCGATGTTGGCTTGGGAGTTTGCCAAGACCCCCAACACCATTTCTTTCACAACCGGTTCACTCACAGCGCCGTGGCTCTCTAAAGTATCAACATTAACACCCAGCATTTCCATTTTTGCGCTATTGCTATAAGTCACGAATGCACGATCAAACCACTCTGAACTTCCGGCGATCTCAGTGATCGCGGCAGAGACTCCACCACCCGTGCATGACTCCGCGGTGGCCAGTACTTTCCCTGCGGCTTTGAGTTTTTGACCAAGGGCTTCCGATAATAAATGGGTCTGAAACATGACAGCTCCCTCTCCTGATTTCGACTATGCCTATCCTATGCTGGGACGTTTAAAAACGAAAGCGACTTAAATCCAGAACCAACTTTCTACTTAGCCGTAATTGCGAAAAATCAATCAAAAGCAAAACAGCCGATTCGTTCCAAACTTAGCCACTATACTTAAAAAGAAAAATCTCAATAACCAGAAAAGTCGTGCATTCTCGTCCCCTTATAAGTGAATTTGATGATGCTTAAGACAGCAGACTATAAAAGATCATTGTTCTTCATCGTAATATTGGCGGTCATCGTCAATGTTCTGCTTGTCTTATACGTGGTGAAACAAACCGATTCCATTAGCAAGATGGAAGAGTTGATGTATGAGGAGTCACCACAAAAGTTCGCGCTCACGCAAAAGTTAACAGAAATTGAGCGCCAGCTAGGGTATCTCGGATTTATCCACCATTTTAAAAACTATGTGATTCGTCGCGATATTCAGTACTTCTATGAAGCCAGCAGTAAATATCAGCTTTTGACTTTTCATCTCAATGAATTAAAAACCATGATAGATGATCCTTATGTTTTAGAGGAAATTGACGTTCTACGTACCACGCTAGATGAGTATTATCACAAACTGAATCTTGCCAGCCAGCAATACTCTGATCTCTCCGTGGAGGCATTAGACAGCATCGTAAAAGTCGACGATACGGCGGCCGGTCAAGCTTTGAACACCATACAAAGTAGCCTCACCCCAGCGAAAGAGGCGATCGTTGCCTCTTCTCGCATGCAACTGGCCAAAATGCATTCCTATATGTGGCAGTTTAATTTTTTGCTTCTTCCCACTGTATTAGTTACGACCTTCTTCATCATTCAAATGCTAAAACGCTCGACTTACCTGTCACAAGAACTAGAGCAAATTGTTGATATTTCACCTGACGCCATACTTTACCTAGATAAAGAGGGCAATATCTTAAGGGCAAACAAACGCGCATCTTTGTTGTTTGGCTATTCAGCCGCAGAATTCCAGCGAATGGCTATCGAAGATCTCGTGATCTCCCCGCTAAGATCCAAACACCAAGATTACCAACAGCTACTCCATCACCGAGAAGCTTCCATAGAGATAGGGGGGAAATTCAGACCCATTCAAGGAATATCTAAAGACGGAAAGACGTTAGAGCTCAACATTGCCATTACCTCCACGATGATCGTCGACAAGCCACGTACCGTATGCGTCATAAAAGACATGCGGGTTCACAACCAACTGAAACAGAAGGCAGAGCAAGACCACCTCACTCACCTATATAACCGTCGTGCCATTGACCACTTAATGTTTAGGGAGCTATGTCGTTCGAAAAAAACGTCCACCGATTTATCCATTTTGGTGATCGACTTGGATAATTTTAAATCCATTAACGACGAGTTTGGTCACGCCTATGGTGACAACGCCTTGGTAAGGATTGCTGATTTCTTACGCGAGAATACCCGACACTACGATCTGTTAGGTCGCTGGGGGGGCGATGAGTTTATTCTTATCTGCCCTAACCTCGGCGTGCACAACGCCATCGCTTATGCCCAACGTCTTATTCAGGCATTTCAGCAATTGTCCATTGCACAAGGAGACCTCGGGCTGAGTATCGGCATTGCCACGAACTCCAAGCAAACACAGTACGATAAAAAGAGCTTATTTGATGCTGCAGACAAGGCTCTTTATGTTTCAAAAAAACGGGGAAAATCACGCGAAACACACATTGATGACATTTAAAAACATGAAGTTCATCGCAATTAACAATAAAAACTAACATTTTCCCGTGTTTGTAAAATCCGGCTCTGGCACCGCAGATAGCATCGACAACCAAAAGGTGTATTCCTTGATACAAAAATTGCTCTTTGAGTGAGAGGTTTGTTACTCTTCGCTACTTCAAATGACAACCATTTTGCTGAGACAACCAACACGCGATCCAATACTCTTCGAGCTGCAGCTCCAAGGCTCTACTTTATTGGTGAACACCAGAAATAACTCTCAGTAAAACCTTTCGAATGTGATTAAGACAACTTAAAACAGGTCGCCCGCAATACGTATGAAAGAACAAAAACACACACCCATGATGCAACAGTATTTGAAGCTCAAGGCGGAAAACCCTGACATCTTACTGTTTTACCGGATGGGCGATTTCTACGAGCTTTTCTATGATGATGCGAAACGTGCGTCTCAACTCTTAGATATTTCATTGACCAAGCGCGGCTCCTCTGCCGGTGAGCCCATTCCAATGGCGGGTGTGCCGTTTCATGCAGTCGAAGGCTACTTAGCAAAACTGGTACAACTTGGCGAATCGGTGGCTATCTGTGAACAAATTGGCGACCCAGCGACCAGCAAAGGTCCTGTTGAACGTAAAGTAGTTCGCATTGTCACACCTGGCACGGTGACAGATGAAGCCTTGCTTTCAGAACGTATCGATAACCTCATTGCTGCCATCTATCATCACGATGGTCAGTTCGGTTACGCGACATTGGACGTCACCTCTGGCCGCTTCCAGCTCATGGAGCCAGAGACAGAAGAGGCCATGGCAGCCGAACTGCAACGCACCGCGCCGCGTGAATTGCTGTTCCCGGAAGACTTCGAGCCGGTTCAGCTCATGTCATCGCGCAATGGTAATCGTCGCCGACCAGTCTGGGAGTTCGAGTTAGACACCGCGAAGCAGCAACTTAATCAACAGTTTGGCACTCGCGATCTGGTTGGTTTTGGCGTCGAACACGCAAAACTTGGCTTATGTGCCGCCGGATGTTTGATTCAATACGTAAAAGATACCCAGCGTACAGCACTGCCACACATTCGCTCTCTGACGTTTGATCGCCAAGATCACTCGGTCATTCTTGATGCGGCCACCCGTCGCAACCTTGAAATCACCCAAAACCTGGCTGGCGGCACAGACAACACCTTAGCAGAAGTGCTCGATCATACCGCTACGCCAATGGGTAGCCGGATGCTAAAACGCTGGCTTCACCAGCCAATGCGAGACATTGATACGCTGAACCAACGCCTAGATGCGATTAGTGAGCTCAAAGAGCAAGCCATGTTCAGCGAGCTCTACCCAGTGCTTAAGCAGATTGGTGATATTGAACGTATTTTGGCACGTCTTGCCCTTCGTAGCGCAAGGCCACGTGATATGGCGCGCCTACGAAATGCAATGCAGCAGTTGCCAGAACTTGCAGAGGTCATGAATACCCTATCCCATCCATACCTAGCCAAACTGGCACAGTATGCTGCGCCGATGGATGAGGCCTGCGAATTGCTAGAGCGCGCAATCAAAGACAACCCACCAGTAGTGATTCGAGATGGCGGCGTGATTGCTGAAGGTTACAGTGCGGAGCTGGATGAGTGGCGCAATTTGGCGGACGGCGCCACCGAATACTTGGAGAAAATGGAAGCCGATGAACGCGAGCGTCACGGCATCGACACACTAAAAGTTGGCTACAACAATGTCCATGGTTTCTTCATCCAAGTCAGTCGTGGACAAAGCCACTTAGTGCCTCCGCATTATGTGCGCCGACAAACACTCAAAAACGCTGAGCGCTACATCATCCCTGAGTTAAAAGAGCATGAAGATAAAGTGCTCAACTCTAAATCCAAGGCACTGGCACTAGAGAAACAGCTGTGGGAAGAGTTGTTTGATTTACTGATTCCTCATCTAGAAAGAATGCAGAACTTAGCGTCTGCAATTTCACAAATCGATGTTCTGCAGAACCTCGCAGAACGAGCAGACAGCCTCGACTATTGTCGACCAACTCTGACCAACGAAACTGGCATTCATATTCAATCGGCGCGTCACCCAGTCGTTGAGCAAGTAATGGATGAACCTTTTATTGCCAACCCTGTCGAGTTAAATCCTGAGCGTAAGATGCTGATCATCACCGGGCCAAATATGGGTGGTAAATCTACCTATATGCGTCAAACGGCACTGATCGCGTTAATGGCTCACATCGGCTCTTATGTACCAGCAGAGTCCGCCCACATTGGTTCTATCGATCGTATTTTCACGCGCATTGGCGCCTCGGATGATCTGGCTTCTGGGCGTTCTACCTTCATGGTGGAAATGACCGAAACCGCCAACATTCTGCATAATGCGACCGAGAAAAGCTTGGTACTGATGGATGAGATCGGACGCGGAACCAGCACCTATGACGGCCTCTCTTTAGCATGGGCCAGTGCCGAATGGCTGGCCAAAGAGCTAGGCTCGATGACGCTATTTGCCACCCATTACTTTGAGTTAACTGAGCTTCCTAACCAAATGCCACATCTTGCTAACGTTCATTTGGATGCCGTAGAACACGGCGACACGATTGCCTTTATGCATGCAGTGCAAGAAGGTGCGGCGAGCAAGTCGTACGGCTTGGCTGTCGCAGGTTTAGCTGGCGTGCCTAAAAGTGTAATTAAGAATGCCCGTGCCAAGTTGAACCAACTAGAACAGCTGAGTCAGGAAAGTGGCTCATTAAGCTCGGTTAGCTCAGCGGTAGATATCGCCAATCAGCTCAGCCTGATTCCAGAGCCAAGTGAGGCGGAACAAGCGCTTGCCAATATTGACCCAGACGACTTAACACCACGTCAGGCATTGGAAGAGTTATACCGACTTAAGAAATTGGTGTAATGAATACAAAAACGGCTGTCAGTAACATGACAGCCGTTTTTATTTCAGGTTCCGAATGGCAGTTATAACTTTCTGCGCAGCAGCATCAAGGCGATTCCAAGGAAGACCACACTTGGCATTAACGCGCCAAACACAGGTGGGATGCCATACACTAAAGTAAGTGGTCCGAAGAACTCGCTGGAGATATAAAATGTAAAGCCAGCAACTACACCCGACAACACGCGAGCGCCCATACTTACGCTTCGTAATGGGCCAAACACAAATGACAAGGCGAGCAGCATCATCACCGCGATAGAAATTGGCTGCGTGATCTTACGCCACAGTGCCAAATCGTATCGCGATGCATCCTGCTCAGACGCTTTCAGATAATTGACATAATCATACAGTCCGCTCAATGACAGCTCTTCTGGCTTCACCGTTACGACAGCCAGCTTGTCTGGTGCCAAGGATGTGCTCCACGGCATCTCATCCATCTCACGTTGACTGATCTTGGTCTCATCAACCATATCTGTGATTTGCACATCACGCATCAGCCAAGTGTTATCTTGCTGGTAATCGACTTCTTCCGCGAACAAAACCGACTGGAGATTTTTCTCATCGTCAAATCGCCACATGTTTAATGCGTAGAGTTTGTCGTCTTCCACTTTGCCGATGAAAATAAAATCATTGGCATCGCGCGCCCACACCCCTGCCCGAACAGAGGCAAGGTTACCACCCGATATCGCAAACGCTCTTAAATCGCGCGCCATCTTTTGAGCTTCCGGTGCGCCCCACTGGCCTAATGTCATGACAATCAACATCAGTGGAACGGCCGTTTTCAGTACTGAGAGTCCGATGTCGAGCTTAGAAACACCTGCCGCTTGCATCACCACCAGCTCAGAGCTCGACGCCAGCATTCCAAGGCCGATCAACGCGCCCAGCAAAGCCGCCATAGGGAAGAACATTTCGATATCACGCGGGATACTCAGCAAGACAAAATATAGGGCGTGCATCAAGTCATACACACCTCGCCCTACTTTACGCAACTGTTCTACGTACTTAATAATGCCGGAAAGACCGATGAAAGTGGCTAAAACCAACGCGGTGGTCGAGATGATGGTTCTACCGATGTAAAGGTCTAAGAGTTTAAACACAGATTACGCGAGCCTCTTTTTGCGGAATTTTTCTTTCATTGTTCTCACTGCAACGCTGTCCATCATATTCGCTAAGATAGCCACCAATAACAGTAATGCATTGATCGGCCACATGCCGATAGACGCCGGCACATCACCATTTTCTAATGCAGACTTCGTCGCACTAATCGCAAGGAAATAAGCGAGATAAATTAGGATTGCAGGGCCCATTTTGGCGAAGCGACCTTGTCGAGGGTTTACTGCAGACAGCGGAATCACCAACATGGTCAACAGCGGAATACACACAAACAGCGAGATACGCCATTGCAGCTCCGCTTGCGCCGATGGGTTTGGGTGACCAATTAAATCAACAGTCGCAAATGCTTCCCAATCACGCCCTTTCTGCTTCACCTCACGCTGACCAATCACCCCTTCATATTCATCAAACTTGGTGATCATATACTCAAGGCGCGTTGGTATACCTTCGTAGCGTGTGCCGTCGTCCATCACGATGATCTGACGACCATCCGACAATTCTTTCACTTCACCAGAAGAAGAGAACATCACGCTCGGTAATATCGACTCTTTAGGTCTCATTTGTGCAACAAAGACGCTATCTAAAGTATTGCCCTGGATATCGTCAATAAATACCACTGATGAACCATCAGGCGTGCTCTGGAATTGCCCTTTTTTCAGCAAATCAACGCTATTTTCCGCTTGAACTTGCTCTATCAAATACTCAACTTTGTCTTGCGACCAAGGGGAAAGCCAAAGGGCATTGAACGCCGCGATGCCCGAAGTGATTAACGCAAGATACAACGCAGCTTGCACTAAGAATTTATTCCCAATTCCCGTTGCGTTCATGACAACGATTTCACTTTCTGCATACAAACGGCCAAAAGTAATCAAGATCCCTATGTACAAACTTAAGGGCAGCATCAACAAACCCATTGCAGGCATATTTAAACCTACAATGGAAAATATCAATCCTGCTGGAATATCACCGCCTGAAGCATCAGCGAGCACACTGATAAACTTCTGACTCAAAAACACCAAAAAAAGCACAAAAAAGATGGCTAACTGGCTCTTGAGTGTCTCGCGGATCAAATATCTAACAATAATCACGCTGAAATTACCTATACAAAACTTGTTTTTTTAATTGAATCACTATAATTTCCCGTTGAACCTTATATTTTTAAATTTTTGGCTAATTGTTAATGCGCTTATTTAAAGACAGTTCCGGTTAGGGACCCAACAAGTAAGACGCCATTATCTAACATTTAGTTCTATTTGTCTTCAGGATGTAGGAGTACGCATGGAGTTCAGTGTAAAGAGTGGTAGCCCAGAGAAACAACGTAGCGCATGTATCGTTGTCGGTGTGTTTGAACCACGTCGTCTTTCTCCGGTTGCTGAGCAGCTCGACAAAATCAGCGATGGCTATATCAGTTCACTACTTCGCCGTGGTGACCTGGAAGGTAAACCGGGGCAGATGCTACTGCTTCATCAAGTACCTGGTGTTCTGTCAGAACGCGTTCTACTCGTCGGTTGTGGTAAAGAGCGTGAATTGGGTGAACGTCAGTACAAAGAGATCATTCAAAAAACCATCAACACACTAAACGAGACAGGTTCGATGGAAGCGGTTTGCTTCCTAACTGAACTGCACGTTAAAGGTCGTGACACTTACTGGAAAGTGCGCCAAGCTGTTGAAGCAACCAAAGATAGCTTGTACACGTTTGATCAATTCAAAACCGTAAAACCAGAAACTCGTCGCCCACTACGCAAACTGGTATTCAACGTGCCAACTCGCCGTGAACTGAACCTTGGCGAGAAAGCGATTGCTCACGGCCTGGCGATTTCTTCTGGTGTGAGAGCGTCTAAAGACCTTGGCAACATGCCACCAAACGTAGCAAACCCAGCTTATCTTGCTTCTCAAGCTCGTCGCTTGGCTGATGACCATGAAACAGTAACAACAAAGATCATTGGCGAGCAAGAAATGGAAAAACTGGGTATGACTTCATACCTAGCGGTTGGTCGTGGCTCTAAGAACGAATCTATGATGTCTATCATGGAGTACAAGGGCAACCCAGATCCAGACGCAAAACCGATCGTACTGGTGGGTAAAGGTCTTACTTTCGATTCAGGCGGTATTTCACTTAAACCAGGCGAAGGCATGGATGAGATGAAGTACGACATGTGTGGTGCTGCTTCTGTATTCGGTACCATGAAAGCACTGGCGAAGCTAAACCTTCCTATCAACGTTATCGGCGTATTGGCTGGCTGTGAAAACATGCCGGGCAGCAACGCGTACCGCCCGGGTGACATCCTAACGACAATGTCTGGTCAAACTGTTGAAGTATTAAATACCGATGCAGAAGGTCGTCTTGTATTGTGTGATGCGCTAACTTACGTTGAACGCTTTGAACCTGAGTGTGTCGTTGACGTAGCAACCCTAACGGGCGCATGTGTTATCGCACTAGGCCACCACATCAGCGGTGTTATCTCGAACCACAACCCACTGTCTCACGAGCTAATCAACGCTTCTGAGCAGGCAAGCGACCGCGCATGGCGCCTACCAATGGCTGACGAATACCACGAGCAGCTAAAGAGCCCATTCGCCGATATGCAAAACATCGGTGGTCGCCCAGGTGGCACGATCACAGCAGGTTGCTTCCTGTCGAAGTTCGCCAAGAAATACAATTGGGCGCACATTGATATCGCAGGTACTGCGTGGAAGTCAGGTGCAGCGAAAGGCTCTACGGGCCGTCCGGTCTCAATGCTTGTCCAATTCTTACTGAATCGAAGCGGCCACGAGACTGAGGAATAATATTCCAAGCATAAAAAAGGGCCGCGAGGCCCTTTTTTAGTATATTGGCTGACAAGACACGAGAGTTCCCTATGCCGAATGCCACGTTTTACATCATCAAACCAGATAGCCAGCAAGCACAAAGTGAAGGCTTTCTCGATTACGTCGTTTTTCTTGCTCAACATTTTGCTAAGCAGGGAGCGAAGGTGTACATCAACGGTGAAAGTAAAGCGCAAGCCGAGCAACTCGCCGAGCACTTTTGGCAAGTGGAGCCCGAACACTTTATTCCTCACAATCTTGTTGGTGAAGGCCCCAAATACGCCACCCATATTGAGATTGGTCACCAAGGTGTAAAGCCTTCTTGGAACCGCCAATTAGTAATAAATTTGGCTGAAAATGAGACAACCTTTGCGAACAAGTTTGCCGAAGTGGTAGACTTCGTGCCTTGCGAGCAAAAAGCTAAGCAGCTCGCAAGAGAAAGATATAAAATCTATCGTCAAGCTGGCTATCAGTTACAAACGATAGAAATCGAATACAACTAACGGTCAATCCTTATAGTTAAGGCGATCTTTTATAAGATCCCTCACTTATAAAGATTGACTAGAATTTCAACCATCAACGTATCCATTTTAGAGCGCTATGGAAAAGACATATAACCCAACTTCAATCGAACAAGCGTTATACCAAGCTTGGGAAGAGAAAGGCTACTTTAAGCCACACGGTGACACGACTAAAGAATCATACAGCATCATGATCCCGCCACCGAACGTCACTGGTAGCCTACACATGGGCCACGCGTTCCAAGATACGATCATGGATACGCTTATCCGTGCTGAGCGCATGAAGGGTAAAAATACTCTTTGGCAAGTAGGGACTGACCACGCTGGTATCGCAACTCAAATGGTTGTTGAGCGTAAGATCGCAGCAGAAGAAGGCAAAACGAAACACGATTACGGTCGTGATGCTTTCATCGACAAGATTTGGGAATGGAAAGGCGAATCAGGTGGCACGATCACTAAACAGCTTCGTCGCCTTGGTGCATCTGTTGACTGGGAGCGTGAGCGCTTCACCATGGATGACGGCCTATCCAATGCCGTACAAGAAGTCTTCGTTCGCCTATACGAAGAAGACCTAATCTACCGCGGTAAGCGTCTAGTTAACTGGGATCCAAAACTGCACACAGCGATCTCTGATCTAGAAGTAGAAAACAAAGACAAAAAAGGCCACATGTGGCACTTCCGCTACCCACTAGCGGACGGCGCAAAAACGGCTGACGGCAAAGACTACATCGTTGTAGCAACTACTCGTCCAGAAACCGTGCTTGGCGATACAGGTGTTGCAGTTAACCCAGAAGATCCTCGCTACAAAGATCTTATCGGTAAAGACATCATCCTGCCTATCGTTGACCGTCGCATCCCAATCGTGGGCGACGAGCACGCAGACATGGAAAAAGGGACTGGTTGTGTGAAAATCACACCTGCGCACGACTTCAACGACTACGAAGTCGGCAAGCGCCACCAGCTACCGATGATCAACATCCTAACTTTTGACGCCAACATCCGTGATGCAGCAGAGGTGTTCACAACCAACGGTGAAGCCAGCGACGTATACAACGCGCAGCTGCCAGAGAAATACCACGGTATGGAGCGTTTCGCAGCGCGTAAAGCCGTTGTTGCGGAATTCGAAGAGCTTGGCCTGTTAGACGAAATCAAAGATCACGATCTAACCGTACCTTACGGTGACCGTGGTGGCGTTGTTATCGAACCAATGCTGACTGACCAGTGGTACGTTCGCACTGCACCACTAGCGAAACCAGCAGTTGAAGCGGTCGAAAACGGCGACATCCAATTCGTACCTAAGCAATATGAAAACATGTACTTCGCGTGGATGCGTGATGTACAAGACTGGTGTATTTCTCGTCAGCTATGGTGGGGCCACCGTATCCCAGCATGGTACGACAACGACGGCAACGTATACGTGGGTCGCACTGAAGAAGAAGTGCGCGAGAAGAATGGTCTTGCGCCGGTCGTGGTACTTCGCCAAGACGACGACGTACTGGATACTTGGTTCTCTTCTGCTCTTTGGACATTCGGCACTCAAGGCTGGCCTGAAAACACGGAAGCACTGAAGCAGTTCCACCCATCAGACGTATTGGTATCTGGTTTCGATATCATCTTCTTCTGGGTAGCTCGTATGATCATGATGACGCTACACTTTGTGAAAGATGAAAATGGTAAGCCACAAGTACCATTTAAGACCGTTTACATGACTGGCCTTATCCGCGATGAAAACGGCGATAAGATGTCTAAGTCGAAAGGTAACGTGCTTGACCCAATCGATATGATCGATGGCATCGACCTAGAGTCTCTCGTTGAGAAGCGTACTGGCAACATGATGCAGCCTCAACTTGCGGCGAAGATCGAGAAGAACACACGTAAGACGTTTGAAAACGGCATCGAAGCCTACGGTACCGACGCGCTACGTTTCACGCTGGCAGCAATGGCATCAACAGGTCGCGACATCAACTGGGATATGAAGCGTCTTGAAGGTTACCGCAACTTCTGTAACAAACTATGGAACGCAAGCCGTTACGTACTGATGAACACAGAAGAGCAAGATTGTGGCTTTGGCGCAGGTGAAATTGAATATTCACTAGCAGACAAGTGGATCGAATCTCAGTTTGAACTGGCAGCGAAAGAGTTCAATAGTCACCTAGATAACTTCCGTCTGGATATGGCTGCGAACACGATTTACGAGTTCATCTGGAACCAATTCTGTGACTGGTACCTAGAGCTAACGAAACCTGTTCTTTGGAAAGGTAACGAAGCTCAGCAACGTGGTACACGTCGCACGCTAATCACAGTACTTGAGAAAACACTTCGTCTGGCTCACCCAGTGATTCCTTACATCACAGAAACTATCTGGCAAAGCATCAAGCCATTAGTTGACGGCGTTGAAGGTGACACTATTATGCTTCAAGCACTGCCTCAGTTTGATGAAGCAAACTTCCACCAAGAAGCACTGGATGACATCGAGTGGGTGAAAGCGTTCATTTCTAGCATCCGTAACCTGCGCGCTGAATACGACATCAACCCAGGTAAACCACTGGAAGTGATGCTAAAAGCCGCAAGTGAGCAAGACGCAGCGCGTCTAGAAGCCAACAAGCAAGTACTGGTTTCTCTAGCCAAGCTTGAGTCAGTACGCATTCTTGCTGCGGGTGAAGAAACACCAGCGTGTGCAACGGCACTTGTGGCTAAGTCTGAGCTGATGATCCCAATGGCAGGTCTGATCGATAAAGATGCAGAGCTTGCTCGTTTGGATGGCGAAATCAAGAAAACTCACGGCGAAATCAAACGCATCGAAGGCAAGCTGGGTAACGAAGGTTTCGTTGCAAAAGCACCTGAAGCGGTTGTGGCGAAAGAACGTGAAAAGCTAGAAGGTTACAAAGAAACTCTAGCGAAACTTGAAGAGCAAAAGACAACTATCGCCGCTCTTTAATGCAGTGATACAGTCAAAAGAAAAGGCAGCGAATTCGCTGCCTTTTTTATTGAAAGTGAGATTACCCTAAGGCTCTCTTGCTTCTTGTATGCGTTGCTCAAAGTCCGGATGTGAGCTCAACCATTCCGGTATTTCTACCATTTCTTGGTCTTGGAATAGCTCAAACATTTCAGCCATCGGCTCACTACTCCCGTATACCGTGATCATCGCATGCTTAGCGTAGCTATCGGCTTCACTTTCTGCGTCTCTTGAGTGTCCATTCGACAAAAAGAACACACCAAGACCAGCAAGGTTATCCACGATCCCGGAGCTCTCTCCCGTTATCAACGCGACACCCACAGAAAGTAAACTTGAGTGAACCAGCTTCTCCATCATATGGCGGTGGTGAATATGACCGATCTCATGCAAGATGATACTGTCGAGCTGCTGGTCATTATCAGCTAACTCAACCAGTTGATCGAGCAAGACAATTTTTCCACCCGGCAATGCAAACGCATTCGCTCCCATCTCTGATGAGCGGAATACAATCTCCAACGGATAGGGCAGCGCCTCTAAAGACTCAAGGTGAGACTCAACACGCTGACGAATTGCCTCTTGTTGCAAATCTGACAACTGGCTTTCCCCCCACTGATCATCGAAGGCATCGAGAATTTCGTCTCCCAGTGCGACAGCCACAGAATCCGGCACCACTAACGCCACTTTTTCACTCACCCAAGGTAAACCATAGTAGTAACCACCTAGGATTACCCCTAGGCAAGCCACAGCAGAAAGCAGCCATGCGAAGACATTCGATTCAATCTTATCAACCACCCCCACTTTACGATGCCGTTGTAGCCACTGAGTCATCTGTGTGGTGCGCTCAGCGATAAACACCCATCCATCGGGAAACTTAAATCGAATCGGTAAGTGGCCCACTGGAACGCTAACCTCCACATACTTCATGTCACAACTCACAATGAGATCATCAACATGCAAGCACAGACTGTCTGGCTGAGTGACATCAAGCTCGGCTTCGTAGCGCACCGAGCTTTTAGGGGGAAAAGCGGTACCTGAAATTAGCATTAACCGATACCAATGCCTAAATCAAACGCTTCAGCGATTTCATCCGTCACAGCAGACTTCATATCATTGGTTTGATCGTTCGCGTTTAGGTAGCTCATGTCGCCGATCACTGCGGTGTGATTCGCAAGGTAGCGACTGGTACGTACCATAACCCAAGGACGCGCAATACCCAGCGTCACCACTTGCAGCAAGAAGTTAGACACAACTAACCAGATGTAGCCTTTAACAGTCAAATCAGAATCTAACTGATACTCGTTGTCCTGCGACTCTTCATGGTTGATGCGAATTTGAGTGAACACATAGTTACGGATGCACACCGCGGTGTACGCCGTGAGTGCAATCGACATCACGATCATGCCGATGTAAGCAAAGGCAATAAATGTCGCTTGGCCGTCACTCGACAGCGAATTGAAGTCACCATTTTGAATCGCGTTAAAGTCTAAGCCACCAAACACCGTCACCAGCATCAGAGCCAAAATAGCCATCGCGGCAAGCAAGCCGATACCCATTGCTTTCAAGTACAACTTGATGAAGAAGCCTGTCTTAATGTCGGCACTGAATGCCCAGTCACCGTATTTGTAACCGTTGGCAAAAAACTTATGCACTCCTGCGATAACCCACGCATAAAGAAACGCCATTAACAGCAAAGAGCCAAGCGCCAAAATGATTGAAATCGTAGTAGAGACACCGAACGCCGAGAAGATTAGAGAGAAATAAATCATCATAACGATGAGTGCGCCTAAACCGCGTCCCATCAACGAGATATAGGCATCTTTAAGCGAAGAAGTGAAAGAGAAATGAACATTACGATAGCTGGTCATCACTGCATCGAAACGTGCATTACTCCAAAGTAACCAAGGAAGCGCTGCGTAGAAAATCAGCAACAAAAGTGCGCTGATCATAGGCCATAAGCTATTGGATACTGACCAAAGAAGGACGATAGCAAAAGCCACCAATCGTCCTTTTAGGATCTGCATCGGTGTCGCGTGATACTCAAAGTTATCACCTGCGATCAGCGTGTTGCCGTAAAAGTAACGCTTGGTTCTGACTTTTGCCCAAGCAGAGTAAATACCTAGCGTGATAATGGAGAGTAAAACGTTGACAATCCAAATGCCAAAGAACTCTCCCCCCTTCCCGTTAAACTGCACCGGGTTGGAGATGTGTTTCTGTTCCATATGTTATTTCCTGACGTTTAAATGAACTTGTATTTTTTAGCCGATTAATGTCTTATATTTCATTCAACCAGTCCATAAAAGCGTACAGAAAAAGCACAAGCTATGGATATGCATCACATAACCTATAGCAAGAAAAACAGGGTCACTGAATCTTCATCACTTTTTCGCAATTCACACCACCCTATTTTGTTCTCTCCCCTCGATAAATGCCGCGACATTATCCATAAGAATATTCGCTAATTTCTGAATAGAAGAGTCACTTCCCCACGCGACATGAGGTGTGAGCAGCAGATTCGGTAAATGAATATTGTCGAGCAGAGGGTTAGTGATATCTGCTGGCTCTTGAGTGAAAACATCCACCCCAGCGCCCGCAATCGAGCCGTGTTTTAACGCATCAACCAACGCCACCTCATCAACGAGCCCACCACGACCTGCGTTAATTAAAATGGCGTTAGATTTCATTGCGGCCAGCTCAGGCTTTCCGATTAAATGGTGGGTATTATCATCCAGCGGGCAGTGTAATGTGACGACATCGGCGAGCTGCAACATTTGCTCAAACGGAGTGAAGCCCTCTCGGCACTGCTGGGCTCCTTTTCTCTCGGCAAAGATCACCTGCATACCAATGGCTTTGGCTAATGTCGCCGTTGCCTGGCCCAATGCCCCTGAGCCGACAATCCCCAAGGTGGATCCCGCTACGTCACCTATCGGATGGGTGAAGAAACAAAACTGCTTATGGCGTTGCCACTCTCCCTTAGCAATGTCGTTGTGGTAAGCCATCAAGTTGCGTCTGAGTGCAAAGATCATGGCAATGACATGTTCTGGTACAGACTGAGTGGAATATCCTTGCACATTGGTGACGGCAATGCCGTGCTGTTCACAGTAGTCCACATCGATATTGTTAAACCCGGTTGCCGACACGGCGATCAATTGGAGATCGGGTAACTGAGACAGCACATCGCGATCCAATACGACTTTATTGGTAATCACAACATGTGCGTCTTTAAGACGATCCAGTATCTGATCTGGCGAGGTAAAATCGTATTCGATCCATTGGTGATCAAACGGTAAGTGCGGAAGTTCAATTTGGCTTGGAATCGTGGCACGATCCAAAAAAACAATGTTAGGCAGCGACATACTATCTCCTTGTGCTGCCTAATTAATATTATGGTCTTGGCAGCGTTTTGTAGTCTGGTAATTGTCGCACAGGATCAAAATAGTGAAAGATCCTCGCTTCCGCTTCAAGATAGAAGTCACAAGGAACAAAGATACTGCGCAAATCATGGCTGTCAGGGTGATAAAAACTCAGCTCTGCCGCATGCAGCTCTAAACGATCAGAAAAGAGAAACGCTTCACCTTGCGAGTAAAACTCATCACCCACAATCGGGTGGCCAAGGGCCTGCATATGGACCCGAAGTTGATGCGATCGACCTGTAATCGGCAGCAACCTGACCATCGTGGTTTTTTCTTCACGTTGCACGACCTGAAACAGGGTTTTCGATGGCTTACCATCTTCAAAACAAACCTTTTGTCGTGGTCGGTTGGGCCAATCAGCGATCAACGGCAACTCGACAACCCCTTCGTCTTCTTCGACTCGTCCCCACACACGCGCATAGTAAACTTTGTGGGTTAAACGATACTGAAATTGCTTCTTTAGCGCGCTTTCCGCCGGTTTGTTTTTTGCCAGCAGCATCAAACCCGACGTACACATATCTAGGCGATGAACCACTTGAATCTCTGGATACGTTTCCAGAAGCCTAGACCACATGCTGTCGTAATGCTCCGGTGCGCGGCCAGGCACAGACAAAAGCCCCGACGGCTTATTCACCGCGAGGAGATGTTCATCTTCATAAACGATATCAACCCAAGGGTCGCGCGGTGGGTTGTATTCCAACATGGGCATAAAAAATCTCGATAATAACAAGCGCAAAGAGTATATACCGAACCAGCATTTGAGGGCAGTTTTCTCTCTTTTCGCACTATTTTCCTAGCTCAAAAAGCGGAAAAATAGTTAAGTGTAAAAAATCTATGACAGCATGATTATTTATGTTATTGATTTAGTGTCTTGACAGATAATAAATACAAAAAAACACAACATTTCATAATTAGGCAGTAAACATGGAAAGTATCACTATTTCTGCGCCACAGTCTCGCTTCTCGCTGGCGCACCTTGTACGTTCATTAGGCCCAGGAATCATGATGGCAGCCGCAGCCGTCGGAGGTTCTCACCTTGTCGCATCAACAAAAGCAGGCGCAAACTATGGCTGGCAATTGGCTGCACTCATTTTGCTAGTCAACCTATTCAAATACCCATTCTTTCGCGCAGGCGTACAATACACGATGGGCACAGGCAATAGCCTAGTGGAAGGCTACTCGAAAATGGGCAAACCATATTTATGGTTGTTCTTTGCCCTTAGTTCGATTTCAGCCGTCGTCAATACCGCTGCGCTGCTGATGTTCAGTGCGAGTTTGTTGGCCTATTTTGTCCCATTCAATTTATCTATGCCCGTATTGAGCGCCATTGTCCTAACAACCTGTTTAGCCATTTTATTTGCTGGTCACTACAAAGCGCTCGACCTATTGTCCAAAACCATTATGGCGGTACTCACCATTGCCACATTGGCGGCTGTATTCATTGCGTTAGGAAGCCCAGTCCAGCCAATGGAGGGCTTTGAGTCCCCTTCCCCTTGGACACTGGCCGCCATCGGCTTTATCGTCGTCACGATGGGCTGGATGCCAGCACCGATTGAAATATCCAGCATCACTTCAATGTGGCTGAAAAGTCAGTGCGCGCAGCAAAATGTGACACCTCGCTCTGCACTGTTCGACTTCAACGTAGGCTACATCGGTACAGCATTACTGGCGATTATTTTTCTTTCCCTAGGGGCATTGGTGCTTCATGGTTCTGGCATCGAACTTTCGGGGTCAGGCGTCAAATTCACCCACCAGTTGGTTGGGCTTTATGCCTCCACGATTGGTGAATGGTCACGCTACTTAATTGCGGTTATCGCATTCTTTTGCATCTTTGGCAGTACCATTACAGTGATCGATGGCTACGCGCGCGTGTTATCTGAATCTCAGCGACTTATAAAAAAGCAGTCTGAAATGAAACCAGCGGTCACTTTAAGCTGGATGGTGGTTGTCTCAGCGATCGCGTTAGCCATCGTGCTATTCTGGGCGAAAGCGTTATTGCCTATGCTCAACTTTGCCATGATCCTCGCATTTGTGACGACACCGTTTTTTGCACTGCTTAACTACATCTTGGTCACTAGAACTCAACTGCCAGCCCCGCTTGCCGTCAGTAAACAGCTACGATGGCTTTCTATTGCCGGTTTAATTTATCTATTTGGCTTTCTTGCGGTCTTTGTCTGGTGGAAGTGGCTGCTATAACCACAAAAAAGGCCTTCGAATTCGAAGGCCTTTTTCATTCAGTCAATGTCGACAAGTCTAGTTGTGAGAAACCACAATCAAACGCAGAGAATCAAGCTGGTACTGAGCTTGGCTAATGTAGCCTGTCAGCTCTTTGATTTGTTCATCAATGGCGTCGATCTCTTCGTCACGAATGTTCGGGTTTACCGCTTTCAGAGCTTGTAAACGCTCCAGTTCCGCATTCAGGCTGGCTTGCATCTCTTTTTGCGCCTGTTCACGAATTGCAGCCACTTTCTCAACGATCAGTTCGTCGCCCACAGAGATCAACTGGTGAACCTGAGCTTGTACCGATGCCACCAGCTTAGTCGCAATGTGGCGGCCAACAGGGCTTAACTGGCGGTTAAAGCTATCGAACTCAACTTGAGTAGACAGATCATTCCCTTTGCCATCGAGCATCATGCGGATCGGTGTCGTCGGCAAGAAGCGGCTAATACCACTGCGCTTCGGTGCCTGAGCATCCACTTTATAAACCAGCTCAAGCAACATGGTGCCCACTGGCAGAGCTTTATTTTTCAGTAGCGATACAGCGGTCGTACCGACGCCCTCACTCATCAGAAGATCAATACCACCTTGGATCATTGGGTGCTCCCAACTGATAAAGTTCATATCTTCACGTGAAAGTGCGGTATCGCGATCAAACGTAATGGTGGCCCCTTCGTAAGGCAGACCAGGATAACTTGGCACCATCATGTGTTCTGACGGTGTCACTACTAGCGCATTTTCGCCTTTATCGTCTTGGTTCAAGCCAATCGTGTCGAACAAGCTGAGTGCAAAGGTTACTAGGTTAGTGTCACCATCCGTTGCCGCGATCTTATCGACAATCGCCTGAGCTTTATCGCCTCCGTTGGAGTGCATTTCTAATAGACGGTCACGGCCTTGCTCAAGCTGTGCTTTCAGCTCTTTGTTCATCGCCGCCGACTCTGCGATAACCTCTTCCAGCTCAGTAATGTCACCCGAAGCCAGCATGCCAATCAATTGATCCGAGTACTTATCATACACCGCACGACCTGTTGGGCAGGTTTCCGCAAACGCATTTAAGCCTTCATCAAACCAGCGTGCTAGGATCGCTTGTGAGGTGTCTTGCAAGTATGGAACGTGCACATCGATATCTCGATTTTGACCAATACGGTCCAAACGGCCGATACGCTGCTCAAGCAAATCAGGGTTGAATGGTAAGTCAAACATCACCAACTGGTTGGCGAACTGGAAGTTACGACCTTCTGAGCCGATTTCGCTACAAATGAGCACCTGAGCGCCGCCCTCTTCTTGGGCAAAGTACGCCGCGGCTTTATCACGCTCAATAATCGACATGCCCTCGTGGAATACCGTGGCACGGATACCTTCGCGCTCACGCAGAGCTTGCTCCAATTGCAGCGCAGTGCTCGCGCGAGAAGCGATCACCAAAATCTTTTCGCTGCGCTTGTCTTTGATTTTTTCCAGTAGCCAGTTAACGCGGCTATCAAACTGCCACCAGCTTGAATCTTCGCCTTCGAATTCTTGGAAGATTTCCTCAGGATACAGGTTCTTCATCGCTCGCGCTTCTGGCGTCATTTTACCGCCAATCATGCCAGCCACACGCATCGCGGTGGTGTACTGCTGCGGGATAGGCATTGGGATCAGATTAACGTTACGCTTTGGGAAACCTTTGATCGCCGCACGGGTGTTACGGAATAGCACTCGCCCTGTACCATGACGGTCCATGAGATTATCAATCAACTCTTGGCGCGCGGCAGCTTTCTCTTCTTCGCCGCTGTCGCTTTCAATAATGCGGAACAGAGGTTCCACATCCTGTTCGGACAGCAGTTCGGTGATTTGATTCTTCGCTTCGTTTTCCAATTTGTGACCCGAGAACAACGCACTCACAGAGTCCGCAACGGGAGCGTATTGTTCTTCTTCTTTGACGAACTCTTCGTAGTCAAAGAAACGATCCGAGTCGAGTAGACGCAGACGCGCAAAGTGGCTTTCACGGCCCAGCTGCTCTGGCGTTGCTGTTAGCAGTAAAACACCAGGCGTGCTTTCAGCCAGACCTTCAATCACTTGGTATTCACGGCTTGGCTTTTCAGGGCTCCACTCTAGGTGGTGCGCTTCATCGACCACCAGCAGATCCCACTCGCCTTCTAACGCCTGTTCAAAACGTTTACGGCTCTTACGCAAGAAATCCAGAGAACACAACACGTATTGCTGGGTATCAAACGGGTTGTCCGAATCTGCGTAAGCTTCGATGCAACGCTCTTCGTCAAAAATAGAGAAATGCAGATTAAAACGACGCATCATCTCCACCAACCACTGGTGTTGCAGGGTTTCAGGAACGACGATCAAAATGCGTTCAGCGCGACCTGCCAGCACTTGCTGGTGAATGATCATGCCCGCTTCAATGGTTTTGCCCAAGCCCACTTCATCGGCCAAAAGTACGCGAGGAGCATGGCGGCGGCCCACTTCGTGCGCAATGTACAACTGGTGCGGAATCAAACCTGCGCGCATACCACAAAGGCCTCGCATCGGGCTCTTGTGTTGCTCGTATTGATTCATCAACGCGCGGTAACGCAGCACAAAGTTGTCCATACGGTCGATTTGACCGGCAAACAACTTATCTTGCGGCTTATTGAAACGAATCTGATTGCTCAACATGATTTCACGCAGAGCCACGTCTTCTTCACCACTATCTTCACGCGTACCGATATAGGTAAACAGACCTTGGTCTTCTATCACTTGCTCAACTTTCAGTGACCAACCTTGCTGGCAATCAATCACATCACCAGTATTAAACGTCACTCGGGTTACGGGCGCATCGTTACGAGCGTACACTCGGTTTTCTTCAGAAGCTGCAAACATTAAAGTCACAGTACGAGCATCCAATGCTACAACGGTTCCTAAACCTAAATCGCTCTCCGTCTCGCTGATCCAGCGCTGGCCCAAAGCAAATGTCATGAATCGACTACCTCATCTGTTTAAGTCAAAAAATGGGTCTATTTATCTTAGCTGTTCTTGCGCGACTTGAAAGGCATCTAACGGGGAAAACTGTGTTAGAAGCCGCGCATAAAAAGGCCGCTAATGTTACTCGAAGCTGTGATATTGGTCACGTACAAAGGCCTCAAAAAACAACAATTTTTTGTCCATCTTTTGCATGACATCAAAATGTAAGAAAGAGGTGGCACATCTAAAGGGGTGAGTTGTAAATATGATTTATAATCTTAGTGACAACCGCGTTTCTCATGACTAATAAAACCATGTGAAAACGTGCGTTGTTTAGGATGAAGATCAACACGGGTTTGCAGTAATGTAGTCAAACCATTAGACCCCGAATTGGATTATCCGATTACAATGTCGCTGACTACATGCAGCAAACAAGCGCAGTTAGACCCTTCAGATTATGAAGGCGAGCAAGCCGCGTTGCGGCAAGGAGACGCTTATGGGCGACACGGATCGAAAACTATTCGTCCTCGACACCAACATCCTTCTTCATGAACCTTTAGCTATTTACTCCTTTCAAGAGCATGACGTGGTCGTCCCCATGACGGTGCTCGAAGAACTCGACAAAATCAAAGACAGCAAACGCGACGTCGCACGTGATGCCCGCGTGGCTATTCGTGCGTTAGAAGCACTATTTACAGACGCCACCCCGGATGAAATCTCTGAGGGTATTCCGATTAACCGAGACAAAGAAGCAACAGGACATATCGCCATTCTGGCTGATTTTGAGCTGCAAGAAACCGTCAAAGCCTTTGCTGACAAGGCGGGTGACAATCGCATTCTCAATGCTGTGCTTTATCTGCAAAACAAACGTGCGCCGCGAGAAGTGGTACTCGTTACCAAAGACATCAACATGCGTTTGCGTGCCAAAGGCGCTGGCGTACGCTTTGTTGAAGATTATCGCACCGACCAACTTATCGATGATGTTCAGTACCTCACCAAAGGTTTCCAGCAAATAGAAGGCGACTTTTGGAGTAACATTGAGCAAGTGGAAAGCAAAAACCTTGCGGGTAAAACCTACCACACGCTCGATAGAGAGCCATTCGAGCCCACTTACATCAACCAATATGTGCTCGATGAGGAAAGTGATTTTGCTGGCAGAGTGGAAGAGATCACGCCAGAGAAGATCACCATTAAAGATCTCAGCCGCGAGCGTATGATGCACCGCCGTGCATGGGACATCACGCCGAAAAACATTTACCAAGGGATGGCGATGGATGCCCTGCTCGACCCAGATATCGACTTAGTGATCTTAACTGGTGCTGCAGGTAGTGGTAAAACTCTTCTCGCGCTCGCATCCGCGCTGGAACAAACGATTGAACACAAGATGTTCGATAAGATCATTGTTACCCGCAACACCCCTGATATTGGTGAATCTATCGGTTTCCTACCAGGTACCGAAGAAGAGAAAATGCTGCCGTGGCTCGCCGCCGTGACCGACACACTTGAGGCACTGCATAAGAACGATCACTGCACAGAAGGCTCTCTCAAATACATCTGTGATAAAGCCAATATTCAATTTAAATCAATCAACTTCATGCGTGGCCGCTCGATCCAAAACGCGTTTGTATTGTTGGATGAGTGCCAAAACTTAACCGCTTCGCAAATCAAAACCATCATCACCCGCTGTGGTGAAGGCACCAAGATCGTTTGTTCTGGTAACCTCGCGCAAATCGACTCTCACTACCTCACCCCGGTGACGTCCGGTTTAACCTACATGGTAGAGCGATTTAAGAGCTTTGAGGGCAGTGCCAATATCCACCTCAATGGCGTCGTCAGAAGTCGCTTGGCAGAATTTGCCGAAGAGAATTTATAATCACACCTGGCGAGATAAAATTCATATCTCGCCATTTTTATAAAATAATTATTCACAAGTGCAATTCAAATATGTTTAACTATCTCCATTAAATGAATGAACATTCAAGGACTGGAGCATGGCTTTCAATTTACGTAACCGCAACTTTCTTAAGCTACTTGATTTCACCCCTAAAGAGATCCAATTCCTACTCGATCTTTCGGCTGATCTGAAAAAGGCGAAATACGCTGGTACAGAGCAGAAAACCCTGGTCGGGAAAAACATCGCTCTCATCTTTGAAAAGTCATCCACTCGTACTCGCTGTGCGTTTGAAGTGGCCGCCTTTGATCAAGGCGCTCAGGTGTCTTACATCGGCCCTTCGGGGTCGCAAATCGGCCACAAAGAATCGATGAAAGACACCTCACGTGTCCTTGGCAGAATGTACGATGGCATCGAGTACCGCGGTTTTGGTCAAGAGATCGTGGAAGAGCTCGGGGAATACGCAGGTGTGCCAGTATGGAATGGCTTAACCAACGAATTCCACCCGACACAAATTCTGGCTGACTTCCTCACCATGTTAGAGCACGGCCGAGGCAAACAGCTGCATCAGATTAAATTCGCTTACTTAGGTGATGCACGTAACAACATGGGTAACTCACTGATGGTAGGCGCGGCAAAAATGGGCATGGACATTCGCCTGGTCGCACCAAAAGCGTACTGGCCGGAAGACGAGTTGGTTGCACAGTGCCGCGAGATTGCCCAACACACTGGAGCAAAAATCACTCTGACCGAAAACGTTGATGAAGGCGTGCAAGAGTGTGACTTCCTTTACACCGACGTCTGGGTGTCAATGGGAGAAGCACCAGAAGCTTGGGATGAACGCGTGGCAATGATGACGCCTTACCAAATCAACATGGATGTAATTAAGAAAACCGGCAACCCGCAAGTGAAATTCATGCACTGCCTGCCAGCTTTCCATAATGATGAAACCACCGTTGGCAAAGAAGTCGCAGAGAAATATGGCATGAACGGCCTAGAAGTGACTGAAGAGGTCTTTGAGTCCGAGCACTCCATCGTGTTCGATGAAGCGGAAAACCGTATGCATACCATCAAAGCTGTGATGGTCGCCACACTTGGTGCATAGCACCCGCAAAAATTGCAGATCAAAGGCGCGATGTAATCGCTTGCGTTGGCAAAAGTAAGGCGTATAATGCTGCGCAATTTGTCTGGAGATAGTGAAAAATGCCGCGTAATTCGTGCTCTACAATGCGTATTACACTGGGTAAGCCAAAGCGCTTGCCGGCCTTAGTTTTTTCTATTTCTACCGATTTTAAAAGCCTCCCGTAATGGGAGGCTTTTTTATTGCCTAAAATTCGTACTCAGATGGGAAGATGACTATGACAAACACGCTTTACAACAAGCACATTATCTCGATTCCTGAGCTCTCACGTGATGAGCTGGAATTGATTGTCAAAACTGCTGGTGAACTCAAAGCCGAGCCAAACCCAGATCTGATCAAAAATAAAGTGATCGCGAGCTGTTTCTTTGAGCCTTCAACACGTACTCGTTTGTCATTTGAAACTGCGATTCAGCGCATTGGTGGTGACGTGATTGGCTTCGACAACGGTGGCAACACATCGCTGGCGAAAAAGGGCGAAACTCTGGCCGATTCCGTGCAAGTTATCTCTTCTTATGTCGATGCATTCGTGATGCGTCACCCGCAAGAAGGGGCTGCTCGTCTGGCGTCTGAATTTTCTAAAGGTGTACCAGTTATCAATGCAGGCGACGGTGCCAACCAACACCCGACACAAACGCTGCTTGACCTATTTTCTATCGCCGAAACGCAAGAGCGCCTAGACAACCTGAATGTCGCCTTTGTGGGTGATTTGAAATACGGCCGAACGGTGCACTCACTCACTCAAGCCTTGGCTAAGTTCAACAACGTTCGTTTCTTCTTTGTCGCACCGGAAGCGCTGGCCATGCCTGATTACATCTGTGAAGAGCTAGACGAATCAGGCATCGAGTACAGCCTGCATACGGACATGGAAAGTGTTATTCCTGAGCTTGACGTGCTGTACATGACACGCGTACAAAAAGAGCGTTTTGATGAGTCCGAATACGCCCACATCAAATCGGCTTACATTCTGACAGCGGCAATGCTTGAAGGTGCACGCGAAAACCTGAAAGTACTTCACCCGCTGCCACGCGTGGATGAAATCACGGTCGATGTCGACAAAACACCGCACGCTTATTACTTCCAGCAAGCCGAAAATGGCGTTTATGCTCGCGAAGCCCTATTGGCACTCGTACTGAATCAATCACTGTAATCGGGGGGAGAAAAAGATGACTAAAGAAACTCAATTGCAGGTAGAAGCAATCAAAAACGGCACTGTAATCGACCATATCCCAGCACAGATTGGCATTAAGGTGCTGAAACTGTTCTCGATGCACAAATCTCAGCAGCGTGTGACGGTCGGGTTAAACCTGCCATCTTCAGCGCTAGGCCATAAAGACCTACTGAAAATTGAAAATGTGTTCATCAGTGAAGAGCAGGCAAATAAGTTAGCGTTATACGCGCCTCACGCGACGGTGAATCAAATTGAAAATTACCAAGTGGTGAAGAAGCTGGCTCTAGAACTGCCTGAGCAAATCAATAACGTATTTGAGTGCCCGAACAGCAACTGTATTACTCATGATGAGCCAGTGGAAAGCAGCTTTAAGATTTTTGAAAAGAAAGAAGATATCCGCTTGAAATGCAAATATTGTGAAAAAGTTTTCTCCCGAGAAATCGTCACTGAACGATAGTTTATGCTAGATAAGGAGATGTTAAAGTCTAGTTAAACTAAGCTAGGCTTTTCTCTTTACTGGCGGTCTTTTTCAAGGCAAACTGACGACTCTTTACCCCTAATAATATAAATGGAACATTATAATGACTAAAGTACTTCACACAGAATCTGCTCCTGCTGCTATCGGCCCATACATCCAAGGTGTTGACCTAGGTAACATGGTGCTAACTTCAGGCCAAATCCCAGTAAACCCTGCAACTGGTGAAGTATCTGCTGATATCGCAGAGCAAGCTCGTCAATCTCTAGACAACGTAAAAGCAGTTGTTGAAGCATCTGGTCTGACAGTTGCTGACATCGTGAAACTGACTGTATTCGTAAAAGACCTAAACGACTTTGGTACAGTAAACGAAGTGTACGGTAAGTTCTTCGACGAGCACAACGTAGAACACTACCCAGCACGTTCTTGTGTTGAAGTAGCTCGCCTACCAAAAGATGTGGGTATCGAAATCGAAGCTATCGCGGTACGTAAATAATAGCGAGTCTCTAATAGTGTCAAAAGCGAGCTAAGGCTCGCTTTTTTAATACGTGACGCGATCAAAAAAGCCGACTCGAAAGTCGGCTTTTTCATTCAATCCAGATTATTTAGCGAAGTCTACGCCAATTTGGATATCGCCATTTAGCGTTTCTAGCATACCGTCTAGCGCTGATTTCTCGTACTCGCTTAGAGGGCCGTAGCTTAGAATTTCTTCCACACCGTCTTTGCCTAGTTTCACTGGCTGTGCGAAGAATGGGGCGTGCTCGCCGCTACCTTCAACGTATGCGTACTCAACTACTTCTTCACCTTGCAGTGCTTTCACTAGAGAAACACCAAAGCGACATGCTGCTTGGCCCATAGAAAGCGTTGCACTACCGCCGCCAGCTTTCGCTTCAACAACTTCAGTACCAGCATTCTGGATACGTTTAGTCAGAGCTTCTACTTCTTCAGCTGTGAACTCAACGCCTTCTACTTGAGAAAGTAGAGGAAGAATTGTTACACCAGAGTGACCACCGATAACTGGTACACGTACTTCACCTGGATCTTTATCTTTAAGATCAGCAACGAACGTTTCAGAACGGATAACGTCAAGTGTAGTCACACCGAATAGGCGACGCTTATCGTATACGCCCGCTTTCTTTAGAACTTCCGCCGCGATTGGCACAGTTGTGTTCACTGGGTTAGTGATGATACCCACTAGTGCTTTTGGACACACAACAGCAATCTTTTCAGCCAGAGATTTTACAATGCCAGCGTTTACATTGAACAAGTCAGCACGGTCCATACCCGGTTTGCGCGCAACACCTGCTGAAATAAGAACAACGTCCGCACCTTCTAGCGCAGGCGTTGGATCTTCACCAGCGTAACCCTTGATAGAAACTGGCGTTGGGATGTGGCTTAGATCAGCAGCAACACCAGGAGTTACTGGCGCGATATCGTAAAGTGCTAAATCTGAACCAGCAGGAAGGCGATTTTTCAGCAATAGAGCTAGGGCTTGACCGATGCCACCAGCGGCACCAATAACGGCTACTTTCATTGTAGTTCTCCTTGAGATGACTCTCTTATATGATCTTATAGGGTTAGTATACCTGAGCAACCTATCCCTTTGGACTACTTAACGCCGATCGGTCACCAAATTGGAGGTCACTTAGGTATAGAATTTTTGAGCACGATTACGCTATATTAATCACAAGGTGATTACAATCGGTTAACGTCATCTTTGCGACCTTGCGCAATTTGGTAAAACTAAGCTGTATCCCTTGTCACTATTATTGTTGCTTGTCTTGTATGTGCACGCACCAACTGAGACTTTCATCACTATTTGCTGCAAGTTTTCAGTGATTTGTTAGACAGAATTGATCCTAATGCGTGGTAACAAGTGAATAGCTATGCGAGAATATTCACTTGCTTTTTTATTAAACTATTGGTGAAGAGAACCATGCGCCATTCAGAAAAACAAGACAACCTAGTCCGTGCTTTTAAAGCCCTATTGAAAGAAGAACGCTTCGGCTCTCAGGGCGATATTGTTGAAGCTCTAAAGAATGAAGGCTTTGAAAATATCAACCAGTCAAAAGTTTCACGCATGCTGACGAAATTCGGTGCCGTGCGCACACGAAACGCCAAAATGGAAATGGTTTACTGTCTGCCAGCGGAATTGGGTGTCCCTACAGTTTCAAGCTCGCTGCGTGAGCTAGTGTTAGATATCGACCACAACAATGCCGTTGTCGTTATTCATACTGGCCCTGGCGCGGCACAGCTTATTGCTCGCTTGCTAGACTCACTAGGCAAGTCAGAAGGCATCTTAGGTGTGGTTGCAGGAGACGACACGATCTTCATTACTCCAACTCTTTCCGTCACCACAGAGCAATTATTTAACTCAGTGTGCGAACTCTTTGAATACACTGGATAGTTTCGCTACTAAGCTCGACAAATGAATCGCGCCGCAAGTTCTGGGGCGTGATTCAGTTCACATCTTAAAAAACTCATCCGTAACGCCTTCTACCTCATAAACCTTTGATGAAAAACACTTTAATTCGTTATTGTGTTGTTTCAATCCAATCAAGTTGCTGATTTTTATGCCGAAGTGTTTAACAGTCGTGTAAATTTAAAGCAATTTTTTGCTATGATTCAGACACTTTTCCAACATATGGATTGGAAAAGATGCCGTTTCCAATATTAGGAAACTCCCAGAGCAACTACACTTGCAATGGGGATAATAATGAATAAAGGAAGGGAAATTCATGGCATTAAACAAACTTATCAAAGTTGGCGCTATCGCAGCGGCAGTAATGGGCGCTGGCGCCGTTAACGCTCAGGAGTTCATCACTATCGGTACTGGTTCTGTTACTGGTGTTTACTACCCGACAGGTGGTGCAATCTGTAAGTTAGTTAACAAAGGCCGTAAAACTCATAACATTCGTTGTTCTGTAGAGTCTACCGGTGGTTCGATCTACAACGTAAACACCATTCGTGCTGGCGAATTGGATTTTGGTATTGTTCAATCTGACTGGCAGTACCACGGTTACAACGGTACTAGTAAGTTTGAAGAACAAGGTCCATACAAAGACCTAAGAGCGCTATTCTCTTTACATACTGAACCTTTCAACATCATCGCTCGTTCTGACTCTGGTATCGAAAACGTCTCTGACCTAGCTGGCAAGCGTGTAAACATTGGTAACCCTGGCTCTGGTGACCGTGCGACTATGGGTGTCGTAATGGAAGCAATGGGCTGGACAAACGACAGCTTTAAGCTGGCATCTGAGCTAAAAGGTTCTGAGCGTTCACAAGCGTTGTGTGATAACAAGATTGACGCGTTCGTTTATGTTGTGGGTCATCCAAACGGTTCTATCAAAGAAGCAACAACTTCATGCGATGCGAAGCTAGTGTCTGCTTCAGGTGCGAAAGTTGATGAAATCGTCGCTAAAAACCCTTACTACACTACGCATACAGCACAGTACCTGCTGGCATGTATCGTGGTACAGACAAAGACGTAAACAGCTTTGGTGTTGCTGCCACTATGGTGACAACAACTAACGTATCAGACAAAGTCGCGTACAACGTTGCTAAAGCCGTATTTGAAGATTTCGATACCTTCAAACGTCTTCACCCTGCATTCGCAAACCTGAAAAAAGAAGACATGGTGAAAGCGGGTCTTTCTATCCCACTTCACCCAGGTGCAGTGAAGTACTACAAAGAAGTAGGCCTACTTAAGTAAGCATTACTATCTAACAGGGAGGTTTTTACCTCCCTGACTATTTTCGTTGTGGTTTTCTATGGCCACACACTTTTTTAAGTTTCACACTTTCGAAACTTTACTCCGTTTATATCTAAGAAAATCAAACAACTGATCATTTGTTCATCTTTTCACTAAACTAAAAGATGCACAATGAGGGTTCGTAAACAGAACAATATTTGGACCATATATAACAAGGATAATGTACATGTCGCAGACAACATCTCCGTCTCAAGACGTGCAAGATATGGTAGCGCAGGCCGATTCAGGTGCTCGTAATCCAAAAGGGATTCCAGGTCGCATCTTATGGTTTGTGCCACTGTGCTGGTCACTATTTCAACTTTGGTACGCCTCGCCTTTACCTTTTATTTTTAATTTTGGCGTACTCAACGACACAGAAGCGCGTTCCATCCACTTAATGTTTGCGGTGTTTTTGGCATTTACCGCCTACCCAGCGCTGAAACACTCTCCACGGGACCACATACCTGTGGTCGATTGGGTTCTTGCACTGGCAGGAAGTTTCTCCGCCGCTTACATCTACCTGTTCTACACCGAGTTGGCTGAGCGTTCAGGTGCTCCTACCACGCTTGATATTGTGGTCGCGGTGACTGGCATGGTGTTGCTTTTAGAAGCGACTCGACGAGCGTTGGGTCCCCCGCTTATGGTCGTTGCAGCGGTCTTCCTTCTTTACACATTCGGTGGCCCTCACATGCCAGATGTGATCGCACATAAAGGCGCAAGCCTCAACAAAGCGATGTCGCATTTATGGCTAACCACTGAAGGGGTGTTTGGCGTTGCTCTTGGCGTATCGACTTCTTTCGTTTTCCTATTCGTGTTGTTTGGCGCAATGCTGGAAAGAGCCGGAGCTGGCGCTTACTTTATTAAAGTTGCCTTCTCCCTATTGGGGCACATGCGAGGCGGCCCCGCAAAAGCAGCCGTGGTTGCATCAGGGCTTTCGGGCTTGGTTTCTGGCTCTTCGATTGCAAACGTTGTCACAACCGGAACATTCACCATTCCACTCATGAAGCGCGTAGGTTTCCCTGGAACAAAAGCAGGCGCTGTCGAAGTTGCTGCCTCGACCAACGGCCAGTTAACGCCACCGATTATGGGCGCCGCTGCGTTTCTGATGGTGGAGTACGTGGGAATTTCTTACGTTGAAGTGATCAAAGCTGCCCTGTTACCGGCGCTAATTTCGTATATCGCACTGATTTACATCGTCCACCTGGAAGCGTGCAAAGCCGGAATGACTGGCCTACCACGCCGCCACAACCCAACTTTGATCCATAGCCTGCTTTCTTTCACTGGCACCATTTTAGGGCTGTGTGTGATTAGTGCATTGGTTTACTACGGTGTGGGTTGGACCAAAGACGTATTTGGCGAGGCGGCAACACCAATCGTCACTGTTGCTCTGCTGATTGCCTACGTTGCTCTGGTCAAAGTCTCCGCGAGTTACGCCAAAGAGGGCGCAATTGAGATCGATGCGGAGTTAACTGAAGTTCCAGATCCAGGCCCAACCATCAAGTCTGGCCTGCATTACTTACTACCGATCGTGGTGCTGGTGTGGTGCTTGACGGTGGAGCGTTTCTCTCCAGGTCTCTCTGCGTTTTGGGCTACTGTGTTTATGATCTTTATTTTGATCACCCAACGCCCGCTCATGGCTATGATGTCGAAACAAGGCTCACTGGCTGAGCAAACCAAAGCAGGCTTTATCGACCTATTAGAAAGTCTGGTTGCGGGCGCACGTAATATGATTGGTATTGGTGTCGCGACTGCCGCTGCGGGTACCGTAGTGGGTGTCGTCACACTCACGGGTATAGGCTTAGTGATGACCGATTTCGTCGAGTTCATCTCTGGCGGTAACATCTTCCTGATGCTGCTGTTTACCGCTGTAATTAGTCTGATCCTGGGCATGGGTCTGCCAACCACCGCCAACTACATTGTGGTATCAACCTTGATGGCACCCGTGATTGTGACGCTAGGTGCACAAAGTGGATTGATCATTCCACTGATCGCGGTGCACCTATTTGTGTTCTACTTCGGTATTCTGGCAGATGATACGCCACCTGTTGGCCTGGCGGCATTTGCAGCTGCGGCTATCGCCAAGTCTGACCCAATCCGTACGGGTATTCAGGGTTTTACTTACGATATTAGGACGGCCATTTTGCCGTTTATGTTTATCTTCAATACGCAGCTACTGCTAATGGGGATAGATTCTTGGTGGCACTTGTTGCTCACCATCCTCTCATCGGTTATTGCGATGCTGATATTCTCCGCCGCGACACAAGGATGGTGGTTCACCAAGAACAAATGGTGGGAAACAATTTTGCTATTGGTGCTCACATTTACGTTCTTCCGTCCTGGTTTCTGGTGGGATGAGATTTATCCAGCCAAAATTTTGCACCCTGGTACCGAAATTGCGGACATTACTCAAGGGTTGCAAGTAGGTCAGGACATTGAGCTTCTCGTCGCAGGGGAAAACCTCGAAGGCGATTACACCTCCAGAACGGTACGTTTACCGTTTGATGATCGTGCTGTATCCGCCGAAGATCGAATTTCCTCAATGGGCTTAATGCTGAAAGAGGAAAGTGGTCGTATGCTAGTCGATATGGTCGAATTCGGTAGCCCTGCCGAATCCGCTGGTATCGACTTTGATTGGGAAATCCGCTCGGTGATCGTCGATGCAGACAGACCAATGAAAGAGTGGGTATTTGTACCTGCCCTTCTCATTCTGCTGGCCTTAGCGATGAACCAAAGAAAACGCGCGAGAAAAGAGCAAGTGATCGCGTAATGTAAGTCAGCTCCATCGTCATGATGGAGCTACACTTAGTTTAGGTAAAATTCACCCTATTTCGTTTAGTCGAAATACGCATAAAGAGAAGAACCAATGTATAAGCAGATCCTTGTCCCCGTAGACCTGAATGATCAAGGCTTTTCAGATAAAGCCGTCGAAGCCGCTGTTTGGTATGCCAAAAACTCAAGTGCGCAACTGCATCTACTCAATGTCCTACCGGGTATTCATATGTCGATGGTCGCCACCTACTTTCCCAAAGATGCAGCGGTCAAAATGAAACATGATGTCGAACAGCAGTTAAAGAAATTCGCTATCGACCATATCCCCGACAATGTGCTGTACAGTATCAATGTCGCTGAGGGGAAGCCCTCTTCCACCATTCTTGAGTACGCGGATAAAGTTGGCGCTGATCTGATCGTCATGCCTAGCCACAAACGCACCAAGTTAGACAAAGCGTTGCTCGGCTCTGTGGCGAACAAAGTGGTACAAAAATCACCGGTTAATGTGTTGGTGATCAAGCCGCAAGGCTCTTAACTTATCAGAAAATCGTTTGAGCACAGCGTGCCATAGCGCTGTGCTTAGTGATATTAAAACCTGATTAGAGCGGGAAGTGCGTTACACAGCTATCTTTGCTCAACCCCACGTTAAAGCGCTTTACTTGGCCGTCTAAACTCACTTCGAGTGGATACATATCGGCTGGATCCGGATCATTCACATCGATATAAATTGGCGCATCCACTTGAAACAGCGCACTCGCATGATCATTGCGCACATCGATAGGTAAGTGGTAAGTCATGCCATTAAATTTTACCGAAGCAGAAACCAGCCCCGCAGAGAAAGTTTTGTAATATAAGTCAACCAAGAACTCACACCCGCCACCATGGTGCCAGACCTGCTCTGTCGCGACATGCTCTAGGCGCATGTGGCGAATGAATTGAAGATACGGCGCTTTCCAGATCCCGATTCTGTTATCACAAGGTTGATATGGCTGCTCGCCTAGCTGACATACGTCCGCCAAATCCTCCTCAACGATCAGAGGCTCTTCCTCTTCCAAAAATAGGATTTCAAAACGATTTCTGCCAAGCTGCATATAAGGTCGAACGTCTTTCTTATACTCTGCCTGAGTGCCATCACAATCGAATACAGCGACCCCATTCAGGCGAACTTCGGCATGATAATCAATCCCAGCCATCACCAAATCCACTGCAGGGTAAGCCAACATCTCTTCATCGACTTCGATATCATGCATCAAGTGCCATTCTTGCTGAGCGATCGTCGTCTCGCTCAGTGATGAAGGTAACTTGTCACTTAACGGTGCGGGAAATGAGATGTCATTTTGAGGGATGGAGAGGTCCGTCAGGGGAGAGATTTGCCAGAAACCTGCAAGGGAAAGCTGCATAAGACACCCATTATAATTAATTGAGCTAGATCAAGTTTTTGCAGTATAGAGCAGTGGGCAGGAGAAATATATAAAAATGCCAGTCATCGTGACTGGCATTATTGTAAAAGAATATGCAACGAATTTATTCTTCGTCGTCTTCCTCTTCTGGGTAAAGCGCGTCTTCACCTTCGTAGTACGTACCCCAACCATCGTAGATGATGTCGTACTTTTCAGCTAGGTGTACTAGCTTTTCAACTTGAGCATCGATAGCTTCTGCATCCAGTGCAGATTCCATTGTCGCATCACAACATAGAAGTTTGTTGCCATCTTCATCTTCTGTTTCTTCAGCTTCTAACACTTCGAAACCCATCTTAAATGCTTCGACGACGGCTTTTTCTAGCGTATTGAAGTCTTCCGCAAATAAGTGGTGCTCAATGTCATATAAAGAATCTGGATCACTGCCATCTTCCAGTAGGGCTTGGATAATGTCGCGAGTCTCTTCTTTTTGAATCTCAATTAATTGCTCGACTGATAGATATTCATCTTCATGAGACATAAATAGTGCTCCAGATATTGACAAAATTGATCGTAATTTACCGCAACGGACTATCGCATGTATCTAGGTAAAATACTACCCAGAATCCCCGCAGAACCTCATCTTTATCGCGAGATCCACTCTTAGTTTAAACGGATCTATCTCACAAAACGAAAAAATTAACATTTCATTATCATTTGCCGTATTCAGAATTATCTATCTCCTCAATTTAGACAGCTTGACACAAAGTCATGCGTTTTTATTTTTTGAGTATGCATTTCTCCGATTATGAGAGAAGTGAATAAAAAAGTAGTTTACGCACTCATTTTTTAACCACACTGAATAGCTATGTCGCAAAAGTAGATTGTTCGCCATCTAACCCTAATAGAAAATACGAATAGAGACTCAAATATCTGCACTAGTGCGCAAAAAGAACAAACAATCAAAAATTCCAAAGTAAAACCCAAAAATAAGAATTAATGACCATTAAATTAGATGTGGTTCGAATTTAAAACCAACCACCAAGCTTGCATCCTGATAACATTCTTGTCATAAATACGCTCAGGAATTAATTGTAAGGATACAAAATGAGTAAGCTGTATGTAGGCTCTGAAGTTGGCCAGTTACGACGTGTATTGTTAAACCGTCCAGAACGAGCGCTAACCCACCTAACCCCTTCCAACTGTCATGAACTGCTATTTGATGATGTATTAGCGGTTGAAGCCGCAGGCGAAGAGCATGACAAATTTGCTCAAACACTGACTGAGCAAGGGGTGGAAGTGCTTCTGCTGCATGATCTGCTTGTTGAAACGCTTGCGGTAGCTGAAGCAAGGGAGTGGTTGCTTAATACTCAAATTTCTGACTTCCGCTACGGTCCTATTTTTGCGCGTGACCTAAGACACTACCTGTCCGATATGGATAACGAGCATTTAGCGACAATTTTGCTTGGCGGTTTAGCCTATTCAGAACTGCCAATCCCATCATCGTCGATGCTACCTAAAATGCATCGTCCACTGGACTTCGTCATCGAGCCGCTGCCAAACCATCTATTTACCCGCGACACCTCTTGCTGGGTATACGGCGGTGTGTCATTAAACCCGATGATGAAACCGGCGCGTCAACGCGAAACCAACCACCTGAAAGCGATTTATCGCTGGCATCCAGTTTTTGCGGGTCAGGATTTCATTAAGTACTTTGGTGATGGAGATCTGCATTACGACAACGCGAATATCGAAGGCGGTGATGTACTCGTGATCGGTAATGGCTCTGTATTAATCGGTATGTCTGAGCGCACTAAGCCACAAGGCGTCGAAAACCTAGCGGCAAGCTTGTTTAAACACGGTCAGGCTAAAGAAGTGATCGCGATTGATTTACCTAAACACCGCTCTTGCATGCACCTTGATACCGTTATGACGCATATGGATGTCGACACCTTCTCGGTTTACCCAGAGATCATGCGTAAAGATCTGGACACTTGGCGTTTAAGTGCAAAAGACGATGGCGAAATGAGAGTAGAGAAAGTGCCAAGCTACATCCATGCCATTGAAGATGCGCTAGAACTTGATTACCTCAAGATCATCACCACTGGTGGCGACAGCTACGAAGCAGAACGCGAACAGTGGAACGACGCCAACAACGTACTAACGGTGAAACCAGGCGTTGTGATTGGTTACGAGCGTAACGTCTACACCAATGAAAAATACGACAAAGCGGGCATTGAGGTCCTTACCATTCCAGGTAATGAACTGGGCCGAGGCCGTGGTGGTGCTCGCTGTATGAGCTGCCCTATCGAGCGTGACGGGATTTAATCTCAACCACCTTGAAACCAAAAAAAGCTGCGATGTTCGCAGCTTTTTTCATATTTAATCTAAGCGAGCAAAGCTTATTCTGTGCCGCCCACTGTCAGTGAGTCCAGTTTGAGTGTTGGCTGACCGACGCCAACTGGGACACTTTGACCTGCTTTACCACATACACCGACACCGCGATCAAGGCTCAGATCATTACCAACCATAGAGACTTGCTGCATCGCTTCGATCCCCGAACCAATCAGAGTCGCGCCTTTCACTGGGCGGGTAATTTTACCGTCTTCAATCAAATAAGCTTCAGAGGCTGAGAACACAAATTTACCCGAAGTGATATCAACTTGGCCGCCACCAAAGTTTGGCGCGTATAGGCCCTTCTTAACGGTTGAAATGATCTCTTCTGGGGTATGTTGACCTGGTAGCATGTAAGTGTTGGTCATACGCGGCATTGGCAGGTGCGCGTAAGATTCACGACGACCGTTACCCGTTGGGTTCACACCCATTAGGCGCGCGTTCAGCTTGTCTTGCATGTAGCCTTTTAGTACACCGTTTTCAATCAGAGTATTGTATTGGCCTTTCACACCTTCATCATCGACATTGAGTGAACCACGCAGATCTTTGAGTGTGCCGTCATCGACGATTGTACACAGCTCAGACGTGACTTTCTGGCCGACTTTGCCACTGAATACCGACGACTCTTTTCGATTAAAGTCACCTTCCAGGCCATGTCCTACTGCTTCATGCAGAAGAACCCCCGGCCAACCAGAGCCAAGAACCACAGGCATTGCGCCCGCAGGAGCAGCTTCGGCTTCTAGGTTAACCAACGCCATACGGATCGCTTCGTCCGCAAACTGGTAGGCAACCTGAATGCCATCGTTTTCGCTGAGGAAGAAGTCATAACCAAAACGGCCACCGCCACCAGCACTGCCACGTTCACGACGATCACCACGCTGAGCTAACACACTGATTGACAGTCTGACCAATGGTCGAATATCACCAGCATAAGTACCGTCAGTCGCGGCTACCAGCATCTGTTCGTGTACGCCACTTAAACTGATCGACACTTCTTTGATCAAAGGCTCTTTGGTTCTGATGTAAGCATCCAGCTCTTTAAGCAGCGTGGTTTTTTGTTCTTTTTCCCAACATTCTAGTGGGTTAACCGCGCCATAAATGCTTTGATTGTCGGTGCGTTTAAAGGCTTGCACTGTGCCATTTTTACCTTGCTGGGCAATACCACGCGCAGCAATCGCACTTTGCTTTAGGCCATCGGCTTGAATTTGGTCTGAATACGCGAAGCCCGTTTTTTCGCCAGTCACGGCACGAACGCCGACACCGCAATCAATATTAAAAGAGCCGTCTTTAATAATGCTGTCTTCAAGTACCAGAGATTCATGCCAACTTGACTGAAAATAGATATCCGCATAATCAATCTGGCGTGTTGCTATGCTTGCTAAGGTATCCGCCACATCTTGCTGTGTCAGCCCTGCTGATGTTAGCAACGCATCTTCTACATGGTTTATCGTCATACTTCGCTCTTAAACTATTAATTGATTGTGGAATCGGGTGTGTGACAAAACAGGCATTGCCGTTCTGACCTCGTTAACTTGATTGAGGTCGATGTCTACGACCAAACTCTGTGGTTCGCACTCCAAACTGGCCACCACTTCACCCCAAGGTGAAATTACCATTGAATGCCCCCACGTTTCTCGCCCACCAGGGTGGACACCGCATTGATTGACAGCCAAAACCCAACACTGAGTTTCAATCGCGCGCGCTCTTAACAAGGCTTCCCAATGCGCTTTTCCAGTCACTGCGGTAAACGCAGCAGGTACCAGAAGAACATTGACCCCACGCTTGGCTAATTCGCTATACAGCTGCGGGAAACGAACATCATAACAGATTGTTAACCCCAAATGCGCCATTGGCGTCTCGACAGAAACGATTTTATCTCCGGGAGTAAAGGTTTCTGACTCGCGGTATCGGCTATGCCCATCCGCGACATCGACATCAAACATATGCAGTTTGTCGTAATGAGCAATGCGCTGGCCCTGAGGATCAAACACAACACACGTGGTCGTTACTCCATTTTCGGTTCTGATCGGCATACTTCCGATCACCAACCAAAGTTGACATTCTTTGGCTAGGTTCGCCATTTTTGACTGGATCCAACCGTCACCCAATGGCTCCGCATGATGGTGATAGTCCGCGCGACCACCCAAGACAACGCAGTTTTCTGGTGTGATCACCAGCTTAGCGCCTTCTTTTGCCAATGCGGTTACTTGCTGTTCAATATAGGCCAAATTTTGCGCTACGTCTGGCCCTGAGGTCATTTGCACTAATGCCACTCGTTCCATGAGTATGTGTCCTTATTTCGCTGATTCTTTAAGACTTCGGGGCAGTTTGAACTCACCTTTACTGCGCGATAATTCCTTGACTTCCGGTGAGTCGAGCGGCCCTTTCACTTCGTAGTTCACTTGGGTAAAGACCTCAACAACCGGAGATATGACCGTGGTGATCGCCAACACATAGAGTGCTGTTTGAGGCGTAACAGCAAAGGCCGTAAACACCGGGATACCAGAGGTTATGTCAGGCACAAAGTTCACTTCCGCATCCACCGTTCGACTGTCCAAATTAGCCAAACCACGGATACTCATTTCCCCCGATACGGCATCCATGTATATATCATTGGTGACAAACACCCCATCTTTTATCTCACCGCTGCCGGTTATGGAATCAAATGCCATCCCGTCGTCAAACACTCCTGTAAAATCGAGCTGCATTTTCCGAATGATAGAATCTAGACTGAACAAGCCAAGCAACCGCGCCGCACCACTGACATCCGAGATCACTCCATTACCCAATTTTGTGTCGACACTTCCTTGCAGCGACCTCACTTTCATTGACCATGGCGCGCCATCCCATTGTAGTTGTGCATTGAGGTCAAACGGAGCTTGTTGTATCCCTGATGAGATACCAAAACGCTCCATCACGTCACTGTTATTTTCACCAGACATTGCCACATTTAACTGGGTATGACTGCTCTCTTGCGAAAGGTGCCAAGAGCCGCTCATTTCAACCTGATTGGATCCGCTCACAAACGAGAGTTTCTTCCACTCAATCGTGTCGCCCTTACGCTGTAAGTCTAAATTCACTTTGCCCACTTTGTAGCCCTGGAGCCAAAAGTCGTCAATCATCAACACAGTGTTAGGGATTTGCTTGTGGAACGTTCGGTCAAACTCACTGATCAACGATTGCTTTTGTGAGTCTAGCTCAAACAGCGTCTTCTCTTGGTAATCTTCATCCAGGCCAGGAATAAAAACATGAAGGCGACTTAAAGCCACCGAGAGATCATAAGGAGCTAAATAGGTGGCTTTACCTTGCACTTCTTGGCTCGCTACGCTCATATTCCAGCGTGAGCTTTTCTTCTTCGCCGAGAAATCGACATCATTCCACTCGATGCCAGCAAGAGTCAGCTCTTTGGTATTCAGCGATACTCTTTGTGGTAGTGGGATCTCTGGAAAGGCCGATTGGCTCTTGCGAGACGAGGAGTTAACGTTCGCAACCGGGAGCATCTCTAACCAGCGGTCTAAATTAACCTTATCGGTTCTAATTTGGGCATGGTGACCGACAACCGGGCTGACTTTGAAACTTCCTTTGCCTACAACTAAATTCGTAGCTCGCAGCACTGGAACAGCGGGACGTATATCAATTTCAGTTTGATATTTTAAGTTGGGTAATTGTACGCGAGCAGAAATGCTCTCTTGATTCCCAGAAGCCTGCAGCCTAGCTTGTCCAGCTTGCTTTAACGGCTTATTTAATGGATACGGATAATGGCTTTGTAGCGCAGCAAGATCGGCTTTGGTGTCTATCTGATAAGTGAAGCCAACATCGTTAAGTTGCAGATCCACATCCATCTTCCAAGGAGCTCGCCCTTCAAGCGGAGCAACCCAGTGTTCGCCAAGATAAGGCGCAATTGGTTTGATCTTCCAGTTGCCCGCCACATCTATGCCTACGCTATAGCCTTTGCTCGCATTTTCTCCCGAGAAGCCGATCTTCACAGGCTGATCTAACAGCTGGGCTTTCAAGTTTGACGCTTTGACGACATCGTTATCAAATTGGATTCGGCCCTTCACGGACTCCAGAGTCATTTCAGGGGTTTTGATGTTCACGTCATTCTTTTTAAGATCCGCATAACCCCAAGCGCGTACCTCTTTATCCGCATTAAAAGGCACCCGCAGCTGAAACTTAGATGTGATATCCCCTTCGACCTGAACCGCCGTCAACGCGGCGCCCACCGAATCAACCAGAGGTGTCGCGGTCATATAGTCACGTACCGCGTTCCCTTTAGCTTTGGCACGCGCTTCGATTTCTATGTGGCCTCCTTCAGCCAACTCAGGAATTCGCCCAGTAATACGCGTTGCCTTAACCTCTTGCAACGTGGCGCTGCGAGAGTCTAGGTACATGGCGTCGTTTTCGAACAGTAAATCGAGCTGAAGGTCAGTGATCGGTGGCCACGCGGTATCAAAGCTAAATTTCGCCTTTTTGAGCCCAACCGAAGCCTGAAAAACGCCGTCATTTTGTTTATAAGGAAAGGCTCCCAGTTCGCCAAACCACACTAACTTTGCCTTATCGACCTTACCGCCTTGGATCGCGGTGGATAGGTAATCCGTTAGGCTTCTTCCAAGCGCCAAAGTAGGTAAGTAGCGCCAAGTTTCGCCTGCATTGAATAAGTCCGCCTCAGCATAAAAAGATAAAAATGGACTTTGCTGTTTGGGAAAATCTAAGCGGAATGCACCGAGCACCTGAAGATCTGGCGTAGCCGCAGTCACTTTATCCGCCCACAAGCGCCAACCAGATTCATCTTGTTGCCAAACAATGTCGACCTGACCTTGTTTGATCTTTAAAGGTGCCTGGAAGACATCCCCATAAGGTAACGTGTCATCGATCAAAGATAACTGCGCGCTCGCCTGATCCCATTGGCCAGATACCTTGGCAGAAAGCTGGTGGAGCTCAGGCAATAACTCCCACTGCGACATTCGGCCGTTGGTTAACTCGGCAGAATAACGCAAACTTTCTCGCTCTTTCCCCATCGATACACGGATGTCTTCAATTCGTCCTCCAACCGCGAGTTTCTGTAACAGATCCGTAGTTGTTTTTGAGCTAGGAGCGAGTTTGACTAGCGGGCTAATCGCTTCAATGTCCAGCTGAGAAGCATTTAATCGCCAATGCGTTGGCTGCCAGTTAAATACCATGTCTAATTCTGGCCATGGAGTATCATCGGTGCGCAGCTCAAGTGAGTGAGCATTTACTTGCCAACCTTGCTGGCTGGGCTCTAACTCAAAGATGCCTGACTCTATCAGCAATTCGTGACGCTGGCCTTCTTGCCAGATCACTTCCGTAGGTTCTAAAGCTAAGTAAGCACTCACTGGTTGAGAACGGTCTAGGGTGAACCAACTATTGAAACTTAGCCTGCCTTTTTCTATCCCTGTCTCTGTTTTTAGGTATTTAGTTAACCAAGGTGTAATGCGAACATTTTGCGCCGAGAGATAGAACTCACCGGTGACTTCCTTGATTGAACCGAAGTCTACAAAATCCGCTTTAACCTGCGCGGAGTTCACACCGCTGTCCGCCAGGCTCACCTCACCGTCTGCGATGTGGTGATTATCATCGTTTTTCCAACGCAACTTTACGATATCAAGCTGTCTTGGCTTTCCATCTAAACCTTGGAAATGAATCGTCGAATCGAGCAGAGAAAAATCATCAAGCTGCCTTAGCAGCAAATCATCCAGCCGCTGCATCACCCCTTGTTGGGATCCTTTTGGCTTCAGCACCGGCTGATCAGCGTCGTTCTTGGTTAATGTCACCGAGGTGATATCGAGGTCGAGTCGGTAGACACTTAAATCGGCCACCACAGGCTGGAGTTGAAGAAGGGACTGAAGCATATCCAGCTCCAGTTCAATTTTGGCGGCATTGAAGGAAATATCACTGCTCTGAGGAGTATGGACTTCAATGTCATGCAGCAAAATGGAAGGATGGCTATTGCGCCAAAAACCGCGAATATCGCCTATTTCCAGCTCAAAGCCCGTACTGCTGCTTACCCAGCTTTTTATATCATCTTGAAAATGATTGAGTTGAGGTAGAGTAATACGCAAAGCCGTTACAACAATGGCCAAAAGAACCAAAACTGTAACGGCTAACCCTAATACCCACCTTGTTATACGCGTTGTGGTCGAGCTCACATACAACCTTTACATCATCACGACATCAAACTGCTCTTGGATGTAGAGCGGCTCTGCCTGAATCTTAACTTGTTTACCTATAAACACTTCCAACTCGGCAAGTGAATGTGACTCTTCACCTTGCAAAGTATCAGCGACAGCCGGAGAGGCATACACCACGAATTTGTCTGCGTCATAAGCGCGATTGACACGGGTCACTTCACGCAGGATCTCGTAGCAGACGGTTTCTACGGTCTTTACCGTTCCGCGTCCTTCACAAGTTGGACACGTAGAACATAGGATATGTTCAATACTTTCTCGCGTACGCTTGCGTGTCATCTCGACCAATCCCAACTGAGTAAAACCGTTGATGTTGGTTTTAACGCGGTCTTTGTTGAGTGCTGCTTCTAACAAAGTAAGTACACGCTTACGGTGCTCATCCGACAGCATATCGATAAAGTCGATAATGATAATGCCACCTAAGTTACGCAATCGTAGTTGACGAGCAATGGCTTGGGTCGCTTCGATATTGGTGTTGAAGATGGTCTCTTCTAGGTTGCGGCGACCAACAAAAGCACCGGTATTGATATCCACCGTGGTCATGGCTTCAGTTTGATCGATGATCAAGTAACCGCCCGACTTGAGTTCCACTTTACGCTCTAGCGAACGCTGGATCTCGTTTTCGGTGTCGTACATATCAAAGATAGGTTTGTCACCTTCGTGCAGCTCCAGCTTATCGGTCAGCTCGGGAACATACTCAGAAGTGAATTCTTTAAGGTTTTCGAACTCTTGTCTTGAATCGACTAGGATTTTAGTCAGCTCTGTGCCGACAAAATCGCGCAAAATACGTTGTGACAGGCCCAGTTCACCATACAAGGTCGAACGCGTCTTGTACTTGGCACGACGCTCCATCACTTTGGACCACAGGCGTTTCAGGAATGCCGCATCTTGCGAGAGTTCTTTATCCACTGCCCCTTCGGCCGCGGTACGAATAATGAACCCGCCGTCCTCATCACAGTACTGACCGACAACTCTTTTCAGGCGAACACGCTCTTCTTCACTTTCAATACGTTGAGACACGCCAACATGACTTGCCCCTGGCATAAACACCAAGTAACGGGATGGAAGCGTAATATCCGTGGTTAAACGAGCACCTTTGGTACCTAATGGGTCTTTGACTACCTGAACGACGATGTCTTGCCCCTGACGGACAAGCTCAGAAATGTCGCGTACCTGAAATTGCTGCTTTTCATTTTCAGCCACGCATTCTGTGTGGGGAACAATATCGGAAGCATGCAAGAACGCGGCTTTTTCAAGGCCAATATCCACAAAAGCAGCCTGCATACCGGGCAATACTCGGCTAACTTTGCCTTTATAGATATTACCAACAATGCCACGTTTTGCTTCACGTTCTACATGGATTTCTTGTAGGGTCCCCCCTTCAATCATAGCTACCCGAGTCTCACTCGGGGTCACGTTGATCAGCAACTCTGCACTCATGAGCGCACCTCAATGTAAAATTATAAGAATTTTTGCAGAAGCTGGTCAGTTTCAAATAATGGAAGCCCTACCACGGCATGGTAGCTGCCTTCTATTCGCGTTACAAAACGCCCACCGATTCCTTGAATACCATAACTGCCAGCTTTATCGCACGGCTCACCTGTTTGCCAATATTGTTCGATTTCTTTGTCTGACAAGGTTTTAAACCATACGCTGGTCGATACTACGACCGTTTCGTGTCTCTCTTGACTCGCGACTGTTACCGCAGTCATCACTTGATGCTCTCTGCCTGAAAGCATCTGCAACATCTGTCTAGCATGTTCTAAATCGTGAGGTTTTTCCAGAACTTGTTGCTCACAAACCACGACGGTGTCGGAGCCGATCACAATCGCACTAGGCTCTAAGTCCAACGCTGCTTGGGCTTTGTCCTTTGATAATCGTGCAACGTATTCGTCTGCGCTCTCGTGCGGTTCACGGCGCTCTTCAACGTTGGTCGCCTTTACGGTAAAACGATACCCCAATTGCGACAGTAACTCTTTGCGACGGGGTGAAGCCGAAGCCAAAATTATAGGTTTTGTCATCACTATCTCACATGCCAGTGGCGTCTTACACGACGCATCAATAGGAACATCCAAGGCCATAGAATACAGTTAACCAGGCCACTCCAGAGAGAAACTGGATTAAAGGTAATGTCCTGAATCAAGTATTCGCCACAGAAGATCAGCACATCCAGCAGGATCGACATAAGACCGATTAGAATCGCTTGTTGCCACAATGCCATGTTGCGTATAACCAGAAAGTTAAGCGCAATCAGATAAATGACGATGGATAGCATCATGCCGCGGATTCCTAGGGTGGAACCGAGTAACAAATCCCACAGCAAACCAAGCATCAGTGCGCTTCCGACATTAATGCGGTTAGGAAGCGCTAACACCCAGTAACAAGTCACCAATAACAGCCAAGATGGACGCACCAGATCCAACATGCCAGGCCAAGGAATAGTTTGTAAGGTCAACGCCAACAGGAACGAGCACAAAATCACGATGCGCCCTTTAAAAATGCTATTCCCCATTCACGACTTCCTCTTGCATGTTTTCTGGCAACGCTTGCTGGATTTTTTCTTGTCTCGAATCACTTGGCCAAATCAATAGTAGGTAGCGCAATCTTTCAAAATCCACCACTGGATCGGCTTCAATCTGAGCAAACTCACGGGTGGTATCTCTTTCCACTTTAGAGACATGCGCAACCGGATAGCCTTCGGGGTAAAGCCCACCTAATCCAGATGTGATCAGTAGATCTCCTTCTTGGACATCGAGGCTAATTGGGATGTGATCAAGGTTGATATGATCCATATCGCCACTGCCCGATGCGATCACTCGAATATCATTACGAACGATCTGAACGGGGATGGCACTTAAGCTATCGGTTAGCAGTAACACGCGACTGTTGTGCGCAGAAACAAACGTTACTTGCCCAACAATACCCTTTTCATTCGCAACTGGCTGGCCGACATACACACCATCGATGTGGCCTTTGTCGATCACCACTTGATGACGGTATGGAGACGTATCGACCGCCATCACTTCCGTCACGACTTTACGTTCATCACGAACAAAGTCAGAGCCCAGCAATTTACGTAGTCTCTGGTTTTCTTCGCGGTATTGATCCAGCAACAGCAGATCATTTTTTAGGCGTAGGATCTCTCGTTTTAGCGTGTAGTTCTCTTCCATGAAGCTTTGGCGCACATTAAAACGCTCATAAACTCCATCAAACATCACACGAGGTACATCAGCTAAATACTGAATGGGAGCCACCATGCTATTCAGCAGGTAGCGAACTTGTGCAAATGTGCCTAAACGACTATCAGCCAGCATGAGGCTGGCTGATAGTATAACGGCAAAAAACAGACGTAATTGAAGTGAAGGTCCTCGGCCAAAAATCGGATTCATTGAGTATGAGTTCCTTATCTTGACACCCTAGCTGCCGCTAAGGTCATACGATTATTCTTCGCTAAATAGATCGCCACCGTGCATGTCGATCATTTCTAATGCTTTACCACCGCCACGAGCAACACACGTCAGTGGGTCTTCAGCAATCACTACCGGAATGCCCGTTTCTTCCATAAGTAAACGATCCAAGTCTTTAAGTAGCGCACCGCCACCCGTTAGAACCATGCCGTTTTCTGAGATATCTGAAGCCAGCTCTGGCGGACACTGTTCAAGAGCAACCATTACCGCAGAAACGATACCAGTTAGCGGCTCTTGCAGTGCTTCTAGAATTTCGTTTGAGTTCAGACTAAAGCTACGTGGAACACCTTCGGCTAGGTTACGACCGCGAACTTCGATCTCTTCCACTTCATCGCCCGGGTAAGCCGAACCAATTTCGTGTTTGATCTTTTCTGCGGTTGCTTCACCGATCAAGCTGCCGTAGTTACGACGCACGTAGTTGATGATCGCTTCATCAAAGCGGTCACCACCAATACGTACCGAAGATGAATAAACAACGCCGTTCAATGAAATAACTGCAACTTCTGTGGTACCACCACCGATATCAACGACCATAGAACCCGTTGGTTCAGAGACGCGTAGACCCGCACCAATCGCTGCCGCCATTGGCTCGTCGATTAGATACACCTCACGTGCGCCTGCACCCAGTGCTGATTCACGGATCGCGCGACGCTCTACCTGAGTTGAACCACAAGGCACACACACTAATACACGTGGGCTTGGTTTTAGTACGCTGTTATCGTGCACTTGCTTGATGAAGTGCTGTAGCATTTTTTCTGTTACATAGAAATCTGCAATAACACCATCTTTCATCGGACGGATAGCAGAGATATTGCCCGGAGTACGGCCTAGCATTTGTTTCGCTGCATGACCTACAGCAGCCACGCTTTTACCCACACGGTTGCGGTCTTGACGGATAGCGACTACGGAAGGCTCGTCTAGGACAATGCCCTGTCCTTTAACGTAGATAAGAGTGTTGGCAGTACCTAAATCGATAGATAGGTCATTTGAAAATATGCCACGAAGTTTTTTGAACATATTCTTCGCTCGTCCTGAAAGAATTATAAGATAGAAAATTGCACTAAATGTACCAATGCCGTGCCGCTACAGCAAGGCATTGCTACCCAAACATGGACTGAAATCCGCAATTTCTAACACATTCCTTACTTAGCGTGAATAATTAGTAAAATTTAATGTGCAAACAGTCCCGGTTCCCCGCGGAAAATGATCCGATCGTTGCCACGGTAGATACCGAAAGTGATCACGGAAGACGGGTCTTCATCGCCAATATCACGCCAGTTATACCTTAACCATGGGCGATGAGGCATGGCACCATCGGTAAAACACTCAATACTGTTCTCATCGGCCAACTTCACAGGTGGTGCTGAGTCAATGCGCGCCCAAACTCGCACTTGCTCTCGGTTCGTGCTGTTTTGCTCAATCAGCAATTTGGATGATTCACCACTGCTCACCGTCCCCTCTCCTTTAAGCTGGACAGAGGTCGTTGTGCCAGACTCAGACCAGATGACCTGTCGGCAATAATCGTTCGCATCAAAATTACTGCTATTGTCATCGGTATTTGTAACAAAACGATGATGCTGCCAATACTCAACCTTCAGCGGAACGTTTAAGTCACTTGCCTCTGTCACGCTACCGACATCTTGCAGTCGCATTCGGCCATATCGAAACTCTGGCTGAGATGGGAAAGCGGCTTCAAGATCACCATTCGAGAAACGGATACCATCAGGATCATCGGTAATACGTAGGCCAAATACCGCATTCGCCGTGTTAAATGGCCCATCTGGCTGCGTCGTCAGTGGCGTGGTTTTTACGCTTTTTTTCACAAAGCTAAAGTCATTGAATGATAATTCAAGCGCTGAAGTATCATCGGCCCAATATGTGTTTTCTTTCCAGCTTCCGAAGTTTGGTTCACCAACAACTAATACACGGTCAAATAAAGAGTCACCGCTTGGTTGCGACTGAGCAACATATTGCAAATCAGCAATCAACTCATCACTAAACAAACCGTAGTTAGATGTGGGCTCACCTGCTACATTTTGCGCTTCCACTTTAAAACTGTGGCTGATGGGTTGGCCCATATAAGCAAAGCTATCATGACCATCAACGTATTTCCATTGTTCCGCCACTGGCATCATTTTTAAATGAGCTGGATAAAAGCGACCAATGTTTTGAGTGTCCACATCAACATCCATCTCGAGATAACGAGCAGTGGTTTGAATCTGGAGCGTCCCGACTTCATTCCAAACATGGTTAACCGTTTTAGTCGGATGCTTAGGCTCAAAGCCAATCACACTTGATGGGGTCAGTACACCTATTGCTGCGCTCACTGAGGCTGGATAGACAACCGAATGGGAAAGCACCAAAGGCCCATTATCTAACGAGTAGTTATCCGTAAGTGGGTATTCACATTTATTAGTAGTACTGCCTTTTGAATCAGGGTGTAGTATCGGTTTATAGGTCACATTAAACGACTCCCCCGCTGACATAAACCCTGACTCGGCCGAAGTTGTTGCTGGGTTGCTGTTTGCGGGGTTGCTCGTCTGAACTACATCACAAATCGCGATCTTCCAAGGTCGAGATTTAACCACAAAGGTGCCATTTAAATTGTAGTAACCACTTAATGGGCACCCCTTATACTCGGAACACTCAAACCGATCATTTAACGTAACCAGAAACTCACCAGATTCTGAAATCGTCAATTCATCTTTGCTTACACCCTGATCATCCCCTTCAAAAATTGGTGCGTAATTCAAGATACCTTTGTTCGCTGTCGCGACATTCGGGCGCTGTACTTCATGCGAAATATTAGGGGTGCCATTGTAGCTTTGCGCGACCAATTGCTCAGAATCATCACAAGCAAGGACTTTCGCTACAACATTATTTGTCACTTGACCTGCTACCACAGCTTGATCTTTAACATCAAACTTAAACGGCACGAACTTGAATTGACTGTGAGCGTATTGGTTAGTGTCATGTTTTAAAGTGGCAATCAATTGATGCTCCGTGGATAAATCAATTTTGGCAGTATCTTTTGGAATCACTTTCAGTTTGAGTATCCCTGAGCTATTTGATTTAAAATCAGGGTAGTTTCCCATACCAAAATTTGGCAATACTTCAATATTGAAGTTATTCGCATTAGGCGTTATTTCAATACCAACTGATAGGCTTTCAGTCACATTATTATTCGTGGTTTGGACCGTAAAAACAGGCGCATCATCACCGCACATAAGCGCCAAGTCATTTTCGGGGGAAAGTGCTAGTTTATAATCATCCGTTGGCTCAAAGCACTGATTACTCGCTATAATTTCGGAACCATTGTGCAACTTAATCTTTCTAGCGGTCACCGCACCTTCAACTAGAGCGTTGTTGCTCAAAATGACATCTTTTTCGCTATACAGTAGCCCTATAAATTGCGAGTTATTAGCTAAATCAACACGGTCATGTATCACACTATTGTTATAGGTTAAATCGTGCACATACACGACAAGCTGACCTTTTCCTAGCTGGGAAAATGTTGAACCGTTACTTAGTGCAAATCCTTTTGTGTGGATCTCTACTACTTCTCTGTCTGGGATTTGTATGTTCCCATTAACATTAATACTATCAATCCAATAAGTACCAGTTTTAAACTTAGCTACGCCGTGCTTATCAATGGAGAGGCGGCCTATCGATTCATTATTTTGAAAGGTCCTTGATTTACCTTTTCCGACTGTGACCACTTCCAATCCGCTGTCTGGGGTTTGAAAGCTCTCCAGTTGTGGCCTCTCTACTTGCAACCCGGTATCACCAAAACACTCACTGCCGTCACAGCCTCTGCGCTTATTATCTGTAATATCAGATTGAGGAAAACCGAGGTACCTTCTTCCATTCAAAATGGGGGCTCCAGAAATATTCGCCGTATTCCCGATCTCTAATAAAGCATCTTGATTTCCATTCCATGTTTGAGCAGGCGAAGGAAATAACCGACATACACCCTCTGTTTCAGGTTTATCGAACAAAAAGTAAGAAAAGGGTTCCAAAGTATGGCTTCTTTCAGGGTCTTTCTGCATGTCTTCTTCGTTGATGAGAGCAACTCCGGTTTTAGACACAGAGCAGCGCCTTAACCACCCGCCATTTGGCCCATTTCTAGCACTCTTGGAGGCGATTAAAGTCGGTACTTTTTTAAAACCCGTTTCGGTAAAATTAATAACTTGCTGACAGCCTTCTGTGATTGGTTTAATCACCTTATCATCTAGGTTGAGTGTATTTTGGGTTGCCCCTTGACCGAGCCAGAATTTTCTTCCATTGACAAAACCTTCCCCCAAGCCAGCAACAAATGCGACTTCTTCTGGATTTGAAAGGAAAGCGTTATTCGTTACTTCGGAGCGCTCTAACAGTGCTGTAAACCCATTTCTTTTCAAATCTTTCGCAGATGCAGTGAGCCACAAGGGTTGATTATCCGCTTCATTGTTCCTCGATTGCAACTGAACAAGTACTCCGGGAGCTTCATTAAAACTTGATGTCAGCCCATAAGTTCCAAAAGACACAGGCGTACCATCACCGCCGCCTTTTTTGCCTGAAATTGTTGTTTTAGTGGACAATAAACCCGCGACAATTTTTGCTCCATTGTCAAACTCCAAAACACCTTCTTCTATGACCAAGTAGTCTATATTTTCCATCGGAGCATCAATAAAGTTGACTTCAATGCCCTTGCTACTCTTGATGCACTGCCATCGCTCTTCCTCTTCGTTATATTGTAAATAATTACATTTTTTCGCATGAGGCGATAAGCGTTGTTTGATTTGCGCTTTACTCGTCGATACCGACCAAACCCGTAAATCAGAAGGGAGTTCTGTTGTCTTTGTATCAAAGTTGGAACGACTAGGATTAATCGTTGGCATAACAAAAACTAAAGGAGGGGAGCTATACGTATTTTCAAATTTAAGCTCACAACTAACAACGGGACCTGAAGCCTTACATTCACTTGAGGGGATCGTACCAAATTCAAATTGAGGTTTAGTATTGGCCGCAGCCAAAGTAGCTCTAGATACAATTAAAATAAATAGCCAAAGCACAACCCACATTCTTTTCATATTCATTCCCTTACCCACACTTCTTGACTGCGCTGCATGGTGTTAATACCCGTTCCACAGATGGCCTCGGAACGCAGCACATACAGTTGTTTCCCATCCGATAGAACCCCACCACGTGGCTCACATGAGATTTTCACAGATTGGCAGTTTACTGCTGCAGGAATCGTTTTTACCGTTCCGTTTACCGTACGGCAAGTCGTGTCGACATAGAACGCTGCAGAGGCGGACGCTCTTAGCGGATAGAGCTCAATAAGTGCTAACTCATTTGCCGAGTGTGCGGATAACGCGGCTTGAAGGCCCATAATGTCTTTTGTGTGTGCATCATTATTAGACCATTCAATACGGTTTAAACTCATCGCGAGAAAGCCCATCACGACCAACACAAAAATCACTACAATGTATAAACTGCCAGTTTGTTTGCGCTTAAGGGACATTTAACACCTGAATATTTTGTCGGAAGTGAGTACTTTCGTTATTTTTATTGGTAAATTGAAGATGAATGCTGACCACACCATTATGCTGCACTGTTGCGGGGGAGTAGTTTAGCGCACCTGATACGCCTGGATCAGAAATGGGCGTAATACCCACGCCATTAACCAGCCTTTGAACTTGATTACCCATGATGCAGTAACTGACTTCTCCATTCGGATCAAACAAGTAGTGTCGATTTGATACCGAATTCCCTGTTATCTGGACAGCTTTACTTTTAAGTAGGAAGGTGCCTTTGCTACTGCTCACCGCTGAGAGTGTAACGATATTGTTTTGTGCAGCAGCAGACACGGTCGGGTTAATCACCAGCGATAAGTTTTTCATCGTATCTACCGATGCACTTTTGCTCCCAACCACAAACTGTAAATCTGCCCCTGAAACAGCATAGAAGCCAGAGGTCACGATCGGATAAAAAGAGAGGCAGTTGGTAGCACCGGTGACTGACTTATTAGACAGCATATTCGGCACGGCGTGGCGCACTTCTCGGCTGATTTTCTCCAGTACAAATTTGGCTTGAGTTTGCAGCCGTTGCCGCTCAATCGTATCGCTATACCCTCGTGCACCAAACTCAACAAAGCCAGCGATCCCAAGCACCAGAATGCTGCCGATAATTAAGGTGACGACCATTTCGATAAGAGTAAAACCTTTCACTTTCATCAATAATTCCCCTTATACGCATGCAGCTGAATTGGGGGTTGATTTGGGACGGATATCGTTAGCGCGATGTGTTTGATTTTATCAACTTGTTGATAGGTAACCTCGATGTCTAAGCGAAAATTCTTATATGTTGTTGCACTATCACCCACTAACGTATTTAGGTCCTTACACCCATTTGTACCTTTGGGCTCCCAACAACCTTGATAGTCATCCACATCGTTGTAAGCAGAAACAACGGACTCTTCGTCAGTCAGGGCAGTCGAGCAAGCAGCGCCACTTAGCGCGGTTTCACCACAGCGAATATCGCCGCCCTTAAAATCACTGTTGTGATCAAACCCTCTGGCTAAAATGGTCGACATCACACTCTGCCCTAGCGCGGCAGCGCGCGCTTGGTAATGCGGATTCGCAGAACGAACGATTTGTGGTACTAAAAATTGGGACATAGTGATCATCGCCAATGCCATGATCACTATAACAATGATGCTTTCAATCAGTGTAAAGCCGCGTTGCTTTCTCATGAGCACACTCCAGAGTAGACGTAACCCTGAGCGTTAATTTCGACATCACATTTATCATCTGAGGAAGAGATCGTGATCTTCGCGCCGGAAGCTGAAATGTCGATGGGATTTCCCAACAAATCAAAATTGATGGGGGATTTAGTGTTGACCGAAAAAAATACGCCGTTTGCGTTGCCATCAACCCAATCACTTCTAGCATCGCTTTTTAAAGTACAAGCTTGTTCAGAGCCGATACAATCTGAGTTCACCACTAAAATAAAGCTGCTATCACCAGATACGTTACTGAGGTCAACGTTAGACTGCATTCGGTTCACCTGAACTTGGCGAACAACCGATATAACCTGCTGCTGTATCACCATCGCTGCCACACTATCACGGCCGAACAGTCGGCTCGCGGTATACACCGAAACAATCGCGAGCAATAAAATCACGACAATAAGTTCAACCAAAGTAAAGCCTTGTGTGGGTTTGACGTGCATAGATGACCTAAGTAATACCGTTGACTGGCTCGATTATAATTGAGATTTGATCAAGCTTGGGAGTTGAATACAACGTTTGCGAAGGATTGAAAAGTGAATCAGGTAGTTTGAATATTTGCAGGAAGAAAAGGCCAGCGATGCTGGCCTTTTTCAAAGTACTAATTATTACAACCTTTACTATTCACGGTTGTTTTAGCTGCTGCTGATGCTGTTTTTCCCGTTGCTTCTTTATAAGAAACATAGCAATCCGAACCAGAGATATCAGCATAATCAGTCTTACCTTCAAACGTCATGACGAGTTCTTGACCTGTTGAATCCACATCCCAAGACCAATCATCAAAACCGACAAGAGCAGCACCAATGCCAGCGCTTGTTGCGGTTGGGTAGCCATATGCTGTAGCGATACCTTCTACATTTTGACCCGAAGATATCGCTTCTTCACCTTCCATAGCTGACTTACCATAAACAATACCCGCAGCACCATCAATTGCGCCTTTTAGGCCTTGTAGTGATGCCTCACGCGCATCATCTTGAAAGTTTAAGAATCTTGGTGCAGCAGTCACTGCCAAAATACCCAAAATAACAATTACCACCACTAGTTCAATCAGGGTGAAACCGCCTTGTCGTTTCATAGTTTATTTCTCTCTATGTTGTAGTCGCAGCTCTACTGCAATGTTACGGTCACACGACCAGTATTCATTTCGTACACAAACTGATGTTGAGTGCCACCTTGTTGCTGAATATAAGTACACTTTGAGTTATCGCTGTCAGCTTGTGCGGAATATTTGATGTTTGAGTCAGCTTTAGCGTTGTCCACCGTATCGACGCTAGGTGGGTTTTGCAATAAGTTGTCCATTAAATCAATGCACGCTTGTGTGGTTACGCTCGCCGGATAACCAGCGCCATCTTTATACACAGCAACTGGGTAACCATCACGAAAACCTGTGTCGCTACCGTCACTTGCTTTAGAGCGAGTTAACCAGAACTCAATGCCGTCATAATTGACTTTGTTAAACTTCTCGTCACTGATCGTAGCGGAAGGTCGAGCTTCTGCTTCCCACTGAGCGCGAGCAGATAACACACCTGTTGCGAAACCACCTGCGACGCCTTCAATGCTGGCCTTTTTAGCTTCATCCGTTACATCTAAAAACTTCGGCAATGCCGCGACGGCAAGAAGACCGACAACAACAATCACCACCACGAGCTCCACTAGGGTAAAACCAGACTGTCTGTTAAACATATTCACTTAAACTCACTGTTAACTGCACCGTATTATACGAGCATTTATTCACACTTCTATCGACCAAATGTCAAAAAACAACCACTCATCAAAAAAACGTCAGATGAAAAAGCGTCTGTGTTTCATAGTAATAACGAGGTACTAGCTTCATCACAGTCGCAATCACACAAATAATTGATACTAGAAGATTAATTCTTTGTCTCCATAAGGACGTCTGCGATTTTTTCATTTTAGGCAGGCGATACCAGCCACTTACCCTTTAATAGCATCCAGCATTCCCCACATAGGTAAGAAAATACCTAATGCCAGTATCAGCACCATCCCAGCCACCAGCAGCAACAGAATCGGTTCTATCCGTGCAGTTAAGGTCTTGAGATCGTAATCCACTTCTCGATCATAAAAATCCGCCACTTCCACGAGCAATTCATCAATACGGCCCGTTTCTTCTCCGACAGAAATCATCTGAATCACCAGAGGAGTAAATACACCACTGCTGATTGCCGTTGAAGAGATCGCCCCTCCCGCTTCAATAGACGATTTCATCTCCATCAGGCGATTTTCTAAGTACTTATTTCCCAAGGCTTCTGCCGCTAATGATAATGAGCTGTTCAGTGGTACGCCCGCTTTTAGCATTAGTGAAAAAGTCCGAGAGAAGCGCGACATTTGGGCGCGATTAACAATCGGTCCTACAATCGGCAATTTGAGACGAAACTTATCCCATTTTTCTCTACCGGATGCGGTTTTCAGCCAAGCGGCTAAGCCAAATAGCCCACCCACAATCATCGCGAGCATAAAGTGCCAGTAACTAACAAAAAACTCCGAAGTCGCCAGTAGGATTCGCGTCGGCAGCGGTAAATCAACCCCAAATCGATTGAACATACTGGTGAATTGAGGGATCACTTCCACGTTTAAGACGAACATAGCAATGACGATGAAACTGACCACAAAGGTTGGGTAACGCATCGCTGCTTTTATTCGCTTACGTGTCTCTAATTCTTGCTCGTAGTAATTCGATAACTGAAGCAGTGCTGCGTCTAGATTACCGGTGTTTTCACCCACATTAATCATCGAGACAAATAAGGGGCTAAAAACCCGTGAATGCCTCTGCATAGAAGCCGCTAAACTGCGACCATTTGTCAGCTCTAGAATGACCTCTTCCAATGCGTGCCGCAGTTGTTTGTTATGACAATTAGAGACCAGACCTTTAAAGGAACGTAACAAAGGTACGCCTGCTTTCGTCAGGCTATAGAGCTGGCGGCAAAAAATCACCAACACATCTAAAGGCACTGCTGGCTGTATCAGTAGCTTAAGATCGACACTCAGCGCACCCGCCCCTTTGCTTTCACGAAGCTGGGTGGGAATAATACCTTTGCTCATTAGTTGCTCGGCAGCCGCATCTTGGGTTGCCGCTTCTAGTTCACCGGAAACAGACGCCCCATCCAAACCGCGACCTTGATATCGAAATTTTGGCATCTTATCACCTAAATATAGATAGCTTGCTCTACGCCAGAGGTATCGCCTTCACCTAAGCTCATGACTTCATCGAGACTGACCATTCCCTCCAACGCCAGCTCCATTGCAGAGACTAATAACGGTTTGTACGAAGACGACTGACGGGCGACTTGAGCAAAACCAACAGCATCATTCGCACGTAACTTGTCCATCATATCGTTGTCTAGCTCTAGCATTTCGAATACACCTATGCGTCCCCGATATCCGGTTAAATTACAGTTCTGGCAACCTCGCCCACGGTAGAAAGTGGCGGATATTTGATGAGGAAAACGCTGCGCTAACCAGTGTTGGCGAGCATCATCCACGACTTCTTCGCTCTTGCAGTCTGGGCAGATTTTACGCACTAGACGCTGTGCAACAACAGCTCTCACGGCACTGGCCACTAAATAGCCAGGCGCTCCCATATCGATCATCCGAATTGCGCTATCCACGGCGTCATTGGTATGCAATGTACTTAATACTAGGTGGCCCGTTAGCGCCGCGCGTAAGCCAATTTCCACCGTTTCCTGATCTCGCATCTCACCGATCAAAATAATGTCGGGATCCTGACGTAGGAAAGTTCTCAGTACGGTAGAAAAACCAAGATCAATTTTCGAGTTGATCTGAACTTGGTTTACTCGCGGCAAACGGTATTCAACCGGATCTTCTGCTGTGATGATCTTTTTACCTGGCTCATTCAGCTCGTTCAGCGCGCCATACAAGGTGGTGGTTTTACCTGAACCTGTTGGCCCTGTAACCAAGATCATGCCATGAGGCCTTTTTAGTTGGCGCCTTAAACGTTGTAACAAATGCTCGGGAATGCCCGACGCTTCAAGTCTGCGCACACCAGAGGTTTGATTTAATAAACGCATAACAACCGATTCACCATACTGTACGGGCATGGTCGACATACGAATATCAACAGACTGGCCTTTGACCTTGATGTTAAAACGACCATCCTGAGGAAGGCGCTTTTCTGAAATATCGAGGTTGGCCATCAACTTCAAACGTAAGACTAACGCAGGAGCGATGTTCACCTCATTCAGTAAGGTTTCATGTAAAACACCATCTATTCGCTGACGCAATCGCAGAACGTTAGCATCAGGTTCGATATGTATATCCGAGGCGCCAACTTGAATCGCATCTTCAAATAACGAGTTGATAAGTTTGACGACGGTGACCTCATCACTGTCATCCCCTTCCACATTGAAATCAAAGGCATCAGTAACATGATGTTCAGCCTGCAACTGTTCAGCAAACGATGCGATTTCTTTAGTGCGGCGATAATAGCGGTCAAAGCTATCTACTAACTGTTTTTCTGCCGCAATAATAAACTCAAGGTTGTATTGCGATAGCTGTGCAAGCAGCGCTTCTTGGGTAAATAAGTCGGCTGGATCACTCATGGCCACGCGCAACACATCTTGATGCCTACCAATAACGAGCGCACGTAGACGTCGGGCATGCACTTCTGGTAGCAGTTGAACGGCATCCAAATCAATGTGGGCACGGCTTAAATCAATAAATGGAATACCCAACTGCTGCGACAAAAATGTGAGCATTTGATGCTCAGATAAAAAGCCCAGCTCAATCAGGGTCGCACCAAACTTTTGCCCGGTAGACTTTTGTACCGTTAAGGCTTTTTCCACTTGTTGTTGGGTAACAATCCCTTCTTCAACCAGCAAGTCACCAAGGCGTTTTCTGAGTTTAATTTTCACCTTTTTGCTCCTCTAGCTGAGCGATAAGCTTGAGCCTATCTCGAATGAACTGCTGCGACTGCGCTGATACGCCAAGCCCTTGTAACGCTTGAGAATAAGAACGCTTGGCGTTGTCAAACTCCAACATTCTCTCTTGCTGTATCGCTAACCCAAGCCACCAGCGGCCACTTTCCGGTTCCAGCTCGACAAGCTTGGCATAACTGGTACGAGCAATATGATCTTGGTTACTTTTTTGTGCCAGCGCGCCACGCAGTGACAAATACTCAACATTGGCACTCGTTGGAAGTGGCGTGAGCACCGATAAGGCCGTCGCTTGTTGCTGCTCTTTTATTAAGAGCTTCGCTAAGGATAAACGCAAAGAAATGTTGTCGCGGTCACGGCCAATACCTTTCTGCAGCAGTTCAAATGACTTTCTCACCTCTCCTTTCCCGTAATAGAGGGCGGAAATGGTTTGACGCAGCTTGGTATCTTGAGGGGTATACCTCAGCGCTTCATTGTAGAGCTCGAGCGCGTGTTTCAGGTCGTTGTTATCCAGTGCTTTTTGGGCTTTATTTTGCGCTTGAATAGACAGTTCTTCAGCGGTGAGCTGAACGTGTTCGATACTCACTTCCCCTACGGATGTCGGCTCAACTGGAACGACTGGTTCAGGCTGTGTCAGCGTAGGCTTCAGCTCTGTCGTTGCTGGCGAGACCTCTTGGGTAGCGGTCCGAGCGATCGCAACAGGCTCTGGGGCAAGCGGTTCGCGTAAGTGAATCTTACTGCTACTTTGAGCCAGAATTTTATTTGTGGGTGAAGGCAGCTGAGCCTGGATGCCTTGCTCAGGCTGAATATTTTGGTAGGTGCTGGCCACTTCAATAGACTCAAATGGGGTTTGTTGTGATACTGCCCAGCCCCCAACCGTTAAACTCAGGGCAAAGCTTCCTACGACCCAAGGTAGAATCGGTCTCGCTTTGATAGGCTCAACGTGGGCACGTTGGATCGAGCTTAGCGGCGCACCTTGCTTGTGTGCCAGCTCAGACAACGCTTTGTTAATCGCACTCATAAGTTAACTCCACCCCCATAACATTGGAGATTTAAATCTAGGCTTACGGCTGTCGTAAGTATCATGAATCGCATCAAAGAGATGAGTGTTCTCCACTTTTTCTTCGTTATGGCTGTACGCAAGAAGCAATGTTTTGTGACTGATCTGGTTGATAAGCCTCGGTATGCCTTGGCTAGCCTGCCAAATGGCTTTTTTTTGCGCCAAACTAAACAGTGACTTATCGCCGCCCGCTTTCTCTAAGCGACTTTCGATATACGCAGTTGTCTCTGCCAGGCTCAGTGCTCTCAATTGGGCACTAAACGTGATTCTTTGCCGCAATTGTCTCAGTTGATGTTGTTGTAATCGCTCATCCAATTCCGGCTGGCCGATTAAAACAATTTGTATCAGTTTTTGTTGCTCGGTTTCTATATTGCCAAACAGTCTAAGAACTTCTAACGCATCATCAGGTAAGGCTTGTGCTTCATCGACAAACACGACCACTTGCCTGCCGCAATTAGCCAAGTCGATCAGTTGCTGGTGGATTTTTTCAACCAGCGTGCTTGATGAGTCCGCCTCAATGCCCAACTCTGCGGCTACGGCAACTCGGAGTTCATCACCATTTAGCGCAGGATTTGGTAAGTAAACCAGCTGAATATGCTCAGGAAAATGATTCACCATCATCCGGCAAATCATGGTTTTTCCTGTCCCGACTTCACCGGTCAGCTTGATAAATCCTTCCCCCATGTTTATTGCCGTATTTACCGTTTGAATCGCCTCGTAGTGAGGCCCTAAACCTAAAAACAGTTCAGTTGACGGCGTTAAACTAAAGGGAGGCTTCTGAAAACCAAAATGCTCAAAATACATTGAACTATTGCTGCTCTGGGAACCATTCCTGTAATAAATCTCGGGAACGTTCCAGTTCTTTCTGCCAAGTATTCACACCCACAACAGTTGGCTTAAGTAGAATCACCAGCTCGGTTTTTTGAGTTAACTTTTTCGTATTGCGGAACAAGTGCCCCATTGCCGGAAGATCACCGAAAAACGGGACTTTAGATACCTGATCGACGGTATTGGACTTCATTAGACCGCCGATCACCACGACATCTCCATCTTGAGCGCGGATCACTGAGTCCGACTCACGAATGGAACTGCGCGCGAGAGGCAAGCTGATGCGTGTATCCCCATAACCAATATCTTTGACCTGTTCATCGACTTCAATGACCGCAGGGTGTACGTGTAATAAGACATTACCTTGATCGTCAATTTGAGGAGTGACATCCAAAGAGATCCCCGAGAAAAATGGTGTTAGCTCCAGTTCAGGAGAAGGTTCAGAGTTATCGCCTGTCCCCACCACACTCGATAGGTCTGTCACATAGTACTCGTCAGTACCAACTTTGATCACCGCTTTCTGGTTGTTTGAGGCGGTCACTCTTGGGCTAGACAGTACATTCAAATCACCTTGGGTCGACATGAAATTAAGTACGGCATCAAAGCTGCCACTAGAGATCACTAAATTGGACTGCCCTCCAAGCAATGTGCCGATGGCATCCAAACCAGGAAGTACCGAGGAAAGAACATTGCCACTACCGTCTTTTACGATAGAGCCACGGCCAATGGAGTAATCTGCTCCGTTGGAAGTAAAAGCTTTGGACCAATTGATTCCTTGCTGATAACCATCACTTAACGTCACTTCGAGAATTTTTGCTTCCAGAATCACTTGGCGCTGCATTCGTTGTTGAGAGATACCGAGGAATTCGCGCACTTGACGAACTTCATCAGGGTAAGCACGAACAGTGATGACACTCGCTTGTGGCGTAACCACCACACTTTGCCCTGCATTATGACCAATCAGTTTTGCTACGGCTTGCTCTAACTGTGGCCAAAAGTCGCTTTCGCTGAGGGTTTCTATCTGTGTGCCACCTTTGGCCGTTCGGTTTGTGCTGGAGTCATCACTCGAGCTAGATGAGTCGGTATTGGAAATCGTCCCGGTAGAGATTGATGTCAAAGAGCGGCCTGAACGTTTAAATTGCAGGTAGTCAACCGGTATCGTGACGGTTCTCAAACCTGCTGGGTAAACTTGGATCACACGGCCACTTTTCACAATATCAAAGCCATAAATATCGCGAATGACATCCAACACTTCTTCCATCGAAACATCGGTTAAATTCACCGTGATCAAGCCTTGCACATCAGGGTGAATAGCAACACTGAACTCTGTGCCTTTGACTAAGCTGGCAAAAAAGGATTTGGCATCAACATGATTGGCTTGGATTCTGAAACGCTTGACGGTAGCCATTGAGGGCTCGGCATCCTCCCCAAATTGAGGCATCAGGTCGGCTTCCACTGAAGGAGGCAATTGCTCTAAGCTTTGGTTGTTCACTTCATTTATTGCCTGGTTTAGGGCTTGTTTCGCTTCAATAGGGTCTCGGTGCCCCATCGAGCAACCAGCCAATGACGCAATCATGATAGCTACTGTGAATGTACGCATATAGTTTTATGACCTTACTGCTTAATATCCAGAGCAAAAAGTTCCAGATTCCAACGCTTACCACCTCGAGACAGGGTGACACTCTCGGACTCAATATTCTTAACCTGAAAACCGCTAATACGGTCTCCCACCATGACGCTCTTCCCACTGACAACCGCTTTGCACTCATCGCTGTCGCTGCAAATAATGCTTTGTACACGAGGGAGGGGATGCTTTACCACTTTATTCGCTTTGGGCAAAGTAACACTTGGTTTTTGCCAATTTAACGGAGCGGTTGGGTCTTGCGAGGCCCAGCTTACCGTGGAGCCACCCAACAACATCAGCAGTAAAATCGTTCTAACCACCAATAAACCCCTCTCTTGTACCTAACGTATAAACCTCAAGCACCAAGCGTGCATCAGGGTACTCTTCGACTTTGTAGTGGAAACTGCGCCAATAATACTTAACAGGTAGTGACTCTAATGTTTCAAGGTACTTAACAATGGCAAAGTAGCCGCCTACTAGCTCAAGTCGCACAGGATGAACATAGTAAGCCGATGACTCTGCGCTGGTTTGATTTTGTAAAATAGGCTCAGCACCCAGTGATTCCAAAGAGATCAATTGCAGCCCTTTAGTTCCCGCTAACACGCTTTCAAGCAGCGTCGCCATTTCACTAGGCGAGATAAGGTTTTCAATAATTTGTGCTAGTTGGTGTGATAACTGCTGGCTCTCTGTCACTAAGCGTTTATATTTAAGGTTAATTTCCTGATCTGGGTCTTTTTTCAACTTGGCCGTCATCAGTAAAACATCGGCTTCTAGCTTCTGACTCGCGAGCTTAGTGGTAGAAATATTTTTCATCACTTTCTGGTTGGACTGATAAAGAGGCTCAATCACAAATGTCATCAATGCCATTACAATCGCGACAAACCCACACAAAGTAATCAGCCATTTTTCTCTCTGCGACAGTTTGACAAACTTGTCACCCAGTAGTTGCCACAATTGCATTAACTGCGCTCCTCTTTCGTCTTGAGCTCGAAAGTCAGCACTCCCTGCTCATTACGACCAATTTTGAGCTTTTCAAACGTACGCCCAACGAGATTGAGTTCGCTCTTAAACTGACCAATCCAATTGGGAATGGCTTGCGCTTCTCTGGCATAGCCCTTTAAATCTAGGGATTGGCTATCAATTACAATCGAGTGCAGTGAAATATCATTTCGTCCTAGCTTGGCGAGTGATTGCATTACTCCGGAATAACCAACCTGCTGCTCAGTGTCATGTTCACTGACAGCATCCAGCGAACGACGTTTGGCCTCAATTTCTGCTTCCAGCCGATGAACAGCGGCAACCTTAACTGGGCTGGGTTTGTGTTTTGCAAGTTTTTGCGCCAACGTGCTGGATTGCTGTTTAAACTCTGCTTGTTGCGCTTTCACTAAATTCAGTTGCTCAGTGAGGTGATTGTGCTGATAACTCAGCGCACCATAGATAGCCAATGAAACAGCAGCGGTTCCGGCCCACCCCAAGAGTACATTTTTTAGCGTAAAGTACTCTTTTTTCGGCTTGAGGTGAGTAGGAAATAGATTGATTGCTTGTGGTGGTGTTAATTCTGTTTTTTCAATCAGAATAGCGCCTGACTCCAGTTGCTCCTCATTGAGCAAACCCACCTTAACACTGAGTCTTTCCGCTAACTCTTGCACGACTTCGTGCTGTTGCTCCTCATCACAGCAGACTCTCATCTGATGCAATGATACCCCTTTAACCTGAGAAGAGAGGTAGTCGATGGATCGTTGCAGCTCTAATGCCAAACCATCGAGTTGAAGTGAATGACTGGCACTGCCTGTCAGTGGAGACGAAACGCCCCGAATAGTACGCTGAAAAGTACACTGACCTTCGATGAAAGCACAAACACGGAACAGGCCTTGCTTACTTCGTTGTAAAAGGAGAAATTGCGTTAGCCCCTTTGCTGAATAGGCCCACACTTCTTCTTCGACTAAAATGCGCTCTAACTCGATATTAAGCCGATTAAGTTGCTCATAAAGAGAAAGCACCACATCGCGTGAGATCACGAAGACTTGGAGCTTGTTCCCAATAGGCAGCGGAGCAGCATCAGCAACAATATCGGTAATACGCTCAGAAATTAGGTCTTTAATGAGGAATGGCAGCGCCCCTGGCAACTCCTCATCTGGCACCGCAGGCTTATCAATCTGGTAGGTATGATACAAGCTAGTGTGTAGGACAACTTGTACGGAGATATCCGTCACTGCGTTCTCTTGGAGAGTGTTAAACAGGACTTGTTGCCACGCACGCCCATCGAACGCAACGTAGGATGGCAGCTTGCTCTCTGACAATGCAGAAAAAAAGAGCCCACTCGGCTGAACGACAACGGTCAACCGTGAAGCATTGTGCTTACTTTGTTTAAACTTACCTAAAAAAGAGTGTTTGTTCATCGAATTACTAATTTTTCCGCCATCGATTTCTTCGGCCAATTTGTACTTTTTTGTGTGTCATTTCTTTGGGGCGAGAAGACGCGAGAGGAAGAATCTGTTTTTCCTCTTCAAAGTAACGCCCCTGCACACCATTAACACCCAACTGTAAAACCGTGTCGTACTCCTGCTTATTATCGACACCAAGAGCGATGACCTGTGTTTTTAACCCATCACACGCCCCTAACAGACTACGCACAAAGAGCTGATTCTCATGGCGCTGATCGATTTGTTTGATCAAACTGCGATGCAACTTTAGGTAGCTGATTGGTAGCTCTTTCAGATAATGAGTACTGACGATAGAACGCCCGGCCTGACCAACGACAACTTGGCACCCGATACCAGCAATCATTTTCACTACAGGACGCATGTAATCTAAGTGTTTCACTAATCGAGCTTCCACAAAATCAAAGCTTAACTGGCTTCTTTGCTCGGTGGTGAGTTGCAACAGCTCATCTCGAAACCATTTAAAATAGTTTCGGTCAGCAAAAGGAACAACATGGAGGTTGATAGAGTAACACATCGAATTGTCTGAAGCTTTCAAATGACAAAAGATTGACTGGATCGCAGCCCTATCCAATACCATCTCGTAGCCAACGGATTCCACAGCTGAATTAAAACGAGAGGCTTTAATCACCCCCTTTTCTGGATCATGAATTCTGGCAAATAATTCATGGTGTTCCAGATGTGTATCTTGCTGTTTATCAAGCAGATAACATGGCTGTGCAAATATATATAATCGCTCAGGAGTAATAACCTGATCAAACAACGTTCGCCAACGGACACTGCCACGTTCCGACTCCTGAGATACGTGCTTTTTAAATCGGCTCCAAGTGTTGATTCGCTGTAATTGCGCACTTTTCAGTGCTGTTTCTGCTTCGTCAATAATCCGTCCCCGACGCTCACCTTCTCGGTACATACTGACACCAATGTGAACCCAGTTATCTTTATCCAACAAATGGGGCGGCATAACGCGACTCAGCTGCTTTAGGCACTGTACCGCGATGGTGGAGACCTCTTTGCTAGACAAGTTTGGCGCAAAAATCGCGAAGTCAGAGCTGTAGTATCGAGAAAGGGTGACATCTGGGTAGCGCTGAATAACATTACTCAAGGCTTCGCCGACTTCGACGATAAAATCATTCGCATCTTTCTTTCCACACTCATCTTTGATGTGCGTCCAATCATCGATGCGTATCAACAGTACGCCTCCATGAGCGCCGTTCTCTGACAAAGATGTCTCTAACTTACTGTCAAACAGAACTCGATTGGCCGTCCCCGTCAATTGATCCAAAAACGTTTGGGTGCGGATAAACGTATCAAAACGACTGCGCTCCTGGCGGGCATCTTGCAATTCTTCAATCAGACGGTCTAACGCTTCACTGGCCGTAAATGGCCATTCTTGGCTATCCCCTTTGGCGTACTCTTCGACTCTGCCAGCCAAAATCATACGCCCCCTTTCTTCAAGCAATTCTGAACCAATCAGTTGTTTCTTCAGCCACTTAACACCTTGCATCAAACAAAAGATAACCAGCATGATGGCCAAGGTGACTGACCACAAGGCTTGCATTGAATAACCGTAGCCGATGTAAGGCGGCACAGCTTTAAAGCGGATACGATAACCTTGATTTCGCTCCAATGTATATTCGGTCTGGTATAGGAGGGACGGTGAGACTTTGGAGGCGGTATCTTTATAGCGATAGATGGTTCCGTAAGAAGAGACTAACTCCATCTCCACCACACTGGATGCCTGCAACATTTTGGGCATCCAAAACTGTAAAGAGTACGCAGCATCAGGATCTTCCATTTCTTTATCAACAACGGTCACAATCCCCTGCAATGAGTGCTCTAAGTACTCCTGCCCTAGACGCTTGAAGGACAGTGTCCCGCCAAGAAATAAAATAAACATGGCACTGACGACAATGACAGTGACAAAGGCGACGAGTCTGGTACTCAGTTTTAAGGTAGGGGTGTACCTCATAGGTGTGAAATTCCTTTTCTAAAGCGAATAGGTATCAGTGGGAGTTGCTCCCGATATATTATGGACACAAGAAAAATCACCCCCGTACATCCATTTCTTATAGGGTCATTTATTTCTCTAACTATATAAAAAAGCCGCGAAAATCGCGGCTTTTTTTCAGAACTATGAGCTTAGAATGGGATGTCGTCATCAAAATCCATCGGTGGCTCATTATACTGCGGCTGAGACTGTTGCGGCGCCTTCTGCTGTTGCTGCGGTGCATTGTACTGCTGCTGGGCTGGTTGCTGAGGCTGTCCCCAACCACCTTGCTGTTGCTGCTGGCCACCCATCGCTGGTGCGCCACCTTGAGCACGACCACCCAACATTTGCATCACACCATTGAAACCTTGTACAACCACTTCCGTGGTGTAACGGTCTTGGCCACTTTGATCTTGCCATTTACGCGTTTGCAGCTGGCCTTCAATGTAAACCTGTGAACCTTTGCGCAGGTACTCACCCGCCACTTCCGCTAACTTGCCAAACAGAGCCACACGGTGCCACTCTGTTTTCTCGCGCTGTTCGCCCGTTGCTTTATCACGCCATGTTTCAGACGTCGCAACTGTAATATTGGCCACAGCACTGCCGCTCGGCATGTAACGCACTTCCGGATCTGAACCCAGATTACCGACTAAAATAACTTTGTTTACTCCACGGCTAGCCATGTTTCGCTCCGTCTAAAATTTGAGTGTGAATGAAATAGCGCAATAGGATAACACGCTTTGCGTATAGGACAAACGCCCCAGCCTAGATTGTCGCTACTCAATAGGCTCTCATACACCCATCGAACTTTTTTACGAGAAAAATCAAACATTACTCGAGTGATAAAACGATAAATTACTCAAGCACATGAAACCAAACGCAGGGATTCAATCTCAAGTAGCGCTCGCCTGATAATTCAGTAAGCCTTACCTACGCCCTAATGGAATAGGAAGCTTAGGCATGAAAAGTAACTATATGAGAACTATCCACTTCTTATGCGAAGATAAAAACGTTCGCCATTCTCTCGTCGACAATATCGAAAAACGTATAGGTTTAGAGATCCCTTATCTTGAACCTGCAGAACTGATGTTAGCCCTGCAACGGAACAAGCATCGTATATTAATGATAGACCATCGCCATTATTTACAGTTGAACAACCAAATACGCTCCCTGCCGCTAGCCAATAAAGTGTTTGAAACCATCATCATTAATGTCGATAAACGGCTCACCACCGACGAAGTACTTAGTTTGGGGCATCTAAAAGGGCTGTTTTATGCAACAGACTCATTGGAGAACATCAGTAAAGGGTGCAGTGAAATTATTAATGGGGAAAACTGGTTACCAAGAAAAGTTTCGGCTCAATTACTTTATCACTACCGAACGGTCGTAGAGAGTCAATCCGCCCCAGCAACCGTGAACCTAACCACGCGTGAAATACATATATTGCGTAGTTTAATGACCGGAGCCTCAAATAGCCAAATTGCAGAAGACCAATTTATCAGCGAGTTCACCGTCAAATCGCATTTGTACCAGATATTTAAAAAGCTCAGCGTGAAAAACCGCGTGCAAGCTACTGCTTGGGCAAAGCAACATTTAATGTACTAACCACACTAAAAACTCCAAATTAAATATTTTTAGTGAATAGGTTCATGACCTATTCACTAAAAGCATGTTATTGTCGCCCGCAGTTAAATTACCAAACAAAAGTTATAGGGTTTAATTAACATGATTAAAAAGTGTCTTTTCCCTGCCGCTGGCTACGGTACACGTTTTTTACCTGCAACAAAATCCATGCCGAAAGAGATGATGCCCGTCGTCAATAAACCTCTAATTGAATACGGTGTTGAGGAAGCGATTCAAGCGGGTATGAATGGTATGTGTATTGTCACAGGCCGAGGCAAACACTCGATCATGGACCACTTCGACAAAAACTACGAGTTAGAGCACCAAATTAGCGGCACAAACAAAGAAGAGCTATTGGTAGACATTCGTGACATCATCGACAGTGCAAACTTCACTTATATTCGCCAGCGTGAAATGAAAGGCTTAGGTCACGCGATTTTAACTGGCCGCGAGCTGGTTGGTGACGAACCGTTTGCTGTCGTTCTTGCCGATGATTTATGCGTTAACGAAGAAGAAGGCGTACTGGCACAAATGGTCGCGCTGTTTAAACAGTTCCGTTGTTCTATTGTTGCAGTGCAAGAAGTCCCTGAAGACGAAACGCATAAATACGGTGTTATTTCGGGTGAAATGATCAAAGATGACATTTTCCGTGTTGACGACATGGTAGAGAAACCTGAGAAAGGCACCGCACCAAGCAATCTAGCAATCATTGGTCGCTACATTCTGACTCCAGATATTTTCGAGCTGATCGAAAACACCGAGCCAGGTAAAGGTGGTGAGATTCAGATTACCGATGCGCTGCTTAAACAAGCAAAAGCGGGTTGTGTGCTTGCTTACAAATTTAAAGGTCAACGTTTCGACTGTGGTAGCGTAGAAGGTTACATTGAAGCAACTAACTACTGCTTTGAAAACGTATACTTAAAAGACAGCAAGACGTCTGAACTCGGTAAACACGCGACCACGAAAGAGTCTTAAATACCGAAAGGAATTTTCTCTTAAAGGCCGCTATCAAAGCGGCCTTTACTGTTTTTTTATCCAGTATTTATTGAACATTTCTCACACTATGTAATACTTAGCCAACTTGTTTTACATTGAGCGATGATAATGGATAAGATTGAAGTTCGCGGTGCCCGCACACACAACCTCAAAAACATCAACCTTACAATCCCAAGAGATAAGTTGATTGTGATCACCGGATTATCCGGTTCTGGTAAATCTTCTCTGGCGTTTGATACTTTATACGCTGAAGGTCAGCGACGTTATGTTGAGTCTCTTTCTGCCTACGCCCGTCAATTTTTATCCCTGATGGAAAAACCGGATGTTGACCATATTGAAGGTCTATCACCAGCCATTTCTATCGAGCAAAAATCCACATCGCACAACCCCCGCTCTACCGTTGGTACCATCACTGAAGTCTACGATTACCTGAGACTTCTGTATGCCCGAGTAGGCGAGCCTCGCTGCCCTGAACACAAAGTACCACTGGCGGCTCAAACCATCTCTCAGATGGTCGATAAAGTGCTTGAGATGCCTCAAGGCTCTAAAATGATGCTGCTTGCCCCTATCGTCAAAGAGCGCAAAGGGGAACACGTCAAAACATTAGAGAACTTGGCTGCACAAGGTTTTATCCGTGCGCGCATTGATGGTGAAACCTGCGATCTTTCCGATCCTCCGACCTTAGAGCTTCACAAAAAGCATACCATTGAAGTGGTGGTTGACCGCTTTAAAGTCCGAGATGATTTGCAACAGCGCCTTGCAGAGTCGTTTGAAACGACGCTTGAGCTGTCTGGTGGGATCGCGGTCGTCGCACCTATGGACGGCAACGGAGAAGAAGTCGTTTTTTCTGCCAATTTTGCCTGCCCACACTGTGGTTACAGCATGCAAGAGTTGGAACCTCGACTATTCTCGTTCAACAACCCAGCAGGAGCTTGCCATACCTGTGATGGCTTGGGTGTACAACAATACTTCGATCCGGCGCGAGTGATTGTCGATGATTCACTGAGCCTAGCAGAAGGTGCCATCAGAGGCTGGGATCAGAAAAACTATTACTATTTCCAAATGCTGACCTCCTTGTCTGAGTATTATGGTTTTGATCTTCATGCGCCGTTTAAATCCCTGCCCAAGAAAATTCGCGACGTGATTCTTACCGGTTCAGGCCGAACTGAGGTGGAATTTAACTACATTAATGATCGCGGCGATATTCGCGTAAAACGTCATCCGTTTGAAGGCATTCTTAACACCCTGGAAAGACGTTACAGAGACACCGAGTCAAGCTCTGTACGTGAAGACTTAGCCAAATATATCTCAACCAAAACCTGTGATAGCTGTGATGGCAGCCGATTACGTTTAGAAGCACGCAACGTGTTTATCGCTGACACCACACTTCCTGAAATCGTTGAGCTGAGCATCGCCGATGCATTGAGCTTTTTTGCCTCACTTACTTTAGAAGGTCAACGCGCTCAAATCGCCGAAAAGGTGATGAAAGAGATCAATGATCGCCTGCATTTTTTGGTCAATGTTGGCCTCAATTATTTGAATCTGTCGCGCAGTGCAGAAACACTTTCTGGTGGAGAAGCACAACGCATTCGTCTCGCAAGCCAAATCGGTGCGGGTCTTGTTGGCGTCATGTACGTCTTGGATGAACCATCTATTGGCCTTCACCAGCGTGACAACGAGCGACTGCTAAACACCCTCACCCACCTGCGTGATTTAGGCAATACGGTATTGGTGGTGGAACACGATGAAGATGCGATTCGCATGGCCGACCACGTCATCGATATTGGCCCTGGTGCTGGTGTACACGGCGGTAATGTGGTTGCGGAAGGCACCATGAAAGAAATCATCGCCAATCCAAACTCTTTGACTGGACAATACCTCAGTGGCAAGAAAGAGATCGCTGTCCCGGACACTCGTACCCAACGAGACCCGAAAAAAGTCGTCGAACTGATGGGCGCATCGGGTAATAACCTGAAGGATGTAAACCTAAAACTGCCTGTAGGTCTGTTTAGCTGTATTACCGGGGTATCTGGCTCAGGTAAATCCACCTTAATCAACGATACCTTCTTTAAGATTGCTCATACGCAGCTCAATGGCGCTACAACAGCAACACCTTCGCCTTATAAAAAAATCAAAGGCCTAGAACACTTTGATAAAGTGATCGACATCGATCAAAGTCCGATTGGTCGCACGCCTCGCTCGAACCCAGCGACCTACACGGGCATCTTCACACCGATTAGAGAACTGTTTGCAGGGACTCAAGAATCCCGCTCACGTGGCTACAAACCAGGGCGATTCAGCTTTAACGTCCGCGGTGGGCGCTGTGAAGCCTGCCAAGGTGATGGTGTGATCAAAGTAGAGATGCATTTCCTACCTGATGTGTATGTCCCTTGTGACGTATGTAAAGGAAAGCGCTACAACCGCGAGACATTGGAAGTTCGTTATAAAGGCAAAACCATTGACGAAGTTCTCGAACTCACCGTTGAAGACGCGCGAGAGTTTTTTGACCCTGTGCCTGTCATTGCCCGTAAACTGCAAACATTAATGGATGTCGGTTTGTCTTACATCCGATTAGGCCAAGCCGCTACGACACTCTCTGGTGGTGAAGCCCAACGCGTCAAGCTGGCGCGAGAGCTATCAAAACGAGATACAGGCAAAACCCTGTACATTTTGGATGAGCCGACCACAGGACTGCACTTCCACGATATCCAGCAACTATTGACGGTACTCCACAGACTGCGCGACCACGGCAACACGGTGGTCGTGATAGAACACAACCTCGATGTGATAAAAACGGCAGACTGGATTGTTGATTTGGGTCCCGAGGGAGGTCAAGGCGGCGGTGAAATTGTTGCGGAGGGTACTCCTGAAGATGTGTCATTGGTCGAAAGTTCCCATACCGCACGCTTCCTTAAGCCTATGTTAAAATAACAAATAGTTGTAAAGTCACCAGGCCAGCGAAATCCATCGCTGGCCTGTTTTTAGGATTATTGAACCATGGCCACGATACATGTAGCTGGAACCAAACTAGCGCAGCCAACGCCCAAACTGCCATTAATCAAGCCATTCCTTTTCTCATTGGGTGCTGTGTTTATTCTGGCAATGCACTTCTTTATGCCCAACCCGGGAGGCTCTGGACTCGCCCTGTCTTTTAATCCAACAACCTGGCTCGTGCTGGGGATTGCCATTGCTATCGGGCTTTACCAAATTGGCACTCTGGGCATTCTGAGATACAACAAACTAACTATCGGCTTTTTTATTAGCTGCTTAGCGATAACAATACCCGTTGTATACCCAACCTCAGCTATTGAGCTAACAGTCGGAAAAATCGCGGGGTTATGGGCTGGCTACATCCTGTTTGTTGTCCTGCAACAGTTTCGTTTCAGTAACAAACAAAAACAACGTTTGCTCTGGTTTATCGCCATCGGGGTATTCATTGAGGCGATCTTGGGCTGGGTGCAATATTTGTTTCTCCAACCAGGCAACCCCCTGGGTTACGATACAGTGCAAAATAGACCATACGGCATTTTCCAACAACCGAATGTCATGGCAAGCTTCCTCACCACAGGTTTAGCAATCTCTGGATACTTACTGACGCGACAACGAGTGAAATACCAGTCAAAACTCAGTGAAATAGCGTTATTATACTTAATGCCTCTGGTGACAATCCCATTACTCATTGTCCTAGCTTCACGAACTGGCTGGTTAAGCGCCATCTTAGTGATACTTTTTACCCTCCCATACCTATTTCGCTTTGCGACTAACAAGCGCCGTTGGGGGTGGGTATTATCCGTCGTTTTAGGATTAGGTATCGGGCTCATTCCTTCTCTGCTCAGCTCTGACACGGCCACATTGTCAGAACAAAAGGTCAACTTAGAGAGCCCAAGACAATATACTTTCCCACAAACCTTAGACATGTTTATCGAGAAGCCATTTACGGGCTATGGCTACGGTAAATTTGAGTCTGAATACATTATTTACACAGCTAGACAGCACCAGTTAAATAACAACTACGAACCCGGCCTAGCATCGATGGATCACCCACACAATGAGCTGCTTTATTGGGGCGTAGAGGGCGGCCTATTGCCCCTTGTTGGGATACTGATTGCAGCAATACTGATCCTCTATCGTATTTACCAAACGAAGAAAGGAACCCGACTCGCTCTGTTTGCCCTGTTCATTCCGATCGTACTGCACACCCAGCTAGAGTACCCTTTCTACCACTCGGCGGTTCACTGGATCACCTTCATTATTTTGCTGTACTGGGTGGATCAGCGCGTGAATAAATACCGGATATTTACGCTCAGTTTTATCTCTCAAACGGCACTGCGTGTTCTGAGTTTACTGGTTCCGATTTTGCTCGGTTTTTATATGTTAAGTGCCCTGCATACAAACTATGTGTTGACGCAATTTGAGAGGTCTAACCCCAAAAACCCAGACATTCTTGATCAAGTCAGCAACCCCGTTGTTTGGAAAGATCGTTATAATTGGGACATTTATAGTACGTACTTGAATATTGGCTTATTCACGCAAGACGCCAAACTTATAGAGCCTTACATAAACTGGTCATTAGAGATCATCAAAGATAAACCAAGACCTGCGTTTTATAACAACCTTATTCTTGCTTACCAAGGCTTAGGAGACATGGAAAAAGCAGAGCAAATCCGCAGTGAAGCTCAATTTCTGTTCCCGAGACAAGATTTCTCTCAGGTCCAATATATTCCGCCTAATATCGATGCATTGAAGGCAGAAAATGAAAAACAGCCCTAGTGCGCTGATAACAAAAATGACAAAGGCGACTCATTGAGTCGCCTTTCTTATATTAACAACGGTACCTGAACCATTTATTGAGTCAGAGACTCCTCTAATGCGCGTAGACAGAGCGCGACATTTTCTGGACGAGCAGCATAGCCCATCAAGCCAATACGCCACGCTTTGCCTGCTAAGGCACCTAAGCCCGCACCGATTTCTAAGTTGTAAGTTTCCAATAGATGGCTGCGAACTTTTGCTTCATCAATACCATCAGGAACATAAATCGCGTTCAACTGAGGCAGACGAGACGCTTCATCCACCACAAATTTAAAGCCCAGTTTTTCTAAGCCCGCTTTTAACTTTTCATGCATATCACGATGGCGCTGAAACGCATTTTCTAGACCTTCATTTTTTAACATCAATAGCGCTTCATGCAGCGCATACAGGCTGTTCACTGGCGCTGTATGGTGGTAACTGCGTTTACCCTCACCACTCCAATAACCCAGCACGAGACTTTGATCTAAGAACCAACTTTGAACAGGGGTCTTACGTGATTGGATCTTTTCAATCGCGGCTGGAGAAAGCGTGACTGGAGAAAGTCCTGGCACACAAGACAAACATTTTTGGCTACCCGAGTACACCGCATCCAGTTGCCACTCATCCACCTTTAGCGGCACTCCGCCAAGTGACGTTACTGCGTCAACAATCGTCAGTACATTGTGTTGCTTCGCCAGTTTACCCAGCGCTTGTGCATCACTACACGCACCTGTGGACGTTTCTGCATGCACAAACGCCAGAATTTTTGCGTCTGGGTTTTCGTTTAATGCCTGTTCCACTTTCTCAACTGAAACGGGTTTGCCCCACTCATCGTCAACAACAACCGCAACACCACCAGCACGAATCACATTCTCTCGCATGCGTTCACCGAACACACCATTACGACAAACGATGACTTTTTCACCCGGTTCAATCAGGTTAACAAAACAGGTCTCCATTCCTGCACTACCCGGTGCTGACACTGCGATAGTGAACTCATTGTCCGTTTGGAACGCGTATTTAAGCAGTTGTTTAAGCTCATCCATCATACCAATAAACAAGGGATCTAGGTGGCCGACTGTCGGACGACTTAAAGCTTGTAATACTTGAGGTGAAATATCCGAAGGACCTGGTCCCATCAGAGTTCGATGAGGGGGAATGAAACTTTGAATCGTCATTGGCTTCTCCTTGAATTGTAGGCTGTCTTTTCTTGTAGTTATATCGATTTCATAAATCACCTTAATTCAAATCGGCATAAGCAGCAATTATTCCTAAGTAGGGTAGGCAGATTCGTGTCACTAACTTGTTACTTTAAATTGTCATTAAGTTACAAATTATCGTTGACAAGCGATATATAAAAACGTTCAATGCAAAACAGGTGGTGAATATTTATCCCACCAACGCCAGCTTTTAGAATAATTATTTGAAGTTGGTAGATTGCATTTTGCAGAAGAGGAGCACTACCCAGGTAGGTGTATTGTGGAGCCGCAACTCCAATACAATTCACTAAGGGGGAGTAGTGCCGAGGTAGGTCAAGATTGTGGTTTTGATCTGTCGGTTGACTTGGGTTGAGTCCCATCAACTGTCATCAGCGCAGACTGATGATGAGCTTCTGAGGTATACCGTACAAATATAAACCTCTCAATACGCTCATTTTCTCTTCAAATACAGCTTTGTATTACCGCAAAACATCGGATGTTGGATCCCATTAGGCAAGTACTAAAGTACGTCATTGGGCTCCTAACTGTCATTTTCAGGAAGTCGTGGGAGAAATGTTGTGAGCAATTTTAACGTTGCTAAATTTGGTGGAACCAGCGTTGCTAACTTTGAAGCAATGAGCCGTTGTGCCGCTATCATCGAATCAAATCCAAACACTAAGCTTGTGGTAAGCAGTGCTTGCTCAGGAGTGACGAACCTATTGGTTGAGTTAGCCAATGGTGTGCAAGATCAAGCGCGCCGCAGCCAGATCCTCCAGCAACTCGCAGACATTCATGATTCGATTCTGAATCAACTCAAAGAGCCATCTGAAGCGGCGAACCAAGTCTACGGCATACTAGATACCGTCACTAGCCTCGCGGAAGCGGCTTCTATTCAAGCGAGCACTAAACTCACCGATCACTTGGTCGCTTGTGGCGAGCTCATGTCGACGCATATTCTGACTCAGTTGATGAAAGAGCGCGGTATCAACGCAACACGCTTTGATATTCGAGATGTACTAAAAACGGATAGCACTTTCGGTAAAGGTGAACCCGAACTGGAAACCATCGCTGGCCTTGCACAGCAATCCTTGGTGCCGCTTTGCAATGAGTTTGTCGTCGTTACTCAGGGCTTCATTGGTTCGGATGAAGAAGGCAATACGACAACTCTGGGACGAGGTGGCAGCGATTACAGTGCCGCGCTAATCGCCGAAGCCGTACAAGCTTCGGGATTAGAAATTTGGACCGATGTTCCAGGGATCTACACCACAGACCCACGCATTGCACCAAAAGCGTCACCGATTCCGGAAATCAGCTTTAGTGAAGCGTCAGAGATGGCGAACTTCGGTGCGAAAATCCTGCACCCTTCCACGTTAGTGCCTGCACTGCGTCATGACATCCCGGTGTTCGTCGGTTCATCCAAAGAACCAGAGAAAGGTGGCACTTGGATTCGACACAAGGTGGGAAGCTCTCCCTTATTTCGTGCGCTGGCTCTGCGTTGCAACCAAACCATGGTTACCTTACGCAGTGCAAAAATGTTCCACGCTTACGGTTTCTTAGCCAAAGTATTCGAAATATTGGCAAAACATAAAGTGTCGGTCGACCTGATCACCACCTCAGAGATCAGTGTGTCGTTAACCTTAGATCAAACGGACACCGCTGGTGGTGCGCCACAGTTACCAGAAGCCGCGCGCTTAGAGCTCGAAGAACTGTGTACCGTGGAGGTTGAACACAATCTATGCTTGGTCGCACTAATCGGTAACAATATGAGTGAGAGTAAAGGCTATGCAAAACAAGTATTCGGCACGTTAGAAGACTTCAACTTGCGTATGATTTGCTATGGTGCAAGCCCGCATAACCTGTGCTTCCTTGTGCATGAATCCGTCTCTAAACTGGCCATTCAGAAACTGCATAAAGAACTGTTTGAAGAGTAGAAAACAAAAAAGGTTGGCTACCGAGCCAACCTTTTACTTTCAAGTCATTTGGATGCGGTTACTCGCCCGCGACTTTCATCGACTCAAGCAAGATAGACCCCGTCTGGATCTGTGAGCGTGTTTCCACGTCACTGCCTACAGCCACGATCTGGTTGTACATATCTTTGAGGTTACCCGCGATGGTAATCTCTGATACTGGGAATTTAATCTCACCATTTTCAACCCAAAAGCCTGCTGCGCCACGAGAATAGTCACCTGTAACGATATTAACGCCTTGGCCCATCACTTCTGTCACCAATAGACCTGTACCCAGCTCTTTTAGCATTTGTTCAAAGTTTTGCCCGGTAGACTTCACGTACCAGTTGTGGATACCACCCGCATGACCTGTTGGTGTCATATCCATTTTACGCGCCGCATAACTCGTCAATAAGTACGTTGCTAATACGCCGTCAGTAATGATTTTACGGTCTTGTGTGAACACGCCTTCGCTATCAAATGGACTCGACGCCAACCCGCGTAAAACGTGTGGACGCTCAGAAACATTGAACCACTCTGGGAGAATTTGCTGCCCTAATTGATCCAGCAAAAACGATGACTGACGATAAAGATTCCCACCACTGATGGCCATCACAAGGTGGCCCAACAACCCTGTCGCTACATCGGCCGCAAACATCACTGGGTATTGCCCTGTTCTGAGTTTTTGTGCATCCAAGCGATTGATCGTCTTCTCACCCGCCGTCATACCGACAGTTTCAGGCGTCCAAAGCTCATCTTTGTGGCGGGCAACTGTGTAGCTGTAGTCACGCTCCATCTCACCATTAGCACCTTGACCAATCACACAGCAGCTAATGCTATGACGGCTAGACGCATAACTGCCCAACAGACCATGGCTGTTGCCGTAAACTTTTAATCCGTAGTGACTGTCGTAACTACCACCATCACTCTGTTTGATCTTATCACTGTAAGACAACGCATGCTCTTCCGCTGCGATCGCAATTTCCGCGGCATGATCAGGATCTGGCGTGTCCGGGTGGAACAGGTCCAAATCAGGGATCTCTTTGACCATTAACTCTTTCGGCGCTGGACCTGCATAAGGATCTTCAGAAGTGTATTGAGCAATATCCAACGCAGCACGCACGGTTTGTTGGATGGCTTTTTCACTCAAGTCCGACGTAGACGCGCTGCCTTTGCGCTGACCACGATATACCGTAATGCCTAACGCACCATCGCTGTTAAATTCCACATTCTCTACTTCGCACATACGAGTAGACACACTCAATCCCGTTGTCTTGGTGATTGCTACTTCTGCGCCATCGGATTTCTCTGCGGCCATCTCAAGAGCTTTGGCTACGGCGGCTTCTAGCTCAACGCGCTGTTGAGCAATTTGCTGTCTTACGTCCATATCAACTTAATTCAATGAGGTCTTTGTACTCTAGGATAACAAGAATTTCGCTTTCTCCCCACGATTCTTGTTAAAATAGAGAAATAGAATGTTCAAATTAAGGCAGAAAAATGGCACGTAAAAACCAAAAAGCGCCATGGGAACCAGAAGAAGAGATCATCTGGGTAAGTAAAACCGAGATGAAACGTGACATGGAAGAGTTACAGAAGCTGGGTGAAGAGCTCGTAAACCTGAAACCGTCAGTGTTAGAGAAATTTCCGCTGAGTGAAGAACTTGCGGATGCAATTAAAGATGCACAGCGCTTTAAGAACGAAGCACGTCGTCGCCAACTGCAATTCATCGGCAAGCTGATGCGCCATGAAGATCCAGAACCGATCCAAGCGGCGTTGGATAAAGTCCGTAACAAGCACTCGCAGCACACTGCAGTACTGCACAAGCTTGAGCAATTACGTGACCGTGTGGTTGAAGAAGGTGATAAAGCTATCGCAGATGTGCTCGATCTTTACCCAGAAGCCGATCGTCAGCGTTTACGCCAACTTGCTCGCCAAGCTTCAAAAGAGAAAGCAGCAGGAAAACCAGCGAAAGCTTACCGTGAAATCTTCCAAGTGCTAAAAGAGCTCAATGACGAAGAGTATTAAGCGATAAACAAAAAAGGTTGATGAGGATTCATCAACCTTATTTTTATTCACCCGCTCTAACAAAATCACTCAGCAGTGTATTTGTGTGGCTAGATATCAGTTGCTCAATGCCTGCCGACACTTCCACTCGCCCACCCGCCACAAAGGCAAAATGTGAAGCTATCGCCCTAGCGTCACTAATATGATGCGTAACCATCAATACCGTAATATCACGCTCTTTGGCCAAACGCTGAACTAAGGTCAGCATTTCTTCACGTAGAATAGGATCCAACGCGGAGAATGGCTCATCGAGCAACCATACCGGATGAGGCTGTACAAAGCATCGAGCCAAAGCGACACGCTGCCGCTGGCCGCCAGAAAGCTGCTCAGGCAAACGATCCAGATACTCGGCAACACCAACTTGATTAGCGGCTTCCTCGACCTGCCTCTGCTGCGAGTCATTGAGTTTTAGCCCAGGGTGCAAACCCAAGCCAATGTTTTCACGCACGGTGAGGTGGGCAAACAAATTGTGCTCCTGGAACAGCATCGCAAACGGACGCTGATGGGGCTCTTTCCCTACGACCTCACTTCCGCTGGCCGAAATACTGCCTTGCTCAGGCTCAATAAAGCCAGCAACTAGTGCCAATAAAGTGGATTTCCCTGCCCCACTCGGCCCCATTAAAGCAACAATCTGCCCTTGTTCAATACTCAGGTCAAAATGAAACAGCTCACTATGGTAATAGTAACGGACATCACTTAGCGTCAGCATAAGTCACCTTTGAATTCGCTTTAAATAGAGTTTCGATCAACGTAAAACAGCCGACACTGAGAGCCAGCAAGGTCACAGAAACCACCGCGGCGGCGTCCATCTGATAACTGCCCAATAGCTGGAAAAGGTATAGAGGCAAGGTTCGAAATTCTTGGCTACCAAACAAGGCAATCGCGCTCAAGTCACCGATGGCAAACATAAAACTGATCGCAAAAGCATGAGCCATCGGCTTTTTCAACGCTCGCCACTCCACCACTTTCAGTCGTTGCCAGCCTTTCATGCCTAAACTTGCACACACATATTGGTATTGTTGCTCGATTTGCAACATCGGCTGTGACAGTGTTTTGATCACGTACGGTAAGCCCATTAAGCCATTCACGGCGACCACCACAACAAAAGCCAAGCTGAACACGTCGGTCATTGAACGAAGCAACAAGAACAACCCTGTCGAAATCACCAAACCTGGCGTGACCAAAATAATAGTCCCTATTAGCTCGATTTGATCCGCTCGTTTTTCATGAAAGTTCAATCTCAAGCGACGGCTAGAGATCAAAATGCCAATGCCAGCCAGCAATGCAAACACACTCGCCAGCGTCGCTACTTTGAGTGATGCCCATAAGGCAGACCAAAAACGGACATCAGAAAAAACCGCCAGTACTTGGCTGTTCAAACCACTTAAGATCACCATTAATAGTGGTGGTAGAACCAACAGCGCACTAAAGCCTATCCACCCCCAATCCCAAAACTTGGATTTGGCAGAATCGTTGGTTAAGTAAATCTTCGACGATGTGCTACCCGCACTGACAGACACGGGTTTTGCTAAACGCTGAATTGTCAGCGCCATTAAGCCACAAAGCAGCATTTGCCAAATAGCCAGCAGAGCTCCAGCCTGTAAGTCAAAATCAAATTTGATCGCCTGATAGATTGCCAGCTCAATGGTGGTCGATTTCGGCCCACCACCTAACGCCATCACCGTGGCAAAACTGGTAAAGCAAAGCATGAACACCAACCCACAAACATGCGCCAGTTGCTGTTTTAAACGCGGCCATTCGACCCACTTAAACTTTTGCCAATGCCCCATACCTAGGTGAGCACACAGCTTATGCTGTTCTGCTGGGATGGTTTCCAGTGACTGCAGCAACAATCGGGTCGCATAGGGGAGGTTAAAAAACACGTGCGCCAACAAAATGCCATTCAGCCCATAAATGGAGAATGGCAGTTGGCTGTCTAATGCTTCTAAAAGCTGAGCAAGTAGACCACGGTTACCGTAAATCGCCAGCAAACCAAATACGCCCACCAAAACGGGTAGCACCAGTGTCGTCGCAAACAGTTTTAGCAACAGCCTTTTACCAGGAAAACTTCGACGCGAGAAAGCATGCGCGACAGGAATAGCCAAGCCGACGCTCAATACGGTCGATAAAAACGATTGATAAAAACTGAATTTCGTTACGTGGCGGTAATATGGGTCTTGCCATACTTGCAGCACGTTTAAAGAGGGAGCTTCAATAAACAGAGCCCCCAAGGCAGAAACAACAAAGGTCGCGATAATGATCGCGACCCAAATGCCTATTTTAGGAGTCTTGCGCAAAACAGTACCTTAGAAGGTCAGAGCACTTTGCCACTCACGGATCCATGTTTTGCGGCTCTCGGCAACTTCATCAGCACTAAAACTCAACGCTTTGCTTGGAACCGTCAGAGTGTCAAAACCTTTTGGCAGGGCAACATCCGTCACTGGGTACATCCAGTTTCCGGTTGGCATGACCGACTGGAATTCATCACTTAAAATAAAGCTCATAAACTCATCGGCCAGCGCTTCATTTTTTGAGCCTTTCACCTTCGCCGCCACTTCAACCTGAGTGTAGTGCCCCTCCGCAAAATCCGCCGCTGCAAATTTCGCGTCTTGCTCTGCAATCAAATGGTACGCAGGAGAAGTCGTGTAAGAAAGCACGAGATCCGACTCACCCTCTAAGAACATAGAGTATGCTTCAGACCAGCCTTTGGTTACCGTCACGGTTTTCTTCGCTAACTGTTTCCACGCTTGAGGGGCATCATCACCGTAAACAGACTTCATCCATAGCATCAAGCCTTGACCAGGCGTCGACGTTCGCGGATCTTGGTAAATCACTTTAAGATCATCGCGTGATTCAACCAGCTCTTTGAGGCTTTTCGGTGGGTTGGCTAGGGTTTCTTTGTTGTAGACAAAAGCAAAGTAGCCAAAGTCATACGGCACAAATGTCGCATCATTCCAACCGCCTGGGAGCGTAACGTTGGCAGTGTCAACTTTGTGCTCTGTAAGCAGGCCGGTTTTCTTTGCTTCCGCCATCAGATTGTTGTCGAGGCCGAGTACGATGTCCGCTTTGCTGTTGTCACCTTCCAAACGCAGGCGGTTCAAGATAGAGACACCGTCATCAAGCGCGACAAAATTAACGTCGCAACCGCACTTTGCTTCGAATGCTTTTTCCACTTTAGGGCCCGGGCCCCAATCAGCAGCAAAAGAATCGTAGGTATAAACGGTTAAGGTGTTGTCAGCCGCCACAGCCGAGAATGAAGTTAAGGTCGCAATTGCTAAGGTGCTTAGAGTGGTTTTCACTGCTCGCTCTCTCCTTGTTGAGCGGCACAGGCTTGAGGGACGGGGAGAATTCGTGTCCAAACTCAATTCCTACGCCAGCATTATCTGGTTCAGGTACACGGGTCCCGAGCTTGCGCTCGATCTCAGCTGATCCCTATTGATAGGATGAATAGCGCCCCGATGAGTATCGGCAAAATTGTAATCGTTATGTCATCTGATAGCTAGCGTTAACCACGCTGATCATAGCCCCAACGCGGCACTAAACCTTGTGCAACACCAAGGTGATCCAGAATACGGGCTACCATAAAGTCCACTAGATCTTCGATTGATTGAGGTTGATGATAAAAGCCTGGAGCGGCTGGCATGATCGTCACGCCCATTTGCGACAACTTATGCATATTTTCGAGGTGCAGCGTTGAAAATGGCGTTTCACGCACCACCAGCAATAATTGCCCGCGTTCTTTCATTACGACATCGGCAGCGCGCTCAATCAAGTTGTCAGACATACCATGCGCAATCGCCGCCACACTGCCAGCAGAACATGGGCACACCACCATTTGCTTAGGTGCCGCAGAACCCGAAGCGACTGGCGAAAACCAATCATCTTTACCACACACCGTAAGTTTCTCAGGATCGCAGTTCAGGTGCTCCACCAACACTGCTTTGGCAGCATCAGGATTACCAGGTAGCTTTAAACCATGCTCGGTGGCCAATACCACTCGCGCGGCAGATGAAATCAGTAAGTAGACCTGATAATCAGCAGCTAAAAGGCATTCCAATAAACGTAATCCATAGGGCGCACCTGATGCGCCCGTAAATGCCAAAGTAATGGCTTTTTGTTTATCACTCATGTTTCTACACTAATTTACTCTGCTAATTTTGCCAGTAGCTTGCCGTGAATACCTTCAAAGCCACCATTGCTCATGATCAGGATCTGATCACCTGGTTGAGCTTCCGCGACGATTTTAGCCACCAACTCATCGACACAGCCCGAGACTTGTGCTGGTTGATGACACGTTTTCGCCACCGCTTCAACCGACCAGTCAATCGTTTCCGGCTGATACAAAAATACTTGGTCAGCCGCATGCAACGACTCAGCCAAGGTGTCTTTGTGCACACCGCGCTTCATCGTGGCACTGCGCGGTTCTAAGACCGCAAGAATACGCTTGTCGCCCACTTTGTTGCGTAAGCCGCCTAGCGTCAATTCAATCGCCGTTGGGTGATGCGCAAAGTCGTCATAGACCGTCACGCCATTCACCTCACCCTTGTGCTCTAAGCGACGTTTGGTATTAATAAATGTTGCCAGTGATTCACACGCTAAGTCTGGTGTCACCCCAACGTGACGCGCAGCCGCAATCGCCATCAACGCGTTATCGACGTTGTGATCGCCGACCAGATCCCACTTCACAGTACCCACTTCCTCGCCTTGGAAGCGCACTTTAAATTGCGAGCCATCTAGGATCAGTTTTTCCGCTTGCCAATCGCCTTGTTCACCACTGAACTCCGTTTCACTCCAGCAACCACGCTTTAGCACATCGTCAATTGCCGTATCTTGCTTGGGCGCTAATATTCGACCATTGCCCGGCACTGTGCGTACTAAATGGTGGAATTGGCGCTTGATCGCTTCCAGATCATCGAAGATGTCCGCATGATCAAATTCTAAGTTGTTCATCACTAATGTGCGTGGATGGTAATGAACAAACTTAGAACGCTTATCGAAAAAAGCACTGTCGTATTCGTCTGCTTCCACTACGAAGAACATGCTTTCGCCAAGTCGTGCCGACAGGCCAAAGTTACCCAGCACACCACCAACAAGGAAACCTGGCTTGTAACCGCAATCTTCTAAGATCCACGCTAACATACTTGAAGTGGTTGTTTTGCCATGGGTTCCCGATACCGCCAATACCCAGCGGTCATGCAGTAGAAACTCTTGTAGCCATTGCGGGCCAGAGGTATAACGAAGGTTAGTATTCAGAACATGCTCAACACACGGGTTGCCGCGACTCATCGCGTTGCCAATCACCACCAGATCAGGCGCGGGATCGAGTTGAGAAGGGTCAAAGCCTTCTATTATTTCAATACCTTGAGACTCAAGCAGCGTACTCATTGGTGGGTACACATTGGCATCACTGCCTGTCACTTTGTGTCCGAGCTGTCGTGCTAAAATCGCTGCGCCACCCATAAATGTGCCGCAAATCCCTAAGATATGAATATGCATAAACTGACCCTATCGCAGGCAAAAAATTATCTGGTCATTATGGCGTTAACGCACTGAAAAGCGAACTACTTTGATCAGTTCGTGACCTTTAACCCACTAAGTGTTCATTCCTTACCCATTGAGTACTTTTGGCTTTCTCAAATGAAACAAGCTGTAAGGTCGACAAATAAATTGAGATCTCAAGCAGTTAGTTCATTACCAATAAAAAGATTCGGCTTTTAAAATAGCAGCTGGCGACAACTAAGATCCGAGAGAGATCCCAAACGCCAACTCCCCCTATATTTTGAAGCGACTTTTAAGGAAACATCATGTCTGGAATGCGCACCCTTGGCGAGTTCATTGTTGAGAAACAAGCAGACTTCCCCCATGCAGGCGGTGACTTATCATCCCTACTTTCTTCCATTCGTCTTGCAGCTAAAATCGTAAACCGCGAAATCAACGCCGCGGGTCTTGGCGATATTACTGGTGCTGTAGGTACTGAAAATGTGCAGGGTGAAGCTCAACAGAAGTTGGATGTTTACGCCAACGACAAATTTAAAGCGGCGCTAGAAGCACGTGACCAGGTATGTGGTGTTGCGAGTGAAGAAGAAGACGAAGCAGTAGCGTTTAGCAAAGAGCTTAATAAGAACGCGAAATACGTCGTACTTATGGATCCTCTTGATGGTTCTTCAAACATTGACGTGAACGTCTCTGTAGGTACTATTTTCTCTATCTACCGTCGTGTATCTCCAATTGGCACGCCTCCTACAGAAGAAGATTTCTTGCAGCCAGGCCACAAACAAGTTGCGGCAGGCTACGTTATTTACGGTTCGTCGACCATGCTGGTTTACACCACAGGTAACGGCGTTAACGGCTTCACTTACGATCCATCGCTAGGCACCTTCTGCCTATCTCACGAGAATATGATGATTCCTGAAGACGGAAACATTTACTCGATCAACGAAGGTAACTACATTCGCTTCCCACAAGGTGTGAAAAAGTACATCAAGTACTGCCAAGAAAGCGCACCTGAAGAAAACCGTCCATACACGTCACGTTATATCGGCTCTTTGGTAGCGGATTTCCACCGCAACCTACTGAAAGGCGGCATCTACTTATACCCAAGCACAGAAAGCAACCCTAACGGTAAACTGCGCTTGTTGTATGAGTGCAACCCAATGGCGTTCATTATTGAACAAGCTGGCGGTGTCGCATCAGACGGTATTAACCGCATTATGGACTTAGAGCCACAAGAGCTTCACCAACGTGTCCCATTCTTTGTCGGTTCAAAGAATATGGTGAAGAAAGTGGAACAGTTCTTAGAGCTTAACCGCGAAGAACAATAACCAGTTCGATACCCAAAAAGGCGCTTTAACAGCGCCTTTTTCACATTTCTTGAACTCAATCTAACCTTTCTCGTTTACATAAAACCGAGTTTAGCAGTAAGGTATTTTGGTTAAAATTTCAGCCCATCATTCCGTATTGGGTACAATACAAAAAAGGAACTTTCTCAATGAGCTTAAACAACGTACCAGCAGGCAAATCACTTCCAGATGATATTTATGTCGTTATCGAAATTCCTGCTAACGCTGATCCAATCAAGTACGAAGTAGACAAAGATTCAGGTGCTGTGTTTGTAGACCGTTTTATGTCTGCGCCAATGTTCTACCCATGTAACTACGGTTACGTTAACCACACGCTTTCTTTGGACGGTGACCCGGTAGACGTATTGGTACCGACACCGCATCCTCTACAGCCAGGTTCTGTAATTCGTTGCCGCCCTGTCGGTGTGCTAAAAATGACGGATGAGTCCGGTGAAGATGCCAAAGTGGTTGCCGTTCCGCACACTAAACTGACTAAAGAATACGACCACATTAATGACGTCAATGACCTGCCAGAACTGTTAAAAGCGCAAATCACGCATTTCTTCGAGCGTTACAAAGAGCTTGAGTCTGGTAAGTGGGTAAAAGTTGATGGTTGGGAAGATGCGGAGTCAGCACGCAAAGAGATTTTAGAGTCGTACGAACGCGCGCAAAAATAATCGATTCCCCGAATTTGAATAGTAAAAGGGCCAGCATAAAATCGCTGGCCCTTTCTTTTTTAGTTAGACTCTCTGGCACCAATCGCCGGATGACAGCAACACATCCAATTGGCTGGTATCTTGGTAAAGATAAATCCACGCACGGCCAAAGGGCGTATCAATTTGCTGTTCTCGGCGATACTCGATAGGCACATCTTCCAGTTTATCAATTCGCGCCAACATCTCGTCATCAAGCAGATATACCTCACCTTGAATAGAGCTATGCCCTTCAACAACGGCAGGATGACCGCTTAAATCATACAAAGCGTATTCGGGCGCCGTTTCATGACTGCCCAGAAATTCCGCGCTCTCGAGGAATGCTTGATTGCTTTCGCCTTTACGTAGCGTGCCGTAAACAAATAATAAATGTTGCATAGCCTTCCTTGCTCTTTCACCAATCAGAGTTAATGAGTGCCGTTAGTCAAACTCAAACTGATAGAGTATATCGACCGCGCTGCTCACCCCAGTAACGACTTCAAGATAGAGGTCTTTCATGAGTCGGTAACGTACCGTAAATTCGCCAACCGAGTCAAAGATGCCGACCCCATACTTCACCTGTAACCCTGGAAGTATATAACCGCTTACCGTGACTTGTGAGTCATCTCCCGAGCCGGCGGTATCCACTTGCAGATCTTGCACACCAAATGCTTCACCGATGGCCCCGACCACACGACCACTCTTCGCTAAGCTTAGTCCAATCAACGCGGTAGTCATCGAGTTACCACTCGACTCCGCATCAATATCCTGACCTCTTAATAGATAGGATAGAGCATTGGCTTGAGGCATGGCAGGTTCAGAGAAAATCGTCACGCTTGGGTCCGTAGCTGGCCCCGTCACTTTCACCCCTGCGATCACATCATCTTGCGTGTTTTCTGGGTTTCGGATCGCCGAGATCTGCACGTATGGAAGGTCAACCGGACCACTCATCAAGATCTTACCTTCTTGAATGCGCAGATCTTGCCCGAATGAACGGTAGGAACCATCGACAATATTAACGTCACCCACAACGTACGGGGCTTTGTCTTTCTGCGTGACATTCAAGTTACCAATGAGCCCACCTTCAAGACCAAACGCGGATAATTTAAAGTCATCACCAATCTTGATATTGATGTCAGTCTCAACTTCAAATGGAATCGATTTACTCTCATCGACGGGCTTTAATTCCTCATCAAGCAAGACTAAGTCTGATGAAACCCCAGTTGCGCTTGGTGGTAACTCCTCGACCACAATGCGCCCCCAAGGTAAATCGATATTACCTTCAATTTTAGCCAGTTTTGGAGAGACGTTGATTGTCATGTCTGGCACCACTTTAATGTCGACCATTGGCGGCATTTCAACGCGCAGCTCTTGGGCAAAGACGCGCAGCTTGGTCTTCCAGTCTGTCAGATCTTGCCAGTCTGCGTCACCCGCCAAATTTAACGTCCCATCAGGCGTATTGAGCGCCGCCTGTAGATCGGCCTGATAGCCTTTGAAAGCTACCGTTAATTGACCTGAGTCGACTTGCACAGGCGAAATCTCACCCTTCAACTGCATATTGTCGATGAGTAACTCGCCGTTAGCCTGTGGGTGTAATACCGGACCATTTAGCGCTAACTCCGTCGAAATATTGGATTTGAGCTCGCTGTAGTCCCCCACCAGCGGCGCAAGAAAGTCGAGATTAAACGTGGTGAGTTTCAACTTTGCGTCCAGCATTTGCTCTTGGCTAAGCACATCTGGAATCGTCGCTTGACCAGAAAAATCACCGTTGTCCGTAACCGCAACCAGCCAGCTAGCATCCAATCGATCACCGGCTAGGTTTGCGTCTAGCGTGATGTTGTCCCAGCCGATATCGATAGGCTGAGCCAGTTGCTGTGAAACCCCGCCTGCTGGCAGTCTCAGTTCCACCTTGGCTTGTGGTGATGCGTCTGGCGCCCACTTGGCCCACACATTCGCATTGGCTTCACCGTGCAATTCGGTCTCTTTAGGTACAAACGCGGCTATCTGTGAAAAGTTGAATTGATTGACACTTAGGCGTGCTTCGCCACTTTCACCCACTTTAATGTTTTCTTCTAAACACACTGACGAGTCTTGCTGCAACCAACAATGTGCGGCGACACTCACTAGCTGAGTCGCCATATCAAAGCCCAATTGTGTCGGCTGGTTCAAACGCCACTCACCTTGCTTAGACGTGATCAGCATTCGCTCCAATTGCCCTGCCCATCGGTAATTGGGTTGCTCATTCAAACCACCATTCAGCGCTAAACTGGTAGAGGCGATGTTAGAATCTACGTCCAAAGTCAGACTGTGAGCAGCCTGGTTACCTGACACGTTTAGCACTACATCTTCAACGCGATAATCTTGGTAAACACCTCCGTTGACCTTAAGTGTGAGGTTGCCTTTCGGTTTCGGCAGTGGTGTTACCTCACCCGTTAAAGTCACGTGCTGGACTTGGGCTTGCTGCTGGAAATCGATCGAGTCCACGTCTAACGCCAGTTTGACGTTTGGCTCTTTCATCGGCCCTCGGAGCACGACATCACCGATCGCTTTGCCAGATAGATCAGGCACAGACTTAGCCAAATTCGGTAAATCAAGCGACAACGACATACGCCATTCATCCGTCAGCTTACCTTTCGCTTCAATGCTGTTTGGCCCATGCGCCAGCATTAAGCTCGGCGTGTCGACTCGGAATCGGCCTTTACCGGTCACATCCGAAGCATCCAACTGACCTTCAATGTGCAATGGGTAGTCACGCAGTACACCATCAATATCCAGCTTACTGACTGCGACTTTCCAGCCACCTTGCTTGGTCAGCGCGCCTGTGGTTGAAATATCCCCACTCACTTTACCTTCGGCTTCTGGCCATTGTAGACCGGGCTGAATGTCTTGCAGTGATAAATTAGCCGCCCAGTTAATTGGCTGCTTCCAGTTAACCAGTACATCACCAACCGCGCTTCCGCCTAACGTCTTCAGGTTAAGCGAGCTGAGTTCAATCTGCTCTAAATTCCCCTTACCTTTCACCGCTAAATCTAAATCCGGAAGGTCTTTCCCTTTCAGCTCAGAATCCAAACTTAAGCTGTACCCTTTCAAAGAGCCTTTGGTTACTAGCTTATCGACCTTGACGAAGTAATCTCCTTTGCCAACCAGAGGCCATTGCGCCTTGGTTTTTCTCAGGTCGATGTCAAAGGGTAAATCAGGATCTAACAAGGCTAACTGCGCTTTAAGATCGGCTTGCGCTGGCCCACTGAGCTGCGCTTTTAGGCCAAGGTCGGCCACACTGCCTTGCGCTGAAAGTACGATTTTTTGCCCTTTCGCCATGTCATCTTTAACCAGCGCATCAAGGTTTAACGTCAGTGGATACCCTTCTTTTAGAGTCACTTGCGCATCTAATTTGCCTTGTGCTTGCGGCATGTCTAACTCAAGTACAGGCACAGAAACATCCGACCCTAAAGCTGTTGCCTCTACCGCCAAGTGATGCACAACAAGTGGCGATTCTTGCTTAAGTTGGAAGTTATGCACGTCCAAACGAACCACTTCCACTTGCAGTGGCAAGTCAACGTCGGGCAACGCTATTGGCTGTGGCTCTGTGGAGGTGGGTTCTGGTTGTGGTTTTTCTTGGTCGGTTTGAGAGTCGGCGAGCGCAATATTGATGTCTTTGAGTTCCGTTTTTCTCACGCGTAGGCGGTTACCTTCAAAACTCAGCCCCGTGGTAAAACTTTGCCAATCGATCTGATTGCCAAGAATATTCAAATCAATATTCGTCAGCGCAACACGAGATATTTTCACCGGGATCGGGGTTGTGATTTTCCCGACTGGTGCCGATTCTTCTTCCTTCACTTCCGGCTCTGATGAGGTTTCTTGCAGAGCGAAGGTTAAACCATCAATAGCAATCTCATCGATACACACGCTCGGCTCAGTAAAGCAGGTATGATTAATCGCCAGAGTTAACTCATCAACCTTGGTGTCTATTGCTAGATCTTGATCAGCAAACTCGACGTTTTTTAATGTGAATCTTGGAAACAGTGCACCACTGTATGAGCCTACTTTTAACTGAGGAACAAATGTCTCACCGGCCCACAAAGCCAGACCCAAACCAGGTCGCGTAAATAACAGAAAGCTCACTGCAAGTAGCAGCGTCAGCAGAATACCAAGTAGCGATAACGACAACCATTTCGACCACTTTAATACCACTTTGGTCATAGTTCAGGCCCCAAGGTAAAGTGAATTTTAAACTCATCGACGGGTTCTTCATCAAGCCCCCACGCGATGTCTAAGCGAATCGGTCCAACGGGTGAAGCCCAGCGTACCCCAGCACCGGTACCGCGTTTGAAATCTGGTGTGTCATTAAACGCATCACCATAATCGTAAAAGAGCGCTCCCCACCAATCGCCATAGACGCGGTATTGGTATTCAAGGGACGTCGTCAACATGTATTTCGCACCAGTTAATGCGCCACTCTCATCGCGTGGTGAGATAGACTCATAGCCATAACCCCGAAGGTTATTGTCACCACCTGCGAAGAAACGCAAAGACGGCGACAGTTTTTCGTACTCTTCAGCAAAGTTCGCCGCGCCGTCAATACGGAAAATACCGCGGTGATTTTCACCCGCGCTGCGAACCCATGTCATGCCCCCTAGCAGACGCGTCACTCGTGTCTCGGACAATGCCCCTGGATCACCGTATTCGATTGTGAGGTTCTGGCTGTCTCCCCAAGTCGGCATTGCGCCGCCGCGGATACGGCTACGCGAAAATGAAATGCCCCCGAGTAGGAACTGAGAACTGTCATCTTGCAAACCTTGTTCATAGTTTTCCAGTAGATAGCGAATAAACACGGTGCGAATCCAGCCATTATCCAAACGCTGACTTCGGCCTACCGAAAGGTTGGACTCCAAGCTTTTCGTATCGCGCTTATCCACATTTTTCAGGCCGTAGTTAATGCTGTAGTAGTCGTTGAGCACATCGGTTTTGGGAATCCGGTAACTGGCCGTCACCGTCTGCTCCGGTTGAGAAAGCTCTAGGCTGCTATTAAAGCTGTGTCCGCGGCTATGCACCCACGGTTTTTTCCATTTTAGAGAACCACGAACACCCACATCGGTTGAATAGCCCAAACCAGTTTCAAGCTGGTTACGCGCTTGAGGCGCAAGAGACACTTTGACTGGTAGCTCTCGCCCTTCTCCCAAATAAGACAAATCAGGCTCGACCAGCACCGATGAAAACCAGTCGGTGTTAGAGAGGTTCTGATTATACTCACTCACCTTCGAGACACGGTACGGTTCGCCCTGTTTGAAAGGCGCGAGCGATTCCACGCGTTCGAGTTTAATTTGACTGCCGGTGATCTGATTCTCACCAAAGTGGTAGCGGATACCACTGTCGAAATGCAATCGAATAAAGGCCTGATTGAGTTCTGGAGAGACTTCTAAGCGCGTTAAAGTGTAGGTGCCGTCAAAATAACCCTTCTGCAAGGCTAGATTACGCATTTTGGACTTTAACGCATCATAATCACCGTGATTCAGACGCTTGCCATTTTCTAGGCCGCTGTTTTTAACCAGCAGAATGAAATCCACATCATCCTTCGCCTCACCTGTGACCTGAATATCCACTTCTTTGATGATGACAGGGTTGCCTCGGTTGACCGTTACTATCAGTTCACTGTCGTCTTCAGCAACGTCAAAGCGGAAGGTTGGATGGTAATACCCCAGCGCATTGAGCGCTTCGGTAAGCGATCTCTGAACCCTTGCCTGGAAGCGTAGATCGGTTCGATAGTCTTCTTCAGGGATGGATGATAAAAAAGCCTTTGCGTTATCTTCCACACTACCTTTTAGGCCTTTGATTGTCAGATCAACGTTTTTGCCATGAGCTAACATTGGAGAAAGTAAAAACGCCATCAAAAGTGGTAATGGTTTTCGTAACATGCTTAATTATCTATCTGAATCTGGTTACGGAATAATAACGTTTGAAAATCAAGAAGTCTGTATGAAAACGGCCAAATAAACGGTCTGTACAAAAAATAAATCATCAAGGAATTTTAAGATGCTCAACAAACAAAACATGGTATCCCAAGAAGACGCTTTACCCGGACGCGACAATGCAATGCCAGTGGATGACACACATTTTGTCAACCAATCCAGCCTGACTGCGGAACCAGCTCCAGGTCAGGAAAAAATTCTATTCGGCTTAGGTTGCTTTTGGGGAGCAGAAAGACTCTTTTGGCAACTCGAAGGGGTGGTGAGTACCTCGGTTGGCTATGCGGGGGGCTATACCCCAAACCCGACCTATGAGGAAGTATGTACAGGGAAAACAGGCCATACTGAAGTAGTGCGAGTGGTTTTTGACCCTGCTGTGATCAGCCTTGAAGAACTGCTCAAAACGTTTTGGGAGAAGCACGACCCGACACAAGGAATGCGCCAAGGTAATGATTTGGGTACCCAATACCGTTCAGCCATTTATGTCTACAGTGATAAGCAGGCTCAAAGCGTAGAAAAGACCAAGCAAGCCTACCAAGCGCTTCTGGGCGGTACGCCAATTACTACCGAGACCCTACCCGCTGGGCCGTATTATTATGCGGAAAACTACCACCAGCAGTATCTTGCTAAAAATCCTGATGGTTACTGTGGTCTAGGAGGCACTGGCATCTGCTTCCCACCAAATAGCTAAAATGGAAAAGTCGCCGATAAGGCGACTTTTTCAACTATTCATATGTATTTAAAGCACTGGCATCATGCTGATAATGCTTTAATTTCTTGGTTAATTTCTTTGTACATAATGAGCTTCTGACGATTACTCACATCAGGTATGAGTACCTTACCATTATCAAAAGAAAACTCCCCGATTCCCTCGATGACAAACTGGCCTTTAAACAAAGTTTTAACAAAACGAGCCACCTGACGTGGTCTATATGCAGTAAATTCGCGCAGCATAAATAACTCCCAAACCTTTGAGTAATAATCTTGCAATTTCGCAAGTGCTCTATTCCTTGAGCTCTGCGGACATTATACCGTACTCTGGCTAAATGTATATTTTTTGTTAACAAAACCACCAAAACAATCACCGTTATCAACCCGCCAGCGACACTTTGCTGAATTTCGTTATATACTTTTTGCGCTAACAAAAAGGACCATCACAATGAAAACAAAAACATTAATCGCACTTGCGGTTGCCTGCTCTCCAATGCTGGCATCAGCACACAACATCTCACTGGGCAACACGGTTCCTAGCGTGACCGTTCAAGAACACGGTGAAATCATACTCCAAGGTGACACCACGGCTTACCAAAAATGGTCGAGCCAAAATCTACAAGGCAAGGTTCGTGTTATTCATGCCATTGCGGGCAGAAGCAGCGCAAAAGAAATGAACGCGCAGCTTATGGCCGCCATTACCGCCGCTAAATTTCCAGAGAAAAGCTACCAAACCACGTCGATCATCAATCAAGATGATGCTATCTGGGGCACGGGCTCTTTCGTGAAATCTTCCGCAGAAGACAGTAAAAAAGAATTCCCTTGGTCTTCCATGGTATTGGATGAAAATGGCAAAATCGCACAAACTTGGGCGCTTAAACCTGAATCTTCCGCGATCATTGTCCAAGATAAAGAGGGAAAGGTGCTGTTTGTCAAAGAAGGCGCGTTGACTGAAAGCGAAGTGAAACAAGTACTTGGCTTAATCGCAGCTAACATCTGATCACAAATGCATTTCGCGTTAGAAAAGGAATTGTTATAACATAACAGTTCCTTTTTATTGGGTTTACTTTGCTTGTGTCTCAGCTACGTTTACATTCATATCGCTTGGCCGTGATAGCACTCTGTAGTGTTATGCTCACGCTATGGATGAGTGTGGCTAGCATTGAGCACCAGTACGACCTTTCTCATCACCAGAATCATCATTGCCAACTCTTTTCTTGTGCCCAGCACGGGGTAAGTTCGGCAACACTGTCGACCGAAGACCTATCACTCCCTGATACTTTTTTCATCAGTGAGCATTACCACTATGTCACTTTGACTGCGTTGGTCTACCACGCACGCTCACCGCCTAACAATCCAAGCGCTTAATTCGTCATCTAGCTCCAAATGTGTTGGAGTGATATTTCACAACTTTAAGATTGTATTTAGGATTTAAAATGAACAAGTATTCACCTCTTGCTGCGCTTATCGCACTGACTCTTAGCCATTCTGCAACTGCAGAGGACACCTTCCGCCAGCATGATGCTCACGTTCATGGCGAGGTTGAACTTAACATTGCACAAGATGGCAATGAGATTCTGGTAGAAATCACCGCGCCCGGTGCCGATGTGGTTGGCTTTGAGCATGCGCCGAAAACAGACGAGCAACATGACATATTGAAACAAGCAAAAGCTCATCTGAGTAACGCCAGTGCCGTTTTCACCTTGACGAAAGCTGCGGGTTGTAGCGTGAAGCACCAAAAAGTGTCTCACACGCTTGAAGGAGATGAGCAACACGGCCATGAACATCACGATCATAATCATGATGAACACCATGACCACGATGAGCATCATGATCACCAACACGATGAACATCACGACCATGATGAGCATCAAGATCACCAACACGATGAACACCACGACCATGATGAGCATCATGATCATGAAACAGAACACTCTGGGCATGGTGAATTTACTGTGGAGTACCACTACCAGTGTGACAATGTGGCTCAGCTAACAACCATTGAAACCTCTTGGTTCGAGCTATTTCCAGTCACTGAAGCGATAAAATTCAACCTGCTCACTGATTCTAAGCAGGCTTCATCGCGCCTAAATAAAAACAACAACACGATTTCTCTATAATGGGCATCGCAGCTTGGTGCTAAGCCAAGCTGCTTTCTTGTGATTGGAACTCGCTATGAAAACCAATAACCAACCACCTGTTATCGAATTAAGCCAAGTCTCGTTTACTTGGCCCGGTAATGACTCTCCGACACTCGCCATTCCTCAACTTCAAGTGAACCAAGGTGAACACTTATTTGTGAAAGGGCCGAGTGGATGTGGTAAATCCACGTTACTTAGCCTGCTTACTGGCATTAACACCGTCACAACAGGCAAAGTCACCGTCCTTAACCAATGCCTTTCCGATTTACCAGGCAATCAGCGCGATAAATTTCGTGCTGACAATATTGGCTATATCTTTCAGCAATTTAATCTGCTGCCTTACCTCAGCGTCATTGAAAACGTCACGCTGCCTTGCCAATTTTCCAAGCTGCGACGCTCACAGGTTTCGGGCGATTTGCAGACCGAAGCCAAAGCACTGCTCAACAAGCTTCACCTGTCCGAGCCTTTAATGAACAAGCCTGTTGTCGAGCTTAGTATCGGCCAGCAACAAAGAGTAGCCGCCGCCCGTGCTCTGATCGGTAAACCCAAAGTCATCATTGCCGATGAGCCTACCTCATCCTTGGATCACGACAACCGAACCGCCTTTATTGAACTACTGCTGGATCAGGTGAACCATGCTCAATCAACTCTGCTGTTTGTGAGCCACGATCCCACCTTAGAGCCATTATTCGACCGAAGCATCGACCTGAGATCCCTTAACCAAGTAGGAGGAGAACAATGAGCCCAACTTTATCTCTGGCTTGGAAGAGTGCCCGCAACCGCAAAGTGACCGCGATCCTCTCTATCCTGACGGTCGCGATTTCCGTCATTTTGCTGCTTGGTGTAGAACGAATTCGAACCCAAGCAAAGAGCAGCTTCGCGAACACCATCTCTGGTACAGATTTGATCGTAGGCGGCCGATCTGGGCAGGTTAACTTGTTGCTTTACTCTGTTTTTAGAATCGGTAATGCCACCAACAACATTGATTGGAAAAGTTATCAGGAGTTTAGTCAGCATCGCGCGGTTGAATGGGCCATTCCAATCTCTTTGGGTGACTCCCATAAAGGCTTTCGAGTCATGGGCACCAACCACAGCTACTTTGAGCATTATCGCTATGGGCAAAAGCAGAACTTAACCTTCTCGCAGGGAACAAAGTTTGATGGTCTATTTGAAACCGTCGTCGGGGCCGATGTGGCAAAACAGCTAGGCTATAAGATTGGCAGTGAAATTATCATCGCCCACGGCATCAGTGATGTAGGCTTTAGTCGTCATGATAACCTACCCTTCAAAGTAGTGGGGATCTTAGCACCAACAGGAACCCCGGTAGACAAAACGGTACACGTTTCGTTGCAAGCCATTGAGGCCATCCACGTTGGCTGGGAGTCTGGCGCGAACCTTGGCAATACACCAGAAGCTCATCAGCTTAATGCCATGGACTTTCAACCCAAGCAAATCACCGCTGTGATGCTCGGGCTAAAGTCCAAATTGCAGACATTTGCTTTGCAACGCCAGATCAACACCTATACGAAAGAGCCACTCAGCGCAATTTTACCGGGAGTCGCTTTACACGAGCTATGGGGAATGATGTCTGTTGCTGAGCAAGCTTTAATGGCAGTATCTGGGTTTGTGGTCATCGCTGGGTTGCTTGGTATGTTATCTAGCTTACTGACCAGTTTGCAGGAACGCCGCCGAGAAATGGCCATCCTTCGAGCCATGGGCGCCAGGCCAAAACACGTATTTTCTCTGTTAATTCTGGAAGCAAGCAGCTTAACCTTTATAGGCATAGTTGCTGGCACGCTCGCACTTTATTTAATTCTAACGCTGGCTTCACCAATTATTCAGCAAAGTTATGGTATTAACCTCTCCATAATAACCTTATCCAGTTACGAACTTTCACTGCTTGGCCTAGTTCAGCTAGCAGGAACAGTAATTGGCTTTATTCCCGCTTTGAGGGCTTACAAACAATCTCTAAGCGACGGTATGACAATTCGAGTATAAATGATGAAGACAAAACATATACTTATCCTCTTAGTAGCCATGATGAGCTTTAGCTTACCAAGCTACGCGAAGCAAGAAGATGTACTGAAACTGGACTGGATAGACCTGATCCCAGAAGCCGAAAGGAACCAGTTTGATAAACAAGGCATGCCAGCGATCAACCACTCTGGTGATGTGATGATGCAATCAAAACTTGGTAGCGTCAGACCTGAGCTGAATGGGAGTACGGTGAAAATTCCCGGTTTTGTCATTCCATTGGAAGGCAATGAGAACATCGTTACGGAATTCTTATTGGTACCGTATTTTGGCGCGTGTATTCACGTGCCACCTCCGCCACCCAATCAAATCATCTATGTTAAATTTCCAAAAGGAGCCCCCGTTCAGGAGCTTTGGGATGTCATTTACGTCATTGGTACACTGAAAACAGAGACCATTTCCCATGACTTAGCGGAAACTGGATATGTGATCGAAGGAAGTGCCATCGCTGAGTATGATGACTACTAATTAAGATTAACAAAAATGCAACCTGTCGATCACCTAACTTAAGCAAGATATCTGGACAGATAACCTAGAACCCCTAGGTATATCAATAATAGTAGGGCGATTGACAGGTGCTTCTTCAATTTATTTTCACCGAAGTATTTCATAAGCCCTCTCAAGTTTCGTGATAACAATTTTAACAACTTGTTATCATATGTGGTAGCACTATTTTTTTGACATCGGCCTCACACTCTTTATATGGCGACTTATGCTTATAAAGAGTACAGTAGCGATAACTTCATGATGGCTAAGGAAATAGGATGTCTGAGAGCAAGAAACCCGTCGTCATTGACCATGAACCAGCGTCCCAAAACAGACAAGAGAAAAAGTCGCACTACGTGAAAGACAGTGCTAGCTGCATTCTGCACATTGCGGAAAACCATGGTTTGGGCGCTCTGCTTAATAATGAAACGCCTTCCAAAACGCCTCTGGAAAGAGCTTTGGAGCGAGAAAGAAAGCGCAGAGAGCAAAGACAAAAGAACTTAGAACACATCCTAAAATTAACACATCAATCGTGTAAAGATGAAACCGCTGGAGAGCCTGACCCAGACTGGCTGTATCGCTTCTTCGATATGGCGCAAGAAGTGCACAACCCTTCCATGCAACGTCTTTGGGCTCAGGTACTAAAACGAGAAGTCACCAACCCTGGCTCCACATCAATGAAAGCATTGAACGTCTTGCAAGATATGACGCCAAAGGAAGCACAGATCCTTCAGCGAGCATCGTCTCTGGCCTGTAGTTTTGGCGGTGACAATAGTCGTAAGGTTCTGATTGGCTACCGCTCTCAAGGGGGGATATTCACCTTTGGCAAACGTAACGTCACGAGCAACATTAACGTCGCGAACTTTCAGTTGCCCTATTCCAGCCTGCTGGTCTTGTTTGAACTTGGCCTGATGCATAGCACCGAGTTGGAGTCAGGAGAGATTGAATTAGAGTCTCCACTACCGCTCATTTATCAAGGGAAACAACTCTCGTTGCAAGCGCATAGCAAAGGGATCAGATTGCGTTATTACCGATTTAGTCCAACAGGTAACGAGCTGTGTAAGCTACTGGGCAACAAACCCAATATGCAGTACTACGATCAAATGGTGGCTTTGTTGGGGCAGAAGTTTACCACCCAAAGCGACATAGAAAGCAATATCCACCACACAGTTTGAGCTTTGATTTATCCCAGAAACAAAAACGCCAGCAAATCGCTGGCGTTTTTTAATGCTCTTGGTGATTACGCTTTGTATGCTTTAAACGCGTTAATCAGACCGTTTGTTGAGCTGTCGTGAGAGCTGATTGCTGATTCGTCAGCCAGCTCAGGTAGGATTTGGTTCGCGAGTTGTTTACCTAGCTCCACACCCCACTGGTCAAAGCTGAAGATGTTCCAGATAACGCCTTGTACGAAGATCTTGTGCTCGTACATCGCGATCAGGTTACCTAGCGTACGTGGTGTGATTTGCTTCACTAAGATAGAGTTCGTTGGGCGGTTACCTTCAAACACTTTGAATGGCGCAATCGCTGCCACTTCTTCAGCGTTCTTACCTGCTTTAACCAACTCTTCTTTCACGGTCTCTTCGCTCTTACCAAACGCTAGCGCTTCGGTTTGTGCAAAGAAGTTCGACATCAGTTTCTGGTGGTGGTCACCCGCTGGGTTGTGGCTGATTGCAGGTGCAATGAAGTCACATGGGATCAACTTAGTACCTTGGTGGATCAACTGGTAGAACGCGTGCTGACCGTTAGTGCCTGGTTCGCCCCAGATGATTGGGCCAGTTTGGTACGTTACTGCATTACCTTCGCGGTCAACGTATTTACCGTTTGATTCCATGTTACCTTGCTGGAAGTACGCCGCGAAACGGTGCATGTACTGGTCGTAAGGTAAGATCGCTTCAGATTCTGCACCGTGGAAGTTGTTGTACCAAATACCGATAAGCGCAAGGATCACAGGGATGTTGCTTTCTAGATCAGCGGATACAAAGTGGTTATCCATCTCGTGAGCGCCGTCGAGTAGCTCAATAAAGTTGTCGTAGCCTACCGCTAGTGCGATTGAAAGACCAATTGCCGACCATAGTGAGTAACGACCGCCAACCCAGTCCCAGAATTCAAACATGTTGTCTGTGTCGATACCGAACTCAGATACTGCCGTCGCGTTTGTTGAAAGTGCCGCGAAGTGCTTAGCCACGTGAGCTTGGTCACCTGCAGACTCAAGGAACCAATCACGTGCAGTATGCGCGTTGGTCATGGTTTCTTGTGTGGTAAACGTCTTAGATGCGATCAGGAACAGTGTCGTTTCTGGGTTAACGTTTTTCAGCGTTTCAACGATGTGGGTACCATCAACGTTAGATACGAAGTGAAGGTTTAGATGATTTTTGTATGGTGCCAGTGCTTCTGTCACCATGTAAGGACCAAGGTCAGAGCCACCAATACCGATGTTGACGATATCTGTGATCGCTTTGCCTGTGTAACCTTTCCACTCACCGCCGATTACGCGATCAGTGAACGATTTCATTTTCTCTAGAACCGCGTTAACCGCTGGCATTACGTCTTCACCGTCAACCATCACGGGTTTATTTGAACGGTTACGTAGTGCGGTATGAAGTACTGCACGGCCTTCCGTTTGGTTGATCGCTTCGCCACTGAACATCGCTTCGATTGCTGATTTTAGCTCAGTCTCGTTAGCTAGCGAGAACAGGTGCTTCAAAGTTTCTTCGTTGATTAGGTTCTTTGAATAATCAACCAGAATGTCTGAACCGAAGTGCGCAGAGTACTTGTCAAAACGCGCTGCGTCTTGTGCAAATAGCTCTTTCAGATCCATATCTTGTGCAGTTTCGAAATGCGCAGTTAGCGCTTTCCAAGCTTGTGTTTGCGTTGGATTGATATTTTTCAACATGGTCTTTATCCCGATGTTACAGTAGGTTCTATTCCATATAGTCTAGCGAAAACTAGTGGAATTCCCGATTTAGCAAAATATAAGTAGATGTTTGGGCAAATTGCCACAAAACAAGAGTTTTGTAATTTTTTTTCAAGAGCGCATTATGACCTAGGGGACTCTCCCCCACATTGAGTTAGGTCACGTTCCCTGCTTCGAAGATCAACAAACGCGGCAAGGAAAAGTAAGATCATACCTTAACATAGGCATAGCTTCATTACTTATCCCAACACCTGTCTATTCACCTGATTTAGGAACCGTTATGTGGTCGCAAAAAACGATTCAATTAAAGGCAAGAAAACGTGGATTTCATCTGATTACCGATGAAATAGAACAACAAATACCAGAAATTAAGAGCTATTCCGTCGGAATATTACAGCTTTTCATTCAGCATACCTCAGCAAGTTTAACCATTAATGAAAATGCCGACCCGACCGTTCGCCATGATATGGAAGCGCACTTTAATAAATTCGTGCCAGAGCGAGCACCATACTACCAGCACACCTATGAAGGCGATGATGACATGCCAGCTCATATCAAAGCGTCGACTCTCGGGTGTAGTGTGATGATCCCAATCAGTCATGGGCGTTTAGCGTTAGGAACTTGGCAAGGTATATATCTAGGGGAGCACCGAGACTTCGGTGGAAGTCGCCAGATTGTAGCGACACTTCACGGGGAATAAAAAAGCGGGCTGACGCCCGCTTTAATCATTTGATGTATTCGACTTCAACTCGAGAGGTCAGCTTGGTCACCAACTCATACGCGATGGTACCAACGTGCGAAGCCACTTCTTCCGCAGGCAGACCGTCCCCCCACAATGTGGCAAGGTCGCCAACTTGATCCGTCGCATCTGGTCCCAGATCGACTGTCATCATGTCCATAGATACACGACCTGCCATTGGCACACGGCGGCCATTGACTAATACTGGCGTACCATATGGCGCGGTTCTTGGGTAACCATCACCGTAGCCAATCGCAATCACACCCACTTTGGTGTCTCGCTCACTGGTCCAGGTACCACTGTACCCTACACTGTCGCCTTTCTTTACATCGCGTACCGCGATCAATGGAGACTTCAGGGTCATCAGTGGTTTAAAGCCAAATTCATGGGCAGGCTTATCACCAATGGAAGACACACCATACATGATGATGCCCGCGCGAACCCAATCCAAGTGGCTATTTGGCCAAGCGAGAATACCTGAAGAGGCTGCAATTGAGCGCTCACCTTCACAATCTCGTGTTAAGGATAGGAATAGTTCCGTTTGTTCATTGGTGATGTTTTTATCTAACTCATCGGCATAGCCGAAATGGCTCATAAAGCGCAGCGGCTTAGCGACGTTTGGACACGCTTCTAGGCGCGTAACAAACTCTTGGTATTGGTCTGGATTCACACCTAAACGGTGCATACCACTGTCGATCTTGAGCCAAACAACCAGTGGTGAGTCCAACTCAGCCTGTTCTAATGCTGCAAGTTGCTCTTCGCAGTGTACTGCGGTCTGCAAGTTATTGGCAGCCAACACAGGAAGATCCTGCGCAGCATAAAACCCTTCAAGCAGCAGAATAGGTTTTACTACACCGCTAGCACGCAGTCGAATCGCTTCTTCAACTCGTGCTACGCCAAACGCGTCGGCACTTGTAGCATGTTCTGCAATCTGATCTAAGCCGTGGCCATAGCCGTTTGCTTTTACAATCGCCATAACCTTGCTGTTTGGCGCTTGAGCTTTAACCTGCTCTAGGTTGTGTTGCAACGCATGTAAATTTACATACGCTGTCGCTGCTTTCATGTAACCCATTCGTTACTCATCATCCATATCAAAAGCTGGGCCGGCGTAATTGTCAAAACGCGACCATTGTCCTTGGAAAGTCAAGCGAACTGAACCGATAGGGCCGTTACGCTGCTTACCGAGTATAATTTCTGCGGTGCCCTTCATAGAGCTGTCGGGATTGTACACTTCATCGCGATAGATAAACATGATCAAGTCGGCATCCTGCTCGATCGATCCTGATTCACGAAGGTCCGAGTTTACCGGGCGTTTGTCAGCACGTTGCTCTAGTGATCGGTTAAGCTGCGACAGCGCCACTACAGGCACATTCAACTCTTTGGCTAACGCTTTAAGAGAGCGAGAAATTTCGGCAATTTCGAGGGTACGGTTATCTGATAAAGCAGGCACACGCATCAACTGAAGGTAATCGACCATGATCATTGATAGGCCACCGTGTTCACGGGCAATACGACGAGCACGAGAACGAACTTCAGTTGGCGTTAGGCCAGAACTGTCATCGATGTACATGTTCTTCTTCTCCATCAGAATACCCATGGTCGAAGAAATGCGAGCCCAATCCTCGTCATCGAGCTGGCCAGTACGAATTTTGGTTTGATCAACACGAGAAAGCGACGCCAGCATACGCATCATGATCTGTTCAGCCGGCATCTCTAGCGAGAAGATCAGCACGGGCTTTTCTTGCTCCATTGCTGCGTTCTCACATAAGTTCATCGCAAAGGTGGTTTTACCCATCGATGGACGTGCTGCAACGATCACCAAATCAGAGCCCTGTAAACCAGCCGTCTTTTTATTCAGGTCGGTAAAGCCCGTATTCACACCAGTTACGCCATCCTGAGGAGACTTATACAGCAGCTCAATACGCTCTAGCGTTTTCTCTAGGATGTTATCAACGTTTTGAGGGCCTTCGTTTTCATTGGTGCGAGATTCCGCGATCGCGAATACTTTACTCTCGGCTAAATCCAATAAATCCTCAGAACCACGACCTTGAGGATCGTAGCCCGCATCGGCAATTTCATTCGCGACACCGATCAAGTCACGTACAAGTGCACGCTCGGCGACAATATCCGCATAAGCATTGATGTTCGCGGCACTCGGTGTATTTTTCGCTAAGTCTGCAAGGTAGGCGAAACCACCGACATCATTGAGCTGCTCTCTCTGCTCTAAAAACTCAGAAAGCGTAATCAAGTCAAGCGGTTTACTGTCTTCCAGAATCGATTTTACTGCTTCGAAGATCAGTCTATGTGGACGGCTGTAAAAGTCTTTCGCAACAACCCGCTCAGAAACCGTATCCCAGCGCTCGTTATCCAATAACAAACCACCAATGACGGACTGTTCCGCTTCCAACGAATGTGGAGGCACCTTGATTGCGTCAACTTGTGCATCAGTCATTTTTTTCATGCGATTGTCTGTTCTCGATTCGGCCATGGTATTGCTCTACAACTTGATTCTGACCGCTCATTATAACGATAACGAGCAAGATAGCGATGTCTTGTGATGAGATAGATTTTGCGTTGATCAGGAAATTTTACTCAACATTGACGGAGCGCTTTAGCTTTCCAATTAGTATCAGCGGTCGTTGGGAAAATATAGAGGTCATTGGTGTTTAGGTATTGGTTACTTGCTGCGAGTTTAGTGAATGCCGCGGTGTGCTATGGAGCCGATAAAGAGCCGGCAGAATTAGAGATTGATATCCCCTCACCGCTGAATAGTGAAATTGAGTTTGGATATCAATCTCACAGTGGCAACTCTGACACCCAATCGATGAACGCTAGAGTCGGGGCTGACTACACCTCTGGTAGGCATCGCAGTAGCGGGGAATGGAAGTTCTATTTGCTCTATAAAGATGGTGAAGAGGATAAACGCCTTTCCACTTATAAACTGCAAAGCGACTACAAGCTCGGTCCAAAAACTTATTTATACGCTACCTTCAAAGGGGTCGATTCACTCTACAGTGCGTATTTTAAAGACTATACGCTATCGAGCGGTTTTGGTTATCAGTTCTCCAACACCGAAGAGCTGATTCTAGAATTGGAACTCGGCCCTGGTTTTCGCTATCAAGAGCCTAATCTAGACGAAATTGATGACGATGACATTATCTTCCCTGAAACCGTCCGTGAAGCGATTTTCCGCGGTCACCTATCGTCAAAATGGCAAGTCGTTGACAGCCTTTCTCTATCAGCTTCTGTCACTTTGGTCTCTGGTAGTAGCAATAGCCGCGTCGACAGTGACATCAGCGCAATCAATGACATTACCGATGATATTGCGTTAAAGCTGACTCATTCTCGTCAATATCATGACAAGGTTCCTGAAGGCCTAGAAAAAGCAGATAGCGTATTCTCTGTGAACTTACTTTTTGTCTTCTAACTTCTGCTAGCTACTAACGCCTCAACCCAAACGTAAATTACAGACATAAAAAAAGCACCTGCGAGCAGGTGCTTTTAAAATACGTCTTGATACTGAATTACTCAGCAGCAACAACCTGTAGGTTAACTGTCGCGAAAACTTCAGAGTGAAGTTGAACGCTGATCTCGAACTCACCAGTGTTACGTAGAGCACCTTCAGGAAGGCGAACTTCGCTTTTAACAACTTCAACGCCAGCTGCAGTGATTGCATCAGCGATGTCACGAGTACCGATAGAACCGAATAGTTTGCCTTCGTCACCAGCTTTAGAAGCGATAACAACAGCTTCTAGAGCGTTAACTTTCTCAGCACGTGCTTCAGCAGCTGTTAGTTGCTCAGCAACTTTAGCTTCTAGTTCAGCACGACGAGCTTCGAACATTTCAACGTTAGCTTTAGTAGCCATAACCGCTTTACCCTGAGGGATAAGGAAGTTACGAGCGTAGCCAGATTTAACGTTTACTGAATCGCCAAGACCACCTAGGTTACCGATTTTATCAAGTAGAATAACTTGCATTGCTTAATCCTCTTTCTTAATAAAACGAACCGATTACTGATGCTTGTCAGTGTACGGAAGTAGAGCTAGGTAGCGAGAACGCTTAATAGCACGAGCTAGTTGACGCTGGTACTTAGCGCTTGTACCAGTGATACGGCTAGGTACGATTTTACCAGCTTCAGTGATGTAGTTTTTAAGAGTTGCTACGTCTTTGTAATCAATCTCTTGTACGCCTTCTGCAGTGAAACGGCAGAATTTACGACGACGGAAGAAACGAGCCATGGGCTATCTCCTGATCTTAAATTTGAGTAATGTTGTCGGCATGAAGCACTAATTTACCTACGCCATTTCGGCCGGTCTGGTAAGAGACAAAACCACTTACCTTAATGCTACTGCCTTGTACTAAATTCTGAGTTAATGCTTGTGACCTTTGCCCGCTAACTACGATTGGCATACGGCAGTACACTTGTCTCGGAAAGTCAGCTTCGATAACGGTAGAGCGATGCTCTAACCAAAATCGACAGTGTTCTATACCACTTGGGCTTTTGCTTCGAATCGGAGGTTTAGCAATAGTGCCACTTAACTCCATTCGATTGGCCATAAGTTAAATTACTCAGCAGCTTCTGATTTAGCTTCTGGCTTAGCTTCAGAACGCTCTTCACGACGTGGAGCACGCTCTTCTTTTTGCTTAAGCATGATAGACTGCTCAGTGATCGCTGCTTTAGTACGCATGATCATGTTACGTAGAACTGCATCGTTGAAACGGAAAGCAGTTTCTAGCTCATCGATTACAGCTTGGTCAGCTTCAACGTTCATTAGAACGTAGTGAGCTTTGTGAAGCTTGTTGATTGGGTAAGCCAGTTGACGACGACCCCAGTCTTCTAGACGGTGGATAGTACCGCCAGCTTCAGTGATAGAACCAGTGTAACGCTCGATCATGCCAGCAACTTGCTCGCTTTGATCAGGGTGCACCATGAATACGATTTCGTAATGACGCATTGGTTGCTCCTTACGGATTATTCAGCTTCCACAATTGGCCCGGTCGTCCAGAGGAAGCAAGGAACTAAAGATAATTGACCGAGTTTTAAGGAGCACGAATAGTACAGAAACAAAGCAGTTTAAGCAAGAGAAATATCATGTTAGAGCCAGCACGACGACGCAACTACCTCAACGACAGTGCTGGCCAGAGAGGGAATTCTCAATTAAAGGCTAATCGTCATCATCTTCATCGACGTATTGAGCTTGCAGGTAATTTTGAATACCCGTCATTTCAATCAAACCAAGTTGGGTTTCCAGCCAATCCACATGCTCTTCTTCATCTTCAAGAATGTCTTGGAACAAGTCTCTCGAAACGTAATCATGGATATCTTCAGCATAAGCAATCGCCGCCTTGAGATCAGGAATTGCCGCCATTTCCAACTTCAAATCGCACTCAAGCATTTCTTTTGCATCTTCACCGATCATCAACTTACCGAGGTCTTGCAGATTGGGAAGTCCTTCTAAAAACAGAATCCTTTCAATCAAATGATCAGCATGATTCATTTCATCAATCGATTCGTGGTATTCCTTATCGGCAAGATGCTTTAAGCCCCAATCCTTGTACATGCGGGCGTGAAGAAAATATTGATTTATCGCGATAAGCTCGTTGCCGAGCACTTTATTGAGGTGTTGAATTATGATTGGATCACCTTTCATGACATAGCCCTCCTTTTTGGCTCTTTTAACTCTAGTTCCAAATAAGAAGGTGTCAAAGCAGGACTTTTTTGTCGGGTTAACTGGCCTGCTTAAATAGGGTTACTGATGCTGACTCATTAATAATTTCTTTCGCCGCTCTGACGCATTTACCACATTGGCTACCCAAGGCCGTGCACTTTTTGATGCCTCGCATATCGGTCACACCCTCTTCAATAACCAGCTTACGAATTTTTTTATCAGAGATGCCGTGACACAAGCAAATATACATATCGAACCCTACCGTATAAACTGAGCAAAGAATATAAAGGAGAATCATTCCTATTTCTAATTGATACTTTAATTACTTTAGAACAATTTGTTATAGAAGACAGAAGAGTTACCGTTCAATATCGCCTTTTAGGTGGGATTGGGCAAGCGGTAGCATCAGGCACAGAACTAAGCTGATGAATTAGAATATGAAAAAATAGCGGTTATATTTTTAGGAAAAACTATGCTTATAACTGAAACGAAAAAGGGAAGCCGAAGCCTCCCTTTTTCTAGTGCGCTTTCTTCAAAAAGAAGAAGAGTGCAAGATTTCGTTTAATTCGTTATGAATTAGTCGAAGATCTTAGCAACAACACCAGCACCTACTGTACGGCCGCCTTCACGGATCGCGAAACGTAGACCTTCGTCCATTGCGATTGGTGCGATTAGCTCTACAGTCATCTGTACGTTGTCACCTGGCATTACCATTTCTACGCCTTCTGGTAGCTGGATGTCACCAGTTACGTCAGTTGTACGGAAGTAGAACTGTGGACGGTAGCCTTTGAAGAATGGAGTGTGACGACCACCTTCATCTTTAGACAGTACGTATACTTCTGATTCGAACTTAGTGTGTGGAGTGATTGAACCAGGCTTCGCTAGTACTTGACCACGTTCAACTTCGTCACGCTTAGTACCACGTAGAAGTGCACCAACGTTCTCACCTGCACGGCCTTCGTCTAGAAGCTTACGGAACATCTCAACACCAGTACATGTCGTTGTAGTAGTGTCTTTGATACCTACGATAGCAACTTCGTCACCTACTGTTAGGATACCACGCTCGATACGGCCAGTTACTACTGTACCACGACCTTGGATTGAGAATACGTCTTCGATAGGCATTAGGAATGGCTGATCTACTGCACGCTCTGGTTCTGGGATGTAGTTGTCTAGTGCTTCTGCTAGTTCAACGATTTTTGCTTCCCACTGCTCTTCGCCGTTTAGTGCGCCTAGTGCAGAACCTTGGATAACTGGTAGGTCATCACCTGGGAAATCGTATTCAGATAGAAGTTCACGAACTTCCATTTCTACTAGTTCTAGTAGCTCTTCATCATCAACCATGTCACATTTGTTCATGAATACGATGATGTAAGGGATACCAACCTGACGGCCTAGTAGGATGTGCTCACGAGTTTGTGGCATTGGGCCATCTGTCGCAGCAACTACAAGGATACCACCGTCCATCTGAGCAGCACCAGTGATCATGTTTTTAACGTAGTCCGCGTGTCCTGGACAGTCAACGTGTGCGTAGTGGCGAGTTGGAGTGTCGTACTCTACGTGAGAAGTAGCGATTGTGATACCGCGCTCACGCTCTTCTGGAGCGTTATCGATAGATGCGAAGTCTTTCGCGTCACCGCCGTACACTTTAGCTAGAGTAGTACAGATTGCAGCAGTTAGAGTTGTTTTACCGTGGTCAACGTGGCCGATAGTACCAACGTTAACGTGCGGTTTAGTACGTTCAAATTTTTCTTTAGACACGATCGTGTTCCTTCCTAGTTATGATTCGCCGGGATCATTATTGACCTCGACGCGCCAGAATTTGCTATTTTATGCGCCAACGTCCGTCAGCGCAATATTTGGACGTATTGATCTTAAAAAAAGTAGCACTCTTTTCGAAGATCAGTACATTTTATTAGTAACCACGCTCTGCAATGATTGCATCTGCAAAGTTCTTAGGCACTTCTGCGTACTCGTTGAATTCCATTGAGTACGACGCGCGGCCTTGAGTTGCAGAACGTAGGTCTGTTGCGTAACCAAACATTTGAGAAAGTGGTACTTGAGCGCGGACGATCTTAATACCAGCCACACCTTCATCCATACCTTCGATAATGCCGCGACGACGGTTTAAATCACCGACAACATCACCCATCCAATCTTCTGGAGTCGTTACTTCAACATTCATCATTGGCTCAAGAATAATCGGCTGCGCTTCAAGCGCACCCTTCTTGAATGCCATCGAACCGGCAATCTTAAACGCCATTTCGCTAGAGTCAACATCGTGGTAAGAACCATCGAACAAAGTTGCTTTGATGTCTAGAACTGGGTAACCAGCCAATACACCGCTATTCATTTGCTCTTCGATACCTTTCGCTACTGAACTAATGTATTCCTTAGGAACAGCGCCACCCACGATTTCATCTACGAATACGAAACCTTCGCCAGGCTCAGAAGGCTCAAGTTTGATCCAAACATGACCGTATTGACCACGACCACCAGATTGACGAACAAACTTACCTTCCACTTCAGATGTGCCGCGAATAGTTTCGCGGTAAGCAACCTGAGGTTTACCAACGTTGCAATCAACATTGAATTCACGTTTCATGCGGTCAACGATGATGTCTAGGTGAAGCTCACCCATACCAGAGATCAGAGTTTGACCTGTCTCGTCGTCCGTTTCTACGCGGAAAGATGGATCTTCTGCTGCCAGTTTACCTAGCGCGATACCCATTTTCTCTTGGTCTGCCTTAGAACGAGGTTCTACAGCAATCTGAATTACTGGTTCAGGGAACTCCATACGTTCCAGAATCACTTTGTGGTTCTGGTCACATAGAGTGTCGCCTGTTGTCACGTCTTTCAGGCCGATAGCCGCTGCAATATCACCCGCGCGAACTTCTTTGACTTCTTCACGCTTGTTGGCGTGCATCTGCACGATACGTCCAAAACGCTCTTTCTTCTGTTTTACAGAGTTGTAAACAGCATCACCTGAGTTTACAACGCCTGAGTAAACACGCATGAAAGTTAGCGTGCCCACAAACGGGTCAGTCGCGATCTTAAACGCTAGTGCAGAGAACGGTTCGTTGTCGTCTGCGTGACGTTCAACTTCATTTTCTCTTTCGTCGACACCTTTAATTGCAGGTACGTCAACTGGCGATGGCAAGAATTCGATCACAGCGTCTAGTACAGCTTGTACACCTTTGTTTTTGAATGCACTACCACAAGTAGCCAGTACAATTTCGTTGTTTAGTGTACGAGTACGAAGACCTTGCTTTAGCTCAGCTTCTGACAGTTCGCCTTCTTCAAGGTACTTATCCATCAGTTCTTCGCTAGCTTCAGCAGCCGACTCAACCATATGGTTGCGCCATTCTTCGGCAAGCTCAATCATGTCAGCTGGAATATCTTCAAGAGTGAATGACACGCCTTGATCGGCTTCATTCCAGTTGATCATTTTCATCTTGATAAGGTCGATGACTCCTCTGAACTCATCTTCCGCACCAACATTCAGCTGGATAGGAACTGGGTTCGCACCAAGACGATTTTTAATTTGGTCCACAACGCGTAGGAAGTCTGCACCTGCGCGGTCCATCTTGTTCACAAACACCATACGCGGAACGTGATATTTATCTGCTTGACGCCATACAGTTTCAGACTGAGGTTCAACACCAGATGAGCCACAGAACACAACTACAGCACCGTCAAGTACACGAAGAGAACGCTCTACTTCGATAGTAAAGTCAACGTGTCCAGGAGTATCAATGATGTTTACGCGATGTTCTTGGAATTGTGCTTCCATACCACGCCAGAAGGTAGTCGTCGCAGCAGAAGTGATAGTGATACCACGCTCTTGCTCCTGCTCCATCCAGTCCATGGTTGCTGCGCCATCGTGAACTTCACCGATTTTATGAGACAGACCAGTGTAGAACAGAATACGTTCAGTAGTGGTTGTTTTACCTGCATCTACGTGAGCACAGATACCGATGTTACGGTAGCGCTCAATAGGAGTTTTGCGAGCCACGATTGAATCCTCTTAACTTAGAGATAGGGACTATTGCTATAACTAAAAATGCTATCCCCTAGATATAGCAATAGTTCCTAGCATAGGCATAGGAACTAAAGAAGTGCTGCAAGGAACCTTGCAGCACTGAAAAGGTATTACCAGCGGTAATGAGCAAACGCTTTGTTTGCTTCTGCCATACGGTGAACGTCTTCACGTTTCTTAACAGCAGTACCTTTGTTTTCTGACGCGTCTAGCATTTCAGCAGCTAGGCGAGCAGCCATAGATTTTTCACCACGCTTACGCGCAGCTTCAACTACCCAACGCATAGCAAGTGCGTTACGGCGAACCGGACGTACTTCTACAGGAACTTGGTAAGTTGAACCACCAACACGGCGAGATTTAACCTCTACCGCTGGGCGAACATTTTCAAGAGCTTCTTCAAATACAGCTAAGTGATCTTTACCAGATTTCTCAGCCATTGTGTCTAGTGCAGTGTAAACGATTTTCTCTGCAGTAGATTTTTTACCGTCAACCATTAGGATGTTAACGAATTTTGCCAGCAGTTCAGATTTGAACTTTGGATCTGGAAGGATCTTACGCTGACCAATAACGCGACGACGTGGCATGGAATATTCTCCGTTGTCTTCTTCAGGTTATCCAAAACTTTTCAGTTTCTTCAAAATTACAAATTAATTTAGTGTTTGGCCTTACTTAACGGAATCCATTAAGACTTAGGACGCTTCACACCGTACTTAGAACGACCTTGTTTACGGTCATTTACGCCAGCACAGTCTAGTGCGCCGCGAACAGTGTGGTAACGCACACCTGGAAGGTCTTTAACACGACCACCACGGATTAGAACAACTGAGTGCTCTTGAAGGTTGTGACCTTCACCGCCGATGTACGATGTAACTTCGAAGCCGTTTGTCAGACGTACACGACAAACTTTACGAAGTGCTGAGTTAGGTTTTTTAGGTGTAGTAGTGTAAACACGAGTACATACACCACGTTTTTGTGGGCACGCTTCTAGTGCAGGCACGTTGCTTTTAACAACTTGCTTTGCACGAGGCTTACGTACCAACTGGTTAATAGTTGCCATTAACTAGCTCCTGAATTACTTAAAAGTAAGCTTTGTGAAAAATCTATCCCTAGCCGCCATTGCAGTTAGGGACGCAAAATTCTATGCAGCAGTGAGAGGTGTGTCAAGGAATAAACGGATCTTTTTTGTTCAATAGGGTGATTCAACCGTAAAGGAGAAAGGACGGAGAAAAACTACCCCCAAGTCAACGAACTCGAATGCTTCACTGTCAACGAAACAAAACCACGATAGTCCAGCACTGAGACCGAGGGACTCACTCGATTTGCGATGCCTCTCGCGTCCAAGTCGTTGATAAGTGCTGAAACGTTCAGCCCTTTCACTTTTGCGAAGTCTCTGTGTTGGGGATTGGCTGCATACACGGCGCCCTCAATCAAAAGAACGTCATCTGACACATCAACGACGGTGTTAAGTTCTTCTAATACGCAAGGGGATTTGACGATATGTAACATCGACTGTATTCCTTAAAATGATAACAGCTTGCTGGCTTGATGTAGCTTAGCTTGTACTTGGTCTACATCCAACATTTCGGCATCAATAATTAAGTCGGCTTGAGCCAAGCCTCTCTCGGCCAACGAAGAATGGCACACGTAGACCTGCTCGATATCGTAGAGGTCAAACAGTTTCAGCATCGGTGCGTAATCTTTACTGAGAATCGATTGAGGCTGCTGCCCACTTAGCAGCTGATAAACACCATCACCCAAAAATATCACGCTGATATCTTCGCAATACGCAGAGGCCGCGAGCAGCGCATCCACACCTTCACGACCCGCTGCACTGCCGTGTGGCGCGCTGCGAAATAGATAAGTTAACTGACTCAAAACTGCACCACTCTGTCTTGCATTAGCATCGCTTCGGCTAAGCTACCTAGGCCTGCTTGAGTAAAGTTTTCGGCAAGATTACTTTGAACCAAACCATGTTGACTGGCTTCATCTTCGCTAACAATGCCACGACGCAACGCCGCTGCGACACAGGTTTCTAAACGAACTTGATGTTCCTGCGCCAAACTCTGCCAAGCTTTACCTAAGTCAAACTCATCATTAGCAGGCACCGTTAACGCACTGCCATTGGTTACGCCATCTTGATAAAAGAACACGCTGACCAGCTTATGACCTTCTTCTAGCACCGCTTGAGCAAACTGATACGCACTGCGTGCAGATTGGCTGCCGTAAATCGAACCATTCACGACTAAGGTGTAAGTTAATTGACTCAACTTTCTTCGTCCTCAGTTTTACGCTGACGAATATAAAGGTACACAGTGTGTTTCGATATGTTTAAACGTTCTGCCACGCGGTTGATGGCATCTTTAATATCAAAGATCCCCTTGTCATACAGCTCCATAACGATCTGACGGTTTTTAGTATTGTTGGATACGGATTTATCCGCGTTGATCTCTTCAATGGTGCGTTCTACAGTCTGGTCCACCAGCTCCTCTACGTCACTGGCAAAGTTAACCGATGAGGCCGCTTGTTTTGCTTCTTCCGTAGGCATGAAAGACTGCAAGACTTGAGAGAAGGGTGCGTCAAGGTTGACGTTAATACACAATAACCCGATCACGCGATTTTCACCATTGCGAATAGCAACCGTGATCGACTTCATCAACACGCCACCTTTGGCGCGCGTGAAATAAGAACGAGAAAAGTTACGTTCCGAACCTTCAATATCTTTAAGCATTTTTAGTGCAAGATCGGTGATCGGAGAACCCACCTGACGACCAGTGTTTTCACCATTAGCGATTTTGATCGCAGAGGTATTTAGGTCTTCTAAGGAGTGAAGGACAATCTCGCAGAAAGGGCCAATCAGGCTTGCGATACCATCCACAACTGCTTCGTATGATCTTAGAATTATTTTATCGTGCTCGCTAAATGGCATCACATTAACAGATTCCATTTCGAGCAACATATCCGTGTTTACTGTTTCTGTAGTTGTCACGTTTAAGCCTTCGAGCGAAAAATCAACAAATTAGTGTAAGTTTATCAGAATTTTTGATGAGAACACCTAGCTAAGCAGTCATCTAGTGATTTAGAACAAATAATTCACACCTAATTTCGTGCCAGACAACTAAAAAGGCCCAGCATAAGCCAGGCCTTGTGTAGTAAAAGTCGGTTACTAATTATTATTTAGTCTCTTCTGCACTTTCAATTTTTAGCAATTCCACTTCAAAGACTAACGTCGAGTTGGCAGGAATTGTCGGCGTGTCTTGTTCACCATATGCAAGCTCTGGTGGGATAACAAACTTAAACTTAGAGCCTACAGGCATTAGCTGAACGCCCTCCGTCCAGCCTGGAATTACGCGGTTAAGTGGGAATGTTGCTGGTTCACCACGGTCGTAAGAGCTGTCGAATTGTGTGCCATCAGTCAACGTGCCTTTGTAGTGCACTTGAACTGTATCTGTATCTTTCGGCATTTCACCTTCAGTTGACGTCATCACTTGGTATAGAAGACCAGATTCAGTCTTCTTTACGCCTTCTTGCTTTTCGAACTCAGCGCGGAACTCATCACCCGCTTTCTTAGCCGCTTCTGCTTTTTCAGCCGCTTGCTTTTGCATGGTTTCCGCTACACGCTTGTCTAATGCTTCCAACGCCGCGCGAGTTTCTTCTTCATTCAGCTCAGGGTTACCAGCAAATACATGCTCAATACCTTTAAGCACTAGGTCTTTGTTTAGAGTGATGCCAATTTCATTTGGCTTATCTAAGCTCGTATTCAAGTAGTTAGCAAAAGAAACACCGATTGCGTATGCTGCTTTGTCATCTTCGGTTTTAAAGTGAACCGCTTTGCCAGTCTCAGCTTGTACGGCTTCTGCCGCTGGTGCAGCTTCTGTTTTAGGCTCTTCTTCCTTTTGGCAGCCAGCAGCTAGTGCAACAGTTGCTGCAAGCAGTGACACTTTAAAAAATGATTTCATTGAACTCTCCAATTGAGACATTTTGTCTTTGTGCACAAATCTTTAAGAAAGACTGGTGCGCATTTGCATGTTGTACCAATATAACCAATATGCGTATGAAATAAACGTAAACCAAGTGGATAATTGGACTTGATACGAATAATTTTTAACACTCTACTTATAACGATTGTCATCACCACGTTAAATGGATGCTTTTTCTCCACCAGTGATCAACAGCGTTGGAATTTAGAGCCGCACGGCTCGACCAGTTTCGCTTTAAGCCGAGATGCTCGCTTTGCCCTTCTCTACTCCAAAGAGCACCAGCTCGTACTTTGGGATCTGTATGACAACCAAAAACTGGCGTCACTCGGTGCTCAAGACCCTCAAGCTAATACGGTATCCCACATCCGCATATCAGATAATAGTCGCTTTGCCGTCACTGCAACACAAATGAACTTTGCCGTATGGGACTTAGCCTGGGCGCAGGCTAAGGGATTATGGTCTATTTCAGATGGCCTTATCCGTGATATCGACATTACCAATAATGGCGAGCAAGTGTTACTTGGTCTTTCGAATGGCAAAACGATCTATGTTCACTTAGTCACTGGTCGTCGTTTAGAGTTCCTTGCCCATAATGAAAAAGTCAACTCTGTTGCGATATCACCCAATGGTCGCTATGCGTTATCAGGTGGCAACGATTATATCGCCTACCTGTGGAACACTGAGACGGGACAAATACTTAAGACGTTTGAACATGAGCAACGCATCAACCGGGTCGCACTCCACCGCGACGGAAAGTACGCCTTCACCTCTGATGGTGGCAATCAAGCCAGAGTATGGGATTTAGAGACAGGAGAAATGGTTTCAGAGCTGAGTAGCTTCTCACGCCAACTGATTTTTTCCACCGCTCGCTTTTCTGACGACGGTAAATATTTAGTTACCGGTACGCCATCAAGCCGAATCATGGTTTGGGATGTGGGAAGTGGGAAACGAGTGGATGGATTTGAGGCTGAGCCATTAAAAGATACTCGCCCTCCCCGTGCGGTCGTGTATGATGCTGCTTTTGACAATCAAAACCGTGTGGTCTCTGCAACATCAGCTGGGATCGCTCAAGCTTGGCAAGTAGATTATTAGAGGCTGTTGACCTGATATGAACGAACAATACATTGAACAGTTGGAAAACCGCATCAACGACTTAGAGTGTCAGCTAGCGTTTCAGGAACAGACGATTGATTCACTCAACGATGCATTAAGTCAGCAGCAACTGCTGATCACGAAAATGCAGGATCAAATGAAATATGTGGTTGGCAAAGTTAAGAATATGGATTCGTCCAACTTAGCCGATCCATCAGAAGAAACACCTCCGCCCCACTATTAAGATAAGTAGCGTGCGGTGCATTTAATTAGCTAAAGACGTAAGCAATCACCGCACCCGCAACCACAAGACAGCCGCCAATTCGCCTTAATTGATTATCCGGTTGTTGACTCAATTCTGCGACCATTCTACGCCAGCCATTCGGCGCAATTAACGGCCCGAGTCCTTCGACAATCAGAACTAAACCAAGCGCCACCCAAAGTGAATTAGACATATTCTTATTCCAATAAAAAATAAAGGCTCCGCAAGGGAGCCTTTATACAATAGTGTGCAATTATTTAGCGCTTTCGCCCGAAGACTGGTTCATGTATTTAAAGAACTCACTGTTCGGGTCAAGTACCAAAATATCACTCTTGTCTTTAAACGATGACTGGTAAGCTCGCAATGAACGGATAAAGCCAAAGAACTCAGGATCCTTATTGAAAGCTTTCGCGTAGATACTCGCCGCTTCCGCATCCGCACCACCTCGAGTTACACGAGCGGTTTTATCCGCTTCCGCCAGAATAGTCGCCACTTCCAGTTCCGCTTGCGCACGAATAATTTCCGCTTGCTCTCGGCCCTGTGAACGGAACTGCCTTGCAACTGATTCACGTTCAGCTCTCATACGGTCATAGATTGACTTACTGATGCTGTCTGGAAGGTTGATTTTCTTCATACGGAAGTCAAAGACATGGATACCTAGATCTTCCATTGCATCTTTACGCGTATCATTCAATACGTTCTTCATGATGATATCGCGCTCACCGTCGACTTCTAACGCTTCTTTCGCGGCTTCAGTCGTAACTACATCGCTATCCGCGCTGTCCGGCAGAATATCGTCATTGCGCGGACCAGATACGATCTGCTTGATTTCGCGAGAACCGATCTCAGAACGAAGGACGTCAGTTACTTTACGGCTCAGAAGTGTCTGTGCTGTTGCAGAGTTACCACCACCCGTCGCTAGGTAGTACTGACCAAAGTCTTCGATGCGCCATTTGACGTACGAATCGATGATCACGTCTTTTTTCTCCGACGTTACGAAACGGTCTGAACGGCCATCCATGGTCTGAATACGCGCATCTAGTGTTTTCACGCGGTCAAACAACGGCATTTTAAAATGCAGGCCTGGCTCGTAAATACGTGCGATTTCATTGTTGTCTTTCAACACACGACCAAATCGAATTACGATGCCACGCTCTCCTTCAGGAATCACGAATAGCGACATAAGCATCAGCGCCAATGCGACTACCAATACAGGGATCATTAACTTACGCATTATTAGTATCTCCCTTGACGTGAAGTAGAACGTGAGCCCGAATCAGTGCTCTGGCTACTAGTGTGTGGTTCCAACTCGATCCGATCATACGTAGACGTTTCTGTCACAGTGTTATTTTTGGTTCCACTTTGGCTGCCTGTGAGTTTATCAATCGGTAAATACAACAGGTTGCCACTCGACTCCGAATCAATCAGTACTTTTGAGCTATTGGTGTACACTTTTTCCATCGTATCTAAGTAAAGACGATTACGTGTTACCTCTGGCGCGGCTTGATATTCTGGTAGCAGTTTCTCAAACTGAGCTACTTCACCCAATGCACCATTGATTACTCGTTCGCTATAACCTTGTGCTTCCTTCAGCAAACGCTCCGCACGACCTTTGGCTTTAGGAATAATGTCGTTTTGGTACGCTTCAGCTTCACGTTTGAACCTTTGCGCATCCTCACGTGATGCTGTGGCATCATCAAACGCATCTTTCACTTCTTCCGGCGGGCGAGCATCTTCAAAGTTGACCGCAACGACTTCGATACCCATGTCATAGTTATTAACGATATCTTCTAGTGTCACCTGAGTATTTTGACGAATCGACAAACGACCACTGGTCAGAATACTGTCCATCAAAGAGTCACCGATTACTGCACGAAGAGCTGAATCCGTTGCTTGGCGTAAGCTATCATCAGCATTCGTTACACGGAATAGGTATTTGTACGGGTCAGCAACGCGGTACTGAACATCCATAGCAACGGTCACTACGTTCTCATCTTTAGTCAGCATGAGACCCGATGAACGTAGAGAACGAATTGCCTGTACATTGACAGGGGTTACTTCGTCAATAAAGCGTGGACGCCAGTTCAGACCAGGATCGACCACTCTGTCGTATTTACCTAGTCGTAGAACGACACCACGTTCCGCTTCACCGATGGTGTAAAAGCCAGCAAATACCCAAATTGCTATAGCGATAGCTGCGATTACACCAATACCTAGTGCACCGCCTCCGCCGATAGAAGGGCCTTTGCCACCTTTACCACCACCAAACTTTCCACCCAGTTTCTGACTCAGTTTGTTAAATACTTCGTCCAAGTCTGGCGGTCCTTGATCACGGCCACCTTTGTTACCGCGATTATTATTACCCCACGGGTCATTATCGCGGCCATTGTTGCCGTTGTTATTACCAGGCTCATTCCACGCCATTAGAAAGCTCCATCATTTGATATGACGTTATACTGTAGCAGTCATTTAAGTAACTATAAAGCCACGTAAATCTGCCTCTTCTCTTTTTTCAAGTCTAGACCAATCCACTTGTTGCATGCGAACATTTATCAACAAGTTACCATCTTGATCATACTCTTCCTGCTGAATACATTTCATTTGGAAGAATATACTGCGAAGCCGCCCTTGATGCTGTGGAGGAATTCGCAATTGGTGCTGAACCATCTGACTTGCTAAACGTTCAGTCAGCGCTTCAAATAAAAGATCAATACCTTGACCTTCCATTGCAGACACCCATACAGCTTGAGGGACACCTTCGTCGTCTCTTTCTATACGAGGTTTCTGACCATCGAGATTATCGATCTTGTTCATCACGACTAAAGCAGGCACCTCATCGGCATCAATCTCTGCTAAGACATCATGAACGGCTTGAATATTCTCACGAAAACGCTCATCACTGGCATCAACAACATGTAACAAAATGTCAGCTTCTTGCGTTTCTTGAAGTGTTGCTTTAAACGCAGCAACCAAATCGTGTGGCAGGTGACGAATAAATCCGACGGTATCTGCCAAGATTGCAGGGCCAACATCGGCTAACTCAATCTTACGTAAAGTAGGATCCAGTGTCGCAAACAGTTGGTCGGCAGCATAAACGCCTGCTTCTGTAATTCGGTTGAACAACGTTGATTTCCCTGCGTTGGTATAACCAACTAAGGAAACCGTAGGGATTTCCGCTCGATTTCGAGCACGGCGACCTTGTTCACGCTGCTTGGCAACTTTATCTAAGCGGCGCAAAATAGCTTTAATACGATCACGCAATAAACGTCGGTCAGTTTCTAACTGAGTTTCACCTGGACCACGTAAACCGATACCACCTTTTTGTCTTTCAAGGTGAGTCCAACCCCGGATCAGTCGGGTGGAAATATGACGAAGCTGAGCTAGCTCAACTTGTAATTTACCTTCATGCGTACGGGCTCGCTGAGCAAATATATCGAGGATTAGGCCTGTACGGTCCAATACACGACATTGGCATAGCTGTTCGAGGTTACGTTCTTGGGCAGGAGAGAGGGAGTGATTAAAAATCACGATGTCAGCCTCAGTTGACTGCACGACGTGTGCAATTTCTTGGGCTTTACCCTCTCCGACATAGTATTTGGGGTGTGGTGACTGGCGGCTCCCGGTTACGACTTGTAACGTAGAAACACCAGCTGAAGATACCAACATTTCAAATTCGTTGAGATCTTCCCACTCCCCATCTTGCGTGAAGTTGATATGAACAAGTACGGCTCGCTCACCGGCTTCATAACGGTCAAACAAGCAACCAACTCCTTAATTTTTTAGTAATGTTACTGTTCAGAAAATTAATCTTCTGATTTCTCCTGCTGACGCTCACCACCTTGAGGACGCTCACCGCTGTGGTGGCTCACTGGACGAGCTGGCACGACAGTAGAAATCGCGTGCTTGTACACCATTTGGTTAACCGTGTTTTTCAGCAGAATAACAAACTGGTCGAAAGACTCGATCTGACCTTGTAGTTTAATTCCGTTTACAAGGTAGATAGATACTGGAATACGTTCACGACGTAATGCATTTAAGAATGGGTCTTGTAGAGATTGCCCCTTAGCCATTTTATTTTCCTTATTTTGTAATTTTGTTTTAGTTATTTAGCTAGTGGTGCTGCATCAAGGTGCGGCTTTTGCATCTGAGCTAAACGAATAAAAAACACCCTGCCCCTACCTGTTATGACGACTTTGAATCGAAATTTCAAGTAACAGATCCTTTACAGGGTACATTCACGCAAAAGCGATCACATTATACACGGCTAAAACCTGCGGATGCTATTGCATTCGATACCGTTTCAAACGCCTCGTCAATGTTCTCGCTATCTAACCAAGTTAAATTATCCCAGCTGCGCAACCAGGTAATTTGTCGCTTGGCCAATTGGCGGGTTGCACAGATGCCTTTAAATATCGCGTCATCTAATGTGCAATTACCTTCCAAATATTCCCACATCTGTCGATATCCAACACAACGAATCGATGGCAAATCTGGGTGAAGGTCTTCTCGCGCAAACAACGCTTTCATCTCACCTTCAAATCCCGCAGCCATCATTTTTTCGAAACGTAATTCGATACGACGGTGGAGTTCAGCCCTTTCCTTGGGAGCTATAGCAAACTGTTTGACTCTAAAAGGTAATGCCTCTCCTTTAGTCTGAGTCAGCTCAGTCAATGTTTTACCCGAAATACGATAAACTTCCAATGCTCTTGACAATCTTTGTGGATCGTTCGGGTGAATTCTTTCTGCTGAAACAGGATCAATCAATTTCAGCTGATCGTGCAGCACGTCCCAGCCGTGAGTCAATGCTTCTTGCTCAATTTGCTGACGCACCTCAGGGTTTGCTGCAGGTAACGGTGATAAACCTTCTAATAACGCTTTGTAATAGAGCATCGTCCCGCCGACTAAAAGTGGGATCTTGCCTTCTGCCGCGATCTTATTCATTTCGTTGAGCGCATCGCGACGGAAGTCTGCCGCTGAGTACGCTTCACTAGGGTCCAGAATATCGATCAATCGGTGTGGCGCTAATGCTTGTTCTTGTGCATCTGGCTTAGCCGTACCGATGTCCATACCCTTGTAGATCAAAGCTGAGTCTACAGAAATGATTTCCACCGGGTATTTCTGACGTAATCGGATAGCCAGCTCAGTTTTTCCTGATGCAGTAGGCCCCATTAAAAATAGAGCCAACGGTAATTCTTTTTTCATAATTATTTCAGTGCTGCGAGTGTTGCAGTGAAGTCGACAGGCCGTACAAAATTCTTATCATGAAGTGGGAGCTCTCCCTGCCATAGCTGCTCAACTTCTGAGATGATTTGAATAGCTTCCGACAAAGTGTAGTCGCTTTTCACTGGTGCCACCTGAGCAGCTAACCAATGTGATAACTGGCGAGATGAAAAGTTCACTTCACTTTCTGAATTAGAGGCGGCGTAAGATAACAGATCTGGTATTAATTGCTGTAGATTTTGCTGCCTAAGTGGTTGAGGCACTCCCATCACCATCAATGAGGTACTTGAGCGCTGTTTGAGTTCTATGCCCATGGTCATGAGCAGAGACTGAAGCTGAGTTGCGGTTGAGACTTGGGTTTCATCCAGCTTCAGCGATAACGGGACCAGTAAGGGTTGTGATTTCAGGTTGCTTTCCCGTGGTAAGAGTTGCCCCACAGTCCGTAACCATTCAGCTTTGATTAGTGAAACTAATCTGGCGCCGTGCTTGTCTGCCGTCATCAAGTATTGGCCTTGAACCATACAAATCGCTTTGCCCAGACTTTCGATTGGCTGGTCAAACTCATTACCTTTGCTGCCGCGACTTTGTTGCGTCTCGTTGCTTGCTGAAGAAGGCGTCACTTCACCTGCATGTTCAAGCTCGGAGGTTTGCATTAACTCTCGGTAAGCTTTTACTTCTTGTTTGCTCGGTGCGGGATCACTGTATCTTTGCTGCTGTTTGGGCGAAGCAGTTGTGCGTGACTCGACCCATTCGCTTCGACTTGGCGCTTCTCTTAACTGTGTGTCTGCGTGCGAAGATGGCTCAAAGCCTCCCCCTTGCTTACGTGGGTAATCAGGCGTTCGCTCTATCGCTTGATAGACGCGCTTAGGTACTGCAGCCTCTTCAGCTTTCACCCCCGTACTTGCTTCTTTGTCTACAGGAGGCTTTTCTTCACCTTCCATGTGAAAAGCAGATGGCTTGATCTCCGGTTTGTCGATATGCGCACTCTGCGCTAGACCATCGCTCAATGCTTGATAGATAAAGTCATGTACAAGACGAGCTTGGTGGAAACGCACTTCGTGTTTTGCCGGATGAACATTGACATCAACCTGATGAGGATCCAGTTCAATGAAAAGCACATAAGTGGCAAATTGATCCGGGCGCAAGCTGGTTTCATAACTTTGACGAATCGCATGATTGATCAATTTGTCGCGCATCATACGGCCATTCACATAACAATATTGCAAATCGCTCTGCTGCCTTGCCCCTTCAGGCGTGGTTATCCAACCGTGTAATTTAAGCCCTTGATGCTCTAGTTCAATCTTCAGCATATGTCGGACAAAGTTATTCCCGCATACCGACGCGATACGCTTTTCAAGCTGTGCTTCGGTTTTTGCTGCCCGATACTGCTTCACTAACTTTCCATTGTGGCGAAGGTTAATGGTGACATCAAAACGACTGAGCGCAATGCGCTTTAGCAGCTCATCAATGTGGCTAAATTCTGTTTTTTCAGTCCGCAGAAACTTACGCCTTGCTGGCGTATTAAAAAACAGATCCAAGACTTCGACCGAGGTACCAATAGGGTGCGCAGTCGGCTGTAACTTGACTGCCATTTCCCTGCCTTCACTATACGCAGACCAAGCTTGATCCTGCGTTGCTGGGCGAGACGTGATGGTTAAACGAGAGACAGAGCTGATACTCGCTAAAGCCTCGCCACGAAAGCCAAGACTGATGATGGCTTCAAGATCATCTAAGGTGTGTATTTTTGACGTAGCATGACGACTTAAGGCTAAACCCAATTCACCCTTCACAATGCCTTTGCCGTTATCTCTGACTCGGATGAGCTTCGCACCGCCTTTCTCGATATCGATATCGATCCGAGTGGCTCCTGAGTCCAAGCTATTCTCAACCAGTTCTTTCACTACAGAGGCAGGTCTTTCGACCACCTCCCCTGCAGCAATTTGGTTGGCTAGCCTTGCTGGCAAAATCTTAATCGTCATACTGCTATCACACTTAATTCGTAGGAATGATCAGAACTTGTCCAACCGATAGTGTATCGGTTCTAAGGTTATTGGCCTCACGAAGACTGCGTACACTGACATTGTACTTGTTTGCAATCTTACCAAGGAATTCACCACGCTCTACTTTGTGTTTACGTTCTGGTTTCGCTTTTTGAGTCACGGTTATCTTCAGTTTCTGACCCAACTTTAGGGTGTCTGACTTAAGCTTGTTGTCTCGCTTAATATCAGAAACTGACACGCTATAGCGAGCCGCTATTTTTCCTAAATACTCGCCGCGCTGAACTTTGTGTACAACCGTTGTTCTCTCTACCTTACTGACCGGCTTCGACGCGGCTAGGTGAGCATTCGCCCCCGGTATGGTCAGTACTTGGCCAATAGCAATGCGGCTGTTTTTCAGCTTATTGGCCTGCATAATCGCTTTTGTCGTGGTTCCGTACTTCTTAGCAATCAACGACAGAGCTTCGCCTCGGGAGACTTTATGTTTGATTGCCTTGCCGCGATTCGCAAACATAGTGCCTTCAGGCGGATTCGCTTCAAAGTACTGAACGATCGCTTTCGATAAAGAGCGTGCCAACTTGTCTTGGTGACGACGTTGGAACAGTAACCGTTCTTCGGTTGGGTTTGAAATAAAGCCAGTTTCAACCAGAACAGACGGAATATCCGGTGACTTCAGTACCGCTAAGCTTGCATTGACTGGCTCTTTTTTATGTAAGTAGATCCCTGAACGCGACATCTCTCGCAGTATTTTGCTAGCCACTTTGTAGCCTTCTTTTTGCGAGTGACTAAATTGCAAATCCAACAGAGTCTGGCTTATATTTTTATCTTTGTTGTTCTTTGCCAACACTTCACCCGCACCACCCAGTAACTGTGACTGTGCCTCATGGTTTTCCACCCAACGACCGATTTCGGTATTGGCACGACGGGTATTCAGCACAAATACTGAGCCGCCTCGAGGTTTTGGTGAGCGGAAAGCATCAGCGTGGATCGATACCAGTAAGTGCGCTTTGTTCTTACGCGCAATCTCCGAACGCTTATTGAGGTTTACAAAGTAGTCGCTGCGACGAGTCAACACGGCTTTCATACCAGGAACGGCATTAATTCGATCAGCAAGCTTTTTCGAAATCGCTAAGGTCGCATGTTTTTCATACTTACGTGTTGGGCCAATCGAGCCTGGGTCTTCCCCACCGTGACCCGCATCAATCGCGACCACAATCTCTGAGTTTCCTAACAAATGAGAAATATCTCGGCTTACTGACGCTTGATTAGAAGAGTCAGTTTTCGGGCTAGAAGCCGATGAAGAGCTCTTGTCGTGAGGCAAATCAATCACTAATCGATGGCCATATTGACCACCCGGCGTAGGGGCTAATTTAAAGAGTTGCGCACTAACTTTCTTTTTAATTTCAAAAACAAGTCGGTACGTCGTTTTCTCTGGCGGAGAGCTTTTTCGAATCTTGGTTAAAACCGGGCTATCACCAACTTTTATCGGCAGTTTGGTGCTCAAGGTGGTCTTTTTTAAATCCACCACCAAACGCTCCGGACTGCTCAGCGTAAAGTAGCTGTAGTCGGCTTCGGATTCTAAGTCTATAACCACACGTGTTTCATCAGGCGAAGGCCATACGCGGATACCCTCTAGCGCATTCGCAAAAACCAATGTGGGTAAAAGTGAAAGAGCCAAAAGAAAAGAAGACAAAGCAGCTCGTAACAGTTTACTGATTAACATAGCTCCAACTGTTCAAGTAAGTGACAACCATATTCGTTATTTGCAGTGAGTTGGACGACTCGCGCTTCACCGTTGTAACGTAGCTCAATATCCAGATCCGCCGCTGGCAATAATCCTGCGCCCTTCTCTGGCCACTCGACTAAGCAAATGGCATCAGCGGTAAAGTAATCACGGATACCCATAAACTCCAGCTCTTCAGGATCCGCCAAGCGATACAAATCAAAGTGATATACTTGCCATTGTTCGAGCTGATAAGGTTCAACCAATGTATAGGTTGGGCTTTTTACATTGCCTTGATGCCCTAATGCGCGAACGAACCCTCGGCTAAAGGTTGTTTTTCCTGCGCCAAGATCTCCATGTAGATAAATAGTGGTCTGCTGCGAGCAGATATGCGCTAGCGCGGTCCCTAATTGAATCGTTGCTTGCTCATCTTTAAGGGCAAATTGTTTCGTGCTCATGAAGATCAATCTCTAATCTGTGACTATATAAAACTCAAAAGAACAGGAATAGTAAACTGGGTTGGAATTGAGAGACAAGATCTGTTGTGTAAGTAAAAGCCAAAATCCGCAATTTCTTTACAATAATGTCGCTTACACCCGCTAGATCCGTTCAATAAGATCCGTTAAGATCCGCCACCCATTTCACCAGAGCCGTCAGAATGAACTACCAAGAGCTTGCGAACAAGATCAAACTTTGGGCCCAAGAGCTCGGGTTTCAGAAGGTCGGGATCTGCGATGTTGACCTGAGTGAACATGAAGGCGCGTTACAAAAGTGGCTAGATGCAGGTTATCACGGTGAAATGGATTGGATGGCACGTCACGGAATGATGCGCGCTCGACCAGCAGAGTTATTACCAGGCACTATCCGTGTCATTAGTGCACGCATGGACTACCTCCCCCCCGAAGCACAGTTTGCTTCCAACCTGTCCGCCCCCACACAGGCATACATCAGTCGTTATGCACTTGGCAGGGATTATCACAAACTCGTTAGAAACCAGTTAAAGAAACTCGGTCAGAAGATAGAGCAAGAAGTTGGCAAGTTCGGCTATAGACCATTTGTCGATTCGGCCCCGATTTTAGAGCGCCCCTTGGCACAGAAGGCTGGTTTAGGTTGGACTGGGAAACATTCCCTTATTTTAGATAAAGATTGCGGATCTTGGTTTTTTCTCGGCGAGTTATTAATTGACCTTCCTCTACCAATAGATGAGCCTCATCAAGGGGATTGTGGTAAATGCAAAGCTTGCATAACATCTTGCCCTACCCAAGCGATTGTCGAAGATGGTGTTGTGGATGCAAGACGCTGTATATCTTATCTGACCATTGAATATGATGGCGTGATCCCTGAAGAGTTTCGTAAACCTATGGGGAATCGTATATACGGCTGCGATGACTGCCAACTCGTCTGCCCTTGGAATCGATTCTCAGAAATCACTGAACAAAACGATTTTCATCGCAGAGCCTCATTTAACAATCCAGATTTAGTTGCATTATTCCTGTGGGAGGAAGAAGCCTTCCTTAAAAACATGGAAGGTTCGGCTATTAGGCGTATTGGACACCTACAGTGGATGAGAAACCTATCCATTGCCATGGGTAATGCACCCTACTCACAGAGTATTGTTGACGCTTTAGAATCGAGGAAAGGGTTAAGTGAAGTGTTAGACATACATATCCAATGGGCTATCGAACAGCAGCAATCTCAAATCCCGCACCAAACTCTTTCCAACAAGCAAGAAAGGCTGATTCGTATCGTCCAAAAAGGATTGCCTAGAGATGCATAAATCCTGCCTTACACGGCTTTGCAAAGTTTGATTCAGCTCTAAAAACCAAAATGTGGAAAACAAACTGCGAGATTACTTGGTTTGGTATAGGCAAAGAAGTTAATCACAACAACAACAAATGACTAGGATCAAGGAAAAATTACTTAATGATCGTCAAAAACTTTAAGTGACTCATCAATAAATAACAAAAAAAGCATTAAAAACAAACACTTGAGCCCGAAAGGGTACTTTTCTTAAAGCTATGATTTCCCAAAAGATCTTTCTATTCTAAGCTTATACAGTGTGTAAAATCAGGTTACCCACTAAGTTATCCACATATAATAATTTGTGGATAAGTCTGTTGATTGTTATGAAGAAGCCTGGCTCACATACGTTCACCATCGTTCATCAATACGAGCACATCCCGTGCTGGATAGATATTAGAGACATAAAAATGCCCGCCTGAAATCAGGAGGACTAGTTATGTTATTTTTGGGTTTGATGCTTCTCAGCATTAGAGTAAAGAGCGGTGGTCATCGTGACCGATTCAAATGAACATTTCACTTGAAGAAGAGTTTGGAGCGACACACGAGGTTCGAACTCGTGACCTCAACCTTGGCAAGGTTGCGCTCTACCAACTGAGCTAGTGTCGCATATTGTCATCGTTAAA
>NZ_BCUD01000009.1 GCF_001591105.1 Vibrio nereis NBRC 15637 | reverse complement strand
ACTTCTGACTTAGAAAGTGCCGACTGAAACGCCTTCAGGCAAAGACGCGTTTCAAGTTGGCCTAGTGAATGTCGGAAATGACACAGAATTACCGCCTTTAGCAGCTAAACCTCTACTACGTTCTCCCTTGGTAGTGATAAAATCTCTGCTCCAGAATTACCGAGAAACTCTATGTTTATCCATCATGTTAACGGCATCGACTGGCTGGTGATTACAGCTTTTGAAGAACTGAAACCTCTATTTATTGAAGAAGCCGGTGCAATCCCCTCTTACTTCTCTGCTGCCAGTGAATTGAACCTGATTGATCAAGCCAAGCGGGCTTATGGATATTTGCCTACACTCAGCGGCGTAATCACTGATACCGGAACATTTCAAAGCCAAGATAACGAAGAAGATTTGAACCCACAGCTTGCCTGTCTGGTTGAGGGGCGTGGTCGGGTGTTTATCTATCACGGCGGCTTTGTGGCTTTTGTGGATGACGAGCAAACCTTTATTACCCGAATGGACTGAAACTTATTCAGTCATTTGAAATCGGGAAATTGAACGGAGCCGACTCCTAGCTTCAAAATGCTGAGGTTAACTGACAAGCTGTTTCCCTAGTAAAGAACAGGGCAAAAAAGAGTCAGCCTGAAGGTCTGGCTCTTTTGATTGAAAGCACATGGTATCGTGGAAGAACTTAGGAGGCTGTGGCAGGTTACACTCGCTTACTCCTTGGGCTGGTGACCCGTCTTCTTCGCAAGCTTTTGCATTGCCTCGGCAAACGTTGTTGTCCCGCCTTTAGCTTTAACCTGTATTACCTTATACCCCATATTTTCCAACGCTTGGCGTTCTGCCAAAACAGCTTTGTCATCTTGCTGACTACCTTGAGCAGGCTGATGAATGTAGTATCCCTCTAGTTTACCATCTTCGACCAATTGGTGATGTTTCAGTGCATCGATATCAAAATTCATAATAAGTCTTTTCATTAAAAATTGGGCGTTTCTGTGGCAGGTCACATCCGCTTCAAAGGCTTCACGACACTATCTAAACCTTCAATTTTGAGCGCTAAACACAACTTGAGCAAATCCCCTAACTCTCCAGACGGCCAGCCCTTTTTATCGAACCACAGTAAATACTCTTCAGGCAGGTCAATCAGTATACGACCTGCGTATTTACCAAACGGCATCTGCATTGTCGCTAATTTTATCAAATTTTGTTTTTCAAGCATGGTGTCATATCGAGTGTTTTAACTGCCCGAAAGCGTAGCACTAAAACATAGCTAGCAATAGTCTTACGCTGCAGTTAAGCACTCAAAGGGAAGCAAGAGAATAGAGGGTTATGACTGCTTAACAACGTGAGCATACTCAACAACAACTTGGTTGCCGTCGATGTAAGCATTTTGAATTTCACCATCCACACTCATTCGGCTTTGCAGATACACGACCTTAGGGCCATTATCCGATTGCTCTTGTAAGGATGGTACTACTTGCTTGGGTTCTAGGCGCAGCAAGCGACAAAAGTGGCTAACGAAAGACATGTTTAAAGGCTGCTCACCACGAAGCATTTGTGAAAAAGTCAGCTGATTCATACCCAGCTTTTTCGCAAACTCCATCTGAGTCAGTCGCATTTTCGATTTTTGTGACATCCAAGTGTTATAAAGTGCTTCTCTATCTTGCTGTGTAAATTCCATGATGATTCCCTGTATAAGTGTTGACATAAATTGTCAGTCTTTTATTGCAGAACCATGTCAGCGTATAGTTAGGGCAATATAAAGGTTTGGTCTAGAGGCTCGAGCTGCGCCTCTTCATAGTAAAGTCGTGTGAGAATGAAAAAACGGACACCGTTGGCATCCGTTTTTATGTGGTTAAAACCAGCTGAAGACTAGCCGTTTAACCCAGTCCCAAAGACGTTTGAACAGACTCCCCTGCTCAACATCCTCTAAGGCAACCAAGTCGACTCGCGCCACTTCGTTTTCGTCCGCCATATAGATGACATCGCCAATTTTACTGCCCGCAGTAATTGGCGCAGTCAGCTCATCTCCAATCTCGATTTGCGCTTTTAATTTTGGCAAGTCACCTTTACTCAAGGTTAAATAGACGTCTTCACTCACACCCGTTTTCAGATCGTCTTTTTCTCCCATCCATACTTTAACTTCGCTCAGTGTGTCTCCCGCTTTGGTTGGGGTGACTGTTTCGAAAAAGCGGAATCCATAACTGAGCAGTTGCTTGCTCTCCGACTCTCTGCTTTTTTCACTACTCGACCCCATCACGACACTGATAAGGCGCATGTCACCACTAGTTGCAGAGGTTGCGAGGCTATAACCGGCTCCACTGGTATATCCGGTTTTCATTCCATCGACATTCAGACTGCGGTCTCGTAACAAACCATTACGGTTATATTGCGTAATACCGTTATAAGTAAATGAGCGCTCACTATACATGGGGAAGATAGCAGGCAAGTCTCGTATGATTGCTTGGCTCAATTTCGCGATATCTCTTGGAGTAGAATACAAGTCATCACTATCCAATCCATGCGGATTAGCAAAAGCCGTGTTTGTCAGGCCAAGTTTGCTTGCCCAACTATTCATTAGGCTAACAAAGGCATCTTCACTGCCAGCAACATGTTCTGCAATTGCCACACTTGCATCGTTGCCAGATTGAACAACGAGCCCTCGATACAAATCGCTGAGCGAGACCTGCGTCCCCACTTCAATAAACATCTTTGACGAATCTGGGAAGTTTTTCGCCCAAGCGTTTTGGCTGATCGTGACCTGATCTTCTAGTGAGATATTCCCTGTCTGAACCTCTTGACCTGCCACATAGGCGGTCATCAGTTTTGTTAAACTCGCCGGGTTTAGCGTATCGTCAGCATTTTTTTCAACCAACACACTGCCCGTATTGTAATCCATCAGAATGTAACCTTTCGCTCCAAGAAGTGGAGGGTCGGGAACAATAGTTGGTGCAGAAATAGCGCTAAAAGATAAAGTACAAAGAGTAAGAGCAAGAGTCGTATTTTTCATAGTAATGCTGCAAGCTTCCAAGTTAAGACCACTTACACCAGTATAAACAAGCCAAGTTTCGTTTCAGCGTATTTGCAATCACTCGTTACGGTTCTTGAAGATTTATCGCAATAATTGGGAAACACGCCTCTTTTTCTCAACAAAAAAGCCAGCACTTCTCAGTACTGGCTTTGATAAATAAGTCAAAAAGAGTGGTTTACGCGACGCTTTGCTGCAAGCGTTTCATCATTAAACGATCTTTGTAAGTAAACCAAACATAGGTCGCGACAATAGAGAAGAACAAGTAGGAAAGAGCAAAAACCAATGGTGAACCAATCAATCCTTGGCTGACACCCCAACTGACTCCTGCAATGGTGACTGCGATCTTCGCGAACAAACCGCAAATTAGTAGTGCCAACGCCAATTGAGGAAAGCGGCTGCTTCGGAAAGCGAACCAATAGCACGCGCCCACCGCCATAGTGGAAATATACAAACCTAGAAGAAAAGAGTGCAGATGCTCTGCCGACGCAACACCCGCGGTTACTGACACCATCAATATAAGAAATAATTTCATACTCTGCCTCGCTTTTCTGTCAAAAAGCATCTTTTCATTTATGGAAACTCATTTTTCTCATATTTTCCCCTTTCTAATAGAAAGATCAAGGGTAATGCATGTATATTTTTCATACAAAATAACACCTTACATAAATGTTAATATACAGTTAAACGTCTGGTTTTAAAAAGCCATTTAACTATTTGAACTTTAAGTAAATCCAAGCTAACACCACCCCAGACCAACACAAATTTGCAACATTATTGACAACAAATAACTTTGTGGTTTTGTGACATTTCACCGCTGAGAAGATGTCAAAACCGGGCTTTAAAGCGAAACAAAACTTAAGTTTTCAAAAGTGGCACTTTTTATTTACGGCAATCTGTAAATTTATGTGAACTTTACCACTGTTCAATTTATTTCAACTCGTCTCAATTCAACACCTCTGCTACATTTGCGTCACAAATTTTTAGGCTTTCATTTCCATGCTTTCAGAGTACCGCATTAATAAAATCGTCGAGATTGGGGACACCCTTCACCGCACAGGGTGTGCCCCTTATAAGTTGGAAAAATTCACCAAGTTTTATGCTCGCAAACACGGCGTTGATGTCATGATTCAGGCAACGCCAACAACCGTTAACTATCAGTTTCCAGATGACAACAACGCTGTCATCATGAAGCGCCATCAACCTGCATCTATTAACCTGAGTTTGCTGGCAAATACGATCATCAGGATCAATCAGCCCAGTAATGAACCCATTCCAGAGCCTGTCGGTTATCCCAAGTGGATTATTGCTTTGGCTAATATGGGCATCCCACCTGCATATTTAATGCTGGTAGGAAGCACACTAGACGCGATTTATATCTCGATATTCTTGGGGTTTGTGATTTGGCTTAGTCAGCAAGTATGCAAAGCCAGAAGAGCCATAGCCGTCGAGTTCATTGCCGCGTTATTAACTGGGGTACTTGTCGCCTTTTTCGCAAGCACAGACGCCGCTATACCCGTTTGGGCTCTGTGTATTGCCTCTGTCATTCTTTTTGTCCCGGGTTTATCAATAGCAAACTCACTCGAATGCCTTGCATTCAACGACTTAGTTTCAGGAACAAGCTTACTGGGGCAAAGCGCGCTTACATTGATTAAACTATTTGTCGGTATTGTGATGGGGCTGAATATTGGAGAATCTATTTGGGGCCAAGCTGAAGCAACCAAATACGTTAATGAAGTGCCTCTGTGGCTGCATATCGCGGGGCTATTCCTACTGTCGATTTCTCTTGGAGTGATTTTTAACGCCCGCACCAAAGATATTCTGCTAGGTCTTCCTGTCGCGGTACTCGGCATGTGGGGGCCATTTTATCTTGGGTTTGAGAGTGGCTGGGTCGTCGGCACTTGGGTAACAACGGTATTAATCACGCTCTATGGTACTTGGTTAGCAAAAAAACTGGAGCTCACCGGAGCTATCTATATTGTACAAGGGATTATCATTTTGGTTCCCGGAAGCCGAGTCTTGGTCAGTGCGGGTCAATCCGTTTTTGAACAATCCATTTTACCGATTCCAAGCATTGGCCTTTCTGCGCTATTTATGTTTTCAGCCATTGTGGCTGGCCAAGTCACTGCGTACTCCATTTACTCACCGAAAATTGAACACTAAAAAGCTTTATCAGTAAAAAGAAAGAGCCCTATTCAAACTTCGCTTGCTAAGCGGCTTTTGAATAGGGCTCTTTCCCTTTGTGTTTCATTTTGCGGCTGAAACTTCCTTTACCTTTCTTCGCTTTCTCGACTCTTACTTTAAACAGTTGGCTTGTCACGACCGCTTTTAACGCATTGTCTTTCACTTTACCTCTACCTACTTCAAGTTCTAACTGAAGTGAGTTTTGGTAATCGCCTGATTTTCGATTACTTTTGGGCATCATCCCCTCCTGATTTTTAACTACAATCGACTGCTACAAGATGTAATTTGCAACGTATTGATATAGAGTTACAACTCAATAAGGCAGTTGCTAGAATATTACACTAATTCTAGTTCTGCTGGTATTTTTTTCGAAACTATACCTAGCGCAAGTTTCTTATGAAAACCCCACTGATAGACGAATAATCCTATCTATTTTGATTGACTTAAACGTACTTCGCTTTAAACTTGACCTCAGCTAGAAAACGGTTCTTGTTCAATTCGCCGTTTCGTTGGATTTCTTGTATATCTTCCGTAACGTCGTGCGCAATAGCAATCTCCTTTTCCACGCTATAGGTGCCGTCATGGCTTTATAAAAGATTTTTCAAGGATATACATTATGTCTAACACTGTTACTGGTACAGTTAAATGGTTCAACGAAACTAAAGGTTTCGGTTTCATCAAACAAGAAAACGGTCCTGACGTTTTTGCACACTTCTCAGCAATCGAAGGCGACGGTTTCCGTACTCTTGCTGAAGGTCAAAAAGTTGAGTTCGTTATCACTCAAGGCCAAAAAGGCCCTCAAGCTGAACACATCAAAGCTGTTTAACTTGTAGCTAAATAAAGTTTACAATAGCCAGCATTTTTGCTGGCTATTTTTATATCTGTTATGGCACTTAAACCCACTATTTATAAATTCCGTATCTCTCTTTCTGACACAAACCGAGATATCTACGATTCAGCGCAACTGACGATTGCCCAACATCCGTCCGAAACCATTGAACGAATGATGGCCCGCATTTTGGCTTTCTGCGTAAAATACCAACCTGATCTTTCTTTTACCAAAGGGCTTTCAACTACTGAAGAGCCCGACTTGTGGGTAAAATCTCTAGACGACCAAATTCAGCACTGGATTGAGATCGGTGAGCCTTCTCTGGATCGAATCAAGAAAGCCACTCGCCTATCACCAAGCGTCGATGTCTTCAGCTTCAACAGTAAATCCGATGTATGGTGGGAGCAAATTAAGAACAAAGTCCCTCAGTACAATGCCAATATTTATCGATTTAATTGGCAAGCTATCGAAGCTTTATCTCAGGTAGTAGAACGCGGGATGGACCTCTCAGTGATGATTACTGGCGAGAGTGTGTTTGTCGATAGCGCTCAAGGCTCATTCGAAATCCAAATTGAGACGCTGTACTCTAATGAATAATCTGGAAGGTGCGTTACAGAACATACACGCCAATGTCTTGCTGGATTCACATAATGTGAAACCCGAGTGGGATGTATTTTGCGAGCAATATGAGCCTTTGTTTAACAAAGTAAATCAAAACAAGCCCAATACCTCTGCAACGCATCATCTATTAGGGGTGTTAACCAAAGCCCATATCGAAGCACAAACGCTTATCCACACTCACCAAGAGTCGATGAGTGATATGGAAAAAGTACTCAAAGATAATCTCGGTGAGGAACACGCGTCCCGTTTTGAGAACCAGAGTCAAAAACAGCTTATCTTCGTTACTCACCTTTGGCTCTATCTGCAAGGCTACCTACAAATGGATTTTAGCCTCGCAAACGATCATGCCGAACAAACAGCAAAAACCATCACGCAGATTTCAGGGTTGGACAGCAATACACTGCGCACCGAGTTTCTTGGTAGTTATTATCAGGGGATTGAGCTCTCTCCTATTGAGAAAAAGCGTCACCCAATCCTTGACTGGTTAAAGTCATTCTTCAATTCATAACGAAAGTGAATGGCAAAAGACAAGAAAAGGCTTCCAACCGGAAGCCTTTTACACATGCAGTTTTATAGATAAGTGTGAGGACCAAACACTTCATAGTGGATGCGTTCACGCCCTACACTGTGCCCTTCTAGCTGCTTAACCACGCTTTCCATAAACGGCACCGGACCACAAATATAAAAATCCGCCTCGTTGATTGGTAACTCATCGACCACTTGAGTGATGTCCATGTTACCTGCGAAATCTGCCTGTTCATTCAGATACCAAGCAAACTGCTTCCAGCCCTGCTGCTCAACAAGCTCTGATGTTTCTTGCTTAAAGGTATGCTGCTGTTCGCCATTACACGCATACAAGTAGCTCACTTCTTGCTTCCCATCTTGAGCCAAAGAATGAAGCATAGATTGGATTGGCGTCGCACCCACACCTGCAGACATAAGTACGACAGGCTTTTGCTTTTCTTGATAGTAAAAATCGCCTGCTGGTGGATACAGTTTCACAACGTCTCCTTGCTCCACTTCATCGTGCATAAAGTTAGAAACCAAACCGTTGTGCTCACCCACTTCGCGTTTAACTGAAATACGATAACTCTGACCGTTTGGCTTATGAGAAAGCGAGTATTGACGAATTTCAACGTTTTCAGCGTGGGTGGGTTGAACTTCAATCCCTAGGTACTGACCTGGGCGATAGTCGATCACTTGTCCACCATCAATCGGCTCTAACACAAAGCTGGTGACATATTCAGACTCTGGTGTCTTCTCTGCCACTTTAAACTCACGAGCATTTTCCCAGCCCCCCGCTGCTTGTTTACGTTCCTTATACAACGCACCCTCGCGGTCGATAAAGATCTGAGCTAAAAATAGGTAGGCGGCTGTCCAAGCTTCTTCGACTTCTTGAGTAAAAGCCTCCGGCGCGAGTTCACGCAATGTTTCAATCAGGTGATGACCAACGATTTGGTAATGTTCCGCCTGGATGTTAAAGCTAGTGTGCTTGTGTGCAATACGTTCGACTGCAGCAGTCAATGCTTCTAAGTTTTCAATATTTTTTGCATATGCCGCAACGGCTTCAAATAGAGCCACGCTCTGACGACCCGTTTTCTGATGCGACATATTGAAGATGTCTTTAAGTTCCGGGTTATGTGAAAACATGCGCTGATAAAAATGCTGAGTTAAGGCAGGGCCAGCACTTTCAAGTAGTGGAATGGTGCTCTTTACGACTTCAATATGGTGATTGTTGAGCATGGACTTCTCCTGATTAGATTATAGTGTTTTATAGTTTTTCACTAGACAGAGCACGATCAGTGCCAACTTAATAAAATCAGGCTATCACTAAGGTTAGACGCCCAAACAGCACTATAAAATGTCAATTTGACATCTTTCAATTGAGTCTAAATGACTCTAAAATATCAGTATAACTCACATCCATTGGCGCAATCTCATACAGTTAAGATTACGCTCTAAAACAGAGACTTGGTTAAAGAGATGCAAGATATTTCTGTATCAACCCTTATCGACATGACCATCGGCCTTGCAGCAGGCGACAACGATCATGAAAGGTTCAGTAAACTTCTGGATGCCATCCGTAAAGCCATTCAGTGCGACTGTGTCGCGTTGCTGTCCTTGCAAGGCGATACTTTGGTGCCGTTATCGATGCAAGGATTAACACGCGATACCATGGGTCGGCGTTTTAAGGTCGAGGAACATCCTCGCTTTAAAGCGATCTGCGAATCGAAAACCGCAGTACGATTTGATTCTGACTGCGCGCTGCCGGACCCATTTGACAATTTATTGCTCGATTACGAGGGTGATCTACCGATGCATTCATGTATGGGGTTACCATTAATCTACGCAGACAAGCTATTGGGCGTGCTCACACTCGATAGTATGACGCCGAATCTTTTCAACCATATCCCAGCCCGCAGCCTTGAAGCCCTTTCCGCTATTGCAGCTTCAACCTTAAAAGTCGCATTAACCGTCAGCCAACTTGAGCAGCAAGCAAAGCAAACTCAGCAACGATTCGAAGAGCTGAATGAAGAAGCGTGGGAGCGCGATGGCGGTGAAATTATCGGCTCAAGCATTTCAATGGAGTCACTCAGAGCTGATATCGAAGTCGTTGCGCCATCAAACTTCAATATTCTGATCCACGGTGAAACAGGCGTGGGTAAAGAGTTGGTCGCCAGAAGTATTCATCACTTGTCACATCGCCGTAAGCAACCCCTAGTTTACGTAAACTGCGCCGCGATTCCGGAAAATTTAGTCGAAAGTGAGCTATTTGGTCACGTCAAAGGGGCGTTTACGGGCGCAGAGAAGTCGCGCATGGGTAAATTTGCCTTAGCAGACGGCGGAACACTTTTTCTCGACGAGATTGGTGAGCTGCCTTTAGCAGCACAGAGTAAAATCTTACGCGCACTGCAAAACAACGAAATTCAACCCGTCGGTCAAGACAAAGTAGAGAACATAGACGTTCGGGTACTAGCAGCGACCAATCGAGATTTGAAGCAAGAAGTGGAAGACGGTCATTTCCGTTCAGACTTGTATCACCGACTCAGTGTTTACCCGATTGATGTACCGCCTTTGAGAGATCGCCAAGGTGATGTAGCTCTGCTGGCGGGATTCTTTCTAGAACAAGCGAGGCGCAAGCTCGGCATTGTGCAAATCAAGTTGGGTAAAGAAGCGCAGCAACAACTGAATAACTATAACTGGCCAGGTAACGTGCGAGAGCTTGAACACGTGATAAACCGCGCCGCATTAAAAGCGCGCGCACGCGGTACTAATGGTAAATTGATTACCGTCTCAACTAACGATATTGGCGAATTACAGCCATTAGCTCAGCTGTCGTCAGATTCCTCTTCCAAGTCTAAGGAAGTGCTCCCTCGCCCTGACTGGTCTATGGGGCTGCGCGAAGCCACTGATGAATACCAAAGAAACATCATTACAACCGTACTGACAAGTGCGAACTTTAACTGGGCTCAAGCCGCACGCGAGTTAAAAACAGACCGTGCAAACTTAACCAGACTAGCGAAAAGATTGGGGATTACTGTCACTAAGAACCACAAGATAAGTACACTCTAACGGTCAACTTAGCTACAATGCCCACGTCAATGCAAGAGCCAACGCTCAACGGCTCTTTCATATCGTAAAGTCACTAGCAAAATCTATAATTAAAGGAATGTTATGAAGTTTATTCGTTGGTTTTTGGGCCGCATTATCCTGCTGCTCAACTTTGTATTCTCTCCAAAGGGAGTAAAGCGCTCAGAAGAATCGCAAAAAGAAGCCGACAACAAAGCACAAAACATGGCGCTTTATCAGTTCGAAGCTTGTCCATTTTGTGTGAAAGTACGTCGCGCGATAAAGCGCCAATCCGTCAACATTGAACTGCGTGATGCGAAAAGTAATCCGCAGCATCGCAGTGAACTTGAATCTGGCGGTGGTAAGGTCAAAGTGCCTTGCCTAAGAATCGAAAAAGATGGCCAAGTCGAGTGGATGTACGAATCATCAGACATCGTGGCTTATTTAGAGCAAGAGTTCGCTTAATATCCCATATGGATGCCAATCTGATTAATCCGATGTCGGCGAAGCTAAGCCGACCACGCTGTCAGGTTGGTATTCGTTAATTGAGGTCCGTTTTATGCCAGCTGTACAACTCGACACGTCGGACATTAAAGCCATTGTTTTTGACTTGGACAATACCCTCGTCAGCTCCAACATGAACTTTCAATGGCTACGTGAGCAAGTAGGATGCCCACAAGAGCATGATTTGCTTTCCTATGTGGATGACATTCAATGCCCGCAGCAAAGTGCTAAAGCCACCGAACTCATACTGCAGCACGAAATGGATGACGCGGCCCATTCTGCCCCTATGCCTGGTTGCCTGACACTATTGAGCTTTATTGAAAAAAATGACCTACATACTGCAATTATCACTCGTAACTGTGAAATGGCAGCTTTAAGAAAAGTAACGCACAATCGACTCAATATCTCTCGTATTATCACTCGCGAGCATTTCCCGCCGAAACCCGCCCCCGATTCATTGCTTGCTTTGGCTAATGAGTGGGCGCTGAAGCCTCATCAAGTCTTATACGTGGGTGACTACCTCTATGATCTGCAAGCAGCATTTAATGCTTGCATGCCCTCTTGTCTAGTCACCAATGGCAAGGACTCTTTATTTCACGCACATGCTTCGGTTGTGGTGAAACAGCTTGATGAACTGGTCGAATTACTGTCTTAATTTCGGACTTAAGATAACTAAATTCACCATTGCTAGAATCTTTTCCGTTTAGCGCTTGAAATTGCACCTTTTAACCAAGATTTACAACAGTGGATAACGACATGCCACTCACTTCCAACCGAAACAAAGGTTAATATGACATCAACAACGCGGGGATCCTCCCCTTCTTTAGCTCGTCAGCTTTTTCAAATGACATGGCCCATGATGTTTGGTGTTTTGTCTCTGATGAGTTTCCAACTGATTGACAGTGCATTTATCGGTCAACTTGGTGTGCTGCCTCTTGCGGCGCAAGGTTTCACGCTGCCGATACAAATGGTCATTATTGGTATTCAAGTTGGTCTTGGCATTGCTACCACTGCTGTGATTTCAAAAGCACTAGGGGCAAAGCAAACTCAGTATGCAAAACAACTGGGTGGGCTGATTATTACCATCGGTAGCATCGGAGTCGCTGTCGTAGCGGTTCTGATTTATTTGATCAGAGATTTTATTTTGCTACTGCTAAGTGCGCCAGACACAGTTTTTCCGATCGTTGAAAGCTACTGGATCGTGTGGTTGATCAGTGCGTGGACAGGGGCATTTTTATACTTTTTCTACAGTATTTGCCGAGCGAACGGAAACACCATGTTACCCGGCACTATGATGATGGTGACCAGCGTACTCAATATGGTGCTCGACCCTATTTTTATCTTTACGCTCGACTTAGGCATTAATGGCGCAGCCATAGCCACGATTCTGTCGTTTGGCATCGGGATTCTCGTCGTTGCACCCAAGGTAAATAAAAACCATTGGCTTAGCTTTGACTGGGATGACTTAAATGTGGTGAAAAGCGTTCGCTCTATCACCAATATCATGGGCCCAGCCATGATCAGCCAATTGCTTCCCCCATTATCCTCCATGTTGGCCACGAAACTGCTCGCAAGCTACGGCACGGCCGCCGTTGCTGCATGGGCGCTGGGTTCACGTTATGAATTCTTTGCTATTGTCGCGGTTTTGGCACTCACTATGTCTATGCCTCCGATGGTTGGACGATTACTTGGCTCACGCGATTTACAAGATATCCGAAAATTGGTGCTCTTGGCGTGTCAGTTCGTGTTGGGTTTTCAACTTCTGATTGCGCTACTGACTTGGTTATTTGCGACACCTCTGGCCGAGTTGATGACTAGCGAAAGTAGCGTGACTGACATTCTGAACTGGCATTTGCTGATCGTACCACTGAGTCTGGGGCCACTTGGGATCTGTATGTTGATGGTTTCTATCTCAAATGCACTCGGCAAGTCATACACAGCTTTAACCATATCTGCGCTGCGCCTGTTTGCATTTTTCTTACCTTGTTTATGGATCGGCTCACAGCTGTTGGGATTGAAAGGAATATTCTACGGCGCGCTACTGGGTAATATCCTTGCGGGTATTAGCGCATGGTTCATGTACCAGCAAGCACTCAAGCAGGTCGAAGATAAGCTCACGCGACTTTAACTTCTACTTCGCGGCGAATATCTTTTCAGATCAGCGACTCCTCCGTAAAAGAGTATTGAAATCATCTTGTGCGGAGGAGTCGCTTTTTATCACCTATAAAAACCAAGGTTAATAGTACTAATTTTTTGAGCATCAACAACAAGATAGACAGATGACGACCGCCCGATAAACACGTATTATTCTGCCTACCATTTTTCTCTAACAAAAACCATGACAAAACGATCCCACCTCCCACTACAAGGCGCAAGCTGGATGCTCACAGCAGGCCTTGCTTTTGCCGTCGTGAATAGCCTTGCTCAAGTCGCTAGTATCAACTTTGGCTTATCATCCACCACAGTGGCACTCATTCAATACGCGATTGCGCTTATTGTTATCCTCCCGTACTTGAAAACGCTCGGCATCAGAAAGTCTCTCAAGACTGAGCATTTAGGTATGCACGTATTTCGTGTATTCCTTTCCGTGATTGGTATCCAGCTATGGTTGTGGGCACTGGCTTACCCTGTTCCTATCTGGCAAGGCATCGCATTGCTGATGACGTCACCACTTTTTGCAACCGTTGGTTCTGGATTATTGTTGAAAGAAAAAGTGGGCGTTGCTCGCTGGTTTGCAACACTGACAGGCTTTGCTGGCGCAATGATTATCCTTGAGCCTTGGGCTGAAGACTTCAATTGGGCTTCTTTACTGCCTGTAGGAGCCGCGTTTTTCTGGGCATGTTACTCGTTAATGGTGAAGAAATTATCGTCAGATGACTCCCCTTCGACGATGGTCGTTTACTTACTTATTTTGATTACTCCATTCAATATTTTACTCGCATTACCAGACTGGCAACTACCAACGGGTGGCACGATCTGGATGGTATTGATTGCTGCTGGGGCGATTACCGCGTTAGCACAATGGGCCATTGTAAAAGCGTACTCGGTTGCCGACGCGTCTTTTGTTCAGCCATTTGACCATGCGAAATTGCCACTCAATGTACTCGCAGGCTGGATGGTCTTTGGCTGGGTTCCTCCGGGTCGCTTGTGGTTAGGGGCGGCGATCATCATTGCTTCTGTGGCTTTTATCACCCAGTGGGAGTCAAAAAAGTCTAAGCTACTGAAATAAACCACGGCGAAACTCTTTCTATTAAGGAAAGAGCTTCAGGAGAGCATTCTATGACAGACCCAATCAAAATCACGCTCTACCGTTGGGCAGGCAGTTGGGGCCCATTTAGCGTCAAGATCCCATGCGGTGAGTGTACATTGACTACAGACATTCTTAGTGACACCTTTGAGAATGAACTCTTTGGCGTACCTATCAAACTAGAGGTAAAGGACTGGTTGTCACACTGGTGGGAACCACTCAAAGTTGGGGCTTGGCACGCGCCAATCGTCATGGTGGAAGGTAAGGTAATCAGCCAGGGTGAGGCTCTGAACCGTGGCATGCTGGTACAAGCGGTGATCCAAGAATGGACAAAACGCGATACATTAAAAGGCAACATTGTTTACGGTAAAGAGACCTGTCCATACTGCATTAAAGCGAAAAAAATGCTCGACGAAGCAGGGGTTGAATATCAATATTATGATGTGGTGAAAGACAGCGCTGCTCTTTACCGCATGATTCCAGAGGTCAAAGCCATCATTGGTGAAAAAACACCTGTTACGGTTCCTCAGATCTGGATGGATGGCCAATATATTGGCGGCGCAGACAATCTTGATACTTGGTTAAATAAGAAGGGATTAAATAAAGTACCTGATAACGTCGTCAACCTTGGTTAGCCAACACAAAGATATCAATCAAGCTAATACAACAAAGCCCCCAAATTTGGGGGCTTTGTTTTAAATTCAGCGGCTACGTTTACTTCGCGACTTTCTTCATCATACGCTTAAAGAAAGAGGCTTTCTTCGCTTTAGGCTTATTCAGTGCTTCATACATCGCTTGTTTCGCGATCATTTGACCAAGATATGCATTGCCTAGTTCGTGATTCATGTTTATCTCCTCGATATCAGGAGTGTGATTTTAATCACAAATAAAACAAAAACAAGATCTAAATCACATTATTTCACACGTTTAGGTTGCTGATAGGTTTTTCCAGCGGCTTGATAGGTGTCTTTACGTTTCACTTCAAACATCGCATCAAAGAACCAAGCAACAAAGCGAATCACATCATCACCTTCGTTCATCACATGCTCGATGAACTCTTGCTCTTCCCCTTGCTCATTTTCTTGTAGCGTAACGTGGTAAATACGTTTTTCACCTTCAACTTCTGCAAGAGCAAACTGACCAGTAAGAGACTCAGCGGCGGCTGCAACCTCTTCATCTTCGCTGGTTTTCAGCATTTCTAATGCTTGTGGAAGACTCTCTTTCTCGCACAGTGCTTTAACCAACTGTTCAAATTCTTTCTGTTCCATGCTTTTGTCCTCAATGGATGGAATATTTCTGCGCGCATTGTATCAATCACCTAGTGGCTTTCAAGCAAACTCTTTGGCTCACCGTATGCTCAACATTCGCACAAGTTTTTCAACCTTGAATATAAACGTTCTCTTTTACACGCCCCTTTAAGCCATCACTAAATAGGTGTAGATTGGATACGATTTAAAAATAATAACCAATTTAAAAGGCTAATTAATGCCTGATAAGAATAAATAAGGGCCAGTAAATGGATTGGATTCAAAGTGTTCATAGCTACATACGAGTGGTCGACGAAGGAAGCTTCAGTGGTGCGGCACGTAAGATGAACACCACCAGCTCTGCTATTAGTAAACGTATTCACTGGCTAGAAGAGCGGATCGGGGTGCAATTGCTCAAGCGCACCACTCGTTCCGTGACCCAAACAGAGGCAGGTGCTCTCTTCTACGAGCGAGCTAAAGTCCAGATAGAAAGTTGGCAATCCATTGTGGATGAGACGCGTTCTGTTAGCCAAACTCCTGCTGGGCTGCTAAAAATTGGCGCAACACTGGCGGTAGGTTCTAAATTCTTAGTGCGCTATCTGAATGATTTTCTCCACATGTACCCAGATATTCGCATTCAACTGATCACGACCACCCCGGGGCAACTGCCTGAACTGAGCTTGGATCTCTTTATTAGTCGCGAGTTAGAACAACTGAACTCATTAAGCTTCAAAGCAACCGCACTATTTGAGCACAAGGCGGGGTTCTACGCCTCTCCCGATTACATTGAGCGCTTTGGCGAACCCCAAAATGCCACCGAGTTAAAAGAACACAATGCTTTGGTATGGGGAGAAAAGCCTCAGCGGGAAGTTAAACTCTCTAAAGGACAACGCGTGGTACTGACAGGAAACTTCACAACTACTAACCCGGAAGCACTGTTCTACGCAGCCAAAAGCGGTATGGGCGTCCTGATAACCAATGATTTTATGATCAAAGACGAACTCAAAGCAGGGACATTAAAACGCATCCTACCAGATATCACGGCGGATGAAGCAACAGTGTATGCTTACTATCCTAAGCTCGATTACCAGCATACCCGAACGAAACTTTTTCTCGATTACCTTAAAGAGCGACTGGCTCAAGAGCACATATAAACCGAGCTACGACTAATTATTTGCACTCAGTATTTGCCTATCTATGCAACGTACGCCATATTTAATGTGAGCCCTGACTAATTACATTTGGATGTTTATAAAATTTAGGTTCTCACTATGGCTAGGAATATGATGAATAAGTCGTTGACGTACTTGGATGTTATCTACGACACGTTAGGTTTAGACGATACCGAATTGCTGGAAAAAGTAACCCTAGTGTTGCATCAGCAATTTGGCTCTATTTGTACCTGTTTGGTTGAGTTTAATTGCATCAATACTAAGGTAAGAACGCTTTCATACGCTTGCCAAAACGAGCTTAAGCCACCAGTGGAGTACTCTCTGGCCGATACGCCCTGCGCAATTTTTCAAGACTCCAAGCAAGACTATATTTTATATGAGAAAAATTTTAGCGAGACCTTTTCCGACTTCCGTTTTCTTCAAGAAGCTGGAGCGCAAGCGTACATAGGGATACCGCTCAAATCATCGTCAGGAGAAGTGCTGGGGGTTTTACAATCTTCGTTTGCCTCTCCACTGGATGAAACCGAAGATCTCATTTATTACCACCAGTTGTTTGCCCGGCTGATCGTCCATTGCTTACGTGAAAAATGGCTGGCTGATAAATCCAAAATGCTAGTGCATCAGCTGAGTTTTGAAGTCTCCCACGACAACCTCACTGGCTTACTCAATCGAACATGCTTATCCAGTAAACTGGATCAACTGACAGAAAACAATGTTCAGTCTTTTACCCTCGCCTATATCGATATTGATAACTTCAAATCGATTAACGACATTTATGGTAATTACATTGGCGATGAAGTGATTAAGTTTGTGGCGAACGCGATCAAAGATTCCGTCGAAGATTCGCAACTGGCTTACCGCATTGCCGGAGACGAGTTCGCCTTTATTTCCTTGGCTGAGGATCCGTTTGAGGTTTGTAATCGTATCATCAGCAAAGTGGAATCCGGCTACCAAGACTCCGCGCACACCATTAAAATCCGAGTGAGCATTGGCTTAGCCAGCAACAGTGCGCAGCACCTTACCGCGGATCAGATCATCCTTAACGCCAGTTTAGCGCTCAAAGAATGTAAACAGTCTCGCCAGCATTACATACAATGCTATGACACACATTTGAGCGTTCAATATTACCGACGCGCCATGGTGATAGATGCACTCAGGAACGAACTAGACAAAGACATCACTCAAAGTGAAGTCTATGTCGTTGTACAACCGATCGTGGCACACGACTCAAACAAGTGGGATTACTTCGAAATTTTGGCTCGATGGCACAGTGAAACACTAGGCAATGTGTCACCTATCGAGTTCATTCATGCTGCAGAACAGTCTGGCCTGATCATCGAACTCGGAGAGCGTATTCTGCAACTGGCTTGCCTAGCTAAACAAAAAATTGAGCAAGGCTTAGGGTACAAAGTTAGACTGAGTATTAATTGCTCTGCATATGAAATACAAAACTCCAGCCACTATCTTCATAATTTGTTAGACACGATCCAAGGCTATGGGTTTAGCCCTTGCGATTTTACTATCGAGCTAACGGAAACGGTACTGCTTTCAAAAACCAGTGAAGTACGCAAAACCTTGGATAACTTACGGCTTCTCGGTTTTTCCATCGCCCTTGATGACTTCGGTACAGGCTACTCAAGCCTAAATTACATTCATAGCTACCCGATCGATTACATCAAAGTGGATGCCACTTTCATTCGCAACATGATTTCGAGTAAAACCGCTGAACGAGTTGTATGGTTAATCACTCAGCTCGCCAAACAGCTCAATGTCGAACTGATTGCAGAAGGGGTGGAGAGTAAACTCGCCTTAGATAAACTTTACGCCATGGGTTGTGAACACATTCAAGGTTACTACTTCTCTCGACCACAAAAGCCGACCGAATTGGTCGAATTTTATAAAATGAACCAAACGTCTGAGTCGAGGGTTTCTAATGGTTAATATGGCTAGCTAAGAGGTGATGATAAAAGTCATGTCCTACCCTTAATCAAAACAAGCTTGATTTACCTTACTGTAATGATAATAATTATCATTACTTAATTTACCGCAGGTGGATTAAGCATTATTAGATAACAAAAGGTAGCCACATGACCCAAGCCTCAACCCAACCCCAGTACAGAATAGAAAAAGACAGCATGGGCGAAGTTAATGTTCCCGCCGATGCTTTGTACCAAGCGCAAACTCAACGCGCGATCGATAACTTCCACTTCAGTTGCCATACTATGCCTGCCGCCTTTATTCAGGCGTTAGCGTACATCAAGCAAACCGCTGCACTTACTAATGCACAGTTAGGCCTGCTAGAAGGCGATATTGCTAATGCGATTGCAGACGCAGCGCAAACCATCATAGATGGCGAGCACCAAAAGCAATTTCCTATCGATGTCTTCCAGACGGGATCTGGCACCAGCTCCAACATGAACGCCAATGAAGTGATCGCCACACTCGCCAGTGAGATTTTAGGTGGAGATGTCAGCCCCAATGACCATGTTAATATGGGCCAAAGCAGTAACGACGTTGTGCCGACCGCCATTCAAGTGAGTTCTGCATTATCGATTGAAAGGGAACTCATTCCTGCACTCTCGCACTTAATCGCAACACTTCAACTCAAGCGACAAGAAATAGGCGATGCGGTAAAAACAGGCCGAACCCACCTTATGGATGCCATGCCCGTCACCTTTGATCAAGAACTGGGCGGTTGGCAGTTTCAGATTGAACAAGCCAAAGCGGCCATTGAGCAAAGCCTGCACGTAGTAAAAGCACTTGCTCAAGGCGGCACGGCCGTTGGGACAGGCATCAACGCTGATCCTAGGTTTGCTAGCGCCTTCTCGGATAACTTAGCCCAGACGACTAAAGTATCCTTCACGTCCAGCGACAACTTTTTCTACAACCTCAGCAGCCAAGATGCCATGGTTGCGCTCTCAGGACAGCTCAAAACAGCTGCTGTTGCTATGATGAAGATCGCTAATGATTTGCGTTGGATGAACTCCGGCCCCTTGGCTGGGCTAGGAGAAATCGAACTTCAGGGCTTGCAGCCAGGCTCTTCCATCATGCCAGGCAAAGTCAATCCTGTGATACCAGAAGCGGCCGCAATGGCTGCCGCTCAAGTGATTGGCAACGACACAACCATCACTGTCGCTGGGCAGTCAGGCAACTTCCAGCTCAATGTTATGCTGCCTGTCATCGCGCACAACATTCTAGAGAGCATAGAGTTACTCTCTAACAGCGCCGTCGCATTGGCAGATAAAGCGATTGCTACCTTTAATGTCCGTGACGATAATTTACAAAAAGCTTTAGCCAGAAACCCAATACTGGTGACCGCTTTAAACCCCGTAATCGGTTATCTAAAAGCAGCAGAAATCGCAAAGAAAGCCTATAAAGAAGGGAAAGCGATCATTGATGTCGCAGAGCAAGAAACCGACCTTGATAGAGCAACACTTGAACGCCTTTTAGACCCAGCTAAGCTCGCAGAAGGTGGGCTAGCTGGCTAAACTCATTGGCCAAAAACCGTGATGTGTTTTTGGCCAACTCTAATCTATTTATTACTCCCACTCATCGACTGATTCAAGTACTGGAACGCCTTTGTGAAAACCGATAGAGATGTAGTGCTTTGCGCTTTTTGAAGAATATGAAACACCCCAATAAGTGCTGGTATTGCAATCAACTGGCACAGAAAAACCATCAAGCGTAAATTCATCCTGCCAATTTTCTGGTAGAGCAGTTTCATTACCCAAACTTTCCCATGCTTCATGAATCGCAGGTAAGGCTCTTTTGTACAATTCGCTTGGCTTAGCAAGAGTATTTTTGCAAAAAGCCTCTTCCGAAGCCGTAGGCTCTCTATAGCCTTTGATTGGCCCATCATCTTCCGTGTAAACGCCAATTGTCCCCTGTCCATATTTAACACGGGCTTGCCAACAAGCGGGAGAACCTTGGGGCCATAGCAAAAGATCCTCAAAAAACTCGTGCTCTTTTTTTATGGCCTTTCTTTTCTTTGAAGACAGAATGAATTCCGCTACGTAACCAAGTATCAAAACAATGATAAATATATAGACTGGATTATCGAACATACTTTCCTTGTACTGCTAATGAATAAGCACACTTCCTTGTGTGGTGTGCTCTGGATTTATATCCAAGCCAGAGATAGCAGCAAAAATGGAACCGCCAATAAAGAGGCCATTTTTGCTAGCGAAGTGATTTCGCGAATAACAACTTCACGTTTTGGTGAAATCGCCATTTCAGCAGAATACGTCGCAGCAGCTTGGTTAGCGTTCATTTGACTTCCTTAAGGGTGAGTCAGAGTGAGTGAACGCGAATTCTAAGGGTTTATTGAAGTTGTCGCAACGGAGAACAAACTTAGAAACAAACAAGTTGAAGACTACAAAAGGAACCCGTGAAAATAAAGGTGTGAGTCTGACTCTTTTTGACCTGCTCACATTGCCTTCATAAACCATATTCAGCTCCTCCCACTTTTTATACCCCAATCGAAGGCTAATAGATAAGTACTAGTCATTACTGCTCACCTCATGACGATATTTAATCCAAGAGCTCTTATCTGAGATTAAACGTTGAAAGGTAAACATTGAATAATTAGCTAGTAATTGGAGTCATCCCTTAAGCGTAAATAAATGGCTCAACATATAGACACACTTCAATTAATTCGCATCAAATTTATACAATCAGCTTCTATAAATATTCACGCTTATGCATTTTTATGACCATGGTCATAGAGGCATATTAACTAATGCTGTATAAAACCGAGCGATTATAACTATAAAACAATAACTAAACTTTAATATGAGTCTATAAACGTATGAAATTAAAAATAATTAGCAGTGTAATAAGCATTGTTATGCTATCAGGCTGTACAAGCATGATGCAAAAAAAGGACTTCGACAATTTCAATGGAAAATTGGAAAGTGGCGATTTTCTTGGCGCATCCGAGCTAGCGTTAGATAATGCTGGATACGATCAGGAATCAGGCGAAACAGATGATTTGTTGTGGACGCTACAAGCTGGCGCGACATTGAACTATTCCGGCGACTACGAACTTTCAACAAAACTTTTAGATGCATCTGAAAAGATGATGAAAAGTGAAGATACTGAAGGTACGGTTTCAGAAACTGGTGAACTAGTTGGTTCCATGATTGGTAACGACGCTATGCTTGATTACGAGCAAGCTCATTATGATGGGATCATGACCAACACCATCAAAGCTTGGAATTTCCTCTCTCAGAATGACTACCAGAATGCTCGCGTAGAGCTAAACCGAGCTGAAGAACGACAACGCCGTGCGGCTCAGCACTTTGCCGATATCATTAAGGAGCGAAAAGCCGAACTTGAAGAAGAGGCTGGTGAGTCAGGTTTTCTTGTTAAACAAACAATGGAATCTAAAGCCACTAAAAGTGCACTTTCACAAGCCGGCATCGAGTATGGCCAGTGGAAACCTTACGATGGCTACGTAAACCCTTTTACTACTTATACATACGGCCTTAATTTACTGCTAACAGGTAAAAGTAAATCGGACTTCCAAAAAGCATCTGACTCGTTTAAACGCGTCTATTCTATGACGGGTTCTAAAGCGGTTAAAGCAGACTATGAACTAGCTCGTTCTATGGCTCGTTCAAACAAAAAGTCTAAGCTGAAAAACCAAGTCTGGGTTATTTTCGAAAACGGTAAATCAACGGTAAAAGAAGAAAAGCGTGTAGACCTGCCAATCTTCTTGCTATCCGACAACGTCTCATACGCTGGTATCGCAATTCCAAGGCTCAGCCAGCGCGGTGTTGCTTTCTCCAACATCACAGCAAACGGTGCGAAAACAGAAACTGTTGCAGATATGGACAAAATCATCAGCGCAGAGTTTGACCAAGAATTCCCATACATTCTTGCCCGTGAAATTACACGCGTCACGTTGAAAACCATTGCCCAGAAGCAAGTGAAAGATCAAAACGCTCTACTTGGTGACGCATTTGCAGTACTGCAGCTAGCGACGACTGGTGCAGATATTCGTTCGTTCTCCGCGCTTCCTAGCCAATACCAAGCCGTACGCGTAGAAGCAAAAAATAAGAAAGTTCAAATTAAGGCTGGCAACTTCACGCTACCTGTTGAACTCAGCAAAGATGCTGATAAGCATATCATTTATGTCAAAGCGGTTTCTCCGGTCATCGCTCCAACTGTAAAAGTCGTAAATATCTAAGGAAACACAATGAAAAAACTCGCTATTGCTACAACGATTGCTTTGGCAACTCTGTCTGGTTGTAAAACTACTACTGCATATATCGATGCATCAGACACATCAACCAACGTAGTCGCAGCCCTATCATATGCCGACTTTTCAAAAGCAGCGAATGAAATGGCAGATGACATCACAAACAACAAACTCATGACGCATCCTCAAGCAGATGTTGGTGGTCGCTACATCGTTTATGTTAACGATATCGAAAATGACACAATGCAACGCCTTGATACGGACCAGCTAACTAAATCTCTACGAGTAAAACTTTTGCAGTCTGGTAAGTTCTTGGTCACAACCGCATTTGGTGAAGATGACGCAACTCAAAAAATGCGCCAGTTAAAAGACTCTAAGATGGTTAAGAAATCAAGCGTTAAAGGAGACAACCAAGTACTGGCACCTGATTTCAGCCTGTCAGGCAAAATCCTTCAGCGTAACTCATCTCTGGACAACGGTGACACACGCATTGAGTACTACTTCCAAATGACACTGACCAATATCGAAAACGGTCTAGCGTACTGGGAAGGTGAACGTGTCGTCGGTAAAGTTTCTGACGGTTCAAGCGTTAGCTGGTAATAAAAATTGGGCAGTCTTCACTGCCCAATTCTTTTCCAATAAGAATAATTAGGTAAAGTTATGAAAATGAACAAACTGTTGGCTGCAATGTTAGTAGCTGGACTAGCGATGCCAGTGGTGGCTGAAGAGCAATTAGTAGATACTAAACAAGCGGCAGAGATCCCTCAACAAGTTGCTGGCGAGCAATCAGATAAAGACGTTGTTCAAGCAAAGGCAGATGTAGACACAACAGATGCGGTAGAATCAAAATTGGATTCGTATGTCGCGAAAGTGAAAAAGAGCTTAGAACAGCAAGGGAAACTGCATAAAGTCTTCATATTCAGCGGAACCGCTGAGCTGGACGTAGACAGAAATGACCCTAACTGGGCCAAATTCCGTGAAAGAACTCTCGAACAAGCAGTACTTAACGCTCGTAAGTCATACTTGGAAACGCTAAATACCAGTGTAACCAACAATACCATCACCTCTATGGCATACAGCAACGGCCTACCAGCGCCAACGGCTGATGATTTCAAAACAGACTCTAAGATGGTGGGTTTCTTAGATAAAGCTGTTGCGGTATTGGAAGGTAAATTAGACAGCGAACTGAGTGAAATGGGCATCGACCCTAAACAGTTCGAGGCCGCGCCACCAGCGATTAAGCGTGATCTGTTTAAAGAGTCAGTTGTCGATCAAACTGTCCGCACTTCTTACGGTGATCTATCAGGCATGATGGTTATCAAAGTGTTCGAGGAAATCAAAGAATCTGGCCAGGGCACTATTGGTGTAGCAATGGCGCTATCAGCGAGCAAGCGTGCACAAGTAAAAGCTATGATTGACTCTGATGGACAAGTCTCTCCACAAGCTGATAAAGCGAACAAAAGATTCTCTTCTATCCACGCAATGTTGTTGGCGCAAAAAGATAGCCTGTATCTAAAATCAGGCACTCAAGTTGCTTACGATTCAGAAGGTTACCCAATGATCATTGCTTATGGTCAGTCAGGTGTTACATTCTCAAGCTCTTCAGCTAAGAAAAAAATTGAACGTAAAGTGGCTCAAAATTTTGCAACCAACAACGCTTGGGCAAACCTATCACGTACGTACAACTTAAATGGTGACCTGGAAAACAAAACATCCAGCGAAAAACAAGTATCAGAAAGTGAGAAGTTCGAACTTATCGTTGATTCCGTCCGTTCAACATCTTCAGGCTTAACGCAGAACTTGATAGAAAGCATGCAAGAACGTGCTGCTATGCATTCTTCTATCCAGAACATGACTGGTGTGAGTACAGAATATGAATGGCGTCGCAAGCACCCGGTTACTGGTCACGAGATGGTGGGTTCCGTGCTTGTTTGGCACCCTAAGAAAATTACTACCGCGAAAAACATAGCGAGTGGTAAAACTGAAGCGCAACTCGACCTAGAGCTACAAGGAAATGGCGGTTCAACGAACTCTGCCGAATCAGAAAACATGTTTGATGCAGCGGATTTTTAATGATGAATAAGATTATTTTTACAGCTCTGCTGATGTTTACCCCTTTGATGGTGCAAGCAGCAAGCTACGAGAAAGTGATTACCACAGGTCAAGGGGAAACCTTAGACCAAGCGATTGACGTTGGCTTACGTCGTGCCGTTGAACAGGTTTCAGGCGTTTCCATAGACAGCGGTCGTATCTCTTCGACAACGTATGTATCCGATGGTGAAAAAAGCAAAGTCAAAGACGCCATGATAGACGGTACACAGATCACCTCTAAAGGTGATGTTAAATACCGCATTTTGCATGAGCAATGCCTAAACGATTTCTGCAACGTCAAATTGGAAGTGAGTGTAAAAGTAGACCCTCGCGATAAGATTAAGGATCAAAACTCCAATCGCAGAACCATCGCCGTAGGCCAGTTCACTGGACCAAAAGGAAAAACGATCGGAAAGAAAGTCCTGAAATACCTAGTTCAGGATCGAAAGTTTAAAGTTTTGGATAACCCTAATGATCCTAGTTTGCAGTACCTCGTCACTGGTAAGGTGATTACAGCGGCAACAAACAAACGTGTCGTTGATAAATCACGTACTGTGGAACTAACAGGCGAAAGAATTAAGGATGTAAAAACCTACTACAGTTCAAAGGTCTTAGTCGAGTACCGTATTGTAGACATCGTAAACAACCAAGTTAAATGGTCTGCTACAATTCCAACAACATCAGGCAGAAATAACCTGAGCTTACTTGTTGATATCGCATCGAAGAAAGTCTTTGACCAGCTAAAAGATAATATCTACCCAATGGTTGTCCTAGTTGGCGATAATGGCTCTCTGGTTCTTAACTCTGGTGGCGAAACGGTGAAACGAGGCCAGTATTTTGATGTATTCAGCCTAGGCGAAAAATTTATCGACCCGGTAACAAAAGAAAGCTTAGGTCACGACGAAATGAAAGTTGCGACTGTCAAAGTAACTAAGGTCCTTCCTAAATTTGCGTACGTCTCTGTGGTGAAAGGGAATACTAGCGAAATCAAGAACAACAGTATTGCCCGTAAATCCGCGTACCGAGCTCCAAAGAAAAAAAGAGCGACGTATAAGCCGAAAAGCCATGCAAAACCTAAGGAAGAGGAAAAGTCCGTCGGCATTGTCCTATAAAGGCGACACAGTTTCTCTAAGTAACAACAATATGGCAGCCAACTATACGGCTGCCATTTTTCAAGCCTTCCCCGTATTTCACTTTGTACCCCTCCAAAAGCGTATTGTGACGGACTCAGTAGTTCTCTCACCCTTTCTCCGAGTTACCGATGAAAAGCGAAACCAAGTTATCAGTTATCAACGACGCTATGCTACCAGGGGTCATCCACTAATAATGCTGCTGTAATATCGCCTATCAAGTTCCTAATCATGAAGCAAAAAAATAGATAAATATCCGTTACAGAAGCTTTTTTAGTTGTATATGAAAAGTGAATAACTAGTGAATAGAATAAGAAAAGCCTGATTTTAGAAAAACTAAAACCACTCAGAGAAAAGCAAGTGACAATAACGATAAACCATTGATATGCATTAGATATTTTTTATTCCCTTACTTTTTTACCAACTATTATTTAGCACAAATAAACAGCAAAAAATTGCTATACTTTAAAAATTGCATTTTCAAGCAATTTTACAACTCTTTAGCAACCTTCCATTATCGATCACATATAACACAACACAATATGCGCCTCTATTAACAAATGTGATACTTATTAGCGCGTTGTTATCACATCGATTAACACCAAATACTCTAGAACCTTACAAATACAAAAATAAAAACTACATAAGTTGATTCATAATCAACAAGGAGATTAGCCTACCATGTGGAACATTCTTAAAATCGCGAGTGCGTTTATTGGAATCATTGTCGGAGCTGGTTTTGCTTCAGGGCAAGAAGTCCTGCAATACTTCACTAGCTTTGGACATTGGGGAACAGCAGCGGCAGTCGTCGCGACCGCACTATTTGCCTACTTGGGTATGATGCTGACGATGCTGGGTTCGAAAACGAAAACAATGTCTCACAAAAAAGTTATCTACCAGATCAGCGGCCGCTGGGTTGGTATCATCGTAGACTACGTTATCATCTTCACTTTATTTGGTGTGGGCGTTGTCATGATTGCGGGTGCAGGCTCACTGTTAAACCAACAGTTTGATCTGCCGTCTTACGCTGGAAGTATTATTCTTACTGTACTTATCGGTCTAACGGCCATGATGAACGTTAACCGTGTAGTGGCAGTCATTGGTAGTATCACTCCTTTCCTGATTATTGCCCTAGTCGTGATTTGTGCATACAGCATCATCACTATGGACCAGTCGTTTGATTCTCTAGCACCTATTGCCGAAAGCGTAGAATCAACACTACCACACTGGTTTATTTCAGCTGTCAACTACGTATCTTTCAACCTAGCAGTTGGTGCTGCGATGGCGCTCGTAATGGGTGGTGCAGAAACAAACCCTAAAGTGGCTAAGCTTGGTGGCCTTCTTGGTGGCGCAGGCGTTGGTGTCCTAATCGTACTTAGCCACCTGGCGCTGTTCTCTAAAATTGAAGTGGTTGCAGATTACCCAATGCCGCTACTGAAAATCATCGATATGATTTCACCGGCACTATCAACGTTTATGACATTCATCCTGCTCGGTATGATCTTTAACACTGCTGTAAGTATGTTCTACGCATTTGCGGCTCGTTTCGTACCAATGAAAACCGCACAAGCGAACAAGTTCATCTTCGCAACGTTAGCGGTTGGTTTTGTGGCAAGTTTTGCAGGCTTCACTAAGCTGGTAGCGGTATTCTACCCGCTGATCGGTTACTTAGGTCTATTCCTTGTGGGTGCTCTTATCTACGCTCCATTCAAGCTGAAAAAAGACGAAGCAAAACTTCAACGCGCAGCTTTTGCTACTGAGTAATATTGATTTATATTCACAGGTAATAAAAACGGCATCCGGGGTCACTCGGATGCCGTTTTTTATATAAAGCGTAAAATCGTTATCAGCTTAACACGTCTTCAACACTGCGGCTTGAAAGCGATTCCCTAAAATTCCGCCGACTATAAGTACAGCTAGGAACACCCAACCAGAGAGCGAAAAGTTCACAATCGGTGTGAACAGAGCTCCGACGTTACATCCATTCGCAAAGCGAGTACCAAACCCCATGAGCAAACCACCCACAGCAAACAAAGAGTAATGACGTAGGGTGTAGCCTTTTTTGAGTGAGAACGAAAACTTACCTAACATCAATACAGCAACTAAGGTTCCCAGCATAATCGCAAAGTTTTGCACGCTCACGCTGTGGCTGAAGAACGGAAGAGTAAAGAGGGCTTCAGGTCGATGTGTAAAAGCCGACACATCGGCTGGGTTTGCGCCAAGCAGAATCAAAGCTTTACCGAACCAAATACCAAAGGGCGTTGAAGCTCCCCAACCTGCCCCCGTCGATACCAGCATCACGCCACAAATCAAGGCAATAACAAGTGCAGAGGTACGCATTTGCCATACGTTGCCAAACCAACGCTGATAACTTTCTTTGCTCCAAAACCCTTGATTCTGAAGCTTCGGCTCTCGTGCTAGCACTTCACGCAATGTTTCGCCTTCCACTCCGTGGAATGTCCCCTCTTGCTGACGTTTAGATTGGTATTTTTTAGCAAGTTGAACAACAACAAGAGCAAGTACAATGGTTAATAACACAGACATTAGGTAGCCATTGAGCGGCCCCCAACTAAAGAGATCGGGCAAGAATACGCCTTTGCCATCATAACTTGATGTCGAGATAACGGTTTGCTGGATCCAACCTTGAGTCGCCTGCAATGGAAAGCCCAAGAATACACCAGCACCAAAAAATACCAGCGTGGTTAACGCGCGTGGAATATCCCCCACCATTTCAACCATTACACCGCTGGCGCAACAACTCGACAGGCTCATCCCTGCACCAAACATAACGCCGCCAACAAGAAGGCCCATATTGATCGGGTTCACCCACAGGTCATAATCGCCTGCTTGAGTATTAAATAATAAACCTGCATTAATAACGGCAGTAACAACAAACATAAACATCAACGTTTGAAGTAGCTGCGTTGAACCCCGACGATACGCGCGATTGACACTACCAGCAAAACCCAGCGTCCCCTTGGTCAGCGCAAACCCAAGCCCTAGCCCCATAAGTAGCCTTAGGTAAAGGGATGCGTCTTCCAGAAACATCCCACCAATAATCAATGTTGTAAGCGTGACGCCTAAAGCCCACCCTGCTTGTACTTTATTCATTAATAATATCTAACCCGACGAAATTTACTTGTTATACATTCGCGTACTCAAATGCGATCGAGCACAGGCTAACATGAGGAGTCAGTTATAATGATAGTTGCAATTATAACTTTTTCTTCTACCTTAAAATATTTTAGAGAACGATATACTGATGTGGTATTGAAGGATTGGATTTATGGTGGGATAGAAAAGCACCCATCACCTGATTCTTTGATGGGTGCATGTTTCAGTACTTTAAAGCATGGAGCTTTCGCGCTGTTCTTTTTGCTGTTTCTCTTTCTTGGATTGGTTATTAAATGCTTTCATCAGATCCGAATGGATATAGTTCATAGACAACTGAAAGCTCATATGAGGAGCATTCAGCGTGATTTCTGTTTGACCATCTTTGTAAGTTGCAGACTTATTACCTACAAATGGAACCTTCTGACTAACTAGCTGATACTTATTCCCAAGCACACCGTGCAAATAATCAAATTTGTTTTTTGGCAGTTCAGTTAATACCGCGACCAATTTTCCTGAAGTATCAAATACCGTTGTTACATCACTAATCCCTTCAAAATTGATTTGATCTCGAGAGATATTGTACATATCGCCGTGGCTGTATTTGTTGGTGCCAGTATGATTTACCGTATATTTGCTCTTTAGCTGATCTACAGATGTTTCACCAATGGTTAAACCAAATACCGTTGGGTTCGCCCAAACTGCGTTGCTCATTAGCAGTAATGACAAAAGTAGCTTTTTCATTTTATTTCACCTAGTACAAATGCGTGTTATTGATATAGCCAATCGTGTGATTTTTAGGGTAGTAGATCTCTGTCCACTTGCTGCCTTGGGACAATAAGTAAACGTTCGTACCTCTACCTAGGCTCATTTTAGGCTGACTATCAAAGCTCTGTTTTGAATAAACCTCTGTCTCTTTAACGTTTACTCTCATTCTTCTGAGCTTAGGTAAAACTTGCTCCAGACTGGATTGAGCACTTTTGTAATTTTGTTGAGCTGCTTTGGCAAGCCAGTACGCTGCTAGTTGGTCACTTTTACGAACACCTGACCCAACTTTGTACGATTGACCAACGTTATACTGCCCTACGTCACTTCCAAGTCTCGCCGCCTTTTGGTACCACTCAAACGCCATCGTTTTGTTTTTCTCTGTACCTTGGCCATTATCGTACATGTATCCGAGGTTATTCTGAGCAGTACTAGAACCCTGGTCTGCTGCTTTTTGGTACCACTTAAACGCTTCGCGGTAGTTTTTCGCCACACCTTCGCTGCTACTTAGCATCCAGCCCAAACGGAACTGAGCATCAACGTACCCTTTATCGGCAGATTTTTTAAACCACTGGTAAGCTTCCAACAAGTTCTTATCTCTGCCATACCCATGGTAATGATGGTTTCCAACGTAATATTCAGACGCCCTATGACCTTTTTTACTTGCTACCAAAAACCATTCGTAGGACTTGTTGTAATCGCGTTTAACTCCGTCACCGAAGTAATACATCTTTGCCAGATTGTAAGCAGCATATTCATTTGATTTCGCTACTCTATTGAGCAAGTCATAAGCTTTTTTGGTGTTTTTTTCCGTACCGATACCGTATAGGTAATAACGCCCTAACTCTGCAGTAGTAACGCCTTTAATGAGTTGGCTTTTTTCCGCTTGAGACATCCAGTAGAACGCTTTTTTCTTATCAATCGCGGTACCTTCACCATTCTCATACATCCAAGCTAAATTCCTAGCTGCAGCTGTATAACCATTGTTCTCAGCTGATTTTGTATACCATTCAATGGCTTTAGCATTATCTTCAGTTACGCCATAACCTTGATCGTAAGATAGCCCAATGTAAAAAGAACAACTCCTATATCGGTTCGAACAGCGCTCAAACCATTTGGTCGCATTTTTATACTCTTTTTTATTCCAATAATGTTCCGCTACTTTCTTTGTCGCGGCGGCATCACCACTTTCAGATTTTATCCATAGTGGGAACAATTTCTCGTTCTCTTGTAAGAACTGTTTAGCAGCCACTAAGTCGCCATCGGAAGCCGATGTTAAGTAGGAATGGGCGTCTTTGAATTGTTCTTTTTTAAACAGAACCATTCCATAATCATATTGTGCTTGAGTTAGGCCCGCATCGGCAGCTTGCTTAAGCCAAGACAGATCATCTTCAGATGGACGATTGGTTGACGTATATAAGCGATGCATTGATCTGGCATCACCATTTGTTGCCAACTCTTGCCATGCTTCGCGAGCCTCTGCCACGTTCCCCTCTTGGTAGGACTCTTCTGCCGATTCGTATGTGGCAGAGCAACCAGAAACAGCCAAAGCCGCAATAGCCACTGATAACCAACTGCGTTTAAACATGTATTCCAACCTTTATGTAACATATTGTAATTTATCGCAATTACAGTACGTATCTTGCTGTTATGCATCAAGTTAAATTTGGAATATAGATACAGCGGTCACACTCAATACCTACACTTGGCGTAACGAACTGGCAGCTAAGTGAGAACTGACGAAATGATGCTCAATGAGACCTTGCGTATCTGATGTGCTCGATGGGAATAAAAAAGCTAAACAATGTGAAATGTGACCGCATCAAAAAAGCCGCTAATTACTCAGCGGCTTTAACATCAATAGTAAACGTCTTACAAGGCGTTAGTGGGTAACAGTTGAATCATATTCTGCTTCAAGCATGTTGGCTTTCTGATAAGCAGGATGCTCAGCCAACAGCGCGGCATAACGCTGGATATTTTCAAATTGTGCTAGCAAACCAAATTTATGCAACATTTCAGCAATGAACGACATCATGATATCGGCGCCAGTGAGACGTTCTTCAACCAAGTAAGTTTTCCCTTCCAAACATTGATTGAAATAACTCATTACTTTCTGCGTTTCTACATCAGCGTAACCATCCAGGAAGTTCATTTCCGCGCCATCTTTGGCAACAAAGACCTTCAGCAATAGTGGTAGAATCGCTGAGCTTTCCGCAAAGTGCATCCATTGCAGGTACTCAACGTACGCTTGAGTCCCGCGCTGTGGGGCAAGTTTTTCTGCACCATATTGTTCAATCAGGTATTCAGTGATCGCGCCTGATTCGGTAATCACCTGGCCGTTATCTTCAATGACGGGTGACTTACCCAAAGGGTGCACACTTTTTAGTTCTGGTGGCGCAAGAAACGTAACGCTATCACGTTGATAGGCAACGACTTCGTAGTCCAGTCCAAGCTCTTCCAGTAGCCAAATAATTCGCTTAGAGCGCGATTGGTTTAAGTGATGAAGTTTGATCATTGTATTTCCTTATTCGCTCTTATAGCGGTTCGTTCGTTTTAATCACAAGCTTGCCAAAGTTTTTGCCTTCAAGCAGACCTTTAAATGCTTGCGGTGCATTTTCCAGCCCTTCGATCACTTGCTCTTTATACTGAATACGGCCTTCCGCCAGCCATTTCATCATGTCTGCAGCGAATTCACTGTAACGGTGCGCGTAGTCATCAAAAATAATGAAACCTTGCATCTTGATGCGTTTCACCAACAGTTGACCCATCAATAGCGACAGGCGATCAGGGCCTTCTGGCAATGAGGTAGCGTTGTATTGTGATACCAAACCACACAGCGGAACGCGTGCGCTGCTGTTAAGTAGTGGCATGACAGCATCAAACACCTTACCGCCCACGTTTTCAAAGTAGACGTCAATACCTTTGTCACAAGCTTCCGCCAGTTGCTGAGCAAAATCTTCCGCATGGTGGTCAAGACATTCGTCAAAACCCAATACTTCTTTTGCGTAGCGGCACTTTTCTTCACCACCCGCAACACCAACGACTCGACAACCTTTAATTTTGCCTATCTGCCCAACGGTCGCGCCAACGGGTCCAGTAGCGGCGGCCACAACAAGCGTTTCGCCTGCTTTTGGTTGGCCGATATCTAACAACCCCATGTACGCAGTAAAGCCTGGCATCCCCATAACGCCCAATGCATAAGATGGCTGCTCAGGATTTTTGCCAAGCTTGATTAAACCTTCACCATTGGAAATGCCGTAATCTTGCCAGCCTGTGTACGCTAATACCCACTCGCCAACCTCAAACTCTGGGTGACGAGATACTTCAACCTGACACACTGTGCCGCCAACCATGACATCATCAATGGCAACTGGCTCTGCGTACGATTTTGCGTCACTCATACGGCCACGCATGTAAGGGTCTAAAGACAGATAAACGCTACGCAATAGCATTTCACCGTCTTGCGGAGTGGGCTTCTCTACTGTTTCAAGTCTAAAGTTTTCTGCCTCGGGTGCGCCATGAGGACGAGAGGCCAATACAATACGACGGTTAGTTTGTGAAGGTGACATAGGATATTTCCCCTTGTTATAGACCGGGCAATTAGACCAGTCGTCTAGTTATCTTTTCAAAAAAACCGCCAAACAAATCGGCGGTCGTTCACGAGCAGTATTTACTGCCCTTTCAATAGCAGTTTCGTATTATCTAAGCACTGTTTTAGCCCAGATTGATCTTGGTACAATTTGTTCAACAAACTCGCACCCACCCAAACGTAATAGATTTGATGTGCGGCTTTGTCACTGTCTTTGACCTTGATAGATCCATCAGCAATACCTTTGTCAATGCATTGAGCAATCGCGGTAATGATCTTATCAGCACCACTTCTAAGCGCCAAACGCATAGGCTCTGACAAATCAGACACTTCTGCGCTTAGTTTTACAACCAAGCATTTATTGGCGTTGCAGCTGCCATTATCAACATCTAGCCAGCGCTCAAAATACTCCATCAGAGACTGGTAACCCGTTTTAGCGGGATTCTCAAACAGTTCAGCGATATTGACCAAGTAGTGAGTAAAATAGTCTTGGATCAACGACTCACCAAAGTGCTCTTTAGACTTAAAGTAATGATAAAAAGAGCCCTTCGGCACGTTCGCCGTTTTTAACAGTTCAGAAAGGCCAACACTGGTAAAGCCCTTAGTAACGATAAGCTCGTAACCGACTTCTAAAATGTGCTGGCGTGTATCATTCGTTTTTGCGTTCATGGCGACAATGATAGATCCGATTAGACCAGTCGTCTAGTCTTTAATGGAACTCTTACCTTAAATGGATGAATTTACTGATAGCAGTAAACGAAGGTTCGAAGGAAAAGGAGGATAAGGTGACAGTCAAACGCCCTGGCACATAAACGTACCAAGGCTTGTTAACTCGATATTACATGCTTTCCACATTGTAAATGTCGTAAGGGAAATACTTACTCGCAATAGACTTATGTTTTCCATTTGCGATCAAAGCAGCAAGGCCTTTGTTAAGCAGTGCTTGCAAGTCCTTGTCTTGTTTACGAACGGCAATGCCTACCCCTTTGCCAAACCACTTTGGCTCAGAATAAGCAGGACCTGTAAAGTGAAAGTCTTTGCCTTGATCCGTATCCAGAAATCCGCTTCGTAGACCAATTGCGCCGCCGAACACCGTATCTAAACGGCCGTTAATGAGATCGGTAAATGCTTCATCAAACGTATTGTATCGACGCAGCTCAATATCTGGGTACGCGTGGCTTAGGTACTGATCGCCAACCGTCGCGCGCTGAACACCGACAACAATCCCATCCATTCCTGCTTCACTTGGGTCAATCTCGCGGTCTTTACTCATCACAAAGCGCTGAGGGACAAGCGCATATGGTTCCGTAAACGCGACTTTTTTCTCCCTTGCCGGGGTGATCGTCATGGCGGCTATAATCGCGTCACTTTTTCTCGCTAATAGCGCAGGAATAATGCCGTCCCAATCCTGTTTACCGATAACGCACTTAACTTGCAACTCTTCACACAGGGCGTTTGCTAAGTCGACATCAAACCCCACTAGCTCCCCGTCTTCTGATGTCCAGTTGAAGGGAGGGTAAGCACCTTCGACCATAAAGCGGACCGTTTTCCACTCTTTGGCCATGGCATTACTCGTTAAGCCTAAGCAAACCAACAACGTAAACAATATTTTTTTCATTTCAGAATCCTTTTCATTTTGTTTTTATCCTTAATCCGTGCTCTTGACGTAAAACAATACACTCAGCTTCATGGCAATTAGCTTTTACACCACGATGCGAAACTGAGTGAGTAGCATAGAGTAATTACATCTCTATCACCAAAGAGAAAATACATATTTTTAACAAAAAAGACACAAAACAGAGTAAAAGGAAGATGGACTTACTGTTGGCAGCGCACAGATGACTTTCGCTCTCTCATGACATCACGCACTTTGAGAGACAAAATAATACTCGAGAGTAACAAGGTCATCGCATTGGCAATGATGACGGGCCAATCTAGCACAGCGATTCCATATACAAACCAAAGAAACACTCCAAAGACAAAACAGCTGTACATTGCTAAAGAGATAGAGGCGGTATCTCTCGTTTTTAGAATATACAGTACTTGTGGAACAAATGAACACGTCGTACACAATGCCGCAATATAGCCAAGAATAGTGATATCAATCATCAATTTTTACCTATAAAAAATGCCCTGCACTGGCAGGGCATGATTGGTTACTATCAGTTATTTCATTTCAACCCAGAACTCTTTATTCGCTTCAAGTAAATCTTCTAAAATATCTTTAGCGACTTTGGCACTTGGAATGGTTGCGGACAGAGTCAGCGCTTGCCACAGTTTTTGTTTAGAACCTTCTACATGTGCTTGCACAACCAGTTTTTCTACCGATACTTGCTGGTTCATCATGCCTTTTTGGAACTCAGGGATTTCACCAATTTGCAGAGGTTTAGCGCCCGTATTGTCGACAATACATGGGATCTCAACCATTGCAGTTGGGTCAAAGTTACTAATCGCGCCATTGTTAGACACAATCAGCAGCATACGCTCCTTGGTGTTAAACGCGATAGCTGTCGCTAGGTCCACAATGTATGACGCATGCTCTTCCACTTCAATGGTTGTATCCGTCGCAGTACCATTGGCAATAATGCGATGACACTCAGTAAACACTTCCTTCTCACGGCCTTCCATTACTTCGTTTGCACGGGTGAACTCTTTGTTAGAGTGTTCTACTACGTAATCAGGGTACATGTAGTATTTCAAGTACGTGTTTGGAATGGTTTCAGGATCAAGTGCATACACATCACGCACTTTAATGAAGGTCTCTTTCCAGGACTCATCGGTGTGCTGAGCGCCGTTCATCGCACTCGGCGGTAAATAGCCATACTCTGTGATGTACTCTTTGATGCGCGGCATAAGATCTTCACCTGTTGCCGCGTCTTTGAACTCTTTCCACCAACCAAAGTGGTTAAGGCCGTAGTACATAATATCGAACTGTTTGCGATCGTCGTAACCTAGGATCTCTGCAATGCGAGTTTCGATACCAATTGGCATGTCACAAATATTCAGGACTTTTGAGTTTGGACGCATAACACGGCACGCTTCGGCAACAATTGCGGCTGGGTTTGAGTAGTTCAACATCCAAGCATTTGGCGAGTACTTCTCCATGTAATCAATCAACTCGATGACAGCCGGGATAGATCGTAAGCCATAAGCCATACCACCAGCGCCACATGTTTCTTGTCCTACACAGCCGTGACGAAGTGGGATTTTCTCGTCTTGCTCACGCATCGCATACAGACCCGCTCGGATGTGAGCCATACAGAAATCAACATCACTAAACGCTTCTTCTGGATCGGTTGTGTAAGAAAACTCGATATGTGGTGCGCGCTCTTGAAGCAAGATTTTACAAGCTTCAGCAACGGTTTCTTGGCGCGCCGCAAAGTTATCGTAGAATTTCAGTTTACGGATAGGAAAACGCTCCTGGTTTTCTAATAGCATCATTACAATGCCAGGAGTAAATGTTGAACCGCCGCCTGCAATAACAACTGAGAATTCTTTTTTCATAATATGCCTCTCTTTTTTCGGGCGACGCCTCCGCCGCCCCTACAATACTTGTTTAAAATTCTTTGCTTAATATTTGGGGTTTAACGAGCCGGGCTAAATGTTAATCCTTCCGCTTGTTGTTCTGGCTCATATTCGTTAACAATTTTTTCGCACTCCTCACGTAGCTGGGGCACACTCAAACCAATGATGACTTGCACGGCCTGGCCACTTTTTACTAAGTTCACCGCGCCTGTACTCATAAAGTATTCAGCAGACTCGACTTTATCTGCATCTTTCACGGTCACGCGTAAGCGAGTCGCACAGTTGCTTAAGTCTGCAATGTTTTCGACCCCACCTAAGCCATGAATGGTCTCAAGTGCTTGAATTTGAAGTGGGCTGGCACTTTGATTGCCCTTACCCGTAATCCCGTGTTTTTTATTGAAATCTTCTTTGGTGTGCAGTTTCATCTCGCCCTCGCCTCGGCCCGCAATTGGCACATCGAACTTGACGATTAAGTACTTAAATACGAAGTAGTAAAGCGTGGTGAAACATAGGCCAATCGTAACTTGCGTCACCACCATGCTGGTATGGTTACCAAGCAATGGAATCCAGGTACCCGTTGCAAATTCAATTAAACCGCCCCCCATATTGCCTACGACACCGAAGCTGTACATCACCATCGCCATGGTGCCGGCAAGCAATGCGTGAATGGCAAATAGCCATGGGGCAATAAAGAGAAAAGTAAATTCCAGTGGCTCAGTAATACCAACCATGACCGCAGTTAATGTGGCTGGTATAAGTAACGCGGCAACCTTTTTACGGTTTTCTGCTTTCGCGGTGTGGTACATCGCGAGTGCAATACCTGTACAGCCAAAGATCTTGGAGTTACCGTGCAATGCAAAGCCACCAGCTGGGAAAAGGTCTTGCATCGCTTGACTAGATTGAGTGAACACTTCTAGGTTAGTAAACCAGTCCACTGCAATCCCATTTGGCGTCGCCACATTACCGAACACAAATGGGGCATACACAAAGTGATGTAAACCTGTTGGGATTAAGATGCGTTCAAGAAAGGTATAGAGCCAAACACCAAACGAGCCAGACTCAACCATGAAGTGCTGTAAATTTAAAATCCCATGTTGAATCGAAGGCCACACATATAAGGTTAACCAAGCAGAAGGAAGCATAGCGAAGAACGAGAGCATCGCTACGAAAGAAGCACCTTGGAAAATGCCTAAGTATGCGGGTAGCTGTTTTTCAAAGGTACGGTTATGAATCCAGGTAACCAAAGCAGAGATTATAATGGCACCAAAAATACCAGTATCGATGGTTTTAATACCTGCAATTTCGGTTAACCCTGAAGTTCCGCCGATAGGTTGAGAAAAGTCGACACCAAAAAACTCTCCCCAGAAACCTCCCATTGCACCAATAAAGTAGTTGAAGGCTAAGTATGAAACCATCACGACCATGGCGGCTCTGGCATGGGCAGTTTTCGCTAAGCCAATCGGTAGTCCAACAGCAAACAGTAGCGCCATATTTCGAAAGATGGTCCAGCCACCTTCTTCTATAACTTGTAACACTTGATAATACAGGCCACTTTTATCGGCCAAATCACCAACAAAAACCGGGTTTTTAAGAACAATGGTGAGCCCTACTAATATCCCGACAAACGGAAAGAGTAAAACTGGGGTAAACATTGCTCCGCCTAAACGTTGTATCGCACTCAACATGGCAGGAATCCTTAATTTGTTATTTATTCATCTTCACAGTGTTCCGTCTTTCGACACAGTCAAGTTACTCCCACTCCCCCAAAGAGACAAATTAAATACAAGCGAAACGTGATCGGATACAAATAAAAGACACTTTTGAGTTTTAGCTCACAAAACAGGACATATATACAACCTTTACACGTATATTTCGTGCTTTAAAAGCTTGTAATTGCGATGCACAACAACAAAGGTCATTGATTTGTACTGTTTATGATGTGATAATTTCATCAGAAATTAGAGAGGTAACGTATGCTTTATAAACAAGTCATGCAGGAGTTGAAAAACCGTATTGATTCAGATGAATTCGCGATTGGTGATACGCTTCCCACAGAAAAAGCGTTGGTTGAACAGTACTCTGTCAGCCGTATCACCATCAGAAAAGCGATTGAAGAGTTAGTTAAATTAGGTTTAGTGGAAAAGCGCCAAGGGGCAGGGACAACCATCATTGGTAAAACCATGGTCGGCTCCATGCTGGAATTAAAAAGTACAAGTGAATACTTTACCGATACAAGTAGCAGTCTTGAGTACAAAATTATTGAGTTTGCTTTCATTGATGCCGACGACGATCTTGCCAAGATCCTGCAGATTGAACGTGGTGAAAAAGTCTACTTCATCCGTCGTTTTAAACTGATCAATGGCGTGCCTTCTGTCTATGAAGACTCATACATGCCGATGGCGATGTATCCCAAAATGAATGTGATGTCGCTGGAAGGCTCTAAATACGCCTACCTAGAAAACGAGCTCGGTTTTGAGATTGATGGTGCCTTTCAAGACTTTGAGGCCATACTGCCCACCCAACATATGTGTGAGACATTAGAAGTCGAAAAGAACAAGCCACTAATGTGTATCTCATCGGTTGGCATTCTTACTGATGGCCGCGTGTTTGAATATACACGCATAGTTTCTAAACCAGAAACTATGTCTTACAAGCATTATCTCAAACGCTGTAAATAACTAGCTTAGCTCGTTCGGAAAAATGTATAAATCGACGTATTTTTACCAACAAACGACGCAAAAACTGAGATTATCACCCCCTATTCCCGACACTACTGTATACAAAAAAACGCCACATTTCCGTGGCGTCTTTGGTTAGGTTATTTGCCAGTATTTAGTGTAAATACACTAACATTTCAACATCATCACCTTGCTGAGAAGCTTGAAGCGAAAAATGCACGTAGCCCGTTTTATTGACAGGAATAACTAAGTACTCATTGCTGCCCGAATACTCCGACGCGTATTCATGCTGCTCGATCGTCGGCCAGTGTTCACGGCTCGCGTACAAATCCACATTCCCTGCCCCGTATGGGTCGTTGGCATCGGATTGACTCGACATCCAAACACGCACTTCTTTCACGCCTTCAGGCACATAAACGGCTGCGTAACGCTGCTGATTCACCGTAAGAACTTGCGCTTTACCTGACTCAAGCATTATGGGAGCCAAGTCATCCTGCTCTCGCGTCGTTGAGGTATGATCTTGCGCTTCTACTGAAGCCAGTAGGTTAAGCGAGTCGTAGCTATCGCGACCTGAGAGACTAATGTAGTAACGCCCAGCTTTAATGTAACCCGTGTGTTCTGGCTCAAATTGAATCTCTTCATTACTGCCAGCTATATTATGGCTCACTTCATAATCGTAATAGTGTGCGACTTTGTTGTAACTCATGTAAAGATCAGCATCGCCTGTCCCTTCTATCGTCACTTTAAACTGCGTGGTATTCGCTGGCACATCAACAAAAAACAGTTTCTCGCTATAAGTTTCCCCACTCAGTTGAATACTTTGGTTCGCTACCAGCTCAGTAACATTAGGGTCTCGATCACCTGGATTGGTACCCGGTTGCTCAGGTTCGACTTCTAACGTGTCCAGCCAACGAGCAAATTCGGCATCGTATTGTTGCCCAAGCTGTTTTACCTGTTGTGCCCACTGTGCAAACTGACCGGAGCGCGACAATACTAATAGGCTTTCAACATCTTGAGGATGATTTTCTAGCATGAACCGAACGGCCAGATAACCCCAACGATAAATACGATTTGTATCGTGCGAATAAGTGGTTTCAAAAATAGTAGAAAGGCTTACTTTACCCTTCGCAATCAAATCAATGGCTGCTTTGTAGCCTTGTTTATAGTGCATATATTCAGCGAGACCCTCTAGCCACCAAACAATATGGCCATGAGCAAGGTTATCGCTGAACGTACCGTATTGATTAAAACGCGCATCTAGGTAGTGCATGTATTCGTGTTCTAGATTCAAAATAGAAAGATCTTCGCCATTTGCGTAGCGATACGCGACGAAACGAGCAATATTATCTGCTTTTGATGGATTGCCCTCTAAGTATTGGCCTCCATTGTCGGTTGTGTTACCAAACAGAAATGAAGAGTAATCTACGTAGCTGCTGTTACTCGCAAAAACAGCCACTTCAACGCGCTCATTCAAGTCGTCTGCGACAGGTTGATAGCCGGTATTCACCACTTGATGGAAATCCGTTTCTTTCGCTGCAAGCACCTCACACGCTTTTTCCGCTTGAGCCTGACTTAAATCTTCAGAGCGAATGATCGCGGGGCCTTGGCACTCATAACGATTTGGCATCACACGTGCAGCCAGATCTTGTTTTGCTTGCTCGATGTCTAAACCATTGAGGCCATCTTGTGCATAAAAACTCATCATCTCAACGGCCGCTAACCACAGTTTGTCGTGCTCGCTGCCCAACGGGTGACGCTCAATCACTTGTTGCATTACGCGCAGTGCTTTTTGCTTGGTTGCTTGATCTGGGCTAGCAAGTAAACGGCCCGTTTCGCGTACCGCGTTGAAGACGATAAAGTTTGCATCGGTATCTAATGCCCACTCATTGTCGACAGCAAATCGCGCTAACGTATCAATATGCTGAGTATTGTTGGCTAAGTAACGGTAAAACGCATCATTCGATACATGGCCGGCCATTGAACGGAATAAGTTGTTCAAACCATCTACCCACTGGCTATCTTGCGCGGTTTCACGGTTAAAATGCAGCAAGGTTGCCATCATGGCATCCATCGTCAGTGGCAGTTGTTTAACGTTGTCGACCATTAAAGTCAGGCTCTTCATGGCGCCAACTTGCTCACGTCCCTGAGCTAATGCATGAGGATTATTAAGGAATAGATTGATCGACTGAGCGAAACGTTGGCTTAGTGCCTCGGAAAACTCTGGAGTACCCACACCAGCGTTATAGCGTACGTAATAAGCGGCGCGAACAAACTCACCTAGATTTTCCAAAATACGGGCTTGTTCAGCTTCACCTCGGTAGTGAGCGATTTCTTGATCGAGAGCGACTTGAATGAGGCTTAAACTCGCTTCGCTATAGATATCGTTGAGTGTCTCCGCCGGGGCAGAGAACCAAGCGTGGTAACAATTATTCTCAGCCCCAGAGACGGAAACGACTAAATCACTTGTTTGTTGAAGATCAGCAATCTCGCACTGATTTTGAGCAAACGAAAAGCCAGAAACACTCGCTAGCATACAAGCCAGCGCTAACCGGTGACGTGGGAAAAAATAGGTATGAGACATAACAACACTCATTGATTATAAAAATAACGTGAGCGGTATTTATATTCCTCAATATAAATTTAATGAAATAAGTATCATAAAAAATATGAGTCCAGTTCCTAAAATAGTATTTTTACTCTAAATTTAATTATATAAACATTTATTAACTCTTGGATGAAAATCAATATGAGTCAAAATTGACCCATATTATTAACTCATCAAAAACCAATATTTCAACATAAGTAAAATCTCTATAATTCAAAATATTAAAATATTTACAACAGTTTAAATAATGGGAAACCAATTTCCCTCTTAGTTGTTTAAATAAAATTTTTTATTTTTCGTAAAAATATAACTCACCCCTTATTTTATATTCGCTTGATAAAACACTTTGAACCATAATTTTCTGCGTCTAGTCAATTAATAGTTCTCATCGCATACTTGTGCCCTATTTTAAGAGATCAGGCACTACAAAAAGTCAGATAACACGTAAGACAGCCCATCAATGATTCCGCCTCTCCAACATAGTCGGTCATGGCCACCATCAAAAACGCGGTAATTAATCTGGTGCTGCTGCCTCGCAAGCTGATTGTATACATCTTGATTTAAGTCGATCATGATGTCTTCACCACTTCCCACCTCCATAAAGATGTTTAAGCACACGTTAGAACCTAGCCCATCGTGGATATTCTGGCTCATTTCACTGAGCAAATCGGGGGTTAAAGGTGGAGAGTACTCACTCGGTGGTTTAATAAGAGAAACATCCGGCCACCAAAATGAACCCGACTGACACACCACTAGGCCAAAACGGTCAGGCCAATTCAACGCAGCATACATAGCAGCTAAACCACCTAGGCTTTGCCCGACAATGGCGGTGCGCGCGGGCTCTTGAGTGATCAAAAATTTCTCTTCAATCAACGGAAGCAGCTCATTGGTTATTGCCTGCCAAAACTGAGGATTACAGCTTAAGTCTTTGCGCCGCTGCTGCCCGCTCACTTCATCAATCAAGACATAAACGGCTTGAGGCAGTCTTGCTTTTTGCGTTGCACATGAAAGCGCATCATAGATTGGTAACGAGTGCGACCAAAAACGCCCATCAAGCACTAACACTAGAGGCAGTGGATGTTCAGGGAAACCAGAGGCCGTCGAATAGACCCAAATCTCACGTGTTGTGTCTAGCAGATTACTGTGCCATTGAATAACATGATCCGCCTTGTGCTTGCTTTGTCCTGCGGCGTTATCAAATGGTTGCCAGTCTGCTTGCGCAAGCGCTTGTGGCATACACAAAGGGCTGGTTACCTTGCCCCAATCACAATGGTGCAGCCCTGCAGGGTTTAACTTGTCTCGGCAACTGAGAGGAAAAATCGCTCTTAGCCAGTCACGATGCTGAGCTTTTTTCTCTTCCTCACTCCCTGTGTATTCTGGCTGAGCCTGTTGTTCAGACACGGGTATAAACGCGTATCCCCCTCTCCAAGTCAGCTTGAGTCTGGCAATGTAGAACCATACATCCGTCCCTTCTATACGAGTCAGTCTAGCCATATTAAAGCTGTGATGATCGGTCACCCCGTTGATGTCGATATACACGTGTTCCACTTGAGAGATGCCATCGACTAAAGAATCGCGCCACAAAAACGCGACTTGCGCGTCATCTCCATCAACTGAGAGCGTAACTGGTATGCCTTCAAACTGTATGATTGACCACCATTTTTTATCACCAACCCTGCAATCCGTTCTTGCAAGGATGCTATCAATGCTAGTACGGCTTGTTTTCTCTTTGGTTTTAACAACTTCCGACAAGTGCCTATCCCACCTCATTATCTTCTCTCAATATGAAACAAATCACATTAAACAATTCTAACCATCATTGAAAATGAAAACAATTATCATTAAGATCCATGCCGATTCACACGTAGTTGTCATTACAATGCCGATGACTTTTCTTCATTTTGATTAAGGATTTTTCAGGTCATGAAGCCCATGGATTTAAGCAGTACTCCTATTTGTCGCACCAACAAAACTAAACTTGCAGTACTTATTGGTACAGCATGTTTAGGGTTGAACACGATGGCCTACGCCCAAGAGCGCGAAGACAGCAAGGTGACGAGTCTAGATACAATCGTCGTGACTGGTGAAAGACTAGGAGGAACTCTGGCGGAAAACACCAGTTCGGTGACGGTATTTACCGAAGAAGCGGACAACGGTGAGGATCGGACCTACTACGACTTACTGGATCGTGTGCCCAACGTTCTGAACGCGCCATCTGGGGTTCCTCATATACGCGGAGTTGATGGTCGCGGGCCTGGTGAAGGTTTCCTAACGTTCATGACGGGTGCAACGCCTCGCGTAAACACAACCGTGGACGGTGTATCCGAATCTTGGACTGGTGAAGCATTTGGCAAAGCAGGCCTTTGGGATACCGAACAAATAGAAATCTATAAAGGCCCACAATCTACCAACCAAGGCAGAAACAGCATCAGTGGCGCCGTGGTGATCAAAACAAAAGATCCAACGTTCTATACCGAGAGTAAAGTTCGTGCTGGCTATGAGAATGAAGACAACAAATACCATTTAGCTGGGGCGTTCTCCGCTCCGATTGTCGATAACAAGCTCGCTTTCCGACTTGCAGCAGAAGGGACAAAAGGCAATACACCGATTGATTACTCCCTCCCTAATAACGATCAATATCCATGGAATCCTTCGGATATCGAGTCTCACAATGTAAGAGGTAAATTGCTGTTTAAACCTTTGAATGACGATACTCTCACCGCGAAGCTGACCGTTGGGAGTCGTAACGAGGAAGGTCAATATACAAACCTAGTGTCAAAGGAAGGGACATTTGAATACACGGACCGAAGCGGTACACGACGACAGAAAACCAGTAGTTGGAACGTAAATCTGGATATCGCTTATCTGATTAATGACGAATTCGCTCTCGATGTTTTGTTAGCAAGACGCGATTATTCAACCGAGTTTGAAGCCTACCCCCGTATTACCTGGTGGGGTGATGTAGACGAGAAGAACTATACCGCAGAAGCCAAATTGTCTTATGACTCTCTGGATGAACGCTACAGTGCTACTTTGGGTATCGCTAGCTATCTAAAAGATCAGAACACCAAAACTGATTCAATGGATCGAAAAGATGACGTACAAACTCACGCCGTTTACTTTGATTCAAAACTTCAACTCACCAATCGTGTAGGACTTTTACTCGGGGCTCGCTATGAAATCGATGAGCTTGAACGCGATTTTGACCACTCTCGATTACCACTTGATTTCAAAGCTGACGAGCGCAATACCATTTTACTACCTAAAGTAGGCCTGACATTTGAAGTCTCTGACAACTCAATGCTCGGCTTAACAGCACGTAAGGGCTACAACGCTGGCGGGCTTGGTTATAACGAATTCCAACAAGATGTGTTTGTATTTGACCAAGAAGAAGTGTGGACTTATGAGCTTAGCTCTCGCTCAACCTTTATCGATAATAAGCTAGGCGTTACCGCAAACGTCTTCTATAACGACTACGAAAACTACCAAACCGTCGTATACGGCGACAGTGGTAATCGCTTTGACAACTACATCGACAATATTCCTGAAGGAAAAACATACGGCGCAGAAATCGAGACAACCTATGGCTTCGATTCAGGATTAGACGTTTTCGCATTCGCGGGTCTATTAAGGACAGAAATCACCCAAGGGCCTTCAGGAACCATTGAAGAACTGAAAGGAAAAGAGTTTAGCTATGCGCCCGACCTCTCTGTAGGGCTAGGCTTTACTCAACATTTAGACTCGGGGCTGTTCTTTGGTGCGCGCGTTAATCGTGTCTCTGACTACTACACTGACTTAGTCAATACAGAGAGTAAGACTGCTGGAAACTATACCGTGTTAAACCTGAATGCGGGCTATGCTGTCGATAACTTTACTGTGCGTGGGTACGTTAAAAACGCAGCCGATTCAGATTACGTAATACGACATAAGAACAGTATGTATGAAGTGGGTAACCCGCGTACGTTCGGTATTGTTGCTGACTACCAGTTCTAAGCTAACTCCATCATCTGCATCTACCTTGATCTCTAATAGGACAAACCCAGATCAGATGGCAGAAATGGTCTAGTTTAGGCACAATAACGAAAAAAGCCCGCTGATTACTCAGCGGGCTTTTCGAATGTGGCGGAGAGATAGGGATTTGAAAACTATCTGACGTACATTTACTTTAAGCCAAAGTCCTTTACTAACAATGTGTTATGATTTGTTGGCATGAGGGTTAATTGACAAATTCTGCCTTGAATGTATCAAAAGATCGTGACAGCGGCAATTTTATTTACAACAAAAAAAGCGCCCAGCTTTGGGCGCTTGATTTATCTCGAACACTTATCTTAAAAAGTACTTTCTGCATTACGCTGTTGCAGCGATTTGACTCCTCGAGAATAGTCTTTCCAATGTAGGTAATACTCTTTGATAGTTGTAGTGTTGTTGTGACCGACATATTCTGCGGTTTCTTCAAATGACATACCGCTTTCAATGCTATTGGTTATGAAAGAATGACGTGCTGGAGCAACTCCCCTTGGTTTAACTCCTGCTTTCTCGAAATAAGGAACGAGGGCGAGAGATAGTTTCTTAGCATCACCCCAACACTCCCCTTCCGGGTTCGTGAAGATGAACTTCTCTGTAATGCTGTTGTTATTAAGGCAGTAGGTAACATCTTTCCTATTTGGTTTTTGAATCATTTGAATCAACACTTCTTCCGATCGAGACGTTATTGCTAAGTTCCTCTTAGAACTATTTGTCTTCGGCGATTTCATATGACCTAAAGCCATGGACTGTTTGACTTGGAGTCTTGAATCATCTTGACTGTAAGAGCTTTCAGTTAGGGCGATTAGCTCACAAGGGCGTAGTCCCTCTCGAGCTGCAAATAACACTGCTTCAACAACGCCACTGCCATCTGCAACTGCTGCAAGTGCTCTTAGTTCTTCCTTCGTATAGGGAAGTACGAAATTAAGATCATCCTTGGCGTATAGCTTGATCCCATTCTCGAACGGATTCCGGCGTAACTCACCAATTTTTATGTAGTGAGAGAACAATATCTTCAACACCGTTTTGATGTTTTTACGCATTTTAGTATTGTATCCATCACCTCGTCTGTGAGGAATATTCGGTAGGATCTCATTCAGAAATTCCTCTAGATCATGTGCGGTAACGTCTTTAAGGAGTTTCTTGCCTAGAAATTTGGTTACTAGATTTAAATTGCTGCGATAAGCAGCTTTCGTCGTTTTAGCTAGATTTGAATCAAGCTCAATTACTTTACGGAAACAGTTAACAGCAGTCTTTACCGAAATTCGTGTTACGCGTTTTATAGTCATTACGTCGGCCTCTATCGTTTGGTGACGAGACGACTTTAAAAGTTGAAATACTGCCAGAGCAAATTTAGTTGAAAAATCAGTGTTTTTTGATCAACTGTTGATACACAGTGTTTTAAACGTGCAACACAAACAAGCAGTTCGAACAAAATTTAGACAGGAGAAAGTTAGCTCCACCTGTCTAAAAAGCTTCTTATTTCATTTTATTGTTGATAGTGAGGGTGAATGACGAAACCCTTAACTGATTTAGCCGAGGAGCCTATCAAAATCCGAGCCTCTTTTATGTAACCGTGAGCAAGGAGAGTTTCGATAGCCTCATGACGTTCTTCAGCTTTTGTAAGGTTTTTCCAACCTTTAGTGGACAGTTGGGACATCGTAAACTGTCCATTGAGTTTGTTTAGGCGAGACAACAAAACTGACGCAGGGCTGTTTTCACTACTACTATTTTTTGCCGATGCAATGATGCGGTATGCATGAGAACGTAGATAGCGCATCCAAACCATTGCTCTATTTAGGCTCTCTATACCAACAGTCGTTTGAGGCATAAATTCGCCATCGGGTGAAGTTTTGAATGCCTCGTCGAGCAAATGAAATGTCATGGCTAGTTTTGCGCAGTGTTCTAGTCTTTTTACATGATACGACTCCAGCTCTGTTGGAGATGTGAGTTCGTCTCTCAGTGCTTCTTCTGACCACTTACTCCATTTTTTTTGTGCTTCGTAGTCGAACTTGAGTACGATAGGCTCTCTCGGGGTATTTAACTCGGCGAGTTTTGAAAAAGTGTGGAATACATCGTTAGATGCACGCTCTGAAACCTTGCAATCAGTGACTTTTCGCTGGTTTGAAGTCGGGTAAACCGACATTTGTAGACAACGCTCTAAAAATCCATCAGCGGCTTGTCCATTCATAGCAGAAGTGATGAGTGGTTTTAACATGTCAGGCTGAATACCGCCGAGGAGACCAACAAACAGTTGTTCGAGAGTGACATCTTCTCGTCCTACTCGCCTAATAACGTAAGAATTTCGCTTACCGTTAAACGCTTCTAGGTATACGCTTCGCTCGTGAGAACGGTTTGGTTGGTTAAATATATTCAGCAGCCCGCTAAGCTCATCTCTAACCACGGTAAGTCCACTAGGGTTAGATTGTGCGCAAATGGTAAGAGCCTCAATCGTACTATCGTTTATATAGATATCTCGACGATCGACAGAGGTAGGTTCAACTAGTGCAGCGAGACTATCGGCAATTTTAGATATTCTCGTATCATCGCCTTGCTCTAGTGCTTGCTCTAGATCCTTTTCTAATGTGGACTGCATCTGATCAAACCGTTTCTTTTTGATCTTGTAGACGCTTTCTTGCTTTTTTACCTGCGGAGAAATAACTTCTTTTTTAACCCTGTCTACGAAAGAATTGGCAGAGCTTAAAGCTGGCGTTTTTCTTGCGGAGGCTTTACCTACGAGTAATGACCAAATAGTAGCAGCTATTCGCCACGTATCATTTTTCTTCGGTTCGATCTCTACATTACTGCCAATAATTCCAGCCCCCATTACAATAAGTGACACGGCTAGAAAGTCTGGCGCCATATTATCGATACTGAAAGACTTCTCTCGAACAAATTTTTGTATCGCACGGGGGAGCATTTCATCGCGAAGTTGCATTACTTCAGGTAAATTGATTTCACTCAATGGTATGGGTAAGCGCCACATCCCTGTATTGCCTGTATTGCCTGTATTGCCTGTATCCGTCTCGAAATCGAGTTCCAGTTCGAGCTGAGCAGGGTCGTTCTGTTGCGAACGCATCTCTTTTTCCGCTTTCTCCTTTGTTTTATTTGCAGTAGCAACCTGATTTACAGTTTCTATTTCTGGCAACAATAGTTGCGTATGATGCTCTTCCGTAGAAGAGGTAGATAAATGATTGTGTTTCATTTTTTTATTTTGTTTTAAACAAAGTTCATTTATCCAAAACAGAAAATCAAGTGCCTACTTAAAATTTTTTAGTTGGCTGGCTCCATCGGATACTCCAAGGGAGTTAAGAGGGTACCCCTCTTACAAGTAGGCAAACCTAAGGCGTACGGAGTTCGTGGAAGGTTTGCCTATCTTGACTACAAGTCGACTAAAGGTAGAGTTTTGTATTGCTGGATTTTATTTGTATCTTATAAATAAACGGTATGCTCAAAAACTGGACTGTCATCGCTGAAGCGACAAAAAGTGTTGTCGCTCGGGAAAGGTATTTAAAAGACTTAAACCACAAAAACCATCGTTATACCCAGCAAATCATCAACTTATATGGTGATGAAAAACAATCTCTGAACATGATTCATTTCTGCGAAAAGTATAAGTTCAAACAAGCCCAAAACCGTAGAGGAGGGCGACCTCCCACACCTGCAATGGAGTTTGTACTCACGCTTCCAAAAGGTATTAGACCAAGTGCTAAACAATGGCGGCTCATGTTACGCACCGTGTTGAACGAGATCGCCAAGTCTTTAAACATCCATACAAAGGAACTCGCTCCGATAACCCGTGCGGTCATACATCAACAAGAACAAAATACAGAAACAAAAGGCTCTGGTGACCACTTACATTTGCTTATCGGTAAATTTACCGAAGATGGGCACTATCTTAGAGATCTACAACGCAAAATGGTTTTGTCCCAGATAAAGAATGCTTTTAACCAAGCGGTGTTAGAAGAAATGGGGATAGCCCACTCTTCTCACACAACACATAAACCTTACCTAGGCCAAGCGAAAAAAAGGGCACCATCTTGGAAAGTGAAAGCAGCGCGTGAATATGAACATTTATTCCACAGCCAACAGGAACTCTGTCGTTTTACATCCCGAGTACTAGGGCAAGCGGAAAAATGGCTCAGAGCCTTTTCCGTATATGACAAAAAACAAATGACCCGACAATTAAATCGAATCTTGAGAGAAGTAGAAAAGCTGAAACTTGATCCTTTAGCGTTGGAAAGTAATGAAGTTGATCAACTGCATAAGCTTCTCGATCGGCTTGCGTGTAATATCGAGTCTAAGTCAGGAGACAGTAGGCTAAAGAATCAGGTCAAAAATAAATTTTGCATCCTTAGGATGTAATTTGTAAGTTTAAGAAAAATGCTATGAACATTGACGAGACTCCATTCTTTTTTAACCAAAAAATTAGAACTAAAGTAAAGAAGCATTTAGACGAAGATGCACGTTACCTGAATATTTCCATGGACGCTGAGTGGTTAGAACAGTCTATAGAATGGGAGCTGTATGAGCGTATTTGTCAATGGCGACTTGAAAAAACTAACATTGAACGAGGCAATGAAGAAGTCGTCAGCCAAATTGCCGCTCACATTGCTTATAACATCGTTGTTGCCTACCGTTCTAGGATGTAATAAAAGAACCAATAGTTTGCCACCTATCTGGCAAACTATTGGTTCTTAACATCAAAGGCACTAATGAAACCATTAAGGAATTGTGGGACGATTCAATGCATTTGTGCTCCCCATCTCTGAAGGTACGCATTTACATTCAGCGTTAAGCAGCTTTCTCTTGCTTAATTCCTTCTTTTTTAGACTAATAGGTTATCAATTGAGTTACTCAGCTAGTTATTAATTGCTTCATTCTAAATCTGATACCAACAGTCATCTAGATGATCTAGCTTCAAGCCATAAGGTAAATCTGCAAATTTATTCAGTAATTTTGCCTGTGATTACCAATATCTTTAAACTGGCTGTGATCTTTACGATGAACAACATTGTTATTACCTGCGACTAAGGTCAACTGTCGATACAAGATTTCGGAGATATCTTTATACAAGTCTTTATATTCTGAAATTGATCAGTAAACACTCGAAATGCTGCCAGCTATTTCTCATATCCTTGGTCAAAGTCAAAGAATAACGCAGGTCTAAACGCTAGCTCACCATTGAGTATCTGTGGCATGGGGTTATTACTTCAGACAATTATCCGTTTAATACCCAACACTCGAAGGGACAAATAGCAAGATAAAGTTAATTTAATGAAAGGAGATACAGATACAGAATACTTATTCATGTTTTCTCTTTGTGTTTCGCAATATTGAGTGTGGTCGGACTGCATTACTGAGGCTTCAGACGATTTTAAAAATGGGTTTAACGTGGCTCGTTACAATCAAAATCGAGCAAGTTTGAGAACTAACAAACAACTTTAACCACTCACCCTCCTAAACCTTATCATATTTTCTGTAGGCAGATCATATTAGGGCACCTATATGAAAAATTCTTTTATGGTGCCTTTTTTCAATGGTTTGTTGCCGCGTGCGGCATAGTATTGCCCTTCAACTTACCTGACGCCCCTCTAAGTTTAACAATGGACACTAAAACAAGTGGTATATGAATTGCTAGGCATACAGAAGTGTAACCGTAAAAGAAATCACAGATGGCGCTAACAATACTATCAAACCCCACCGCTTTATCGATTCAGAAAAAGCTGGGGGACGTAAATTCTCAAGCACAGAAGACAATGACTGCCTTAAGTTCAGGTAGTCAGATAAATTCAGCCAGTGATGACGCGGCAGGCTTACAGATCTCGAATAGGCTGTCTACACAAAGTAGGGGTTTGGATGTAGCCTCACGGAATGTTAACGATGCGCTCTCTTTGCTACAGGTCACTGATGGCTCACTAGAAGAGTACAGCAATATAATCCTAAGAATTAAAGATCTATCTCTTCAAACGTTGAATGGATCCAACACGGAAGAAGATCGGGCGGCAATGCGAATCGAAATGAAAGATTTGCTCGATGAGATGGATCGAATCGTTGAAGCGACGACATTTGCTGGAAAAAGCTTGTTAAATGGCTCAGAGGATGAGGTTAAAGCCCAAGTTGGTGCTAACTCCGGCGAGTCAATAATACTGCCAAGCTTAAATTTGAGTAGTTCTTATCGCCACCAATCTTCTGTTGTCGGCTTTATGTTTTCAATGGTTGTTCCCCAAGATTGGCGAACAACTGAAAATAACTATATCGAAATTTTAACAAGGGATACCGGCATTAAAAAAATAGAATTCGAGGCTGGAATGGATTTAGAAGGTGTAGTTGATAAGTTAAATAAAGAGTTACCGTTTGAGTCTAATAGGTTTACGTTGGCCAACGGGGAAGATAGCAAAGGCAATAAGGGAGTTTATGTTGGTTATTCTCAGGCGGTATGGGCGCAAGATGGCAGTTTGAAGATAATAGGTTATGGACTTGAACCCTTCAAAACTGCTGAAGGCGAAGATGGGTACGTTTTGCCTTTAGGGTCTAATCCGTTAGCGCCCATTGTTCTTAGTTCTTTTACACTGAGAGATAGTGTAGTTGGAATAAATCCAAATTTGGATCGGTATTTGCGCACTGAACCGAGTAAGTTTGATCACTCTCGCCCCTCACACTGTGATGGTTTGTTGAAAATGATTGACTCGTACCGTGCGGAGCTTGGGTCTACTATGAACCGGTTAGAAAAGGCCTCAAACAACTTATTTAGTCAAAACATCAATGTTTCAGCAAGCCACAGTAGGATAAAGGACACAGATTTTGCCAAGGCTACCTCTAAGCTTGCCTCTGAACAGATACGTAGCCAAGCAGCTACAAGCATGATGGCGCAGGCCAAAAATCTACCTAAAAGTGCTTCTAGCCTTCTGGTGAGTTGATGAACCAAAATAACGGTGACAATGTAATGTTATTTACTGTGCAAGCTTGTGTCAGTACTAAGTACTATCTTTAAACGCAGCATTTCATTTAAGTTTTTAACACATTGATGGACAGAAACGTGTCAGTGAGCTTGCTAAACTAGCATCGCACGGATAATTCTAGGTATTGCAAACCATCAAATTAAATGGCCAAATTCACTAAGCCACTTACTCTTATTCACTGCAAAATGTACTTTTAAAAGCTCCATTTCTTGAACGATATAGTCTGTGAACTCTTCAAGGAAATTCTGATCATGTAGCTTCATTACCTCTGAAGAAGATAGAGTATTTAGATTCCAATACCCTTCAAAGTTTACGTATTTGTATACAGGCCACCACAGTTCGTCACTTTTATAGCCACTGACTGGAACTATTGACCTCAACCTTTCATTTTTGTTTTCTGGATCGTTTGTTATACCAAAGAACAATTGTTCACCACCTTCAAGCTGTATAGCTAATTCACAGCCTGGGTAATCCGCTAAGGGGTAAGACACTGCAACTTTTCGAGCACCTCCGCGAGTAAAATAAGAAGTTACAACTTTGCATGCACTCTCATAATCAACAACGCTATCAAAAGCAAGTGTTCCAATCCTTGACTCTACCTTCGTAGCTAGCATGGAAAAAAAACCAGATATTGCATCATATTTAAGCTCTTGTAGTGCTTCTTGCAAAGGATCCACAACATCCACCGTACGAGTATCAAGGAGTAGTTGTTTTAGTTCTTTTATGTATAAAGCATTAGTGCTCATGCCTGTTAATCCTTTGATAATCTCGAGATATTGAATAAGTGATTCTCTTAGAGATGGGAACTGTGCTGATTGGCCAACTAGATTTTGAATGAATTTACGTATGTCATTTTTATAGCTCAAAAGCACTATAGGATGTTCTAGTACACCATTATCACCTTTCAGCGAGTATGGCGAAGGCTCACTACCATATAGCGTCAAGTAAACTATCGTCACATCTGTATACCCTTCAGATATCGCAGTATTATAGTAGCGGAATAGCTGTTGCTCCTGATCTAATGCATAAATTTTGTTTTCTATTATTAACGCTTGTTTAGTCGTATTGTTTACTAAGTACAAATCAATATTCTTATGCTCAACATGCATTTCGAAGTTGAAATTATCATTAATTGGAATTACGCCGAGTATTTCAAACAAAAGCTTTAATGGCTTAACACCCAAACCATGTAACCCACTTACATTGAGAATGTCACCCAGAAATCGAGAATGCAAGCGTACTTCGTCACTAGGGCTACGCAGTACTTTAAAAAGGTTATAACCTTCTTCCACCATCAGGCTAGATTTATAATGCTTAGCTAGGCTCAATAAATGCCTAACATCATTTGGTGTTTTAATTTTTGTTGCCATTATCAATCCTCATACAACCCGATCATTTCGACCAAACGTGCCTTCACTTCATTGACAAGCAAAGTTGGCGACTCAACGATAACATCAGTCGAAAATCTTAATACCCACCCCACTATATCGTAGGTAATATGGGTAGAGAGAGTGAGTCGATACCATTCATCCTCAACCTCTGTCAGGGTCTGACTTGGATGCAGTTGGTTAAAACACAGCCAGTCATAAGCAAACCACCGCACGCGCATTACAATAGTATGGACATTTTTATCTTGCAGCCAACCTGTTGGATTAGATGCAATGTAATCAGTTAAATCAAATCCATTTGGGCGTACAAGTGTGTTTAGCTGTGATTCAGCAGATTCGATACGGCTAAAGTTAAACAACTGTGGCCTATCAGGGGACTCTGATTTCGTTGCAACCAGATAATGAGCGTGTTCACGCACAATAATGGCGAGTGGATTAAGTAGGTAACAACTCGCTTTCTCAGCTCCAAGTTTTTTGTAGTGTAAAGTGAGCTTGATTTCATCGAGAACGCTCTCATAAACCGTCTGTAAAATATCACGGTCTAGCGGATAAGTAGTATGAGGTATCTGCCCTTCAATGACATACAGTTTATTTTCCCACTTACCTAGGCGGTTCGATTTATCGAGTGTTCGCTTTGCTTTATTCAAACGCTGGTCAAGCAGTGACATGGATTCAGGTGGCATGGCATGGCGCAGTAAACGCTCTGCCGCAACCAACAACAGCGCCTCGGTCGGTTGCATCGTCGGTAACAAATCAATATTGTTGGCGCAGTTTCGCCATAGGTTTCCATCTTCTGTGTGCTCGGCGTATATGCTTGTTATCTCTTGCAACTTGAGCAGATCCCGCTCTACAGTTCGCTTGGAAACCGTAAAACCCTCTTCAAGCAAGTATTGATGCAGTACTTTGGTTGATACTCCAGCCCCATGCATAGACGGTATTTTTCGATAGAGTTCAAACAAGCGAGTAACGGTGCTAGTTGAATTTGTCATGTTTACTGATTTTGCCTTACTCATTAATGAATATCATTACTTCAAATCGATCTTCGTACAAACGGTCAGGATCAAGCCTATGAGCAAAAACACAGCAAGTATCTTCTGGTATTTTCGTCGAAAAGTAATTGGCGGCCATCTCAAAGTCATCTAAGGTGAATTCAAGTCCCGACAGCAAGATCACCATTGCCGTTTTACATTCAAAACTCCGTTTTTCTATCGCGTCATCAATAGCTCCTACTGAACGCCATTTACCCTCGCTAATCCCATGATAATAAAAACTTCGCTTCATATTGCAAAAAACGGAGTAAATATCAGCAAAATCAACACATATCATACCTTGTAATTCAATACTTTCTATCAAGCCGTTAATGATATTACGTTGCTCAGCATCACCTTTTGTGAGAAATACGCTATCTACGCTGGTATACCATCGATTTCTGTGGCTATGGCACAGGCAGAAAGCTAATCTGAACTGATCGCGTTTCTGCACTAGCTTCTTATTGAAATTGCAAAATTCGACTTCATCAAATCCGTTGTCGACAATAAACACTAAATCTGCCGCATGTATATCGTCGGGAGTAACTTTATCTATCCTACGAAATTGTACTCTACTGATCGAACTCATTATTGAATTTGATAGTGGGTGGTGATGATTGGACACTATTAGGTACTGCACATAATCGCCATCATTAGCTTCATGCACTGTTTTTTCTTCAGCGATTACTTCCATAACGCCCTCGGTTGCACTGTGTCGTTTGGCCCCAAAGAATGAACACCACTAAATATCGCATAGATTTTGACTTCGTCGTACTTTGTAGTCGCCACGACATTACCAATAATAATCGGAATTTCGCTTTGGATTTGCTCAGTAAGCATTTCGCCTACACTGTGTATTTCTTCCAAGCCAAGAGATTGGTCAGCGGTTATATTGATAAGTACCGCCTTTGCTGTAGCGATATCAAACTCATCAAGGAGCGGATTTTCAAGTGCGGCCTCTACTGCTTTCTGGATTCTATCTTCGCCAACTCCCTCGCCGTAACCAATAACTGTTGGGCCAGCTTGATGCAGTACCGTACGTAAATCCGCAAAGTCGAGATTGATGTATCCAGTAGTTGATATCAGCGAGTAAATTCCGATAAGTGAACGCTTAAGCACCTGATTAGAGGCTTCAAATGCTGAAATCAGAGTGCAAGATTTAGGAAGTGTTGATAAAAGCTTTTGGTTTGCAACGACAATAGTCGCATCAGCCGTAATATTAATTCTATCCAATGCCAACTGCGACAGTCGCGTTTTTTTCATGCCTTCAAATTCAAACGGCGTGGTGACTATTGTAACAACCACTGTGTTAGTTTCGCTCATCCAATCACAAATAAGAGGAATTGCACCAGTTGCGGTACCTCCACCCAAACCTCCTGTAACGAAAACTAGATCATAATCTTGCAATGACTGCACAATATAGTGTTTGTCTTGCTCAACCGCTTTTTTTCCCATTTCAGGAATAGCACCAGCGCTCAGCCCATTAGTAACTTCACTACCAATAGCGAATCTTTTGACCCGTTCATTACTTTTCATTCCTCTTGCATCAGTATCAAAAACCCATAAATCAACTTCATCAGATAAATCTGGAGCTAAGTAATTAACTGCGTTGTGTCCACAACAACCTACGCCCAAGACAGCAATACGATGCAATTGCTCTGGTAAAAACATGCTCAACCACCTTTAACATTCTCATGGCTAGATAATAAAGGTGGGTGCGACATTGGGTGTCGTAGTGGGAGGATTATTTTTTAGGGTAATGAATCTTTAATCCCATTCTCTAGGATTTGACTGCACCAAGGATTAGACAAATTGAGTCAATATCTGCTTGTCTAATAACAGGAAGGGTGGGATATAACACCGAATGGGGCAGAACCGAGCTTGCTACGGTCACTAGCTCAACATTGGACAAAACCGTTTTAGCGCAATTACCAATTTGACAAAGCACAAATTATCTAAAGTATGACAAAACTCGCTTAGATGAATGTTCAGATCAGTATCCATCTATTTTATCATCTGAACTTATGTACCTCAGTTCTATTTCTACCGTTATGTTTCGCTTGGTAAAGAGCATCATCAGCACCTTTAAGAACGGCACTAATCGGTTCTCTTTCTGCTAACCATTGAGACACTCCGATAGAAATCGTCACGTGATCTACGACATTAAACTCATTGGATTCAATGGATTTTCTGATTCTCTCAGCAACGTATTCAGCCTGACGTATGTCTGTATTAACTAAAAAAACCATGAATTCTTCTCCGCCAGATCGACAGACAATATCCACCTCTCGCGCCTGTGCCTTGATCATATTTGCCACACTGATGAGTAAAGTATCACCGACATCATGACCAAAGGTATCGTTCACTTTTTTGAAGTAATCAACATCCAGAGCGAGAACAGAAAATGGAATATTTTGTATACGCAAATTATCAATGGCTTTATCTAAACCTCTGCGGTTTAACAACCCAGTCATTGAATCGGTTAAGGTATCGAGATGCAGTTGATCAATCGTGTTGGATACAATATTGAATGTACTGAGGAATGAACGTTTTAGGTGTGACGCTTCAAAATACCAAGGTTTCACTTCATTTAAGTCTCGTTTAGTCGAAGTGTGGCTTTCAAAGTTTTTGACGACACTCGCTAATTGCCATAATGGTTTTGAGATAAAAACCGAAGATATCCAAATAACTAAAAGCGTGAGAGCAACAATTGGAAGCGTTGCCACAAATACACTCCACATTTGGTCATTAAGCACTGACAGAGTGAGGCTTTCCGATTTCTCAGCAACTATCCCCCAACCAGAATAATTGACTGGTGCGTACCCAGCAAGCATATCAATACCCTGAGAGTTAATGATAGCTTTCCCACCTTTCTCTCCCTGAGTCACCTCATTTATCGCTTCATTATTGACAATGACTTCTCCCACTCGTTGTTTATTAGGGTGATAAATCAATGTCCGATTTTTATCCACAACATAGAGGTATGACCCATCTCTGTAGCCATGGTGCCCAAGTATGCTCATTAATATGTTTTTCTTATCGAGATAAATGCTCCCGCTAACGTAACCTAAATACTCTTTTTGTGCGGAGAAGATAGGGTACGAAATACTTATTAGATAATTACCTGCCGGGGATACGAACGGATTAGTGACGATTGGAGCCTTAGCGTTCAACGATTGTAGCGAACTTTCTGTTGTTAACTGGACACCTTTCACTTGTATTGTTTCTGGTGAAACGGAAATGATGACCCCTTTCGCATTGACGATGACTACAGAGTTAAAAGAGTCAGTTTGGGTTCTTAATCGATCTACTTCTTCTTGCAACGCATCTGAATCACCCATCCTACTCCCAAGCGTAAGTGCACTATACTCCAATTGAGACAAAGCTGATTCAATGAAAGTGTCCGTCATTTCGGCCATTTTTTCAGCGTAAACACGATTGGATTCAATGGTGTTGGTGACAATGAGGTCATGTTGGACACGATATATGGAGTAAAAAGCGTTCAGAAGAGTGACCAATACACTAAAGATGCTTAGAATCAGGATAAGTTGCCTCAAATTCAACTTGTCTTTCATCCGTTTTGATTCACCCACATATTCCATAAATTAAGTCATCCATTGGTTTATTCGAAGTAATAGTACGTGCTACTGCACATGTGTTAAATCAAGTTTTAGTAGATTTTGACAGTTCTGCATGAAATATGAAACTCTTATACTGGCTTATATCTATTTTGAAACTGATATGGCCGACATAGATAGAAAATAGAGTCAGTATCTGACCAAAAAACAAACATCAAGATCAAAATGCTAGCCGATACTTGAAGGGTTCAAGAAAGTAAAACTTATACTTAGAGGGGCTTGATGCGACTAAACATTAGTTTACGTAGTAAAACCATATGTTTAATGTAGCATTTTAAACAGTTTAAGTGATGTGTCACTAGCTTGATATTCGATGTAATGATAGGTTAATCATATAATTATGACTTTAGTCATGGGCAGTACACGAGTAATACTGTGGTCTATATGAACAAAAACTCCCTCACCTCCGCTAAACTCGTTTTTACTTACTTTGTATTCGCGTCACTGTGGGTTTTATTCTCAGATAAAGCGGTAGAGCTCCTATCTAACAATCTACAAGTATATACCTTGGTTCAGTCACTAAAGGGGATGCTATTTATCGTGATCACGTCTCTCTTGCTATGGGGGCTGATAAAAAAGAACAACCGAGAGATTGAACGGGCTAATGACATTGACTATGTGACAGGCCTGCATAGTCCCTACGTCTTTTTTCGCTATTTGGAGCAAAAGTTCAGTAGTGCCAAAGAAAATGAACATTATGTTCTCTTTCTTCTCGATATTGACAACTTTAAGCCCATTGCCGATCAACTCGGCTTTGTAAAGAGCAATCAATTTTTAAAAGACATCGCACAATCTATTAGTTCCTCTACTGTCTCTCCACTTTTCTCTTCAAGGACTCATTCTGATGGGTTTGCTTGCTTGATTCGCATGCACGACGAGAAGCAAATTGACAGGCACCTAGCACGTATTCAAAGGCAGTTTAGCCAGCACTCAAAACGTCATGGAATTGATGTAACGTGCTCTATTGGTGTTGCGCTCTATCCATTTGATGGAGAAAGCGTTAAACAGCTCATGACGTCAGCTAAATATGCGCTCGCTCAAGCAAAGATAACGAAAAACACTATCCGGTACCACGACAAAAAACTCGCTGAGCAAGATCTCCAAAGAAAACAGATGATTGCAGATCTACGTAACGCAATACGAAAAGAACAAATACAGATCGTATTTCAACCAAAGTATCATCTAAAAGATAAGAGAGTAACTGGAGTTGAAGTGCTCTCTCGCTGGAAACACCACCAACATGGAGATATATCTCCTGCTGTATTTATCACGCTGGCAGAAGAGAACAATCTCTGTAGTGCTTTAACAGCACTAGTTATCAAGCAAGCATCAAAACAACTTAAAGAAACCCAGCTCCTAGGACATTCTATTCAAAGCGTATCGGTGAATATTTCTGCTACTGAGCTGAATAGTGTTGAAGACATGCGCCAAATCGAAACTTACTTAAATCAAGATCGTGATTTTGCGCAATACCTATGCTTTGAAATCACAGAGACAGCCACGTTAAAGGATATTGATCAATGTGCAATTATAGTAAAACAGCTGAAGAAATCTGGCGTAACGTTCTCCATTGATGACTTTGGTGTTGGCTATACTTCATTTGGCATATTCAGTAAATTAGACGTTGATGAAATCAAGATAGATCGTAGCTTCATCAAAGACATTGCTATTGACTATCGATCAAGAGCAATTACTTCCGGCATCGTTGATATAGCCAAGGGGTTTGGGATTCAAGTCGTTGCTGAGGGCATAGAGACCCTTGAACAGCTGTGTATTCTTGAGGAGTTAGACTGTGAACAAGCTCAAGGATTTTATCTAAGTCGCCCAGTCCCTGTTACGGCATTAAATAAAAGCTTAAGTATGATGTAGCATCGCAAAGTTCACATACTTAGAAGCTGTTTATCGTTTGACAGATTAGTGAGGTAAACCATGGAATTAGTAGGCTTTAGGTTAACCCAGTTAAGGTAATTATTTTACCAGAGAAAGAAAAATCCGAGTGCTTTATCAACACTCGGATTTTTGGTTTAAGGCGTTACTTGATGACGCCATTCACAACGCTACGCCAAATTAATGCTCTGCACCTAGAATGATCACATAAACGTCTGAGGAAACACTGCCGTGTGTTGTCCACTCTCCAAGCCCTAGCGAATCGTAGTGTTGTTCTTGAAGTAGTTTTTTGACTGCAATACCTAGGTTATCGTAGCTCCAAGACGTCATCGCGATGGTCTCTTTGAGGTTAATAGGCGTATTATCAGCATCTTTAGCATTAGAAATGACAATGTTGCCATCCACATAGTCCCACGTGCCGATACCGACACTTTGATCGTCTTCTTTCACATTGACGCTACGCTCACCATTTTCCAGCTCGTAGAATACGTAGCTTTGACCCTGTTTTTTCAGCGTAAAGCTTTTCGAGGGTTGGTTTCTCACCAAGGTAGTCATTGCCGACTCGATGTTCATCGTTGTATTGCTGGCGGCTTTACAGTCAGAGAGCACTGTTTGATACTGTTCAAGGCTCGATAGAGACGTTGGGGTATCGTTTTGCCCCCAAGAGTCGTCACCCATAATACAAGACTGGATTCCTTGATGCTCAATACGTGCTGCTAGTGGTGCCATTTTATCGGTAAACTCAGGTGCTAGATCGGCAGAAATAGTGTAGAACTGACCGTTGATTAGGTCGTCTGCTCCCGTACCGGAGAGACTGTTAAATTGAACCGTAGGTTGACTGGTTTCGCTATCGATAACACAATCGCGAGATAGTGCCGTAGCACGGTTTTCATTAGACAAATAGAAATTAGAGTAAATACTCATAACATCATTACAAGTCAATGCCGACGCGAAAGAAACGCTTGCAAATGGCTTATTATTTAACGCATTTAGCCCATTGAGTTGTACGCCAACCGCAGGGTCGATGTAGCGATCGTTATGCCACAGGAAGTAACGGTAGATCACGCCAGAAGCGCGCATGTTTAGCGTACTTTCGACATGTTTGCTGCTGGTAAACATATCGGCAAGCCAAACAGTGGCTGTACCGTTGGTTTGACTGGTTTGTGAGGTTGCTTTGATGAGGTAACCTTGATTGAAGTCATAAGCTTTCACAACCGCGATGTGGTCAACTGCGTTAGAGTCGCCTTCACTAACTGTGGTTTTAATTATATCCCCTTCAACGCTGTAGGAGCCCACTTCTAGACTAGGCTCTGCACAGGTATAACCGTTGTTCATGGTCGGATCGGAGAAATAAACTATATTATTTTCCAACTTGACTGCGTGACAACTCAGTGACGGATGCTCGCTAGGGCCGCTGTTATCAACCGAGTAAAATACTTTGTTTTCCAGAGGGTGCGTAACCGCAACCTCTGATGGCTTAATCGTGTAAAAGACGTTGACACTAGCTTGATCTTGGTTGACTGCATCTTGAGCCCACACCACTAAGTTAAACTCGCCATCGACAGTGGGGCTACCTTTAATCACGAGCTGTCCATCTTGAATCGTTGCGCTCATGCCTACGGCATCAGTATCTGCATTGATGGTCAGTGACGCGACGTCTTCATCGATAAACAGGCCATCTAAACTAAAGGTTTGCTCAGGGAAGTCGACCCCTTTTGTGAATTCAATGGCTTTAATAGTTTGAACAAAAGTGGCTTTGGTCTCTTCGTCGACGCTTGGAGCAAGGTCTGATGAGGTAAAGGTAACTTTTAGCTCCACAGGGTTGGATTTTGCGCCGTGGGAGTCGATGGCAAAGATATAGAAAGTGTAGACACCCGCTTTATCGTGCTTGATATTGGAAACTACACCCTCATTGCTAATGCTCACACCATTTTGATACTCCGAGTCGGTGGACACCTTAAGGGTGTATGAGTCACCGCTATCTACATCATGAAACGCTAAACGATATTGTGACGCTAGATCGATACTGGTCGTGCCATCTGAAGAAACTTCGGTCTTAAAGGTTAGGTTATTAGCACCAACACTATTTGGTCGATGGTTAACGGTAATTGGATCGACACTGCCGTCTTCTTTGATGTCGCCGATAATCGGATTAAAACCTTGTAGCTCATCGGCATTGGTTTTGTCTTTTACTTCGGTCGCGACTTGCTTAACGATAGTGAGCTTAGACTCAGGGCTGATATTGGCTTTGTCGTGGTTATCGACCAGTACTTCGCCAATAACTTCGAGCTGTTTATTTTTCAGTGCATCCTGTGGCGAGTTAGCGTCAGAAAGATAGTCACCGAAGGCATCATCATTGTCGACTTGAATGCCACTTTCAACTAAAGCGTCAATAACGATTTTTTGCGCTGAAGCTAAGTTTAACGTTGGATCTTTTTCTAGCTTCTCTACGACTAAGTTAGTCAGTGGGTTAACAACAACCGCGCCAGCTGGCGCTTTAAGCGTGAAAGCTTTTTCAACAAGCCCGCGCGTTATATCAACCGTAGTGCCGGGGGTAGCCGTAACACAAAGAGGTTTGCCTTTATATTGGCTATCGACTTTCAATTGGCCTTTGTTGTCTGTCGTGCCAAGGGTTGTTTCGCATACACCATTGTTATCGCTATCGACTTTAACGCTTGCTTTGTGCAAGTAGCCGTCTAACGCAGTTACGGTAAAGTCTGCCGCTGGGGTTGGGTCTTTTGCGTCGGGAGATGCGTCAGAACCTCCACCACAACCCGTGATTAACGCTGCAGTGACTGCCGCAGCCACCATTGTTTTGTTGTTATACAACCAACGTGTGTTCATCCGATCTTGTCCTTAATTATTTATTAGAAAAATTGCTCAGTGCGATATTTGTTGCATTCAAATTCCGTATGCAATAATAGGCTATTAAACCAAGCTACCTTATTGATATTTTATATAATGGTGATCGCTATCACTCCAGTTTATGAATGTAATTTTTGGATTTTGCGATGTGGATAAACAAGAGAATAGAACGCTGATATTCAAGGCGTGGTAAGTGGTATACCCTTTCAACTCGAAGATGCAGATTCGAATAGCTGAAAATTATCGGTAACTCTGTGCACCAGCGAGTCTGCAACTTCTGGTAATGTTACATCGAATGATTCTCTCTAGGATGGGGAGTGAATATTGAACGCCGTCCATAAACAACATGGGCTCTTTACTTGGCTTAAGAGCTTTATTGGAATATTCAATAAAGGTGGGGGGAGCTCAGGGCAGAACTTGGGCAGCACTTACTCGATTTTCTTGCCTGAAACAATCATTGTTATGCGTCCACTCATTAACACCTGAAACGGTATAATGAATGCCGACCCCAGTTTTCACATAGGCAACATTATGATAAGTATGATAAAAAGTAAGTCAATTCTTGCTTGTTTGACTTAAACGTTTGTCAAGCGAAACACATAATGGGGCAGAATTACGTTACGGTGATCTAGCCCGTCAGCACGAATCTGGACAGAAATCAGTTAGGTCTGCAGCTAACGATTACTCCAAGCACATTAGTTTTTTATTGCGGTTTCATCAATTACCTAAATCTAAGATGAATATAAATGCAAAAGTGTTCTGATTTAGCTGTGAAGAACAGACAAACGTGTACCTCACGCACTAATCACGCAGCAATGCTCTGGATTTGACCTGCCCAACAAGTGCGATGTTTGCGATAACTTCCAGAAGCCACCAATACAACTTAAAAGTTGTCCATCAGCATAAAAACAACATTTTAGTTGTTTATACATGCATAAGTCACCAGCAGCCAAACATTCACATAATTAATCATTAAATTCATATAACATTAGGAGAAATAGACTTTAATACCCCTGCCCCAATTCTTCGACGGCTCGAATAGTCATCATCCGAATGACTAAAAGATCGACAAGTCAGAAATTGTTCAAAGTTCTAACAAAAAACACTCCCTTGGCAAGGGGATATTCGACTAAAATCACATGCTTATCGCAAAAATTTCAAGGACCGGGTATGAATAATCAGGGCTGGATTCACTATTGGCGTAATTCTCTTGCCGATGCCGATAGCGCGAAAGGTGCATTAAAAAAGCAAGACCTGAAAAATTATGTGCGAACGACAACCGACGAGTTCAAAGAAGGTAAGCTTAAACCTGATTCTACATTGCTAGAAGATCTGTTTCGCAATGAAGCAGATACCCTAACCGCCGTACAAATTCATCATCGACCGGTCACCTATTATCTTCGGAAAGTTCATGGGAAAGATTACAGCGGCAATATGCCTGGTGTACTGACACCAATTGTCTGCTCTTTATGGGTCAATCGTGAAGGACTACTATTTCCCAACACCACGCCATTCATACCTCGTGATTTGCTTGCTCCTCAAGGAAATGACACCTTTACTATCGCTGACGTCGATAAGCTCGATGAATTCCTAACAACAAATGAAATTCCAGCGCAGTCTACTGAAAGTATTCCAGCCAAATTCGAACAAGAAGAACAGTATCAGAACCATCAAAAAGATTGGCACAACTACTACGGACTCACCCAAAAACTATTTGCCGATTACTGCGATAGAAACCGAATCAAGCAGTTCTACGAACACATTGAAAGTCGTGGCTTAGTCAACAAAATCAGCGAGTGCTTGGGAGCTTCAAGGCATATTTTAAAACTGTACGATAACCTGAGCAATTCAAGCACAGCCTTGCCTCTGCTTGATAGTTACGCGGCAAAAACAGTAACCAACCACGATGAATGTATTGAAGTATCTCAGACAGTGCATTCGCGTTTTGGCCACTCAAATAGTCAATTCCCGCTAACTAAAGCGCAATGCGATGCCTTGACCCATACCTTAGCCATGCAAGAAGGCGATATTCTTGCGGTAAATGGTCCTCCTGGCACAGGTAAAACAACGTTTGTTCTATCTGTAGTCGCATCACTGTGGATTGAATCTGCGCTAAAAGAGAGTCAGCCGCCGCTAATCATTGCGGCATCGACTAATAATCAAGCAGTAACCAACATCATTGATGCCTTTGGTAAAGACTTCGATGAAGGCGACGACGAACTATCAGGCCGATGGTTGCCCGACATTTTTAGCTATGGTGGCTACCTGCCATCGGCGTATGGAGAATTGGAAGCAGCCAAAAGTTACCAAACTAAGCATTTCTATGAAAAAGTCGAGCAGTTGGATTTTCTCGATCAAGCCCAAGCGCATTATTTGGATAGAGCAAAACAGGCGTTTCCACAACAGAATTTTGCTGATGTAACGCAAGTTAAAGCGTATCTCCTTGCCGAATTGCGCCAACATCAAAACCAGTTAGATCACATCCAAAACAATTGGCATCACTACAACCGCCAACTAAATGACATCCATTCTCGGCTGGGGAACAATCCCCAACAAACATTGGCAGATCAACAACAAGCCGTTTCTAATGCGCAAGCATTGAAAGATAACGCCAAAGAACAGTTAACTGCGTGGCGAAGCTACCTCGGCAATGAATCTACATGGTTAACTCTGTTTAAGTGGTTACCGCCAATTAAGAATAAACTTGAACTCCAGCGCAGGAGTTTCATGTATAACCTTATTGAGCACGATGAAGAGCAAATTGAAAATCTGTCATCAGACCGATTTGAGAGCCTACTCAAGCAAGTATTTTCTAGTAAAAAAGACGATTTTGATGATCAAAAAAATCGGTATCAATCTTGGCTAGAGCAGTATCAAGAGTTTGAGCAATCACAACTGAATTGGCTTAATTCTATCAATAACTTTACTGAAGACTCTCCAGAGCAAACTATTCCACAACTGACTGACATCGATTCGGTTTTAGATATCACGACCCGTTTTCGAATGTTCCGCTTAGCGGTCCATTACTGGGAAGCATGCTGGCTGCTCAGTTGCCGAGATTTGGGTCAAGAGTTGAACAAGCAGGCCCGGAAAACAGGTTTGAAAACAGTTCGTCCTCGCTGGCAACGCCGAATGATGCTTACTCCTTGCATTGTATCAACGTTCCATTCTCTGCCTTCTCATATGACTTACCAGTCTCACGTTGGAAATAATGAATTTGAAACTGACTATCTGCTTAATGAAATCGACCTTTTGATCGTTGATGAAGCAGGCCAAGTAGCTCCAGAAGTTGCCGCAGCCTCGTTCTCACTAGCCAAAAAAGCGTTGGTGATTGGTGATATTTACCAAATCCCGCCGATTAGAAATGTGTGCTCATCAATTGACCGAGGTAATTTAAAGCAGCATAAAGTTATCAGCTCTGATGATGAATACACAGTCATTCAAGAGGAAGGCCGAAGTGTAGTGACTGGCAGTGTGATGCATGTAGCGCAACAAGCAAGCCGCTTTCATTATATGCCGGAAGCTGAGCCTGGAATGTTTTTGCAAGAACATAGACGCTGCTACGATGAATTAATCTCATACTGCAATGACCTTTGCTATCAAGGTATCCTGATCCCCAAGCGAGGACAAGCGACCGAAGATAGCCTCTACTCTCCTTTCAGTCATTTGCACGTCGACGGTATCGCGGAATCATTTAGCGGCAGCCGACGCAATAAGTTAGAAGCAGAAACTATCGCTGCATGGCTACATGCCAATAAGGTTGAAATAGAGAATTACTACGGCGAGCCACTGGCCAAGTGTGTGGGTATCATTACTCCATTTTCAGCTCAAGTGAACCAGATCAAGACCGCGTGTGGTGAGTTCGATATCAAAGCAGGCAAGGGGGATGACCAACTAACCGTTGGCACCGTTCACTCTCTTCAAGGTGCTGAACGCAAAATCATTATTTTTTCCCAGGTGTACACCAGACACAACGATGGCGGGTTTATCGATATGGATCCGTCAATGCTCAACGTCGCTGTCTCTCGAGCCAAAGATGCATTCTTGGTGTTTGGTGATTTGGATATCATTGAAGCTGCGCCATCATCTTCTCCACGAGGATTACTCGCCAAGTATCTCTTCACTGACGAGCGAAATGAGCTTGAGTTTAGTGTTGGTCAACGCCCCGATTTATTACAAATATGCGGCCATCCGAAACTGCTAACCAATGCCGAAGAGCACGATGCGTTCTTATCAAAACTGCTGAGGGAAGTACAACGAAAAATAGATATCGTCTCGCCTTGGTTACTGCTAGACAAACTGCAATCAACTGGTCAGTTAGAACTACTAAAAACAGCACTGCACAAAGGTGTCCAGATAACCATACACACCGACAGACATTTCAATACCACGGTCGCAAACCACCCGGATACTAATAAAGTAAAAGCGTTTCAACATTGCTGCGCGACCTTGGAACAGCTTGGTATCGTTATCAATGTGATAAATGGTGTCCATAGTAAAAGCGTTTTTGCTGATGATCGGTATATGGCGGTGGGGTCATTCAATTGGTTTAGTGCAAGCAGAAGCGGAAAATACGCTAATATCGAGACATCATTAATCTATGTCGGTGAGTTAGAGAAGGAGATCAAAACTCAACTCGACTTCTTAAATAGCCGAAGCTGCAACACAAACAAGCAGCCCGTGACGTAGACACAAAGCGTCACTCTTTTGTCCCGAAGTGACTCAAAATCATTTTCAGCATACCCTCAGACAGGTAATTGCTAATTAATCATTTTTAATTAGCAACTACGAAGTGAGTTGCATTCCTTTCAGATGAATTTTATTGAGGAAAATTTGGAACTAGAAGAGCAAGCGATTTTATGAGCGAAAATGACAATGGGGCACAGGCTTTTCAGACGAAAAGCCTGTAGCGGCTCCTATTTGTCAGCAATCTGTTTTCTCAGACAGCCTCAGAGCGTCTTCTAGCTCAACACCAAGGTATCGAATTGTGTTATCTAGCTTCGAATGTCCAAGTAAGATCTGTACGGCCCTGATGTTTTTTGTTCTGGCATAGATTAAGGTGGCTTTGGTACGGCGCATGGAATGAGTTCCGTAGTAGTCAGCATTCAATCCCAGTTTTACAGCCCAGTTCCTGATGATTGAACGATAGAATGAGTAGCTGATAGGTTGCCCAGAGCGTCGGCTGCTCGGGAATAGAAAACTGCTTGCCTCTAGGGATGCTGCAAAAATCCATCGGCTAATACTTTGCTGTGTTCTCGGAGTAATCTCATAGTGAACATCGGTGCCCGTTTTTTGCTGGATGCACTGAACCCTTTCATAGATAACGCCTTGCGAAGAAACATCGTAAACGTGTAGCTTTAGTAAATCACTCGCCCTTAACTTGCTATCTATAGCTAGGTTCAGTAGTGCGAGCTGCATCAGATCGTTTTCAATCTCCAGCCTAGTTCTGATCCGCCAGATCTCTTCAAGCTTAAATGGTCTTTTGATGCCACTGCATTTTCCAGAAGATAACTTTCTCATGATGACCTCCTTCCAGTGTTTTTGGTCAACATGAAGTTTGGCAGTCATATTTAGTAGGGGTCATGAGAAGCTGAAACATTGGTGGACAAAGGCGTGTTTGCTATCCTCAGTTAACATCACCTCATGGAATATAAACATCACGAGAAAATATTGTGATAGTTTTAGCTCCACGTGAGAGTGCTACATATAAATGATTTGCGTTCATTCCTCGAGCTTGCGCATCAAGAATCATGCAATGATCAGCTTCAAGGCCTTTGAGCAAAAGGGTTGAACCAATAGCTCGATTAGGTATTCGTTGATCTCCTTGCTGACGTAAGCGCTCTCTTACTGCTGACGCTGCTTCAAAGATACTTATTGTTGGAGAAGTTATTGAAAGAGCTAAAGAGTCTTTTAAAGCGTTGTATGCGCCTTTACGGTAAACACGAGTACCAGGTTTTAACTCTAGATGCTGTAGTGCTGCTAAGATGTTGGAGCGAGAACTATTAATCGCTACGTTGCAAAGTGCTTGCTCAGTAGTTGTTGCAGGAGTCCTATTTCGACGATTGAGAATACTATCTACTCGTTTCGATGTGGTTGCCATTTCAACATTGGTCATCATAGTACTAGCAACTTGCAAAATAGAGGCTGAAAGAGCTACCCCTGTATTGTCATCAAATTGGCTTGCAGCACTAGTTACACTTGCAAGTTGAACTGGTTCAACTACTTCAATTCGCGAATTACCCTGAGCATAACCATGCCTTGAACGTTCATCCATTGAACTACCTATTACCAATAGAGAATCAGTTGGGTAGTGATTTAAAATAGAGTGTTGTGCATTATGCTGATTAGTTATGTCCGTTCGGACTACGTCTGTCAGTTGGTGCAATATTACATGGGCAGGACATGTTCTAAGGTCAACTCTTGTCCCTTGTTTTAGTGCCTCCCTTGTTTCAAGTATCCACCGTCCAAGCAACGGTGCTCCAGCATTGTTCCAACGCCATGGTGTATTTAATTCACCTATCAGTGGAAATTGCTTCAGAACTCCGCTGCCCCAATCAGGCATTGGACCTCCGAAGTTAAAAATACATTGCATAGGGTCACCAAAAATAACTGTCGGGAGAATATTTGAAAGTGAAGCAATTAGATTGTGCTGATTAACGTCACAGTCTTGATACTCATCAACGAGCAGGCGTGAATATGATGATTGTAGGATGTCACTAATGCTGCCTGTATTTAGCAACCTTAAAACAGTTTGTCTAATTTCTGGATAAAAAAGCTGGGGCATTTCAGGTGAATGATGAACAGGGCAGGTCATTGGGAAACTATTGGCAATACGAAGTGCCCATCCATCAATGGTAGTAATAACATAGTTCGACGTTGGCACTGATAGCTTTCGCAGTCTTTTTTTTAATGCAGAAACTCCAGCAGTGGTGTGCGTTAGCACCAATATAGGCTTGGTATTATTCACGGATAATGTCTCCGTGATTATATGGGTTTTACCGCAACCAGCGGGAGCAACAATTGCGCCTCTATTAGTATCAAGAACGGTTTCCACGTTCATCGAATATCTCCATTAGCTTCTACCCAATTGAGTAAGCCATTGAGGATACTTTGAAAATGTTCGTTAAATAATGGCATATTAGGGGCAACGACATTCCTGATGATGGTTTCAGATTTTGTGATGTTTTTAAACCATTTATAGTGGCCAGCAGCAAGGGCTAAAGAACCTCTCATTTCATCCAGTGGGTTGGATAAACATGCGGCCAAATCATATTGGTTGTTCGACTTATTTTTAATGTGCTGGTCAACTTCCTGGTGCCCGTTTAAGTCAGCAGCTACTTTTACAAGTAGTGGCAAAATATCTACTCTACACCAGCTGAAAATTGCACCTTCGGTAGACATACCATGTCCCCATTCAAAAATTGTTACACCTGCCTGTGTACATTGTTCAGTCTGTGCCTGGTGTGCCTGAGAATTTATATCGGAATCTTTTAGTAAGGCCACAGGGTAACCTAAACTCGCAAATACCTTAGCTCGCTGAAAGTAGTTATCACCACCGCCGCCATCAGTACAAAACCCTCCTTTAGATTGAATTCCGAGCTGTTGATTGTCTTGCTTGTAAAGATCCAAACCTCTGATAAAACCAACTTCAGTGCTTCCTTCACCGACAATTATTGCTTTGCTGAAGAATGCTTCTGCACAAGCTCTTAGTGTTGCTTGTTGTTGCTCTCCCCCCAAAAGACTGTAGATGTGATGGGAGTAAAGTGGGAATTCAAATACCTGAGCAGCTATGGATTGTTTTCTTAGAACATGGAGTTGGGCAGCTTGTAGCTCTCTAAGTACATAAGGTGAGTGAGTAGTTATAAATACTTGCTTTTGGGGCTCGATGTCCTTTGATCCTAGTTCGTTAAGTAGCCTACTAATACGGTATGGCTCAAGACCATATTCGGCTTCATCAACGATCAGAATACTAGAGCTGCTAGTAGCCTTTTGCAGGCCGCTAATGAGTAAGCGTGAAGATCCAGTCCCTAATTGCCTTAGAGGTGTCCCATCACTATTGTGGAGGCTTATGGCACCATTGGACATGGATATTCCATTGACATCAAGAAGCGCGCTAAGTTGTCCGAGCGGTACACCAAGTCCGTTGGCGATTTGCTGGACTTGGGTCAAAACCTCTGTGACCCCTTGTACTGGTTGTGCAGCAAAGGCTTCACGGGTTTGCCGTCCTAATTGGGCAAGAACTGAAGATACATCTAAGGTATCTTCAGAAAGTTTGTTTAATACTGAACGATGTCCCCATGCGAGATTTTGATGTGATGTGGTGCCCAGTCTGGCTGGAGACAGTAATTCTCGGTGTTTCCAAGGTAATCTACGTTCAAGACCATCTGCATCGGCACGATCAGAGTATAGTCGCCAATCAGGTGCTAAGTCTGCATCTACATAGAGCTTGAAGGTAAGAACCGTTTCACAATTTGGTTGTGGCTCGTCAAAGATTTCTTTGGTCTCAAAATTAAAGCCTCGAAGAAAAAAACCGTATCGTTCAACATTTTTTAACTCATCATCAAGCTCGCCAATTGTCACTGTGATAGTCAAAGGAGATGAAGTATCTAGTTGGTAAAAATCTGCATCGTTGAATGAGTAAGAGCGTCGTGCACCTAGAACCAAATCAATGGCATCTAAAATTGTCGACTTACCAGAATCCCCTGGTCCGATTAGACAGTTAAGTCCAGGCTTTGGATTCCAAGATAGATTTTTAATTGATCTAAAATTTTGTATATCAATGTGACGTATAACCGACATGCCAAATCCCTTTGCTTGCAAGCATAAATATTAGTTCACTGTTCTATAGGTCTTATTCTTCCTTCCATTCATAAATTGCTGAACATGTCTGTATAATTATAAGTGCTCAACTAGACTCATAATCTGCTATTAGTATATGTAGGTCAAGACCTGACATGAGAGTGTGGTCAGGAATCCTTAGCTAAACAGTTATGGGGCACAAATGAGTTGTTCACGTAAGCAAGCTCATCTTATAGCCAAAAAACAAAGTCAGTACTATCACTCTAAAAATTTAGCTAGCTTTCACCACAAATCTAGGCTCCTAACTGCTTGATCAAGTAATGAAAGGTTAATCTGCTTCCCATAGCGGTTGAACGTTAGGTTTGTTTTCCTGTGCCCCACAAGATCTGCGACAAGATGCTCAGCGATTCCATTTTGTTGCAGCTCATCAATGAATGTGTGGCGCAAGCTATGGAGACTGGGTCTTCGAGAAGGTATGAAGCCCAGATCATCAAGTACCTTACTAAAGCGATTCACGAAAGTTTTCGACCAATCTTTATAAGCGCCAATTGGCTTAAAACTAAATAATTTTTGCTGTTTGTTCTCATATCTATTTTGCGCGTATCGCAGGAAGCCATGTTCAATTAACTTAGGGTGCAATGGAACTCGGCGCTTGGCTGAGCTTGACTTCAAGCGCTTATCCTGACCATTTGTATTAATATCGATGTACCAGATATCATCAACACACTTTATATCAGCCGTATCTAATTGACAGACTTCAGATACACGCGCTCCCGAATGCAATAGTAACAAAGGGATCCAATAGTCTTCATGTTGGCTTTGAGTACGCTTTACACGACGAGGAAGGCTTTGCAGCGCAGGATGCTTAAATAGCTTGCGTAGGTCGTCCTCCATCCATCTCTGCCTCTCGTCAGAGGCTCTACAAGGTTTTCTTTTCACCGTCACGCCGTCAAATACGTTTTTCTCTACATCACCTCGGAGCTTTAGCCATTTATAAAACTGTCGAGCTGCTGCAAGGTATTCAATGACGGACTTTTCAGATTTACCCGACTTTAATAAGTCGTCTCGGAATTCCATCGCTTGTTTTGTTGTAGCTTGTAATATGCCAGCTTTAGAAAAGCTAAAAAAAGCTCTGATCCGCGATTCTAGTTGTTGAATAGTACGAGGAAGAATGCTCTCTGCCCGCTTAGAATGAATGAAATCACTTAGCAGTCTTTCATTCATCAGTGGCTTTACCACATCATTCAATACAGGTAATACAGGCTCTACAGGTTGGGGGGCTTTATGTATGACAGGAGTAAAATTACTTGCGCGGATCGCCTGTAGCTCAGTCTTTAAATTTTGAATTACGAGTTGAACATTCTCTTCCGTATCGCAATCCGCCATATAGCTGCGTATGTGGCTCATGATCAACATAAGTCTATCTATTGCCTCTGAACGCTTTTTAGTACTAAGAGAAAATCGTATTTCTTGAGGGAAACCTAACGAAATGAGCTTTTTTGAAAAGCAGTAACGAGCGTAATAAGTAGCGTTGCGGTCTTTGAGTAAAAACATGATCGTATCACTTGTACGTACCATGCCAAAAAATCTAACACGACGAAAAAGCCCGAGCCTTTATATAATAAGGGCTCGGGCTTCATAAATGTGGCGGAGAGATAGGGATTTGAACCCTAGATACGCTATTAACGTATGCCGGTTTTCAAGACCGGTGCTTTCAACCACTCAGCCATCTCTCCGGTGCGGGGCGCATATTAGGTTTAAACCCACATCTTGTAAAGCACTAATTTACATTGAGTTGTTCAAGTGGCGATAAACTAAGCATTCATATCAATCACTTCTATACTTGCAACAGGCTACAACGCCTATTTTTGTAGAGTTATAACTCTATCTGCAATGGTCTAATAAAATAGTGTTTTATTTATAAGTAATTGATAGTATTTAAAAAAACACTGTTCACGCAACACGTGTACGCCCGAAAACAATTGCACAAGATTGTGAAGTGTTTCAAAATTACGTCACTAACCGGAATAAATAATAAATTTCAGAGGTTTTATGAAAGTCGCTGACTTGTTTAAACATCGTGGTGAATCAGATTCAAAGCAACATTCAGAGTTCATGCAGTGGGTATCCCCAACTATGCGTGAGTACTGGGGTGAGTTTTTGACTAAAGCAAACAACCGCCATTTGTTTACTCGTTTGCGTGATCTTCAGAAACCAGCGGTGAATGATGAACTTCAAGAGCCAGAAATAGACACGCCAGTAGCGGCAAAGCCAAAATCAATTGAGCTTAAGCCGGAAGCTCAAGCGCTTTATGACGAGCTGCAACTTAAGCTGGGTGAAGTGATCCATGTTGGTGATTGGCTGGACGTATCGCAAGAACGTATCAACCAATTTGGCCAAGTGACTGAAGATATGCAGTGGATCCATACCGATCCAGAGCGTGCTGAAACTGAATCACCATTCAAAACGACAATTGCGCACGGTTTCTTAACACTGGCTTTGCTACCAAAGCTAACTGACAGTGTTGATCCCGAACAGAACCTATTCCCGACCGCAAAAATGGTGGTGAATATTGGTTTGAATCAAGTACGTTTCCCTTACCCTGTAAAAGCGGGCAACCGTGTTCGCGCAGTTAGTACACTGTCGAAGGTAACGCCTGTTCGAAAAGGGTTGGAGATTGAGCGCGAAATCAAAGTTGAGATCGAAGGCGTTCGTCGCCCAGGTGCAGTCGTTACATCGGTGATTCAATTGCACTTTTAATTTCAGATTTACAAACAAAAAAGGATACGCAGTGCGTATCCTTTTTTGTTTTTGGCTCTTTTACTGACCCATGGTGTAGCAACACTCTAGCTGGTAATCATCACCGTTTTTCGCTGTGTACTCTTTTTCTTCGGTACATGCTCTTGGTTTACCTTGTTCGTCACCTTTCACTAGGCTAATCCAGTGACGCATTGCTGCTACTTCTGACACTCCTTGTGGGAACATAGTGCAGGTTTCTAGTTGGATATCGGCAATTTGTACCAATTGTACACAACCTGTCCCCTTCTGCTTACCAAACGTTAGCTCTACGTGGCTGCCCGTTCCGTCACGAAACAAGATTGAAGCCGGAGACTCTTTTTCACCGCTGAAAGCAACAAAGTGTTTCGGGTGTTTCAAGCCACTGTGACGACCATCTTTGAAGTACGCCATTACGTGGCGATAATCAATAACGTATGCAGTCACGTCTTGGTGAGAGCCTTCTTCCAATGGGAACAAGCGGTCAAGCAGCTGTTTCGCTTTTACTTGCTTCTCTGAAGTTTGCTTCGAGTCCATTTTCTCTACCGCGAAGACTGCTTCAGCGATAAATGGCATGTCGTGTTTTTGGATTTCTGTTTTATCGATTGTCAGCATGTTCATGGCGTTTCCCTCGCGGATGTTTCACAACTTTATGTCCTGGAGCAAGTTTCTCACAGTTACGTTTTATTCATGTTCGTTTTGTGACCTTGCTTACTTTCTATACTAGTGAATTTTTTAATACAATTTCACAACAAAAATTTTACACTGTGAATTTTACAAAATGATGCTGTCGAAAAGTCTAATACGTCAGTCCCATTTTTTAGGGACGAAGATAAGGAACCTTAGGAAACGCAATCACTTAACGATGGAAGACCTGTCGGCTAGGTGTATCAGAGTCAACCCTGAGTACGCACCGTCGGTTTCTTACTTATCGATGATCGAGCGCGGAAAACGCGTTCCTAGCATCGATATGTTGGAAGTGATCGCCGAAGTTTTTCAAAAAGATCCCGCGTGGTTTTTGGATGACGAACCCGAGCAAACTGACATCACGCCCGATAAAGGCAATCGCGGCGGAATAAGCGGTATGGCGTTAGAGCCTAGCTTTTTGTTCTCTAACGATATTCTGCAAATCGCGATTCCTGAAATGTTGTCACAAACTGGGATTACGGGTCGCCAGTTTGCGCACTTATTGATTCGCGCTCACCAAGAAAGCAACCAGAACCATTTCCCTGATCTTGAACGCGCCGCCGAAGAAGTGGGTTTAAAGCGTTTAAACCTGTCAGCAGAAGATCTGATGGATATCGCCCGCAGCATGGGACTGACCATTCGCTGGATATCTCGCCCGCCACAAGACATTGTTGATGAACTCGGCGTGAGTGCAAAACAGATCGTTACGTCTTTCTTTGAGCCACCGGGTTTTATTTATCTGAACGAAATCCTTAAGCAGTACCCTACCCGTCTGAAATACGATTTGGCGGTTTACCTCGGCCATTGTGTTCTGCACAACAAAGAAGGCCTTAAGAGCGTGCTTTCTGTTGGCCACGCAAACAGCTGGGAAGAGAACTCACAAGCCAATCCGACCTCTGAGTTGAATTCTCAAGACATACTCCAAGCATGGCGTGATTTTGAGTCGAGCTTTTTTGCTGGTGCGCTACTCTGCCCGAAAGTGCCATTTCGCCAGTTGTTAGACAGAAGCGGTTACGAGATCGATGTACACAAGAAAGCCGGCGTATCACCTTCTGTTGCGATGCGCAGGATGACAGTTGTGTCACCCTACCCGCATTGGCACTACTTTGATGCTTACGGGCAGAATAAGCTCAAAGCGGTTTATCGTGGTAATGGTATCCCACTGCCTTGGGGTAACATGCGCAAAGTCAACGACCCTTGCCAACACTGGGCGGTATTCAGAAGATTGTCTGAGCCGAAAAACGGTAGTTCTGCGCAAATTTCGATTCTCAACGTCGGTGATGAACCCAGGATCTACTGCTGCGAATCCGTCAACATGATCGACCCTGCGGGGAACAATCGCGTACTGTGTGCGGGTATTGATTTAAACCCAGCGATTGATGCACAAGGAGGCGACGCCAGATTAATTGCTGAAGAGCTGAAATCACTCTGTGTCGGCAATGGTGGTACAGCGGCAATTCCAAGGCATATTCAGAAAGAGTTCACGACGATCGCGAAGATACTCAATATCAATTGGATTGAGCGTGGTATTCAGTCAGATGCTCGTGTGATTTGTTCACGTGGTGCAGTCTGCCCAAGAAAACCGAGTTGCTATAACGGTTGTCAGGATGGACAAGAAGATGGGGATCAATAGGTAAAAAAATAGCCAATCACAATATTCGTGATTGGCTGTATTTGATTGTGAACAAAAAGGTTCACTAACAACGTCAGTTGGCTAGGTGACCCTCGGCTTAATAAGGGTCAATTAATATAATGCAGTTCGCGTGCCAACTTTTAAAATGGCCTAAATAGACGGTTTTAGGCCAATTAATCACCTGTTTCATGAAAACACAGTGCATAGAGCGATTGCAATTTGCAAATTTGTTTCATTTTGCTAAAACCAGGCTTGTGCATTATGCAAACTACACGCTTTCACCAATTTCAATTTGATAGCCCAAATCGATACATGCAGACCAATCCTGGTGACCTTTTAATCTCTCGATCAGTTGTGTAGCCGCCACTTTTCCTATTTCTTCTCTTGGGGTGATAACAGTCGCCAATTTAGGGATCATCACTTGACTGATGTCGTGACCGTGGAAGCCTGCAATCGCCATTTGTTCAGGGATCGATATTCCGCGGCGCTGACACTCGTACAACGCACCGATCGCTAAATCATCGTTGGTACAGAAGATCCCATCAACATACGGATACTTATCTAGCACCTCGCCTAACAGCTTAGAGCCGAGCGTGAATGAGGAAGCATCTTCCGTTTGTAAAGTGATCTCGGTTTTACCCACTTCTTCCAGAGCCTGCCGATAGCCTTCCATTTTCAGCCGCGTTCGTTCATCCATTCGCGCCGCAAAGTAGGCGATATGTTCACGCCCTTGCGCGAGCATCGCTTGAGTCATCTCCTTGGCGGCTTGGGTGTTATCAAACCCGACGGCTTGCTCGATACGTGGCGAGTAAGAATCCATGATCTCAACCACTGGGATAGACGCGGTCTGCAGCATCTTACGTGCTTTATCGGTGTGTACGTTCTCAGAGAGAATGATCGCATCGACGTTGTATGACAGCAGTGATGCAATGCTCTGCTCTTCCAGCTCTTCACTATAGCCGTAGTGGGCGATCATGGTTTGATAGCCAGCAGGTGTGGTCACCGATTCGATGCCACGGATCACTTCAGCGAATACTTGGTTAGTTAACGATGGAACCAACACACCAATCGCGTTCGATTTTGCGTTAGAGAGAATATCAGGCGCTCGATTGGGGATGTAGCCAAGGTCTTCAACCGCTTGTTCTACTTTTTCTCGGATTGCTTCGGAAACTTGAGCTGGGTCGCGTAGGCAACGACTGACTGTCATCTTAGTCACCCCTACCCGGTCTGCGATATCTTGCAACGTTGGACGTTTTTTCTTTATGGCCATTGTTTGTTTTTTATTCTGCTTATTGTGTTACTGGTAACATTGTACCTATCACGACAAACATTTTCGTTGGTGTGGATAACAAAAAAGCGCTCACCTTAGGTGAACGCTTGTATTTATAGGCTAATTTGAGCTCTTTTTTCCTCACTCCAGGTGATATGGAATTTACGCTCTTCGGCTTCATCCACTCTTGAATAAGTGTGGGAGCCAAAGAAATCCCGCTGTGCTTGCAACAGATTCGCTGGCAGCACCTCGCATCTTAGTCCATCGAAGTAACCCAGTGCAGAACTGATACCCGGCATAGGCACACCACTCAGTGCAGAATTCGCGACCGTTTTACGCCAGCCTAATGAGCGCTTTTCAACCTCTTGCACAAAATGGCTCGAAAACAGCAGATTGTCCAATTCACCCTGCGCTTGATACGCGCTGGTGATTTCTTGCAAAAATGCCGCGCGGATAATGCAGCCTGCACGCCAGATCTTGGCGATCTGCGCAAAATCTAACTGCCACGCTTCTTTTTCAGAAGTGCTCTTCATCAAGTCAAACCCTTGTGCGTATACCGCGAGCTTGGCGCAATAAAGTGCGTCTCGCAGATCATCCAGAGTTTGCTGTTTATCTAGATTGTGGTCTTTTACCAATTGAGTCTTCAACACAGCGCTCGCTTTTACGCGCACGGCTTTTTGTCCACTTTGCGCACGCGCAAACACCGCTTGAGCAATAGTCGGAGCTGGCGCGCCTTCTTGCAAACTGTTCACCGCCGTCCAAAGACCAGTGCCTTTTTGACCCGCTTTATCCAAGACAACCTCGACAAAAGGCTTGCCTGTCACTGGATCTGGCGTTTGCAAAATATCCGCACTGATTTCCATCAAATAGCTGTTGAGTACGCCTTGATTCCACTCGGCAAAAGTGTCACCGACTTCATGAGAGCTCATGCCCAATACGTCGGACATAAAATGATACGCTTCGCAGATCAATTGCATGTCTGCGTATTCGATTCCATTGTGCACCATCTTCACGTAATGGCCCGCCCCCGCAGGGCCCAAATACGCGGCACAAGGCTCGCCTTGGTCAAACGGACCGACTGGTAAACCTTGCGTGTCCACTTTCGCTGCGATTGCATGCCACATCGGTTCAATGTAGTTCCATGCCTCTCGGTTTCCGCTTGCCATCAAGGCTGGACCAAATCGCGCTCCCACTTCCCCGCCTGAGACTGCGGTACTAAAAAAGCGCAGTTGACCTTGGTAACGTTGCTCACGAGCCTCGGTGTCAGTCCATAGGCTATTGCCAGTATCGATAACAATATCTTTGCTGCTTAAGCCTGCGTTAAGTAAGTCTTGCACGACATTATCGACAATCTCGCCCGCCGGAACAGACAGTGCAATCACTCGTGGCTTACTCAGCGAACCAAGAAGCTCTACCAAGCTGTCAACGGTGATTAACTGCCCTTTCTCGCTTTGCTGCATCAGCTCCTTGGCATCAGCAAGTGCGGCTTGCCTATGCTTGTCGCTAATATCAAACCCAGTCACATCAAAGCCGTGATCAACCAGGTTTAGCGCGAGGCTTTTACCCATCACGCCTAAGCCAATCATCGCGATGTTAGATTGCGCCATTGTCTAACTCCTCTATCGCTTTTAATGCGGCAGCAAGCACTTGTGGTACATCAGCCGAAATATCAATAAACAGTGCTTCGTCTTGCTCTGGTTCGATCAGCGCTTCAAACTGGCTTTTAAGCATTACCTCACCGTTGAAGTAATGGTTAGCGCGCTGCTGATGTCGCGACCAAATCGTCTCGAAATCACCTTGCAGATAGACGATCACTAACTCGTCATTATCACGTCGTAAAATATCGCGGTATGCAGGCTTAAGTGCCGAACACGCGATCACCGCTGCGTCGTTCTCCACATAAATGCGGTTGAGCGTTTCCAACCAGCCAATGCGGTCATCATCATTGAGCGGAATGCCTTGCGCCATCTTTTCCACGTTCGCTTTAGGATGGTAATCATCACCATCATGAAAAGGTAAGCCCAGCGCCTTGGCAATCTCGCTGCCAATCAGGCTTTTACCGCAGCCTGATACGCCCATAACTAAGATTTTTTTCGCTTTCATTGGACAATACTATCCTTAGCCTTCAGCTGTCACTGAAGGCTGTGTGACCCAAATGGGTGTGTTGCTAATTCAAAATTCGGTTGTGGTTATTTCCACCACATGGCCAGTTCAGGGAACATGATCACTAGGCTTAACACAAAGATTTGTAGGCCGATAAATGGCAGCAGCGACTGGAAGATCTCGCCAAGGCTGATGTCTTTCGGCGCAACAGATTTCAGGTAGAATGCAGCCGGACCAAACGGTGGCGACAAGAAAGACACCTGCATGTTGAGACAGAACACAACGCCAAACCAGACTGGGTCGTAGCCCAAGCTAATCACGATTGGTACAAAGATTGGCATCGTCAGTAGCGCAACGCCTACCCAGTCAAGGAACATACCCAGTACCAACAGAATCGCCATCATGATCAGTAGAGTCAGCAATGCGCTTCCGCCACTTAGGCCAAGAATGACCTCTTCAACAAAATCGATACCGCCCATTAGGTTGTAGATCCCCACCAGCGCACTCGCACCGATACCAATCCACATGATCATGCCGCAGGTACGCATAGTTGCGATGGCACTCTCTTTGAGCATTTTGAAATTCATCTCGCCACGAATGACAGCAGAGATCATGATGCCGACTACACCTAACGCCGATGCTTCGGTCACTGACGCCACACCCGTGTAGATACTGCCAAGTACTACAGCGACAGAAAGCAGCGGGAAGAACAGCGCTTTAAAGTAGCTCACCTGAGGCTCTTCGTCTTCGCCAGAGTCACTTGGGATTGGCGCAAGAGCAGGATTCAACTTACAACGAATCAGTACGTAACCGATGTAACAACCCGCCAGAATAAACGCCGGCAAAAATGACGCTTTAAACAGGTCACCGATAGACACGCTCGCCGTCATGCCGTAGATGATAAGAACGATACTTGGCGGTAGCATAGTACCCAATGCACCACCCGCACAGGTAGTACCGATCGCCAGTTTGCGGTCGTAGCCTAAACGCAGCATTTGTGGCAGTGCCAGAATGCCAAGTAGCACTGTTTCACCGCCGATTACACCCGACATTGATGCCAACAGTACCGCAACCAATAGAGTTTGCACTGCAACGCCACCGCGCACTTTTCGCCCGACCGACTTCATTGCGTCAAACAGGTCTTTTGCAATACCCGAGCGGTCTAGAAGCGCCGCCATCAACACGAACATAGGTACGGCTAAGAATACGTAGCCCGAAGCAAAGCTGTAGGTACGGCTTGCAATAAGCGGTAATGCGTCTGGCCCAAACCAGCAAAGGGTGAAGAAAATCGCAACAAAACCCGTCACGAATGCCAGCTGCATACCGGTAAGTAATAGGCCGATCATCATGACCAGCATGAGTAAACTACCCCATGCGATGCCAATAGAAGATAAATCAAACATCGTCTTTCTTCCTTAGACCCATAATCTCTTGGATTAGGTGCAATACGTACTGAACAACAAGAATACAAAGGACGACAAAAATCAGACCTTTAAGCAGCGCAGGATAAGGCGCATTCAGCACTGAACCTGAGGTTTCGAGGCGCAATTCGCCCCAAGGAGTAAACCATGCTTCCATCGCCATAGAGTAAGAGGCGTACGCTAGCATCCCCGCAAATGCTAAGCCAACGATGTGATGCACCAGATTAAGGTACTTGCGCGTTTGATTGGAAACCGAGTCGTAGATCAATACCACTCGCACGTGTTTGTTCGCCGCAAAAGCGTAAATACCGCCAACAATAAATAGAGCACCACCAATAAAGGAAGCCGTCTCATGCACCCATGTTGTCGGTGCATCAAACACATATCGCATCAGTACTTCGTAAAAAGAAATCAGTACCGTAAAAATGAAGAACCAGCTCAGTACGTTACTGATTTTAATAATCGCTTTATCAAGAAAATTTCTTGGCTGCTCTTCTTGCTCATGAGGAGCGTGTGGGGTTTTATCAGTCATTACATCATTTCCCAAAAAACAAGGAGGGCCACCGCCCTCCTAAGAGAAGCTCAACAGAACTTGTTGGCTTACAGAAGACCGTTTGTTTCTAGGAATGTGGTTACTGAGTCATACACTTTCTTAGCATTTGGTGAACGCTCAGAGAACTCTTTCCATTGTGATTTTGCAATCTCACGGAACTTCTTACGCTCTTCGTCAGACCAGTTATGAATAGTGATTTCTGGGTTAGCCTGCGCTTCTTTTACCGCTGCTTGGTCAGCCATTTTTAGCTGAGTGGTCATATCGTAAGAGAAGTCACGTACTGACGTTTGCAGAATGGTCTGCAGGTCTTCTGGCATCTTGTCCCATTTCTTCTGAGATATAGAGATATCGATAAGCGGTAGCGAGTGGAAGCCTGGCTGAACTGGGTGCGTTGCGATGTCGTTCATGCCTGCTTTTTGGTTGGTCGAAAATACCGTGTAGTCTGCTGCGTCGATAACGCCTTTGCTCAACCCAGTAAATACTTCAGAACCAGGTAGGTTAACTGGGGTTGCGCCAGCTGCCGCAAACACTTGTTGAACCAGACCTTCTGGTGCGCGCAATTTTAGGCCTTTAAGGTCAGATACGCCATTGATTGGCTTTTTAGAGATGAACGATTCTACGCCTGTTGTAGAAGCACCAACGAACTTTACACCGTAAGGCGCGTAAAGCTCAGTCATCAGCTCGTTACCACCGCCGTAGTTCATGTATTGCAGTAGTTGCGTTGTGTCAGACCACGCACCCACCATGTTACCAATCAAGCCAAACGCAGGATCTTTACCTGAGAAGTAACCCGTCGCGGTGACTTGACCATCAAGAATACCCATCTTGATCGCGCCTAACGTTTCAGTGTGCTTAACCACCGCACCGACTGGCAATAAGTCAATATCGATTCGGCCGTTAGACATTTTTTCAACACGATCTACCCAGTTTTGTTGAACCTGGAAGTTCAAGTCGCCTGATGGATCGGAAGACTGAATTTTAAGTTTAAAGTCAGCCGCAAGTGCAGAGACAGAAAACAGTCCGGTGATAGAGGCAGCAAGCAAGGTTTTGGTCATCGCTTTCATAGTAGGGGGTGTCCTTGTTTTTGTTTCATGTCTTCAATCTAGCTTATACCAGCTGATTGGTGATCCGGTTAATTGTTATATGTTACCGGTAACGTTGAGTTATATGTTACCGGTAACAAGAAAACGTTTTCCATGACACTCATCACAAGTTTTAATTTTGTTAATAATTGGTTTTATAACAGAGTAAAGGTTGTGACAACGCGCACACTATTGTGAAAGTGTGTCTGATTCTAGATGGTAGGTTCTTACTCTACTGTTTTCGGAACACCCAAATGGGCCCAATCAACAAATAGGTAAAATCATCAAAAAATGAGGGGTGGTTTCCTTCAACTTTGTGTCCGATGAATTGCAACAACCAGAAGATGGCAAACAGAAAAAGCGACACCATAAAAACCGATAACTGAAGTTGCTCCAGTGACCAAATCAGTGACACACAAGCTAGGGTGAAACCAAGCATCATCATAAACACGCTTAATGACAGCTTAAAGTAGAACACCATCAGAGGGATCATGGCGACCCAAATCCAGTTTATCGAAGTACCATAGACCGAAACGGACGGAATTGACCAAATCAAACCAACCACTGACAAATAAATACCAGGCACAGCAACGGTGTGGATTTTCTTGTTAACCGGATGTTTGTGGCTTTCCCCATAATCTGAGAGCCATTGTGTTAAATTACGCATAGCTACCTCAAAACAGATCTCTCTCTTTTTCTATAGCATGCTTTGACAACTTATGCGCAGTAATTAGCCTCTCAGCTAAGCAGTCAGAGGCTTACAATGCTTGATCTCGTACATTTTTATATCCGCCGCGTGCAGCATATCTTCGACACTGTCGAATTGCGATTGATACAACACATAACCAACACTGGCGTGAATATTGATGAGGTTACTCTCATAAAAGATGGGGGACTGACTGATTGCTTTTTCCAGCTTTTTCGCAATCTCTTCTACCGCTGATTTGTCACCAGGGCGAGGCAGCAGGATTAAAAACTCATCACCACCAATGCGCGCCACTACGTCAGACGTACGCAATACGCTTTTAGCTCGCTCAGCAGTCGCTTTAAGTACCTCGTCGCCAGCCGCGTGGCCATAGGTATCATTAATTTGCTTAAACTTATCGAGGTCAATATTGAGCAACGCAAAATTTGCTTTGTCATTTTGGCCTTTTTTCGCAGATTCGAAATAAGACTCGATCGTATACATAAAGTAACGTCGATTAGGCATTCTGGTCAGTTCATCTTGCAAGGAACGGCGGTTAGCCACGGTATACAAACGATATATTTGGCCAAAAGAGAACAGCAAAATAAACAAAATCGGATAGCCGATCAAACGCGCAGTATGGACTCGATACCATGTACTGTGTTGCAGAAGATCATCTTTTTCAGAGACCGCGAGTACCCAGCCACCATGGGGGAAATTAACGTATTCAATACCAAAGGCTTGGTCAAACGTTGACTGTGCACCATAAAACAAATCACCTTCCCAACTTTCACTATCTAAGCCTCGAATAGCAAAGTTGTAACGACTCTCAAAATCCGCTACGCCGGCGTCTTTAAGAAGAGAATCTAGATCAATGATGCTGCTACATACGCCCCAATAACGGGTGTTATAGGGCGGGTCTAAATAAATAGGCACACGCGCAATCAGCGCACGACCACCTTGAACCAAATCCACAGGGCCAGCAATATAGATCTCTTGTAGATCTGTAGCTTTTTCTATCGTTCGCCACTGATCGGGCACCGTTCTATAGTCTAGCCCTACTGCACTTTCATTCCCTTCCATTGGGTAGACATGGCTAATCACGTTGTCAGGCGCTAAACCGATGAGCCGGATATTGTTACTTTTGCGCATGATGTTCGCGGCAATCAAATCCCAACCGGATAAATCCACATCAGGGTTGACCGCAATTAACGTTGTTAAGGCGTTTGCCACGTAGATATCTGAAACAACCGTGGATTCTAATTGAGAGCGGATGGTAGACAGTTCTTCTTTTGCACGCACGCGTAAGCTGTCGCGCAAAAACGACTTTTGCCCTCTTTCTAGGTACTCAACCAAAACAATCGAAATACAAGTCAGTAAAACGAAAAAGGTTAAAACACGCCAGTGTTTACCTAAACGATAACCCATCCCTACCCCAGACGACTCCGCGCCGCATCTGTCCAATATACAAGCTTAAAAAATACCATTGTCACATGTTAATTTGATTGATAATAGCCATGCTCAACACTGGGAAAATACATGAATTCACTCACCATTTCACTATTAATTAACAAAACCCGACCGTAACGCTTTAGAAACTTTAACCTCTTCACGCCCTGCGGGATACCTCGCCCTTCATATGGCATACAATAATATTTGCGTCTATCTGACAGCGCGTTTACATCACTAGAAGAAATACTTGCTATGTTGCAACGAATCGCTACTCGCTTAGTCTCACGGTTTGCTAATCTAAAGAGACTGGCGAGCCCAAAGAGTCTTTATGAGAAAGAATCTCCAACTCGCTTGATTGTTATGGAAAATATTATGCGCCAAAGAATACTCGCCTTCATCCTCGGATTACTGCTTATCCCCTTTGCTTGGGCCACCAGCAACTATCAAGAATCCGCAAATACCATTAAACAAACCTACGAGCCCCAACTCTATACACTGTCCGCCTTTAAAGAGGGGCACTATGGGCTGCGCATGTACAGGCAAACGTTAGATGATAAGTACAAAGCCGCTATTTGGAGTGACATGGCGAGAGTCGCGAGTCGACTGAATCACTTTGCCGCTGAGGTACACATGCCGAAACAGATTGCGCTTCATTCAGAAAAAAGAGTCGCGGGTTACATCGGTGAAACTGGAGAACGAAGTAAAAGACGTTATGCCATTACCAAGCAAATGCCAGAGTATTTATACCTTGGCGTCGACCTACTGGGCTCAATGGCGAGAGCCAATGAATACGGCCTAAAACACAAAGAAGATGAAAAGCTGCGCAAAGTCATTCGCCGCTACGATTTTAAAAAATACGCCACCAACCATGAAATGATAAAAGCCTGGGCGGCTCAACTGGCCAATCAAGTATTCTGGCTGCGCCAGCTTGGTGAGCAAGATGTGGTTGAACCATTTATTCAGGCATTCCAAGCTACGTATCCGGACAAGATGGATAAAACGCTTTCTGACCAACAGTATGGCAATAAACTCTACGGTTTAACTCATATTATTTTTGCCGATTCGGGGTATTACCAGCGTCGTGTCAGCGAAAAGCAGTATCAGTGGATTTACGATTATTTCCGCAACAATATTGATACCATTTTACTTAGAGCCAAAGAAGACATCATTGCCGAAGTTGGCATTAGCTTTTTACTAGCGGGACTGGAAAATGATCCGGTGGTTGAAAAAACACGCCAATTTATTCAACAAGCCATCGATAAAGAAAAAGGGATGATTCCTTCTGTCAGTGGCAACTTTGACTTGTCCCATGGTGAACATCGCAATGTACTCGCGGTTATGTTGCTCGACTGGCAGAGCGTAAACCAAGCCCCAACTGTCACAGAACAGCCACACATTTTCTCTCGGGTGCCTTACGGATTAGTGGCCAAATAAAGCAAAATCGCCTCTCACTTGAGAGGCGATTTTTTCATAAGCAATCCTTGCCAATGAATCAAGGCTGGCCATATCTAACCAGCCATGTACATGAGCCATAATGACAACACCATCACGACAACCAGCCAAATTGCGTAACGCACTGTATTAGGTTTCTCTCTTTTGACCCTGAGAACGGGTTTAAATGCGGCTTCCCTAGCTGCTCGGATAATAGAATCTTTTTCCGCCACTTCATCCCGACGCTTTTGTGCTTTGCGCGCGACTTTACCGAACCGATGAAGCTGCTCAGGTGTCATGTCCTGTCTAGGATCATAACCTGTGTGACGATCTGAGTGTTTGGGGACCACTGCCATAGCTATCTCCTTACATCCGCTTCCCTGGATAATCTAAGTATAGCCGACAGTTATGTTGATAAAGCTGATAATTACTGGATTAACATTCGGCATTTCCGAATAAAGCACAAAAGGAAAAGAAGAAGTCAGCGACAGGTTTTCAGAAGATAAAATAAAAAAAACGCCGCGTTTTTCACACGCAGCGTCATTGCATAAAATCTATGAAATCTTAGAGATATTCACACAGATAAGCTGTTGTCACAGGCAGACGAAGTTCAAAAGAAGAGTCGCCTTCTACATTAAAAGACTCGCCCGCTTGGTAAGTCACCCAGTCGTTTTCACCCGCAAGCTTCACGATCATTTCACCTTTTACCACCGTCATGCGTTCTGGGGCGGCCGTGCCGAATGTGTACTCACCTGCTGTCATGACACCCACACTCGATTGCTCTTCACCTTGCGCAAATCCAAGTGACTTAACACTGTCTTCAAAATAGCTGTTTACCTTAATCATTACTTCCTCCATGAGTACCCACCTTCGGGTAACGTCCAATTATGACCTAACTTTTTATAGTATTTCGTTTTACTGAGCAATAGCGTTATCAATAACTTGCTTAAAAAACTGGCTTGCTGGTCATGGCATCGCGTTATGCCTTTGTACGACAAGGTGAGAATATACGGGTGAAAGTTTGGACTAAGGGTCAAACTTCTACCTATGATTAATTGCGTTACCACTCAATCTCTTACAAGCTTAATTTATTCATTTAGCTAACAGTGTGTCATCACGTGTACTCATTTTCGGGTCTAATATGTCGTCATGGATAAAGCAAAAGTCGTGAAGTTATTGTTAACTACGCTCTTTATTTCCTTAACCATCGGTTTTTCTTCTCTGCTCTATTTCAGTTATCAAGATTACATCAACCCCAAACACGTCTATGGTCGCTGGGTTGAAATTGGTACTCCACCGTACAATACGGAAATACTGGAACTGGGTGAGAGTGGAGTCCTGCGTAACGAGCGCCTTATCGCCACTCATTTCGAGTTTGACGGTAAAAACGTGTACGTTACTACCGGGGAAGGAACATCGGTTTACCAGATCACGGGCACCTTCGACTCCCCCCAACTCAAAAGAATGGAACCCAATAGCCCAAGGCAACGATTTGTAAAAGAGGGCTACGAAGATTCAGTCAAAGACGGCGGAGCCAAAAACCGCCGTGCTGCATTAAGTGAGCACTTTAGCAGCAAATAAGCCCCTTCCTCTCCTTTCTGGCTCGCACTCTTTTCTCATCCATTACCTTAAATTCAGACCTAAGACACCCACACCTACTGAAACTTGATAGCACCATGTATATACTGGTTTCATATTTCAAAAGTCACGATGAGCACTATGAATCAGTTACTCTCTTTTTTGCCTGAATCTGTTCTAACTATGCTGGAAAAGTGGGACTCAAACGTTCTACTTATCACCATTGCCAGCTTTTTGGCTTGGCTAGCTTGGCGACTCATCTACAGCCGACTAGAGATCTTAGTGGTGAAGACGCGTTTCCACTGGGATGACATGGTCTTAGCAGCTATCAAGACGCCAATCAGTACCTTTATCTGGTGTTGGCCTGCAACGGTCTCTCTGGGATTTGTGTTAGAGGATCACTTTAGCTCTAAACTCGACTGGTTAAGTACACTCAAATTGTTATTGGTGATTGGTATTTTCATTTGGGCCACGATGCGCTTAATCACCAATATTGAAGAGTACGCGCTAACGCAAAAGAACCGCGATGACACCACCATTCAAGCGGTTGCTAAAGTCGCGCGGTTATTCTTTATCGTGATTGGCACACTGACGGTCATGCAAGCATTTGGGCTGCGCTTATCTGGGCTGCTAACCTTCGGTGGTGTGGGTGGCTTGATTGTCGGTTTCGCCGCCAAAGATTTACTGTCTAATTTTTTCGGCGGCATGATGATCTATTTTGACCGCCCATTCAAAGTCGGTGACTGGGTACGATCGCCTGATCGCCAGATAGAAGGCACTGTAGAGCGTATTGGCTGGCGAATGACGATCATCCGTACATTTGATAAGCGTCCGCTTTATGTCCCGAACTCCATCTTCAGCAATATCGTGGTGGAAAACCCATCTCGGATGCTCAACCGCCGCATTTATGAAAATATTGGTATTCGTTACGATGATGGCGCCAAGGTGGCCACCATCGTGAGTGAAATAAAATCGATGCTAGAGCAACACCCAGATATCGACGCCAACCAGACTCTTATCGTGAACTTCAATGGCTTTGGCCCGTCATCGTTAGACTTGATGGTCTACACCTTCACTAAGACAGTCAATTGGATTCGCTTCCACAAAGTGAAGCAAGATGTGCTACTTCAAATCATGCAAATCATTAAAGAACATGACGCTCAAATCGCCTTCCCTACTCAGACGATTAAAGTTGACTCATTACCAGTTGAAAGCGCGTTAACTCAGGCACCTAACGTCCTACACCAGCAGGTTTCTAACGAATATTAATCGTGGATAACCAATCTGAATAAGTCGATGTTTCCCAGCTTATTCAGATTGGTGTCTGACTTGCTAGTCCGAAACGGCAACGGAACTCAGTACGGGTTGGCTTTGAGTTGCCGACTCTGATGCAACCTCTTCCCACCAACGATACGTCATATTCTTGCCATGCACTTTTATGGTTTGGCCTACCATCGGCGTCACTAACTCGACTTTGCTTTCCGCTGCGTCTTCAATCAAGTCGTTCATCGGCGCATCCCATTGATGTGAAAACAACTCGTAAGTTGACCAATGAATCGGGCAAAGCTGCCTTGCATTCAGATCTTGAAATGCACGAATAGTATGCTTTGCCTGCATGTGCCCCCAGTTTTCAACTGGAAAACCAGTACCATTTTTTACGTTGGCGGCCACCTCAACAAAAGCCATATCAAACGGACCAAGCCTGTCGGCTATCTGTTTAAAATGGCTATCGTAAGCCGTGTCACCACTGTAAAACAGCGAGCCACTTCGACTCTTCAACGCCCACGAACACCAAAGGGTTGAGTTGGAATCAAAACCCGTGCGGCCAGAGTTATGGTTAGCGGGTGTGGCAACAAACCTTACCCCATGAAATGTCACTTCGTCCCACCAGTCAAACTCAAGGATGTTATCCGGATCCACTCCCCACCTTTCCAAATGGCGCCCGACCGCTAGAGGAACAAAAAACTGCAGTCCCTTTTCGGCATAAAACCTAACAGTCGACTCTTCAAGGTGATCATAATGGTCATGGGAAATCACAATCACATCGGGCATTGGTAACTTTTCTCGACTGATTGGCGTACTGACGTTGCGGTCAAACCAAGGTTTAGCTATCCATGGTGATGCGTGTTCAAACACCGGGTCGATAAGGATTCGCGTTTTATCCAACTCGATAAACAAACTCGAGTGCCCTAGCCAAGTTACACGTGGTTCTTGGCTTCGTTCCGACAATGTCAAAGTGTCGACCGATAGATAAGGAAGTTCAACTTGAGGCTTTAAACGGTTGCGGCCGCATACCAGCTTCCACATCACAGATAACATGCTTTCTGGGCTTTGCACCTTGGGCATGCGGGCAATCGCTTTGCCATTTTTGAATTGCGATGAGACGGCAATTTTTTCTAACCTGCGCCGTTCACTGTTCAGTGTTTCAGCACTGCTGTTGGTAGGTGAGCTAAAACCGATGGAGTCCAACGCGGAGGTAACGGATGTTTTTATTGCATTACTCATTATCACATCTCAACTGACGTTCAAAAATAAGTCTTGTTTGAGATGATTGTAGACAGCGAAATATGTCGATTTAATGACCTGAATAATTCAGAACTTGAACTTTATATGGCAGTCAATTTTCAAGATTAAAAGCCACAACAACCCATGCCCCAAAAAACACGCGCTAGCACACCAAAAACGTCACGTTTTGATTACATTCAAAGATCGCGTGCCACTACATTTTCGAAACTTTCAGCGCTGTTTTCGTGAATTACTGCAGAATAATTTCTTTCCATTTTTGATCATTGAGTATGTGTGAAGTAGCAATCATTAATTTCCAACTGCACCTAAGACAATAATCCTATCTTCATATTTTAAAAGGGATTGTTGCTATGCTGTATTTTGAATTCCTATTCCTGCTGATCATGCTTTATATCGGATCACGTTACGGCGGGATTGGCCTGGGGGTTGTCTCCGGGATTGGTTTGGTCATCGAGGTATTCATTTTTAAGATGCCACCAACCTCTCCACCCATTACTGTAATGCTGGTTATTTTAGCCGTCGTTACCTGTGCCTCGATTCTTGAAGCTGCTGGCGGACTAAAGTACATGTTACAAGTCGCGGAAAGGCTGCTGCGCAGAAACCCTAAACGCGTGACGCTTATTGCTCCCTTTGTCACCTACACTATGACGTTCCTTTTAGGTACAGGTCACGCGGTTTACTCCATCATGCCGATCATCGGTGACGTAGCACTGAAAAACGGTATTCGTCCAGAGAGACCAATGGCCGCTTCTTCCGTGGCTTCCCAGATAGCGATTACCGCGTCGCCAATCTCTGCCGCTGTCGTTTATTACTTGGCGCAATTGGCGGATATTCAGCACGACATTACTTTGCTGTCCATTCTTTTGGTCACGGTGCCTGCCACGCTGTTCGGCACACTATTGATGTCACTTTACAGTTTAAAACGCGGTAAAGAGCTGGACGACGATCCTGAGTATCAAGCGCGCTTAAAAGATCCTGAATGGAAAAAACGCATCGAAAGTACTACTGCAACCTCGCTGGATGAAGTGTTACCCACCTCTGCACGTAACTCAGTGCTGATTTTCATCGCTTCTATTCTTATGATCGTTGTCATCGCGATGGTGCCTGAAATACGCACCATTGTTGATGGCGAAAAACCGATTAAGATGTCTGTCATCATCCAAATGATGATGCTTTGCTTTGGCGGTATTATCTTGCTCGCCACCAAAACCGACCCGCGTGATGTCCCTAATGGAGTAGTATTTAAGTCAGGTATGGTCGCTGCCATTGCCATCTTTGGTATTGCTTGGATGTCAGACACCTACTTCCAATACGCGATGCCTCAATTTAAAACAGGCATTGTCGAGATGGTAACCAACTACCCTTGGACCTTCGCCTTGGCACTATTTATTGTCTCTGTGGTGGTGAACTCTCAAGCTGCGACTGCGCGTATGATGCTTCCGGTCGGCTTAGGGCTAGGATTAGATCCTGCATTGTTGATTGGTATTATGCCTGCGGTATACGGCTACTTCTTTATTCCAAATTACCCGTCAGATATTGCCACCGTGAACTTTGATACATCAGGCACCACCAAAATCGGTAAGTGGTATTTCAACCACTCCTTTATGTCTGTTGGTCTTATTGGTGTTATTGGTGCATGCTGCCTTGGCTATGTGCTGGGCCAAATCATTATTGGCTAACCGCTCTGTTTAGCGCCCAACGTTGGCTTTCCCGTTGGGCTTCTTCGTTCTCTTTACCCCTTCAGTAGAGGACTTAACAAAGTCCAAATGCATATCTATGCATTCTGTTCCATCTATCAATGAATCTGGAGCACAATGATATGCATGTCTCATTTATGGGCATTCCCACCACTAAGCTACTGAGTTTTTAGTAAAAAATAAGTTTTATATTTATTCTCAAAAATGAGAATTTCACTATAAATACACTATTTTTGCGTGTTCTAATGCCTAACACATTAATTTCGCTAGCATGTTTACCAACATACCTTTTATAGTGAAGGAAACTGTAAGACAAAAAAATCTGAATGACGCAAAATAATCCAAACTTGGTAAAAGTGGTCAAAGCAGTTTCTATCCACTTCCCACATCTTGCTCCGATCATCGGGATCTTCGTACTCATCTTTCTTTTGAGTGCAGCGGTCAGTTATCACCAACTGCGCGATCAAGTTCTGTCTGATGGAAACAACGCCATTGGCCAGCTAGAGCACTACATCGATAACATTGCCGACGAACTTCAGGTATTAGAGGCCGAAGTTGGCGGAGATTGCAGCGTTCAAGATAAATCAGACTTACAAGCTAAAGTCTTCAATTCACGGATCTTGAAAGAAATCGGCCTGTATAAAAGTGGTGTCGTGTACTGCACCAGTCATGAAGGCCCCACAAACATTCGCCTGTTCACCTCCACTTGGCAGAGAATTCAAGCATCACCGCAACGCATCACAGTGTCATTCAAAGAATCCAAAAACAAACTGCAAACCCTATTTGTTTACGCGGCCAACGACAAAGAGAGTGGTATTAATGCGTTACTTCATCCGGAGCAGTTCTTGGAGCTCGTTTCTCCAAGCTTCGAATCCCGGCAATATGGCTACGACATTCAGATCTTAAACAGCGTTATTCAATCCAATACTGACGAAGCCAAAATTGATACGAGTAATCGCTTCCACTTCCAATCAAAACTCTACCCATTCACGATTTCTATTTTTCTGACCTTCGATTCCTATCAACATCAGTATGTCTCGAATCTTGGCGAAACGGCACTGATTGCCTTGGTACTGTCGCTATTGTACGTCATCATCCGTTATCAAACCTTAGCGAGGCTTTCGATTGAATATTCACTGCTGACGGCGATAAAAGAAGAACAAATTGAGCTCTATTTGCAGCCAATCGTTGATATTCATTCTCGTAAGTTAGTGGGCAGTGAAGCCCTAGTCCGCTGGAATCACCCTGTTCAAGGGAATATGTCACCAGAGCAATTTATACCACTGGCGGAAAAACTGGGCGCGATAGATAGAATCACTAAGTACATGTTTAAAGAGATCTCGCGTTTTCTTAAGAGCAACCCAGATTACTTAAACGAAAGTTACATCAGTATCAACATCAGCCGATACCAGATTGTCCAACCTGAATTTGTACAGTTCTTAGAGCGTTATAAACGCCGCTACCCAAACTACGTTGGCCGTATTTTGTTGGAGCTAACCGAAAATGTGGAACTGTGTAGTGAGCAGCTTGATATTGCCCTAGTGAACCTAAAGGCGATTCAGGAGCTTGGATTTGCAATTGCGATTGATGACTTTGGCACTGGTTATTCTGGGCTGAATTTAGTGCGGATGATTAAGTTCGATGTGGTAAAGATTGACCAAGTTTTCATCAAAAGCCTGCATACAGAGTCAAACATTAAACCCGTGTTAAAATCCATGATTCAACTGGCTGACGACTTAGATATGAAGATCATCGCAGAGGGGGTAGAAACTGAAGCGCAGATAGAGCAGCTTGAAATACTGGGCGTGAAATACATCCAAGGGTTTTATTACGCGAAACCGATTAAACCCGACGACTTAGCGACATTCCACCGCATGACAAACGAAGCGCTCACTTTGTCTGAGCCTATCCCTCGCTGGAAAAGTTAAGTGAACGAAAAAGCCACTAAGTGCTGGCTTTTTCGTTTATCAAGAGTTTGCTTCTATGGCACCCCGTGGCCTTTTGACGCAACCCAAACGCGATACCATTGCTCACGAGTCAGCTCAATATCGAGCGCAGCAACGGCAGCAGCCACTCGTTCAATTTTACCCGAGCCAATAATAGGCAACGGTTTCGATGGCAAACGGCGTACCCAGGCATAAATCACCTGATCGATACTCTCGGCGCTGACTTCTTGGCGAATCAATTCTAGCTCAGCACGAACACGCGCGGCTTGCTCAGTTTCACCGGTAAAGATGCTACCACCACCAAGGCACGACCACGCCATCGGACGTACTCGGTTCATCTGAAGTTGATCTAGCGTGCCATCGTGCACCACATCGAAGTTAATTGGGTTGATCTCAACCTGATTGGTCACCAGCGGTTTAGAGACTCGTGATTGCAAAAGCTCAAACTGACGCGGGCTAAAGTTAGACACACCAAAGTGTTTCACCTTACCGACTTTATGCAGTTCACTGAATGCCTCTGCGACTTCATCCGCATCCATCAACGCATCTGGGCGATGAATAAGCAGCACGTCAATACAATCAATATTTAAACGTTCTAGCGAGTTGTTGACCGACTCGTAGATATGAGCGACGCCCGTATCATAGTGGTTGATCTTACGCTCTGGTGTTTTATCACCGCATAACTTGATATCACACTTCGTCACGATTTCAATTTGATCGCGGATCGAGGGCTCTAGCTTGATAGCCTCCCCAAATAGCTGTTCGCATTCGTAGTTGCCATAAATATCGGCATGGTCCACGGTTGTGATTCCCATTTCGATATGCTGTTTCAAAAACAACAAACGCTGCTGTGGAGTCATATTCCACTCGGCTAATCGCCAATACCCCTGAACCAGCTCAGACATCTCCAGTCCTTGTGGGGCGATGGTTACTTTCGACACCATTATTTTACCTCCTAAAATATCTCCCTACACACTAAGCTTGTTTACGAATAGGCTCAACGTATACTGTCGATAAATTCGAACTGGAGTACGAAAAATGAGTTTTTCAGAACGTCTAAAAACGCTCATCGGTGAAGAAAGTGTCAGTGGTTTTGCAAGACGCGTGGATATTTCAGAGGGGTTAATCCGAAAATATCTTAAAGGCAGCGAACCCAGCTTAGCCAAAGCAAACCAGATCGCGATGCGGGCCAACTGCTCTCTGGAGTGGTTAGCTACTGGTTGCGGTTACTTGTACCGTCAGGCCGAAGTCGTAGATATGGAAGCGTACGAGATGGCTTATCGCTATCTGTATGGTAAATCCCCTCTTGACCCAGACCAACACCGGATGCTGATTTCAGGTTACCAATATCTGAGAGCGCATAAAAAGTCCGACGGTTACCTGGATGAAGCGGCAATGATCGCTTTTCTTCAAAGGCACCCAAAAGAAGAGAAATAACTCACATTAATCACTCCTCCCCTGCGGTTAAAGTGTGAACAAAGACAAGTTTTAGGGCGTAGAAATTAGGAATGATGTCAAAGCTTTACCTTCGATTTATGATCAGAGAAATATCATAAAAACAAGGACGCCCAGTGAAACAAAAGACCTTAACCACAGCCATCGGGTTGTTGCTGGCCAGTGCTGCTGCCTCAGCACAACCGACGCTTTCCATTTCAACTACGACCACCAGCCGTGACTTTCCATTAAGTGCACAGCAACCCTTGGTTGTTCCTTTAACCAAACAAAATTATCAACTGACTATTTCCGACCTGCCTGGACGCTGTCAGGCTCCAGATAAGCAAAAAGTGAAGTTTCGCAAGCCACTTTCGCTCAACTGTAACCAAGACACACACTTCGACATAAAAATTCGTTTTGCGGGTGACTATTCCTTCGCCTTCGATCAAGACAATCACACCTTGTCTATTGCTCGCAAGGCCAAAAAGAGCACAAAGCAAGCATTTAAGCGGCCAATACCGGTTGTGCAATGTGAGAAGCACACAGATGGCCCGGTTACGTTACAGCTTAGGGATAGCTTTGCGGATGGAACCACACTCAAAGATGCCTATTCCGGCCAAACGGTCACCGTCCAACAAGGCAGTGTCACTCTGACACCATCTAAAGCAAGTGGCGGTTTAGTGCTGCTTGAACCAGTGGATACCGCACCCCACACTCATCCGTTTACCTACGACAACGCGAATATCTACTTTGTAATGGTCGACCGATTCAACAACGCAGACCCGAGTAACGACACCAGTTATGGCCGCAATAAAGATGGCAAGCAAGAAGTCGGCACCTTCCACGGCGGTGATTTAAAAGGTGTGATTGAAAAGCTCGATTACATTAAAAGCTTAGGTACCGACGTGATCTGGCTCTCCCCCATCGTCGAGCAAGTGCACGGCTTCGTTGGCGGCGGTGAAAGTGGCAGTTTTCCTTTCTACGCCTATCACGGCTATTGGACGCGTGACTTTACCAAAATCGACGCTAACTTCGGGTCTGAAGCCGATCTTAAGCGCCTGGTGACAGAAGCTCATAAGCGCGGCATAAAGATCTTCTTAGATGCGGTGATCAATCACTCCGGCTATTCGACCCTCGCCGATCTTCAGCTTGACCACTTACCCATCGTCGACAAAAGCCAGATGCCACCGCAATGGGCGGATTGGTCTCCGAGCAAAGGTGAAAACTGGCATAGCTACAACCAAGCGATTGATTATCAAAATCCACAATGGTCACAGTGGTGGGGTGCGGATTGGGTAAGAGCAGGGTTGCCGGACTATTCCAAGCCAGGCTCTAGCGATATCACGATGACACTGGCGGGTTTACCTGACTTTTTAACCGAGTCCGACAAAGCGGTCACTCCTCCCCAGTGGCTACTGAATAACCCAGAAACGCGTGTAGTGGCCAAAGAAGGGTATAGCGTTTCCGATTACCTGATTGAGTGGCAATCAGATTGGGTGAAACGATTTGGGATTGACGGATTCCGCGTGGATACCGTGAAGCATGTTGAAGGTGAGGTTTGGAAGCGACTGAAAGAGTCCGCCAGTGAAAGCCTCACGCAGTGGCGCAGCCAGAATGGCCAGAAAGGTGAACCCTTCTGGATGATGGGTGAAGTGTGGGGCCACTCAGCCTACCGCTCTCCATATGCCGACGATGGTTTTGATGCCCTGATAAACTTTGATATGCAGAAAAAATTGGATAAAGGTGCAGCGTGTTTCAGCCAGATGCAGGATACTTATCAGAACTACGCCAATTCGCTACAAGAAACACCGGATTTTACGCCTGTTAGCTACATGTCATCGCACGATACCGAGCTATTCTTTGACCGCTTCAAATCGTTCGACATGCAGCGTGATGCAGCAAACGCACTGCTGCTAAGCCCTGGGGCAGTTCAAATCTATTACGGTGATGAAGTTGGCCGAGAGTTAGGCCCATATGCGGATGATTTCCATCAAGGTACGCGTTCCGATATGGTGTGGAAATTAGACCAAAATCGTCAAAAGCTACTCGAACATTGGCAAACCATTGGCCAGTTTAGACAGCGTCACCCTGCGGTAGGCGCAGGAACTCATAAGGTGATTAAAAACGACTCGGCCTACGTATTTTCCAGAACATTAGGCGACGACAAGGTTGTGGTTGCTTTCGTTGGTAAATAACAGTGGTGAAATACCTACTGATCAATAACATCTACCCATAAAAAACAGGCCCTCAATTGAGGGCCCGTTTTAATTGTTGTGTTATTTATTATTGCGGCGCGTTTCAACGGCGCTGGCAAGTTGACGCAGCACTTTTTCTGTATCATCCCAACCAATGCACGCATCCGTAATTGACTGACCATACGTTGGTGCGACGCCATCGACCAAATCTTGGCGACCTTCAACCAGGTGAGATTCAATCATCACACCGAATACCGCATCTTCACCATTCGCGATTTGGCCAGCCACATCTTCTGCCACTAGCATCTGACGTTGGTACTGCTTAGAGCTGTTTGCGTGGCTAAAATCGATCATCACTTTTTGTGGCAGACCAGAACCTTCTAGCTCCGATTTGATCGCCGCAACGTGTTCTGCGCTGTAGTTCGGCTCTTTACCGCCGCGAAGAATAATGTGGCAGTCTGGGTTACCCGCTGTTTCGACAATTGCAGAATGGCCGTACTTGGTTACCGACAAGAAGTGGTGCGAAGCCCCAGCAGAGCGGATAGCATCAGATGCGATTTTGATGTTGCCATCGGTACCGTTTTTGAAACCGACCGGGCAAGATAGACCTGAAGCGAGTTCACGGTGTACCTGAGATTCTGTAGTACGAGCACCAATTGCGCCCCAGCTAATAAGATCCGCAACGTACTGTGGCGTGATCATGTCTAAGAATTCGCTTGCCGTTGGTAAGCCCATGTCTGTCAATTCAAGCAACAGTTTACGGCCTAAACGTAACCCATCGTTGATTTTGAATGTGTCATTTAAGTAAGGATCGTTGATCAGACCTTTCCAGCCCACTGTGGTACGCGGTTTTTCAAAGTACACGCGCATCACCACTTCAAGGCGGTCACCTAGCTCATCACGCAGCACTTTCAGGCGTTTACCATATTCAATGGCGGCTTCTGGATCATGGATAGAACATGGGCCAATGATCACAAGCAGACGATCGTCTGACCCTTTTAGAATATTTGAGATGGCTTCACGTGAACGGAACGTGGTTGAAGAAGCCGTTTCTGTTGCGGGAAATCTTTCTAATACGGCTACAGGTGGCAACAATTCTTTAACTTTACTAATACGTACATCATCTGTCTGGAACATCGCTTACTACTTCCTATTTTCTTGGTTTGAGCGCCCGCACCTAAAGGGATTGGTGCATAAATGCTCAACTTTGTTATTTCCTGTTCCCTGTAACTTATCTATCAAAAATGAAGGTTGCAAGCACTAATTTCTCCAAAAGGCAATATTTCTAGTTATTTTATAATTTACAGACAGTGTAAACATAAAATTACACCCCACTATTTGGCACTTCATGCTCTCCGCCCAAGAGTCAGTAAAAAAGCGGCTTACACACTGTAACCGCCCGTAGTTTCAACAGCCCTTCTTCCGCCAATAACACTCTGAGTACGTGGGCTATACATGAATAAGAAAAATCGGCAATTAGGCTTATAAAATTGAGGAATTTCGTCGAATTTCACTACTAATAGCAACAATAACGCGAACAGAGGTAGGCAGCTATCACGATTATAAATCGCACGTTGTATGACCTAAAAAATACTCACCTTCCATCGAGTTCCAGCGCCAAGATAACGTCCGAGCACCCTATCCGAACATGGCTCTACATCAATAAGAACGTAAGCATTCCAGTCCAGCCACTTAGGCAAAATAAACCATTTTCTGCATAAACGTTTGTCTAGCACTGACATCGCCCACTGTGATGGTAGCAAGCGATGTTCGTGTCAGCTAAACACCATCAGATTAGGTAATGGTCAATCAGCAACAACACAAAAAGCAGCATCAGGTGATAGATAGAGAACTTAAACGTTTCTATGGCAGTGCGTTCATCAGGGTGGTATTTAAGTTTCCACGCATAACCCACAAACCCAAGACTTAAGCAGGTCGCTCCCACCCAATATAACGCACCACTCATCCCTACCAACGCAGGCATTAAACACACCAAAGTCAGCAAAACGGTATAGAGAAGAATCGAGGTTTTGGTGTACTCCACACCGTGAGTAACCGGCAGCATCGGAATGTTCGCTTTGGCATAATCCTCTTTTCGATGGATAGCCAATGCCCAGAAATGTGGTGGCGTCCAGATGAAAATGATCATTACGAGTAACCAGGCATTAGCATGCAGCTCTCCACTCACTGCCGTCCAGCCAAGCAATGGCGGCATTGCACCTGCGATCCCGGCAATGACGATATTTTGCGGCGTTGCTCGCTTGAGGTACATGGTATAAATCACTGCATAGCCGAGTAAGCTGGCAAAAGTGAGCCACGCCGTTAGCGGGTTAGCCCAAGCATACAAAACCGCAAAACCAACCACGCCAATGGCACTGGCAAAAGCAAACACATTCAACACGTTGATTTCACCTGAAGGCAACGGGCGCTTGTACGTTCTCGCCATTACGGCATCAATTCGTCGGTCGATTAAGTGATTAAACGCGGCTGCGGAACCCGCCATCAAGCCAATTCCGAGAAGCCCAAGCAACGTCTCTTTCATGGGTAACGCGCTGGGCACTGCCAAACACATCCCCACCAGCGCAGTGAGCAGCATTAAGGCCACCACTTTGGGTTTGGTCAGAGTCAGGTAAACACGCCAGATGCTTTTCTCTTGTCCTGAGGTATAGCTGATTGTTTTGCTCATCTCACGTTCTCCTTGTGCTGCAAACCAGACGGTTCGGTGACGACACCGACGCGGCGAAATAACAAATAATTGACCTGTAATACAGATATGAGAAGCAGTGCTGCACCAAGATTGTGGGCGACGGCGATTAACAGCGGTAAGCTGAACAACACATTGCTGATACCGAGCAGTAACTGAATCATCAGCATCAACGCCACCCGCTTCGCCGCCGCTGTTAGCCTTGGCTCGCCCTCTTGCATTAATCGATAGATCAAAGCCAGCGAGAAGAAGGTAACCAGTAATGCGCCGAATCGGTGGCTAACATGTATCGTCATACGCGCCCCGTAATCTAACGTGCCAAATTCGTAGCTCTCGCTGTGGGGTTGAATAAGCTGGAAAGCGGTCTGAAGATCCAAATACTCGACCCAATTACCTTGGCAAATGGGCAGGCTGGTACACATAAGCGCGGCATAGTTTGAAGATGTCCAACCGCCCAAAGCGATTTGTGCTACAAGCAACAAACCTGTCGTAGCCGCGAGTATTTTGGTCAGTGAAGACATATGCGATAAGCTGAGGGATCGCTGGTTTAGCTCGCTGACTTTCCAGTACAACAGGTTGAGTAAACAAAACAGCGTAAAGCCACCCAATAAATGTCCCATCACCACGATTGGCATAAGTTTCATCGTCACTGTCCACATGCCAAGCAGAGCCTGAAAAACAATCACCACAGATAGCGCCAAAGGTAAACCAAACGAAACTACGCGACTTTTTAAACACAAAAAAGTAATCGAAAATACCACTAGCCCGAGTGTGCCAGCAAAATAGCGGTGAACCATTTCAAGCCAGGCTTTATGTGCCTCGACGGTTAAAGAAGGATAGAGCGACTTTGCCAACGCGATTTCATGATGTTCGTTTGGTACGGTCAAATGACCATAACAGCCGGGCCAATCTGGGCATCCCAACCCTGCATCCGCCAGCCGCGTATAAGCTCCCAGAGCAATCACGAAAAGGGTTAACACTAAGCTAAGCCGCAACAGATTCTTTAGCACCATACACGTTCTCCTTCCCTAGCCGACACGTGACAACTTCAATAACTTCCTTAAATCGGCGAGCACATCCTTACTCTGATTGATCAATTGCTCTTGCGAATCTGCCTTTGGGTAACGCATCACCAATTGCCCTAAAGGATCGACGATGACATATTCAAAATCGGCAACCACATGACTAAGCTCACCCGTCGCGCTAACCACACCCCATGTGTCTGTTGGCAGGTCACCTAAGTCACTTGACGCTGACACCAGTAAAACAGGCGCCACTCGGCTTTGATATTTGCCTAATGCGATGTGGCTTTGACCAAGCAGATACACTTGCTGTTGGCAAAACTGGTCACATTCTGCGGGCAACACATACGCGAGCTGCCATTGCTGCCCATTGTATGGGTTCTCCATACCGAGTGACTGATAACTGGCTTTGGGTTCAACCAACACACCCTTATTGGTGACACCGGAGTGATACCAATGGTTAACCAGCACTGTTTTGGCAATGACGGCAGGTAGTGCGAACATCAGCACCAGTGCGACAAAGATAATGCGGCCCCGTAATACTGGGTTATTCATGGTGAACTCCTTTTCTTAACGCGCGGATCAGTACCCACAGACTTAACAAACACAGAGCGCCAGCCATTGAAAACCATTGCACAGCGTAACCAAAGTGCTTTTCAGCTTTGAGTGGGATGGGCAGCCAAGGCTGCGGATAGGGCCACGTTTCCATTTGTGGTTGAATGACATAAGGCGCAATACGAACTCCCCACTGCTGCTCTAGCTGTTCGATATTAAGGTTCTGGATACGATGCGGTGACCCCAATTCAAAGTGCAAATCTTGGCTAAGCGGGTTGGCTGACTTTTGGTACAACCTTGCCTTAATGCTCACTGGATCTTCTATCCAATCCACGTTGGGTAACTCACTACGCATTTTGCTCGCCTCAACAAAACCCCTTTCTACAAGCGCGTATTGATCGTTTTCTAGCTGCATCAATTGATACGCGAGGTAGCCCACCCGTCCTTCATAAGTTTGGTTGTCCAACAACAAGTACTTTTCATCGACGGGCGATAAAGACGCTTTAACGGGTAACCCTGTGACGTATGCTTGTTTGTTTATCTCCAGCTCAGTTAAAGGAATTCTCTCTCGGTTGGCATAGTCACTAAGGTGCTGCTCTAACTGCTGTTTTTCCTCTGCTCGAGACAGTTGCCAAAAACCCAGGTTGATCAATACCGAAAACACAACCACAGTTAGTAACATACCTAGCCAAAAGGCTGGTCGCTTCAATAAGCCACGAAAGGACAATCCCATGGTATTTATTTTCAAGTTGTTACTGGTCGTGTTGTTACTGTTCATCGTTTTCAACCTCGTCCGAGCAATGTTCGAAATGCTGAAAGGCCCCCGTTCAGACTCAGGAGAGGAATACCAAGAAAACAAACCCATGAGCTTCTATTTGGGTAAACGTGTGTTCCTCTCTGCTTTGGCTATCATCCTCATTATCGCGGCGCTACTGAGCGGCCTGATTGAGCCCAACGCTCGGCCCTATTAATACTGCTTACCTTTGCGTTACTTATCTTTGCGATTACTTATATTTACGTTAATAGCGATAGTTACAACACATAAACGAAGGTAAATAGGCATAACCACACCACATCAACAAAATGCCAGTACCAGCTTCCCGCTTGGAAGCCAAAGTGATCTTGAGGCGTAAAGTGATCCTTAGCGATTCTCCCAAGCAGAACGATGAGGAAAATCGTACCCAGCAACACGTGCATGCCGTGAAACCCTGTCAGTAAGAAGAAGGTGTTGCCGTACACCCCTGATTGCAATGTCAGACCGAGTTCTTGATAAGCGTGAATATATTCCACACCCTGGTAATAAAGGAAAAAGCACGCCAGTACTATCGTAACCTCTAACCAAACAATCAGCGCCATACGCTTGTTTTGTTCCAAATTAACATGCGCCATGTGAAGCGTAATGGACGACGTGAGCAGGATGAGAGTGTTGATGAGCGGGATCCCTTGCCAGCCCATTGCTTGCGTTGTGTCACCAGACGGTGTGGTGGTCAGCGGCCAAAACGCTTCAAAGGTCGGCCAAAGTAACTCATGCGTCATGGCATTGTTACTTGCGCCACCCAACCACGGAACAGCGACCATTCTTGCGTAAAACAGCGCCCCAAAAAACGCCCCAAAGAACATCACTTCAGAAAAAATAAACCAGCTCATCCCTTGCCTGAACGAACGGGAAATCTGATGGGAGTATTTGCCACTCATTGATTCGGTAATGACGTTGCTGAACCAGCCAGCAAACATATAAAGCAGAAACAATAAGCCGCACAGCAATATCAGTTTGCCAAATACACTCCCCTCGCCACCTTCGGCCATATTCTGAACAGTAATCCCCGCACCAACAGCAATGAGGAAGAGGGCAATGGCGCCAACGATTGGCCAACTGCTTTGCGCTGGCACATAGTAAGGTTGATGTTTTGAGCTCATTGTAATGCTCCTTGTATTGAATCATTCACAACCAACGCAGCGACTTCTTCGGGCTCTGCCGATTGCTGAGTAATGTCATACAGAGTGTAAGACAGCGTTAAGGTGTGAATGGATTCCGGAATATCAGGTTCGATATAAAAAATCAGTGGCATTTCCGCCTGTTCTTGCCCAGCCAGAGGCTGCTTGTTGAAACAGAAACACTCAATTTTGTTAAAGTAGCTCGCTCCTAAACCGGGCGAAACAGACGGCACCGCTTGACCCACAATTCGGTGATTGGCGAGGTTTTTAGCCACATAAGCGGTTTGAATCACTTGGCCCGGATGCACGTCCATCAGTGTTTGCTTGGGCTCAAATGACCATGGCATGTCCTGATTGGGGTGTGCCATGAATTCCACTTTGATCACACGGGACTCATCAGGCACCATACCTTGCGGTTGCAGCGCAGACTCCGTGTTGGTTTTGCCGTTAATCCCAAGCGTATCGCACATCACGTCATACAAAGGCACCAGAGCAAAACCAAAGCCAAACATCGCGACCGTCGCCATCAGTAGGCGCAAGGTCAGCTTTTTATTTGATTTGTTGTGCTCGTCCATGAGATCACCTTCAATCAATCTTTGGTGGCGTAGAGAAGGTATGATGAGGTGCCGGGCTTGGCAGCGTCCATTCTAGCCCTTCAGCGTGTTCCCAAGGTTTGTCGGTCGCTTTTTCTCCGCCTCGAATACACTTGATCACCACCCACAAGAAGATCAATTGTGATAAGCCAAACGCAAAACCGCCAATCGATACAATTTGGTTCACGTCCGCAAACTGGATCGCGTAATCCGGGATCCGTCTTGGCATACCAGCCAAACCTAAAAAGTGCATCGGGAAAAAGAGCACGTTAACCGAGATCACCGAGCACCAAAAATGCAACAAACTCAACTTATGGTCGTACATATTGCCAGTCCATTTCGGCAACCAATAATACGCTGCTGCCATAATAGAAAAGACCGCCCCCGACACCAGCACGTAATGGAAATGCGCCACCACAAAGTAGGTATCGTGGTACTGGAAATCAGCGGGCACAATCGCCAGCATCAACCCAGAGAACCCTCCGATAGTGAATAGAATAATAAATGCGATCGCGAACAGCATCGGAGTTTCAAACGTCATTGCGCCACGCCACATGGTGGCTACCCAGTTAAAGACTTTTACTCCCGTCGGCACCGCAATGAGCATGGTGCAATACATGAAGAACAATTCGGCAAACACGGGCATACCGGTAGTAAACATGTGGTGCGCCCACACCAAAAACGACAACAGCGCAATACTGCAAGTCGCGTAGACCATTGAATGGTAACCAAAAAGCTTTTTACCGCTAAATGCAGGGATAATGGCCGAAATGATACCGAAGGACGGCAAAATCATGATGTACACTTCGGGGTGACCAAAGAACCAAAAGATGTGCTGGAACATGACTGGGTCCCCGCCCCCAGCGGCATCGAAAAATGAGGTGCCAAAGTATTTATCAGTCAGCACCATGGTGACCGCCCCTGCCAAGACAGGCATAACCGCAATCAGCAAAAATGCAGTGATCAGCCACGTCCAAACAAACATCGGCATTTTGAACCAAGTCATCCCCGGGGCGCGCATATTCACAATCGTTACGATCACATTGATCGCCCCCATAATGGAGCTGATCCCCATAATATGTACGGAGAAGACAAACAACGCGGTGCTATCTGGGCTGTACTGGGTCGATAACGGTGCATAGAAGGTCCAACCAAAGTCAGGAGCGCCACCCGCGGTAAACAAAGAGGAAAGTAAGATTAAAAACGCGAAAGGTAAGATCCAAAAACTGAGGTTATTCATACGTGGCAGTGCCATGTCAGGCGCGCCAATCATCATCGGGATCATCCAGTTGGCAAGCCCGGTAAATGCCGGCATCACCGCCCCAAATACCATCACCAAACCATGCACTGTTGTCATCTGGTTAAAGAACTGCGGCTCCACCAGTTGAAGTCCGGGCTGGAAGAGTTCAGCGCGAATGACCATCGCCATCGCGCCGCCAGTGAGAAACATAATGAAGCTAAACCAGAGATAGAGAGTCCCTATATCTTTATGGTTGGTCGAGTAGATCCAACGGGCGATTCCTTTGGGCGCTTCATGATGATGATCGTCTTCGACCGCAATCGCACTATTTGCTCGGCTCAAATCTGCATCCGCAACGGGTGCCGCTTTAATATTTTCTGACTCAGGTTTGGACGTTTTCATTGTCCCTCCTTAGACGTTTGCGACGTTGCAGCTTTAAACGCATTGACATCCGATGCTTGCACCAAGTCGCCCACACTGTTACCCAGTCCATTTCGTTGATAAGTGACCACAGCTGCGATCTCTTTATCACTCAGCTGATTAGAAAATGCCTGCATTGCCGTTCCCGGTCGACCATTCACAACCGTATCGATGTGCACCGACACATCGCCAGTCGCCACCTGACTGCCAGTAATAGCCGGAAAAGCACCAGGTATGCCAGCGCCAGTGGCTTGGTGACATACCGCGCATCTGTCCAGGTAAGTTTTCTCGCCTAGGGTCATCAGCTCTTGTTTTGAGAGCGTCGCAGTTAGTGAGGCCGCAGCTTCTTGTTCTGCTTTCGCTATCTCGTCTTTTTTGGCTAATAACCATTGGTCGTATTTATCTTCTTCCATGGCATGTACCACAATCGGCATAAAGCCATGCGCGCGCCCACACAGCTCAGCACATTGACCGCGGTACACACCGGGCTTATCAATGCGCGTCCATGCCTCGTTAATGAAGCCGGGAATGGTGTCTTTCTTTACCGCAAAATCGGGCACCCACCACGAATGGATGACATCGTCTGATGTGAGGAGAAAACGGATTTTTCGATTGATTGGTAGAACAAGTGGTTCATCCACTTCCAACAGATAATGCGCCCCTTTCTCTTCAACGCCATCAATCGCTTTTTGGCTGGTCGCGAGCAGACTGAAATACTCCACCCCTTCGTTAAAATAGCTGTAATGCCACTTCCACTGCGAGCCGGTAATTCGAACTGTCAGATCGGACTGAGAAGTGTCTTCCATGGCGACGAGCGTTTTCGTCGCGGGAATCGCCATGAGCACAAGGATAATGATAGGAATGACGGTCCAGACTACCTCAACTTTGGTGCTTTCATGGAAATTGGCCGCGACCGCGCCTTTAGACTTGCGGTGACGAAACATGGAATAGAACATGGCACCAAACACAACAAGTGCGATGGCGCAGCAGATATAGAAGATCAGCATGTGAAGATCGTAAACTTTACCACTGATATCTGTGACGCCCTTGGTCATGTTGAACGCGCTTTCTTCAGCCTGTACAGACGAAACAATGGCAGTCAGCATAACAGCGAGCACTCGCCACAATACATCCTGTATTCTTTTCAAAAGACCTCTCCTCTGTCTTTTCCATCACGATTGACGGCCACTCCAAGACAACCAATAAGACGTGTGAATAAGTCTATGTGGTGCTTGTGCTTGGGAAATTTGTAAACAGCAAAACTGATGTAATTTGTTATAGTTATGTTAATAAAAGCTAGTTGGGGTTTGTCGATTGTGCAAGAAAGTGCTCAATCAATTTCTAGTCTCTTATCAGTTTAGCGATTGCCCTCTCGCAAATGATAATCGTTATCAACCATAATATCCCAGATGTCATACACTTGGGATAACGATTCAAAAAGGTATAAAGGTTATGATGGAACAAGTTACTCATTGGTTAGAAAAAGATCCCGATCCGCACACAAGAGAAGAGCTTCAACATCTGATTGATGAAAAAAGCTATGACGAACTAGAGGACAGGTTCAGCAAACGTCTGGAATTTGGTACGGCGGGGCTACGAGGCAAAGTAGGCTGTGGACCTAACCGAATGAATCGACTCGTGATTCAAGAGACGGCTGCCGGGCTGGGCCATTATCTGATTGATGAAGTTGAAGATGCTTGTCACCGTGGTGTGGTGATTGGTTACGATGGCCGCCCAGATTCAAAACAGTTCGCACATGATACCGCTTCTGTTCTGACCAGCTTAGGCCTCAAGGTGTACTTAACTCACCAAGTTGCTGCGACGCCTATCGTCGCGTTTGGGGTACGTCACTTTAATGCTGCTGCCGCTGTGGTCGTCACGGCCAGTCACAACCCTCCGGAATACAACGGTTTTAAAGTATATTGGGAGAATGGCGCGCAAATTATTCCGCCGCACGATTCAGGTATTGCCGCTGAGATTGACGTGGCGGCCACACGAGCAGTGCCGCTCATGAACCTCGATGACGCACACAAACACGGCTTGTTAACCTGGCTAGAAGACGACTACTATCAAACTTATCGTCATACCATGAACCACACTCCATTGTTGGCGAATCATACGAGTCCTGAATCTGTTGGTATTGCCTACACGGCGATGCACGGTGTCGGCGCAGAAATGGCCGAAACACTATTGCACGATGCAGGCTTCACGAAAGTTTACAGTGTAAAAGAACAAAGAGAGCCAGACGGTCGCTTCCCGACGGTTAACTTCCCTAATCCCGAAGAAAAAGGCGCAATGGACATGGTGGTCGCCTTAGCCAAAGCGAACAATGCAGACCTCGCCTGTGCCAACGATCCCGATGCTGACCGCTTTGCCGTTTCGGTGAGAAAACCGGATGGAGAGTACCAAATGTTATCAGGTGACCAGGTGGGCTCTCTGCTCGGTCATTACTTACTCAGCCATACTGATGCAACAAAACAGCTGGTTGGGAACACCATCGTTTCGTCCACATTATTGAGTAAAATCGCCCAAGCGCATGGTGCAGCCTACTACCAAACTCTGACCGGATTTAAGTGGCTGACTAACGTCGCGATGCAAAAACAAACCGATGACCAGCAATTTTTATTCGCGTATGAAGAAGCTTTAGGTTACACCGTTGGTAGTAAAGTGTGGGACAAAGATGGATTATCGGCCCTTGTGGCTTTTGCGCAGTTGACTGCGGAATTAAAGAGCCAAGGCAAAACGATTTGGGACCAGCTTGAAGCACTCTATCGTGAGCATGGCATGTACTTTAATGCGCAGCACAGCTCCATACTGGATCCGAAAGATCCACCGGTGGGTGACAAACTGCGAGAGAGTCAACCAACCATGATCGCAGGGCGACAAGTTGAAGTGCTGGAAGACTTGAAAACACTGACGAAAACCTACGCCGATGGTAAAACCGAGACGATCGATTTACCAGCAAGCGATGTTTTGATTTATCACCTATCTGGTGGCGCGCGTGTGATCGTTCGTCCGTCTGGTACGGAACCTAAATTGAAGTGCTATTACGAGGTCGTGGAGCCTTTTGCGGCAGAAGATTCATATGATCAAGCGGTTGAAAAGGCTGAACTCGCAATCGATATGCTAATCAGCGAGCATCAAAGCAGCCTCTAAGCTATCGATTTTAAAATAAAGCCTACCATGTTGTAGGCTTTATTTTTGTGATTATTTTGTCCAAAATTCATAACAAAACAACACTGAGAAATAAGTTTAATAATAAAATAAACATCATTAAAATTATTATTAATATTTATATTAATAATAATGAGTTTGTATTGAACTATAATTAGAGCGCCAAAACTCATTAGTTTGATAAACTTGAGGCTCTATTTATGAAAAGATTAACTTATATGGTTGCTGTTATTTCTCTCGGCAGCATATTTAGTACATTTGCCGCTCATCATACAGAAGCTTTACTAGAAGATGCACTGAATGCGGCTCCGCCAACTTTACGTGATCAAGTCACCGTAATGGACTGGGAAAATAACGTTTTGCAAGAAGGTAGTAGCCAATACACTTGCTTCCCGACCCCACCACAATTACAAGGCACTGCCCCTATGTGTATGGACGGTCCTTGGATGGCATGGGCTGATGCATGGATGAACAAGAAGCCTTTTACCGCTGAAGCTATGGGTATTTCATACATGCTGGCGGGCGATGGAGGAGCAAGTAATACCGATCCATACGCAGAAGCCGCCACCGACGATAATCAATGGATTGTGGAAGGCCCACACTTAATGATTATCACACCGGACCAAGCGCTTTTAGACTCTTTGCCGACCGATCCGTACTATGGTGGACCATACGTTATGTGGAAAGGCACACCGTATGCACATATTATGATTCCCGTTGGAGCACGGAAATAATGCCTATGACTAATATAAATCGGCTTTTACTCTAAATAGTAAAAGCCGATTGTTTTTATTATTTATTTAGAAAACCAAACCCTGGCAATAATACCTATCGGGGTCGTCACTCCCGTCGTAATACTCTCTATTTTTCCTTGGTTTACAATAAATATTGTAGGGGTTACTTGAACTCCCCACTTTCGCATAAATATATTATTTGGATCGTTAACGTTTTCAAACTGATAGTCTTTACTTTGCAGAAACTGCGCAACACGTTGCTCCTCTCCTGAAGCCGACGAAACCGCCACAACTGAGTAATGATCAGCGAGCCAACTGACACTCGGGCTAACAAACTTACACGCCGGACACCATGTTGCCCAGAAATAGACGATCACAGGCTCTTTGTGGCTTTGCTCTATCAAATCAACTGGCAAACCCGCCACGGTGTTGGCGACTAAACTCGGCGCGGTATCGGTAGCAATGTCTTGGGTGCGGTACCAATCCACCGCGACAGAGACAACAGTCAATATCACCATCATCTGTACCGCTTGGCGTAACCAATAGCCCAGCCCTTTTTTTGTACTCTCTTTTTTTGTCATTGGTGATCACTCCCCTGCGCGGTATGTATGGCTTGCATGACACTTTCTTCTGTCAAAATTACAGGCAGTGGAATGCCCTGTGGTTTAGCTGGCCCGTAGACGATGTTGAAAGGCACACCAAAACGGCCATTTTCTCTGAGGTAACGACTCACCGCACTGTCAGGGTGAGTCCAGTCACCTTGCATTGGAATAATGCTATCTTGCTTTAGTGTTGAATAGACGGGATCTTGCAACAGAACCCCGACCTTATTGGCTTTACAGGTCACACACCAATCGGCTGTCACATTGACAAATACCGTCTTGCCCTGGCTCACTGCGCGAGAAATATCGTTTTGATCCAAAGAACGCCATACCAGATCATCCGGTAGTGGTTTTACCCATTGCTCAGTGGTGATGCTTCCTAACACCAAAGAACTGCTTAAGCCAATAAGCAAAAGCCCCCCAGCCGTGACAAACGCTTTGTCACCATGAACCCGTTTTACTGCTCTCAGCAGCGCAACCACTAAAAACAGTGCCGCAACGATAACCCAAAAGATCGGTATGTGATTACTCGTTAAGTACAGCAGCCACAAGCAGGTTGCTAGCATCATTGCGCCAAACGTGTACTTCACTTTATTCATCCACTTCCCTGGTTTGGGCAGTAAAGATGCAAGTCGAGGAAAGGCTGCAACCAGGAGCCAAGGCAACGCCATACCCAGCCCTAGAGCAGTAAAAATAGCAAATAGCTCAATACTGTTTGCACCCAAAGCAAAAGCAACCGCTGTGCCTAAAAAGGGCGCAGAACAAGGCGTCGCCAGTAAGGTGGCAAACACGCCCTGAGTAAAGTGACCAATGGCAGAGTCATCCCCCTTAGTCGATGCCCAGGTGCTAAGTTTTGAAGGGAGCATAATATTAAACAGCCCGAGCATATTGGCACCAAACAGTCCTGTAACCAGCGCCATCAATCCAAGAAACCAAGGACTTTGGAATTGAATTCCCCAACCGACGGCATTACCCGTCAATTTTAGGCCCCATAAGAATATCGCTAACAGCCAAAATGAGCAGAGAATACCGAAAGAGCAAGCGACAAACTGCCGACGTATTTGCGATTTTTGCAAACCTTGCGTAGCAATCACACTACTCAGCTTCATCCCCAATACGGGCAAGACACACGGCATCACATTAAGAATCAAGCCACCGACAAAAGCAAACAACAACATGATCAGCAATGAAGATTGATGTCCCGCGACTGTGCCTAGTCCCGCGACCATATTCGCTTCTGCTAACACGCCTTCATCTTTCACCGACACAAAAAGCGGAACCTGATCCAAGTCGATGTCGCGCATCCAGCTAGAGACGGCAAAAATAGCGGTGGCTTGATTGTCTGTCGTACGGATAGACAAAGGTTTAAAGCTGTATTCTTTTGCCTTGTGATGAGACGAGTCAACTATCAACTCTGGGTTATGCCAACCTAACGAGCGCGTCAGCGACACTTGTAACTGATTCGTTTGTGGATCCCAACGTGCTTCTGAGTCGGTAATTTGTGATGTGCTTCTTGGCACAAGGCTGATCGCCTGAGCATATTGAAAAGCCGCCGATTCCGATAGCTGCAATTGGTTGGCATTGAAAGTTAAAGTGAAAGTGTAATCGGTCAGTACACAAACCGTATCACAAGATGACAAGGTGAGTGTTGCATTTAGCGCGACTGGGCGACTCCAGTCCGAAATGTGTAACGTGATCGGGATAACCACATCCCCTTTGTAGCCGAGAGTATTGATACCCAACAATTCATATTGCTGCGGATAAGGCCAGTGCCATTCAGCTCGGCTTAAGTTATGTGACTCTTTCCAGTCTATCTTAGGGGCAACACCACCTTCCCCCGGACTTCGCCAGTAGGTTTTCCAGCCTTTGTCCAATTTGACTTCAAGAAACCCTTCGACCGTCTTTTTATCTGGATTAACTTGGCCTGTCAGTACAAATCTGGTGGTCACTGGTGGATGTTCCGGGTTAGACATCCACCCTGTATTGGTTTCTGCCCGTACGTAAGAAGAGCAGATAAGTAGAGCAAGCGTAATAAAGCCAACTAACTGATTAAACAGTCTTATAGTATTTATGCGGTTCATATATTTCCCAACTTTACGCCAGTGCAACACAACGTAGCGGCTAGCGACGAAGAACTCAGCCTAACACGGCGTGAGATTTAAGATATCCCCCCAATGGACCGCACTAAGTTAAAGAACTGTTCAAGTTAGGCAATTTTCTTTTGTAAGAAGATCTTATCAACGCCCTCTGTTGGAAAGCTGGTATAGCGCCCAACCTCTTTAAAACCAAGCTTGGCGTAAAAATCAGGCGCCTGAAATGAGTAAGTGTCCAGATAGATGTCCGTCACACCGCATTGCTTAGCTTGTCGTTCTACTTCCGCCATCAAGGTCGAACCAATGCCAGCAGAACGGTGGTTTTCATCCAACCATAAAAACTCAACAAACAGCGTATTGGTAAATATTTGTCCCGTGAGCCCTCCTAAGAAGTTATCACCAGGGTCTTCCGCAACGCATGCCACCGAATGAACAGGCTGGTCTGGAAGGTGCTTTAAATTAAACGCTTTTAACCCGTTATAGATCAGATCTTTGATATTTTTAGGCGGATTCCATATGAACTGTACATGCATAAAATGACTTCCCTGTAATGAAAAAGGTCAGCGATTGCTGACCTTTGAAACTGTGCCAAAAAGTGGCTTAGCTAGCAAATGAACTTAACATCCACAGAGCTAGCACGATAAAGATGCCACCCATAAACTTGTGCTGATAGGTTCTAAACTTGGCGTTCTCAAGCAGAGGTTTACCCAATGTGCCAACCAGAGCCACCAGCAGCAAGTTAAATGCTAACCCCAGTACGTTAAGCAGCAATCCAAGCGCAAGCATTTGCTCGCCCGATGAAGCGGTAATATTGCTAGACACAAACTGCGGTAAGAACATGACAAAAAACACCAACGCTTTTGGATTGAGCAGATTGCTCACTAAAGCGCGCTGGTAAAAAGTAGTAGCCATTTTACTGCTGCCGTCTAGCTCAGGCGCTTCTGAGGCGCTGGCTCTCAGGCAATCCCAGCCCATTTTTAGTAAATATGCCCCACCCAAAAGGTGCAACGCTTTCAACGCCATTGGGCTCATGGCAATTAATGCCGACACGCCCAGAGCAGCAAGCAGCGTTAAAATAACGCCTGATGTCGCGTTACCTAAGCTGGCGAAGATACCCACTTTACGCCCGTAGCTCATGCTTGAGCTGGCGATCAGTAACATATCTGGGCCAGGCAACAGCAACAGTGCAACTACAGCCGTTAAATAAACGGGAAGCACAGAAATATCAATCATAACTTTTATTTTACCGGAACAGGAAAGCGCGGAATTTTATACCAACCTAGAAATCTATTCCATAGTCAATATATAGATAAAATTTGCACTGATAGAATAAAGTACAGCCGAAAACCATCAACCTGAGTGAAATAAAAAGCGCAATTTTGTACAAAAACCTTAGCCCCTATTAAGCTAGACTGCTGCAAGGTGTATCAGAGGGAAGTAAGATGAGTCATCACATGGAGAAAGAGTCAGCGAATTTTCAGCTAGCGAATGAGCTCGGTGGGTTAGAGCTGCTTGACGCCAAGTACACCAACCAAAACTTTTCTCGCCACAGTCACGAAGGCTACACCATCGGCGTGATCGAAAAAGGCGCACAACGCTTCTATCGCACGGGTGGCAATCACATTGCACCGCAAGACAGCATTATTCTTGTCAACGCAGATGAAGTACACAATGGCCAAACGGCCACTGAAGGCGGTTGGGAATACAAAGCCATGTACCCGCTCCCAGAACAATTTTCTAAACTGACAGACGGACTACTGCCCAAAGACAGCACACCGTATTTCCCGGAGCCCGTCGTCTACGATCCAGAACTTGCTCAGCAACTTAGAATGGTGTTCAACACACTGTCGAAATCTGACAACCGATTGCTGCGTGAAACGCTGGTGTACGGAACCTTGGTCAAACTGCTGAGCAGACACAGTAAAAGCCGCGCCGATTGGGAACCGCAAACCCGAACACAAAGGCAGCTTAAGTTAGTCAAAGAGTTTTTGGATGACTTCCCACAAGCCGACATCAGCTTAGATGATTTAGCCAAGCTTGCAGGTCTTAGCCCTTATTATCTTGTGCGCAGCTTTCAGAAGGAGTTTGGCTTTCCTCCTCATGCCTATCAAATTCAATCGCGTTTAAGGCTGGCAAAACAGTTACTAAGACAAGGCATGGGCATTTCGGATGTTGCCCAAGAAACTGGCTTTCACGACCAAAGCCACTTTCATCGCCACTTTAAACGTGCCATGGGTGTAACACCCAAGCAGTACCAGCAATAAATCACTAGGGCCTGTTTACAGCAATATTGTACAAGCGCTAACACCGCGATCATGTCTGAATAGAGATGAGTTTTTTCACTAAGAGATACCCATGAGTACCATCAGTTTGAGTTCCACCACTGCCCCCTCGCGCAGCAAACTTTTCCTGCAAGGCGCTATCGCCATGCTGCCTCTGAGCATTGCCGTGATTCCTTGGGGATTGCTCGCAGGCTCCTATGCCGTTGAATCTGGCCTTACGATTATCGAAAGCCAGGCACTGTCGGCGATATTATTTGCAGGCTCGGCACAATTGGTTGCCACAGGTATGATCAAAGCTGGCGCAAGCTTAACCACCATGCTATTGGCGACCTTTTTTATTACGTCACGACACTTTCTTTATAGCGTATCGATGCGTAGTAAAATCAGCCCTTTACCTTTACGATGGCGCTTAGCGTTAGGCTATTTACTGACCGATGAGTTGTTCGCTATTTGTGGGCAACAATCCGACAAGCAGTTTAACCGCTGGTACGCACTAGGGGCGGGGCTAAGCTTTTACCTTTTCTGGAACCTAGTGACGCTGATTGGGATCTTCGCGGGTAGCTACATTCCATCAATGAATGAGCTTGGGCTTGAATTCGCAGTCGCTGCCACCTTTATTGCCATTGTGATCCCAAATGTAAAAAGCTATCCCGTACTCGCGGCCGTTGTCGTTTCTCTGATACTAGCCGTTGTGTGCAGCTACTTAGGGATAGAATCAGGATTGATGATCGCCAGTGTTGGCGGCATGTTCGCAGGCTATATCACCGAATCACTCAAAGGAGCAAACTCATGATCTTATTGTCTATCTTCGCCATGACTTTGCTGGTGTTTGTTAGCCGTTATCTTTTTCTCGAACCGCGCTTACCGTTAAAGTTAAACCCTCAAGCACAACGGTTGCTGAGCTATTCCAGCCCTGCGGTGTTAACCGCGATTTGGGCACCGATCGTATTTATGCCAGACAAACAGTTGTGGCTAACGCCTGACAACCCTTACCTCATTGGTGCAATTGTCGCCGCGTTCACCGCTTGGAAAACAAAAAATGTCTTGCTCACCACCTTTATTAGCATGGCGATCTTTCTGGTGCTTAAGCTGCTTTAAAACAACCTGCCTAGCCAAAAATGGCAGCAATCAAAAACACCACAATCGCGATACACAAGGTCCATTTCAGTAGCACTCCTAGTTGAGATGAACCACCATTTGGTGCTTTGTTACAACAACCCATAAACCACCTCTGAACCCATAAAAAAACCTCTGATTGAATCACTCAATCAGAGGTTACACGTTTCCCTTGGGGCAAGGTAAAGCTCGTTATTCAGCCACCCACTCAATTTCTATCAGAGTTTCCTCGTTTTGCTTCAAACGGGCCAAAAAGACATCCCCTTGATGCACTTCCCCGACGCCTTGTGGTGTGCCAGTCATGATCACATCACCGTCTTGCAGCGTGGTATAGCTTTGAAGCTCCTGCAAAATCACGTTTGGTGAATACATCATCTGAGACACATCGCCTTTTTGCACTCGTACGCAGTTGATAAACAGCTCGATTTCTAGCTGATGGATGTCCAACCCGGCCAATGGGATGAAACGGCTAAACACTGCAGAACCGTCAAACGCTTTCGCTCTTTCCCAAGGCAGTCCTTTTTCCTTGAGCTTGGATTGTAAGCCGCGCTTAGTTAAATCTAGGCCCAAACCGACACCGTGCAATTGGCTGTCTTTCACTAGAAAACAGATTTCACCCTCATAATGCAAAGGCTCTTGGTGCGCCGAACGCAACGTTGATGAAATAGAAGTCGATGGTTTATTGAACACCACCATTTGCTCCGGGATGGCATTATTAAGTTCTTGGATATGCTCCAAGTAATTGCGACCCACACAGACAACTTTCGTTGGATAAACCAACGCTTCATCAAGCTTAACCGAATACATATTTTCTTCCCTGAACAGCGAACATAAGGGCACGATTCTAGTCTAACTATGTTAAAAATAAACTAAACGAATCACGAAAACCCGATCCGTTCCCCACTATTAAGCTATCGATAAATAAACAAAAAGCGCCTGCACAAATTGCACAGGCGCTCGCCGGATCACTATGACATTAACTTGAAGGATTATAGGAAGTAACGTGCCCCTACCGTCCAGAAATCTTCTTCTTTTTCGCCGATGTCGTTACCTGCATCAAACTGGTAACCCGCAAATCCCATAAACTTCGGTGTGATGGTGTATTCCAATTGAAGCGCAGCATGGCTGTATTGCGTGTTTTCGCTGTCCGAATCCACCACCTCTTCATAATTACCAATCACATTCATGCCATAGCCCAGCCCATAAGCCAAGAGTAACTCAAGAGCGTCAGTATCCTCTATACCACTATTCATATAGTCATTCATTGCATAAACAGCCGCGCCATAAAAACCACTGCCGTATTCGCCTGCACTGATAGAAACCGCGTGAGATTGCTGATCCACTTTTTCTGTACGGGTCACATCCCCACCGTTATAAGCGTAACCTAACGTGACCATATCGATGGAAAAGCTCAAAGCGGCCTGAGTTCGAGAATGGTATTCAACCGTGGTCACAGGATCGCCTACTTCCTCGGTATGGTTGCCCTGCCAACCAAGACCTATATGTAAATCACCAACATCCCCCAGTGACAAGGAGTTTCTGTAACTCACCATTCTTTCAGCGCGAGCCGTGCCTAAAAAGTAATAATCATCGTAGATAAAATCGGTCGCAAACGCGATAGGTAAGTCAGTTACCCCTACCACATCGTAATATGGGGACCATTGAGTACCAGCGACTAAACGGCCGTATTGATCATGGGTTGCCCCGATATAGCCTAAACGTGTTGAGAATGATTGTTCGCCACCGTCTAAGTAATTGAGTGACCACTCACCTTTTGCATCGACCGTTACGCCGTTGCCAAGGTCTTGTGTACCTGAGATGTTAATCCGAGGAGAAACTGAATGAACTTCAACCTCATCACTAGAATCGTATTCGCCAACGCCTACATCAACGTATCCACCAATGGAGAGTGTTGTGTTACCGCGATTGTAAACCTCTGCGGCAAATGCGCTGGAACCACATGCTGTTGCCATCACTGCAATGGCTAGTAATTTCATTTTCATAATTTAGTATCCGTATCAAGGTTATACCTCGTCCGAATAAGGCAGGTGCCAAAACAACACGAACACTAAAACCCTAGTAGGTAAAAAGCGGTTTTGAGAAGGCTCTCAATTGTAATACTTTAACCTTTTGATAGAGATACCGAACTCTAATCGCTATAGAACTCTGGTAAATGCATGAATTTATGCTCTATTTTAAATCCATTGCCCGCTGAGATTAATAAGTGATTAGAGTCACATTTTTAGAAATCACTAATGAACTTTCTCTGATTTTATAGAATCACCTCAGCATAAAATACACACCTCGCACGGCTCTCTTAGCTAAAAATACGTCTCCGATTAGATACTTTGCCGCTGGGTTTTTAGCAAAGATGTGAATACCTCTCTGCGATGCGGTGATATATATTTTTTCAATATCAATCCATAAACTATCTATTTCTCACCCCTCTCAGATTTCACTATCCTTGAGTAAAATTTTGAGGATAAAAATCATGAAAATAATCACGCCGACTCTGTACCTAAAAGGCACCTTCAACGGTTGGGGGCTAGACACGCCGTTCACTGAAAATGGCCTAAACTGCTTTTCTGCGAGCGTCGTTTTCTCGGTCGATACTCATAAGTTCAAGATTGCAGACATGGACGGCCGTGAAGAATGGACATTCTCTGCCCATCCAACAAAAGCGACAGCACTTGATTTAGATGACACCACGCAACTGATTCATACCCAAGGTATCGGTAATGATCTGACTTTTTCACCAAGCCAAACTGGCCGCTACACGTTGCACTTAGACTTAAGCTCAGACACTCCGACGCTTACTATTGTTCTAGCAGAAAACGGGGCAGAAACTGCTTCAACTCGAGGACTGGAAAGCTACAGCTTAGCAATAACGACCGGAGAATTACCGCGCTTAGCAGCCGTTAACCATGCCTTAGACCCTCAGGATCTGTTCGATACGTTAGCGATAGAAAGTGATCGACCTTTCCCGTACGTGTTTGGAGATAACGTTGATGGCTACTATGAAGGAAGAGCCTTGAGTTTCTCTTGTGGGGACCGCTACCGACATCATCAAGGTTGGCATTTAGGCGGTTTTGGATCCTATGTCGACGGTCAGTTAAACGACAAAAATGCAGCCAACAAAGCGCGTTTATTGCCCTATGGCATTGAACATCAGTTTGAATCATCTTCTGACATTCTCTCTTTGGTACAAAACCAGCGATTGGTGTGTTTAACGGTCCACACTACGACAAAGTCGACATTATCGATCGTACCCGAACTCAACCTTCCGCTTAATCACACATACGTTGAGCAACATGACGGCGTGCTTGTCTACACGCTTGAAACGGAGTATTGCCCTGAAGGCTGCCCGAGATTCATCGCCATCAGCGCCAACCAAGCGGTGACGGCTAATGAGGTCTCATTCGCTACGCACCCAGAGTTAAATCAGGTCATGCATTTGGCAAGGGAAAACACCAAGCTGATGCTGACATCACAAGCCAGCACAGACTTGCTCACGGTTTACCTGAGTTTTGAGCACGACAAAGAAAAGGCGGTCGCGAGCGCAAAAAACGCGGCCATTGATCATGGCTTTGTTCGCCACCAGCAGAAACTCTATCAATTTCTCACCCACAGTTATCTCTGGAGCGACGATATTGAATACAACCGAGCGGTGATGTGGGCACGTTTATCAAGCCGTACTTTTGTCAGCCATGAGTTTGGCACTGGCATATGGGCGGGTCTGCCATGGTTTAAAGATTGCTGGGGCAGAGATACCTTTATCGCATTATCGGGGACTAGCCTCGCCAATGGTGAGTTTGATGAAGCCAAAGCGATCATAGAAAACTTCGCCGCGATGCAAATGACCGATAAGCAATCCAAAAACTATGGCCGTATTCCCAACCGCGTGACCAGCAAAACCAACATCATCTACAATACGACAGATGGCACGCCGTGGATGATCCGCGAAATCCTAGAATACATTAACTACAGCGGTGACTTGGCATTCGCCCATAAGATGTACCCTGTGGTAGCGCGCTTTATCGAGGGAGTAGAGAATAACTACCTAGATGAAGACGGCTTAATGAAGCATCGCCACCCTGATACATGGATGGACGCCAAAATTAACGGACAGATCCCGTGGTCACCACGCGGCCCCAAAGCCAACGACATCCAAGCGCTGTGGTTTGAAAGCTTACAATGCGCAATTCTGCTGGCTGAACTGATTGATGATGAAGAAAGTCAGGCTAAATGGCGTGCAATGGCCGACAAGGTCAAAGAAAGCTTTGTGCAGAAGTTCTGGAACGAAAATACACTTCAACTCGCAGACAGGTTAAACGCGGGCGATACGCCTGATTACAGTGTCAGACCCAACCAACTGATGACATTGACGATCCCGCAACACAACGCGCTTATCAGTGATTCCATCGGCGCGCATATTGTCAAAAACAGCGTGAGCACTCTGCTTTTCCCGTGGGGAATTTGTTCTCTGGATCAACACCATACCGATTTTCATCCTTATCATGACAACCGCAGCGAATACCACAAAGATGCGGCCTATCACAATGGTACAATTTGGGGTTGGAATGCGGGCTTCACTGTGACGGCTTTAGCCCAATATCAGCAACAAGATTTCGCTTATACATTGTCTAAAAACCTGGCTAAACAGATCTTAGAGCAAGGCCATCGCGGCACCATGAGTGAAAACTTGGACGCTTACCAACAAGACCCTAGCCAGCTTGTTGAAACTGGCACATACGCTCAAGCATGGTCTGTATCTGAGTATGCTCGCAATGCGCAGCAAGATTACCTCGGCTTTAAACCTAAGCTATTAGAAGGTGTGATTGAACTGGCGCCAGCGCTTCCAACACAATGGCGAACAGCCACGGCCACGCTGCCTTACGGCGAAAAAAGCACATTGAATGTTCACTACGAACGAGTCGATAACACGCAAGTTTATCTGCTATCTGCGACACAAGCTGAGTCAGATGTAAAACTGAAAGTTCGCTTAACGGGTTCACCTAATGAGCAAGTAGAGATAACATGCGATCTAACACTACCTTTAGAGGTTAAGATCGATAATGGTGAAGTATCACTCAGCCGAGAGGTGGAGCAGTTCAACAGAGTCGCTAAACCCCACTTCCCTGAGCTCGATACTCTCTATTTTGCACAGCCAGACATACGCTTAAAACATCGCTCACTTGAGTCAAAGGATTACTTGTTAAAACAGCGAGAAGCGGAAAATCTAGAGCTAGCCAAAGACTAATACGCGAGCCGAGTAGATAAAAAAATCCGCCACTCTGAAAAAGAGTGGCGGATTCAATAGTCTGAAAGTAGCGTTATTTATTCTCTTTCGCTGCTGTGTAGCCGTATTCTTCAATTAATTGCGACGCTTGTTTGCTATCTAGGTACTTGATGAATGACTGTGTTTCTTGATCCACTTTGCCCTCTTGGTAAACAACCAGGAATGGACGCGCTAATTCGTACTTACCATTAGCAATCGTGCCGTTGTTTGGTTTAACACCCTCAAACGTAATTGGTTTCACAGACTGGTCAATAGAGCCGGTTGAAATAAAACCAATGGCTTGCTTGTTGTGGTTAACGATGGTTTTTACCATGCTGTTGCTGTTCACCACCAAATTATTCGGGCTGATATCAGATACAAGGCGATCATTAATCACTTTGGTTAACCCCATTAAGCTTTCAAAACTGTAACGAGAACCAGAAGACGCTTCGCGAGTCACCACAGCAATGGCTTGATCAGTGCCACCAAGCTCTTTCCAGTTGGTGATCTTTCCTTTGTAAATATTGAACAGCTGCTCTCTAGTCACATTCTCGACCGAATTTGATTTATTGACGACAACCGCAAGACCATCATACGCGATCAAGTTAACCGCCAAATCTTCATCCTTTTCACTTTCAGTCAAGTAACGAGAACTCATGCCTATGTCCGCGACGCCTTTCTTAACCAGCGTAATCCCCGCACTAGAGCCTACGCCTTGAACGGCAACATAACTGTCTGGATGAGCGGAGTTATAGGTCTCTGCCAGTACATCCATCACTCGCGCGACTGAAGTAGAGCCTGATACATTGACTTCTCCAGCCAACACTGGCTGAGCCGCCAGAGTGCAAGATAAAAGTACAGCAGCCACAGTGCGAAACATAATTTTCTCCATTCAAATTCAAGTAGGTAACTTTAACTGTGCTCATCATATTGCGGAGAGATGACATTTTTGTGAAAAGCTATGCAGACAACAAAATATCCATTAAATACTATGATTAAGTTATCTGCTTGAGGAGCAAATATGGTTGTTGTGAGTTTGCTACAAAGACAAGTTGAAAGCCGTGCGCAGCTTATCTGTCAGCAGCGGAACCAGAGTGTGCCAGCCGAATTAGGCAAAGCCAGTTTTGAAGCAACCAATAACGGCGTTGTGTTTTTTAAACAGCATTTTCTTCTCGACTCGGCCCACTGTGACTACATTGATCAGGTCGCAAAAGTGAAGTGGTGTGAACAAAGCAAGCGATGGCAGCTATTTATGCCAGACGAGGAAAAAGAGCGTTGGTTGCCTTACCCATTTCTGGCCAGCAGTACGGACCTGACAGCGATCATGAGAGAAATAGATAAAGATCCGAAAGAGATGTTCTGGGAAGATTAAAAAAGGGCGCTGACTGCGCCCTTTCTACTATAGCTATCTAGTGGATATTACTCTGCGGCCGCTTCTGCTTCTTCCGCCGTTTTCACCTCGTCAAAGACTTGAGTCGGTTTGGCAAGCAGGCTGCGGTTTTCTTGGTTTACATCCGCCAGCACCACTTCGAATACGTCACCCAAGCGGTAAACGACTTCTTTATCAATAGATACCGTACCTGTTTCACCATCGCACGCCAAACGCTCTTTGTTCGCAAGGATCAATGAGCCAGGAATAAACGCTGCTGCGCCATTTTCCAGTAGGCGTACACGTACACCTGCGCGTGAAACGTCAAACACTTCAGCATTGAAGACGGTTTTCTTCTCAACATCGCCAGCCAGAGTACGAGCGTATAGCCAGTCACCAACATTACGTTCTGCGATCTTGTGATGTTTACGGTGTAAAGCCAGTTCTTCACCGACCGTTTCATCCGCCGTTTGTACTGGTTCTTTACCCAAAACATGCGCTTTCAGCATACGATGGTTGATCATGTCGCCGTACTTACGGATTGGAGATGTCCAAGTCGCGTAGAGATCCAGACCCATTGCGTAGTGTGGTAATGGTTGGTTACCAATCTCGCTGTAGGTTTGGAACTTGCGAATGCGGTTGTCTAGATACGATGTGTCTTGCTTCGCTAACCAGCGGCGCAGTTCAGCAAAGCCTTCTAGAGTCGCAATCGACTCTGCGGTAAATGGCAGTTCACCTTCAGGGTTGATAAGCGCAACCACATCTTCGATTTTCTCTGCTTTGAAACCAGCATGGGTGTTAAACACACCTGAATTAAAGCTTGCTTGTAAAGTACGACCCGCACAGATATTGGCAGTGATCATCGCTTCTTCAACCAAACGGTTAGCACTACGACGCATGTCAGCGTGGATAGCCACGACGTCGTTATCTTCACTCAGTTCAAAGCGGTAGTCTGGGCGGTCTGGGAACACAACCGCGTTCTGCTCACGCCACTCGGCACGCGCTCTAGAAAATTCATACAGGTCACGTACAATTTCTGCAATCTCATCACTTGGCTGCCATGCTTCAGAGCTGCCATTTTCAATCCAGTCAGAAACGTGGTCGTACACTAAACGTGCGTGAGACTTGATGTTTGCCGCAAAGAATTTGATGTCATCGCCGATCACACCGTCTTTGCTGACCGTCACGCTACAACACAGCGCAGGGCGAATTTCGTTCTCGATCAAAGAACATAGTTCGTCCGCTAGGTCACGTGGCAGCATTGGAATGTTGCGGCCAGGAAGGTAAATCGTGAAACCACGCTCGCGCGCGACTTTATCCATCTCACTGTCAGGCGTGATGTAGGCCGTTGGATCTGCAATCGCGATCGTCAGTTCGAAATCGCCATTTTCCAGTTTTTTCGCATGCAGCGCATCATCCATATCTTTTGTTGACTCACCATCGATGGTCACAAAAGGAACGTGAGTCATATCAACACGCTCTAAATCAGCGTCGTCTTTGATTTCCCAGTTGTCGATGCCCGCTGGTTCACTATTTGGCAGGTCGTTTTCCGCCAACGTTACCCACCAAGGCGCGATCTTATCATTTGCGTCAGTAATCTTTTCAGAGATCTCAACAAAGAAGCCGTTATCACCTTTTAATGGGTGACTCGTCAAATGTGCAACGACCCAATCACCTTCTTGAAAATCATCGCTCTTCAGGCCTTTTTTCACTTTCGCCTTAAGAGACATTTTCTTCATCTGTGGATGGTCAGGAACAACGTTCAGCTTGCCTTTGAACAATTTTACGCGGCCAATAAAACGCGTAAACTTTTGTTCCAATAGCTCTTGCGGCTCGGCCACTTCTCGCTCTTTTTCAGTGCGGATAATGGCTTTAACTTTATCGCCGTGTAAGCACTTTTTCATGTACGGTGGCGGGATGAAAAAGCTGGTTTTACTGTCTACTTCAAGGAAACCAAAGCCTTTATCAGTTGCTTTGATTGTCCCTTCCTTCTGAGGCAGGGTCTCTTGGATTTGCTGCTTAAGTTGAGCCAATAGCGGATTATCTTGGAACATCTCTACATTTCTTACTGAAAAAATTGCGCACACTATAACATTGCCGCCATAGCCTAGCTACCTTGAGCAGAGGACTATCTATAAAAGTGTTTATTCAACCGGCAATTGTGAGCGTAAAAAGGCCAAGATGTGAAGATTTTATGAACAGAACAGTGTCAATAGCGAAAAATATGTGATGTATTTCAATTTTTTCTGGCTTTTTTTATGCTTTTAGGGAATAATCTTGCCCCTTATATATATGTCCCTAGCGGCTTGATGCGATTTACGACTTATCCGCATCTGAACGGATTCAGCGATAATCAGGATTGGTATTGGAATTGGTAGAGCTCGTGGGACCTTTTGTTGACATTAATTAGTAGGATCCCAATGACAGATTCTGTAATCCAGTTTAGCGACCTAGCGCTTAACGACTCTATCCTTTCTGCACTAAACGGAATGGGTTTCGTTTCACCAACTCCAATTCAGGCAGCGGCAATCCCACACCTGATGAAAGGTTCAGACGCACTAGGCAAAGCTCAAACTGGTACTGGCAAAACAGCGGCTTTCTCTCTGCCTCTTCTAAACAAGATTGACCTATCTCAACGTAAACCACAAGCAATCGTTCTTGCACCAACGCGTGAACTTGCTATCCAGGTTGCAGCTGAGGTGAAGAACCTTGGTAAAAACATCGCTGGCCTTAAAGTGCTAGAGATCTACGGTGGTACATCTATCGTTGATCAAATGCGTGCTCTTAAAAATGGCGCACACATCATTGTCGGTACTCCAGGCCGAGTTCAAGACCTTATCAACCGTGATCGCCTTCACCTAGACGAAGTACACACTTTCGTTCTTGATGAAGCTGACGAAATGCTAAACATGGGTTTCGTTGATGACGTAACAGCGATCATGGAACACGCTCCATCTTCTGCACAACGCGTATTGTTCTCTGCAACTATGCCTCCAATGTTGAAAAACATTGTTGAGCGCTTCCTACGTGAGCCAGTAATGATCGACGTTGCTGGTAAAAACCACACTGTAGACAAAGTAGAGCAACAATTCTGGGTTGTTAAAGGCGTAGAAAAAGACGAAGCAATGTCTCGCCTTCTAGAAACAGAAGAGACTGACGCATCTATCGTATTCGTACGTACTCGTCAGGACACTGAGCGCCTAGCTGATTGGCTATCTGCACGTGGCTTTAAAGCGGCTGCACTGCACGGTGATATTCCTCAGTCTCTACGTGAGCGTACAGTTGATCATATCAAACAAGGTGTTATCGACATTCTTGTAGCAACTGACGTTGTTGCTCGTGGCCTTGACGTTCCACGCATTACACACGTATTTAACTACGACATCCCATTCGATGTTGAGTCTTACATCCACCGTATCGGCCGTACTGGTCGTGCTGGACGTAAAGGTAAAGCGATCCTTCTAGTTCGCACTAACCAAATGCGTATGCTTCGCACTATCGAGCGCGTAACTAAGTCTTCAATGGAAGAAATCCAACTTCCACTGCGTGACAAAGTTGCAGAAGCTCGTCTAGTTAAATTAGGTGCTGAGCTAGAAGCAGACAAAGAACACAAAGCGCTAGAGAAATTCTCTGAGCTTGTTGAAAAACTGCAAGAAACGCTAGAAATCGATGCAACCACACTGGCTGCTATTCTTCTTAAGCGCCAACAAGGCAAACGCCCTCTATTCTACATTGGCGAAGACCCAATGGTTGAAGCGATTGAGCGTGATAAGAAACGTCGTCAAGAGCGTCGCGAAGGTGGCCGTGACGGTCGTCGTGACGGTCGTCGTGAAGGCGGTCGTGGCTTCAACAGCAACCAAGATTGGGATACTTACCAATTCCAAGTTGGTCGTGAGCAAGGCGTTCAAGTTAAAGACATCGTTGGTGCACTAGCAAACGAACTAGGCCTAACCAAAGGTTCTATCGGTGCAATCAAACTGGATCAAGGCGAAACTTACGTTCAGCTGCCTAAAGCAATGTCTTCTGACGCGGCAACTAAGCTAAGCAAACTGCGTATTCGTCAGAAGCAAGTAGACGCTGTTGTTTGTGATTTCAACGATTTCCGTGAGCCTCGTGGTCGTCGTGAAGGCGGTCGTGGTCGCGATGGTGGTGGTCGTCGTGACGGCGGTTTCCGCAACAATCGTGATGGTAACCGTGAAGGCAACCGCGAAGGTGGCGGCTACCGTGGCAACCGTGAAGGTGGTCGTGGTAATCGTGAAGGCGGCCGTGGTGATGGCGAGCGTCGTTTCGACCGTAACCGTGGTGGCGATCACCGTGGTAACTACCGTGGTGAACGTGGTCACGGACGTGGTCGTCGCAGCGAAGGTTAATCCTTGCTAACACGCACATGAATACAAAAAGCCAGTAGCAATGCTACTGGCTTTTTTTCGTTCTACTTGTTGTTAAACAACCCACTTACGGACGAAATTCTAACTCTCTTGTTTAACCGTTTTTCGCTCAACAAGGGCTGGCTCTAACTGCACCACTTGAGGCTCGGTCTCTCCACCATCTAACTTATTGAGCAGTGCTTCTACTGCCGCTTTACCCAAACGATATTTCGGCTGATGAATGGTGGTCAGCGCTGGTGTCATAAATTTCGCAATATGGATGTCATCATAACCAATAATAGACAAGTCTTCTGGAATACGGATCCCGCGCTCATTCGCTGCGTTAATCACCCCCATCGCCATCATGTCGTTACAAACAAAAATCGCTTCTGGAAGTGGCCCCTTCTCGCACATTTTATTAAACGAGTCATAACCACCTTCACATTCAAAGTCTGATTCAATAATCCAGTGTGGATTAAATTCTAACCCCGCTTCGTTCAACGCGCGTTTATAGCCCTCATAACGCATTTGCGCCTGATGCTTGACTAAAGGTCCGGTAATACAGCCAATATTTTTATGCCCTGCATCGACAAGATATTTCGCCGCCATGTAACCACCGCGCAATGAGTTATCTTGGATCTTGTCACTGGTGAACAGCATCGGGCCCCAGTCCATCACCACTACCGGAATGTCTGGGTATTTATCAAAGACGTCTATGCGCTCTCCTTCTAGGGAAGAACACATTAAAATCAACCCATCGACGCGTTTTTGCAACAAGGTATTGATCGACTCGCGCATACGTTCGTTGTCGCCTTCGGTATTACACAAGATCAGGTTATAACCTTTGTGATAACAACTGCGCTCAACCCCCTTCACCACTTCTCCAAAGAATGGGTTGGTTGAAGTGGTAACCAGCATTCCAATGGTTTTAGTACGGTTAACTTTAAGGCTGCGCGCCAAAGCAGAAGGCGTGTAGTTAAGCTCCTGAGCGGCTTTATTTACCCGCTCAGAAATCTCTTCGCTCACATAGCGTGATTTGTTGATTACATGGCTAACAGTCGAGGTAGAGACCCCCGCCAGTTTCGCAATGTCTTTCATTGTTGCCATGCAATATCCTTTTTCTAACTGGATGACTTATGGATTAAGCGTACTCAGCAAGAAAGGCGTCAACTTCTTCTCGGCTAGGAATGGAGGTTTGCGCTCCAAAACGCGTGACTGAAATTGCAGCGGCTGCATGAGCAAACTTAATCGCTGATTTTAATGGCAATTGTTCTAACAAACCAGTGACCAGTGCCCCATTAAAGGTATCGCCCGCAGCCGTCGTGTCGGTTGCGTCTACGCGAAAGCCAGTAATTAGCTCACCGTTACCAGCAACACTTAACCAAACACCTTTCGCACCAAGTGTAATCAATACTGTATCGATACCCTTTCTGTGCAACATATTCGCCGCTTCTTGTGCGGTGTCATTATCCGTCACAGCAATCCCTGTCAGAACTTCCGCTTCTGTTTCGTTAGGGGTAATGATATCGACACAGGCCAGTAATTCGTCAGACAACGCCTTAGCTGGTGCTGGGTTCAGTATGACTGACGTTTGTGCTTGCTTCGCAGCTTGCGCGGCTTTTTCTATGCCACAAAGCGGGGTTTCAAGTTGCATCAATAGGTAGTCGGCTTGGCGAATACGCGCTAAATCTGGCTCGATCACCTCAGCGGTCAATTTGTCGTTTGCTTCCGCAGAGATACAAATGCTGTTCTCACCGCTGTCAGAGACTTGGATCATCGCGATACCAGTTGGGCAATTCGGCTGCATTTTTACCGCGCCGATATCGATGTTATCCATTTTGAAGTTTTCACGAATATTGATGCCAAACGCATCATCACCAACACAGGCGATAAAACCTGTGTCGGCTTTTAGGCGGGCGGCTGCAACCGCTTGGTTTGCCCCTTTACCACCTGGGATAACTTGGTAATTGCGACCATGAAGCGTCTCGCCAGGGCGAGGAAAAGAAGGCACTTGAAGAACATGGTCAGCGTTAACACTACCTAAAACCACTAACTTATTCATACGGTTATCCTCGGTTCTCTAGAACCTTTATACAGTTTCAACAGTTAATAAGTTTGTACTCTCGCAAAAGCACAAGCTTATCGGCCCTCCCCCTCCAAACGACAGATAACAAAGAGGGAGAGGACACAATTCGGTAATATCGACTTCAAGAACGATTAATCGTCCTTACGTATGTCGCTTATTTGGTTACCACTTTTAGCGGAACTGGGATGTATTGATCAACAGAGTCGCCTTGTAAAACTTTTACCGCAGTTTCAATACCTAACGCACCAATAAGGTCAGGCTGTTGAGCCACTGTCGCAGACAACTTGCCACGATTTACCGCTGCAATACCATCATCCGTGCCGTCAAAACCGACGATGGTGACATCTTTACCAGAAGCTTGTACTGCACGTAGCGCGCCTAGTGCCATTTCGTCATTCTGTGCGAAGACCGCTTGAACGTCTGGATTCGCAGCAAGCAAGTTTTCCATCACGTTTAGGCCTTTAGTACGGTCAAAGTCGGCAGGTTGGCTAGCCAGCAGTTCCATATCACTGCTTTCAACAGACTTCATAAAGCCTTCGCCACGTTCACGTGCCGCTGAAGTACCAGCAATGCCTTCAAGCTGGATAACTTTCGCTTTCTCGCCGACTTTTTCCATGATGAAACGACCCGCCATTTCACCACCAGCAACGTTGTCTGACGCGATGTGGCTAACAACCTCACCACGGCTTGCACCACGGTCAAGTGTGAGTACAGGGATGTTTGAGCGGTTGGCCATACGAATCGCGTTCGATACCGCATCTGAATCCGTTGGGTTGATCAGAATCGCTTTTACGCCACGAACCGTTAAGTCTTCCACGTTAGAAAGTTCTTTGCTTGGGTCGTTTTGCGAATCCAGAACGATTAGGTCGTAACCCAGTTCTTTCGCTTTTGCTTCCGCACCGTCTTTCATCGTAACGAAGAACGGGTTGTTCAGCGTAGACAGCACGATAGCCATGGTGTCTTGTGCCTGTGCTGAAACAGAAACGGTTGACGAAAGGAGTGCAGCAGAGATAAGAGTTGCCAGTTTTTTCATTGTGTTAGTCCTTGTGTAGGGTGGCTCGGGGTACTTTCCCCCAAGCCTGTTATGAATCATTTATTTTTGTTGTCGACCAGTACTGCCAGCAGAATAACAACCGCTTTAGCAATCATTTGGTAGTAAGAAGAAACATCAAGCAGGTTTAGAGCGTTGTTTAGGAAGCCGATGATCAGCGCACCAATCAGCGTGCCCATGATGCGACCTTTACCACCCATTAAGCTTGTGCCGCCCAGTACAACAGCCGCAATCGCGTCTAGCTCGTAACCCATACCTGCGGTTGGTTGTGCTGATGAAAGACGTGAAGTAATGATGATGCCCGCCAATGCCGCCAGCAGACCACAGATGGCGTAAACACCAATCTTTACTCGGTCAACGTTAATACCCGATAGGCGAGTTGCTGATTCATTACCACCCAGCGCATAAACATAACGACCAAAACGAGTGTGATTAAGCAGGAACCAAGCTGCAGCGAAGACCACCACCATGATCCAAACCGGAACAGGGATCCCCAATGCGTAGCCCGTACCAAACCAAGCGAAAGCATCAGCCGTATCTGTAAATCCAGCAGAAATTGGACGCCCCTCGGTGTAAACCATGGTCACACCACGCAATAACGTCATGGTAACCAGAGTGGCAATAAACGCCTGCACTTTACCTTTTGCGATAATGATGCCGCTGATCGCACCTAAGGCAGCGCCAGCAACAAGCGCAGTAGGCACTGCGATGAGTACTGGTACTTCCATGGCAATCAGGCTTGCGGCGAATGCACCACACAGCGCAAGTACCGAGCCGACGCTCAAGTCAATCCCCGCGGTTAAGATAACCAGCGTCATACCTACCGCAATAATCGCATTCACAGAGGTTTGACGCAGAATGTTAAGAATGTTGTCGACGGTAAAAAAGTTTGGGTTAAGAAAAGAGACCACAACAATCAAGAACAGCAACGCAATCAGCGATTTTTGTTCTATCAGCCACTCTTTGCTCAGCAGCTTTTTGCTGCCAATTTCATTGGGTTTGCTCATCGTGCTAGTACTCATGCTGCTTCCTCGTTAATCTGTTTGCCAACGGCACACGCTAGTAGTTTTTCCTGGTCGGCATCTTTCGCATCAAACTCACCGCTGATACGGCCTTCATGCATCACCATGATACGGTCACTCATTCCCAGCACTTCCGGCATTTCAGAAGAAACCAGGATGATGCTCATCCCATCAGCTTTAAATTTATTAATCAGTTGGTAGATCTCTTTCTTGGCACCAACGTCGACACCACGAGTCGGCTCGTCAAGAATGAGTACTTTAGGTTTAGTCATTAAGCCTTTCGCAATCGCCACTTTTTGTTGGTTACCACCGGACAGGTTGCCAATGATTTGATCGCGGGTAGGCGTTTTGATGTTGAAGAGTCTGATAAAATCTTCGACGGCAATGACTTCTTCGTTATGCTGGATTCGGCCGCCTTTGGTCAACTGATCCAACGCACATAGAGACATGTTTTCTTTGACCGATAAGCCCAGCACTAAGCCGTCGCCTTTACGGTCTTCTGAGATGTACGCAATCCCATTTGCCAACCCGTCTTGAGGGCTGACTGGATTAATGGTTTTGTTATCAAGATTAATCACGCCACTTACACTTGGCAGTGCGCCATAAATCACTTTCATCAGCTCAGTTCGACCCGCGCCCATTAGGCCAGAAACACCCAGAATCTCACCACGTTTGAGGGTAAAGCTCACATCGTGCACCCCCGAGCCAGTCAAACCTCTCACCTCAAGACAGGTGTCGCCGTGGCGCACATCAATGCGTGGGTATTGTTCGTCGAGTTTGCGACCCACCATCATTTCGATCAGACCGTCTTCATCGGTATCGCAAACTCTGCACTCACCGATAAACTTGCCGTCACGCAGGACGGTGATGTCGTCGCAAATCTGAAAAATTTCTTTAAGGCGGTGCGAGATATACACAATGCCGCAGCCTTGATCGCGTAGCTCATTGATCACGCTAAATAGTGATTCTGTTTCGGTATCGGTCAACGCATCGGTCGGCTCATCCATAATGATGACTTTTGATTCAAACGACAGCGCCTTAGCAATTTCCACCATCTGTTGCTCACCCAGACTCAAATCACCTAGGGGCGTTTTCGAGCTGTGTTTGACGTTCAAGCGCGCAAGCAGCTTGTCGGCCTCGGCATACATCTTGTCCCACTGAATGCGCCCCATCGCACCAGTAAACTCGCGGCCAAGGAAAATGTTTTCTGCAATGGTTAATTCAGGGATCAGGTTCAGCTCTTGGTGGATGATGCTAATACCCGCTTGTTGAGAATCTCGCGGACCTTTGAATGCCGCAGCACTGCCTTGGTAATGAATCGCGCCTGCATCTTTACTGTAGATGCCCGTCAATACTTTCATTAAGGTAGATTTACCAGCACCATTCTCACCCATCAGCGCCATCACTCGACCTGGATAAACATTTAGACTGGCTTTATCTAACGCTTTAACACCCGGGAATGCTTTCTCAATCTCGCTTAGTTGTAAGATAGCTTGAGTCATATTCAATCCTTAGTTTGTATGACCTTAAAAGACCACACCAGCTTGAAAAATCACGTTCGCGTATGGTGTGCATTCACCAGTACGAACGACGGCTCTGCTCTGCTGAGAGCGAGATTTAAATTCTTCGTGAGACACATAGGAAATCGCGATGTTTTTGCCTGTTTTTTCCTGCTCGGTAGCCAGCTCAGCTAGCAGCGCTTCATGCAGATCAGGACTGATAGCCGCGAATTCTTCTGCCATGATCACGCCTTCAATTTGCGCTTCACTCAACCATACACGCACCGTTTGTACGAAACTTGGTACGCCATGAGTCAGGGCAAGATCGATGCGTTGCACCGATGGCGGGATCGGTAATCCTGCATCGCAAATGGTGACCTCATCGGTATGTCCCAGCGTGGCAGCTAAGTAAGAAAGTTCAGAATTAATCAGGGTACTTTTTTTCATCTCATCGACCTATGTCATTCACGTTTTGACAACCAAGAGCTTTCAACATCAGCTTTTCTCGTACTGATAGAAAACTCATCGAAACGTTTCGATGAAATAATAATGCCTCAATGAAAATTTACGAACAGATGTAACTGAGAGTGTGAATTTGATCTTTTTAATGTAAAAAAAGCCGTATTAAAAAGTGATCAAGTGCAATAAATTTGTATCTAGTTACTCAAAACCAAGCGGGTTTTAACGTGATCCAGACACACTTTTGCAACGAATTTAGGTATAGTAGCGGCAATGAACTGTAGGATTTGATTATGAAAAAAATTGCATTTTCACTGTTTGCACTACTGGCTTTAAATGCGTGTAAAGATGAAGTGGGAACCCAAGGTTGGTGTGAAACAATGGACAACACACCGAAAACAGAATGGAATGCTCAAACGGCGGTGGATTACGCAAAGCACTGTGTAATTTTAGATGCGGTAGGCAGCGAAGCTTGGTGTAAGCAACTGGATAATACGCCTAAAGCCGATTGGTCAGCCAATGATGCAGCAAGCTATGCGAAACACTGCATTTTCTGATTAATATCAGAAATCTGCCCATAAAAACCAAACAAGAAAGCTGCTCGACAGCTTTCTTGTCGTTTTTACGTTCGCTCTTCTAACGCAATATTATCATTCGCCCACAGTAAGGCTTGCAGTCGGTTTTTGGCATTGATTTTCTTAAAGATGTTGTGTAAGTGTGTTTTGACTGTGTTTTCACTTACGTACAGCTCATCCGCAATTTCCAAATTGGATGCACCATGCCCTAGTAAACGCATTATCTCTTTCTCGCGCTTGGTTAAGTTGGCGTAAGCTTGGGAGGTGGTAACGGTATTGGAGCAGCGAAAGTACTCTATATAGTCTTGCGCCACTTTACGAGATAGCCACATTTCATCATTCATGATCTTTGCCATGCCTTTCAGTAACAAAGAAAGATCATCATCAATGTAAAACACACCGACCAAGTTACGCCAGCGAAACAGCTGGGTAGAAGCCACGTCTTTGGGGCAGTTAATCACAATCTCTTTAATAGATTTACCACTCGCGGCTTTAGCCTGGCTGTATACGTTGAGTCGATCATCATCCAGATATTGGAAGTCGAACAGCACATAATCACCAAGCAGACTATCACTATGTTCCGAGGACCCGAGCTCGCCAGATGTGACGATGTTGACACCTAGCTGGAGCCCTTTTTCCAATGAGTCTTTAAACAGGTTTGACTGCATACTCACATCGGATAAAAGCGTTATATGGTCGTTGTTACTATCCTTCATCAAAAAATCTCCAGCCTATCGTGTCTACTCTAAAACTATCGTTTAGTCGTGATTAGTCAACATAACTTAATTGGAAAAACGTCTAGGTTAGCAAATAAAACACTTGTTTTTCATGAGATTAAGTCAGTGTCTTATTTTTGATAATCGCCCTTTTCAACCTCTTTGATTTACTTAAGGTTCCGTTCCTCAATAAAAACGCAAACATCAAACCAAACAAACTAACTACAGACAGGGAACCGCTGTCACTTTCACCCGAAAAAACATTCGCGACATTAATAGCAGGTGTCTGTGATTCATTTCTCACTAGTACTCTCTCACCAGTTGACGTATCGATGTAAATTTTCGGCTCAATTTGTCCACTCAACACTTGGTTTATCCAACCTTGGTAGTCGTATATGTCGGTAAATACTGAGGTAACGCTGTAGTTTGGATCCCCGCATCGTTGTAAACCAAAGCTGGCAACCCCAACTTGGATATACTCACCGCCATAATAGTAATAAATCGGCCCCCCCGAATCCCCAGCACAAATTGAGTTCTGAGTTTCTGTCGTTACGGTTGGGCTGCCAAAGCATAGCTGCTTGTCCGTTATTTTGCTGCCAAAGACTGCACGGCACTGAGCGGTAGACATTATCGTCAGTTGCGTATCTAGCAGCTCTGTCCCCCCGGGGTCATCACTCTGAACATACCCATGCCCCACAGCGCGAAATTCACCATCTGCGGGAAAGTTATTGTTGAACGTTGAATTGAGCAGGTATTGAAAGTCAGAGACAGGAAGCGGCGATTCAAGTTTGATGATGGCGATATCATCACGCCACAATTCGGTTGATGAGTTGACAAATGTGTCTGGGTAGTAGAATTCTGATGCTTTGGCCTGAGTGCTCGAGAGAAAGTTGCTCTCATCTTCTAGATTAGGGGCGACCACGGTATGAAGCAGGATCTCATCGTCGCTCTGAAGACAGTGCGCGGAGGTCAGTACAAATCGGCTATTGATCATAGTCGCACCGCAGAAACTGCTGGGACTATATTGGGTATCACTTCGATAAAACAGACTGGCAAATGAGGGGTAATTTGATATATTCGCGATGCTTCCATTTACAATGTAAGGCGAAACTTCAAGCGCAGAACTGGCTGTACTTATAAGCCACATCATTAGGACACTAGCTTGTCTAAGCATAAGTCCTCTCCCTTTTTTGTGAACTGTATCTACTAATGTAGAAGTTTAGTTCACAAAAAAGAAAGTTATAACTGATTAAAGTATTATTTACTTAATACTTGTCGTCTAAACGAAAGTAGACCCAATATGGAAAGCATTGCGAGACCGAGTGAACCACCACCGCTAGACTGGCTTGCAGCTGTCACTGTATTGCTGTTGGTCGTACCTGAACCTGCATTAATCTCCGTCGTACTACCTGAGTCTTCTGTGCCTTCGCTCACATTCAGACTAGGCGGTATTGGCAGGCCTAGATAGTTATATCTATCAACATCTGAAACGGTCACTTTAGGGCTCACTTCACCAGATACTACAGACTGGATCCACTCTTCATGTCTTGCTACCTCTGTAAATATCGAGTTTGGAGTGATATTGGTTTGGCCGCAAGTTGTAGGGCCAAAACTGGTCACACCCACTTGCTTACCATCCCAGTAAAGAGGGCCGCCAGAGTCACCTTGGCAAGTCGCATTGTCGTAAGTAACCGTATCCGCCCCTGTCATACATAAGTTGCTGGACGTGTCTGTATTCCTGTAAACATTGCACTCGCTGTTAGGCACAAACTCAAGCTGAGTATCTTGAAGCTTGGTTGTAGCGTCATCGCCCGACTGGGTATTACCATGCCCGACTGCAAAAAAGGCTTCAGAATCTTTGCGGTAATTGGCAATGTCCGCTAAAGGCACAAACGCGGCGTAACTTGCCACAGCCGTAATTGGGGAAGCTAACTTCAGAATGGCAATATCATCGGTCAAAGTGTCGTCATTGTACGTATCGGGATAGTAGTACTCGTTGACCATCACCCTTTGCATAACTTGATGAGGAAAGTTGGTTTCGTCTAGGAGCTGAGGCACGGCGGACATAAACAGCTGTTTCCCTCTATCTCCGTAGACGCAGTGCGCTGCGGTCAAAACGTGCTGTTCATCCAGTAATGTGGCACCACAAAATGGTCCTTCACCATATCTACCATCATAGTCCAAACCGTCAAAAAACAGGCTAACAAACGAAGGGTATTTTAAAGCACTAATAATGTCTGTACCATTCACAATGTAAGGAGAGACCTCTACAGCGCCAACATTTACAGCCCCAAACAAACCCGCTGCCAGTACAATTTTTTTCATGCTTTAACTCTTAATACTACTTTGAAGAATTTTCCGAATATACCTACAAAAAAACCTCTCAGTCGAGAGGTTTTATAAATATTGACAATATATTGAACCAAGTTATCAGCCGCGGTAATAGCGCTGTGGAACAAATGGCATTTTCTCTACTGTCATTGGTAATTTCTTACCACGAACATCGGCGAACAGCTCAGTGCCAATCGCAGCAAGGTCCGCACGTACATATGCCATAGACACTGGTTTACCTGCGTTCGGCCCCGCAGTACCACTGGTTACCACACCCACTTTGTTATCTTCTGCGTCAAACAATTCTGCGCCTTCACGAACAGGAGCTTTAGTTTGACCAACGAGACCCACGCGCTTACGTGTGACATCTTTCGTTTCGATCTGCTTCAAAATGATATCAGCACCAGGGAAGCCGCCTTCACGCTCACCACCAAGACGACGAACTTTTTGAATACCCCATAATAGGCTTGCTTCTACAGGTGTTGTCGTTGTATCTAAATCGTGACCGTATAGGCACAAACCACACTCAAGGCGAAGTGAATCACGAGCACCGAGGCCAATCCACTCAACTTCCGCTTCATCGGTTAACTTGCGTGCTAATTCTTCTGCATGAGAACTTGGTACAGAGATTTCATAGCCATCTTCGCCCGTGTAACCACTGCGGCTAACAATACACTCAACACCCAGGATCTCCAGTTTTCTCACGTCCATAAACACCATGTCCGCGACTTCAGCATTAAAACGCTTAAGCACCTCAACCGCTTTTGGTCCTTGCAGCGCAAGTAGCGCACGGTCTTCGATAATTTCTAGCTCAACGCCTTCAGGAAGGTGCGCCTGAAGATGGCTAATGTCCTGATCTTTACATGCCGCATTAACGACAACAAATAGGTGATCGCTTAGGTTGGCTACCATCAGATCATCCATAATGCCGCCTTCTTCATTGGTAAAGAATGCGTAGCGCTGGCTGCCTTGTGGCAAGTCGATAATGTCTACTGGAACCAATGACTCAAGGAACGCTGCTGCGCCTGCCCCGTGCAAACGAAGTTGTCCCATGTGAGAAACATCAAACAGACCCGCGGCATCACGCGTGTGTAAGTGCTCTTTCTTTACGCCAAGTTTGTATTGCACTGGCATATCGTAGCCTGCGAAAGGAACCATTTTTGCACCCGCTTCAATATGAAGTGCATGAAGTGGCGTTTTTAGTAGATCTTGAGTCATTGTTGTCTCCATTTAATCAGGTCCGTTTTCCATTCGAGGAAACCTTGTTTCCAATAATAAACACGAGTGGAGAAGTTTTGCACCATTAACAAGTTTAGAACAGTTCAAAATGTGACATTTAACATTAAATTCACATCGGGAAATATGAAATGAAAGCGCCGTCACGAACATTCTTTGCTCAAGACGGCGCTATTGTACTTATCTAAAAAACAAAAGCAAACGTTTGCTTTCACTATAGGAAATCGAGTTAAACCCGTTTTATTTAGCGGTGACCCATAAAATATGCGCATCTTCTTCGCTGATCGAAACCAGCATATGCCCCATATTCGCATCGTAGTAAACACTGTCACCTTCACATAGTTCGACTGGCTCATAAAACTCGGAATAAAATCTGACGGCTCCGGATAAAATCAGTAGAAACTCTTCACCATCATGTCTTACCCAATCACCATACTCTTCAAACTCACGCGCATGAATACGGCTTTTAAATGGCATCATCTTTTTATTAGAAAGCTGAGTGGCAAGCAATTCATGCTCATAGGTTGGCGTTGGGTGCGGTTTTCCTTGGTTTGATAGCGTGATATCCCGTCGCCCTGCTGCAACCTTTTTCCTTGGCGGTTCAAATAGTTGCGGCATATCTATTTGTAAACCAGCCGCCAGTTTTTGCATTGCCTGGAATGTCGGTGAAATTTGCTCGTTTTCGATCTTGCTTAGTGTGGATCGCGCAAGGCCTGTTCTTTGGCTTGCTTCTTCAAGTGTGATGCCTAATTTGCTACGTATGTCTTTAATACGCTGTCCGAGCTTTAACGGCTCGATGTTTTGCTCGGACGACTCTCTTGCCAGAGTCAACGACGGATATTCGTCATAGAAATCTTCGGGCATACTTCCCTCTTTAAACGGCTACTTCCTGTGTCATTTTCATTGTGCCCGAAGCGGATAATAGAGGAAAGCACCGAACAAGAAATAAACCGTGCTCTCGGTAACAAAATTAGAAACCATGTTTCCAATAGGAAATTTTTGGTTGATTGTTCCGATAACAACCGCTATGTTACCAACTTGTTAGTTGAAGAGATGCTGTTTCCGGGTTTGTTCGTTGATAGATTTAACAATCAAATTCGGTTTTACCCCACCCTTTTGGGGACATGGAAATCACGTTGTTTTCTGTTTTCAGAGAGCAATAAAAAATAAGGACTAACGAGGTAAGTACCCTACATAAATACATCTCGTTAGCACGATAGGAAGGTCATCTACCATGAACAACACTTATCAGAATCACAGCCTAGAGAACTTTTTCTCTACCAACCTTTCTGCTACAGACGATGCCGTTTTTGCGGGTATCCAATCTGAGTTTTCTCGTCAGAACGAACAAATCGAGCTGATCGCTTCAGAGAACATCGTGTCTAAAGCGGTGATGCAAGCACAAGGCACATGCCTTACTAACAAATATGCAGAAGGCTACCCAGGTCGCCGTTATTACGGTGGTTGTGAGCACGTTGATACAGTAGAGGCAATCGCTATTGAACGCGCTAAACAACTTTTTCAATGTGAGTACGCAAACGTTCAACCACACTCAGGCGCGCAGGCAAACGGTGCGGTTAAACTAGCGCTTCTTAAGCCAGGCGATACTATTCTTGGTATGTCTCTAGACGCGGGCGGCCACCTAACTCACGGCGCACGCCCTGCCCTATCTGGTAAATGGTTCAACGCAGTTCAATACGGTGTTGATCGTGAAACACTAGAAATCAACTACGAAGACGTTCGCGCTCTTGCACTTGAGCACAAACCAAAAATGATCATCGCTGGTGGTAGCGCAATTCCTCGTACCATCGACTTCGCTAAGTTCCGCGAAATCGCAGACGAAGTGGATGCAATCCTAATGGTTGATATGGCGCACATTGCTGGCCTTATCGCGACAGGTGCTCACCCTAGCCCACTACCACACGCACACGTGGTCACAACAACAACGCACAAAACACTGCGTGGCCCACGTGGCGGTATGATCCTAACGAACCACGAAGACATCATTAAAAAGATCAACTCAGCGGTATTCCCTGGCCTGCAAGGTGGCCCACTAATGCACGTTATTGCAGCAAAAGCAGTTGCATTCGGTGAAGCTTTGGGACCTGAGTTTAAGACTTATATCGATTCGGTGATCAACAACGCAAAAGTTCTAGCGGAAGTATTGCAAACTCGCGGTTGCGACATTGTGACTGGCGGAACAGATACTCACCTGATGCTGGTTGACCTTCGCCCGAAAGGCTTGAAAGGGAACAAAGCAGAAGAAGCTCTTGAACGTGCTGGTATCACATGCAACAAAAATGGTATCCCGTTCGATTCAGAGAAGCCTATGATTACATCGGGTATCCGTTTGGGTACACCAGCTGGCACAAGCCGCGGCTTTGGCGCAGAAGAATTCAAGCTCATCGGTAATTGGATTGGCGATGTACTGGATGGGTTAGTAGAAAACCCAGAAGGTAACGCAGAAGTAGAACAACGCGTTCGCAAAGAAGTGAAAACGCTGTGCAATCGCTTCCCTCTTTACCAGTAAACAATTTAAACAAAGTTATTTTTTGGAGATTAAGCAATGGACAACACTTTGAAGTTTGCAGATAGCCACGAGTGGGTACGTGACAACGGCGACGGCACAGTCACAATCGGTATTTCTGAGCATGCGCAAGAAATGCTAGGTGACGTAGTATTCGTTGACCTACCAGAAGTGGAAGCAGAAGTCGAAGCGGGCGAAAGCTTTTCACTGGTTGAATCTGTAAAAGCAGCTTCAGACATCTACGCACCGATTACGGGTGAAGTTGTAGAGATCAACGAAGAACTAGAAGATAGCCCAGAGCTAATCAACGAAGAACCGTATGAAGGCGGCTGGATTGTGAAAGTTAAAATGGCAGACCCATCTGAACTAGACAATCTAAAAGACGCAGAAGAATACCTAAACTCAATTGAAGATGAGTAATTAGGAAGATTAGGAAAGCTGCCCCCATTTGGAAGGCAGCTTTTTTTCAATGTTCGGACGTATAATTAATACCAATACAGTAAGTAAATGGTCAGAAATAGCGTAGGAAAAATGCTTGAGAACAAGGCAAAATTTTTCGATAAGTAGTTACTCTACAATCAAAAATTTAAACGCAGTTATCGGGCATTTTAACAAGCTAGAATAAGCAGCTATTTACGACGATTGGTATAGAGTTATCAGTAACGATGACTTCCGTTACCCGAACCATGGAGTAGGTAAAGGACAATGACTGAATTACTTCAAAGCCTCAGCACACAAAATGAGTTCGTTGCTCGCCACAACGGCCCAAACAAATCTGACCAACAAAAAATGTTGGACGCTATCAACGTAGCAAGTCTTGATGCACTGATCGACGAAACCGTTCCAGCTCAAATTCGTTTAGAGAAGCCTCTAGCGATTGCAGAAGCAAAAAGCGAAGCAGATATGCTTGCAACAATGCGTGAGTTCGCTGACCAGAACCAAATCAAGCGTACTTTCATTGGTCAAGGTTACTACAACACCTTCACACCTAACGTTATCTTGCGCAACGTGCTTGAAAACCCAGGTTGGTACACTGCGTACACACCTTACCAACCAGAGATTTCTCAAGGCCGTCTAGAAGCATTACTAAACTACCAGCAAATGGTCATGGACCTAACTGGTATGGACATCGCGAACGCTTCTCTTCTTGACGAAGCAACGGCATCAGCCGAAGCAATGACTCTGTGTAAGCGTGCGGGTAAGAGCAAGAGTAACGTATTTTTTGTGGCTGACGATGTTCATCCGCAAACACTAGAAGTAGTGAAAACACGTGCTAAATTCATCGGCTTTGACGTACAAGTTGGCACTCTTGAATCACTTCCAGAACAAGACGTATTTGGTGCTTTAGTTCAGTACCCAGGTACAACGGGTGAAGTTCGTGATCTAACGGACATCATCGCAAAAGCGCAAGCAAACAAAACGCTAGTAACGGTGGCAACTGACCTACTCGCTTCAACTCTGCTAAAACCAGCAGGTGAAATGGGTGCAGACGTGGTGATCGGTTCGGCTCAGCGTTTCGGTGTACCGATGGGTTATGGCGGTCCTCACGCGGCATTCATGGCAACACGTGACAAGCATAAACGTACCATGCCAGGTCGTGTAATTGGTGTGTCTATTGATGAAAAAGGCAACCAAGCACTTCGCATGGCAATGCAGACTCGTGAACAGCACATCCGCCGCGAAAAAGCGACATCAAACATCTGTACTGCACAAGCATTACTAGCGAATATGGCGTCTTTCTACGCGGTATTCCACGGTGCTGAAGGCCTACGTACCATCGCCCGCCGTACTCACCACATGACGGCGATTCTAGCCGCTGGCCTGACTAAATCTGGCTACGAGCTTGCGCACAACAGCTTCTTCGACACCATCACTATCAACACAGATAGCAAAACTGAAGAGCTTTACGCGAAAGCACAAGCAGCAGATATCAACCTACGTAAGCTCAATGGCAAGCTAGGTATCAGCTTAGACGAAACAACAACGACAGATGACATCAACGCACTGTTCGCTGTATTCGACGTAAAGGAAGACGTGAACGCGCTGTCTTCAGAAATCGCGAGCAACGAATTTGCTGCGATTCCAGAAGCGCTACGCCGTACTTCTGAGTTCCTGACTCACCCTGTGTTCAACACACACCACAGCGAAACGCAAATGATGCGTTACCTGAAACAGCTTGAGAACAAAGACTTCTCGCTAACTCACGGTATGATCCCACTGGGCAGCTGTACAATGAAACTGAACGCAGCAGCAGAGATGATCCCTATCACTTGGCCTGAGTTCGGTGCTATCCACCCATTCGCACCTCTAGAGCAAGCAGCGGGTTACGCAGCACTAGCAAAAGATCTAAAACAAAAACTGTGTGAAATCACAGGTTACGATGAGTTCTCACTGCAGCCAAACTCTGGTGCATCTGGTGAGTACGCAGGTCTTATCGCGATTCAACGCTACCACGAAAGCCGTGGCGAAGGTCACCGCAACGTATGTTTGATCCCAAGCTCTGCGCACGGTACTAACCCAGCGACAGCGTCAATGGTGTCAATGAAAGTTGTCGTGGTGAAGTGTGATGACGAAGGCAACATCGACATGAACGATCTTGCTGCGAAAATCGAAAAGCACAAAGAAAACCTATCAAGCATCATGATCACTTACCCTTCAACACACGGCGTGTACGAAGAGCAAGTGAAAGAAGTGTGTGAAATGGTTCACGCCGCTGGCGGTCAAGTTTACCTAGATGGCGCGAACATGAACGCTCAGGTTGCACTAACGTCTCCAGGTTTCATCGGCTCTGACGTTTCTCACCTGAACTTGCACAAAACCTTCTGTATCCCACACGGTGGTGGTGGTCCGGGTATGGGTCCTATCGGTGTTAAATCTCACCTAGCACCATTCCTACCAGGCCACATCGAAAACGGTGTAGAAGGCGATGACTTTGCAGTGTCTGCGGCGGATATGGGTAGTGCGTCAATCCTACCTATTTCTTGGGCATACATCGCGATGATGGGTGAAGCAGGTCTACAAGAAGCGACTAAAGTGGCGATTCTTAACGCGAACTACGTGATGGAGCGCCTACTTCCTCACTACCCTGTTCTTTACCGTGGCACTAACGGCCGCGTAGCGCACGAATGTATTATCGACATTCGTCCACTGAAAGAAGAAACAGGCATCAGCGAAGAAGACATCGCGAAACGCTTGATGGACTACGGCTTCCACGCGCCAACAATGTCATTCCCAGTTGCTGGTACGTTAATGGTAGAGCCGACTGAATCAGAAGATTTGGAAGAGCTAAACCGCTTCTGTGATGCGATGATCGCAATCCGCGAAGAGATGGCGAAAGTGAAAAACGGTGAATGGCCACTAGAGAACAACCCGCTGGTGAACGCACCACACACCCAAGTTGATCTTTACGTTGAAGAATGGGATCGCCCATACTCTCGTGAACTAGGTTGCTTCCCATCGAAAGCGACTAAGTCTTGGAAATACTGGCCAACAGTAAACCGCGTAGATAACGTGTACGGTGACCGTAACCTAATCTGCTCGTGCCCAAGCATCGAGAACTACGAAAACTAATCGCTTCCTAGTGAACATATCATATCAAGTTGGAAACAGTGATATGCTAGTACTGAGGATAAATCATTAAATTGGTTAATTCCAAATAATGAAAAAGCGAACCCCTACAAGGTTCGCTTTTTGCTTTGTGGACTAAGCTCAGGCAACGATCCTACTGCTACGTCATAATATAACCACCCAATCATTCGAGCATTTACTTCCACATACCAGACAATCAGATCGAGGCATGTTAGTCAACTTCCATGTTTAAAGTACGTTTTCGAAGGTACATCTCTCCAAGAGTCGGTTAACCAAACTTGATTAATCATCCTCAATTACGAAGCTATAACTTAGAGATCACACATCAACTTAAAGGTTCACTAGCTCAAAAATGGACAGAAATGAGTCAGTGAATTTACTAAATTAGCGTTTAACGGATTAGATAGGATATTGCAAAACATCTAACTCAGAGAGCAAATTCAACCACCTACACATCAGAGCACATCATCAGCATCTAGATTATTTCGATGCTCATAGCTGGCCGTCAGTTGGTGCATTTCGGGTTGTTCCTTTAGTCGTTTTTCATCAAGTACAACACCCATACGACGTAAATAATAATGAACCAAAACCTTGCGCGTAACGATTGTAAGTCTACGATTTTCCATTGCATAGTCTTCAGCAACAACACGTTGTTGTTTATTAGATAGGTAGGGATTTGGTGTAATAGTTACCATAACTTGATGGTTCCAATCATCATCCTGTTCCCGCGTATTAAGTGATCTGTCCATTAAATCCGGTTCGTTTCGAAAGCGGCTAAGAACAAAGTCACGAAACTCTCTTTTTTCCTCGCAATAGGCCCTCACATGCCAGCGGATGCCGTCATATACCAAACTATGAGGGGCAATTATTCTCCCTCGGATCTCTGGAGTTGAGAGCGATACATAATCAATATCTACTCTAAGGTTAGCTCTTGCAGCTGCAATTAACCCACGAACAATTTTCGGTGAAACAGCCCTTTCAGGAACATTTAATACAGTCGACTGCGCTTCTCCCCAACTGAAGAACTCAAATGTTTCTTCCTGGTTATACTGCTGATGAAGCATTGTCAGGTACTCGTGAGCAGTACCTTGAGTAAATAGTGGCTTAAAGTCATCCGCTGGTCTGTACCCTTTAATTGTCCTATCTAGAATCAACTGTTGTCGGTCAGTAAGGTTTAAATATTTGTTAATGTCCCTTGATGCCTGTTGCCGACCTATGCGAAAGGCATCGCATAAATGGTTGGTCGTCAGACGTCCCTCCCACTGGGCAATGATTTCGATGAGTCGAAATCTCATTTGTTGATCCCACTTGATATCTAACTGCGTCATAGTACTGTTCATAAAAGTTACATGTTGATGTATACAGTATATACATGTATACAAAAAGTACATAAATTAATTATGGTAATTGGTAGGATCGCTTTAGGTGATGTGATTTTTTGAGATGTGAGTATCAACATCTATACGAGACACCTTGGTTCCCTTCCAATAAAGTCACAAAATCAACTTAGTTAATTTTTAACCCCAAAGCCCTGAGAGCAGAGACAGTTATTATGATGTATGCCGGATTGAGAAAAGTCATCGCGATAAACTCATATCAGAAAAAGAAGATGTTTTCAGAGTATGATTTTGATTCACCTACTCAACTAACAGGTGACAATGGTGCTGGAAAAACATCACTACTAAGGCTTATACCGTTCTTTTATGGTGCTATGGGTACACAGATTGTTAGGAAGTCTAACGTTAATAAGCCTTTCGCAGAATGGTACTTACCCCACAACAACAGTTATCTTGTTTTTGAGTACATTACCTCACGTGGTCAAGTTGCTCATGTCATTTGTTATCGCAATCTAAGCACTAAAGGTGGGATTGTTTACCTGTTCGTTAAAGGTGAGTTTGAGCAATCCGTGTTTATCAAACAAGACCACGAAGAAAAGCCGTACGCTCTAGCCTCGACCAAATTGGCCGCAGAACTGACCGCTCAAGGTTTGGACTACGAATCTCGTATCACAAGTGTTAAAGAGTACCGTGAAGTCATCCAAAACATAAACGCTGGTACTCGAAACAACAAACTCCTCAGCTATTCTCTATGCTCTGGTCGTAATGATGTTCGCCATATCGAAAAAATCACTGCTGCATTAATTCAGGGTGAGTTCAACATGGCCGACACTAAGGCGCTTTTCCTTGATATTCTTGAGCAAGGTAATCGCACTTTAGAATTTGGTGTTGATGCGAACAAGATTGAACAATGGTGTGATGACTACACCGGCCTAACAGCTTTCCTTGGCAAAAAAGACGCCTTCACTCAGGCTATTGCCAACAATAAGCAGATTGCCTATCTAACTAGCCGACTAGCCAATGCCCTGTTGGTCATTCGTGAAGAATCAGGCAAGCTTGCAGAGTCACTATCAAAAACACACCGCGAACTAGAAAATTACATCGAGGCCAGTGACAAAAAGCTCGAAGAGCTCAATAACCTAAAAATCGACAAAGAGAGCTCCCACAACTCACTTCAAAACGCCATCCGAAGCCTTGATTCTGAAATCAAAGTCAATGAACAAAAGCTCTTTGATTATGAAGATAATGATTACCCAGAACTAGCGATAAAATTAAAGCAGCTTCCAGACATGGAAGACAAGTTAGTCCATCAAAGAGAGAGCTACGCTGAGCTTGAAACTAAGGTGGCTGACGCGAAAGATAAACGCGACCGTGATCTTCAAAACCTTGATAGCAAGTTCAATGCTGAAAAGTCCAAGCTCACAGACCAACAGCTACAAGCTGAGCAAGAGGCTAAGCAAAAAAAAACACTAGTCGATAATTCTTTCGAGCAGCAATTAAAAGAGCTGAGAGACTCGCACAGTAGATTCACCAAAAAAACTAATGCAGAACTGAGTGAGCGAAAGGCTGAACTCGCAACCCAAGAACAACGTCTCAAACATCCTGATATTGATCAGTGTCTTATTGACCAGAGAGAGCATCTTGAATCAGAAAAAGATCAGCTCCAAGATCAAATTAATGCACAAAATTCGGCTTTGAATAGTGCGGAAAAAGAAGAGCAAGATTGGCTTAAGGGACGGGAGAATTTACTGAAAAATCTTGAGACAACGTGCAATAAAAAGCGTAATGCACAAGAGAAACTTCAGTTGGTCAGCGCTAGACTCGACCCTGAATCAGGAACCTTGTTCTCGTTTCTTGAAACTCACAAAATTGGATGGCAAAGCTCACCACTTGGTCGAGTTCTTACTGATGAACTGTTGATGGACACCACTCTTGCTCCATTGATGACCGAAGATTCTGGCAGCCTGTTTGATTTAACGATCGACACAACGCATTTACCTGACTGTACGGTGACGAACCAAGTGGATATCCAAGAGCAAGCTAATTTAATCGACCTCCTTGATGAACTTGAAGAATCTGAGGCTGAACTCAACCAGCAAATCAAGAAAACCGATGCGAAGATTAAAGAGTCAACTATCAAATTGGCACAACTTCGCAGTGAACTTCGAAACACTGAGAACGACTTAACCCAAACCAAAAGCAATCTTGAAAACAAAAAGATCGAGATTGCTCGCGCTAAAGAGACTTTGGTTGAAAAAATCAGCGCAAATATCACGTCAATTCAGCAAAGCCTCTCTCTGGTTGAACGGGAACTATCAAAGGCAGAAGTGCGTTTTATCGAGGCAGAATCAAAACTAAGAAATGATAGATTGACTCAGATTGCTACGATTGAAACGACGTTAAACCTCAGTATTGACACACTCAAAAATACGCTGAAACAGAACCAATTGATGCTAGATGAAAATCAAGAACGCATCACAATGGAGTACGAACAGCGGCTGAGTGAGCAAGGAATCAACCGCGGTCTCTACCAGCGTTACCAGAGCGATATTGAACGGCTTGAAGATGATATCAAGAATCTAAAAGCGAAGCGTCAAGATATCAAAGAGTATGAGACTTGGTTAGCTGTCTACCATATTGACGATCCGAAACGCCGTCATTCTCGCAACGAAAAACAACAAGCACTTGTATCGGTTAACCAACATATTCAATCGCTTGAAACTAAATTGAAAGAACTGCGCAGTGAAGTCCATCACACCAAACAAGATTTTAAACAAGCGATTGATACATTGGATAAAGGTATAAAACGTGCCGAGAGCGCTATTCATCGCCTATCTAATTACGAAGCATTCGAGTACCAAAAAGTGGTAGATGAGGGCTTTAGTTATAGCGGAGACTTAAACTCAATACTTAGTGAGGTGGAGAGTAAGCTACCTGAATTAGATATGCTATCGAAGCAGCGTAAGAAAGATATCCAGCAGATGGAGACCATAACACTTGGTCTTGGTGACGGGGAGCTTTACCGTTTCTGGAATGAAACCAGTCGAAACACCATTAGCGAAGATATTGTAGCTAGCGACTCTAAACGCATCGACATTCTAGAAAAAATCATGAATGACATTATTCCACAAGTGACGAGCATAACAATTGATAGTGCCGTTAACATGGGGCGCATGTTAGTAGACTTCAAAGACCGACTACTTGGCTTCGACCGTGACATTAAGAAACTCGGTCGCAATGTCTCTGAACAAGTAAAGGCAAACAACACGTTCTCGGTGGTTGGTTCTATTGATATCAACGTTGAGAGTTCGCTTTCCAAGCTACAAGGCTGGCAAGACATCATTAACTTCTCTGAGGTTTACGAAGAGTGGGACCGAACTGGTGCGGCTGAACTGCCAACCAAGGAGTTCTACAACGCCCTAGATACACTGACGTACCATATCAGTGCCGACAAAGTGAAGAAGCCAACCGAACTCTTTGACATTAAATTCGAAGTGATCGAAAACAACCAGCGTAAAACCGCTAAAACAGATAAAGATATGCGCGATTTAGCCAGTAATGGTACCAACTTGCTTATCCAATCAATGTTGTATCTGGCTTTACTCACGCAGCAACGCGGGGCCAGCCGGCTGTCAATTACTTACCCTACCGATGAGATTGGTAAGTTGACTGCGGAGAACCAAGCGAAACTGCTCAAGATGATGGATGCTCACAACTTCAATGTTGTAGCCGCTCAACCGGACGGTAACAACCGTACAGCTAACCTGTTTAAGAACTTGTACCACCTAACGCCTGACAAGAACATTTTTAACAAACCTAAAATAAGCAAGCTCGCCTTAGCAAAAGCCGCTGAAGAAAGCACAGGAGCAGAAGCATGAAGCCAGTATCACAAGTCCTAGAGTCACTACTGGGTGGTAGCTTTATCTGCCCTGCGACGGATCGCGATGCATATAAGACTCTTACAGACGATCGTACTCGCCGCGAAATTAATCAAGTCTTGACTCTTATGAGTCGTGAGCTTCAATGCACGAGTCGAACCAGCGCCTACTATGTGACTTACAAAAGCATCAACGACTACAACCGCCGTCAGGTAACCACGTTGATGAGCAACGTACACGGTATCATTCGACCTGTAGTTAAGTTCATTGCAACAGTCAGTGAAGCAGCCCAAGTGGAAACTGTCATGGTTGGTGGTGATGAGTTAAATGTGCCTGTACTTAGTGCGCAAATCCAATCATCCCCTAGCTTGATGGAGAAACTCGATAGTATTTACCGACTACCAAAAGTTAGTCGAAAAAAAGTTCGTGAGACTGCCAGCGAAAAACTCGATGTGGTAGTCGAATTTTTGGTTAAGGAGGGGGTTGCCCATCTCGTAAATAAAGAACGTCAACTTTATGTGATGACAGGTAAACTAGACTTTGTATACGAGGTGCTCGACTTCATCGATACGCATGAGAAGGTTGTTGAGACAGTCAACAAATCAAACGAGGACCAAGGGGAGTTCGACTTTTGATTAGTTCTCAAAGCAACGGCAAACATGGTGGCGTCGGCCACATGCTTCGCTTAATCAGCCAAGCAAAGGACACCCTAACTCAAGTATTTGAAAACGGTACGATCCGCGAAACCCATGAGAACGCCAACGACCTTCGCAAGCTGAAAGAAGCACGCGTTGTTATCGTTACAAGCCGCGGCTACCGTGTCCACCCGAAGATGGAAGCACTGATGAACTACTTCCTTGAGACGGAAGCAAGTTCGTTCCTTGGCACCCAGCACTCGGAGCGTATTCCAGAAATACAAGATCTGGCCCAAGAGTACCTGGAAGCCAAACTCAATGGCAAAAGGGAGCAAGAAGCTGACAGGTTCAACACCCTTGAGGGTGTAGTCTATGACATTACCATGGACCTACAAGAATCTTGTCGACGTCTGCGCAACCGTATCAGCTATGACTTTGGTTACGGCAATACACTTGCTCATAAGCAGAGAGAGAATCAAGTAGCTATAGATCAAGCTGACAAACTTGTCAGTGGCATGAAAGCTTTCTCATTTAGGCTGCTAAGCGACATGGCTGGGGATAACTCTGAACTAAACACATTGCTTTGCGTTGAAATGCACCATGCTATCCGTAGCTGTCAGCAAGAACTTGGTTCTATCCTAAACCAACTTCGCATTCTAATGATGAAATATCGTAATCGAGAGCGTGATAAAGACCTTATCAACGCTTTTGACCGATTCATCGATCAGGAGCCACACTGGACACCAAATGAAGAAGTGATCTTGCCAGATGAAATGGTAAAGCATGATGGTATACCTGCATTCTGGCTATCAGAACAGATTGATTTTGCACATCACCCAAACCCTGAGAATATGGAACAAGAACCGGAATTGGCCGAGATTGTAGAGAAAATCACAGCACAACCCGTTGAGCAAGAGGATCTGCCGGTTATAGAAGAAGCTGGGCGTCGAGTGTTTACACTCGATGTTGAAATACAAGAGCTGATTGAAGTTGATATTGATTCCCACTGCGATACTTTCTTTGCTGAAGCCTTTATGGCTCAGGGGAAAACAAAGGTTTCGGCACTGGATTACTATGAGCAAATCAACGATGACCTACCTGATGATCTTGAGCAACTAACTTGTGCCAAAGATGTATGGCTATTTAGCGTGCTTAACTTCCATAGTTCGATGCTTCCACAAGATCGCAAAGACTTTATTATTGAGCCTATTGGAACACATACCTATCATGCTGAGGGCAGTAACATAGGCTATGGCAACCTCCACTTAGAAGATGTATCTATATCGAGGAAATAGTGAGTAAAATTATTGAAAATATTACGAGTGGAGATCTAACTCGACTTAAAAACATCTTCGTTCCAGCCAAAATTCAACATGGGGCCTCCGTAGTTTTGACGGGAGTATTTCAGGCCTTTCACCAAGACTATGGTATAGGTAAAACTAGCTCAGGAAAGCTGCAACTAACACCCAAAGATATACGGCAAATCAGAAAGCTAATTAAAGAGATGTCCGGGTTTGATATTCTAACTGATCCAATACCGAGCTCTCGAACAGAAATGGCTAAGTACTTCCCGAACGAGAAGTTAAGCACTACCCCTGTCAAAGATAAGGTGGTCAAAGTCTATGGGGTATTGTCTACTAACATAAATGGTAAGAAATACGATCTAGAAGACGGCATGAACCTAGAGGTACCTCTTGGCGGTCTGAGAAGCATTGAACACAAGCAAATAGTTATTGTCGAAAATTATGAAGCATTTTCGCAATTTAGGATCATTCAATCAAATATGAGCCCCAACCCGCTTGTTGTATATCGAGGAGATATAGAGGGAGGGGTTATATCTAAAGAGATTGCTAAGCGTTTCCCAAAGGTTGAGCTTGTTGCGTGGTTTGATACTGATCCTTCAGGCATTTCTTTCGCCTTAGCATCAGGGGCAAACTATATGCTTATTCCTTCCATATCAAAACAAGATCTTATTGAGCACGGAAATCCCACTTTATTTGAAGAACAGTACAGATATTGGGAACGAGTATCAAAGGCACTCCCCTCTAAATTAGAGGCTTTAATTTCTAGTGTAGAAAAAGGTATAACTCAAGAATCCATAGTTGCGAACAACATACCTCTAGTCTTGCATTCCTTTGGGAAGGATTTGGAAAAGTAATTTAACATTCAATAACTTTACAGTACGAGAGTTCGCTTTGAAGCGTAATATAAGTCCTGTTTCCAACTTAGTTGGCATACAGGACACTTATACCAACACTATAGATTGTGCATGTATCCAACTACATTTGTTTGTCACCAATAACTAACTCACTGATGTAGTGGGTTACTCTGTTTCTAACTTGATATGACATGATCACCTAGTAACAAGCAGAAATGCCAAAGGCGAACCTAGTGGTTCGCCTTTTTGTTTTCAGGGTTCATTCGAAAGTGCTCACAAGCTAATTGGAACAAATTTTGGCAGCATCCAGTGTTATTTGACAGGAGTTTGGTTGTGGGGCGTGCCAGTAACCAGAATCAAATGCTGTGTTACAGCCAACATCTTCCATCAGTGCGATATCGCCATCACATATCAGCATTACCGCATTGTCACCCTGAAATTCTGAAATAATTCGGTAATTAGAGACATTCCCTTCTTTGGCTAAATCTGGGAGTTTAACGAGTTGCTCAGGGTTTGAAGAGGTTGCGTTTTCTATAACCTCTGCGTTTGTTAACCCTGTTGTATCTCCAAATTTGAGTTCTCCATCAACAGCTTGGGTAACGTCTTTTAAAAGTGAAGCCATGTCGTACATAACTTCTTCAGAATATTTTCCTTGAGAAACACAAGCGGTCAACATTAGCATCAACGCGATAGTAGTGAATAGTCTCATAGACTCCCCCAAGCAGTAAGTACTCCATCTTCGCAACAGCCAGTATCTAAATTCCAATTTTTGAAAAAGCCTGTGGCTTGATCTTCATAGACAGCGTTTGCAGTTTGTTCCCAGAACACTTGGATAGTGTCAATTGCCTTGTTAAAAATCTCATCATAGTGCTTAAGGCCATCTGGCGTTTCTAAGTTCTCGATGTAAACAAGGTTTACTTCATTTTGAAGTGGGTAAGTCAGCCCTTGATCACATGCCACATGTCGTGCCCAAGGGAATAATCGATGCGACTCTTCCGCATTATCTACAACCCTTTGGAAACCATTGTGCCAAGCATTAATGTCAGGTTGGCACTCTTTTGCATACTCAGGATAGACAATTGAAAGAGCGGTACACCAAATATTATTGATCACTGGATCAATCAAATTATCGTCATGACTATCCACACAACTGCCGATGTTTAACTTTACTCGGTCAGCCAGTCCAATCGCTCCCAGATTCATTCTAGTCGGCCATATATAGGCATCCTGATTCATTTCACAGATCCTATGCTGTTTAGCATTTTCAGCATAGGGACCCACTTTCATCTCAACAACGGGGTGAATCGTAATATCTGCAGCGACATGCGCAACAAACCCGCATAACCAAGCAAAGGCATGGTCAAAGTGTTCGTTGTCTACCCTCTTTACTTGCTGAACAAGGGCATCTATCAACTCACCAACTTTGTTGTAGTGCATTTCATCTGCCCACTTGTTTTGTGCAGAATCCATAATGGCAAGGTAAGGGTAATCAGGGCTGACACAACCAAGCTCCAAGTACCTTTTGTTTTGAGCTAAAGCCTTTTTAGCGTTTCGAGGCATATTTAATTCCCGTAACGCATTATTAGCAGAGGCCACGTTTACCGCTGTGATGTGAGCAAAAGCACCGGGCATAATCACCTCCATTTCCAGTGTAAAAAATATGGAGTTTACTATGCACACAACATATGTATTGCGACTTAAATTGCATAATTATTGATTGTGGGCCATCTAGTGTTGGGGCTCTAGCAAAGCACTGTTCCGCAGATGCTTTCTTCCATCTTTAGTCGGCAGTTCGTCAAATCTCCAACTCAGTTTT
>NZ_BCUD01000008.1 GCF_001591105.1 Vibrio nereis NBRC 15637 | reverse complement strand
TGTATCGTTTGATGTCGTGGCTCGCTACCTTCGTTACCTTGGTTACGATCTAACATTTGTTCGCAACATTACAGATATTGATGACAAGATCATCAAGCGAGCCAATGAAAATGGCGAGAGCTGTGATTCGTTAACAGAGCGTTTAATCGGCGAAATGTACGCTGACTTTGATGCGCTGAACATGAAGCGTCCGGACGTGGAACCTCGTGCAACACAGTACATTGATGAAATCATTGCCTTGGTAGAAAAACTGATCGAACGCGGTTTTGCTTACGTTGCCGAAAACGGCGATGTAATGTTTGAAGTAGGTAAGTACGATGAGTACGGCAAGCTGTCGAAACAAGACCTTGACCAACTTCAAGCTGGTGCACGTGTTGATGTGGAAAGCGCAAAACGCAGCCCGTTAGATTTTGTTCTTTGGAAAATGTCTAAGCCAGGCGAACCAACATGGGAATCACCATGGGGCGCAGGTCGCCCGGGTTGGCACATCGAATGTTCAGCAATGAACTCGTCAATTCTTGGCAACCATTTCGACATCCACGGCGGCGGTTCTGACCTACAGTTCCCACATCACGAAAACGAAATTGCACAATCATGCTGTGCACACGGTACTCAGTACGTCAATACGTGGATGCACAGTGGCATGGTGATGGTCGACAAAGAGAAGATGTCTAAATCGCTTGGCAACTTCTTCACTATTCGTGACGTCCTACAGCACTATGACGCAGAAACAGTGCGCTACTTCCTAATGTCTGGTCATTACCGTAGCCAGCTAAACTACAGTGAAGACAACCTAAACCAAGCGCGTGCATCACTGGAGCGTTTGTACACCTCTCTGCGTGGTCTTGACCTGACGGCTCAGCCAGCAGGTGGTGAAGCGTATGTCACTCGCTTTGCAGAAGCGATGAACGATGACTTTAATACACCGGAAGCATACTCTGTTCTGTTTGATATGGCGCGTGAAATTAACCGCCTGAAGACAGAAGATGTAGCCGCTGCAAGTGCATTGGGTGCGTTAATGCGTGAATTGGCTGACGTTATCGGTATTCTTCACCAAGATCCTGAAGCCTTTTTGAAAGGCGACGCGGGCAATGATGATGAAGTCGCGGAGATTGAAGCACTTATCAAACTTCGTAATGACAGCCGCGCAGCAAAAGATTGGGCGAATGCTGATATGGCACGTGACAAGCTGACAGAAATGGGGATCGTCTTGGAGGATGGCCCCGAAGGGACGACCTGGCGTCGTAAATAATTGATTCTTTTATAAAGGGCTGTAAATTCAGCCCTTTTCTTTTCTATCTTGGCTTGTATAGGTACTAATTAGTGGCTCAGATGTACTTCTATTACTCGGCTATGAATGCGGGTAAATCCACCACTCTTCTTCAATCTTCTTTTAACTACCAAGAGCGCGGAATGACGCCTGTCATTTTCACCGCTGCACTTGATGATCGTTTTGGTGTCGGCAAAGTGAGCTCTCGAATTGGTTTACAATCAGAAGCGCATTTATTCACAAGCGATACTGACCTTCACCTAGAGATCGCGGCTCTCAATGAAGTAGAGAAACGTCACTGTATATTAGTCGACGAATGCCAGTTCTTGTCGAAAGAGCAGGTGTATCAGCTCACAGAAGTCGTGGATAAGCTTGATATTCCCGTACTTTGCTACGGTTTGCGTACCGATTTCTTGGGGGAGTTATTTGAGGGCAGCAAGTACTTACTTTCCTGGGCAGATAAGCTTGTTGAACTAAAAACAATTTGTCACTGTGGCAGAAAAGCTAATATGGTCATCAGAACAGATGAGCATGGTAATGCGATTGCAGAAGGTGACCAAGTTGCGATTGGTGGAAACGAAAGGTATGTTTCAGTTTGCCGTCAGCACTATAAAGAAGCGCGCGGAAAATAATAGAAACAGCAGTTACAAAAAACGGAGCGTGAAGCTCCGTTTTTTGTTGCGTTCGATAATCAGAGATTAACGAGCACGGAAGACGATGCGACCTTTAGATAGATCGTATGGAGTCATCTCTACAGTTACTTTGTCACCAGTAAGAATACGGATGTAGTTCTTACGCATTTTACCAGAGATGTGAGCTGTAACTACGTGACCGTTTTCTAGCTCAACACGGAACATTGTGTTTGGAAGAGTATCAAGGACAGTGCCTTGCATCTCAATTACGTCTTCTTTAGCCATTTAATCCTCTTTTAAAAAATGGGCAATTTTAATCGCCGTATAATGCCGATTAAAATGAATTTAGTAAAGTTGGGGCGTATTCTACCCTTGCCAACGCTGATTTACTAGCCTTTGATGGCGTTGAAAGCGGACTTTGTAGTTCATCGCTGGACATTCATCGATTTGATAACCCAGATAAAGCCACTTTTTACCTTCATTTCGACAATATTCCAGTTGGAACAGAACGGCTAATGTACCCAAAGAAAGCTCGTAATCTGGGTCATAAAATGTATAAAAAGCACTCGCACTGTGGGTTAGAACATCCGTAACTGCGATGGCAATTAACTTGTCATTTTCGTAAATATGCAAATATTGGGTGTTAAGCCAGTCGCATTGAGCGAACTTAGCGAACTCATCTTGCTTAGGAGGATACATCGTTCCCCCTCGGTGTCGAGCCTCTATGTAGCGAGAGTATAGTTCAAACCAGCCTTCATCCATGTGGGGTTTTAATGTCCACTCATAGTGGCGGGTTTTGTTACGTAAGCGTTTTTGGCTTTTGGAAAGCACAAAATCTGGAATGGAGACTCTTAACGCTTCACAGGCACTGCATGAATCGCAATGTGGTTTATAAATCGTACTTCCACTGCGGCGAAATCCATTCGCCAGCAGCAGTTCATAGTTTTCCGCTGATTGCATTGAGGGATCTAACGCGACGGCCACTCTCTCTTGCTTATCTTTTAAGTAACTGCAAGGGTGATTATCCGTCAGTCCAATGCGTATATGTTGCAAATCAGAGCTCATGTATATCCTCTAACGGTGATGCTAACCATTGTTCATTAAAGCAATTTTCTTCAACGGACCGTTCTCTAAAGGATAGCAGCCTTTTGGTAAATTCTTCACGCTCAAGCTCTTTCGCCCCGAGAGATTTCAAGTGTGGATTCATTACCTGACAGTCAATGAGCTTGCCATTGTGCTTACGGAAGTGATGGCAAAAATACCAAAGTGCAATTTTTGACGCGTTACTTTTTAGGCTAAACATCGATTCGCCGCAAAATAGCTGCCCGATGGAGAGGCCATATAGACCGCCAATTAATTCGTTGTCTTTCCAGACTTCAACGGAATGGCAATAACCCTTTTCGCTCAGGCGTTTATAGGCATTACGCATATCTTCATTAAGCCAAGTTTCTTCCTCACTTCTGACTTCTGCGCAATGATCTATTACCGAGCGGGTTGCTTTATTTATACTTACTCTATAGGCGTGTTTTTTTTGAAACTTCTTTAGGCTTTTAGCTGGTTTGAATTTGACTGGGTTGAAAACAGCACGAGGGGTCGGACTCCACCAAAGAATAGGTTCGCCGGGTCCATACCATGGGAAAATACCATTGTGATATGCCAGTATTAGCCTTTTGGAAGACAAATCCCCACCAAACGCAAGTAACCCATTTGGGTCGTTTAGTGCCTCGAAAGGTGACGGAAACCATAGTTCGTCGGGGTCTAACTCTGTTAAGTAAATCGCCATAAAGTGAGGACAAAGGTATGAGAAAGTGGGTATTGATGATATTGATTTTTCCATTATTTGCCAATGCAGCGTATGAAAGAAACACGGCTCGGCCGGTGAATAAAGTTGTGTTTGGCCAAATTGAGACAGTGCGTTACATCACTGAGCAAGAGATCGTTAAAGCGCAAGCTAATGGCTGGGAAACCTTGTTAGGAGCAGTGGTCGGTGGCGTAATAGGGCATCAATTTGGCAGTGGGCGAGGTAAAGAAGTCGCCACAGCTGTCGGGGCAGTTGCAGGGGCAAGCATCGCCAGAAATAAAGCTAGCCAGGAATACCATGTTGAATATCGGTTGGTTGAGCTGTTAATTAGAACCGACAGCGATCAGTTAATTGATGTCATACAGGATATTGACAACAATATGCTGTTTAGCCGAGGGGATAGAGTCCGTATTCTCTATTTTAACGATGGTGTCAGAGTGGACATTGAATATTAAAGCGCAGTTGTTAGCACATCACTCTGAAAGAGTTAAATACCCAGATTTTATGCCGCTTTGGCTCTAGTCTTACACCAAAATTTTAGATAGTCTGCAAGTACGAAGAATTTTGACATCGCCCAGTGGGTAAGGCTGGGCGAGCAAGGACTAGCAATTTTAATGGAAAGCCTTACGTTACAACCTATCAACAAAGTATCTGGTGAAGTGAATTTACCAGGCTCAAAAAGTGTGTCTAATCGAGCTCTGCTTTTGGCCGCTTTGGCTAAAGGAACGACTCGCCTTACGAACCTTCTCGACAGTGACGATATTCGTCATATGCTTAACGCCTTAACTCAATTGGGTGTCAGTTATCAACTCTCTGAAGATAAAACCGTTTGTGAAGTTGAAGGTCTAGGTAAACCGTTTGCTGCACCTGAAGCGTTAGAATTGTTTTTGGGGAATGCGGGTACAGCGATGCGCCCATTAGCGGCGGCACTATGTTTAGGTAGTGGTGAATACGTGTTGACGGGTGAACCGCGAATGAAAGAGCGCCCGATTGGTCATTTGGTTGATGCGCTTCGTCAGGCGGGAGCGGATATTCAGTACTTGGAAAACGAGAACTTTCCACCGCTAAAAATTAAAGGCACAGGGTTAACCGGTGGCACGGTCGAAATTGATGGCTCTATCTCTAGCCAATTCTTAACGGCGTTTCTAATGTCAGCGCCGTTAGCACAAGATGATGTCACGATTAAGATTGTGGGCGATCTCGTGTCGAAACCATATATCGATATCACCTTACACATTATGGCGCAATTTGGTGTTGAAGTTGAAAACCGTGATTACCAAGAGTTTATTATTCGCAGCGGCCAGTCATACATTGCACCAGGTGACTTTTTGGTTGAAGGTGATGCATCGTCGGCGTCTTACTTCCTTGCGGCCGCAGCGATTAAAGGCGGTGAGATTAAGGTCACTGGCATTGGCAAAAACAGTATTCAAGGTGACATTCAATTTGCCGATGCGCTAGAGAAAATGGGCGCTGAAATCGAATGGGGTGACGATTACGTTATCTCAAGAGTTGGTGAGCTGGAAGCTGTTGATATGGACTTTAACCATATTCCTGATGCGGCTATGACCATCGCGACAACGGCACTGTTTGCGAAAGGTACAACTGCGATTCGTAACGTGTACAACTGGCGAGTGAAAGAAACCGACCGCTTAACCGCAATGGCGACTGAACTTCGTAAGGTGGGTGCAGCAGTGGAAGAGGGCGAAGATTACATCGTGGTTACACCACCTGCACAACTGAAACATGCCGCGATTGATACCTACGACGATCACCGCATGGCCATGTGTTTTTCGTTAGTGGCACTTAGCGATACCCCAGTAACCATCAATGACCCGAAATGTACCTCCAAAACATTCCCAGATTACTTTGACAAATTACAATCGTTGAGTTGTTAATATCAAGAGCCAGAGCATCGACTCTGGCTCTTTGTTTTGGTGGTTATTTTTCTAGCGTAAACTCTTTAGATAAGCGGTGCGCCAAGTATTTAAACATATTGAAAACAGCGGTTGTATCCGTAGTTGGCAGGCCGTTTTGATCAAGGAAATAGTTGCCTTTAAATACCAACACATCCTCTTTTTCTTCAACGCTATCAGCGCGCATCCCTTCGATGTAGTCATCATGCTCTTGAATCATGTGGTTGGCGATCAACAGCAGTTCGAATTGGGAAATGACTTTCTTTTCACTCATGGTTGTTCTCTTCGGCTTGTTGCCTCTATATAAAAAGAGGGAATGTGGGAATTGTAGGAAGTTAAGCTGCGATTTCAAATGTACTAGATCAATGAATCTCAGCACCTTGGTCAGATTTGCTCGATTGGTTTTGTGACAAGCGGCATAAAATATCGTTAATGATTGGCAGAAGTGAATCTGTGACGTTTAGTATGTGGCACTTCCAAACCTGTCGACTTTCGTCGATTTGTCGAGCAGTCAAAGTTAATTTTGAAAAAAGATATTGATCTTCTAGTATTCTCGCTCAATAGTAAAAAAAGAACCGAATTATTAAGTATGTTGTGCGATAAATAAATCGCAGTCATTAATAGGACACTTGAGTCAAATATGGGTAAGTCACTGGTTATTGTGGAGTCGCCAGCCAAAGCGAAAACCATCAATAAGTATTTAGGTAAAGACTTTGTTGTAAAGTCCAGTGTAGGTCACGTTCGTGATCTGCCAACTGCTGGCCAAAGTACTGGTCAAAAAGCAGCAGCGGTATCAACCAAAGGCTTAAGTGCTGAAGAAAAAGCACGTATCAAAAAAGAAAAAGATCGCAAATCACTGATCAAGAAAATGGGCATTGACCCATACCATGGTTGGGAGGCGAACTATCAAATTCTTCCTGGCAAAGAAAAAGTTGTCGCAGAACTTCAGAAGCTAGCCAAAGACGCTGATTGCGTTTATCTAGCAACCGATTTGGACCGCGAGGGAGAGGCCATCGCTTGGCACCTTCGTGAGATCATCGGTGGCGATGAAGAGCGATACAAACGTGTAGTATTTAACGAGATTACAAAAAACGCGATTCAGCAAGCTTTCCAGAGCCCTGGTGAGCTAAGTATGGATGGCGTTAATGCACAACAAGCACGTCGTTTCATGGACCGTGTTGTTGGCTTTATGGTTTCTCCGCTGCTTTGGAAAAAAGTGGCACGTGGCTTGTCTGCTGGTCGAGTACAGTCTGTTGCAGTGAAGTTACTGGTTGAGCGTGAGCGTGAAATCAAAGCATTTGTTCCAGAAGAGTTCTGGGATATCCACGCTGACACTAAAACGGCAGATAAAACCGATTTCCGTCTGCAAGTGGCTCAAAAAGACGGTGTTGCATTTAAACCCGTTAATGAAGCAGAAACCAAATCTGCACTTGCAGTGCTAGAAAATGCAGCTTACGAAGTCTGTAAACGCGAAGACCGCCCGACATCTAGCAAACCCTCTGCACCGTTTATTACGTCGACACTGCAGCAAGCGGCAAGCACGCGTCTTGGCTATGGTGTAAAGAAAACCATGATGTTGGCGCAGCGCTTGTATGAAGCGGGTTACATTACCTATATGCGTACAGACTCGACCAACTTGAGCGCGGAAGCTGTTGAAACCGTTCGCGAATTTATTGGTAGTGAATTTGGCGATGCTTACTTGCCTGCAAAAGCGAATGTGTACGGCAGCAAAGAAGGTGCACAAGAAGCGCACGAAGCGATCCGTCCTTCTGATGTGGCAGTGAAAGCTGATGACCTAAAAGGTATGGAAGCGGACGCACACAAGCTTTACTCGCTGATTTGGAACCAGTTTGTTGCGTGTCAAATGACACCAGCAAAATATGACTCAACAACAGTGAGCGTGAAAGCGGCAGAATACACGCTGAAAGCGAAAGGTCGTATCCTCAAGTTTGATGGTTGGACTCGTGTTCAACGTCCACTAGGTAAGAACGAAGATCAAATTCTACCAGCGGTACAAATTGGCGATAAGATTGAGTTAATTAAACTCGAACCTAAGCAGCATTTCACGAAGCCGCCAGCTCGCTTTACAGAAGCAGCATTGGTTAAAGAGCTAGAAAAACGTGGTATCGGCCGCCCTTCAACGTACGCTTCGATCATCTCTACAATCCAAGATCGCGGCTATGTTAAAGTCGAGCAACGTCGCTTCTATGCTGAGAAGATGGGCGAAATCGTGACAGATCGCTTAGATGATAGCTTCCACGAGTTAATGAACTACGAGTTTACTTCTCGCATGGAGGAGAAGCTGGACCAAATCGCCGAAGGCGAAGCGAACTGGAAAGGTGTTCTGGATAACTTCTTCGAAGATTTCACCGGCGACTTGGAAAAAGCAGAGCAAGACGAAGACCATGGTGGTATGAAGCCGAACCATATCGTCTACACAGACATTGAATGTCCAACCTGTTCTCGTCCGATGGGGATTCGTACGGCGTCTACCGGCGTGTTCTTAGGCTGTTCTGGCTACGCGCTACCTCCAAAAGAGCGTTGTAAAACCACCATTAACCTTGGTGATGAAGAAGGCATTATCAACGTTCTGGAAGAAGACGTTGAAACCGCAGCACTTCGCGCTAAGAAGCGTTGTCCTATTTGTGAAACCGCGATGGATGCTTATCTGATTGACGATAAGCGCAAACTTCATGTTTGTGGTAACAACCCGAACTGTGAAGGCTACGTAGTCGAATTCGGTGAATACAAAGTAAAAGGCTATGATGGCCCAGTTGTTGAGTGTGACAAATGTGGTAGCGACATGGTGCTTAAGAACGGTCGCTTTGGTAAGTATATGGACTGTACGAGTGAAACATGTAAAAACACTCGTAAAATCTTGAAGAACGGTGAAGTCGCGCCGCCAAAAGAAGATCCTGTGCATCTGCCAGAGCTTCCTTGTGAAAACTCAGATGCGTATTTTGTATTGCGTGACGGTGCATCAGGCTTATTCTTAGCGGCAAGTACTTTCCCTAAATCACGCGAAACTCGTGCGCCACTAGTTGCGGAGTTAGTTAGGTTTAAAGATCGTATTTCACCGAAGTTTCAGTACCTGGCAGAAGCGCCAGAGAAAGATCCGGATGGCCTTCCTATGGTGGTGCGCTTTAGCCGTAAAACGAAAGAGAACTATGTTCGTTCTGAAGTTGATGGCAAGCCTACAGGGTATACCGCACTATATGTGGACGGTAAGTGGGAAATAACCGATAAGCGTAAAAAACCAGCTAAGAAGTCATAACTGACAGAATGAAGAAAGCAGCCAGAAGGCTGCTTTTTTTTGCTCGGAGTTCAGCGATGCTGTTTGTATTTTTTATTTTTGAAAACTTATTAACCAACTGAATAGTATGGGAATTTCATTTCATCAGGAGTATGAGATGAATATCACTGCATTGTGCAGTTTGTGTTAAGTATTTGTGTTTCAGTTCCATGATAGTGTGAGCTAAAGCAGGCCAATAAAAAGTAATTTTTGTGAGGTTATTAGTTACGCATAATTCAAATTGTAATCTTTCTGAAATACGATAACTTATACTTAATCCTTTGCTTGCATAGTGCGGTATAAGGTGAGTTGCAACAGCTTGTTGCTTGAGTTATCCGCTCTAATTTTTGGGTAACTACACGGATATTAGATAAGCCCCCCAATAAAAATATGCTTATCAAAAAATATAATATGGAGAGAATTACATGGCTGGTGTTTTAGGAATGATCCTTGCTGGTGGAGAAGGCTCACGTCTACGTCCATTGACGGAGTCACGCAGTAAACCCTCGGTACCGTTTGGCGGAAGCTATCGGCTGATAGACTTTGCGTTGAATAACTTTGTTAACGCAGATTTGATGCGCATTTATGTGCTCACTCAGTTTAAGTCGCAGTCGCTGTTCCATCACCTTAAAAAAGGCTGGAATATCAACGGTATAACGGATCGTTTTATTGACCCAATCCCTGCACAAATGAGAACGGGTAAGCGTTGGTATGAAGGGACGGCAGATGCCATCTATCAGAACTTACGTTTTATGGAGTTGGCTGAACCGGACCACGTTTGTATCTTTGGCTCGGATCATATCTATAAGATGGATATCAAACAAATGTTGAGATTCCATAAAGATAAAGAAGCATCGCTGACCGTCTCTGCACTAAGAATGCCCCTGGCTGAGGCGTCTCAATTTGGTGTGATCGAAGTGGACTCTGAAGGCCGAATGATTGGTTTTGAAGAAAAACCATCGAACCCGAAATCCATTCCAGGCGATCCAGAATACGCATTGGTTTCTATGGGGAACTATGTTTTTGAAGCGCAAACATTGTTCTCAGAACTGATTGAAGATGCTGAGAACCCAGACTCCTCCCATGACTTTGGTAAAGATATCATCCCGAAAATGTTCCCGAGAGGTGACGTTTACGTCTATGACTTTAGTACCAATAAAATCCCTGGCGAAAAAGACGAAGTTTACTGGCGCGATGTCGGTACGATAGATGCCTACTGGGAAGCGCATATGGACCTACTGGCAAAAGACTCCTCATTCTCTCTATATAACCGTAAATGGCCACTACACACTTACTATCCGCCTTTGCCACCTGCAACGTTTACAGATTCAGTGAATGGTCGCGTACAGATCATAGATAGTTTGGTTTGTAATGGAAGTTATGTGCGCGGCTCACGTATCGAAAAATCAGTGCTCGGTTTTAGGAGTAATATTGCTTCAGCATGTGATATTAGCGAGTGCATTCTTTTAGGTGACGTCAAAGTCGGTGAAGGATGTGTTTTACGCCGTGTAATCATCGACAAAGACTCAGACATCGCACCAGGTACGCAAATAGGTGTTAACTTGACGGAAGATAAGAAGCACTTCCACGTATCTGAAAATGGTATTGTTGTTATTCCAAAAGGAGCACGTGTTGGCTACTAAGAATTTATCCATTCTCTTTGTAGCATCAGAAGTTGAAGGGTTGATCAAAAGTGGTGGCTTGGCCGATGTTGCCAAGGCACTGCCCGAGGCACTACTTGAACTTGAGCATGATGTTCGAATTACGCTTCCGGCTTACCAAAAAATAGCAGGTATTGAATCGGCGCCCATTGTGCTTGAAACCAAACTCTCACACTGGCCTCATACAGAATACAAAGTTCGAGAGCTGAGAGTAGCGGGTGTTCTCGTTTATGCCATCGATTGTCCCGGATACTTCAACCGCCCTGAAATGTATGCGGAAAGCAATCAGGCTTATGATGACAATGGTGAGCGCTTTGCGTTTTTTAGCGCTGCTTGCTTGGACATGCTGCCGAAGCTGAACTTTCAGCCGGAAATTGTTCATGCGAATGATTGGCATACAGGCTTAGTTCCATTCTTACTGACGCACCGCTATGCAAATGAAGACTTCTATTCTGGCATGAAGAGCGTGCTATCTGTGCATAATTCCGTGTTTAAAGGCGTGTTTAGCTATGACGAGTTGCAATGTGTCCCTGAGTTTCATGGGCGGTATGCACCGGATGCTGCAGTCAGTCTAACGCACATCTCCATGCTCAAAGCAGGGGTGCTGAATGCGGATAAAATTAATGCGGTAAGTCCTACGTACGCAGAAGAGCTAAAAACGGAGCTAGGCAGCCATGGCATGGCCGCTGAGTTCCAGGCTCGTGCTGACGACCTTGTCGGCATTCTGAATGGTTGTGACTATTCATCTTGGAACCCTGAAACCGATGCACTGATCCCTGCTAATTATTGTGCAGATAAAGAGAGCATGGTGAATGGCAAGGCGGGATGTAAGCGCAGTTTACAAGAGCGAGCCGGATTGGAAAGAAAAGATGTCGCTATGTACGGCATGGTATGTCGGTTGACTAACCAGAAAGGTGTTCACTACTTGCTACCTATTCTTTCTCAATTCCTCAAGTTCGACCTGCAACTGGTGATTGTCGGAACGGGTGAGCCTGCACTCGCGGCGAAACTGAGAGAGGTGGAGTCGCAACACAGTGATAAGTTCAAGTTCATTGAAGCTTATGACAACGGTTTAGCGCACTTGGTAGAGGCAGGATCAGACATCTTCCTTATGCCTTCGGAGTTTGAGCCGTGCGGGTTAAATCAGATCTACAGCATGGCTTATGGAACACTACCGATTGTACGCGGTGTGGGTGGTCTGAAAGACAGCGTCAATGATTACGATGAAAACCCAGAGCAGGCGACAGGTTTTGTTTTCATGCAACCTGAACCGCAGGATTTGCTTTTAACCTTACAGCGTTCGTTACTGCTTTACGCTCAGCAACCGGATGAGTTTAGGCGTGTACAGCTTCAAGCAATGGGGCAAAATTTTTGTTGGAACAAAGCCGCCAATGAGTATGTTGCTTTGTACCAGCAAGCGTTAGAACATCATTAAAAAAATAGAGTAAAGGCGTCAATCGACGCCTTTTTTCTTTTTGAGACAGGATAGAGAGCAAGAAATGGTATAAGCTGAATTTCAAGGCCGTCACTTTGTGGTAGTCTTCTTGTCTTCCATTTTGTCAGTAATACCATCAAACCAACGATATGAGTTCTACACTGCTTTTTCACAAAACTTATGTACATCCTACCAGCAAAGAGTGGGTCGTTTTTGTGCATGGTGCGGGGGGAAGTTCATCGATTTGGTTTAAGCAGATCAAAGCCTATAAAGCACACTTTAATTTGCTTTTATTGGATCTACGCGGACATGGTAAATCTAATCAACTGCTTAAAGAGCTCATTTCCAATCGCTATACCTTTAAAGAAGTGACACAAGATATTTTAAAAGTCTTAGATCACCTCAAAATTTCTTCTGCACATTTCGTGGGTATGTCATTGGGGACAATAATCGTACGAAACATCGCTGAATTAGCCTCTGATCGTGTTAAGTCTATGGTGCTGGGAGGCGCTGTAACACGCTTTAACATGCGTTCACAGTTTCTGGTACGTGTGGGTAACCTATGCAAACACATAGTGCCTTACATGTGGTTGTACAGTTTATTTGCTTATATTGTTATGCCGCAACGCGCTCAAAGAGAGTCTCGCCACCTTTTTATTCGTGAAGCCAAGAAATTATGCCAAAACGAATTTAAACGCTGGTATATCCTGACAACCGAAGTCAACCCGCTAATGCGTTACTTTAAAGATCGAGAATTACCGATTCCCACACTCTATCTAATGGGTGAGCGTGATTACATGTTTATCAAGCCCGTGAAAGAAATGGTTGCTGTACATAGCCGTAGCAAGCTTTTAGAGATACCAAACTGTGGCCATGTCTGTAACGTAGAGCGAGCGGATGAATTCAATCAACACTCCATCGATTTTATCAAACAGCAAATTACATCCGCTTAGTGAGAAGCTGAGCCGCATTGCCAACAAACAGCAAACTGAGGTTCATTTATTTCTCCGCACTTATGGCATGTCCACGGGTGTCCCTGAATAGGGGAATAGAACTGCTGAATCACTTCGTTCGCCGCGTTCTCTTTATCATGGTCCAATAGCCAGACATAGGGGGCACTATTCTCACCAAAAGGTACTTCACCCTGAAGCCCAAAAATGCCTTCTCCACGAACTTCGCATCGAATTCCATGAGACTTAAGCAGCTCGCAGATAATATGAGCCTCAGGTGGATTATTGGCAGTGAATACGTTCATTAAGAGTGGCCATTGTCAGGTTGTGGTGATCTAAGCTTAGACATTAACCACTTCACAATGATAGGAAACAGGCCCAGTAGCGCAAACGAAGCTAATACAGAAGGGGAAACAATGCCCGATAGCGTCTCGATTTGTGCCAATTGTGTCCCTGCGTTTAAATAGACGGCGGTGCCTGGCAACATTCCTAATTGACTGACGAAATAGTAACGGCTGACAGAGATTGGCGTCAGGCCCATCAAAAGGTTAATCAAGAAGAATGGAAACACCGGAATAAGGCGCAATGAGAAAAGATAGAACGCACCGTCGCGTTCAACGCCTTGGTTGATCGCTTGAAGCTTTTCGCCAAACTTAGTTTGTACCCACTCCTTCAGCAAGAAACGGCTACTTAAAAAAGCCAGCGTTGCGCCTATTGTGCTGGCGAATGAAACCAACAGTAAACTTGTCCAGAAACCAAATAGAGCCGCACCCAACAGAGTTACGACAGCTGCCCCCGGTATTGAGAATGCAGTGATGGCGATATAAGTGATGAAGTAGATCAGTGCTGCCAGGGCGAAATTAGCGTGAATATAATCATCCAGAGCGATTTGTTGAGCTTTGGCATTTTCCAATGTGAAATATTGGCCAAAATTGATCGCTAAAAAGATGATGAGACCAGCCAAAAATAAGCCCAGAATCAATTTTTTATTCATTGCCGCTTCCTATGTCAAAGAGTGCATTCAGCTTAATGTGGGGAAACCATCATAAGAATAACGCTCCCACTTTGTATACCGGATAAGAACGTCTTAGGAAGCAAAAAATTTCCCTAAAATAGAAAAAGTCAGCACGAGGCTGACTTTTTCAGAACTTTTTAAACTTAGTCATTTAACATACTGAGTAACTCTTCTCTGCGCGATTGGGGGATCACAGACCAGTGTGTACCATTGATCGCGCCCTCTAAAGCCCAAAGCAGCTCCATGTTTAAATCGGATGTGTGCGTCGATTGAATGGCTTTAAATGCCTCAACAGCACCTGCTTTTTCAAGCGACTCGACATCTGAGATACCCGCTTTTTTCAACATACGCTCTGTTGCTAGGCGTAGGTTAGGCAAGTCTTTGAGACGATTTGGCTTGGCTTGTGCCTGAACTTGTTTATCTTGCTTGGCTGCTTCGAGTGCTTCTTGTGCGATATCAAGCGTGCGCTGAGCGTCATTTGACCAGTCTTCCGTCAAAGCAAAGTACTTTGTCACTACCGGGAAACCACGCTTTTTATAAACGTATGGTTCAAGCCCTAATGTCTTAAATTTCTTTGTCAGTTCATCATCTGCTCTAATGTGCAGCTTGTCGTTTACCACAAGGGCAAACATCGTATCATCGGCAAAGATGCCGAAGCCGCCAAACATTGAGCGAGAGTGGATTTTCCCTAGACGCTGAAATAGCCTCATAGAGTCTTTAAGTATTGGTTTATCCATGCAGTCTTTTCTCGGTGTATATCAATACGCCACCAATTCAGGTCCGAGAGATTAGCAAAATTATGCAGATACTTTGTCAATATGGTGTCATACAGATATGCAATAGTCTGTAAAGATTGAGCCTCTGTCGCAAATTAAATAGTACAGAGGGTTTGTTAAGTTTCTCTTAGTATTGCATTTGCACTCTTGCCGTTCGGCAACCCCGCTACCTGGTAACAATGTACTTGAAGGCCGGTGGCTTTGCGTCCTACCCTTTCGGAATAGTTTGCCCTGTTCGTGGCTGTGGTCGAACATTCAGAGGATAAATAAAAATCGTTCAGATTATCATGACGACATCATTTAAATGTGATCTTGCTTCAGTAAAGGGGCGGGTGGTGTGCGTTTAACCATCAATTAATCAAAGGGTTAAACGCACAATTCGACTATTTATTCAAATCACGTACTGTGCAACGTTCCACTATTTCTGGGTGCATTTCAAATACACGCTTCTCGTGTTCTTTGTCTTTGATACGCTCTAGAAGAATTTCAAACGCGTTTTTACCAACACGGCGTTTTGGTTGGTGTACAGTCGTCAATGGTGGAGAGAAGTACTCTGCTAGCTCGATGTTGTCATAGCCAATCACAGACATGTCTTCAGGTACGCGGATTCCTTTTTGTTGCAGTCTGCTCATCAGGCCAAGCGCCATCGTGTCATTGAAGCAAAAAACTGCTGAAGGTTTTTTGTCCATGGCGACGATTTTATCTGCTGCCAGTACCGCGGTGTCACACTCGAAGTTACCTTCTAAAATCCAGTCTTCATCAACAGCTAAGTTGGCTTCTTCCATCGCACGTCTGTAACCAGCGATACGTTCCTGACAGGCGAGTTTTTCAAAATGCCCACTTAAACAAGCAATGTCTTTATGACCATGATCAATCAGGTACTTAGTCGCCAAATAGCCACCTTCTTCCGAGTTATCAATGATTTTGTCTGCTTGAGAGCTTTCTGGGCCCCAGTCCATGATAACTTTAGGAATGTCTTTGTGACGTGCGAGCATTTCACTCAGTTCTTCAGTCAGATCAGAGCACATCACAAGAATGCCATCGACACGCTTTTCTGCCAGCATACGAATGTAGTCGCGCTGTTTCTCGTAGATACCACCTGTATTACACAGGATTAGCGTGTAACCCTGACGGTAACAATAACTTTCAACACCGTCGATAACTTCTGAGAAGAATAAGTTAGTCGACTGAGTGACTAGCATGCCAATGGTTCGCGTGCTGTTGCACTTTAAGCTACGAGCAACTGCACTTGGTGCGTAGTTTAGCTCTTTGACTGCTTCCATTACTTTTTCTTGAGTAGCTTCAGCAACAAAGCGTGTTTTATTAATTACATGTGAAACCGTTGTCGTTGACACACCAGCTAAGCGGGCAACGTCTTTAATAGTGGCCATAGAGTTCTGTCCTGTCGATAGCTGCCACGGAGGTATATTCAAGTTTAGAATAATTTGGCAGAAAGTATCAGAAACACAAAAACCGCTTTTTTAGCGGTTTGTATTCATTTCGTTCATTGTTATCGTTTGCGGCCAAGATTCTAGACTGCAAACCTTTTAAGAGCAAATAAAAGGTTTGCTGATCAGATTAAAGCCCACAAAGAATATGGGATTCTATTCACCGTTTAGATAGCGGCAATCCAATTCTAGGAAAGAGACAAGCAATTGAACGATCGCTGCGTAAAAGCCAAACTTATCCAGTTTCTGACATTTTGCAGAAAACTGTGGTGCCCAACTCAGCAAGTGTTGTTGAATGAAGTGCTCTTGTTCCTCTAAAGCGGAGTTTAGCTCACTTTCATTATCTAACTTATTGGAAAGAATGATTAAGTTGCCTAAGAAATCTAGTTCGATAGCGATATGATCTGCAGGCTCGTTAAGATTTTTATCAACGGTGATACCACGAGTTTGCATCAATGCTTCGATTTCTCGTGCAGGTTTATCATCCAATAACCCAGACTTACCAATGTACATAGACGCATATGGGAGGGCAGAGTCTTTGTCTGATTTTAGGAATAGGTCACAGAAGTCAGCGGCCAACTCTAGCTGTGCATCATCTCTGTCTAATAGACGATTGAGCGTATCGACGACTTTTGTAACAGCAGGTTTCAGCGACTCATTTTCGCCAAGACCTGACAGAAAAGAACGAATTTCTGCAGAATGATATTGTTCTAGGCCTTCTTGCGTTAGCTCTCTTGCCAATAGGCTTGATAGCCACCAATAGATTTCAGCGCGTTTTTCATTGAATGCTTTAATTTCTTGCATTAGGTGAGACTCCTAAGATAACTGTTGTGTAGTCTACAGAATAAAAATGAATAGCGATAATGCCGCTTGTGCTAGATTAAGATTGAATATAAATAAAAATGAACGGGACAGCGGGGTTTGTTTTGAATCAATAAAAAATCATCTTTCTTCGATTTAAAGTGACAAATACTAGAAATGTTACTAGTTATGAATAGAATACAGATTAATACGATGACCAATGTAAATAAGTGGTGTAAATGAACTATCACGTACTAGTTGTAGAAGATGACGCGGTAACTCGCAGCAAGCTCGTTGGCTATTTTCAGAATGAAGGTTACCAAGTAAGCGAAGCTGAAAGCGGCGAAGAAATGCGCGAATCGCTACAGAACAATGCGATAGATTTGGTGATGCTAGATATCAACCTTCCAGGTGAGGATGGTTTGATGCTAACTCGCGAACTGCGCAGTAAATCAGACATTGGGATTATCCTGGTAACAGGACGCACGGATAGCATTGATAAAATTGTTGGCCTAGAAATGGGCGCCGATGATTACGTAACCAAGCCATTTGAGCTTAGAGAGCTTTTGGTGCGCGTAAAAAACTTATTGTGGCGAATTTCAAACGCGCGCAGTGCTTCAGGGGTCATTGATGACACCAAACAGGATGAACACGTTGTTCGCTTTGGAGAGTGGACATTTGATATTCAGCGCCGCGCCTTAAGCCATGCCGGTGAACCTGTCAAATTAACCAAAGCGGAATATGAGTTGTTGGTAGCATTATCGTCGCACCCTAGACAGGTACTGAGTCGTGAGCGAATTTTGAATATGATCAGCCACCGAGTAGATGCCCCGAACGATCGTACGATTGATGTGTTGATCCGTCGCATGCGTGCCAAGATGGAGTTCGACCCTAAGAACCCACAAATCTTCGTTACGGTACACGGCGAAGGGTACATGTTTGCGGGTGACTAAGCGGGTAAAACAATCAGATAAAAAAATACCGAGGCTTTCACCTCGGTATTTTTTTATTCCTCATTTTCAGTAACAGGCAAGCTGGCTTTGTCAGGCTTCGATATCCAATCGCGTAGTGTTTGCCATAAGCGACCTAGCGTTTCGTGCCAGTAGCGCTCAGTTTGTTCTAGGTAAACCGCTTTAGGTGTGTACTTAACCCAAGGCTGAGTCACATTTTGATGAGCAAGGTAATTGGTTGGTGCAGGGTATGGATTCAAACCCGCCGCGTGAAACTCATTCAGTGCGCGCTCCATGTGGCTAGCCGAGGTGACTAGGATCAGTTTTTTATAACTGACAAACGCTGCAGCCTGACGCGCTTCTTCCCAAGTATCTTTCGCCGTTTCTAAAAGAATAATGTCAGACTTGGCGACCCCAAGCTCTAAGGCGACCTTTGCCATCATCCGCGCATTGCTGACTTCAGAACCGCCCGAATAGCCAGACAGAATCAGCTTTGAGCCAGGATAAATGCGCATAATACGGATCCCTTCTGTCAGACGCATTAAACCTGTGCGGCTTAGCTCAGAGGTTGGTGGGATTTCATCATCGACAACATGTCCGCTGCCAAGCACCATGACGTAGTCAATCGATTCGTCTACCGGAAAAAATGCAGTGTATTGACGTTCGAGAGGCATCAGGAGTCTGGAAGAAACAGGTTGAAATGCGATGAGGAAAATACCAATGAACGAGAAAAGGACGATAAAACAGCCTGTCTTCTGATTCCTTGTAAACATAATTAACATCAAGCCCGCAATACCGATGATAAGCATTGCAGGTAATGGCATAAGGAGTGAAGACAGCACTTTTTTCAGCTCAAACATACTAAATAGCCCGAAAAAACATCAGTTGATTATTTTTTAAGAGAAACCCTCTTTATTCCTGCTTTTCTTGTGACAGAATAGCAGCACGATTGGACATAATACCTTAAGCTGCTGTGACTGAAGACCGCAATTTCGACGATATTGCCCACAAATTTGCAAAAAACATATATGGCTCTGACAAAGGCGAAATACGTCAAGTCATTGTTTGGGAAGATTTAGAGCAATTACTAGCCAAAGTGGGTGGGCAGGAACAATCGCTCGAAGTCTTAGATGCGGGTGGCGGTTTAGCACAAATGTCACAAAAGCTTGCCAAGCTCGGACACCATATCTCGTTATGTGATCTATCTTCGGAAATGTTGCAGTTAGCAAAACAGGATATTGAAAAAAATGGCCTGCTTGAGCAGTATCGCCTGATTCATTCGCCCGTCCAAATGATAGAAAACCATCTGACAGATAAAGTCGATGTGGTCATGTTCCATGCGGTTATGGAGTGGCTGGCGGATCCTAAATCAGCATTGGAAACAGTACTACAGCAAGTGAAAACGGGTGGGGCGGCATCCATCATGTTCTATAACCATCATGGGCTGGTGTACAAAAATGTTGTGTGCGGCAATATCCCTCATGTGCTAGAAGGAATGCCGCACCGTAAAAGATTTAAATTACAGCCACAGAAAGGCTTGAAACCTGAAGACGTCTACCAATGGATCGAAGACGCAGGTTTTGAAATCTGTGGTAAATCAGGTATCCGCTGTTTTAGTGATTACATTGGAAATATGCAATACACAGGCGATTACCAGTATGAAGATGTGTTGGCACTCGAAAAGCAACTTTGTCGACAAGAGCCATACCTCTCATTAGGCCGTTACATTCATGTATGGGCTAAAAAGAAAGAAAAACAGGAATAACAATGAGTGAGATGACTCTCAATGCTGCAGAGCAACCAATCGATGAATTGGTCAGCTGGGTGAAGCAGCACGATTTCTCATTGAACCTGACGACTGAACGATTGGCTTTTCTGATCGCCATTGCCGTACTTAGCAACGAAAGGTTTGATGAAGAATTGGGTGAAGGTGAACTGCATGATGCGTTCTCTATCGTCACTCGGCTATTTGAAGAAACCGGAGACGCTTCGGCTTTCCGGGCAAACAACGCCATTAACGAACTGGTGAAACAACGATTAATGAGTCGTTTTACCAGCGAAATTACCGATGGCGCGAGCATTTACCGCTTGTCTCCTCTGGCAATCGGTATCACCGACTACTACGTACGTCACCGAGAATTTTCCAAACTACGACTTTCTATTCAACTGTCTATGGTTGCAGGCGAGATGGCCAAAGCTATCGAAGCGGCACAAAAGGGCGGTACACCGGGTCATTGGAAAAAGAATGTTTACGGCGTACTCAAATATTCGGTTGGGGAAATATTCGATCAAATCGATCTCAACCAACGTGTGATGGATGAGCAACAACAATCTGTTAAACAGCAGATTGCCGACCTGCTTAATAAAGATTGGCGTGATGCGATCAATAACTGTGAAGCGCTACTGTCTGAAACATCCACCACACTGAAAGAGCTTCAAGATACGCTGCAAGCAGCGAGTGACGAGTTACAGACTCAGATCCTCGATATTCAGGAAATCGTCTACGGTGATGATGAACTGGAATTTATTGAAGAAGCGCTATTTGGCTTGCAGATGAAACTGGATCGAATCACCAGTTGGGGTCAGCAAGCGATTGACCTGTGGATAGGCTACGACCGTCACGTTCACAAGTTTATTCGTACGGCCATCGATATGGATAAGAACCGTGCCTTCAGTACGCGTTTACGTCAATCGATAAAAGATTACTTCGATATGCCTTGGTATCTGACTTATGCAGATGTAGAAAGGCTCAGTGACCTTCGTGATGAAGCCCTGGTACTGCGTGACGATGAAGTGACGGGTCAGGTGCCAATGGAAGTGGAATACGAAGAGTTTCAACAAGTCAATGATGAGTTATCTGAGCGCATTGCAGACATGCTGAGAGTGCACAAAGAGCAAGGTACACCCATTGACCTTGGGGCTGTACTGCGAGACTACCTTGCCCAGCACCCGCGCACTCATCACTTTGATTTAGCCCGCATTGTCGTCGATCAGGCGGTTCGTTTAGGTTACTCAGAATCCGACTATCAAGCGATTCAACCAGACTGGCAAGCGATCAACGAATTTGGGGCAAAGGTACAAGCAAATGTCATCGACCGATACTAATGAATACATGCCAGAAAATCTGGTAAAAGCAATTTCTAACCCTCTGTTCCCAGCGTTGGATAGCATGCTGCGAGCTGGGCGTCATATCTCTAGTGAAGATTTAGACAACCACGCGTTGTTGTCTGATTTTGAAGTAGAGCTTTCATCTTTTTATCAACGCTACAACACTGAACTGGTGAAAGCTCCGGAAGGTTTCTTTTACCTTCGTCCGCGTTCTACGTCTTTGATTGGCCGAAGCGTATTATCAGAGCTGGACATGCTGGTGGGTAAGGTGTTGTGTTTCCTTTACCTAAGCCCAGAACGTTTAGCTCATGAAGGTATCTTCACCAATCAAGAATTGTATGAAGAACTCATCGCGCTGGCTGACGAGAAGAAACTCATCAAGCTGGCGACAAACCGCGCTAATGGCTCTGACCTTGATAAAGAAAAGCTGTTTGAAAAAGTGCGCACGTCTCTGCGTCGTCTGCGTCGCCTAGGTATGATCATCAATATCGGCGAAACGGGTAAATTCAGCATTAGCGAATCCGTGTTCCGCTTTGGTGCCGATGTGCGCGTGGGTGATGATATGCGTGAAGCACAGTTACGTCTGATCCGTGACGGTGAGGCCGTTGTGCATACCAAAGAGCCAAGCCAAGGTAGCCTGCTTTCAGAAGAAGAAAGCGACGAACATGAGCAAGTCCTAGAAGAAACTGTAGAAGAAGGTGAAGCATGATTGAACGTGGTAAATATCAATCGCTGACCATGGTGAACTGGAACGGCTTCTTTGCTCGTACCTTTGATATTGATGGTTTGGTAACAACGTTATCTGGTGGTAACGGTGCGGGTAAGTCCACCACAATGGCGGCCTTTATTACCGCTTTGATCCCCGATCAAACGCTGCTGCATTTCCGTAACACGACAGAAGCGGGCAGTAGCCAATCTTCTCGTGATAAAGGTCTGTACGGTAAGCTCCAGCCAGGTGCGTGTTATGCGGCACTGGATGTGGTTAACTCTCGTAACCAGCGTCTGCTTTTTGCGGTAAAACTGCAGCAAGTCGCAGGCCGTGATAAGAAAGTAGACATCAAACCTTTTGTTATCCAAGGCCTTCCAAGCCACGTAAAACCGACCGATGTGTTGGTTGAAAGCGTTTCGGCTACTCAAGCGCGTGTCCGTCAAATCAATGAAGTGAAAGACGCGATTGCAGAATTTGAAGGTGTGCAGTTCAAATCCTTCTCATCAATTGTGGAATATCACGCTCAAATGTTTGAGTTTGGTGTTGTGCCGAAGAAACTGCGTAACTCTAGCGACCGTTCTAAATTCTATCGCTTGATCGAAGCCTCCCTGTACGGCGGTATTTCAAGTGCTATTACCCGTTCTCTGCGTGATTATCTTCTGCCTCAAAACGGTGGTGTGAAGAAAGCATTCCAAGATATGGAATCGGCGCTGCGTGAAAACCGCATGACGTTAGAAGCGATCAAAACCACGCAGGCGGACCGTGACCTATTCAAACACCTGATCACTGAATCGACGAACTACGTGGCAGCTGACTACATGCGCCATGCCAATGATCGTCGCAATAAGCTAGATAAAACACTGGCTCTACGTTCAGAACTGTTTGGTTCACGTGAGACGCTGGTTGAACAAAACAACTTACTGAATCGAGTTCAGGAAGAGTTAGAGCTGCTTGTCGAGTCTGAATCTGCACTAGAGCAAGACTATCAAGCTGCATCGGACCACCTACAGCTTGTGCAAAATGCCTTGCGTCAGCAAGAGAAAATTTCCCGCTATCAGGAAGATCTTGAGGAGCTGAGTGAGCGCCTTGAAGAGCAAGTGATGGTGGTGGAAGAAGCACAAGAACGTGTGCTGATGGCAGAAGAACAAGCCACCGTTTCTGAAGAAGAAGTCGACAGCCTGAAAACTCAGCTGGCAGATTACCAACAAGCGTTGGACGTGCAGCAAACACGCGCGTTGCAATATCAGCAAGCGGTACAAGCGTTAGAAAAAGCCAAACAGTTGCTGGATGATGAAAGCCTGACAGCGGAAAGTGCCCAGACGCTGGTTTCTGACCTTAAGACCCAAGAGTCTGAAAATACCAACACACTGCTTTCGGTTAAGCACAAGTTGGATATGTCATCAGCGGCGGCGCAGCAGTTTGATACAGCACTGAAGTTGGTGCAAAGCATTGTTGGGCAGGTAGAGCGAAAAGAAGCCGCTGGCCACGCGAAGCAAGTGCTACAAAAAGCACGTAACGCGGAACACGTTGCGCAAAATGAGCAGCAGTGGCGTGCACAGCATCGTGATTTGGAGCGTAGCCTTAACCAGCAGCGCCAAGCGCGTGAGTTGGTGGATGGCTACCGCAAACAACACCATGTTGAGCTGACAGATGAAATCGCGTTTGAACAAGAGCGTGAACGTCACGCAATGCAGATTGAGTCGCTGGAAATGGCTCAAGAAGACATTCGTGAAGAGCGCAGTGAGCAACGCCGTATTGAGCAAGACTCTGCCAGTGAGATTCGCAAGCTTGAAGCGATTGCGCCGACATGGATTGCAGCAAACGACGCGCTGGAAACACTGCGTGAGCAGAGCGGTGCTGAGCTGCATGACAGCCAAGCCGTTATGTCTCAGATGCAGGTTGTTCTCGAGCAAGAAAAACAACAGTCTTTAGCCAAAGACAAGCTTGCTGAGCGTCGCGCTCAATTGGAAAACGAAATTGAACGTTTGGCCTCTCCGGGTGGTTCAAATGACTCACGTCTCAAAGGCTTAGCAGATACGCTTGGTGGCGTGTTACTGTCTGAAATCTATGACGATATCACGATTGATGATGCGCCATACTTTAGTGCTATGTATGGTCCGGCTCGTCACGCGATCGTGGTGTCTGATCTCTCTGGCATCGAAGAAAAGCTGGTGGAGCTGGACGATTGTCCAGAAGACCTATACATCATTGAAGGTGATGTGGATGCCTTTGATGACAGCTCATTCAATGCTGAAGAGTTAGAAGGCGCGGTATGTGTTCGTATGAACGAGCGCCAAATGCGTTACTCTCGTCTGCCTGAAATCCCACTGTTTGGCCGAGCTGCACGAGAACAACGTTTAGAGCTGTTACGCGTTGAGCGTGACGAAGTGGTGGAACAACACGCTAAAGCTGCGTTTGATTCTCAAAAGCTTCAACGTTTATACCAAGCGTTTAACAGCTTTGTCGCGAAACACATTCAGGTTGCGTTTGAATCAGACCCAGAGCAAGCGCTGGCAGGATTGCGTGAAAAGCGTAACCACGTTGTGCGCCTACTTGCGGATTTGGATGCAAAAGAGCAGCAGCAACGTTCGCAACTACAAAGCAGTAAGCAAGCTTTGTCTGCTCTAGATAAGTTAGCGCCTCACATGGCACTGATTGAAGATGAGACGCTACAAGCACGTTTTGACGAGCTAGAAGAGAAAATCACTCAGCTATCAGAAGCGAAAGCCTTCCTAAATAGTCACGGTAAAGCCCTAGCTGAACTGGAAAAAGTGGCCACTGCACTTGAAGCTGACCCTGAACAGTTTGATGCGTTAGAAGCGGAATATAAAGCCGCTGACCAACGCCTGCAGGATCTGAAAAAGCAAATCTTCGCGTTGTCAGACTTGGTTGAGCGCCGTCATTACTTTGCGTATTCGGACTCTGTTGACCTGCTAAACAAGAGCAGTGAGCTGAGCGAGCAGCTTAAGTCGAAGCTGGTTCAAGCAGAACGTGCTCGTACCCGTGCTCGTGAAGAGTTGAAACAGTCTCAAGGCCAGATAAACCAATACAACCAGGTATTGGCATCACTGAAGAGTTCACACCAAGCGAAGCTGGAAACTGTTCAAGAGTTCAAGCAAGAGCTACAAGAGTTTGGCGTCAACGCGGACGAGGGTGCAGAAGAGCGTGCAATGCGTCGTCGTGACGAACTGCAAGAGCGTTTACACACCTCACGCAGCCGCAAGAGCGAATACGAGCGCACGATTACCTCGACAGAACTTGAAATGAAAGGCCTTGCGAAACGCCTTAAGAAAGTTCAGAAAGAGTATGCAGAGTTGCGTAAGTTTGTTGTCGCGGCAAAAGCAGGCTGGTGTTCGGTGCTCCGCTTGGCACGTGAAAATGATGTTGAACGTCGTTTACACAAGCGCGAGCTGGCGTACATGTCAGCAGACGAGCTTCGTTCGATGTCGGATAAATCGCTCGGTGCACTTCGTTTAGCCGTCGCGGACAACGATGATCTGCGTGATGCACTGCGTCTATCAGAAGACAATGCTCGCCCTGAACGTAAGGTATTGTTCTACATTGCTGTCTACCAGCATCTTCGTGAGCGTATTCGCCAAGACATTATCCATACCGATGATCCGGTTGAAGCGATCGAAGAGATGGAAGTTGAGCTGGCGCGTCTAACCGAAGAGCTGACCCAGCGTGAAAACCGTCTGGCGATCAGTTCTGAATCTGCCGCTAGCATCATTAAGAAGACGATTCAGCGTGAGCAGAACCGTATTCGTATGCTAAACCAAGGTTTGTCTAACATTGGATTTGGTCAGGTAAAAGGCGTGCGCTTGAACGTTAAGATTCGTGAAAGCCACGAAATCTTGCTTCATGGTCTGGCTTCTCAACAAGAGCAACACAAGGATCTGTTTGAAACCTCTCGCTATACCTTCTCTGAAGCGATGGCGAAGTTATTCCAGCGTGTAAACCCACACATCGATATGGGGCAGCGTTCTCCTCAGGTATTGGGTGAAGAGTTGCTGGACTACCGTAACTACCTAGAGTTAAGCGTGGAAGTAAACCGTGGCTCAGACGGTTGGTTACAAGCGGAATCTGGCGCGCTATCAACGGGTGAGGCGATCGGTACGGGTCAGTCTATTCTATTGATGGTGGTTCAGAGTTGGGAAGAAGAGTCACGCCGTCTGCGCAGTAAAGACATTGTGCCTTGTCGCTTGCTGTTCCTCGATGAGGCAGCCCGCCTGGATGCGAAGTCTATCTCGACACTGTTTGAACTGTGTGACCGTTTGGATATGCAGCTTCTTATCGCGGCACCAGAGAACATCAGCCCAGAGAAAGGTACGACCTACAAACTGGTGCGTAAGGTGTTTAAAGACCACGAACACGTACATGTGGTTGGTTTGCGTGGCTTTGGTCAAACCGAAAAGCCGAAGAGTGAAGCCCAAGAGCTCATCGAAGAGCTGTAACAGTTCACTCTGCTAATATCGCAAAAGCCCGGCATTATTTAATGCCGGGCTTTTTAGTTTTCGCCACAACGATGGTGATGTTATTTAGGCTCGCAGGGATAACGAAAAGCCCTACTCGAATGAATAGGGCTTGGTGCTTTTTATGAAGTGCTGAACTTGGCCGCTGTACCAAATTGCTTCGCGGCGTAGGCCACTCGCTCTTCAGGAGTAGGGGAGCGCATCGGTGTCCCGATGTTCTCGATATGATGAAGTCTTGGAAGCAGGCCTGCTCCATTGGCAATTTGAATCGCTAAGCCCGGGCGAGCGTTCAGCTCTAACACCATCGGCCCTTCTTCCTTATCTAACACCATATCGGTTCCCATATAGCCTAACCCTGTCATCTCCCAAGCGCTAGACGCCAATACCAGCAAACGCTCCCAGTGAGGGATTTGTAAGGTCGAAAGGTCTTTGCCAGTATCAGGATGGTGAGTGACTGGTTGATCAAATTGGACCGCGCGGATCGCCTTACCAGTGGCAATATCAATACCTACGCCGACAGCACCTTGGTGAAGGTTGGCCTTACCATCAGAGGCTGCGGTAGAGCAACGCATCATTGCCATGACAGGATAGCCCTTGAACACGATGATACGAACATCGGGTACCCCTTCGTAGCTGAAACCATCAAAGCAGTCGTCAAACTTAATCAGGTTTTCGACAACCGCAACGTCGTTTTTACCACCAAGTGAAAATAGCCCCGCTAAGGCATTACTGATGTGGCGCTCAACATCTTCCTTATTGATGGTTGAACCGGAAGGCTTGGTGTATACCCCGTCTTTATGCGAAGTGACGACTAAAATACCCTTACCACCACTTCCCTGAGCAGGTTTAATTACAAAGCCGGGCCAATCTTTAACCATGTTATGAATTGATGGAACATCCGCTTGGTTACGGATCACGCCGATAAGCTTGGGCACTGTGGCACCAGCCGCCTCAGCAATGATTTTTGTTTTAAGCTTATCGTCCACCAAAGGGTATTTAGAGCGATCATTGTAACGACCAATGTAACTATGGTTACGTTGGTTCATTCCCATGATCCCCTTATGGCGAAGCTTATTTGGGGTAGTAAAACGCGAAGTTAAACGTGAAAGCATCGCTTAATCCTCCGCTAGTGGTTTAAAACGACGAAGCTCTGTTAAACGGTAACCTGTGTAAGTGCCTAGCAGTAGAATACCCGCCAGAACAATCAGCTGCAGACCGATAAAGTTAAAGGTTAAGTGCTGAATGAACGAGTTAGTCATCGCAAGGTAAACCAGTACAGCGGTCAATAGCGAGCCACCGCCTTGCAGCAACACTTCTTTTGCACCTTCTTCTTCCCATAAGATGGACATGCGCTCAATTGTCCAAGACAGAATGATCATCGGGAAGAAAGTGATGGATAAACCTTCGGTTAGACCAATCTTAAAGGCCACTACCGTAAAGATCGATATGATCATAATTACGGCAATGATCACCGCAGAAATCCTTGCGACTAAAAGGAGGTTGAGCCGGGAAAGGTAACTGCGAATCACCAGACCTGTACCAACAATCAGCAAGAAACCGACAATACCTGTCACCAGTTGAGTTTGTACAAACGCAACAGCAATCAGCACAGGCATGAATGTTCCCGAGGTTTTCAGGCCAATAATCACGCGCAGGAATACCACAATCAGTGCACCGATCGGGATCAGCATAATGGTTTTGAACATCGCTTGTTCTTCCAAAGGAAGACTATGAATCGAGAAGTTTAATAAACCGTCAGCTTGAACTTTGTCGTCAGTGGCTTGCTGAGGAGAAACCTCCTGAACAATCATCGAGAAATGCACTTGGCTGTTTTGTCCACCCATCAAATCCAGTAATGAAATATTGGACTGGTCCCAAATCAAGATGTTTTGAGCGGTGATGTGCTCTGCGCTTTCAGGGTTAAACAATACCCATTGTTTCCCGTCCCATACTTGATTCATGTGCTGAATGGTTTGGCGGCGTCTGCCATCTTCCAGCTCAATGACGCCAACCACTCGGCCATGAATTTGCGCATAGTCGAGTAGCTTATCTAACGCTTCCACCTTAGACATATCGTGCAGCAGCAACGCGGAGTTTTGGCTTTCGGAGTCATTCAGGGTTTTGATGAGTTCTCGCGTGAACGTGATGTCATCGGCTGAGCGCTGGTTGGCCAAGTCGATAAGTGCTTTAGCAGCGGCTTCTTTCGGGCCATCAAACGTTGGTGGCTCAATCTCTTCGTTAGGTTCGATCGCGTCTACATTGGCTTGCGGGTCAACCAAGAACTGCGCCTTATAGTAAATCGTTTGAGGACCGACTGCATTTCGGATGGACCACTCAGCACGGCGACCGGTTTCGGTATTGATGTAAGAAACGCCATAACCCGATGATGAAGAGGATTCACTAACGAGAGTAAAGCCATTTTGCGTGTTTGGAGCGGCGAGAGAGGCTTTAACGGGTTTGCCTTGGGCGTTAAATTCGACGCGGGCTTCAATATCCCACACCTGACGGGTTTCGCCTGGTGTCCATGGCACGCCATAGGTTTGGTGTCGGAAAATGCTCAGTGCGATACCGGCTAAGATGAGCATTGCAACCGAAACATAAAAAGGGACTTTGGATGTCATATGCGACCTTTCTTAGCTTTTTGTTTTTTTAGTATGAATGTATGTTTTGCTCACATCCACAACGGCAATATCGCGAATGAATTCACGGCCCAGAAGTACTGGGTGAGTCATTTGAGAGCGATCAGCTAATGTAAATTGTGCTTTTTCATGGATCTTACCCAGCTTAACCCATAGCTCGACCACTGCACGGCGTTCTAGCTCATCAGTCGTAGATTGACGAATTTTCACATAGCGTACGATAGGTGCTTCAATCCAGTTTTCTTCTGTCGGTGGCGTTTCACCGTCTGACAGGTGGAAGCGTACCCAGTTATCACCATTTCGTTCGAACTCTTCTATATCGATTGCATTTAAAGAAGAGGTAGCGGCACCGGTATCGACGCGAGCATCAAAAGATTGCTTAATGGCATCTATGGTTACTCTTTCAACTTCACCCAATACGATTTCATAGGTTGGGGTGGTTTGGACGGGTTCTGGGGCAGGAACGACGACAGGTGCATTTTTCTTTTTGACCTCTCTGATGACATCTCTTCTCACACGCAGAATTTCTTTATCTAGGGTGGCAATTTTGGATTCTAATGACTCTATGTACTTCTCTTGCTCACCAAGCTGGAGTGATAAGTTTTCAAGCTGGGTAGATATTTTATTTTCAGAGGCCTGAATAGAAGTGAGCGTTTCATTATGAAATTGCTCGCCTTTTGTTAACGCGCAGCCTGAAAGTAGCGCGATGGCTACGATTGGAGTCAATCTGGTTAGCATTGATAAACCTGACAATAGTTTTTAAGTATTTATAATTAAAGAGTTTAGCGTATAAGTTTCATCACCAACAACTTACTCCACCACAAAATAGCAACAAAGATAGAAGGGTTGTCTGTGAAAACTAAAATGAGGGTAAAAATTACCCTCATCTTGTATATAAAGCTTGTGTAGAGGTTAACGGTAAACGCCTGTTTATGAGTTAACTTCTTGTCAAATTGTTATGTGAGTCTTGGCAGACTATGGTTTTTTCGCAACTAGAACCGCTCGGCGAGGGGCAGGGTAACCTTCTACAGTCTTGCTTGGGTCGTTGGGATCTAGATAGTCAGGCAGAGAGTTATGCGTCATCCAATCAGTGGTACGTTGCTCGTCGGTTGATGTGACATTCTCGTCAACAATACGTACATCGACGAACCCTACCTGTTCTAGCCATACTTTTAGTGCTTTTGCTGATGGGAAAAAGTACACATTGCGCATTTGTGCGTAGCGGTCGAGAGGGACCAACACCGAGGTTTCATCCCCTTCAATCACGAGCGTTTCCAAAATCAGTTCGCCACCAGATACAAGCTGGTCTTTTAGCTGGATTAAGTGATCCAAAGGAGAACGACGGTGGTAAAGGACACCCATGCTAAATACGGTGTCGAACGCCTCCAGTTTTGGCAGTTGCTCAATGCCCAGTGGTAGCAGGTGAGCGCGCTGGTCATCCCCCATCAGTTTACGAATCGCTTCAAACTGAATTAAAAACAGGTGAGATGGGTCAATGCCGACACACAGACGGGCGCCTTCACCGAGCATTCGCCACATGTGATAACCATTACCACAGCCCACATCCAGCACGCTGCGATTCTTTAACGGAGAGATATGAGGCAGTACGCGATCCCATTTCCAGTCACTGCGCCATTCCGTATCAATGTGGATGCCATGCACATGGTATGGCCCTTTACGCCAAGGGTGGAAGGTTTTTAAGAGGTTCTCCAGTTTCTTAAACTCGCCAGCGTGCATTGGCTCGATGTTGTTAATGGATACAGACTCTTTAAGATCAATGTGATCCGGTTGACCTTGAGGGATCTTGTTCAGAGCTTTCAACCAACGGCCAAAATCACCATGCTCAGCATTTTGCCAGTCTGTCAGTTGCTGAGGCAGCGTGTTTAGCCAAGGTTGTAAACGAGTATCTTGAGCGATCAGCTGGTAAAAGTTAGCGAAATTAAACATGGAATCGGAACCTGGTACCTAAATTTATATCCCCAGAAAAATCATAGATTGTATATCGCTCTAGGGCGTCACGACATACAAAGAAATACGGTGTTCGTTAGTCGGCCATTTACTTAATGGCAAACATGGAACCAAAGTTAAAACACTGGAACCACACATCAAAGCTGCTGAAACCAATTTTAGCGAATCGCTCTTTATGTTCTCTTTTTGAGTCAGGGCGCATTACGTTTTCGATGGCACTGCGTTTTTGACTGATCTCTAGCTCGCTATAGCCGTTAGCGCGCTTAAAGTCATGATGCAGGTCGATCAACAGTTCATTGGATACTTGATCTTCGAATACGAACTTTTCAGACAGAATTAAAATACCGCCTGGGCGTAAGCCAGCATAGATTTTTTCAAGCAATATGTAACGATCTTCTGGTGAAAGAAACTGCAAGGTAAAGTTCAGCACCACTACCGACGCGTTTTCAATGTTGATATCGCGAATATCCGCTTCGACAACATCGACCGGAGTATCACTGCGGTAAGCGTTAACGTGTAGTTTGCAGCGTTCTACCATGGCTGAAGAGTTATCGACCGCAATGATCTGACAGCCTTCTTGTTGTATATGGCGGCGCATCGAAAGTGTTGCCGCGCCCAAAGAGCAACCTAGGTCATACACATTCGAGTGTGGTTTTACAAAGCGTTCCGCCAGCATACCGATTGCCGAGATAATGTTGCTGTAACCCGGGACCGAGCGTTGAATCATATCCGGAAACACTTCAGCGACACGTTCATCAAACGTGAAATCACCAATTTTATCGATTGGAGCCGAAAAAATGGTATCTGGATTACTTTTTGGATTCATAACTCGTTCTCTTACCCAAGGCTGGTGCAAATCGCCGCCATTAAAAAGGCGCGTATTTTATGAGAAATTCGCGCCTCTGTCATGCTTTCAAATGATTCCTGCTAAAACATCTGTATCTGAGAGTTGCCATCGTTGGCCGGAAAGGGTGCTAAGTCGGGTAGAGCCGAGTGTTGTTGCAACATTCTGTATAGGTTAGCGGCAAGTTCTGGTGCCACAATATTGTCTGCGGTGTGGATCATTACATAGGGTTGTTTCCCTTGGCTTATCCATTCAGGAAGCTTGGTTAACCATGGTGCCAAAAAATCGTAGTTTTTACTTTCTTCGGGATGACCGATAAAGCGAATCATAGGGTTTGCAGCCGTCGCGATCGCATGCACTGGGACTTTGGGCTTTTTCATCTGCGCATCTATGATGGCTTCATTCTCGGGCTTTGCGGCAAATACTGGTCGACTATCCATAATAATCCGGTCATACCCTTTTTCTATGAGCCAATGATTCAAGGCTTTTTCGGCGTCGCCTTTCGCAAAAAACTCAAGGTGTCTAACTTCTACGCCAATCGGAAAGTTAGGCGGGAAGAGAGAGCAAAACTTTTTTAGTGCGTCTAAATGATTTGGGCCAAAAGCCGCTGGCAGCTGTATGGTCCACTGTCCAACGCGGTCATGCAGTGGCTCCATGATTTGCATGAATTCTTTCAGCTGTGCTTGGCTGCCTTTGAGCATTTGCTGGTGGGTAATTGCTTTAGGTAACTTAAAGGTAAAGCGAAAATCATCATGTGTGGCGGCTTTCCAGTTCAAAACGGTGGAAGCACTGGGTGTGGCGTAAAAGGTGGTATTTCCTTCTACTGTATGGAACACCTGAGCGTATTTCGCCAATCTTTCTGCTGGTTTCGTGCCGCTGCCATAAAAGCTTTGCTGCCAGTTGTTGTGTGACCACATGGTCAGGCCGAGCCTAAGGGGTAAAGTGTCCATATTTAACTATCAATATCTTCTCACTGAGTTTTGCCGAAGCGCCCATTATAAGGGTATAATCAGCGCCAATTTTCTTGTATTGCTGCTGTTTTATCCCTTAGTTGGTTTAAAAAGCATCAATAGATAATAAATCGCAATAAATTGTACGCTGGGTAGTCGATCTAAACGAACTTTCAGCGTATAAATGGAACTTTGCACTATCTGTGACGTTATCACTGATAGATGGTAATCAACAAATTTAAAGAGATTGGGAATTTCATTATGCGTACCCATTACTGTGGTCACCTGAACAAGTCCCTTGCAGGACAAACTGTAGAACTTTGCGGCTGGGTTAACCGTCGCCGTGATTTAGGCGGTCTTATTTTTATCGATATGCGAGATCGTGAAGGCATCGTTCAGGTAGTTGTAGATCCAGATATGGCAGATGCGTATGAAGTGGCTAACACACTTCGTAATGAATTCTGTATCAAACTGACGGGTGAAGTTCGTGTTCGTCCAGACAGCCAAGTAAACAAAGACATGGCAACAGGTGAAGTTGAGATCCTTGCAAAAGGTCTTGAAATCATCAACCGTGCTGACGTTCTGCCTCTAGACTTCAACCAAAAGAACTCTGAAGAGCAGCGTCTGAAGTACCGTTACCTAGACCTGCGTCGCCCAGAAATGAGCGACCGCATCAAGCTACGTGCTAAAGCGTCTAGCTTCGTTCGTCGTTTCCTAGATGACAACGGTTTCCTAGACATCGAAACGCCAGTACTGACAAAAGCGACGCCAGAAGGTGCGCGTGACTACCTAGTACCAAGCCGTGTGCATAAAGGTAGCTTCTACGCGCTTCCTCAGTCTCCACAGCTATTTAAACAGCTGCTGATGATGTCTGGTTTTGACCGCTACTACCAAATCGTTAAGTGTTTCCGTGACGAAGACTTACGTGCTGACCGCCAACCAGAATTTACTCAGATCGATATCGAAACGTCATTTATGACGGCTGACGAAGTTCGCGCAACGACCGAGAAAATGGTTCGTGATATGTGGCAAGAGCTACTAAACGTGGACCTAGGCGAATTCCCAGTGATGCCATTTAGTGAAGCGATTCGTCGTTTCGGCTCTGACAAACCAGACCTACGTAACCCGCTAGAGCTAGTCGATGTTGCTGATCTAGTGAAAGACGTTGAGTTCAAAGTATTCTCTGGCCCTGCAAACGATGAGAAAGGTCGCGTTGCGGTAATTCGTGTACCAGGTGGTGCTTCACTGACTCGTAAGCAAATCGATGGTTACGGTGAATTCGTTGGTATTTACGGTGCGAAAGGTCTAGCTTGGATGAAGGTTAACGACCGTGCTGCTGGCATGGAAGGCATCCAGTCTCCAGTGGCTAAGTTCCTAAACGAAGACGTGATCAACGGCATTCTAGACCGTACTCAAGCAGAATCTGGCGACATCATCCTATTTGGCGCAGATAAAGCGGGTATCGTTGCAGAAGCGATGGGTGCGCTACGTCTGAAACTAGGTACAGACCTAGAGTTAACAGACCAATCTGCATGGGCGCCACTATGGGTTGTTGACTTCCCAATGTTTGAAGAAGATGACGAAGGCAATCTACACGCAATGCACCATCCATTCACATCGCCTTTAGGTGTGACTGCGGAAGAGCTTAAAGCGAACCCAGCAGCGGCTAACTCTAACGCGTACGACATGGTTCTGAACGGTTACGAAGTGGGTGGCGGTTCTGTTCGTATCCACAACGCAGATATGCAAGCAGCGGTATTTGATATTCTAGGTATCACGGCTGAAGAGCAGCAGCTTAAGTTTGGCTTCTTGCTTGATGCACTAAAATTCGGTACACCTCCACACGCTGGTCTTGCATTCGGTCTTGACCGTCTAGTGATGCTGCTATGTGGTACAGAGAACATCCGTGATGTGATTGCATTCCCTAAAACAACAGCGGCTTCTTGTCTACTGACAGACGCACCAAGCCTTGCAAACCCAGCAGCGCTTGAAGAACTAGCGGTTGCAGTGACAGTAGCAAAAGATAAAGACGCCGAGTAAACCAACGCTCAGGTCAGAAAATTCAAAACGCCACTTCATTTGAAGTGGCGTTTTTTTAGTTTTGGCTCTTATCTCGAAGGATGTGTAGAGAGTCAACGTACTAGTTTGATAATTTAATCTCTTTCCATTCACCGGGTTGTAACTCATCAAGCGTAATATCCCCCATTGAATAGCGAATCAGGCGCAGAGTCGGGAAACCGATATTTGCCGTCATACGGCGTACTTGGCGGTTACGTCCCTCAATGATCGTGATGGCCAGCCACGTAGTGGGTATATTGGCGCGAAATCGCACGGGAGGATTTCTGTCCCATACTTGCGGCTCTGACATAATTTCCACTTGTGCTGGTAGCGTCATACCATCTTTCAATTCAACGCCTTTGCGTAACTTATCGAGGTCTGCTTCGGTTGGTGCTCCATCGACTTGAACCCAATAAGTTTTTGGTGACTTGGAGCTAGGCTGGGTCAGTTTCGCTTGTAAGATACCATCGTTGGTGAGCACCATCAGGCCTTCACTGTCGCGATCAAGGCGGCCAGCCGCGTACACATCTTTGACCGCAATATAGTCAGCGAGAGTTTTGCGACCTTCGCCATCTGTGAACTGGCTCAGTGTATCGTACGGCTTATTGAATATGATGACCTTGCGATCTTCTGGCGCGACTCTGGGCTTATTTGAAGCGGTTTTACGGCGATTCTGCGACGAATGTTTTTTGGTTCGTTGTGTTGAATTTGGACGTTTAAAACCGGGTTTTCCCACTCGGGATGAAGACTTAGATGACTCACGGCGTGAGCGTAGTGACATGTTAACTACCTTGCAAAAATGTAAACGAAGTGTGTTTGAAAGTTTCAGTTCTGCCCAATTTAGGCTATGATGTGCGCGCCCAAATACAGGATTGGTGAACAAGATAATAGACTATTATACCGATTTTGTTTAACTATTAAGAACAGCTCTCATGGATCTTACTTTTTAGCAAAAGAGTAAGTAAAAACAAAAGAGACAACAAATCGCTAATAAGTGAGGGGATGTATAAATAGCTTGTTAGCGGACACACATAACAAAGCCGTTCATCCGACTGGTTTTGTCAGAACTATAGGGAAATTTCATGCCTACAGAAAAACCTACTATCATTTATACCATTACTGATGAAGCGCCTGCACTAGCGACTTACTCGCTACTTCCGATTATTCAGTCGTTTACAGCTTCTTCAGGTATTGACGTTGATACCCGTGACATCTCTCTAGCTGGGCGTATTATTGCTAACTTCCCTGAGCATCTAACTGAAGAACAGCGCATTGGCGATGCACTTTCTGAGCTAGGTGACCTTGCTAAAACTCCAGAAGCAAATATCATCAAACTTCCTAACATCTCAGCTTCTATTCCTCAGCTTAAAGCGGCAATTAAAGAGCTACAAGATAAAGGCTACAACCTGCCAAACTACCCAGAAGAACCAAGCACATACGAAGAGAAAGCGATCAAAGCAACGTATGACAAAATTAAAGGTAGTGCAGTAAACCCTGTACTTCGTGAAGGTAACTCTGACCGTCGTGCGCCTCTATCTGTTAAAAACTACGCGAAGAAAAATCCACACTCGATGGGCGCGTGGTCTAAAGACTCGAAATCTCATGTTTCAAGCATGTCTGAAAAAGACTTCTTCGGTAGCGAAAAGTCTCATACCGTTGATGGTGCAACTGAAGTTAAGATCGAATTTGTTGGTCAAGACGGCAGCGTAAAAGAGCTTAAAGCGCCATTTGCACTACAAGATAAAGAGATCATTGACTCTTCAGTCATGAACAAGAAGGCGTTGGTTGAGTTCTTCGAACAAGAAATTGAATCGGCTAAACAGCAAGATGTTCTGCTTTCTCTACACATGAAAGCGACCATGATGAAAGTCTCTGACCCAGTGATTTTCGGTCACGCAGTGAAAGTTTACTACAAAGATGTATTCGCGAAGTACGGTGAACTCTTTGAAAAACTGGGCGTTGATGTAAATAACGGTATCGGCGACGTATACAGCAAGATCCAAGCACTTCCAGAAGCACAAAAAGCCGAAATCGAAGCGGCTCTTGAAGCGGTTTACGAAACTCAACCACCACTAGCAATGGTTGATTCAGACCGTGGTATTACCAACCTACACGTACCAAGTGACATTATTGTTGATGCATCTATGCCAGCAATGCTGCGTTCTTCTGGTCAAATGTGGGGTCCAGATGGTAAGCAGAAAGATGCGAAAGCGATGATCCCAGATCGTTGTTACGCAGGTATCTACCAAGCAGTTATCGACTTCTGTAAAGAACACGGCGCATTTGACCCAACAACAATGGGCAGTGTGCCTAACGTTGGTCTAATGGCGCAAAAAGCAGAAGAGTATGGTTCACACGACAAGACATTCATCCTTGATGCGGCTGGTACAGTACGTATTGTAGATGCTTCAGGTGCGGTTCTACTTGAGCAAGCAGTTGAAGAAGGCGATATCTTCCGTATGTGTCAGGTGAAAGACGCACCAATTCAAGACTGGGTTAAACTTGCCGTAACACGTGCTCGTGCAACGGGTGTTCCAGCAGTTTTCTGGTTAGATGAAAACCGTGCTCACGACGCGGAGCTTATCAAGAAAGTGAATGCTTACCTTCCAGAACACGATACGACTGGTTTAGATATCAAGATCCTTGCACCACTAGAAGCATGTATGTTCTCTCTAGAACGTATCAAAGAAGGACTAGATACTATTTCTGTAACAGGTAACGTACTACGTGATTACCTAACAGATTTGTTCCCAATCCTAGAGCTTGGTACATCTGCGAAGATGCTATCAATTGTTCCATTGATGAGTGGCGGTGGTTTATTTGAAACAGGCGCTGGTGGCTCTGCACCTAAGCATGTTCAGCAGGTTGAGAAAGAAAACCACCTACGTTGGGATTCTTTAGGCGAGTTCCTAGCACTAGCGGCATCTCTTGAGCACCTAAGCACAGTAACTGGTAACGCGAAAGCGCAAGTTCTGGCGGATGCGCTTGATAAAGCAACAGGTGAGTTCCTTGACAACAACAAGTCACCTTCACGTAAAGTAGGGGAGCTGGATAACCGTGGTTCACACTACTACCTAGCAACTTACTGGGCACAAGCTCTTGCTTCTCAGACTGAGGATGCAGACCTGGCAGCGGAATTCGCTCCAATCGCTGAAGAGCTAGCATCTAAAGAAGAGGCTATTGTTGCTGAATTGAATGGTGCGCAAGGTAATCCTGGTGATTTAGGTGGCTACTACCTACCTGTGTTTGACAAAGTTTCGACTCTGATGCGTCCAAGCTCAACGCTAAACGCGATTATCAAACGATAACACCAAGAACAAAGAAACCCGCCGAAAGGCGGGTTTTTTGTGTTTTCGTTCTAACTTTTTAGGCAGCGGATTATTTTGCTGGTTGGGCTTCCACTGGCGTTACCACACTTGCGTGATAGCCTTTTGGACCCTCTTCCACTTCAAAGGTAACTTGTTGGCCTGCTTTCAGAGTACGGTACCCATCCATCTGAATTGTTGAGTAGTGAGCGAATACATCTCCGTCTTCACCTTCCGGACAGATAAAACCAAATCCTTTGGCATTATTAAACCATTTCACTGTACCTGTAGCCATGCTATACATCCCTCATGCATTGTGTTACTGATGTTGTTTGAACGCCTACACGTGACCTCGTGTAAACAAAAAGTGAATTTTAATTCAGCCGCTGCCAAATTTTCAGTCACTATTTGACCAATTTAGCTAATGATTGAATACAGTCAATAGTAAAAAGGTATTAGGGTCTACATATTTACAAACAAATCACTTTTGAGATTTACATTTTTGTAACTAACGGTGGTGGATTTAATTGAGTATATGCACGACAAAATAATTTTCGGCTTCTTTTTAATCAATTAGATACACAAAGTTGCTCGGTAAGAGATCTTTTATTTGCAGCCACACAATTGGTGGATTAGTCTCTAAGTATGGGAAACGAAAATTTCACACTGTTTTTCCCTTAATGTAAGAACTAAATTCAAAACATCTGCTCTTTGAAGTGGTAAAATTAAAACAAAGTTATACATCAACACTGATTTATCATGAGCAAGCATTTTGAATGGGTGACTCCAGATTCCGATCTGTTGGAGTTAGAAAAAACAAAAATAAAACCGCCATCTATGTATAACGTTGTGTTGAACAACGATGATTACACCCCGATGGACTTTGTAATTGAGATCTTGGAACGTTTTTTCTCAATGAATGCAGACCAAGCAACGCAAGTGATGCTTAAAGTGCACTATGACGGTAAAGCCATTTGCGGAACGTTTACCGCAGAGGTTGCTGAAACTAAGGTAGCGCAAGTCACTATGTATTCTAGGGAGAACGAACATCCTTTGCTATGTACGATGGAACAGGCCTAGCGTTTTCTCGTGCTATTTGAGTTGTTGTTGAGGAGGTCCTTATGCTGAATAAAGAATTAGAGTCGAGCCTAAACAGCGCGTTTTCCCGCGCTCGTGATAAACGACATGAGTTCATGACTGTCGAGCACCTCCTGTTAGCATTGTTGGAAAACGATGCAGCGAGAGAGGCACTACAAGCCTGTCAAGCAGACATTGAAGCACTGCGCAATGAGCTTGATATTTTTATTGATCAAACAACACCTCTCATTCCTGAAAATGACGAATCTCGTGAAACTCAGCCGACTTTGAGTTTCCAGCGAGTACTACAGCGTGCGGTATTCCATGTTCAGTCCTCTGGACGCAGTGAAGTCACTGGCGCCAACGTCTTGGTGGCAATTTTCAGTGAACAAGAATCACACGCAGCTTACCTATTGAAAAAGAATGATATTAGTCGCTTAGATATCGTTAACTTTATTTCTCACGGTATCACTAAGGCTTCTAGCCAAGGTGATGATGCGTCTTCCTCTGACTCATTCAGCAGCGATAGCAATGTGGAAGAAGTGAATTCTGAAGAGCGACTAGAGAGTTTTGCAACGAACCTGAATCAACTCGCGCAACAAGGCCAAATTGACCCGTTGATTGGCCGCGAGAAAGAGCTAGAACGCACAATTCAAGTACTTTGCCGTCGCCGTAAAAACAACCCATTGTTGGTGGGTGAAGCGGGCGTAGGTAAAACCGCTATTGCCGAAGGTTTGGCGTGGAGAATTGTTGAAGGCCAGGTGCCTGAGATTATCAAAGACAGCGTTATTTACTCGCTAGATATTGGTTCATTGCTGGCAGGCACTAAGTATCGTGGTGACTTCGAGAAACGTTTCAAAGCTATTTTGAAGCAACTGGAGAAAGAAAGTGACGCGATCCTATTTATTGATGAAATTCACACCATCATTGGTGCTGGCGCAGCATCAGGTGGTCAAGTTGATGCGGCAAACCTTATCAAACCGTTGCTAAGTAGCGGTAAACTGCGTTGCATTGGTTCAACAACTTATCAGGAATACAACAATATTTTTGAGAAAGAGCGTGCATTGTCTCGTCGTTTCCAAAAAATTGATGTTGTTGAACCATCGGTTGATGACACAACCAAAATCTTGATGGGTCTAAAACCAAAATATGAAGCACACCACGAAGTTCGTTATACCAACAAGGCGCTTCGTGCGGCGGTAGAACTGTCCGCGAAATACATCAATGAGCGTCACTTACCCGATAAAGCCATTGACGTAATCGATGAAGCCGGTGCTCGTAGCCGTCTAGCGCCAGCCAGCCGTCGAAAGAAAACAGTGGGGGTTGCGGATATTGAGGCGATGGTTGCCAAAATGGCACGCATCCCTGAGAAATCCGTCTCGTCGTCTGACAAAGAAGTTCTTCAGAATCTTAGCAAGAAGATGAAGATGCTGGTATTCGGCCAAGACAATGCCATTGATGTACTCAGCGAAGCCATTAAGCTAACCCGTGCTGGATTGGGTGCTGATAATAAACCCGTTGGTTCGTTCTTATTTGCTGGCCCTACTGGTGTGGGTAAGACAGAGGTGACGGTTCAGTTGTCTAAATTGATGGGTATTGAGCTACTCCGATTTGATATGTCTGAATATGGCGAGCGTCATTCAGTGAGTCGACTTATCGGTGCGCCTCCTGGCTATGTTGGTTACGACCAAGGTGGTTTGTTGACCGATGCGGTAATCAAACACCCTCACGCGGTTGTGCTGCTCGATGAGATTGAGAAAGCTCACCCTGATATCTTTAACTTGTTACTTCAGGTTATGGATAACGGTACACTGACTGACAACAATGGTCGCAAGGCGGATTTCCGTAATGTCATCTTGGTCATGACCACAAACGCGGGTGTACAGGAAACCGTTAAGAAATCGATCGGCTTGATCCAGCAAGATCATAGCCACGATGCCATGGCTGAGATTAAGAAAGTCTTCACTCCTGAGTTTCGTAACCGTTTGGATAATATTATCTGGTTCAACAGCCTTGATGAGCATGTTATTCATCAGGTGGTTGATAAGTTCATTGTGGAGCTCCAGGCACAGCTTGATGTTCGTGGTGTTTCTCTGGAAGTATCCGACGATGCTCGCCATTGGTTAGCATTGAAAGGTTATGATAAAGCCATGGGTGCAAGACCAATGGGACGAGTTATTCAGGACCAGTTGAAGAAACCTCTGGCCAACGAATTGCTGTTCGGTTCCCTGATTGATGGTGGTACGGTGAAAGTCGAGCTCAAAGATGATGAACTGAAGTTTCAGTATCTGAGTGAGAAAGAAGCTGCTATACACTAGAACTGCGAACTAAATTGAAAAGCCAGATTATTCTATCTGGCTTTTTTATTACTAGATGTGACCTTAAATCAATCAAACCTGATCAAACCTGATCAAACGCGGCTTTGAGTGCTTGGTAAGATACTTCAACGTCCTCAGGGACATGCTGTTCGATTTGGAAACCAAGCGCAGGGTAAGATTTAATTCTCTCGAAATCACCAAGCATGGCTCTGATTGTCGTATCAATGTCTATCTCATCATTAAAGTAGTCATGAAACGCTATCTTGGGTGATGTCACCACAACACTCTCGAATTTAGTGGGCCACTGCTTCTTGAACGTCGCGTAGGTTCTTCTTTCCATATAAGGTTTTTGAACCAAAATAAGCCGATCGAATGTTAGTTGGCTATGTTCAAATAACTGGGCTGTGAACAAAATGTTTTCACCCGTGTTGGTTGCTTGGTTTTCGATCAGAATATCCTTACTAGGTACGCCCATATCTAGCGCAATTTGAGCAAACGTTTCTGCTTCAGTCTGTTCAAACACCCCTTCAGTTAACCTGCCGACGCCGCCCGAAAAAGCCAATTTTCCAGCCCAACCGTCAAGGTAAAGACCGGCTGCATACTCGGCGACCCGAATGTCGTTGCTACCAAGCACGAAAATACAATCCGATTTGATCAGGCTATCGTCTAGCTGCATATAGGCCCACAAGTTTTCAATATGCTGGTATAGCTTCATGATTGACCTATTCGACTAATTCAAGTGTATGCTGGTGGTGGAAACGATAGCCCAGATCCATAAGCAAATCGGCCAGAATGCGTTTGTCAGCAATATGTACAATCGGAGGTAAGTTCTCGTCAGAGCCCACACTGTTCAGTGCTGCTTGGTAAAACTCTGCTTTGCTAACGGTATTTGGCGTTGTCGCATTTACCACCACGCTTTTCTCCATAGTCGAAACAAAACTTACTGCGCCGATAGCATCGGTTAAATGCAGCATATTAGCTGGCGCGAGATCGCTGACTTGCTTCAATTTCGACGCGAATCGAGATGGATGACGATCTGGGCCCACTAAGCCACTACAACGAACAATGCCGTAAGGGATACCTGACTCCTTCACGTATTGCTCAGCTTGCAGCATAATTTTAGCGTTAGCTGAAAAAGCATCATTGTCGCTCGCTAACTCAAGTGCCGCGTCCTCTTCGGCCATCTCTTTCGCTTGATTTGGGTAGACGGTTGTTGAGCTCACCATAACGATACGTGTTGCTTTTGCATGTTGACACGCGTCTACCAGCTTTTTCCACTGCACTGCGTATTCGGCGCCTTGGCCTTTTCGAAAGCCTGGTGGAAAACAACCGATAACGATATCAGAATGTCTTTCGAGCAAAGGTTCTTTTACCAATGCCACGTCGTCGTCCAGATTAAGTTGGAATGCTCTAAGGTGCTCCCTTTCCAGTGCATTGACACCTTCTATCGACGTTTTGCTTACAAAAACTTTATGTCCGATCGTTTCAAGGTAGTGCGCAAGAGGGCGGCCAAGCCATCCTCCACCAACTATAGTTATCGTCTTCACACTTAACTCCCTGTTAATAGGTTGCGTATTTCTGCTCTCAGCATGCTGTGAATGGGTAAAGCGCTGAATGCAGGGTGCTGTATAACGTCTACATTAGCATGCCAAGTTAATTGTTTAAATTTTACTGGCACTCGGATGATTTCGCCGGACGCTAACAAGGGTTGAACCATATGGCTTGGCAGTACTCCCCAGCCAAAGCCTTTGGCAACTAAATCCATCAGAATGTAGTAGTTATCTGCGTACCACACATTTGGGCTATATGCTTTCTGGAAGCTGCTGGTTTTACTGGTTTTGGAGCGAATGAGTAATTGACGAAAGAGGGTCAGTGTCTCCAAGTTATCAGATGTGGATTGTGCAAGGGGATGCTTGCTTGAAACATAGACGTCGAATTGGATACTGCCCACGGACTCAAAGTCAATCCCAGTAGGTAAATCGACCTCTGAGAACAGCAAACCAGTAGAAGCCCGCTTCGATTCCACTAGTTCAATAATATCGACACTCGATGCAGACAATAATTCAAAGTTAACACCAGGATAGCGAGTGCTTACTTGACTGATTGCATCCGACAAGCGATTGAGAGGAATGCCCTCATCAATAGCGATACAAAGATCAGTATGCTCTTGTTTGAAAATTTGCTCTGCGCTCTGTTTTAAGCGGTTGTGCTGCTGCAACGTTGCTTGCGCGTAGGGTAACAGCTGTTTGCCTTCTTCGGTCAATACTGGGTAGCGCCCCTCTCGGTTGAAGAGAGGGAAACCGCTGTCTATTTCCAAATTGATGATGTGCTGGCTAATGGCCGATTGTACCTTATTGAGCGTACGCGCGGCGGCAGAAAATGAGCCTTGCTCAACAGTAGCGACAAAAGCTTGGAGTTGTTCGATGCTAAACATATCACTTTTACTGATGCTATCTAATTATTAAGCATCTTAAATATTGATGATAATAAGCGCAACGAAATCGGAAAAGTGAGAGTAATGATGACATCCAAAGAAAGAGTGTTTCACGCGGTATTATTTGAAGCGATTGCATTAGCGATTGTCATTCCTGTTTCGGCTATCGTGACAGGAAAAGGCGCTAGCGACATAGCGCTGGTTGGGGTTGGCCTGAGCCTGTTTACCGTGTTTTGGAACTACTACTACAACATGATGTTTGATCGCTTGTTTGGTCAAGATCGCGTGCAACGATCATTGCAAAAGAGGATCGCCCACACTTTAGGGTTTGAAGGCGGCCTGATCTTCATCACTGTGCCTGTGATTGCTTGGTTTTTGGGGATAAGTTTGATGAACGCGATGTTACTTGAAGCTGGGTTTTTAGCATTCTTCTTTTTTTACGCGCTCGCTTTTAACTGGTGGTTTGATAAATATCAGCCATATAAGCTGGTGTTGGGAATAGAAGACAAGCGGTAGTTCTGCCAGCGAGTAAGAAAGGCGTAAAAAAACATAGAGGAAAAGGTAAATAAAAATAAAGGGCCTATCTGGCCCTTTATTCTATTTTGTAGAGACAATTTAACTGGAAAGTACACGGAGTACTTTGTCTGCTTGCTCGGCAACCTCGATACCTTCGTCAGTTAGGTAGCCACCGTCTGGCAGAGTACATAGATTTTTGGCATACAGGCGCTGTACTGCGGCTTGCATTTCTTCAGAAGCGTCGTTGTGTACTTTGATTCCTGTGGCCGAACTGCTGATATCAAACTGGAGCAAAAGGTTAAGTTCTGCGAGGTGATCTGGAGTGTACTTCATTGCTAAATCCTTATTGGAACAGATATTCTCACCATAGTTCGCCCCTTGTTTTGCAGCAATTACCTTTGAATAGAAGTGTTAGCTGGGCCATGAATTTATTGAGAATAAAAACACTCGTAATACATGTTGGTAACATAACTTGTCATCAAGAATGGTGTAATAATCTTGCGTAAGGGCAGGGGCTGTTTTTAGTTAAAATAGTATTAATTGAAATGATTAAGGTTAAGTGGCGAATTAATAAGACTTATGAATAGTGTTCCGTAATTAAGTTACTGATAATTAGATTAAAATAAAATTTCTTTGATCTTTGCTTATTAATTTTAATATTGATTAAACTGTAGGTCATTGTGATAAAAATTGGAATTAAGAACTATTCTATCTAGCGCGCTATATAATGCTTGAAATTGATCACTTTTCGAGTAATTATCCGCGCCCAGTGTCCGTATGTTTCAAAATGTTTCCATAATGATGAACCTTAATCAATTCGATTCTTTGCTTCCCCCACAAATGGCTGAGCGTGCCGCAGAAGTAGGGGTGGGAAAAGCAACCAAAGATCCTGCTAAGTCTTTTTTATTGGCAATTTCTGCCGGCCTGCACATAGGCATTGCTTTTGTTTTTTATACCATCGTCACGACAGGTGCCGCTGATTTACCTTGGGGAATGACTCGTCTGATCGGTGGATTGGCCTTCAGTTTAGGCTTGATCCTTGTTGTTGTGACAGGTGGAGAGCTATTTACCAGTTCGGTGCTGACGTTGGTTGCTCGTGCGAGTGGTAAAATTACTTGGAAGATGTTGTTTAAAAACTGGGCCGTGGTCTATGGTGGCAACTTGGTTGGTGCCTCTCTACTGGTTGTATGTATGCTGCTGACGAAACAATATATGTTTGACCATGGCCAAGTAGGCTTAAACGCGATGGCTATCTCTCAGCACAAATTGCACCACACGTTTTTGTCAGCGGTTGCCCTAGGTGTTATGTGTAATGTGCTTGTGTGTATTGCGGTTTGGATGACATTCAGTGCTCGCACACTGACTGACAAAATAGCGGTGATGGTCTTGCCTGTTGCGATGTTTGTATCAGCAGGTTTCGAGCACTGTATTGCCAATATGTTCCAAGTGCCGTTGGCGATTGGGATAAAGAATTTCGCGCCCGCAGAGTTCTGGCAGATGACAGGGGCTAACATTGCCGATTACGCGGATCTCAATATGGTGGACTTCATTCTGAACAACTTAGTGCCAGTGACCTTAGGCAATATCATAGGTGGGGGCGTTTTTGTTGGGATGTGGTATTGGTTGATCTACTTGCGTGATTAATGAATATTCTTGGGAGAAGGCTATCTAGTACTTCTCCCTAATTTGATGCTTTAGTGGGTTAAACAAAGCTCTTCTGCCGTTACTAGTCCTTCTGGTTGATCTAACAGCCAGTTTCTCAGATCCTCGTCTTCTCTTTCACCGTTTTTTATTTGCTCAGTCCAGTGTAGTAGGTGCATGACATCATTCCTTATTGTTTGCCACTGACGCTCAACCTATCGAACTGAAATGACAAACATATTACGACTCTCGGCATAAAGTTTAGTTTTAGAAGCGAAATCAAGTGCGTGGTTTTTAAACAATAGATTATAGGCACTAAGTATGTATCACCACGGTTATCCACAGATTCTGTGGATAAGATCTTTGTGGCACGTTAGAGCTTATTATCTACTCCTCTTTTCTAGGAGCTATGAGTACTCTGCCGTGAGGATGGATGGCGGTTTTGATAGCCAAATTCAAAGAGATGCTGATCGACACTGACATCATGACGAAGATAGCTACCATGATCATCAGCTGATACTTAATGGCGATGATTGGGTTGGCACCACCTAATATTTGACCTGTCATCATACCGGGCAATGTGACTAGTCCACTTGTCGCCATAGATGCAAGATTTGGGGCGAGTGATTTCTGAATGGCTTCGCGCAAAAATGGTAGGGTTGCATACTTAGGGGATGCGCCGAGTGAAATGGCGGCCTCGTACTCCTGAACTCTCTCTTGCAAAGCGGTAAAAAAGTTTTGCAGTGCCACAATGTTCCCACCAATAGAGTTCCCAAGCAGCATCCCCGCCAAAGGAATGAGGTACTGGGCGCTATAAAGTGGCGTGGGTTTGACGACGACAAGGCAAATAACCGCTAGCATCGGGGCTAGGCCTATCAACAGACCAGCAGAAACGGGTACGAATAGTCGCCTTTTCGGCAGTTTCGCTTTATCGAGAATGGCGCTTGAGCCGATAGCCGTCATCACAAGCAGCCACGCAATATTGACTCCTACATTATTGAGTTCAAACAGGTACTCTAGATAAATGCCGATCAATATAAGTTGAATTGTCATTCGACTAATACTGACGAAAGTATCCTTTGCAATGCCAAGTTGATAGTACTGATTTATCAATAAAGGCACGAGAAGCGTGCTAAAGAAGACTCCGAGGATCGGCCAAGATATATCAACCACACTATTCATTATTGCTACTCCGTCTAGCGAGATATGGATTTTATCTCGCTTTCTAAATCACAGCTACTGGCCACTTTTGACAATGTGGTTTGCCTCGTTTAATACCGCATTTCTCGTATCATTTTGTTAACAAATCCAGTTGTTTTTACGCTGAAATCACGTTCTAAAGTGGAATTTTTTTCTCGGTAAATGGGCGTTAGTAAGTTGAAAATCAAACCAATTGTTAATTTTTTGTTGTTCTTTTTTGTGGGTTTTTGTTGTTCATATTTCTTAATATTTTCACATGCTCTGACATATGGTTTTTTAATCAAACACATCTCTGGATGAGCGCAAAAAAGTGTTGAATAACAAGGTATGAAAGGCAGGAAAATATTGAACCTTACAATTACTATGGTCTAACATTTTCAGTTAGAGATTGTAAAAAAATATTAGCTTTAGCAAAAAAGCTAACCTAGAACACTAAATACAAAATAGGCAAATGTATGAGTGATGTTAACAAAATCGAGGGCGGTGAAAAACGCTCTCTGGAGTGGAAGTCGTTCCTCTTCATTGCGGTTGTTCTCTTTCCGATTCTGAGTGTGGCTTTCGTTGGGGGCTACGGATTTATAGTTTGGATGCTGCAAGTATTCTTCTTTGGTCCACCGGGTGCGCATGGCATGTAAGCCAGTGAGCTCATTTCCACATTTTTGAAAAGATTTTAAGAGAGCAAACTATGAAATCATTGATCGTCAAACTGTGGCGTACTATGACGCGCCCTGCAGTCCATATCAGCCTTGGTGTGCTGACTTTGGGCGGCTTTATTGCCGGTGTTATCTTCTGGGGTGGTTTTAACACTGCATTAGAAGCAACAAACACGGAAAAATTCTGTATTAGCTGTCACACCATGCGTGACAACGTATACGTTGAACTACAAGAAACAGTGCACTGGAAAAACCACTCTGGTGTACGCGCGACTTGTCCTGACTGCCACGTTCCACACAACTGGACAGACAAAATTGCACGTAAGATGCAGGCTTCTAAAGAAGTATTTGCACAAGTTTTTGGTAACTACGACGAACCAGGTGTCTTTGAAGAGCGCCGAATTGAGTTAGCAAAACACGAATGGGATCGTTTCTCTGCCAATAAATCACTTGAATGTAAAAACTGTCACAACTACGCGTCGATGGATTTTGAGCAAATGTCTCCAACTGCTCGTATTCAAATGAAGCAAGCAGCAGAGAAAGATCAAAGCTGTGTTGACTGTCACAAAGGTATCGCGCACCAACTTCCAGCAGGTATGGATAGCATCGGTGGTATCGTGGGTGAGCTAGAGCAAATGACTTCAAGCACTGATTACTCTGCTGGTCAGGCACTAGTGAGTGTTCGTCACCTACCGGTTTACTTTGATGCTCAAGCAACTCAAGAAGCAGGCCTACTTAATCCTGCGTCTACAGTGACTGTTTTAGAAGAGCAGGGTGACATGGTTCACGTTGAGATTGACGGCTGGCGTAAAGCGAAAGGCTTTGGTCGTGTAATTCAAGAAGACTTCGGTATGAACATCGCGGTAGGTTCACTGCTTAAAGAAGCGGCATTAAGCGATGAAATCGTAACGGCTGGCGAGAAGAAAATCGACGAAATGACGGGTCTACCTTGGGAAAAAGTCGCAGCAAATGTTTGGATGAAGAAAGAAGCGATGCTTAATGACGTAACGCCTATCTGGGAAAAAGCGGAAGAAGCATACAAAACAAACTGTTCGGTTTGTCACACTCAGCCAGATGAAGCGCACTTTGACGCGAATACATGGCCAGGCATGTTCAACGGTATGCTTGCATTCGTAAACTTCGATACAGACAGTGAAGCACTTGTATTGAAGTACCTACAGAAGCACTCTTCAGATTTTGCTGAAGGTCACCACTAATAAGCGTCGGATGGAGTAATTGAAATGGCTATTACACGAAGAAGTTTTCTTAAAGGTGTAGCAACCACTAGTGCAGCGTCAGTAATCGGTCCAAGCTTATTGGCCTCAGCGTCTGCAAGCGCAGCTGAAACAACAGGAACCTGGAAAGTTTCAGGTTCTCACTGGGGCGCGTTCCGCGCCCACGTATACGCGGGTAAAGTTCAAGAGATCAAGCCGCTAGAGGCAGATACTAACCCGTCAGAGATGATTAACGGCATTAAGGGTATCATCTACAACCCTTCACGTGTTCGTTACCCAATGGTTCGCCTAGACTGGCTTAAAAAGCACAAATACAGCGCGGAAACACGTGGTGATAACCGCTTTATCCGTGTGACTTGGGATGAAGCTTTGGATCTGTTCTACCGCGAGCTAGAGCGTGTGCAAAAAGACTACGGCCCATGGGCACTGCACGCAGGCCAAACTGGTTGGCGTCAAACTGGTCAATTCCACAGCTGTACCAGCCACATGCAGCGCGCTGTGGGTATGCACGGTAATTTCATCACTAAAGTGGGTGACTACTCAACGGGTGCTGGCCAAACTATCTTGCCTTACGTACTTGGCTCAACAGAGGTTTACGCGCAAGGTACATCTTGGTCTGAGATCCTTAAGAACTCTGACAACATCGTTCTTTGGGCAAATGACCCAGTGAAGAACCTTCAGGTAGGTTGGAACTGTGAAACTCACCAGTCTTTCCCTTACCTAGAGCAGCTAAAAGAAAAAGTTGCGAAGGGCGAGATCAACGTGATCTCGGTTGACCCAGTGAAGAACAAAACACAGCGTTTCCTACAAAACGATCACATGTACATCAACCCGATGACAGACGTGGCGTTTATGCTGGCGATCGCACACGTGCTTTACAACGAAGACCTATACGATAAGAAGTTTATTGAAACTTACTGTCTTGGCTTTGCTGATTTTATTAAGTACGTTCAAGGTGAGTCGAAAGACAAAGTAGAGAAAACTCCAGAGTGGGCAGCGGAAATCTGTGGTGTTAGCGCAGACAAGATCCGTGAATTTGCTCGTATGCTTGTGAATGGCCGTACACAGATCCTGATGGGCTGGTGTATCCAACGTCAAGAACACGGTGAGCAGCCTTACTGGGCAGCAGCAGTTGTTGCCGCTATGGTTGGCCAAATTGGTCTGCCAGGTGGTGGTATCTCTTATGGTCACCACTACTCAGGTATCGGTGTTCCTTCGACTGGTTTTGCAGCGCCGGGTGGTTTCCCACGTAACCTTGACCAAGGTATGAAGCCAAAATGGGACAACAACGACTTTAACGGCTACAGCAAAACAATCCCTGTTGCACGTTGGGTAGACTGCTTGCTAGAACCGGGTAAAGAGATCCGTTACAACGGTTCTAAAGTGAAGCTTCCTGGTTACAAGATGATGGTTATCTCGGGTAACAACCCATGGAACCACCACCAAGATCGTAACCGCATGAAGAAAGCATTCAAGCAGCTACATACGGTTGTAACGATTGAATTTGCCTGGACAGCGAGCTGTCGTTTCTCTGATATCGTGCTACCAGCGTGTACTCAGTTTGAGCGTAACGATATCGACGTTTACGGTTCATACTCAGGTAAAGGCCTGCTTGCAATGCATCGCCTGGTGGATCCTTTGTTCCAGTCTAAGACTGACTTTGAGATCTTTACCGAGCTAACTCGCCGTTTCGGTCGTCATAAAGAGTACACTCGTGGCATGGATGAAATGCAATGGGTTCGTTCACTGTACGATGGTTGTCGTGATGCAAACAAAGGCAAATTCGACATGCCAGAATTCGATGAGTTCTGGGAGAAGAGTGTTCTAGACTTTGGTGAAGGTCAACCTTGGGTTCGTCATGCAGACTTCCGTAAAGACCCAGAGATCAACGCGCTAGGTACTCCGTCAGGCTTTATCGAGATTACGTCACGTAAGATTGGTCGTTACGGTTACGAGCACTGTCAAGAGCACCCAATGTGGTTCGAAAAGACAGAGCGTTCTCACGGTGGTCCGGGTTCAGATAAATACCCATTCTGGCTACAATCTTGTCACCCAGACAAGCGTCTGCACTCTCAAATGTGTGAGTCAGAAGAGTTCCGTGCGACTTATACAGTAGCGGGTCGTGAGCCTATCTACATCAACCCAATTGATGCCAAAGAAAAAGGCATTAAAGACGGTGATTTGGTACGCGTATACAACGACCGTGGTCAGCTTCTTGCTGGTGCTGTGCTGACAGATAGCTACCCACGTGGTGTTATCCGTATCGAAGAAGGTGCATGGTATGGCCCTCTAAATGAGAAAGAAGGTGCTATCTGTACTTACGGTGATCCAAATACACTGACAATGGATATCGGTACTTCTGAGCTGGCTCAGGCAACGTCTGCAAACACTTGTATTGTAGAGTTTGAGAAGTTCACAGGTAAGGTTCCGCCAGTGACATCATTTGGTGGTCCACTCGAAGTGGCATAACACTGACTCGATTTAAATTGATACCAGCCTTATGGCTGGTATTTTTTTGTCTGAATATCTGAACAATAGAATACGCTACCAAAGCGTCTGCCTGGCTCAGCCCACCATGATTTTTACCTGTTCCCTCTGGCTTATTAACTAAGACGGCGACAAAAGACTCACCTGTCAGAATGACATGCCCAAAGGCGTTAAGACGAGGCCGTTTAGCGAGCACAGTCTGCTAGTCTGGTTGATTTTTAAACTTGGTAGTGGTGACAGAACCACTTTTACCGCAGTTTGTAATTTAGCTTCGATAAGAATTGTTTATGTGATCAGAGTCGCCCTTTGATGAAGTGTTTGCGTGTTTAGTGTGCGATTTTTAGATTTATTGATAAATGTGCTGGTTAATTAAGCTTATGAATTAGAACTATTTGTATTGTTTTATTTGTTAATTATTTAGTTTGACACTATTTTGCTCCACCAGAGCGAGCAAGTGGTATTTAACGCTCTAAATAAATATTTATAGGAACAAATAAAATGAAAAAGACAGCAGTAGCAGTCGCTTTATCTCTTGTTGCAGGTTCAGCTGTAGCAGTTGAAGCGCTTTCTGGTGAACAGTTCACAGTCTCTGGTGAATTTGCTTTAGGTGGTTACACAGATTCAAACCGTGAAGGCCGTAATGCATACAACGGCGAAGTCACTGGTTTTGATATCTTTGCAAACTACGAAAATGGCAACATTGTTGGTAAGTTTGGCGGTGAGTTCGATCTAGAAGATGACTACGGCACTACTGATGCAACATTTACCATCACTGATACTTGGGTTGGTTACAAAACAAACCTAGGCACAGCGTCTGTTGGTTATGCAAATGATACAGCACTTGATGCTGTAGATGGCGCAGGCGACCTAACGATTGAATTCCTATCTTCTCCTTCAGATGCATCTGACGCTCGTCAGGTTGTAAAATTTGAAGGCGATAAAGAAGGCGTTAAATACGGTATCTCATACTACGGTGACCGTAACTACGACTCTCTAGACCGTCAGGGCGGTTTCAACGGCTACCTAGGTTATGAGAACGAAACCTTCTTGCTTAACGCGGGTTACGAAAACAACGACGAAAAAGAAGGCGAAACAGACGAGCTTTACCTAGTAAACGGTGTTCTTAAGTCTGGCGCTATGGCAATTGGTGCGACTTACGCTGAAGAAAAACTGGCTAATGGCACTAAAGTGGACCTTTACAACACATCGGTAGGTTACTCGATGGATGCACTTTACCTAGCGGCAGGTTACGCGAAAGTAGAAGACCGTCGTGAAGCAGTGAACCTTGGTGGTGCATACTCTTTCACAGAAAACTTCACGGCACTTGTGGATGTTGCTTACCACGTGTCTGACGAAGGCGAAGCACTAAAAGGCCGAGAGAAGGGTGACATTGAGTCATACTTCAAGCTTGAATACGCATTTTAAGTCGTAAGCAAAATTGTTCACGGCCTGCACGTGCGGGCCGTTTTTCATTAAAGCAGGATGCTTTGGCTTAATAATCCACTGCCTTTTTGCCCTTCGGAGTGAAGGGCCTTTTCATTTTTATTCCTCTCCTTCTGCCTAATCTTTGAACACACGTTTGTATGGGTCACATGGCTTAGTTAAAAAACGTGATAAGCCAGACTAAATGCGCTGTTGATGAAATAGACAATAGTAACCGCTGGTGCTCTAATTAAGTTAATTGGTTGCCATGAAAGGGATCCGGGTATGGCTCAAAAAATACAATTACCGAATAGTCGTATCATTCATATTCCTAATTTTGATGTTGCGGTAGAGCAAAGCGAGAATGAACTGAGTTTTTCTTACCAAGGCGTAAGCAATGACGTTTTAGGTGAGCGCTATCTGCTTTGCCAAACCATCTTCGATTTTGAACGAAGCGCTGTACTCTTGGGTGATGGCTTCCAAATGTTGGCCCAAACGACGGGTACTTTCTCTCACCCGGAAGATGTTGGTCGTTGCCCGGACAACAGCACCACTTACCGCATTTATCCCCCCTGTGATCCTAAGCGTTACTACAATTACTTAGTTATCGAAAGTTCGATGGGCTACAGTCTACTTGGTTTTACCTCGTGCCAGCGTTTTGCTGGTTACTTTGAGATCAAGCAGAAAGACGAGTGTATCTGGATCAATGCTTATCTCGATGGCGAAAACACGCACCCTCAAGATTGGTCGACAAATTCGTTTGAATCGATCGTGTTCTTGCAAGGGGCGTCTTTATCTCATTTATTTGATGAATACTGCCATTGTATTGAGTCCCATCACCCTAGGCGTAACGGGGTTACGCAGAATGCGCCGGTGGGGTGGTGTTCTTGGTACGCCTACTATGATCAGGTTAACGAACAGAATATTTTGGATAACTTGGCGTTGATGCAGACCGAGTTAACGGCACTCGACTACGTGTTGATTGATGATGGTTATCAGGCCTTTATGGGCGATTGGTTAACGCCGTCTGACAAGTTCCCTTCTGGTGTTAAAGCAGTGATCCAAACCATTCTAGACAGCGGTAAAAAGCCCGCTATTTGGTTGGCACCCTTTATTGCTCAGCCGGAATCAGAATTATTCCAGCGTCATCCTGACTGGTTTGTAAAGCATCAAGATGGCCGCTTGTTAAAAGCAGAAGAGGTGACGTACGGAGGATGGCGTTGCACCCCTTGGTACATATTGGACATGTCTAACCCAGCGGTGCAAGAACATATCTCTTCTGTTGTGAGAACAATGAGAGAGGAATGGGGGATAGAGCTGTTTAAGCTGGATGCCAATTACTGGGGGACATTGAAAGGAAAGCGTCTGCAAAGTGGCGTGACAGGTGTCCAAGCATATCGCATGGGAATGGAAGCGATTGCAGAGGGTGCCGGAGATGCGTGGATACTAGGCTGCAATGCGCCGATGTGGCCTTCTTTAGGGTTTGTTGATGCAATGCGTGTTTCTGATGATGTGGAGCGTAGTGAATCTCGTTTTAAACAGATAGCGCAAGAAACGTTTTATCGCAGTTGGCAGCATCGCAGGTTGTGGCAAATCGACCCAGACTGTGCAACCTTTGTCTCTCTGCCAAACCAAGCGACAGAGCGTCAGTACTATGAATTTCACCGCAATGTTTTATTAGCAAGCGGTGGTGTTTTATTGTCGGGAGATCCTTTACCAGAACTGACACCATTTGCCAAAAGTACGCTCGCTAAGCTGGTTCTAAGGCATAAACACAGCCAAGAAACAGCGCGTTTTACCGCGTTAAATTTGCATCATGCTTATTTGCGTGTCACCGAGCGAAATGTACTTCATTGCTTGTTCAACTATCATCAACCCGCCAGAGAGGTGACGCTGACTTCGGAACACCCTGTCTATTGGTATGATTATTGGAGCGGAGAAAGGTTGGCAGATGAACCAACCCAAGTGATCCAAGTTAGTCTAGCATCTGGGTTGTCTAGCCGAGCGATAATTACCTCGATATAGTGGCTCGTCTGATTTACCATACTCTGAGTGAATACATATGACGATCAGGTTTCAATGTCAGTAATACTCGGTATCGACCCCGGCTCTCGAATTACGGGATACGGAGTCATACGTCAAACAGGCCGCCATCTACAATATTTAGGCAGTGGCTGTATCCGAACTTCAGAAAAAGAACTCCCCGGTCGATTGAAACAGATCTATGCCGGCGTTTCAGAAATCATCACCCAGTTTCAACCAGACGTTTTCGCTATTGAACAAGTGTTTATGGCCAGAAACGCAGACTCCGCACTTAAGTTGGGTCAAGCGAGGGGAAGTGCGATTGTTGCCGCAGTGAACGCAGACTTGCCAGTTTATGAATATGCCGCTCGATTGATCAAGCAAGCCGTCGTTGGAACAGGTGCAGCGGACAAATCTCAGGTGCAGCATATGGTTCAGCACATGCTGAAACTGCCTGCCAAACCTCAAGCCGATGCAGCGGATGCGCTTGGTGTGGCTATTTGTCATGCCAACACCAATAAAACCTTGGCGGCTATGGCAGGTAAAGCAACCAGCGCCCGTCGCGGTCGTTATCGTTAAGCCTGCCCATATCTGTCAAAAATACTGCTATCAATAATAAAGAACTGGATGTCTATCCAGTTCTTTATTATTCTGTCGCAAACCTATTTCCAAAGAGAATTTACTGTGATTGGACGTTTGCGCGGCACTCTTATTGAAAAACAACCCCCTGAATTGCTCATTGAAGTCAACGGCATTGGCTACGAAGTACAAATGCCAATGAGCTGTTTCTACGAATTGCCTAATGTGGGTGAAGAAGCCATTGTTTACACCCACTTTGTTGTTCGAGAAGATGCACAGCTGTTGTACGGTTTCAACACAGTAAAAGAACGTGCGCTTTTCCGTGAAGTGATAAAAGCGAATGGTGTTGGGCCTAAATTGGGTCTAGGCATTCTCTCTGGTATGACAGCCACTCAGTTTGTGGCGTGCGTGGAACGTGAAGATGTATCAACCTTGGTAAAATTACCGGGTGTTGGTAAGAAAACCGCAGAGCGCTTAGTCGTTGAAATGAAAGATCGTCTAAAAGGGTGGGGAGCAGGCGATCTGTTTACTCCATTTACCGATGCCGCGCCAGCCGATAGTGCCCCGCAAGCTGAGCAGAACAATGCGGAAGAAGAAGCCATTAGTGCACTATTAGCATTGGGCTACAAACCAACTCAAGCTTCTAAAGTGGTCTCGCAAGTCATGACATCAGACATGAGTAGTGAAGAGCTGATCCGCGAAGCACTGAAATCAATGGTTTAATTAAAGGGTTATAAGCAATGATTGAAGCGGATCGCTTGATTGCGCCAGAAAATCCAGTTTACCGTGACGAAGATGTTATCGATCGCGCTATCCGACCGAAAAAGCTTGAAGATTACAAAGGCCAAGACCACGTTCGTGATCAGATGGAAATTTTCATCAAAGCTGCGCAGCTTCGTGAAGAGGCGTTGGATCACTTACTTATCTTTGGTCCTCCTGGCTTAGGTAAAACCACCTTGGCGAACATTGTGGCCAATGAAATGGACGTCAATATCCGCACCACGTCAGGCCCAGTACTAGAAAAAGCAGGTGACTTGGCGGCGTTATTAACCAACCTTGAAGAGAATGATGTTCTTTTCATTGATGAAATTCATCGCCTTAGCCCTGTGGTTGAAGAGGTTCTCTACCCAGCGATGGAAGACTACCAACTGGACATCATGATTGGTGAGGGGCCAGCTGCGCGTTCGATTAAGATCGATCTTCCACCTTTTACTTTGATCGGTGCGACGACCCGTGCGGGTTCATTAACGTCACCACTTCGTGACCGATTTGGTATTACGCAAAGACTGGAATACTACAAGATCCCCGATCTGCAAAACATTGTGCAGCGCAGTGCTGACTGCCTGGGTTTGTCTATGGACAGCGAAGGTGCACTGGAAGTAGCACGACGGGCTCGCGGAACACCACGTATAGCAAACCGATTACTGCGACGCGTGCGAGATTACGCCGAAGTGAAAGGCAACGGTCATATTTGTTCAGAGACAGCAGATAAAGCACTTAATATGCTTGATGTGGACGCCCTAGGCTTCGACTATATGGATAGAAAGCTATTGCTCGCAATTATGGAGAAGTTTGGTGGGGGACCTGTTGGTTTAGATAATATGGCAGCGGCCATTGGTGAAGAGAAGGATACCATTGAAGATGTCCTTGAGCCTTACCTAATTCAGCAAGGTTATTTACAAAGGACACCAAGAGGTCGAATTGCGACCGATAGAGCTTATCTTCATTTCGGAATTGAAAAATAAGATTTCAAGGCCAGCTTATCAAGCTGGCCTTATTTTTTCCTGACTGATCAAAATCACAATTCTGACAATTCATTAAGTAACCAATTTGTAGTATATGTTGCGTAATTGCGCTGCATAAATAGTTAAATAACTCTAATCTCTACGTGGCCTTAACAACTCCTCTTTATTTATGTTGATGTAGATCAAAATGTTGCTTTTTTAAGCAAAATTGACGCGTGTAATTTGATGTAAATCAACACAGACCTCTCCCATAAACCTTTTGAAACAATCTGTTTTTAGCAGTAATATTAGCGCCAGCTATATTAGCTGATGCTTAACAATTAACTAACCGTTACGGTACATTTTCGCAACAATATGTCGTCATTTGGCAACAATATTTAAGTTTGAATAACGCTTACTTATGCAGTGGAAATGTAGAGAGTGTCTTCAGCCGACACATAGGAGTAAACATGATTGACGTAGTTGATCTATCGCGGTTTCAGTTCGCACTGACAGCGATGTATCACTTCCTCTTCGTACCATTGACTCTAGGTATGGCTTTCTTACTAGCCATCATGGAATCTCTGTACGTAATGACGGATAAGCAAATCTACAAGGACATGACAAAGTTCTGGGGTAAGCTTTTTGGTATTAACTTTGCGCTTGGTGTGGCTACAGGCCTTACCATGGAGTTCCAGTTTGGTACAAACTGGTCGTACTATTCGCATTACGTAGGTGATATTTTCGGTGCACCTCTCGCGATCGAAGCCCTAGTTGCCTTTTTCTTAGAATCAACTTTTGTTGGTCTATTCTTTTTTGGTTGGGATCGTCTGACTAAGCGTCAACACCTTGTAGTAACTTGGCTTGTAGCGCTTGGCTCTAACTTCTCTGCACTTTGGATCCTAATCGCCAACGGTTGGATGCAAAACCCTGTGGGTGCTGAGTTCAACTTCGAAACCATGCGTATGGAAATGGTGAGCTTTGCTGAGGTCGTTCTAAACCCAGTTGCTCAGGTTAAATTCGTACACACGGTAGCATCGGGTTATACAACGGGTGCAATGTTTATTCTAGGCATCAGCTCATACTACCTACTGAAAGGTCGTGACGTTGCATTTGCGCGCCGTTCTTTCGCTATTGCAGCGTCTTTCGGTATGGCAGCAATCCTTTCTGTTATCGTCCTAGGTGATGAGTCTGGTTACGAGCTAGGTGAAGTTCAAAAAGTGAAACTGGCGGCAATCGAAGCTGAGTGGCACACAGAGCCAGCACCAGCGGCATTTACTGTGTTTGGTTTGCCGAACCAAGATGACATGCACACTGATTACGCAGTTAAAATCCCTTATGTAATGGGCATCATCGCGACGCGTTCATTTGACGAGCAAGTAACGGGCCTACGAGACCTTCGTGATGAGCACGTTGAACGTATCCGCACTGGTATGTACGCATACGAACTGCTAGAAAAACTTCGCGCAGGTGACAAGTCAGAAGCAAACATGGCTGCATTTGATGAAGTGAAAGGTGACCTAGGTTACGGCCTTCTACTTAAGCGCTACACAGACAACGTAGTAGATGCGACAGAAGATCAAATCCAAGCTGCAGCGGATGACTCTATCCCAACAGTATGGCCTCTATTCTGGTCGTTCCGCCTGATGGTTGCATGTGGCTTTATCATGCTATTCGTATTCGGTGCAGCGTTTGTTCAAACGTGTCGTCAGAAGATTGAACAAAAACAATGGATCCTGAAAGCAGCGCTATTGAGCATTCCACTACCTTGGATTGCGATTGAAGCTGGCTGGTTTGTTGCTGAGTTTGGTCGTCAGCCATGGGCAGTTGGTGAAATCCTGCCAGTTCACGTTGCGGCGTCAGCATTAACAGCTGGTGAGATCTGGACATCGCTATTCGCGATCATCGCGTTATATACAGCGTTCTTGATTGCAGAAGTTTACCTAATGGTGAAATTTGCTCGTAAGGGTCCTAGCAGTCTGAAGACTGGTCGTTACCACTTTGAGCAAAATGCTAACTCTGTAGAAGATAAAGTTAGCCGCCAAGTAGAAGCGTAAGGCAAGGAGACAGAATATGTTTGATTACGAAATCTTGCGACTTATCTGGTGGGTACTGATTGGTGTTCTGCTAATAGGCTTCGCAATTACTGATGGTTTCGATATGGGTGTGGGCGCGCTTGTACCTGTTATCGGTAAGAATGACAACGAGCGTCGAGTGATGATCAACACGATCGCACCGCACTGGGATGGTAACCAAGTTTGGCTTATCACGGCTGGTGGTGCTCTGTTTGCTGCTTGGCCTTTGGTTTATGCAACGTCATTCTCAGGCTTCTACCTAGCGATGATCGTGACGCTTGCTGCATTGTGGTTACGTCCGCTTGGTCTAGATTATCGTTCTAAGATTGAAGATAAAAAATGGCGTAATTCTTGGGATATCTGTATCTCAATCAGTGGCTTTGTTCCACCAATCATCTTTGGTGTTGCGTTTGGTAACTTGCTGCAAGGTGTTCCGTTCCAACTGAGTGACTTCCTGATGCCAACGTATCACGGTTCATTCTTCGGTTTGCTGAACCCATTTGCTCTACTGTGTGGTTTGGTTAGCTTGTTCATGATCCTGATGCAAGGTTCAACATGGCTACAAATGAAGACGACAGACGAAGTTCACACACGAGCACGTAACGTTGCTCAGCTAATGGGTCTGCTGACTGTGGCTGCGTTTGTTGCCGCTGGCTTTTGGATTCAAAGTATCGAAGGTTATGTTGTGACTAGCGTAATCGATGCTAACGCTGCGTCTAACCCGCTGAACAAAGAAGTAATTCGTGAAGCAGGTGCTTGGATGAACAACTTCGAGACTTATCCGATGATGTGGGCTGCACCAGTACTGGGTGTGGTAATGCCACTGCTTGCTGTGTTGGCGTCTCGCCTTGAAAAAGGTGGCATTGCATTCCTAGCGTCGAGCTTAGGTAATGCGGGTGTTATCCTAACTGCGGGCTTTGCGATGTTCCCATTCATCATGCCTTCAGATCTAATGCCAAACCACAGTCTAACGATGTGGGATGCAACGTCTTCAGAGCTAACATTGAATCTAATGACAGCCGTAGCGGCAGTCATGGTTCCTGTTATCCTAGGTTACACGTCTTGGACTTACTACAAGATGTTCGGCCGCTTGGATAACAAATACATCGAAGACAACAAAAACTCACTTTACTAAGGAGCAATTACTATGTGGTATTTCGCATGGATTCTAGGTGTACTACTTGCTTGTGCATTCGGTATCATCAACGCTCTTTGGTTAGAGCACTCAGAAATGATGGACCAAGACAGTGAGTAATCTCGCTGCGCAGGTAGCCAAGCTACATGCACCACTAGATAAGGCCCTGTTTAGGGTCTTGTCTCTCATTTTGGGTTTTTATCATGTGGCTTTGGTCATGTGGGATCCAGAAGTGTACTCCGAATCTATCGGCGGTTTTAACGCGATCATCTCACCATTAATGATCTGGGCGATATGCTCAAGTATGGTATTTGGGCTTAGCTTTAAACCACGTAACTGGTATTGGCAGGTTCTATTCAGCCCATACTTTTCATTAGCGATTCTGAGTTACTTAACGTTATTAAGATGGCTTTAACTCTTAGTACCTCCAAATGAGTAAAAATAGCGCCAACTCACTTAGTTGGCGCTATTTTTTTATCCAATTACTCATGTCACTTCATTAACTTTTGCCTAAACCGCAACGAGTTGAGTTATAGTAAAGCCCTTCAACGAGTTAAAAGGGGGACGCCGTGCAAGACAGCCAAATACATTTCGAGTGGCCAGTAACTGTGTATTATGAAGATACTGATGCTGGTGGGGTGGTTTACCATTCGAATTACCTGAAGTACTTCGAACGAGCCAGAACAGAGCTTCTTCGCAGTGTTGGCGTTTCTCAACATACTCTGTTGGAACAAAACATCGGTTTTGTAGTCCGACACATGGACATCGATTTTCTGCAAGGTGCCCGCTTAGATGACCACCTGACGGTCAAAACGGAAATTGCAGAAACGAAAAAGGCCTCGTTAACCTTCTGTCAGGAGATCGTAAATCCTGGGGGTAAAACATTGTGTAAGGCAATGGTTAAGGTAGCATGTATCGACAATGAGAAAATGAGGCCGATCGCGATCCCTCAATCAATAGTTATGGAGTTAACCCACAGTGACCGCTGATATTTCAATGCTTGACCTGTTTTTACAAGCAAGTCTACTCGTAAAAATGGTGATGTTGACCTTGCTAGGCATGTCGATTGCTTCTTGGGCCATGATCATCCAGCGCGGCAAAGTGTTGTCTAGTGCCGCAAAAGAAGCAGAGATATTTGAAGATAGATTTTGGTCAGGGACAGATCTTTCGATTCTTTATCAAAACGCAAAAAAGCGTAAAGACGAATTGGGTGGAACAGAAGAAATTTTCTACTCGGGTTTTACCGAATTTGCGCGTTTAAGAAAATCTAACTCAGAATCGCCTGACTTTATTATGGAAGGAACAGGGCGTGCGATGCGTGTTGCTGTTGCACGTGAAGTTGACGAGTTAGAAACCAGTCTACCATTTCTTGCTACCGTTGGTTCTATCAGCCCATATATCGGCCTATTTGGTACGGTTTGGGGGATCATGCACGCATTTATCGCGCTTGGTGAAGTAAAACAAGCGACCCTTGCTATGGTAGCTCCAGGTATTGCTGAGGCTTTGGTTGCAACAGCAATGGGCCTATTTGCAGCAATTCCAGCCGTTATGGCGTTTAACCGTTTAAGCAACAAAGTGGGCAAGTTAGAACATAACTACGCCACATTCTCTGAAGAGTTCCACAGTATTTTGCACCGTCAAGCCATGTCTGGGCGTGAAAGCGGCCATAAGGAATAAGCGCAATGGCGGGGTATCAACGTAAAAAGAGAAAGATGACGGCCGAGATCAACGTCGTACCGTATATCGACGTGATGTTGGTACTGTTGATCATCTTTATGGTGACTTCACCTTTTGTCACCCAAGGTGTCGACGTAGAGTTACCAAAAACCTCTACAGCGAAACCTGCGTCAGAAATGGCCGGTGATAGCGATGCCAGCTTTATCATTGTTGAAATCGATCGCGATGGAAACTTAGGGCTCAGCGTCAATGATGAGGAAGTGACTCGAGGTTTATCACTGCAAGACATTATTGTACGCGTGAAAGCAGAGCGCTCGATTAGCCCGGACTCTCCCGTAGCTGTTGGTGGCGATGCAGCGACGCCTTATGCCGAAGTCGTACTGGTTCTTGATGAGCTAAGTCGCGCAGGGATCCCTAAAGTGGGATTGCTGACAGATATCAAGGAATAACGTTTCTTAGTGTATGAAAGATAGTAAGCCTAGAAAAAAAAGCGACAGCAAGAAGCCGATAGTGATATCGGTTTCGCTTCACGCTTTACTGGTGGCTGCGTTGGTTTGGGGGGCAGATTTTACCATGTCTAAGCCTGAGCCTTCTGGTCAAATGGTTCAGGCCGTGGTTATCGATCCCGCTGTCGTTCGACAGCAAGCGCAGCAAATTCGTAGCCAACGACAAGAAGCGGCGAAAAAAGAGCAAGACAGGCTCGATAAGCTTCGCCGTGAAAGCGAACAGTTGGAGAAAAATCGCAAAGCGGAAGAAGAACGTATTCGTAAGCTGAAAGAGCAGCAAGCAAAAGAAGCGAAAGCCGCTCGTGAGGCTGAGAAGCAACGCGTTCAGAAAGAAAAAGAACGCAAAGCGGAAGAAGAGCGTGCTCGTAAAGAAAAGGAGCGAGCTGCTAAACTTGAAGCTGAGCGTAAAGCCAAGCAAGAAGAGATCAAAAAAGCGGAAAAAGAACGTATTGCGCGTGAAAAGGCCGCAAAAGAAGCCAAGGAAAAAGCTCGACTTGAACGAGAGGCCGCCGAGAAAGCCAAGAAAGCTGCGAGAGAAGCCAAAGAAAAAGCTCGCAAAGAGAAAGAACGTTTACAACGGCTAGAGCAAGAGCGTCAAGAGCAAGAAGATGCGCTCAATGACATATTTTCAGGGCTAGAAACTGAAGTAAACCAAAATAGCTCTGCGCGTAACCAATTCATCGCTGATGAGCTTGCTCGTATGTCATCCATCTATACTCAAAATATTCAGCGAAAGCTGATTAAGGATGATTACCTGTTGGGAAAGGAGTGCCGGGTTAACATCAAACTTATTCCAACAGGGTCTGATATGCTCGTTTCAGGCGTAACGATTATGGGTGGTGACTCAAGAGTATGCGCGGCAGCCAAAAGTGCAATCGCTAAGGTAGGGTCTTTCCCGAAATCTTCTGAATCCGCTGTAAACGAACAACTTAAAAACATCAACTTAACTGTTGCATTGGACTAAAAGGAATAAGCCGTGATTAAACGCTTTCTACTAGGAATGTTTGTACTGCTAAGCAGTATCACGAATGTAGCGAATGCTGCATTGGAGCTGGTGATTACCGATGGTATTGACTCAGCGCGCCCAATTGCCATTGTCCCATTTAAGTGGGAAGGTGCGAGCAAGTTACCCCATGATATGTCGGCTGTGATTGCCTCAGACCTACAAAGAAGTGGCAAATTCAGCCCAGTCCCAACCAGTAAGATGCCACAGACTCCCTACAGTGATAAAGAAATCGATTTTGATTCTTGGACTGGTCTAGGTGTCGATGCATTGCTGACGGGCAGTATCACACAACAACCAGATGGCACGTACCTGATTAATTATCAGTTAGTAGATGTGATTCGTGGACAGTTAACCCAAGGTCAAAGCAAAGCGCTTAATGCCGAAGGTGAGCTGGTTCTTTCACAAGATCATATCCTGTTCAATAAACGTGCGACAGTACCTGGTGAGCGGATGCGGGAATATGCCCACCGTATTTCCGACCTAGTTTATAAAGAGCTAACGGGTGAGCGTGGCGCGTTTCTAACCCGAATTGCATACGTCGTTGTCAATGAGAAAGACAAAACCTATCCGTACCAATTGCGTGTCGCGGATTATGATGGTTACAACGAACGTTTAGTTTTGCGTTCTAAACAGCCGCTGATGTCACCAGCGTGGTCTCCAGACGGCAAAAAGCTTGCTTACGTCAGCTTCCAAAATGGGCAAGCTGAAATTTTCATCATGGATATTTACACTGGCAAACGAGAGAAGGTGACGTCATACCCTCGTCACAATGGTGCGCCACGATTCTCTCCTGATGGTAATACGCTGGCTTTGGTGCTATCTAAGTCAGGTTCACTGCAAGTTTATACGTTGGATCTCACAACGCGTAAATTGACACAAATTACGCGCGGTAGATCGAACAATACAGAACCATTCTGGCATCCAAATGGTAAATCCTTGATCTTTACTTCGGATAGAGGTGGAAAACCACAGATTTATCAAGTAGATTTGGCGGGTGGTGCTCCAAACCGATTGACTTGGCAAGGGAGTCAAAACTTAGGCGGACAGATTACACCTGATGGCCGGTTCCTTGTTATGGTGAATCGTTCCAACTCTGGCTTTAACTTAGCGAAGCAAGATTTGGAGACAGGTTCAGTACAAGTACTGACGAAGACTCTACTTGATGAGTCACCAAGCATCGCCCCAAATGGTGGGATGGTTATTTATAGCTCTATCTACAATAAGACCAACGTTCTTTCGATGGTTTCAATTGATGGACGCTTTAAAGCTCGATTACCAGCAACAAATGGTCGAGTTCGTGCTCCTGCATGGTCACCGTTTTTGTAGCAAATAAGTTTCAATCACTAAGGAAAATATAAAAATGCAACTAAATAAAGTTCTTAAAGGGCTACTAATTGCACTACCAGTACTAGCAGTTACAGCGTGTAGTTCAAGTGACGACGCAGCTAACGCAACTGGCTCTGAAACTAACCAAACAACTTCTGGCACAGCTGGTGGTGTTGACACAACGGTTGTTTCTCCAATCGATCAAAATGGTCAGCTTTCTGAGCAAGAACTTAAAGAACAAGCTTTACGTGAATCTCAAACAATCTACTTTGCGTTCGATAACTCAACGATCGCAGCTGATTACGAAGAGATGCTAGAAGCACACGCAGCATACCTAAGCAAAAACCCATCTCTACGTGTAACTGTAGAAGGTCACGCTGATGAGCGCGGTACTCCTGAGTACAACATCGCACTAGGTGAGCGTCGTGCAACTGCAGTTGCTAAATACCTTCAAGCACTAGGTGTTCAAGCGGATCAAATCTCAATCGTGAGCTACGGTGAAGAGAAGCCTCTTCTACTAGGTCAGGCTGAAGATGTATACGCTAAGAACCGTCGTGCTGTTCTAGTATACTAATTAAGGAATATCCTTATGTTCAGTAACCTTAAGCGCGTTATTACGCTTACGTTACTGGCAAGTGCAGCGGGCTCCGTGCTCGCTGCACCAGCTCCAGTATCTGATCTAAGCGGCAGTAATGTGGCATCTACGCGTTCTAGTGAGAACGAAGTACAACGTTTAGAACGCTTGTTAGAGAACCGAAATCGCGTCCAGCTTCGTATGCAGCAGCAAGTGGACGAGATGGCCCTAGAAATCAGTGAACTACGTGGTCAGCTGGAAAAAAATAACTACGAAATGCAGCAAATGCTTAAGCGTCAACGTGAGTTGTTTATTGAATTAGATAAAGTGCGTGCCCAAGTGAGTTCTGGTGCAACACAAAGTCAAAACAACAGCAGTACCTCTCAAAAAGGTACTTATAGCACAAACGCCAATGAACAAACTGCATATCAAAATGCCGTTGATCTCATCTTAAAAAAGCGTGACTACAATGGTGCTATTGCTGCATTCCAAAAGTTCCAGAAAGATTACCCAGATTCGACCTTTACACCGAATTCACACTATTGGTTAGGACAGCTTTATTTTGCTAAGAAGCAAGACAAAGACGCCGCCAAGAGTTTTGTTGCCGTTGTGTCTCACAAAGACTCAAACAAACGGGCCGATGCCTTGGTTAAATTAGGCGATATTGCTAGTCGAAATAACAATGCGGCGCAAGCTGCGAAGTACTATCAGCAGGTGGTGAACGAATACCCAGATAGTGCATCGGCTAAGTTAGCTAAAAAGCATTTGAAATGATAAAAAGGAGCGCGATGCGCTCCTTTTTGCTATTGCTCTGTTGATCACTTGTTGCAGAATATCATTCAACTAATGTGGGGTTAAACTGGCATCTTGAATAGGGTTAGGGTTACAATACTCGGACTACTGGGAGTTGCGTAGAGCAAGAGCAATGAGCCATATACTAGATAAAATCGAAACTGTTTACCCATTTCCTCCAAAACCGACACCTCTGACAGACGACGAAAAGCAAACATATATTGCTGAAATCAAAAAGTTGTTAAAAGAGAAAGACGCGGTTTTGATCGCCCATTATTACACCGATCCAGAAATTCAAGCATTAGCTGAAGAGACTGGCGGTTTTGTCGGCGACTCACTTGAAATGGCGAAATTTGGTAACCGTCACCCGGCAAGTACGCTGATTATTGCAGGTGTTCGTTTCATGGGTGAATCAGCAAAGATTCTGACACCAGAAAAGCGTATTTTGATGCCAACTCTGGAAGCTGAGTGTTCACTTGATCTCGGTTGTCCGGCAGATAAATTTACGGAGTTCTGCGATGCACACCCAGATCATACCGTTGTCGTTTATGCGAACACTTCTGCTGCGGTAAAAGCCCGTGCAGATTGGGTGGTTACATCAAGCATTGCTCTTGAAATCGTAGAACACTTAGATTCTGAAGATAAGCCGATTATCTGGGGCCCAGACCGCCACCTAGGTTCGTACATTGCGAACAAAACAGGCGCAGATATGCTGTTGTGGCAAGGTGAATGTGTTGTGCATGATGAATTCTCATCAGACGCACTGCGTAAAATGAAGTCTGTTTACCCTGATGCTGCCATCCTTGTTCACCCAGAGTCTCCAGCGAGCGTAGTTGAACTTGCGGATGCAGTGGGTTCAACCAGCCAATTGATCAAAGCGGCAAAAGAGCTTCCTCAGCAGCAAATGATCGTGGCTACGGATAAAGGCATCTTCTTTAAGATGCAGCAGCTGGTGCCTGAAAAAGAGCTGATTGAAGCGCCTACTGCAGGAGCTGGGGCAACCTGTCGCAGTTGTGCGCATTGTCCTTGGATGGCAATGAATGGCCTTAAAGCGATTGAATCTGCGTTAAAAGAGGGTGGTAAAGAGCACGAAATCTTTGTTGATGAAGATGTTCGAGTGAAATCACTTATCCCTCTCAACCGCATGTTGGACTTTGCAGAGCAACTGAACATGCAGGTTAAAGGCAACGCTTAATCAAATATAGTGAAACCTGTCACAATCAAAAAACCAGCGAACAGTCGCTGGTTTTTTTCTGTCTGATTTATAATCTATATTCAGACACTTAAAAGAATTACAGTGGTACTTGTATGACCGTATGGTTGTTTTTCAAAAAGTGGTTTAGGTCAAATGTGTTTCAACTAAGTAACCGTAACCTGATCCTCTTGAGTATTTTTTATATTATTGCTTCTTGGGCCCTGTTTTATTGCGCAGGAGAAGAAGCATTAATCGCAGACATATCGACGTTTATCTACTACCTCATGGTGACTGCAAGCACTGTGGGCTACGGAGATTACTCTCCGCAAACAGATTTTGGAAAGTGGATCGTTGTATTGTTTGTTATACCCGGCGGTTTGAGCCTTTTTGCTGCCGTTTTAGGACGCATTGCGAGTGGCGCGATTGAATACTGGCGTGCGGGAGTGTTAGGAAAACGGAGAGTAAAAGTGGAAAATCATATACTAATTCTTGGCTGGAACGGGCAGCGTACCATTCATCTAATTCGTATGTTGCAACATGAAGAAGAAGGCAAAAGACCGATCGTGCTATGCAGCCGTTCAGATATTGAGAACCCGTTACCGGGCGAAATACAGTTCGTTAAGGTAACAAGTTATACGGACAGCCAACAAATGGCACTGGCCAATGTAGCGGATGCCAGTTGTATTGTCGTTGATAACTTAGAAGATGATATTACTCTGTCGGCCTCGTTGTATTGCGCTAACCTTAACCCTAACGCTCATTTGCTTGCCTATTTTAAAGATGAAGCGCTGGGCCATTTATTGAGTCAACATTGCCCTAAAGCTGAGTGTATTCCTGCGGTGGGCGCAGAAATGCTCGCCAAGGCTGCGGTTGACCCAGGCTCGAGTGCTTTACACCAGGAACTGTTGGCATCAACACGAGGCATGACGCAGTATTCAACGATTTACCCTAAAGACTTGCCTACAACGACTGTTGAAGCGGTATTCACGCATATCAAGAAAGCTTACCAAGCAACGTTGATCGCGATTGATTTTGGGCGTGGAATAGAGCTGAACCCCCAACTTGACCGAGAAATCCCTGCAGGGTGTAAGATTTTTTATATCGCAGATGAGCGCGTCGAAGCATTTGATTGGCGCGTTGTCGCGGCTAGATAGTTTGTTCCCTGTTTTAATATGCCCCATTTTTGTATCAATGGGGCATGGCTTTACCAGTTTTAGTTAGTGTGCATGCACATGGCCTTTCTTTTCAACGGCCATTTCCACATCTATTTTTCCTGCGTGTTTAAAAGTAAGGGTCATCGGGAATCGATCACCTGCTTTATACGCTTGTCGAGGATTAAAAATCATTAAGTGGTAGCCACCAGGCTTGAACATTTCAGCTTGTTGAGCTGCAATTTTGACGTTGTCGATTTGCTTCATTTTCATCATCCCATCAGACATTTCATGTGTATGAATTTCCACTCGGTCTGCAATAGGTGTTGTTGCTTCGATCAGGAAATCATCGACGTCAGAGTTATTCTTTAATTGGAAAAAGCCAGCGATCACAGTCGCGGTTGGCGGGGTCTCTCGGCTCCATGGGTGATCGACTTGAATGTCTCCTTTGTGGTAATCGTGAGCAATAGAAGCTGTACTAAACAGTGCGAATAGCGTTAGAGAGAATATTTGAAGGTACTTTTTCATTATTAATTTCCTAAATCTATAAACCATTTGGTGCGAATACACCAAGTATCCATCAGGCATTTTTCTTTGAGTTTTATGCCCAATGAGTGTGCTGTTATTTACATAAAAACAGACAGTGGCGGAGATTGTTTAGGAGCGATTAATAGGTATAAGTCTCTTCTACAGCCGATATGCTGATAACAAGAAATCGTTGGAGTATAACGAGCTAACCAAAGAGTGATGGTTGCCAGCAAGAATGCAGCGACAATGGCAGACAGTTTACAAACATCCAGCAGAGGGCAACTAAATTTGAGTGGCTCGTGAGCGCTATCAATAACACTTTCTGAATGGTTATTTGCGTTAATTAACTCATCAACATCGACCCACTTAAAACCTTCTGACGTACACAACAATACTTTTTCATTTTGCGCATCTGACAGCCAGCTTTGGCTATGTACCTGAGATGGATTGAGTACCATAGTGGCGAGAAGGTAAATTTGAAACAACAGAGCCGCAATGACATACAGCGCCATTACTTTTTGCATACTCTTGTTATTTCTTAAATTTCTCATCATTCGCGAGCACGGATTTAATAGGGACGCGAATACTAGCAAGGGTGAGGGGAAGATGTAACTCTACTTTTATAAAAAAGTGATGTAAGTGTGAAGTCGGGAAGGTTGAAGGGACAGCAGAATGGGGGAAGTAGCCGCCGAGTGACAGCGGCTATTTTTGTTATTCTGCGTCTGCTAGCGTTACACCGCGCATGGTTAGGCCGCATAGCATCATCGGGATAGAGTTGAAGATCTCTTCAAACTGTTCCAGCCCTTCAATACCTTGCTCTGCTAATGTCGCAATGGATGTTTCTGGGTCATAAAGCATACTCACAGAAAGTAGGACTCCACCTAGTAGTGCGCTGTCTTCACTATCTTCTGGCATGAGTGTTTCCCAATCATCACGAGCCAGCTGCCAGCCCTGAAGTAGCCCTTCACAAAAATCTCGAGTCGCTTCGCTTACAATCTCTTCTTCATCTAGTGTGCATTCAGAAGGCCACTGCCAGCGGTTTTCCAGCAGAGCAGGGCGGTACTCATTCCACATCGCAATAATATGTTCAATATACGTTTCTAGCTGCTCACCATCAGAAAAAGGCGCAACGTCTTCTCCGCCCCATAAGAAAGGCAGCCATTCTTGAGGAGCTAACACGTTTGGTGCTGCGGCCATTGCTGTAACAAAACCGCGTGTTTTTGCTTCGTTAATGAGTTTGTCTTGTAACTCTGGTTGAGAGAGAAGTTCTTGTAGAGTCAAAGTGATTACCGTCAATGTCGATGAGTTGTGAGGCGGCAATGGTAACAGGCGATGTGATTGAGAAAAAGGTTGTCGGGTTGAATTATTCACTATAATTTTGGTTAAACAATACAAATTCAGTTGGTTATGGATATCCGATACTCCCTTAAACGAAAGAGCAAGCTTGCACTGGCGTTTTACCTAGCGGTAGTCGTGACGCTTATTGGTACAGTCAGCTACTTAGTTGTTGAGCCTCCGACGCGTCAACAGCTAGAGGCAAATCTTGACTTAAGAACGGAGCTCATATCCGCTCACATTCAAGCGCCTGTAAACCACTCTTTGGGGATACTACAAAGCATTGTCAGTATTGGCAGTAGCGATGTAAAGGCAGAGAGCAAAGCTCATCATCTACACAATCTGTTTGCATTGACAGATGGTGTCGCAGTCAGCGGTGGACTGTGGCCTGCACCATTTTCGCAAGATCCTGAGGTTGCTTATGCTAGCTTATTCTTCAATCGTACCGAGGACGGGACAATTGAACGGGTTTATTCTTGGGATGATCCTGGCTCTGGCGGGTATGACCATGCGGATTGGTACCAATCTGTCATAAATGCCCCGATAGGAGAGGTTTCGTGGTCGCGCGTTTATGTTGATCCTTATACTCAGGTAAAAATGATCACGGCTTCTTCTCCTTACTACATCAATAATATCTTTTCTGGAGTGGCGACCGTCGACCTCTCGTTAGAGGGGCTGATTAACTTTATTCGTCTGCATGCTGACGAGTACGACTTAGGTATTTTCCTCACTGACGCGTATGGTGAGATCATTTTAGAACACCAATTTTCGCACTTGGATGGTGAATACATTGGGCAGAATACCTTTGGACACTTCAAATGGCGTGTTGACGTTGTGAATGCAAGACGGATTGTTGATGAGCAGGTCATCGACGTCGTAGCTAAGGTTGAAGCTGGAATCATCCCCATCATGCTTGTTTGTGTCATGCTAGGATATTTTCTGATCAGCCGTTACTTGATTGACCCCATCGTTTTGATTGCTCAAAAGGTTGCTGACTCCAAAGAAGGAGGCATCATCGATATCAATTACCATAGCAATGATGAAGTTAGACAGCTTATTGACACATTTAATCAAAAAACCGTTTATCTCGAAGCTGAGAAGAAGAAAGCACTGGCTTCCACACAGGCCAAAAGCGCGTTCCTAGCCACACTGTCCCATGAAATCCGTACGCCCATGAATGGTGTTTTGGGCACAGCGCAAATCCTTTTAAAAACCCCGCTGGATGAATCGCAACGCAAGCATTTACGGGCTCTTTATGAGTCTGGTGAGCATATGATGACGCTGCTCAATGAGATTTTAGACTTCTCAAAAATAGAGCAAGGGCGCGTAGAGTTAGACAATCAACCTTTCCCATTTGAGGCCATTATAGGAAGTATCCACAGTACGTACTTTTCTTTGTGTGCAGAGAAAGGACTAGAGTTCAAAGTGCTATCGGAAGTGCCTAAACATCGCTGGTATCGCGCAGACAAAGCACGTTTGCGTCAGATTTTATTTAACCTACTTAACAACGCGGTGAAGTTTACTTCGGTTGGGCAGGTTACGGTAAACGTTCGTGAAAAATACATCGACAACAACAATTTTCTTTGTATAGCCGTAACGGATACAGGTATTGGTATACCACAGCGTGCGCAAGAGAAGATCTTTAAACCTTTTGTTCAAGCTGAATCTTCAACGACAAGGCGCTACGGTGGTACAGGTTTAGGGCTATCTATTGTTAAGCAATTATGTGAGTCGATGGGGGGAGAGGTTCGTGTAGTCAGTACGCCAGGGGAAGGGAGTTGCTTTGAAGTTCTGGTAAGAGTAGAGCACAGTGAAACCCAGACTCCTGTAGCGACAGCGCGCTCAAAGCAAGTGTATACGGGCCTCAGAGCGTTAATTGTAGAAGACAACCGTACCAATGCCGCAATACTCAATGCGTTACTGGCCAACAAGGGGTTTACGTGTGACTGCTCAATCAATGGCGAGCAAGCTATTCAAGCCGTGATAAGCGGAGAGTATGATCTGATTTTTATGGATCACCACATGCCAGTCATGGACGGTGTTGAAGCTACAGAAGTGATTCGAACGTTAGGTACTAAGTGGTCCAGAATACTGATATTTGGCTGTACAGCCGATTTGTTTCAAGAAAGTCGACTGCATATGAAACATGCTGGCGTGGATCATATTATCGCTAAGCCTATTGATGATATCGAACTCGATGAAGCACTCTCTCTCTATTCAGACACGCTATACCAATATAAACCCGATTTGAAAAATCAAGATTTAGAAAAACGATTACACGCTTAGAGGTGTTCTTGGGTTTTGAATGCTAGCTAGCACGTGAATTTCGTGTATAAGTTACGTTATTGTTCCTATTTTGTAATTTAATTACACATATTGTATTGGTGCGGCCTACGTGCTACATGTTTTTGGAGATTAATTCTAATCTAATCACTAAGTCTGGTTGTTTATTTACCATTTTGTTTTTAATTCGAGATCAAAAACCATAGAAATGATGGTTTAATGGCTTTAAATTCTATCAATTTTGCAATTTGATAGTGTGTCATTCCATATATTTTTTATTTGTTGGTTTTTTATCGGGGTTCGAAAATGAAGTCACATGGCCCGTTTTGTATTCGTAGCGCTGCTGCGGATACGTTCGCGATGGTAATCTTCTGTTTTGTTTCGGGAATGGCCATTGAGGTATTTATCTCGGGAATGACGTTTGAGCAATCTCTGGCTTCCAGAACATTGTCTATCCCTGTGAACATTGCGATTGCTTGGCCTTACGGTTTATTCCGCGATTTTATGCTGCGCCAAGGAGCGAAGCTCTCCAGAACAAGTTTGATGAAAAACCTATCTGATCTGGTTGCTTACATGGCGTTCCAATCACCAGTCTACGCAGTCATTCTGTTTGTCGTTGGGGCATCTTCCGAACAAATTATTACAGCGGTAGCCACCAACGCGCTCATTTCTTGTGGTATGGGGGTTCTTTACGGCTACTTTTTGGATTTATGCCGAAAGCTGTTTCGTGTGCCAGGGTACTCTCAGCGGGTTTGAGTTGGTCGAATCACCGCCTAATTAGTTATATAGTGACCAAACGCGTTTATCCGACAGTATTTTTTGGTTAATGGGCTTGACCTAACCCTATAGAATCATTAAATTAGCGCCTCGTTGGTTAGCGATACCAACCACAATTTGATTCGGTGAGTTGTCCGAGTGGCTGAAGGAGCACGCCTGGAAAGTGTGTATACGGCAACGTATCGAGAGTTCGAATCTCTCACTCACCGCCACATTCTTGAAGAAAGACGTCCTAGGGCGTCTTTTTTTATGCCTGTAATATAATAAACTCAATAACTTATTGCCTATTTGATACTACTACTGGGCTTTTTTCTATCTTTGTTAATGGTCTGCGCCACTGACACCGTTAAGCTAATGGTGCTTGGAGTAACTTGAGCAACACTACTCGTTATATAATTACATATGACCTACGTTTTATCTTTTTACCAGAGCAAATGAAGATGACTCTTATCACCTTATTTAATGTAATAGAAATATTTTTCTCTATTTATTGTGACTAAACCTCGTTATTCATCAATCAATCTCTCACAGAGGCACTTGCCTGCGTTATTTCATGTTCTTTTTCCTGAGGAACAAGCACAATGTAAATAAATTGATCTATTTGTTAATAATTGTGACCCTTAAACAGAAAAAATTGATCTCTAAATTACGTCGTACTTTTAAATTCACATATTTATAACAATAAAGATCATGTAATTTATCATTAACGTGTCTAACTCACAGTTCATCATATCTACTCAAATATCTTATTGAAATTCACCTTAAGATCATTTCATCGATTCACCTTACCCCTACACATAACAAATAAAGGATTGATGAAGATGAAAAAGGTCTTACTAAAAGCGGCTGCTTTAACGCTAGCCCTTGCTGCTGCAGGCGCTCAAGCTAAAGATTATGAAATCGTAAATGTAGTCAAAGTGTCTGGTATCCCTTGGTTTAACCAAATGAATAAAGGGATCGAGCAAGCCGCTACAGATTTCGGCATTAATGCTCGTCAGCTTGGTCCTTCAACTCCAGATCCAGCACAACAAGTAAAAATTATTGAAGACTTAATCGCGAAAGGCGTAGATGCGATTACCGTTGTTCCCAATGACGTGACGGTATTAGAACCTGTATTTAAAAAAGCTCGAGATAAAGGGATTATCGTGTTAACTCATGAATCACCGGATGGACACGGTGCGGATTGGGACATCGAGACCATTGACAATCAAGCTTACGCTAAAGCGACTATGGATGAGCTTGCGAAAAATATGGACAAAAAAGGTGGTTACGCAGTTTACGTTGGCTCATTAACTGTTCCACTGCATAACAACTGGGCAAATCTAGCGATCGACTACCAAAAGAAAACCTACCCAGATATGTATGAAGTAACCAGCCGTATGCCAGTTGCAGAAAGCATCGATCAATCTTATGCAGCCACCAACGACCTGATGAAAGCACACTCTGATATGGCAGGTATCGTTTCTTACGGTTCATTAGGTGGCATCGGTGCAGGTGAAGCCATTAAGAAAAAACGCGCAAAAGACAAAATCAGCGTCGTGGGTATTATGATGCCAAGCCAAGCTGCTCCGTACTTAGCTCGTGGTGAGATTGATAAAGGCTTCTTGTGGAACCCAGCAGATGCGGGCTACGCCATGGTTGCCGTTGCTAAGCAAATGCTCGAAGGAAAGGATGTATCTCAAGGGGTCAATGTCCAAGGCCTAGGCGATGCAGAAATCGATACGCAAAACCGCGTGATCAAGTTTAACAAGATTCTAGAAGTGGATAAAACCAACGCACGTCAGCTTGGTTTCTAAGCTAAACAAACTCTGTTCGAAATTGGGCGGTGCAACGCCGCCCTACCATATTGGAAATGATCATGTCTGGAACTCCTTTTATTACCCTCAAGCAAGTATCCAAGCACTTTGGTTCCGTCAAGGCATTGGATGGGATAAACCTAACATTCAATCAGGGTGAGGTTCACTGCTTAGCCGGCAAAAATGGATGTGGGAAAAGCACATTATTTAAAGTGATATCTGGCGTTCACGCACCAGAGAAAGGTGCTGAAATCACATTAGCGGGCAAACGCTACTCTCGACTGAACCCACAGCAATCTATTGAACACGGCATTCAAGTTATCTATCAAGACTTATCCCTATTCCCAAACTTGACTGTCGCAGAGAATATTGCCATTCAGGATCACGTTGAATGGACTAAAGGGCTGGTGCAACAAAAGCGCATCCAAAGTATTGCAACTCAAGCAATGGCAAAAGTAGGTGTCAGATTACCACTGGATAAACGTGTAGAGCAGCTTTCAATTGCCGAATGTCAGCTGGTCGCCATTTGCCGAGCCATGGCATCGGATGCCAAATTAATGATCATGGATGAGCCAACCGCCTCACTCACTCGCACCGAAGTGAATCACCTTATCGAAGTGGTCGCAGACCTTAAATCCAAAGGCGTCACGGTGGTATTTGTGAGCCACAAGCTTGATGAAGTAATGGAGATCTCCGACCGAATCACTGTCATTCGTGATGGCCGCACCATCGGTACCTATCAAGCTGACGAAGTAGACAGTGACGAATTGGCTTTTCTAATGACCGGACAACGATTCGAATTCACTCCTCTTGCCGATTACAACCAGCAAGGTGCCGTCAAACTTGAAGTCGAAAAGCTGTCAAAACGTGGCCAGTTTGACGATATTTCATTTCAGGTTCGCGCGGGAGAGATCGTTTCCATCACTGGCTTACTTGGCGCAGGCCGAACCGAATTGTGCATGGCACTGTTCGGCATGACTCAACCAGACAGCGGCGTTATCCGCATAAACGCCCAACCAACTACATTTAAATCTAATCGCGACGCGATCTCTCAAGGCATCGGTTATGTCTCTGAAGACCGCATGTCGACTGGGTTGGTTATGGAACAAACGATTCAAGACAATATTACCGCCTCAGTAATGCACAGACTCAAGAAGCCCTCAGGTTTTCTTGATCATCTAAAGGCAAATAAGCTCGTCGATAGGTTGATTTCTTCATTATCCATCAAAGTCGCGGACCCAAAACTCCCTGTAACCAGTTTATCCGGTGGTAATGCGCAGCGTATCTCTATCGCAAAATGGATAGCCGCAGAGCCAGAAGTGCTCATCCTTGACTCTCCGACCGTAGGTGTCGACGTTGCCAACAAAGAAGCAATCTACATCATCGCAAAAGACCTTGCCGCAAAAGGAATGGCAATCATCATGGTCAGCGATGAAATCCCAGAAGTGTTCTACAACAGTCACCGCGTGATTGTGATGAAAGAAGGACGTTTTACTCATGACTTCCAACCCGCTCACTCTACCGAGCAACAAATCATGGAGGCAGTCAATGCTTAACCAGTTTCGTTGTTCCTTATCTTCATTCACCAAGCGTCATGAGTTCTACCTCTCATTGATGATTGTGTTGATTGTCGCAGTGCTGACTTTTACCTCTGAAGATTTCCTTACTCTTGGAAACATCTTTGATATGTCAGTCAGCTCTGCATTACTAGGCATCATGGCTTGTGGTTTGTTTGTCGTGCTTATCGCTGGCGGCATCGACATCTCATTTCCAGCGACCGCTGCGATTGCGCAGTACATCACCGCGACGTACATTTTGACGATTGGTGGTAACTTCATGATTGCGTTTGCCATTGCAATCGTCGTGGGTGTGTTACTTGGCATGATCAACGCCACACTGGTATACAAACTCAAGGTGCCAGCGATCATCATTACCATTTCAACATTGAACGTGTTCTTTGGCTTACTGATTTACTTTAGTAACGGCGAATGGTTGTACGGTTTTCCTGACTGGTTTATGGATGGTATTGAGCTGTTCACGTTTACTGGTAGCGACGGCTATGACTACGGTTTATCACTGCCAATTCTAACCTTAGTAGCAATGATTGCGGTCACCTCATTCCTGATGTCTAAGACCCGCTTAGGGCGTCAGATTTACGCGGTAGGCGGCAATGCAGACGCGGCTAGTCGTATTGGTATTAACCTGTTTGGTATTAATCTGTTCGTTTATGGCTACATGGGGGCACTTGCAGGCATTGCTTCAGTGGTTCAAACCCAAATTACCCAATCAGTCGCTCCAAACTCTCTCATGGGGTTTGAGCTTACGGTACTGGCTGCGGTTGTACTGGGTGGCACGAGTATGACAGGAGGCAAAGGTACGCTGTTTGGCGTTGTCCTTGGGGTGATATTGCTCGCCGTTGCTAAGAACGGTCTGACGTTGCTCGGTGTACCTTCATATTGGCACACGGTCGTAACTGGCTTAATCATTGTTTGCAGCATCAGTATGACGGCTATCAATGAGAAAAAACAAGCGCTACAAGAGGCATAAACCATGGAACAAGTGCTAAATAGTTTAAAGCTACCGACAGACAAGAACATTCGTTACTTACTGGTGATTTTAGTTGGCATCCTCGCTGTTATGGCGTTCTCAAGTGGGCAAGCGTTCTTCTCCACTGATAATTTACAATCGATGTCATCGCAAATGCCACTGCTCGGTCTACTCGCACTGGCAATGGCAGTATGCATGCTGACTGGTGGTATCAACCTGTCGATTATTGCAACAACCAACGCGTGTGGTTTGGTAATGGCAAGCATCATTACTCAAGCTCCTGATAGCTCAACAATGCTTGTATTGGCGCTCTTCGGCGGCCTCATTACCGCTACGGTTATCGGTTTGCTCAATGGTGCATTGATCGCGTACGTTGGCGTTTCACCAATACTCGCAACCTTAGGGACAATGACCCTGATTAACGGTCTGAACGTGCTGATCTCTGGCGGTAGTGTTATCTCTGGTTTCCCTGAAACCCTTTTGGTACTCGGCAACGGCTCTATCTTTGGCGTACCTATGCCGCTGATCCTATTCGTCGGTTTTGCAATCGGCTTATGGGCACTATTGGAGCACACCAGTTTAGGCCGAACTATCTACCTGATGGGGTCCAATGAAAAAGCCACTCGTTTCTCTGGTATCAACACACAAAAAGCGACCTTGTACGTTTATGTCATCTCTTCTGTACTTTGCTGGGTCGCAGCGATTGTGATGATGGCAAAATTCAACTCCGCGAAGGCTGGCTATGGAGAATCCTATCTTTTGACGGCCATTCTCGCTTCAGTGTTAGGTGGAATTAACCCAGACGGTGGCTTTGGACGCATTATCGGAATTGGTCTTGCACTTATCGTATTACAAACATTAGAAAGTGGCTTTAATTTGCTGGGAGTGAGCAGCTATCTCACTATGGCGCTATGGGGCGGCATCTTGATCTTATTTATCTTCTTACAAAAAAATAAGGCTTAACGGAGCAGTATATGAGTATTTATTTTATCGGCGTTGATGTAGGCAGTGGCAGCGCGCGTGCGGGTGTCTTTAACGCAGAAGGTCGTAAAGTGGGTGAAGCCAAACGCGACACCATGATGTTCAAACCTCAAGCTGACTTCGTTGAGCAATCTTCCGATGACATTTGGCAATGTGTGTGTCTTGCGGTTAAAGATGCTGTTTCCCAAGCCAACATCGACCCTATTCAAGTCAAAGGCATTGGTTTCGATGCGACTTGTTCATTAGTCGTGTTGGATAAAAGTGGTCAACCTCTAACGGTGAGTCCTACTGGGCGCAGTGAACAAAACGTCGTAATGTGGATGGACCATCGCGCAATTGCTCAAGCCGATCGGATCAACAAAACTCAGCATCCAGTATTGGCTTATGTAGGCAACCGTATCTCACCAGAGATGCAAACGCCTAAGCTGCTATGGCTAAAACAGAACATGCCAAATACATGGGCAAAAGCGGGCTACTTCTTCGACTTACCCGACTTTTTAACTTGGAAAGCAACATTCGATGCCAGTCGCTCCCTTTGCTCGACCGTATGTAAGTGGACATATCTTGGCCATGAAAATAAATGGGATCGAGGCTTTTTCGAACTGATTGGTTTGGAAGACTTACTGGAAGACAATGCGAAAACCATCGGTGACAGAATTCTCCCTATGGGCCAGCCTGTCGGTGACGGCCTAACCGTGCACGCAGCCGATGACTTAGGTTTAACCCCAGGTACCGCCGTAGGTACATCAATCATCGACGCGCATGCTGGTGGTATTGGTGTGCTTGGTGCCTCTGGGATGACGGGTGAGAAAGCCGATTTTAACAAACGCCTTGCTTTGATCGGCGGAACCTCGTCTTGCCATATGGCGGCATCCAAGACAGCTCGATTCATTGATGGGGTTTGGGGGGCGTACTATAGTGCAATGATCCCGGGTTACTGGCTCAATGAAGGGGGGCAGTCAGCCACTGGCGCTTTGATCGACCACATCATTACCTCACACCCGCTTTATGACAACGCGAAAGAGCTCGCGGATAAGCAAGCAAAAACGGTTTATGAGTTACTAAATGATCGTCTTTTGGATCTTGCTGGGAGTAAAGAAGACATCGCTTTTTTAACTAAGGATATTCATGTTTTGCCTTACTTCCATGGTAACCGTTCTCCTAGAGCTAACGCCCATTTAACTGGCACGATTACCGGGCTAAAAATGTCAAAAACGTTAGATGATATGGCGCTGCAATACCTTGCTACCATTCAAGGTATCGCGCTTGGTACGCGCCATATTATCGAAGTGATGAACGAGTCTGGTTATGACATTGATACCATTATGGCTTGTGGAGGAGGTACAAAGAACAGCGTGTTTTTGCAAGAGCATGCTAACGCAACAGGTTGTGTGATCCTATTACCTGAAGAAAGTGAAGCCGTAATCCTTGGCTCCGCAATGTTAGGTTCTGTCGCCGCTGGTTTCTATAGTGATATTCCAGATGCTATGGATGCTATGAGTAGGATCAGCAAAAGCGTGATGCCTCAGACAGAGAAGATCAAGCTCTTTTATGACGCTAAGTACCAAATCTTCCACAAGATGTATGAAGATGATGCACAATACAAACGAGTAATGAGCGCGTTTTAAAACACGGGGAGCACAGTGCTCCCCGTGTCACATTGATTACGTTCTTCTCAGAAAATGCCTAGGCTTGATTTGACGCTACCTGATATAACTCCTCTGAAAACGAAAGTATCATCAGGGACTCTTTTTGCTAGCCAGTGTGAAGAGATAGCCGTTTTCTGTGAACAGTATAGGTTCCTTTTTGCTGGTACTCTCGACAACTTTTTAACCTTCAGTTGATACCTATCGCCATATACCCTCAATCCTTATATCATGTTGTTAAATTGGTATGAGGCTTATCTATGTCTACAACTACTTCATTTTACGAACAAAATGCCACTCAACTTGCTCAGCAGTATGATTCGCTAACATTCGAGATAGTCCATAAGTCGTGGCAGAGTCATTGGCCTCAGAAAGGAGCATCAGTGCTGGATATCGGAGCTGGATCTGGCCGAGATGCAAAGTGGTTAAGAGCGCAAGGTTGTAAAATAGTTGCAGTTGAACCGTGTGATGCACTATGCGATGTTGGCAAACGCCAAACAGGGAGTAATGTCATTTGGTTAAGTGATTCGCTCCCCAATTTAAAACGTACTCGAGATCTTGGACTGTGTTTTGATCTGATCTTATTGAGTGCGGTATGGATGCACTTGTCACCAGATGAACGCCCAACTGCTTTAGATAATCTAGCTCAACTACTTACTGAAAATGGAAAGCTCGTGATTAGCTTGCGTCACGGTGAATTCAATGATGGCCGAAAAGCCTACCCCGTTTCAGTGAGCGAGCTTGAAGCATTAAGTAGAGAAATACCATTGCGAGTTAATCAGGTAGTTGATTGTTCAGACTCATTACAACGTTCACAAGTCAATTGGCAAACCGTTGTTCTAGCCAGTCCGACAACGAAATAGAGTGGAAATTAAGCTGTGGCAATAGAGTGTTATCTAGAACGTTTTCAAAACTTAAAAATGAACAGCGCGGGTGGTAAAAAAAGCCCTCATAAAGTATGTATGATTTTAGCCGTCATGGACTTAATCCAGGCTGGAAATATTGCGTCTAACCAGATCTATTTGAACCAAGCACTCAAAGATAGATTCACCCATCATTTTGATAGCTTGGCCCAGGGTAAAGACAAGAACACCCCAGAGAATCCATTTTTTCATTTAAGGAGCGAAGGCTTTTGGCATCTTTCGTATTGCTCTGGTTATGATAAATCTACCACCAGGCGTTATTCAGCGAAAGCAGTTGAATATGCGTATGTTGATGATGAGCTATTTGATTACATGAAGAGCTACATTATTGCGAATGAGCTGAAAGAAGCGTTGGTATCAAACTTGTCTGATTTGGCTAGCCTGTACTACCAATGGTTGGTAGATATTGGTAAATCGGAGAAAACCGCGAGCAACTATCTCGGTGCAATCAAAGGTTCTATCTCAAACTGGTTGATGGATTCGGGGGAGCTTGAGCAACCTCTAACTGATATTAACTCATATCGTAAGTTCATCAGTTACGAAGAGAAGGCAAGAAAGCTAGAGCAATTCCAAATCCGAGACACAAAAGGAAAAGGGATGTATAGCGCCGCTTTGTCTCATTACCATAAGTTCCTCGCTGACTTATCCCAAATAGATATAAACGCAGATATCAAACAAGTGATGACCGATAAGACTTTATCGGAAACAGAAAAAAGCATACTAGTGAAGACGAGAATGGGGCAGGGAGGTTTTAGAACCAAGCTGATCCAGATGTGGGGCGGCTGCGCTGTGACAGGATATCGTAATACTCAGCTGTTATTGGCATCACATATTAAGCCTTGGCGAGACTCTAATAATGAAGAACGTTTAGACAAATTTAATGGCCTTTTGCTGCTCGCAAACCTAGATAAAGCATTCGATCTTGGTTTTATCTCCTTTAACGATCAAGGTAAAGTAATGATCTCTAGCCAGTTAGAGTCACCAAAAGTGATAGGTTTAGATGAGAGTATGTCTTGCAATATTGCCGCAGAGCATAAGCGCTATCTAGCCTATCACCGTGCTGAGCTATTTAAAGGTTTTTGACGTTAGTTAAAATCAAAGCTGTATTTATGTTCTAGCGGGTTGTTGTCACATACACCGATCAACGGCCAATACGCCATTTCTGCGTTTTATTTAGCAGGTATTTTTCTGCCACTAGGTGTACCACTTTCACGGCGCCAGCCACCAGCATGATCATCACAGCCATTGCTGAAGCGGATGCGGTTTGTCCCGTATCGGCCATATTCAATACCGAGATACTCGCAACAATCGTGTCTGCTGAGTACAAAAATACGACCGCTGATGTTGTGGTCATAGCATTCATGAAAAGATAAATAAAGATGTCCAGCAACGCGGGTGTACACACCGGAACGGTAATCTTGATAAAGGTCTTGAATGTACTGATTTTTAGTGACTTAGCGACTGCCTCTATCTCATTCGGCAACTGTTTTAGTGCGGTTAAAGAGGTTAAATGGCCTACGGTGTACAAGTGCGTCACGGTATTCAGTACCAAGATAGCCATTGTTCCGTACATCAGTTGTAACGGGCTATTTCCCCCTTGATTGAAGAAGAATATATAGCCAAGCCCCAACGCCATGCCCGGTACAGCCATGGGTAACATTGCGATTAAGTGCATCAGCTTACTGAACAAAGGGTAAGTTTTGATTTTTTCGATATTATAAGCTGCAATAAAAGTCACAATGGTACCGATGATAGCCACCCAGAAAGAGAGCTTAAGCGAATTAAGAAACGGAGCCCAACCGTAAACGGAATTCATTTCAAAATCGTAGTGAGTGAAGGTGAGCTCTTTGTTATACGGCCAGAATGAGACAAAAGAGGCGTATATTGCGGTTCCCAAAACGGTCAGGATAGCGATCGCGATGATAGAACAAACAATAAAGGCGATCGCGTCACGCAGTGGATTCGGTTTTGGCTGATAGGGAACCGAGTTGGTTGACATCATCTGTTGTTGTTTACTTCTAATACGCTGATCGATAGCAAATGATACGACAGCAGGCAAAAGCAGCACCGCGCTGGTGACCGCACCCATCGAAAAGTTCTGCTGACCAACAACTTGTTTATAAATGTCGGTAGCCAACACATTAAATGAACCACCAATGATTTTCGCAACGCCGAAATCACAAATCACCAGCGTAAAAATCACGATAGCGGCTGAGATCAAACCGTATTTGGAGTTGGCTATTGTGACCAAAAAGAAAGTTTTCACTCTGCCGATACGTAGCACTTGCGCAGACTCATACATACGCGCATCAATGTTGCGTAATCCAGTGGTGATCAGCATCAATGCGTGTGGGAATCCCCAGAATGTCAGCCCTAAAACAATCCCAATTGGCCCATAAATCGAGTGACCGAAAAGAAGTGAGTTAGCGTAGCCTTGCTTGCCGAATAAGTAGACCAAGGCAAGCGCTGGCAGTAATGAAGGTGTCAAAATGGGTAGATAAGCGATGGTTTTGAAAAACTTTTTACCTGGCATGCAAGTACGTTGCAGTGCTAACGCATAAGTTAATGCCAAGGATATCACTAAGACCGTTACCATCACGCCAATTTGCAACGAGTTCACTACCGAATAGCTCAAGGATGGCGTTGATAGGTATTCAACATAGTTAGATAGCCCAACCCAATCGCCTTGTTGATCTTGCAGGCTTTTAATTAATAGCGAACCTAAAGGGAAAATTAACCCCAGAGCCATCAATGTCAAAATGATCGCAATCAGAAAGAAGCCCGCGTTGAACCAACGTAAACGAATCCAAGAGGCTCTATCGGGAGCTGTCGTGTTGGCTGAGATAGTCATCGGTTGGTCCATGATTAAGCGCCTGTGTGAATAAATTTGTGAGCGAGAGCCGGGTCTATTTTCAGACCAACCTGTGAGCGACTTGATTTGAACAAGGTATCGGATAAATGATTGGGGGAGTCCACTTCGAGAGTTTGTCCATTACCAATATCACAAATAAGGCGAATCGAAGCGCCAGTAAACTCTTTGTCGATGATGTCAGCGAAAATCGAGTCTTCAGAGTCTAATTCTATTTGGATGTCTTCCGGACGAATGGCGTAGTTAAAGCGTTGAAGGTCGTTTGGTCTTTGCTGGTTAAAATGGCCGTGCAGAGGATGAGCCTGATCAATAAAGTTAATATTGCCGACAAAACGTGCCACGAATTCACTTGCAGGCTTGCGGTAAATGTCGGTAGGGGTACCAATTTGTTCAATACGACTTTGGTTCATCACCACAATACGATCGGCCATCGAGAGTGCTTCTTCCTGATCGTGCGTAACCATAATGGTGGTTATACCGAGTTCTTTCTGCAGCTTACGAATTTCAGATCTCAAATGTGTGCGAACTTTTGCATCGAGCGCGGAAAGGGGCTCATCGAGTAGCAGCAGTCCTGGTGAAAGAACCAAGGCACGTGCAAGGGCGACACGTTGTTGCTGACCTCCGGAAAGCTGGGAAGGGTACTTACTATGTGAACCTTCCAGTCCGATATTGGTGAGCCATTTATACATCAAAGCTTCTGACTGTACTTTGCCCATACCGCGTTCACGCAAAGCTAGCGTTATATTGTCTGCCACCGTTAGGTTCGGGAATAACGCGTAGGATTGAAAAACAATCCCAAAATCTCGCTTTTCCGTCGGTAAGTGCGAGATGTCTTGGCTGCCTTGAGTGATTCGCCCTGAAGTTTGAGTTTCAAGGCCTGCAATGGTGCGCAATAACGTGGTTTTGCCACAACCGGATGGACCAAGAAAACAGATAAACTCCCCTTTGTTAACCGAGAGGCTGATATCTGAAAGCGCGGTAAAATCGCCGAACTGCTTGCAGATGTTTTCGACGACTAAATAATGTTGGGACATACATGTCTACCTTAGGTGTTCTTTGTTCCTGAAAGAATACTGAGCTCGTGAGAAAGCTGGATGAAGGTTAATTAAGCAATAGTGGCCGAATGGATAAGTTTTACTTAACAGTGCTAATGCGTTGCCGTTATTGAGCAGACAATGCGGAAAATAGCCACTTGCGAAACAGCTTTACCGCGAGCTGGTTGCTGCTTTCAGGCCGAGTCAACATGTAGTGGTGACTTTGGCTGGGCATGACCTCTGGGTGAACAATGCTGAGTTTCTCGTTGTCGAGAGATGTCTGGACGAGAACTCTTTTGACCAATAAAAAGCCCGCGCCAGATTCGGCCATTTGAATCGCGAGACAAGAGCTCGAAGCTTCGAGCATTGAGGGCTGAAAAGTAGCTCCAAAGTCAGACAATTCGAACCATTCTTTCCAGCCCTCTCTATATCCCAGTGTAGTGATTCGCGGATAACTTTCGAAATGATAGATCGGCGCTGGCATAGGGTAATGGGTGAGCAGCTCTTTGCTGGCAACGACCACCCACTCATCTTCGGTTATTTGCTCAACCTGCTTATCTAGCCAATTACCATAACCGTTGAGTATTTCGATATCGGGTTCATTTTCGCTCTCTTCTGGAATCGGGGTATTCGAGGGAATAATACGAACTTTGATATTCGGATATTGATGAACAAAATCTCCCAATCGTGGGCACAGCCAGTTTTGCGCGAAGCTATACGTGCTTCTGATGTGTAGGGTAGTGGTATTTTTATTGCCAAATAGTTCGTGAGTCTGGTTCGCAAGGGCATCAAATGCCGTGTTCAGAACGGGAAGATACATTCGTCCTTGATCTGTCAGAGTGACCTTACGTCCTTTCCTAACCAAAAGTTTTGCATCCAAGTACTCTTCTAACTGCTTGACCTGCTGGCTAACGGCTGCCTGCGTAACGCACAACTCTTCTGCTGCGCGGGTAATGCTTTGATGCCTTGCTGTGGCTTCAAAAGCTTTTAGCGCGTTTAAAGGCGGGATTCTTCGATTCTTTTTCACACTCAGGTCCAAGCTCTTTAGATAATGAAGGGGCAATTTTTATCGAATTTATGTGACAGTTGTGTTGCTTAGAGGGGGATTTAGGCGTGGTTTTGGTTAGAAAATCTTATGAAAAACACAATTTCTTCTCGATATTCGACCTGACGGATTATGGATAAAGTGAGCGTCAAGATAAACGACTAGGAACGCAATGATGCAAATCCGTCAGAACATAAGTCAGGCTGAGCGTAAGGCGTGGATGAAAGAGCTTTCACTCGCACCGCCTGAACAACTCTTGAAACTATGGGACGCTTTTTCAAACAAACCCACTTATAAGCACCTAAGAGCCACCGAAAGCGGGTTAGTTCAAGTACGTGGGCGATTAGGTAATACGGGCGATAAGTTCAATATGGGTGATATGACGATTACACGCGCTTCTGTTGTTTTGGACAATGGTTTAAATGGCTTCTCGTACATCCAAGGCCGTAATAAGCAACATGCTGAAATTAGCGCTGCGATAGATGCACTAATGCAAAGTGACTTAGCGCCAACCATCAATGAGTTGATTCTGACTCCACTTAATCAGGCTCGTTTGGATCGCCAACGCGCGGCAACCCGCGAAACACTCAAAACTAAGGTGGACTTCTTTACTTTGGTTCGTGGGGAGGATGAATAATGTCAGCCAGCACATTAATTTCCGGTTTTGAAAACCCTGTTTTAGATAGCTTAAGTAACTTTCGTCAACTCTCAGATGCGATTGCGCGCCCCGGAAAAATTGTCGCGTTACCTAAATTAATCGGCCCAGAAGGAATATATAAAGCGAGCTTCAGTGTTTTGCTGACCATGCTCGATGCTAAGTCATCGTTGTACTTAAGCGATGAGTATCGAATTGAATCCGTGACGAAAAATGTCATTTTCCATTGCAACTGTTCATGTGATGTTGCGACGGAAAAGGCGGACTTTGCACTTGTGAATGGTAATCAGGCACTCGATTTCGATCACTTCAATGCCGGTACTGACCATGATCCTCACCAAAGTACCACGCTGCTTATCGAAGTGGATGAGTTAGCCGCTGGCAATGTCGAAGCATTATCGACAAAGCTGGCGTTGTCTGGCCCAGGTATCAAAACTGAGCACGTGATTTCGATTGAGGGATTACACGCCAGCTTTATTGATTACTTGACGCACCGCCTGCACGCATTTCCAACCGGTCTAGATATGTTCTTTATGACGGACGACAAAGTCATGGCAATTCCACGCACGACTCACGTAGCAAAAATTGAGGAGGCTACCTCATGTATGTAGCAGTAAAAGGCGGTGAAAATGCCATTAACGCCTCACACAAACTACTGGCAACAAAACGTCGTGGCGACAGTTCGGTAGCGGAACTGACAGTTGAACAAATTCAACAGCAAATGCCTTTGGCGGTTGACCGCATTATGAATGAAGGGGGCATTTACGATCGTGAATTAGCCGCACTGGCGTTAAAGCAAGCCAGTGGCGATATGATCGAAGCCATCTTCCTGCTGCGTGCATTTCGCACCACGTTACCTCGCTTTGGTTCTGCATTGGCGGTAGATACCGAACAGATGCAAATCGAGCGCCGTGTCTCTGCGACATTTAAAGATCTACCGGGCGGTCAGATCCTTGGTCCTACGTACGACTATACGCACCGCTTGCTTGATTTTTCGCTATTAGCGGGTTGCCCCGAACACGCAGAAAAAATCCAACAGCAAAGTGAAGAGGCAGAGGCCGACCCATCAACTCCAGATTCGCTGCAATGTGCAAACGCATTTGACTGGATAGCCAAGGCTGGCTTACTGGTTGAAGAAGTGGATTCCGGTGCGGAGCCGTTTGACTTAACCGAGTCTCCACTGGAGTTTCCAGCATCGCGCAGTACGCGTTTGCAAAACTTAATTCGAGGAGATGAAGGGTTTTTAATCGGTATTTCCTATTCCGTGATTCGTGGCTACGGTGACTCACACCCATTTTGCGGTGAAATGCGCACAGGTCGCTGTGAGATCAGCTTTGTGCCAGAAGAGCTTGGCTTTGAAGTGTGTATAGGGGAAGTGCAGTTAACCGAATGTCAGATGATCAACGGTTATTCACCTTCTCAAAAGGAACCTAAGTTCACCCGTGGCTACGGACTGACATTTGGCCGGGCAGAAACGAAAGCGTTGGCCGTTGCCTTGGTAGACCGCGCACTGCAAGCAAAAGATTACGGTGAAGAGGTGTCTTCACCCGCTCAAAACGAAGAGTTCATTCTTTATCACAGCGATATCATTGATGCAGTCGGCTTTGTCTCCCATTTCAGGTTGCCTCACTACGTCGATTTTCAGTCTGAGCTACACATGTTGCGTCAAATGTACGCAAAGCAAGCGCTTAATAAGGAACACCAATCATGAGCGGAACGTATAACTACGGCTATTTGGACGAGTCAACTAAACGCATGATTCGCCGCACCATTTTAAAAGCGATTGCGATTCCTGGTTATCAAGTGCCATTCGGTGGGCGTGAAATGCCCATGCCTTACGGTTGGGGAACGGGTGGCATACAGCTTACCGCGACGTTAATTAGCCCAGAAGACACGTTAAAAGTCATTGACCAAGGGGCGGATGACACCACAAACGCGGTCAGTATTCGTCAGTTTTTCTGTAAAGTGGCCGACGCAAAAACAACGGAAGTGACCGCAGACGCGACCATTATTCAGACTCGCCACCGCATTCCGGAAACGCCGCTAACCGAAGATCAGATTCTGGTGTATCAGGTGCCAATTCCAGAGCCAATGCGTTTTATCGAACCCAGCGAAGTGGAAACCAAAACCATGCACGCGCTCGAAGAGTACGGCGTGATGCGAGTGAAGTTGTATGAAGACATCGCCCGTTTTGGCCAAATCGCGACGAGCTACGATTACCCAGTGATCGTGAACGACCGTTATTTGACTAATCCGTCACCCATTCCAAAGTTCGATAACCCGAAAATGCACATGAACCCCGCATTGCAGTTGTTTGGTGCAGGCCGCGAAAAACGCATCCATGCCATCCCACCCTACACCAAGGTGGAAAGTTTGGACTTTGACGATCATCCATTTGAAATTCAGCAGTGGGATGAGTCCTGTGCGATTTGTGGTTGTCAAGACAGCTTCTTAGATGAAGTGGTGATAGACGAAGAGGGTAACCGTACCTTTATCTGTTCAGATACGGATTACTGTCGCTTAAACCTTGAGAAACAGGGCAAAGAGAGTGTCGATTTTGTGGCATTTCAGAAACAACAGTCAGGAGTGGAATAACCATGCTGCATCTCGATGAAAAACCCATTCTTGAAGTCAAGGATGTCTCAAAATTGTACGCAGAAAACAAAGGTTGCCAAAAGGTGAGCTTTGAACTTTATGCCGGAGAAGTGCTCGGCATTGTTGGTGAGTCTGGCTCTGGAAAATCAACCTTGCTCAAGCTGCTTTCTGGTCAATTAGCGTCCGATAACGGTGAGGTCTTATATATCGACAGAGAAGCGAACCTACATTCCCTGTTTGAAATGCCAATTAGTGACCAACGTAAACTGCTGCGCACGGAGTGGGGTGTGGTACATCAACACCCGAGCGATGGCTTGCGCATGAATATTTCCGCTGGTGGCAACATTGGTGAGCGATTAATGGCGATTGGTGAGCGTCACTACGGTGATATTCGTGAAGAAAGCATCGAATGGATGGCATCGGTTGAGCTAGCGGCTGATCGAGTGGATGACAAGCCTTCTCAGTTCTCTGGTGGCATGCAGCAACGCCTGCAAATAGCGAAGAACTTAGTCACAAAACCTCGTTTAGTGTTTATGGATGAGCCAACGGGTGGGCTGGATGTGTCAGTCCAAGCGAAATTTTTAGACTTACTGCGTCGCTTGGTGATCGAGTTGAAAGTCGCGGTTATTTTCGTCACGCACGATTTGGGCGTCGCCCGATTATTGGCAGACAGACTGCTGGTCATGCGTCATAGCCAAGTTGTCGAGCAGGGGTTAACCGACCAAATTTTGGATGACCCACAACACGCGTATACACAGCTTCTTGTTTCTTCGATCGTAAGGTAATTCAAGCATGGAAATGATTTCAGCTAAGAACGTGTCTAAAACGTTTGTTCTGCATAACCAAAATGGCGTTGAGTTGCCGGTTTTGCATCGTGCCGATCTCTCGGTCAATGCGGGTGAATGTGTCATTTTGCATGGCCACTCTGGTTCGGGGAAAAGTACGTTTTTACGTTCACTGTATGGCAATTACAAAGTCGACTCAGGATCTATCTGTATTCGATACGGCGAACAAGACAATGAACGTATTGATTTGGTTAAGGCGACACCGCGTCAAGTTGTGCAGCTAAGACAACAGACATTAGGTTATGTGAGCCAATTTTTATCAGTTATTCCAAGGGTATCAGCCATTGATGTGGTGATGGAGCCACTACTCAGTAAAGGCGTTAGCTACGAAGAGTGTTACCAAAAAGCCGCCCATTTATTAACGCGTTTAAATGTGCCAGAGCACCTGTGGCAACTTGCGCCCGCGACCTTTTCTGGCGGTGAGCAACAGCGAGTAAATATTGCACGCGGTTTCATTATGGATTACCCGATTTTATTGCTGGATGAGCCAACAGCTTCGTTGGACAAAACAAACAGTGAAGTGGTCATTGACCTTATTCAACAAGCTAAAAACAAAGGCGCCGCTATCGTGGGTATTTTCCATGACTCGTACGCCCGAGAGGCGGTGGCTGATCGCCTGCATACTATGAATTCAAAGGAAGTCTAAAAATGATTCTAACTAATGCCAAGCTGGTACTGAGCAATGAAGTGGTTAACGGTACCTTATACGTTGAAGACGGCAAGATCATCAATATTAAAAATAGGTTAGATACATCACCAGAGGCGATTGACTGCCAAGGCGATTACATCATTCCGGGCTTGGTGGAATTGCACACCGACCACATGGAAAAGTATTTTTCACCTCGCCCCAATGCGGCGTGGCCAGAGCGCTCGGCGCTAACCGCGTTCGATGCCATTTGTGCGTCAAGTGGTATCACAACAGTGCTTGATGCGGTGACGGTCGGTTACGTTAACGACGGAGGAACTCGCTTAGCAAACTTATCCCGTATGGTAGAGGCAGTAAAAAACGCGAAAGATTTTCGTTGTCGAGTGGATCACATGTTGCATTTGCGCTGCGAAGTGCCGAATGAATCAACCGTTGGCTTGTTTGAAGAGCTGTTCGAGCCAGAAGTGGTCAAGCTGGTGTCGATTATGGATCACTCACCCGGTCAACGTCAGTTTCCGACTCTTGAGCAGTACCGTTCTTACTACCAACAAAAATACGGTTGGGATGACAATAAAATGGAAGAGTTTGAGGCCGAGCAAACCGAACAAGCGCGATTGTATTCAGCAGTCAATCGACGCGCCATTGTTGAGAAATGCCGAGCGGCAGGGGTTCCTTTGGCATCGCACGATGACGGTTTAGAAGAACATGTGATGGAATCGAAACGCGATGGCATGGTTGTGGCCGAATTCCCAACTACATTGACAGCCGCTAAAGCATCGCACGAGCATGGCTTAAAAGTATTAATGGGCGCGCCAAACGTTGTTCGCGGTGGTTCGCACTCGGGCAACATTGCAGCCTATAAATTGGCGGAACTTGGCGTTCTGGATATTTTGTCGTCCGATTATTATCCGGCAAGTTTACTCCAAGCCGCGTTCATGATCGCAGGTTTGGACAATGATTACGACTTACCCAAAGCCATTTCTTTAGTTACGACGAACCCTGCTGACGCGCTTGGCATGAGGGACCGAGGTCTTATCGAAGCAGGCCGAATAGCAGATTTGGTGCGAATTGAAGTAGACCGTGATTTCCCTATCGTGAAACAGGTTTATAAACATGGTCAGTTGGTTTTCTAGGTGAAACAAATGGCGAAATTGTTTTACGTTATCGGCCCCTCAGGGGCCGGTAAAGACAGTGTGATTAGCAAACTCAAGCAGGAAGGAACGCGTAATTTGGTGTTTGCCCATCGCTATATTACGCGTTGTGCTGATGCTGGGGGCGAGAACTACATCGAGCTGAGTCAGTCCGAATTTGATTTGCGTCAGTCATTGCATTTATTCGCCATGAGCTGGCAAGCCAACAGCCATTGTTATGCTATCGGCTGTGAGTTGGACTCATGGTTAGATCAAGGGGTTGATGTCGTTGTGAACGGCTCGCGTGGTTATTTGGACCATGCTCTTGCGCGTTACGGAGAACAGTTAGTGCCTGTTGTCGTTGATGTTGACAATCAAGTGCTAGAACAGCGCTTAAAACTCCGTGGACGAGAAAGTGACGTCGATATTAAGCAGCGGCTGAAAAGAGCGCAGGAGTTTCGGTCAATTGGTTTGCCGCGCAACGCCGTTGTACTGGATAACAGCGGTAGCCTTGCTGCAACCGTTGAACAATTTTTGCAAAGGATTTTAGTGACAGAATGAAACTAACCTTATTAGGGACAGGCAATGGCGCGATGTTGCCTGTCTATGGGTGCGACTGCAAAGCGTGCCGCCGCGCTATCGCAGACCCTCAATATCGTCGCAATAAAACCTCAGCCATGCTTGAGCATCAAGGAAAAACCTTGCTGATAGATGCAAACCTGCCCGACCTTTTACAGCGTTTTCCTTCCGGAACGATTGACCGCATTCTCTTGACTCATTACCACATCGATCATGTACAGAGCCTGTTTGATCTGAGTGCTGGAGTAGGATCGTCAATTCCCGTCTATGGGCCTTACGATGAGCATGGTTGCGATAACCTCTATAAATACCCCGGAATTTTAAAGTTTCAGCCGCCTTTGGGAGCTTTTCAAACGTTTGAATGGCACGGCATTGCAATAACGACTATTCCTCTTACTCACTCTAGAGCGTGCTTAGGTTACGTGTTCGAATGGTGCGGTAAACGTATCGCTTATTTAACGGATACCTATGGCCTCAGTGATGCTGTTATTCAATGGTTTCAGAGCCATCCCGTTGAATGGATGTTTATCGATTGCGGCTACACACCTCTTGATGTAAGGGGCGATATACCCACAAGAAACCACAGTACATTTGAACAAATCGAAGACATTCAGCGGCGATGCAAGCCTAAACATTTACGTTTACTGCATATCAGTCATGCCTTTGAAAGTTGGGCAATGGATGCCGCTGGCTATTTTACGGATTCGTTGGCGTTGGCGCATGATGGTCAATCGGTCGATTACTCAGCCACGAATCACAATGATTAGGAAAACCACCTTGTTTCCTAATTATTTCTAAAGCGTCGTACTCATTTAGACAATATTTACTCAGTAAAGTAATTCGAAATCGATACAGATCCTCCTCAGACAGATAATTCTCAAGGAAAGAAAATGAACAACAAAATGCGAATTGGGGCGTTGGTATTTGCTCTAGCGGCACCACTGGCAAATGCTGCAACGGAATTGACCGTGTACACTGCGCTGGAATCTGACCAACTTCGTCACTACAAGAAAGCATTTGAATCGCAATACCCAGATATTGACATCAAGTGGGTACGAGACTCTACGGGCATTATGACAGCAAAAATTCTGGCAGAAAAAGATAACCCTCAAGCGGATGTCGTCTGGGGGCTTTCCGCCACCAGTATGATGGTGTTTGACAACTTAGACATGCTGCAAGCGTATAAGCCAGAAGGCAGTGACTCACTCTATGAAAGCTTCCGTGATATGCGTGATCAGCCAACATGGGTGGGCATGGATGCTTGGATTGCCGGTATTTGTGTTAACACGATCGAGTTAGAGAAGAATAACCTAGAAATGCCGCAATCCTGGGCAGATCTTACCAAGCCCGAGTACAAAGGCCACATTGTGATGCCAAACCCAAGTTCTTCGGGCACGGGTTTCCTAGACGTTTCAGCTTGGTTGCAACTATTTGGTGAAGAGGATGGTTGGCGCTACATGGATAAACTTCATCAAAATATCGCTCGTTATACGCACTCGGGCTCTCAGCCATGCCATTTGGCGGCGACAGGTGAAGCCACAATGGGGGTTTCATTTGCTTTTCGTGGGGCCAAACTGAAGAAACAAAAAGCACCGATTGACTTAGTATTCCCAAGTGAAGGGATTGGTTGGGATATGGAAGCTGCAGCCATCGTTAAAGGGACGGAACAGTTAGAAGCTGCCAAGAAACTCATGGACTTTGCGGTGAGTAAAGAAGCAAACAAGCTCTACAATCAATCGTACGCAGTCGTCGCACTGCCGGGCGTGGCAAAGCCAATAGAGCATTACCCAGAGCAGCCTGAGTCTATGATGATTAAAAATGATTTCAAATGGGTCGCCGCAAACCGTGACTCTATCTTGCAAGAGTGGATGAATCGCTATGATAGTAAGTCAGATGCTAAGTAATAATAACAGCGAATTACGATACTGCTTAATTGAGCGTTAAGAACAATAGCAGCCTACAAGGGCCACATCTTGGATGTGGCCCTTCTTCGTAAACCGAATAGATAAGGCATGTGATCTCTTGAGTGAATCGATGGCTTTGTCTAAAATGGCGCACTTTTTACTGACACTAGGTCAACAATATGAACGACACGACTTCAAAACCAGCACTGCCAGACCGTCTTGCAGGTAACCCACGTAGCCCACATTTCGTCGCGGAGTGCTTTGAGCATCAGATCGGTATTCGCTTAAATGGTAAAGAACGCAAAGACGTTGAAGAGTACTGCATCAGTGAAGGTTGGGTTAAAATCCCTTCTCCTAAAGCGTTGGATCGCCGTGGCCAACCAATCCTTATCACGCTAAAAGGTACGGTTGAAGCGTACTACGTTTAAGTCGTTATTATTGGTTGTATGTAACCGTGATGATATAAAGCCTAAGTTTCCTTGGGCTTTATTTATATGTAGTAGGGCCTCCGCTTTTACTAGTAAGCCCAGTAAAGTTAAGCAGTTACGAAATTAAAAGGTAATTATGGCAGTTTTAGATATTCTCACCGCACCTGATCCAAGGCTTAAAATTCAAGCTGAAAAAGTACAGGATGTAGCTTCCGTTCAAACATTAATCGACGACATGCTCGATACGCTTTATGCGACCGATAACGGAATTGGCTTGGCTTCTACTCAGGTCGGACGAAAAGAAGCGGTGGTTATTATTGATCTATCAGAGGGTCGAGATGATCCGCTTATTCTGGTCAACCCAGAAGTCGTCAGCGGCTCTAATAAAGCGATGGGGCAAGAAGGGTGCTTGTCTGTTCCTGATTATTATGCAGACGTAGAACGCTATACATCGGTTGTCGTCTCTGCGCTGGACCGCGACGGTAATCCAATCACAATCGAAAGTGATGATTTTCTTGCGATTGCAATGCAGCACGAGATCGATCACTTGTCAGGTAACCTTTTTATTGATTACCTTTCGCCGTTGAAAAAACAAATGGCGATGAAGAAAGTGAAGAAGTACGTAAAAGCACACGCTAAGGCTCACGCATAACGCGTTGGATAATGTCTGCTTAGGGTATTTAAGGTGCTCGAATGAGCACCCTACGAGCAAAATCCTTAAAGCTCAAACTTCGTCTTAAGGTTTGCGTATTGTTGCTCTAGGCTTTCTCTGGCTTGTCGCTTACGAACGATGAGTGGAACGCGGTCATTCACGCTACTTGCTGTGGCATCTATGTTCATCAGTTCATTTTGATACCAAGAGTTCAGCTTCGACTCGATTTGTTCTTGGCTTAAAGTCTGCTTAATGCTGGCTACACTGAGCTGAGTAATAGCATCAGACGCAGAGACGTTTGCTGATATCATCAGAAGCGCAGCAGATACAACGATAGTCACTTTCATAATGTTCACCTTATACAGACATAATGTACACATCTGTACTTGCTTAGACTTGGTCTGACAGCGTGTTATTCTTCGACCTGCTGACAGACGAAACTTAGGCTAAATTCTTTTCTACCCAAATTTCTTCACCATCATCCCAAGATGCCCATGGCCTTTGCATTGAGGCTTACTTTTCTGATGGCTAGTATGATTGTTGTAGTAATCATTCTATTCGTCCAGTCGGTTCATAAAGGAAAGAGCTAACGTCGTAAGATTTGTACGTATGGGTTGGGCTGAAAGCGGCGAAAGCCGAGAGGCTAAACCTCCCGACTTTAGAGCATATTGAGGATTATAAACTGTCTAGAATGACTTCTGCTTTGCTGACTTCAAACTGTTTAGGTTCTTCGACATTGAGTTGTGTGACCACGCCATTTTCAATCACCATCGCGTATCTGCGCGAGCGAATACCGCCAAACCCGGCTGTATCCATCTCTAATCCTAAAGCTTTGGTGAAACTTGCGTCACCATCACCCAGCATCAGAATCTCTGAGGCATTTTGAGCTTCTCCCCACGCCTGCATTACGAAAGCATCGTTAACTGAAACACACGCGATCAAGTCGACGCCTTTTGCTTTAATTTGGTCTGCTAGGGTGACAAAACCAGGTAAGTGAGACTCTGAGCAAGTCGGGGTAAACGCGCCCGGAACAGCAAACAGCACCACTTTTTTATTGGCAAAAACCTCATCGGTTTGGTGGTTCACAACGCCATCAGGAGTCAGTTCGCTGAGAGTAGAAGAAGGTAGGGTTTGACCTTGTTGAATCATTTCGATTTTCCTTATCGGTAGTATTTGCTCTAGTGTAATTTTTATTATTTGTTTAAACCACAGAAAGAAAATAGGGTTATCCTCAACAAGGTATGTTTATAAATGCATCCTTGGTTGCCTGGCCTGCTAAGTCCATGTAATGTTAGTGAATTATTGTTTAGCCATACACAGCTTGCTCTAGAGTGAATGGAAAATAAAGGCTTGATAAAATATTTTCGGAGTGAGTTAACTCGCTCTAATTTATTTTATTTACCCCAGTTAGCTGGTCTTTTTTAAGGAAAATTATGTTTACATTGGATGTTGATCAGGAATTAGAGCTAGCGCTAGTTCACCCTAAATATGCCAAATATTACTTAGAGATAGTCACCAAAGATCGAGACTATCTTAGCCAGTGGTTAGCTTGGCCGCCGCACGCAAATGACGAGGCGTTTTTTCTTAGCTTTATTAAGCGTTCACTGAATGACTATGCTGAAGGTCGGTCGTTAACCTGTACCATCTTATGGCAAGGGAACGTTGTTGGGACAACGAGCTTTAACAAGATTGATCACAGCCTGAAAACGGTCGAAATTGGTTATTGGCTGAGTAGTGAATTCCAAAGAAAAGGCATTATGACTCGCTCGGTCGCAAAGCTAATTGAAATCGCATTTACAGAGCTTGGAATGGAGAAAGTTGCAATATCAGCGGCGGTAGGCAATCAGCCAAGCCGAAGTGTCTGTGAGCGTTTAGGGTTCAGCCTAGAAGGTATCATCACTCGCGCAGAGAACTTAAATGGTCGTATTGTTGATCACGCGGTGTATGGGCTAAACCGAGCTGAATGGGCTAAAACAAAATAGCGTATTTAAGGACGATTTTAAAAATTAAAACGGGGAAACAAATGGACTCTAACTCACTATTCTTATTCGTAGTTGCTTGCTTAACGATTAATCTCATACCAGGGCCAGATGTTATTTACATCGTGTCAAATACCATGAAAGGTAAAATGACCAGCGGCTTAAAGGCGGCTTTGGGGCTAGGTGTTGGTTATTTTGCTCATACGCTAGCTGCATGCTTGGGATTATCGGCCATTATTCTTAATTCTGCTTTGGCATTTAGTGTCGTTAAGTGGTTAGGTGCTGCCTATTTAATGTATTTAGGTGTGCAAGCACTGCTTTCAATGTGGCGTGGCGGCAATCAAATTGTGGTAAATGAAAGCGACACGGAGAATCAAAATGTCTTTGTTCATGGTGTTATCGTTAGTGTGCTAAACCCTAAAGTTGCGTTATTTTTCTTATCCTTTTTACCTCAGTTTATTAATTCCTCGTCGGGATCAGTGTCGATGCAGTTATTAATGCTTGGTCTGATATTTAGTGGCTTAGCGACACTCTGCAATGTTATTTATGCCGCCGCAGGAAGCTGGCTGTTCAATAAAGCGGACTCAAAACGTTATTCAAGAGCCCTTGAGGGGATCTCTGGCGTATTGTTGCTAGGGTTAGCAAGCAAAGTGGCGATCAGCGACCGATAAAACCTAAAATCGAGCATAGGTGTTTGTGATGTACAAAAAATTGACCTTGGTGAGCCTACTTTTGAGTTGGCCTCTTTGTAGCTATTCAGCCAATTTGACCGAAATGAACTTTCAATGGTTGATGGAAAACCAGACCAAGGTCGAGAAGATATTGTCATCCGACAATTCATCAGACGCGATTCCTGTCATTAATACATTAGGTACTCTTTGGAAATATAAAGATGGTGCTATTTGGGTTGAAGTTGCACCAAGTATCGCGACAGCTTTAATGTTCCATAACAAATCGATGCTGACTTGGTTTGGCAAACACCCACAGGCTTGGCAGGATTGGTTAAGTGACTTTCCCACCGCACTGTTTACCAACTGGTCTGGTGATAGCAGCGAAACGAAGCAGTTGGAAGCGCTTAGAGAGCAGATGCTTAGCCACTTTCAACAACATGCTCAATCTGGAACGGATCCTACGTTGGTTGAAATGAACAGAGCATTGTATCGCAGACTATTGGAATCCGAGATTCGAGAAATTGACTAAACACATTCGGCAGTATTGTGGCCAATAACAGGTTATGTAATATCTGCAACCTTCGAAAAACTAATAGTGACTTGTATCTACAATCTTTATTTCCAGTCATATTTTTTGTATCTCAACTCTTATACTGCCACTCGCGTAATACTCTTTAAATAACAATACATTAGTCATTAATTTGAGAAAAAATGAGGAGTGAGTATGAGTTACGGAATTATGCCGTATATGGTTAATTTACAAAATGTTGAAAGCTGTTTTGCAGTAGAAGATGAAAAGAAAAAATCTGAACTCATGCAAGGTGCGAAAGAGTTTATCGATGACATGATGATGCAGTTTGGCGTCCCAGTAGACGGTATAGTACAAGCCTTTTTAGATGGAAGCATAATCAATAAAAGCTCACCATTTATTCATTGGTATTTTATTGAGTCTTTAATTCAAAAATATGGAAACATGCTTGAAAATGAATACTGGTATCCAGCAAATATCGATATATTATACCAATTTAAATCATTAAAGCTCTATGACATTAATATAGAGGGTTTGGAAGCTGCTGATGATCTCCCAACAGTTTTTGTATGTAGAAACAAAGATTTAGGCGCTTTATTGAGTGACACCTTATATTACTTCGTTGATAAAGAGATGAAAGGAGAATTTATTTTTTGGATTCTACTTTGTAATAAATACGATAAAGATTTAGTTTTGTATTATTACTAATTATTTCGTTAACTAGGTTTAAGAGTTTAAGAGTTTAAGAGTTTAAGAGTTTAAGAGTTTAAGAGTTTAAGAGTTTAAGAGTTTAAGAGTTTAAGAGTTTAAGAGTTTAAGTTTACAGGTAAGGAAACATTATGAAATGTCCTAAATGCAATTCAAATTTTGAACAGTTGCAAACGCCGCTAGGGGATGTAGAAAGATGCACAGAGTGCAAAGGGCTTTGGGTTGATGCGTATGAAGTTGAAGTGATGAAGCCGCTTGCTGACGCTATTGATACTGGCGATGAAGTGATCGGCCAAGCATACAACGCCATTGATCGTATCAACTGTCCGGTTTGTCCAAACAACCAATTGCTGAGACTGGTAGACCCTAAACAACCGCATATTTGGTTTGAAAGTTGCCCGACATGTAAAGGACGTTTTTATGATGCTGGTGAGTTTAAAGATCTGGCGACCATAGACTTATCTGACTTTTTCAAAAAATTCGGCTTAACCGAACGTGTTTAAGGCTGATTCAAACAGCCTGGCAATGAGTGAATCAAATTCATTGCCAGTGTTGTGATCAAACATCAAATGCGCTGCTCTGTTGGTATCATGATGAAGTATCTCTTTCCTATTATTCTTTTTTCCGCATCCGTATTCACACCAGCGAGTGACGCCAGTGTGATTTTTTCCTGCAAGACGGATGACCAAAAACACGTCCAAATTCAAGACTCCGGCGGAAAGTTGGTCTACAAACTAGGGCATGACTTAACTCAACCTGAGTTTGAGCTTAGCGTTGACCGTTCAACAGCGTCAACTTGGCAGTGGAACGGAGTGGGGCGAGAGATGAGTTACTCTGTCACAATTCCAGATGGAGATAAGGAATACACGGCATTTTTCTCCGTTGATCGAGTGTCAGATGACCATCCTATAACCTCTGGGATCATTGAAACTACAGCACAATCGCGCGAAGTGAGTGTTTACTGCAACTCGGACACGCTATTCCAGAGCTTAGAAGGCATTGATTTGAAGCAGCAAGAATAGCGTAAAAACTGTTTAAGCGGTCTGCTTCATCTTTTCTTCGAGATCTTGGAAAGACAGTAAAAGCTGTGAGCAAATGTATGTTGCCAACAGATCCCTCTCATCATGGCAAGATAAGTGAAGATGAAGCGAGGTTTTACCTTCTTTGCCTGTTATATCCACCAGCAGGTTTTTGGGTTCTGCGTTATCGCCATGGTTTGGTATCTCAAGTAGCGACAACAATGTTTTTGCTTGTTCTTCCGCTTGATCAACGGTCAAATCATGCTGGTATTCTAAGTAAACATCTCGGTTTTTTATTTGGCATGAATAGTTTCCTTGAATGAAGTACGCACTGAGTTGGCTTTCAAATTCTGCCATGTTGTCAGCCACACGTGTGAGTCGCTGATTGAGCTGTCTTAGCATAAGTATCTCCAGTGAATTTATGGATGCCACCTATACATTAAAGCCTATAAATGAACGAATTGACGCGTTTTAAGTTATTACGTCCGTATTACTTCTTGAAAAGCATGGTGTTCTACCAGTGGGTAAAGTGTTGCTGCAAACTAATACCCATTAGATATGAGTAATCGTTGTTTTAATCATCTGGGATTGGGCAGAGACATGCATTACTATCTCAAGTGAATTTTTGAAAACATATGTATCAAGCAGATCAGCGCGGAGTTTCAAACATTGAGTGCTCAATTCACAGTCGTCATTATTGAAGACGAACCAGCAATTGCAGAAAACCTAATCCATGTACTGGAAGTGGATGGCTATAACACTGAATGGTTTTCGACCGCAGGAGAGGGGTTAACTTACCTAAAAACGCATCAACCGGCATTGCTAGTGTTGGATGTCGGGCTACCAGACGGCAACGGTTTTGAATTGTGTAAAACTATTCGGGATTTTTCTGATTTGCCGATTATTTTTCTGACCGCCAGAAACGATGAAATCGATCGGGTAGTCGGGCTAGAAATTGGTGCGGATGATTACGTGACTAAGCCGTTTAGCCCGCGAGAGATGCTTGCTCGTATCAGGTTGCGGATAAAATCCCGAGTAACCCTACCGCAAGAGCTGCCAGCGGAACCGACATGTTGTGAAGACTTGCAGCCACAGAACTTTGATTATTGCGTACAAGGTGAGATGCTCGGCTTAACGGCGGTGGAATTCAAAATCCTCAATAAGCTGATTACGGTTTCATCCAATGTGTTGAGCCGAGAGCAGTTAATGGTTGCCGCTGATATGACACCCGCCGCGGCCTATGAGCGCAATATTGATTCGCACATCAAAGCCATTCGTAACAAACTCAAACCTTTTGGTATGTCGGAACGAATTTGCACGAAACGTGGCTTTGGTTATTTCTACTGCGCTAAGGTCGAGCTATGAGTCGTTGGCCTAAGATTCCGCTTGGGTTAAGGCTCTTTTTCCTGTATTTCATTTTGGTTGGCCTAACCGCGTACATGGTCAGCACGATTGTGATTCAAGAACTCAAACCCACCGTGCGCCAAACGACAGAAGAAACATTGGTCGATATGGCCAATTTGCTCGCGGTTCTGGTTGAAGAAGATGTCGCAAGCGGGCAAATCTCGGAAAGTCGATTTTCTAAATTACTGACGGCCTATGGGCAACGAGAGCCGAAAGCCCGTATTTGGGAAATTGGTAAAAAGTCCATCAACCATCGTATTTATATTACTGACAGCCAAGGCATCGTGATTGCAGACTCTTGGCAACAAGATGTCGGTGCAGATTACTCTCAGTGGAACGATGTTTACCTGACTTTGCGTGGTCAGTATGGTGCGCGCAGTACCATTGAAGATCCCAATGATCCCCTTTCTACCGTGATGCATGTTGCAGCGCCTATATATAACGACGGCGAGATAATCGGTAGCGTGACGGTGGCGAAAGCAAACCGTTCTGTGCAGCCGTTTATCGATTTGTCCAAACGCAATGTGCTGTTTTGGATGGTGTGGATGAGTGGTTTAGTGCTGGTGGCTGGTGCTTTGTTTGCGTGGCGCATTCATGATGCCCTCAACAAGCTGGAAAACTACGCCGTCAAAATGGGTGAGGGTAAAAAAGTCGAGAAACCCACATTTCGCGTATTTTATGAATATGGCACGCTGAGCGATGCGTTAGAAAAAATGCGTAATCAGCTTGATGGTAAGCAGTACGTTGAAGAGTATGTGGAAACGTTGACTCACGAGTTGAAAAGCCCTCTATCGGCAATCAAAGGCGCGAGCGAGATTTTACAAATGCCGCTGCCTCAAGAGAAGATCGCGCGCTTTGCCAACAATATTGAGCGCGAAAGTGACCGAATGCAGTCATTAATCGACAAATTACTGGAGTTGGCGCGTGTTGAAAAACGGCCTGAGCTGGAAAGTCTGCAGTCGATAAAGACTGACGCAGTATTGGGCGAGATACGCTCTGCATCGGATGCGAAATTAAGTGCCAAAGGGTTAACGTGCTCGATAGAGGCAAGACCAAATAGCCTTATCAAAGGCGATAGTTTCTTATTTAAACAAGCGCTGTTTAATCTGATGGATAACGCACTTGATTTTGCCCAGCCTCAGAGTGAGATCGAATGGCGAGTTTGTAAACAGAACCAGAGCTTATTGATCTCCATTTACAACCGTGGTCCGCACATACCAGATTATGCCATGGCGCGAGTGACTGAGCGTTTTTACTCACTGCCGCGTGAAAATGGCATCAAAAGTACTGGATTAGGGCTGAATTTTGTCGAACAGGTTGCGAAACTGCACAAGGGATCACTGAAGGTCGAAAATGTCACCGATGGCGTTAAAGTGACGCTAATCCTGCCAACTCCATAAAAACTCCACATTCGCTACATTTATTCTCCAAATTGATGTTTTAGAGTGAAAGCATCAGTTATGGAGAATAAACAATGAAAAAAATCCTAAGTAATCATCTTGGTATCAAGTTTGGCTTGGTGCTGTTCCTATTGTTGCTTCTGCAAATTCCCGTTTCTATGGTGAGCGGGTTGATCTCCGAACGTTCGATACGTCAACAAGATGTCAGACAGGACATTGCGCGCAGCAGCAGTGGAGAGCAGAGAATTATTGGGCCGTTTATCAGTGTTGAGTACACGGAAGTGGTGACTCAGGATGACAAAGCCCAAACGATCGAGCGTCAGTCCTTCCTATTGCCAGAAACCTTTGATATGAACGCTCACTTGGAAAGCTTTGAAAAATATCGTGGTATCTACAAGGCGCGGTTGTATAAAGCTCAGAGTCATTTGGAGGGGAGCTTTGACTTGTCTGAATTGGATGAGTTGCGACAATTTGATATCAAAGAAATCAGTCTGGCGGTAGGCATTAAGGACAGTCGAGGTCTGATCCGATTGGATGATATGAAACTCAATGGTGATGCTATTGAAGTAACCCCTGGTACAAGCATCTCTCAATTATCACAAGGCTTTCATACTAAACTCGACATCAACAAGTTAGACAGCACGAAGCCGCTCACGTTTGATTTAAACTTTTTGCTGCAAGGGATGGGACAACTGCAAGTCACGCCAATAGGTAAGACGACCAGTGTGGCGCTATCTTCTGAATGGCCGCACCCAAGCTTTATTGGTGACTACTTGCCAGTTTCATCGGAGATCTCGGAATCTGGATTCCAAGCACAGTGGGCAAGCAATAATTTTTCGTCCAACATTATTCAGTTGTTTGAAAACTGCATGTATAACAATTCACATTGTTACGAACTTGACCGGCGCCAAATGGGCGTTGAGCTTATTGACCCAGTAGACCATTATTTAAAATCTCACCGTGCAGTGAATTACTCTCTACTTGTGATGACGTTAGTGTTCGCGAGTTTCTTCTTGTTGGAGTTGTTTCAAGCGCGTCCGGTACATCCTATCCAATATGGCTTTGTCGGCTTAGCACTAGCGCTGTTTTACTTGTTGCTGATCTCACTCAGCGAACACATTGGGTTTAATTGGGCGTATGTGGTTTCTGCGGTAGCATCGACTGGACTGTTGGCAACGTATGTAGGCGGCATGCTTAACAACAGCAAGCACGGTGCGATCTTTGGGGTGAGTTTGCTGTCTCTTTACGCGATGCTGTTCGGGTTATTGCAAGCAGAAAGCTACGCCTTGTTGATGGGAACGTTGCTGTGCTTCGCGATCTTGAGCTTAGTCATGTTGATCACGCGAAAAGTCGATTGGTATGAACGAAGCCGCAAGAGCCTAGAAGCTAATGCGCGCGAACAAGACGAGGAGTCAAAAGTCTCGTAGGAATCTAAGCAGGGTCGTCTTTGGCTCTGCTATTTATCTGCCTGCCTTGTTCTACTTATTCGCAAAATGCTCGTGAACTTGGTTGGTTTTGATGCTTTTCAGCAATTTGTTTTGCAGCGGTAAGTTGTTCTGGTGAGAGCTGGAAATAGGTCCCAACGCCTGCGCCATACCAGGTTTCTGCTTCTTTACAGAGACTCACCATGACAGCCTCTTGCGATAAAGTATTCGTTGAATCCAGCTCGGTATATTGAATGTAATTTAAGAGTTGCTTCTCGGTAACCCCCTGACCGCTGAGTACGCTAATTACTTTAGCGGTGATCTGCTCGGCGACCCAGCCATCTTCTTCCGTCTCGGCAAGAAGCTTCGCACTTTTTTCCTGTACTACGACCGTTAAGTCGGTTTTTGTGATCGCTGATTCTATGCCAGCGCGTAGATTTTCATCCATTTCTAATCTCTCGCTGGCCACACAAGCACTCGGGAGAAGCAGTAAAGGAAGTAATCGCTTAAAAGGTTTTTTTATTGCCATGTGACCCCTGTTATTTGAGAGCAAGAACAAACTCAGTCCGACATCGTTGGCAATGTTTGACGTCTGAATTCTTTGGGTTTGATGTTCAACTCTTTAAAGAATGCAGCGCTGAAATGGCTCACGTTGCTGTACCCTAGAATCATCGCCGTCTCTGTTACATTGTTGTCTTTTAGCAGTGTGGTTGCCTTCTTCATTCGCGCTTTTTGGAAATGAGCGTAGATGGTATCGCCGTACATTTGTTTAAAGCCTTTTTTCAATTTACCAGAATGCAAACCCACCACAGCGGCGATATTGGCAATAGTAGGGGGCTGACTCAAATCTTTTAATAGATAATCTCGCGCCAGTTCTAATTGAAACCGCTCTCTTAGGGACAAATTCTCATTTATGGCTTGTGTTTTAAAAGCTTCAAGCTGCCAGTGAATAAACTCTAACACCGCAGAGTATAGTAGGAGCTTACTGTCAGGTTTGTCGATCAACGCGGCTATGTGGTTAGCCGTTGTGCTAAGTTTTGAGGTACTGCATGCAGGCTTAATAAAAAAGCCAATTCGGGCTAAATCAATACCGAGAAAGTTGTCATGGTTTGATTCACTTTCTACGAGGTTACTCAGTAGCTGTGGGGTGATGCGTATATCCAGGTTACGATAAGGAGGCGAGTTGAGCACTTCAAACGGTTCGCCACAGGAAAAGCCCATCACAGATTCTCCTTGATTAAGATGTACCTTTGTACCGCGAACTTGAGCCTTAAATTGGCCTTTTAATAAATAGTTCAGGTGAATGTACTGATCATCACTGGGGAAGGAGGCATTTAACTGTTGTAGCCTTGAGCCATAAACCGAGACCGCTAAACCGGGCTGAATAGTGACAGTGGTTTCACTGTCCAGATCTTGAAATTCTGCTAAGCCAGTGACTTGCCCAACAACGCTGTTCGCACCCATATCTCCACTCATTCTTTATCTGCCTCCCCATCTTGTAAACAGGCAGGCGCGTTATCCAGTCTAATATTCAAATAGTAACATATGTTAATGATATTTATTATCACTTATCTTGACGCATTATTTTGATCGTTTTATTTAAAATATCAATATTTATCAGTGGCTTATGTTTTATGGTTGGTTGGGGCTATTTGTCACTAAATCCGATTGGGGCAGAACCTGACCGAATCGAGTAGTTTGTTTGCGCGGGCCTTCCTATCATCGGGTGCATTGTGATTGATGGTTAATGAAGGATGAATACCATGTCTATACCCGAAGACGAACCAGGTTGGCGTTCGCTGTGGAAAATGGCTGCGGTTGAGCGCGGGGCTTTGTATATCTCCATGACGTTTACGGCAGTAGCGGCCCTGCTCGAATTGTTGCCATTTTGGCTGCTGTTTCAGGCAATAGAGTCGGTGTTGGGGCATTATCAAGACACGCTCACCGCGACAGAACTGAAAGCCGCGCTGTATGACTCCGCGTTGTGGATGGCACTCGCTTTAGTCGCCAAAACGCTGGTTTATCTCGTCGCTTATGGGTTTAGTCATAAAGCGGCGTTTGGTGTGCTTACCCATACTCGCCGTGCTCTGGTCACCCGCCTTGCATGGGCGCCTGTAAACTGGTTGCAGGATTACCACTCTGGGCAATTAAAGCTCGCGGCTTTGCAAGATGTGGAACGAGTCGAAAACTTTATTGCCCACCATACGGTCGAAGTATCGGTTTCTGCGATTGGGCCTGTGGTTGTGACTGGCTATTTGATGTGGGTCGATTGGCGTCTCGCGCTGGCGGCTTTGGTAGTATCGCCGCTCGCCGTCCTAAGTTCGATGCTGGTGACTAGAGGAATGGGCTCACTCTTTGAGGACTACCACAAACGTTCCGTTCATTTGAATAACACCACGGTTGAATACCTACGCAATATGCCTGTGATGAAGTTGTTCCAGCAAGATAGTCGTCGATTCAAGATGATGATCGATAGCCTGAGCAATTACTATGGTGTTGTGGCCACCATCACCAAATTTACGGTGCCACGTTGGTCTTTTTATACCAGCCTGTTAGGGGCCAATCTGTTAGTGATTTTGCCAGTTGGCGCTTTTTTATATCAGTCGGGCGAAGTGCGCGTATTGGATATCCTGATGGCGGTTGTTTTGGGGGCAGGAATGCTGCGTCCACTGCTTAAAGTGAGTAATTTTTTCCACGAGATCAAACATATATTGGTCAGCGTAAAGCGACTTGAACCCATATTGACGGCGCCGAGTGTGGAAAATGATAACGCTGCTTGTGATATCGCTTCTCCCTATCAGATAGAGTTCCAAGATGTGTCGTTCAGCTATGGTGAAAGACAAGTTCTTAACGGCGTGAATCTCACCTTACAACATGGCACCACGACGGTTTTAATGGGGCGTTCGGGCGGAGGGAAATCGACCTTAGCGCAATTGCTCGCTGGCTTGTTGTTGCCCGATTCAGGAGACGTGACTCTAAACGGCACATCAGTGTCACAGCTTAGTAGCCAGCAGAGAGCGGCGTTGATAGCCGTTGCGTCGCAGGATGTGTTCCTATTCAAAGGGTCGATACGCGACAACTTGAAGCTGGCCAGGGATGGGATCTCTGACGATGACCTAAACCGAGCAGTGCAGGTGGCTCAGGCGAAAGCGCTAATCAACCGTTTGCCGCAGGGTTTAGATACTGAGCTTCAGGAACAAGGTGTACGCCTGTCTGGAGGGGAAAAACAAAGAATCGCATTGGCCAGAGCATTACTGGCAGATACGCCAATCTTGGTGCTTGATGAAGCGACCGCGTTTGCAGACAGCTTGACCCAAAAGGCCTTTTACCGTGCTTTGAAACACAGCTACCCAGAGAAAACCGTACTGGTGATCGCGCACCGAACTTACGGCTTAGAAGGTGCCGATCAAATCGCGATCATTGAAAACGGCGCGATTGAATCGCTTGGCATTCACACCAAACTACTTGAGTGCAATGAATATTATCAGCAGGTTTGGACGCTTCAGCGTGACAGTGAAAACTGGACGATCGGCGCACGTACACATACGGCAGGGAATAAGGAGGTCGCGTATGAAAACTGATAGTATTTTAAAGGTTGCGCTACGAATTATCAGGCAGAGTGAGCGATCACCTTCTCAATTCATTATTGGTGGAACATGGCGCTTGGTAGAGCGTTTGCTTGATGTGGTGCCCATGCTGGTCTGCTTCTGGTGGTTGCAATCCGTTTTGCTGGCTGGTGAAGCTATCGCTAGCCCTTCAGTCGCCGTATTGGCGGCGGTTTTAGTGTCTATATTTGTTGTGCAGCTGTTTTGCGCCATGCAAGCACACAAGAACAGCTTTTTGGGCAGCTACGCCATCATGGCGGGTTACCGAGAAAAGCTACTGGATCGGGTACACCAGTTGCCGCTGGGTACGCTTTATCGCTATCGAACAGGTCAATTGACCGATATGGCGACGGAAGATGTGGTCAAAATAGAGAACATCTTCACGCACATGATTATCGATCTGTTTACCTCGTTTTTAATACCCTTGCTGCTTCTCGTGGGACTCATGTGGATTGACTGGCGACTCGCGCTGAGCTTTTTAATCTGCCTCCCTGTTGCGTTTGTGGTACTGCAACTGACACGCAAGCTATACGTGCGAATGAGCCAAACGAAGCAAGAGGCCTCACGTGACACATCCGGTTTGATTGTGGAGTTTGTTACCGGCATAAAAACGTTGCGTTTGTACAACAAGGCCGATCTCTGGCTGACTAAATTGTATCGTCAGTTTGATGAGATGGTTCGCTTGTCGATTAAGGTCGAACAGTGGGGAGCTGGCCCTATTGTACTGTATCGTTTACTGATTGAATTTGGCTTGGTGTTTTTCTTACTTGCCTCAGCGAACGCCATCGAGTCCAGTAGCGTAAGCCCACTGACTCTACTGCTGTTTATGCTCTTGGCTTACCGAGTGATTTCGCCACTGCTTGAACTCGGAGAACACCTTTCGGTGCTAAGGTATGCCGTGCAGAGCGAGCAAAAGCTCAATACCTTGTATGAGGAAGAATTGCTGGCAGAACCTGAGCAGGCTGAAGGCGTCAATGAATATACCGTCCGCTTTGAAAACGTAGAGTTTGGCTACGATGACACCACGGTGCTGAACAATGTCAGCTTTACTGCGCCAGCAAAAACGATCACCGCGATCGTTGGGCCATCTGGTAGTGGGAAAAGTACCATCGTTAATTTATTAGCGCGCTTTTACGATCCTAATCAGGGCGATATTGTTATTGGTGATAAAAGTATTCGAGCGATCGGGAGCGAAAAACTTTACGAAAACATCAGCATGGTGTTTCAGCAGGTTCAGTTGTTTGATGGCACGATTATCGACAACGTGCGCATTGGGCGGCCAAGTGCTACCGATGAAGAGGTCTTCGAAGCGTGTCGATTGGCTTACTGTGAGGAGTTTATTCAGCAATTGCCGGATGGATACCACACATCCGTCGGAGAAAGTGGCGCGAGCCTTTCCGGTGGTGAACGTCAGAGGTTGTCGATTGCACGCGCGATACTTAAAGACTCACCGATCATCTTGTTGGATGAGGCTTCAGCCTCGGTCGACGCCATAACGCAGTACCATATTCAGCAGGCGCTAACGGAGCTCGTGAAAGACAAAACCGTCATCATGATTGCCCATCGCTTAAGTACCGTGCGAGACGCAGACCAGATTTTGGTACTGGATGACGGACACATTGTGGAACGCGGCACTCACCAACAACTGCTGAATCATGAAGGTCTTTATGCTCAGTTGTGGTATGCAGGGCAATAAGCGTCATGATAAAGCTCAGCCACGATAGCCAGCAACATCGCTATCGTGGCTTGTTTTATTTCATATACTGTGACTAAAACTGAGTAAAAACACTAAAAATCGTATTTTTGTTACCTTCAGACATGTAATTGTCATATCTGTTTCCTAAGTTATTTGCCTTGGAATAAATACTCATCGACTACGTAAAGTGCGCTGAGTGAATAAAAACAAAGGAAAATAACCATGTCTTTGTCTCGTCGAGACTTTATTAAAGCCGCAACATCAACGGCGGTGGCTACTGGCTTAATCGGTTGTAACTCTGATAGCAGCGAAGTGAGTACTTCTTTTCAACACGGGGTGGCAAGCGGTGACCCGACCCAGACTCAAGTGATCATCTGGACGCGTATTACCACCACGGCCAGCAATGCGGATGTTACTTGGCAAGTATCACCACAATCAGACTTTTCTAACATAGTGCAAAGCGGTGTATTTAACACCGATACCAGCCGTGACTTTACGGTGAAAGTGGATGTGACAAACCTTAACCCAAGCACTCAATACTTTTACCGTTTCATGGTTAGCGATGTGGTCAGCATGACAGGTGTGACCAAAACATTGGCTGAAGGTTCGCTTGACCAAGTCTCGATGGCGGTAGTGTCGTGCGCGAACTATCCGGCGGGGTACTTTAACGTGTACCGCGAGCTCGTAAAGCAGCATGAAAACGCGCCGTTTGATGTGGTATTGCATCTTGGCGATTACATATACGAGTATGGGGATGGTGGTTACGCAACCGAAGACGCTACGAGTATGGGCCGCACGCCAAGCAAAGGCACTGAGTGCGTGACGTTAGACGACTACCGAAAACGATATGCGCAATACCGACAAGATGCCGACTTGCAAGCTATGCATGCGTCGCTACCTATGATCGCTGTGTGGGATGATCACGAGCTGGCGAATGACACTTGGAAAGACGGCGCAGAGAACCATCAAGACACGGAAGGCAGTTTTTATGACAGGCGTGCAGCGGCGGCCGCTGCGTGGGTCGAATGGCTACCAGTCAGGGAAAACACGTTTTCCAATATGTTGATCTACAGACAGTTCTCGTTCGGTAATCTTATTAACTTGATGATGCTGGATACGCGCTTAGTCGGTAGAGATAAACCGCTCGACTACTTCTCGCTGTCGGCACCCACAATGGAAGCGATTGGTGGGTTGGTGGCCGAGTCCAGAAACCCAGCAAGGGAATTGCTTGGCACGGAACAACTGACATGGTTAACACAAAAAATTGCAACGAATAACGCGAAGTGGAATGTGCTTGGGCAGCAAGTGTTGATGTCAAAAATGGAGCTGCCTAGCTCGGTGATGTTGGCGTTATTTAATCTGTTTACCGCCCCCGATGAGCAAAAGCCAGCCGCATTGGCCGGAGTACAAACCGCGATTGGTCATTATCTGGCGGATCCAAGTTCGGACCCAATGTCATTACCTTATAACTTGGATGCGTGGGATGGTTACTACGCGGAAAGAGAACGGGTCTACGCCACGCTAAAACAGAGTGATGCCAACTTTGTCTGTTTAGCAGGGGATACCCACAATGCTTGGACGAGCGAGCTGAAAAACCTTAGCGGGGAGCCGATCGGAGTCGAGTTTGCCACCAATTCGGTGAGCTCGCCGGGTTTAGAAGAGTACTTAGGTTTAGATCCCGCGGTGATTGGCCAGATGGAGTTTGTCTTGCCGTCTCTGGTTCAGGAACTGCAATGGGCGGATATTAAACAGCGTGGCTTTATGCGCGTGAGCTTCACTCAAACCGAAGCGAGCTCGACGTGGTATTTGCTTGATACGGTGAAAGATCAGAATTATCAAGTAACGACAAGAAGTGCATCGACTACCGATGGTGTGACGTTGAACTTAAGCTAATCTATTCCAATTAGAATTATCGCAACAGGCCTAGCAAATAATGTTAGGCCTTTCTTGTTTTTAATCAGCACTCTTTTAATCAGCGAGAGTCAGCTTCAGTATAAAGGTCATCCCTTGCTCGGCGTTATTCTCGGCCAAAATAGTGCCTTGCATATCGCGCACATTATTCGCGGTAATCGCGAGCCCTAATCCAAGCCCTTCACCAATTTTCTTATTGGTATGGAACGGCTCGAAAATGGTGGCTAACTTATCCTCATCCACGCCACAACCGTTATCGGTGACTTGGATAATCGCTTTGTCGTTGTCGCAATGGGCTGCCACGGTGATCTTAGGTGTCGGCTGACCTTTGGTGGCATCAATCGCATTACTGATCAAATTCCCCAGCACCTGTCTCAGGCGCGCTTCTTCTCCCATCACCATCGAAACATCAGAGGCGATTCGCACTCGAATATCTACGTTGTCCAAAGCGGCTTGTTGAATGCGCAACACTTCTTGTAACGCATCAGTAAACGAAACAGGTTGCGGTTTTTCAAGCCGATTAAACGCGAACGATTTAAGCTGAGAGGTCATATTTGCCATACGATCGATCAGCGTATTGACCAGAGCCATGTTGGCTTTGAGCATTTTGGTTTCACCGCGTTCCATCAGTAATTGATTGCTGGAAAGCAGGGTGCGCAACCCCGTCAAAGGCTGGTTGAGTTCGTGGGTGATCGCACTCGACATTCTGCCCAGCGCGGCGAGCTTACTCGCTTCAATCAACTCTTTCTGTGTGCTTTCGAGTTCTTGGGTGCGCTCTTGTACCCGCTGTTGTAAGTGCTTATTGGCATCTTGTAAGGCAATTTCCGCTTTCTTACGCTTACTAATATCAATGATGGTACAGAGGTAATAGTTGGTTGAATCCCAAGGGAACAGGCTGATTGAAAACATAACCGGAAAACAACTGCCATCGCTGCGCCTTGCCATAGTTTCAACGCTGCTGATTTCTGCCAGCTCTTGGTGCTCAGCTAAGTTTTTCAGCAGTTGTAGGGTAGTGGAATTAGGATTACCCGCATCAAACAATTGCCATGCTTGAATATTGCCAATCATTGAATCAGACAGGCTGAAATAGCGTTTTGCCATCAGGTTAATGTCGTGAATGGCCCCGTTTTTATCCAGCAGTAATAAACCCACGTGGGTTTTGTTGATCATGCCAGTCAGGCGTTTCTCTGACTCTTCGATCAGACGTTGGATGCGTTGATTACCGAGCTGTTTTTGGTATCTCTGAAAGCGAATCACCAGCAGAAGCAGCACAAACAAGCAGGCCACCGCCACACTCCAACTCAGCCAGCCTACAGTCTGATAAAGGGATTGTAGCGGGGTTAGGTAAGTTAGGCGCCAGTTTAGGTCATCCAGAGTAACGGATTGAACCAGATATTTTTTACGGTTGAGTTCCCATATCTTAACGTGCGACTGATCATAAAGCGTTTGCGTACTCATCATCTCGTCAATGCTGAAATGTTCATTAAACCAGTCTGCATTGAGTGCGCGGTGGCTGGATAAAAAGAATTGCTGCTGCGCGTTTTGAAACAGGATCACTTCATCATCGGCAAACCATTGATCGGTTAACAGGCTTAGGTCAATTTGCACTACCGCAATGCCGACAATATCGAATTTCAGGTAGATGGGTGCCGCAAGGTAATAGTCTGGTGTGGCGCCTTTGCTTTTTGTTACGACGGAGATGGCTTCGCGCTGAGCATGGATACGCTGAACAATGGTTTCAATGTCTGCTTCACTTAAATTGCGACGTTCAATGCTGGAAGAAAGCACATCGCCACTCGAAGACAGCATATACCAGCCTTTGGTATTGGCGGCTTTATCTAATTGGAGCAACTGCTTTTTAATTTGCGGTTCAAGTGAACCCTCACCTTTAAAGTAGCGCAGGCTAACGTCGTCATTCGTTACCAGAAAGGGGAGGTGGTAGAAACGTTGCAGCGAGCGTCGAGCTTCGCCAATGTAGTTGAGTAAGCGATGTTCGCCTTGTCTTTGTGCTTGTTCCATTTGCCATTGAATAGCGACTTTATGGCTGGAGACTTTCGCCACGCCTATCGCAAAAATAGCGAGAATGATAAACCAGTAACGATTACTACCAACCATCGTTAAAACGTCCTTTACGCGGATAGGGCGCGCTGCTAATTGAGTGAGAAAGCAGAGAAATGAGAAGCAGAAGCTAACAAATAAATAAGAAGTTGTTAAAGGGGCGTTGTTGAGAAGTGAGAGCTAGCTCCTTTTAGAATGGCCTATTTTTACTTACCGTTGGTGACACGAAAATACAGGTCTATAGATGGAATTACATATGACTCGCAGTATTGCTTTGATTGAGGATGATGAAATTGTCCGTCAAGCAACGAGCCAGTGGCTGCAACTTGCAGGCTTTGAAGTTACCACGTTTGAAAACGGAAAAACCGCGTTGGATGAGGTGCTCACCAAAGAGTTTGATACGATCATCACCGATGTCAGACTGCCAGACATCGACGGGATAGAGATCTTAAATCAGATCAAACAGAGCCAGCCAGATTTACCCGTGATTCTGATCACTGGTCATGGCGACGTGGACATGGCTGTCAAGGCACTCCAGCAAGGCGCGTACGACTTTATTGAAAAGCCGTTTGATCCAGAGCGTTTGTCACACACCGTTTCTGAAGCCGTGGAGAAATACAGCCAGGGCCAAGAGCGCCAAAGCCGGTTATCTTATCTCGATAACATCAGTGGTATTGAGCAAGTGTTGATTGGCCGCAGTAAAGTGATGTGTGACCTGCGCGAGCAAATTGTCAAAGTAGCGTCGATTGATACCAATGTCATTATTTATGGCGAAACCGGCTGTGGTAAAGAGCTGGTGGCGACTTGTTTGCATGAGTTTAGTCAAAGACAAAAGCATCCTTTCGTGCCACTTAACTGCGGCGCAATTCCTGAAAACTTGTTTGAAAGTGAGCTGTTCGGCCATGAGGCGGGCGCGTTTACAGGTGCGGCTAAACGGCGGATCGGTAAGTTAGAGTTTGCTGACAAAGGCACCGTGTTTTTAGATGAGATAGAAAGCATGCCACTTTCGATGCAAGTAAAGGTACTGCGCACGCTACAAGATCATGTGGTAGAGCGGGTTGGCGGAAATCAGCAAGTCTCTGTTGATTTGCGTGTGATTTCTGCGGCGAAGCATGACTTACTAAACCATCCGGATTTTCGTCAGGATCTTTTCTATCGTCTTAATGTGGCACAGCTGCACTTACCACCACTCAGTGAGCGCGAAGATGACGCCTTGCTGCTGTTTGAACATTTCACCCAAGAGGCCAATCCAGAGACTCGCCAAGCAAGCGAAGCAGATAGGCATGCATTGCTGTCTTACGCTTGGCCGGGCAATGTGCGAGAGCTTCGCAATGTTGCAATTCGTTTTGCGCTGGATGAAATGCTGACAGTGGGTGAAATTCTATCTTGCCGTCCTAACACCACCACGGAAGCGTCGTCTGCCGGAGTGCCACTGGCGGTTCAGGTGCAAAGCTTTGAACGTAAAGTGATTCATGACGCGTTGGTGCGTCATCAAGGTCGTATTAATGAAGTGATGCAAGAGCTAGATTTACCACGACGCACACTGAATCAGAAAATGGTGCGTTACGCGCTGAATCGCAGTGATTACGTCAGTTAAATCTCCGCAGAGAACTAAAAATAGGCATGAGCAAAATTTTGCTCATATCAAAAACGACATTTTTATTAACATTGATCACAAATAATTCATTTGTGTGACATATCTTCCTCTTTCTCACCGTTAATACATCAATACGATGAGCCATTTTTTGCTTATAGCGAACAATGCAGATAAGCAAGAAATGGCTTGTTTTTAGATGATTAAAAGACAAGGTTCAATAAAATCAATGACTTAAAAATTGGCACCGGTTTTGCTCTATAGCGATTGTTGTTAACAAAAACATAACGTGAATAACTCTACATGGAGAGTAATGATGAAATACAACAAGTTAGTGAAAACTCTGGCTATCGCTATGGCTTCTTTTGGTCTTTCAGCTAACGTTGCTGCCGCGGACGAACGCAGCTACATTTTGGCGACGGCATCGACTGGTGGTACTTACTACCCAGTAGGTGTGGCCCTTGCCACGCTAAGCAAAGTAAAAGTTGCGCCTAAACATCATTTCTCGCTTTCTGCGATCAGCTCTGCAGGGTCAGGTGAGAACGTAAAAATGCTCAATGAAAACGAAGCACAATTTGCTATTTTGCAGGGCCTATATGGAGCTTGGGCCTGGACGGGTCAAGGTCCTTACGCAAAATCAGGCAAGCAAGAGAAACTACGTTCAGTGTCGATGCTATGGCAAAACGTCGAGCACTTTATCGTTCGTTCTGATCTCACAAAGTCTGGCACGATCAGTGATTTGACTAACTTAGAGGACAAGAAGTTCTCGATTGGTAAGAAAAACTCGGGGACAGAAAACTCGGGGCGCCAAATCATGAAAGGCGTATCGGTCGACCCAGACAAATTTAACTTGGCATACATGGGTTATGGCGGCAGCGCGAGTGCTCTGCAAAATGGCACGATTGACGGTATGAACACTCCTGCGGGCGTACCTGTTGGTGCAGTAACACAAGCGTTTGCTGCGCTAGGCAACGACATCCAAATCCTGTCATTTACCGATGAGCAAATCAAAAAAGCCAATGGTGAGTTTGATTTATGGACCAAGTATGAGATCCCAGCCAATACTTACCCAGGTGTTGATAAGCCTATTACCACCATCGCTCAACCGAACTTTTTAGCCGTTCGAGATGATATCTCGGAAGAAGATGTATACCAGCTAACGAAAACGATCTACGAAAACCTACCATTCCTGCAAGGTATCCACAAAGCAACCAAAGCAATGGCGATTGAAAAAGCGTTGTCTGGCTTACCTTTACCTCTACACCCTGGTGCAGCGCGTTATTACAAAGAAGTGGGCATTGAAGTCCCATCACAACTGGTCATCAACTAACTGATGAATCGTTACGCCCTTAACATATAAGGGCGTACCCCTCTTATTGTTGTCTTTTTATATTTCTCCGGCGTTTGTGCGGCGGGGCATTGGAGTGTGTTATGAGCGATTCGTTGCAGCAGGAACTACAAAAGTTTGAACTGCCAACTCGGACGGATTTCCCGTGGATTGGTAAAGCGATTACCGCTTTAGGTGTGGTGATCTCACTACTGCATATTTATTTTAATACCTTATCAACCTTACCAGAGCTTTGGGTTTCAGCGACTCACTTTGCTGGCTTTGCTATTATCTGTGCCCTGTGGTATCCGGCTCACATTTCATTAAAGCGAAGCAAAGTCGCACTCGCCGTGGATATCGTTATCGCGATAGGGGCGCTGGCTTGTCTTATTTATATTCCTTTCGCAGAAGATGCGTTGTACGAGCGCGGCGTGAAGTTCGTTGCCAGTGACTGGTTCTTTGCGATTCTGGCCATTGCCATTGTGATCGAGCTGATTCGTCGCACCATGGGCTGGTTTATTCCGGTACTTATCCTTGTCTGTCTGAGCTACGTAGTGCTTTGGGGGCAATGGGCGAGTGGTATTTTCCATTTTCCGGGTCTGAGCTTAGAAACTTTGCTGTATCGTAGCTTTTACTCATCTGAAGGCATGTTTGGTTCTATTTCGCGCATCAGTTGGACGTTTGTCTTCATGTTTATCCTCTTTGGTGCCTTCTTGGTACGCTCGGGTGTTGGGGATTACATCATAGATGTCGCGCGTGCTGCTGCGGGGAAAATTGTTGGTGGCCCTGGCTTTATCGCCGTGATTGGCTCAGGCCTGATGGGCTCGGTATCGGGCTCAAGTGTGGCAAACACGGTTTCAACCGGTGTAATTAGTATCCCACTAATGCAAAAAGCGGGTTTCCCTTCGCGCTTTGCTGCAGGTGTTGAAGCAGCCGCTTCTACTGGTGGTCAGTTAATGCCACCCGTGATGGGAGCAGGCGCGTTTATCATGGCCTCTTACACACAAATCCCTTACGTGGATATCATCGCGGTTTCGTTTGTGCCTGCGTTGGTGTATTTCCTATCGGTCGCGTTTTTTGTTCGTATTGAAGCAAAGCGCAGCGGCGTGCAGAAAGTCACCACGAGTACTGAGCCTTTGCTGAAGGTGCTACTTTCTGGCTGGCATAACCTGATCCCACTGGCTGTATTGGTGACATTGCTGGTACAGGGGTTCACGCCAACGTATGCGGCTGGCATTTCCATTTTGTCCGTTGTGGTGGCGTCTTGGTTCTCCAAAAATCACAAAATGGGCCCTAAAGCGATCATTGAAGCACTGTCTCAAGGCGCTAAGAATATGGCAACCACAGCCGTTCTGCTGGTTGGGATCGGTTTGGTGATCAACGTGATTAGTACCACGGGCATCGGCAATACCTTTTCGCTGATGATTGATGGCTGGGCAAATGGCGATCTGTTTATCATGATCCTGCTGATCGCACTGGCATCACTGGTGTTAGGTATGGGCTTACCAGTAACAGCAGCGTACATTGTACTGGGCACGCTGTCAGCTCCTGCACTGTATAAGCTATTGGCAGAAAGCCAACTGCTTGATCTGATGACGTCAGGCCAATTGCCAGAGCAAGCCAAAGCGATCTTTATGCTGGCGGCACCTGATCAGTTGGATCTGCTTAACGCTCCAATGGCGATCGAAACCGCAAAAGAGATGCTTGGGAAAGTGCCGGCTGACTTTATGGATACGCTACTTGAGCAAAGTTTAGGTCTAGAAGCCGTAGGTTTGGCACTGTTGTCTGCACACTTGATTATTTTCTGGTTGTCTCAAGACAGTAACGTAACACCACCAGTATGTTTAACGGCATTTGCCGCGGCGACAATTGCCAAAACGCCCCCAATGCGCACAGGCTTAATGGCTTGGAAGATAGCCAAAGGCTTGTACTTAGTGCCGTTGTTAATTGCCTACACGAACCTAGTGAGCTGGGATGTGACCTCAGTTCTTATCACAGGTGGCTTTGCCATCATTGGTACTTACGCGTTTATTGCGGCGATCGAAGGCTACTTAGAAGGCGAGATTAACTGGCTTATCCGCGTAGCGCTTGTCGCTGCGGGGCTCGCATTAGTATGGCCAGACGTAGCTATTTGGATTCGCTTGGCGTGCAGCGTATTCTTTGTTGGTGTGTTTATCTACAGTGGCCGCAGCGCCAATGTAAAAGTCGCGAACTCGGTCGCTAAACCTGTGTGATGATAGAAATGGATTTAGGAATCTTATGAACGCAATGTACGATTATATTATTGTCGGTGGTGGGATCGTGGGTGTTTCCACCGCATGGCAACTGCAACAGGCTTATCCGAATAAGTCGATTCTATTGATTGAAAAAGAATCAGGCTTTGCTAAGCACCAGACAGGACACAATAGCGGCGTGATTCATGCGGGGGTGTACTACGCGCCCGGTAGCCTCAAAGCGGATTTCTGTAAGCGCGGCGTTGAAAAAACTATCGACTTCTGCGCCAAGCACAACATTCCGGTTGAGAACTGCGGGAAACTGCTGGTGGCCACCAACAACGCGGAAATGGAACGCATGAACGCTTTGTATAAACGCTGCCATGAAAACGGTATTGATGTAGAGCTACTTGATCAGGCTCAGTTGAAGCTCGCGGAACCAAACATCACCGGGCTAGGTGCCATTTTGGTCAAATCGACCAGTATTGTGAACTATAAGAAAGTCACTGAAATGATGGCGCAAGAGTTCATCAATATTGGTGGTCAGGTAAGTTTAGGCACAGAAGTCATCGCGGCGAAAGAACTAGCTGAAGAAGTACAATTGACCTGTAAAGTGGATGGCCAAACAATGCAAATCAACGGCCGCTTTATGATCACTTGCTCGGGGTTGATGGCGGATCGCATGACTAAGATGCTGGGCATTGAGACAGATTTCCAGATTGTTCCGTATCGCGGTGAATATTACCTATTGGATGAGAAACACAATCAAGTGGTGAATCACCTTATTTATCCAATCCCGGATCCTGAATTGCCGTTCTTGGGCGTTCACCTAACGCGTATGATTGACGGTACGGTAACCGTTGGCCCAAACGCGGTACAAGGTTGGAAACGAGAAGGGTATGGCGCGGTTAACTTTAGCTTGAAAGATACCTGGCAGATGCTGAACTTTTCAGGTTTTTGGAAGGTAACCGCTAAGCATTTACAAACGGGATTGGTAGAGTTTAAAAACTCATGGTGGAAACCAGGCTACCTAAAGTTGGTCAACAAATATTGCCCGAGTATTCAAGTGAGCGATTTAAAACCTTATCCAGCTGGCATTCGTGCACAAGCTGTGATGAAAGACGGCACCTTGGTACACGATTTTCTGTTTGCTGAAAGTCCAAGAAGTTTGCATGTGTGTAACGCACCTTCACCTGCGGCGACTTCTGCGATGCCGATTGGTGAATACATCTGCGAAAAAGTGATGGAGAAAAACACCTAAGCAGTCGTTGAAGTGCGCGAACGAAAAAGCCAGCTAACACAAATAGCTGGCTTTATTGTTTTGCTTGATCATCAACGGGCGAATTAGTTTTCCGCGCTTGGCGACAGCCCGTATTTTCGCTCATAACGGGGCAGCATACTTTCATTGCCCATTAATCCGCCTTGATGCAAATAAATCAAAGTTTTGTGTGAGTTATCTGCATGCCAAGGCTTTAGGCATTGCCACATCAGAGGATCATAGAGCAGATCAAATTCGATGTGCGTCTGTGCGAGCAGTTCGGCCCACGTGACGTAATCCTGTTTGTAGATATTGCCAAAGTGATGCTTTCTAGGCAGTTCCAATATGGTTGGAAAGCTTGTCTCACCTAACTCCATAAACTGCTGCTCTAGGTAGTATTTGCCGCCTACACAAGGACAGGTGATGACTTCAATACCATGAGGGTTCAAATATTTGTGTAGATACAGCGCTGTCGTACCTGTACCAGATGGTAGGGCAACCACGAATTCAGAACGGCTTTCGAATCGAGTCCAAGTCAAAATTTCACTCGCGAGTTGCTTTATGCCTGATTCTGCGTGTCTAAAGCGTCCACCCTCTGGCACGACCAAACAGCTATCGTCTGGTTGGCGAACTTGCTCAATATACTCTCTAGGGTGCAGACCTGATTCATCCACCTTTTTAATCTTCGCCCCTAAATCCAGCGCAGCACGATAATTCCCTTTCGGATTTTCGACTAACCAACTCGGAATGTGGTCGACATAAAATTCAAATGCCCAACCTTTGATCGCAGCAAGTGCGGAAAGTGAATACATCGCATTCGACTGAACGCTGCCGTAGCTGATCAAAGTTTGGATATGGTCGAGGGGCTGTTCGAGCAAGGCCATGAACTTACGCGCTTTATTACCGCTGAAGTGGCTGTGTAGTTGGTCATCTCGTTTGAGGTAAAACAAGATGTCGTCAAATTCATGCTGGGTGGTGGGCGTATCGGTAAGTTTCATAACCGCAGTACTTTCAGGAAATAAGCCGCATATTTTACCGAAAAATGCCGACTAAGCTCAATAATGATAGTGATTTACGACAGAGAATAAAAAAAGCCCAGAGCAATCTGGCTCTGGGCGGATACAAATATAGGAGTTAATAAGAAAAAGCAGCGTAAATTCATAGCGTCAGTAAGAAAACAGTTTAGACGGCCTGTAAACTTATATCATGCTCTGCTATCTACACTTATTCAGACTGGCACTTCTTCATTCAGTTCCCTACCAAGCGAAAAAAATTCAATTTTTTTTCTTCTTAATGAAATTGACCAAAATATATTCTGGTCTGACCAATAAGTAAAAATGTGATGTTAATGACTTGTTGTTTAAATGTGTCGGTTGTATATTTTAAACAGGTGTTTAATACGAGTGATTAAGATGGCGGGCAGAAACAGTACCAAAGAAAAAATTTTAGATGTTGCCGAAGCTCTCTTCGCAGAACACGGCTTTAAAGATACTTCTCTGCGCACCATCACAAGTAAAGCAGGGGTGAACCTTGCGTCGGTGAACTACCACTTTGGTGATAAGAAAACCTTGGTTAGGGCGGTACTCAACCGGTATTTAGAGGCGTTTATGCCAGCGGTGCAGGACTCGCTGATTAACCTCAATCTAAATGACAGCTACAAGATGGAAGATGTGTTTGAGTCTATGCGCTCACCGCTTTGGTCTTTGAACGATGTGCGTCCTAACGGAACCAGTCGTTTTATGTTGTTGATTGGCAGAGGCTATACCGATGTTCAGGGCCACCTGCGCTGGTTCATTACCACACGTTATGAAGATACGTTGTCACTTTTTAACAACTCGGTGATGAAGGCTAATCCCAAATTAACGCAAGAAGAGTTGTTTTGGCGTTTGCACTTTACGTTGGGCACGTGTGTTTTCACGATGGCATCAAGCCAGGCACTACTTGAGATTGCAGAGAACGACTATGGCAAGCAAATGGATGCGAAGTCAGTTGTCGATCAATTAATACCATTTTTAGCAGCAGGCGTGGCTGCAGACTGAGTTGTAACAAGAAATACGCATAGAACAAAAATAAATTGGACCACAACGGTGAACAAAAGGATCTGACTATGAGCTCTCTAAGAAGAAAATGGGTAAGTGACCCGGCTTTCAAATTGTTTAAGAAAGTACTACCACCCTTATCCAGCACAGAGAAAGAAGCAATGGAAGCGGGCAGCGTGTGGTGGGATGGAGAGTTATTCTCGGGTCATCCTGATTTCAACAAGCTTCATCATTACCCTAAACCAGCTCTGACAGCGGAAGAGCAGTCCTTTATGGATAACGAGCTAGAAACGCTGTTGGCGATGCTGGACGATCATAAAATCGTCAAAGAGGATCGCGATTTGCCCAAAGAAGTTTGGGATTACCTGCGTAAAGAGCGTTTCTTCTCTCTGATTATTTCGAAAGAGTACGGCGGTCGTGCGTTCTCTTCACTGGCAAACTCCACCATCGTTTCTCGCATCGCAACGCGCAGTATCAGTACCGCAGTCACGGTGATGGTACCTAATTCTCTTGGCCCGGGTGAGCTGCTTTCTCATTACGGTACGCAAGAGCAGAAAGATTACTGGTTGCCTCGCTTAGCAGACGGTACCGATATCCCTTGTTTTGCACTGACGGGGCCAGAGGCAGGATCGGATGCGGGCGGTATCCCTGATGAAGGTATTGTTTGTTACGGTGAACACGAAGGCAAAGAAGTGCTTGGTGTTCGAGTGAGCTGGAACAAACGTTACATTACTTTGGCACCGGTAGCGACTGTGCTTGGTTTGGCATTCAAAATGTACGATCCAGATGGTCTGATGGGTGATAAGAAAGACATCGGGATTACTTGCGCGCTCATCCCAGCTGATCATAACGGGGTCGAGATTGGGGAGCGTCATGATCCAATTGGCCTCGCGTTTATGAACGGACCAACCCGTGGTGAAGATGTGTTTATCCCTATGGATTGGCTCATCGGTGGTCAAGAATACGCCGGTAAAGGCTGGCGTATGCTGGTGGAATGCTTATCAGCTGGTCGTGGTATTTCTTTGCCCGCTCTAGGCGCTGCGATTGGTCATTTAACCTCTCGAACCACAGGCGCATACTCTTACGTACGTAAGCAGTTTGGTATGTCGATTGGTAAGTTTGAAGGTGTCGCTGAGGCTTTGGGCCGCATTGGTGGTCTAACTTACTTGCTTGAAGCGACTCGCACACTGACCACCACTTCACTGGACCTGAAAGAGAAGCCGGGTATTGTCACCGCGATTGCTAAATATCACATGACAGAGATGGCGCGTACCATTCTTGACGATTCTATGGATATCCACTCGGGTCGTGCGATTCAAGACGGGCCGATGAACTATCTGGCGACGCACTATCTCGGTATTCCAGTCGCGATTACGGTTGAAGGCGCGAATATTTTGACCCGTAACCTGATGATCTTTGGCCAAGGTGCAACACGCTGTCACCCATACGTGTTGAAAGAGATGGAAGCCGCGGCAAACCCTGATGAAAAACAGGGTGCAAAAGAGTTTGATAAGCTGCTGTTTAAGCATATTGGTCACGCAACGAAGAATACCTTTGGTGCGTTTGGTGCGGCGCTGACGGGATCTCGCTTTATCAAAGCAGGCATGAGCGGCCCAACGCAGCCTTATTACAAAGAGATGACGCGCCTTAGTCGGGCGTTAGCGGTCAGTGCGGATATCGCAATGGCAACATTGGGTGGCGATCTGAAACGTAAAGAGATGATCTCAGCAAGGCTGGGGGACGTGCTTGCGCACCTTTACATGGCATCTGCGGCACTGAAGAAATACGAAGACGAAGGTCGTCAGCAAGAAGACTTAAACTATGTGCATTATGCCGTTCAACATTGTCTATACAGCGCGGCGAAATCACTGCAAGAAGCGTTTGCTAACTACCCGCAAAAATCGGTTGGACGTTTGCTGAAAGTGTTGATCTTCCCACTTGGTAACCATTATCAAAAACCGAGTGACAACTTAACACTTAATATTGCAGAAAGCCTAATGACACCAGGCGCGCATCGAGACCGATTAACGCATCTTTGCTACATCGGCAAAGACGAAGATGACAGTGTTGGCCTGATGGAAAATGCGTTTTTGGCAATGCACGGCATTAAGAGCCTAGAACGTAAGCTGATGACAGCCGCCAAAGAAGGCAAAGTAGCGCGTAAAGGGCTATTGAAAGATCGACTTGCTCAGGCGTTGGAAGCGAACGTATTAACGCAGGAAGAAGTGGATAAAATCCTGAAAGCGGAGGCTTTGCGTTACAAAGCAATACAAGTGGATCACTTTAGTCACGACTTTAGCGAAGTGAGGACACACGACCAAGAAGTAAAGCGCAAACTTGATAGCGTCGCTTAAATCAAACACTTTGCTATCATAAAGAACAGAAAGGCATCAATTGTGATGCCTTTCTTTGTTTTGTTCAAGGTGGCTACCTAAAAGTGATCCAACCACTTGCATTTTGGCGACATTTTTACAGAAATTAGATGCGATCTGGCGGTGAACCTTTTATCCTAGCGGGGTTTTGTAAAGGAAGTTGAATATGATCATCAAACCTAGAATTCGTGGATTTATCTGTACCACAACGCACCCAGTGGGTTGTGAAGCAAACGTAAAAGAACAAATTGCTTACACAAAAGCGCAAGGCCCAATCAAAAACGCACCTAAGCGCGTGCTTGTTGTCGGTGCTTCAAGTGGCTACGGTCTATCTTCTCGTATCGCTGCGGCATTTGGTGGCGGTGCATCAACTATCGGTGTTTTCTTTGAAAAAGAAGGTACTGAGAAGAAGCCTGGTACAGCGGGTTTCTACAACGCAGCAGCATTTGAAAAGCTAGCGCGTGAAGAAGGTCTGTACGCAAAAAGCCTAAACGGCGACGCTTTTTCAAACGAAGCGAAACAGAAAACAATCGAGCTGATCAAAGAAGACCTAGGTCAGATCGATATGGTGGTTTACTCACTGGCTTCTCCAGTACGTAAAATGCCAGAGACAGGTGAACTGGTTCGTTCATCTCTAAAACCAATCGGTGAAACTTACACATCAACAGCGGTTGATACCAACAAAGATGTGATCATCGAAGCAAGCGTAGAGCCAGCAACAGAAGAAGAGATCAAAGACACTGTAACCGTAATGGGCGGTGAAGATTGGGAACTTTGGATGAATGCTCTTTCTGAAGCAGGCGTTCTGGCTGAAGGTTGTAAGACCGTGGCGTACAGCTACATCGGTACTGAGCTTACTTGGCCAATCTACTGGGATGGCGCGCTAGGTAAAGCGAAAATGGACCTAGACCGTGCAGCAGCAGCGCTTAACGAGAAGCTTGCAGCAACTGGCGGCAGCGCAAACGTAGCAGTTCTTAAGTCTGTTGTGACTCAGGCAAGTTCTGCAATTCCAGTTATGCCTCTTTACATCGCAATGGTGTTCAAGAAGATGCGTGAAGAAGGCGTACACGAAGGTTGTATGGAACAAATCTACCGTATGTTCAGCGAGCGTCTATACAAAGAAGACGGCAGTGCAGCAGAAGTAGATGAAGTGAACCGTCTACGTTTGGATGACTGGGAACTGCGTGATGACATTCAACAGCATTGTCGTGAGCTGTGGCCACAAATTACCACTGAAAACTTAAAAGAGCTAACTGACTACGTTGAGTACAAAGAAGAGTTCTTGAAGCTATTTGGCTTTGGCGTTGACGGTGTGGATTACGAAGCAGACGTAAACCCAGCCGTAAAAGCTGATTTCATCGCTATCTAATCAGTGGTATTAGTTAGAGAATTAAAAATCCGGTGCATGCACCGGATTTTTTGTATCTAGCTGTCTAGAAAAATTACTGGAACGTTGACCAGATAGGCGCGTGATCAGATGGCTTTTCAATACCACGTAGCTCGTAGTCGATGTCAGATTCAACACACTTCGCTGCCAATTTAGGTGTTGCAAGAATCACATCAATACGCAGGCCTCGGTTATCATCAAAACCGCGAGAGCGGTAATCAAACCACGAAAAACGATCATTCACATCCGGATGGATCTGACGGAACGTATCAACAAAACCCCAATCCATTAACGTCTTTAACCATTCACGCTCAATAGGCTGGAATGAACATTTACCCGTTTTCAACCAGCGTTTGCGGTTTGGCTCGCCGATACCGATGTCTGAATCAATCGGGCTGATGTTAATGTCACCCATTACGATCAGTTGTTCTTCGCTGGTGTGGTGCTCATTCAAGTAGCCCATAAGGTCTTGGTAAAACTGACGTTTGTACGGGAATTTAGTCTCGTGGCTGATGTTGTCGCCTTGCGGGAAGTAACCATTCAGTACTGTTACTTTCTCGCCATTTTCATCTTCAAACGTTGCCATGATCATACGTTTTTGATGTTCTTCATTATCAGTAGGGAAGCCTTTCTGAATTGATATAGGCTCTTTTTTACACAGCATCGCGACGCCGTAGTGCGCTTTCTGTCCGTGGAAGTAAACCTTGTAGCCCATCGCTTCAACAGCGTCGATCGGGAAGGCCTCGTCGTGAACTTTGATCTCTTGAAGACCGATAACATCGGGCTGATGTTTATCAATTACCGCCTGCAGTTGGTGTAAGCGAGCACGCAGGCCATTGATGTTGAAAGAAATTACTTTCATCCCAAATCCTTAGTTGTTAATGATTCTAATTGGCATAGCGTGGGATTTTATCATCTTCTGACGTGACAAACATTACTCATTAAACTGCTAGTTGGACTTATTACCGCTGTACTCACGGCTTTCAATTGGTCGTTCAACCACAGTTCGGTAAGGTAGAAATAATTCTGAAAGGATGGGGGACGAATACCGCGAGCTTAAGGCTGAGTAAAGCTCGCGGTTTGTGTCTTAAATTTTTGGGGTGATACGCAACTCAATTCGGCGGTTTTCTTCGCGCCCTTGGCGTGTTGCATTATCAGAAATAGGAGCTTTCTCACCAAATCCAAATGCGCCTACACGTGCTTCATCGACGCCTTGATTGATAAAGAACAAAGCAACAGATTCAGCTCGCTGCATGGATAGCTTTTTGTTGTATTCGTCTGAGCCAGAGCTATCTGTATGACCACCGATGAACACTTGTGATTTTGGCAGGTCAACGAGTAAAGCGGAAAGTTGCTTCAATACAAGTTTACCTTCGGGCAAGACTTCAGAGCTATTGTAAGCAAAGCTATGGTCGCCTTTTAGCTGAATAACAATTTGCTGATCAATTTTTTTGACTTTACCAATTGTTTCGTCGATAACGATGGCCATGGCGCGTTCATAATTTTGGTCCAAAACTACGTTAAACTCGCTCGGGGTGACAACATTAGAGTGGCTTGGGGCCTGTTGCTGGGCGCAGCCTGCCGCTACAAAAGCAAATAAACAGGTTACGCCCAATTTTAAGTTGCGCATAAATAGTACCTTATGAATAAAATTAAAGGTTTAATCTAGCAATTTATGCGTCTGGGTGTTTATGGGTGGGAGTTTCTATGGATAGCCTTCACAACAACGCATTGTTGGTTGTCGCTACAAAACAAAAACATAAGATTTGCTTCTAAAGTTCTAGCTTTATTGAGAGTCCCAATAATTAGAAGGTGTATCCAATATGGCCGGTAGGACTCTCTAATTCCTCTAATCTAAATACCAGTAACCTTTGCTTAGCAAGGTACAAATCAACGCTAAACCATCTTCGGTTAGCGAGTGCTCTATATCCTCCAAGCCGATCTCATCCTGGTTACATAGTAGCTGAGTTAATTGAGGAGAGGCGGAGGAAAACTGTTCGCCATTTACATACAAACAGGTAGCATCTTGCTGATGGTACAAGGCCCGTATGCCGGAAACTTTTCTAATATAACCTGATTGATTGAGATGTGCATGAAGCTCTTCTGTAGGAAGAAGTTCGTCTGGTTCTACCACATCAAGATGATGACGAGATTGGCTTAACATACCACCCAAAAACCTAGAGATATCTTTCTCTGAATCGAGTGCTGATCTGAGCATCTTGGTAAGGTGCTCAAGATCAGTTGTTAGTACTTCACCATAATGAGGTTGAGTTTGCATCTCTGGATTGTGCAAATGCACGTCACCTTTGTCGTTGGCTAACACATAGTCTGCGAAGTTACTCAACAGCTCTTGCTCTTTAGGCGAACGAAAACCTAGCGAATAACTCATGCTCGGCTCAATGGTATTACCTTCGTGCGGAAAGCCTGGCGGGATATAAAGGATATCGCCGGGCAGTAATACTTCGTCAATAATCGCATCAAATCCTTCGATTTGCCTTAAAGCGCCTGCTTGAACGGATTCTTTGTACTGGCCTTTATCGATATCGCCGACACGCCAACGACGTTTGCCACTGCCTTGAACAATAAACACATCATATTGATCGATGTGCGGTCCGACGCCACCTTCTGGAGCTGAAAAACACACCATCAAGTCGTCAAATAGCCATTGTGGGAGTTGTTTAAACGGCTCAACAAGCTCCGCTGCACCCAAATGCCAGTGGTTACATGCCTGCACCACAAGTTGCCAGTGGCTCTCTTCCAAATTATCGAACAGTGACTCAGGGAGAGGACCATGCTTTGCTTGCCATTGACCGTTTTTGTTGGAGATAAATCGAGAGTCGATTTCCTCTTCCAACGCTAAGCCCGCGAGTTCATCTGGGCTGATAGGGTCTTCAAAGTTGCTGAAGCCTTGTTTAATCACGGTAGGCTTTTTATGCCAAAACTCAGACAAAAACTGGTCCATATCGAAGTTGAGCTGATACATGGTTAGTTTGTCTCCAGTTTTCGTTCTAAATCTGACTTTACAATATTGATGGCTTTTAGGGCGACTTGAGGATCTACTTCGTTACTTTCTAACAAATAGATAAGATCGACCGCGAGTTTGATTTCATCTGGCGCGTGTTCTAGATCTGATTGAGCTGATGACATTTACTGATTTCTCTCTCGGTACGTAATTTGTTTTTCAATTTTTAGCTTGGATTCTTGGCAGCGCTTTAAACGTTGCTCTGTGGCAAGCAGTGCTTGCTGAGCGGCTTGCTGTTGAAAAGGGGGGGCGTATTGTAAAGCGAGTTCTTTATCTCGAACCATTTCCATTAGACGTCGCTCCCAATCTTGATGCTGAGAAAGTTGCTGGTACAGTTCATTTATTGGCTTTTGGTAATAGCTTTTATGTTTAGGCTCGCTTTTGCGAATCTTGGTGGTGGCTAACTCACGTTGAATCGCGCTGATTTGTGAGAATAAACGTTCTGTCAGATATTCCGCGCGCAACGCGGTGAGTTTTCCCGCGTCTTCTTCTCGAACCAAGCTATCTAGTGTGCTTTGAGTCTCTTTCACACAGGGAACAAGCAGTTTAGATTTTCCATGGAACAACCGCTCGTCGAACAAAGGTAGGTGGTTTTCACCTCTTTGTCGGTCTAAAGCTGCGGCTTGATTAGCCAATTGTTCTAGTGTGCCGGACAACTCTTTAATACGACTCATAGCCTATACACCGTTCAAAATAAGTAGGGGCGCCCCGAGGCTCAATAGTTCAAGGCGCACTTGGAGTAAGTTTAGTATTCGATCACCCGCTTAAATGGCGGCAAAGAATCAAGCAAAGACTTGCCGTATCGTTTCGTAACAATACGGCGATCAAGGATGATAACTTTACCAGAGTCACGTTCTTTTCGCAGTAAACGGCCTACTGATTGGATCAGCTTCTTACTCGCTTCAGGAACCACGATTTGCATGAACGGATTCCCCCCTTTGCTTTCTATATATTCAGCATGTGCACGTTCAACTGGAGAAGTCGGGACTCCGAATGGGATTTTGGTAATAATCAGGTTCTCAAGCAGTTCACCAGGTAAATCTAAACCTTCCGAAAAGCTACCGGTGCCAAACAAGATGCTGGTTTTTTGGCACTGAACTAAGGTTTTATGTTTTTTTAGTATTTCTGACCTTGATTCTTGCCCTTGAACTTGCAGTGCCCAGCCTCTTTTTACGAAATCTGTTGATAGAGATTCCGCAACCTGATTCATCTGCCAGTATGAAGAAAACAAAACCAAGTTGGCTTTTTTGTCTTCAATTAAGTTCGGCAAAATATCGGTTAAATACTCGGTATATTGCGGTGCTTGTGGTTCGTACTTCATTTTAGGTACGGCGAGTTCAGCTTGGTTTTGGTAATCAAAAGGCGATGCCAATGCCAGAAAGCGCACTCCATCATCAGGCTTTTCACTAATGCCTGCTTGGCGACAGAAAAAACTAAACGAATTGAGTGCTCTGATCGTGGCTGACACCAACACAGCACCGATACAACGGCTCCATATTTGCTGATCCAGTTGCCAGCCAACCTCTAACGGTGACACATTAACAACAAAGTCGCCTTCGCGATCTGGGCTAACTTCTAGCCACCTGGCCAGTGGTGCACCTTTCTCTCGTGTTGGCTCTGCCATTAGGCTCCAAACTTGGGCTAGGTTGTCCATTCTTTGAATATAAAAGCCAAGTTCAGCAAGTGCAGGCTCAGCGAGTCGATTAGCTAGTTCACCATCTTTGACTCGTTCTGCAATTAAATCCGCAATTTTCGCGACCGCTTGTGCGCCTTTCTGCGACAGTTTTTTCAGTTCCTTAGATTCTTCTTCGAGCCAGGTGGGCAGCTCACCATTTTCAAATCGATAAATTTTGTCTTCAAAGTGTGCAGGGTCAAATCGAGTCGAGAGTTGCGTCAATGATGGAATCAGCTGTTGCACCGAGTCTTGTAGCTCATTTCTAAATCTGTTGACGCGCTTTTCATCCGCCATATTGGCAAATTTAGTGACGGATTGATTCAACCTTTCTAGCCAGCTAGCGGCTCCCTTTAAGCTTGCTGCCGCAGAAGAGTGGTCACGTGCAACTTGGGGTAGGTGGTGCGCTTCATCAAAGACATAAATCGTGTTTTCAGGTTCTGGAAGAATCACGCCACCGCCCAAATCAGCATCTGCCATCACAAGACTGTGGTTTGCGATAATGACGTCAGCTTTATCCATCTCTGAACGCGCTTTTTGAAAAGGGCAATGGCGATGAACGGGCATACTGCTATTGCAGCTGTGTTTATCGCTGACGATCAACTGCCATATTTCATCTTTTATCGGCTTAGGCCATGAGTCTCTATCACCATCCCATTTGTTTTCAGCAAGCTTCTTATACATGAGCTCAAGCTGTTCTATGTCTTTCTTTTTGGGTTTACTTTCAAACATAGCGAGCTGGCCGCCATCCGCGCCTGAGGCTGAAGCCAGTTTCTCAGCGCAGCAATAGCGCTGGCGACCTTTCGCCAGAAGGATAGAGAATTCGCGATCAGTGATACGTCTATATAGAGGCAAATCTTTGTTCATCAGCTGCTCTTGAAGAGCGACAGTGGCAGTTGAAATGACCACTTTGCGATTATTGAATAGTGCGACTGGGATCGCAGCCATCAAATAGGAAAGTGATTTACCGATGCCAGTCCCCGCTTCTGCAACGATCATACGGGTGGACTTGTGATATTCGCCGCAAAGCGTTTTTGCGATTTCTGCAACTAGATAATTTTGTGCTCGACGCGGTACAAAGTTATCTAGCTGAGATTGAAGATTTTGATAGCTTGAGCGGATGCTGCTCTGGATTTTACTCGCTGTCATACTGTGATCTCAATAACGGGGCGGGGATGATAGCACAGTTTACGAAAAGCTACTTAGTTCACGAATTAGCCCCTTTGATTGACAAATGTGGATCTTGTTCACAAAAAAAAACTGAACCATCAGGAACTTAGAATAATTTCTAAATGTAAAAAATATAGAACTCCAACTGGTGCGGTGTTTTGGTTTTAAATTCTAACTTTTATATTTTTTATGTTGTTTATTAGAGTTAAATTCTAAGGTGGTAACTTTCAGAAGGTGGGTGATGGTGACGCAACTTTGTACTACCTCGCTCGCAAAACAACCTATTTTTTGTGTAAGGTGATGAAATTAAAGGTTTTTATTTTTTTTTATTAAGTTTTTTTTATCCATTTGACAGGCAGGGGAATCTTTTGCAATCTAGACCGCGAAATTAGTGGCGATGATATTTGGCCAACAAGAGCCAGAATCATCATCAAAAAACATAAAGGGAACCGGATAAGGAATTCCCCGTTTAAGAAAAGGCAGTGGATTATTATGAAAAAGACTCTAGTAGCTCTTTCAGTACTTGCAGCGGCATCAGCAAGCGCAAGCAACCTATACCAAAACGAAGACACTTCTGTAAAAGTGTCTGGTGAAGTAGACGCAATCGTCACGCAACTTGAGTACAAAAACGGCGGCACTAAAGTTGTAGACAACGACCCACAAATCAAAGCTTGGGCTAACGTTCAATTTGACATCGACCACAAAGTTTCTGACACAGTAACTGCATTCGGTTCTTTTGAAGTAGAAGCTGATAACGGTGATACTGTTAAAGTGGATGATGCTAAAGTTGGTTTCAAAGGTGATTTTGGTAAAGTTTCTTTCGGCGAAACAGGCTCTTCTTACAGCGTTCTTGAGAAAGGTCAGCTAACTAATGAAGGTGCGGACATTGATACAATTAACGATGGCACTGAATCTGCAGGCCACGGTGTTCGTTACGAAATCACAGTTGCTGAGTCGCTAGCACTTTCTGCAGATCTACAAACTCAAAGTGACAAAGACACAGACAACGATTGGGCTGTTTCTGCAGATTACTCAATCGCTGACTTCACTATTGGTGCTGCTTACCTACAAGCCGATGAAAAAGGTGTTAACTTCGATCGCAATGCGTACGGTGTTTCTGCAGCATACGATGCGGACGGTGTATACGTAGCGGCTACTTTCACTGAGTACCAAGGTCAAGGCGCAGTTGATATCCGTGGTGGTGATGATTACGCTCAACTTCCACAGCATGACGGCAACACTATGTCTCTAGCTGGTGCTTACTCTTGGGATGCATACAAAGTGTACGCAGCTTACCAAGTACTATCTGCTGATGAAACAACTGGCGGTGCTAACGTAGATGCAGACCTAACTAACTGGTACATCGGTACAGAATACCAAGTTATGGGTAACCTTACTGCATTTGTTGAGTACAACGCTGCTGAACTAGACAGTTCTGATCTTGGTGACAAAGATGCAGACTTTGTAGCTGCAGGCCTATACCTAACGTTCTAACCGACGTTTAGATATTGCATAATACGAACCAGCGCTTCGGCGCTGGTTTTATTTTATTCATAGGTGACAAAATGAAGTATTTAGGTTTTTTGCTATTAATTTTCGCTGGAGGAGTACACGCAGCCTCTCTTTCTCTCGAGCGTGGCTTCGACATTCATACTATCAATGGTCAAAAAGTTAAAAGTGGTCAAGATAGCTACAAGCTTATTGAAGGCTCCAATCAGCTTGTATTGTCTTTTGATGGTCAGTTGTCCGATGGCCCTAAAACTCAGCACCTAGACACTAAGCCTTATGTAGTGGTTATTGATGTTAATAACGCAAGTAACGTACAGCTGAATACGATCAGTGGTAAGTTTAAAGTGGTTAACAAAGCCATTGAAAAGAATAGATCTTGGTTTACGTTAACGGATAACGGTACTGCGTTAGCATATACACCAGAGGTGTTGCCAGCCACTTCAAATTACTTTCCCTACGCTAACATTCCTGAACTTGTAACAGAGTACAACCGAGATAAAAAAATCTATTTCGCTGATGGTGAAATGAGAGATATCCAAGAGCTTAGTCAAACAGAAGATTCAATCGTATTTAAGCTCCAGGCTTTGTACTTGGAAGCAACTGCAGAGCAGAAAAAAGAATTTCGCAAGTGGATTGTGGACTACGACTAATATGTACTAATAGTCTTTGTGAATATATTTTTGTTTATTGGGGCCATCTAAGGCCCCGATTCAAATCTTATTGCTGATGGAAGCATTCCGGCATTTTCAGCGCTTTTTCCACTGCATCTACGAGCTTTTCAATATGTGCTTGCTCGCTGATAAACGGTGGCATCATATAGATCAACTTACCAAACGGGCGAATCCACACGCCATGTTCAACGAAATGAGCCTGGATCTTTTCCATATTGACAGGTTTGCTCGTTTCTATCACACCAATAGCGCCCAGCCAGCGTACATCTTCAACTAACTCATAACGTTCTAGTTTGGGTAACAATTCTGCAAATGCGTGTTCTATTTGTTCTGTTTGCTGTTTCCAAGCGCCAGTTTCTAGGATCGTCATACTTGCATCGGCTACTGCACAAGCCAGTGGATTACCCATAAACGTTGGGCCATGCATAAAACACCCGGCTTCCCCGCCACATACGGTATCCGCGACATTTTTTGATGCTAATGTTGCTGATAGAGTCATATAGCCGCCCGTCAGTGCTTTACCTACACACAGAATATCTGGCTGGATGTTAGCATGTTCACAAGCGAACATTTTTCCGGTTCGGCCAAAACCCGTCGCGATTTCATCCAAAATCAGAAGTACGCCGTACTTATCACAGAGTTCTCGAACTCCTTTTAAGAAGTTCGGGTGATAAATCCGCATTCCCCCTGCACCTTGAACGATGGGTTCTAAAATGACGGCAGCTATTTCATGGTGATGTTGTTCGATTTTGGTTTCGAAGTCAGCTAAGTCTGTTTCATCCCAATCATCCCAAAATCCTGTTTGGGGTGATTGAGCGAAGATGTGCTCAGGTAGAAAGCCTTTATACAGAGAATGCATGGAATTATCAGGGTCAGTGACCGACATGGCAGCGAAGGTATCGCCATGATAACCATCGCGTAAGGTTAAAAATTTAGAGCGGGCTTCTCCTTTAGCATGCCAGTATTGCAATGCCATTTTAAGGCTAACTTCAACTGCGACAGAGCCGGAGTCAGCTAAGAATACATGCTCCAAATTCTCCGGAGCCAGCGTTAGAAGCTTTTTACAAAGGTTAATCGCTGGTTCGTGAGTGATCCCGCCAAACATGACGTGAGAGACTTGGTCAATTTGATTGTGGGCAGCGGCGTTTAAATCAGGGTGATTATAGCCATGTATTGCTGACCACCAAGAGGACATCCCATCAACCAGTTTTTCACCGCTCTCAAGCTCTATAAGAACGCCCTTTGCAGAGACAACAGGGTAGCAGGTCAGAGGTGTGAGAGTCGAAGTATAAGGATGCCATATATGACGGCGGTCGAACGCAAGATCCATGTGTAATTCCCAAAGAGATTAAGATTAAAAAATATACAGATGTAAACTTTGTTGTTTTTAAGTTGTTGACAGTGTGCATACTGTCAGTAGACTAGCCAGAAATCAATCTAATAACGATCATTAAAAAGGAATGCACGTGGAAGTACGTCACAACTGGACCGTTGCAGAAGTTCGTGAGCTAATGGAAAAGCCATTTATGGACTTACTATTTGAAGCGCAAACCGTCCACCGCCAATATCAACAGCACAACCATGTACAGGTAAGCACGCTGCTTTCGATTAAAACCGGAGCTTGCCCTGAAGATTGCAAATACTGTCCACAAAGCGCTCGTTACCAGACTGATGTAGAAAAAGAACGCTTAATGGAAGTGGAACGCGTTTTAGATGCAGCGCAGAAAGCGAAAAATGCAGGTTCAACTCGCTTCTGTATGGGAGCGGCGTGGAAAAATCCAAAAGAGCGTGACATGCCTCATCTAACGCAAATGATCAAAGGCGTGAAAGATATGGGATTAGAGACCTGCATGACGCTGGGTATGTTAACTCCGGAGCAAGCTAATGAGCTTTCAGATGCTGGCTTGGACTACTACAACCACAACTTAGATACTTCCCCTGAGTTTTACGGCAACATTATTACGACTCGTACATATCAAGACCGCCTTGATACGCTTTCTCATGTACGTGATGCCGGTATGAAAATCTGCTCGGGTGGGATTATTGGTATGGGAGAAAGCACTAACGACCGTGCAGGCCTTTTTGTCGAGCTAGCAAACCTACCAACCCACCCAGAAAGTGTGCCGATCAACATGCTGGTCAAAGTGAAAGGGACACCACTGGAAGAAGTCGAAGATGTGGAGCCGTTTGACTTTATTCGTCTCATCGCGATCGCCCGTATTATGATGCCAAAATCAGCAGTGCGCCTTTCTGCTGGTCGTGAAAATATGAACGAGCAAATGCAAGCACTTTGCTTTATGGCGGGCGCGAACTCCATTTTCTACGGATGTAAACTGCTGACGACACCAAACCCATCAGAAGATAAAGATATGCTGTTGTTCAACAAGTTGGGCATCAACAGCCATGAAATTTCACAAAAACCAGATGAAATTGAAGAAAATGATCTGCTGGATCGTGTTGTAGAGCGCGTTGCAGCCCGTCCAACCAAAGATGATCTTTTCTACGATGCCAGTGTTTAAAGCACGCATACAAAACGCCCTTGATGCAAGACGGCAGCAAGGGCTAACCCGAAAGGTGCAAACAATAGATGGCGGAAACCAGCATGCCTTTGCCCGCCATGAAAACCGCTATATTAACTTCTCAAGCAATGACTACCTTGGGCTAGCCCACGACAAAGAGCTGTCAAGAGCATGGCAAAAAGGTATTGATTTATATGGTAATGGCAGTGGGGCTTCACCACTTGTCACAGGGTTTAGTTCAGCTCATAAAAACCTAGAAGCTGCACTGTGTGAGTGGCTGGGTTTTCGCCGCGCGATACTGTTTAGTTCGGGCTTTTCCGCTAACCAAGCGCTAGTGTTTAGCCTGTTAGAAAAGGGTGATTTGCTTCTTCAAGATAAGCTCAATCATGCATCTTTAATGGAAGCCGGATTGTTGTCGCCTGCGACAATGAAACGCTTTTTACACAACGATCCTCGTTCTCTGCAAAAACTACTCACCCAAGATGCGTTGGTGGTGACCGAAGGTGTGTTCAGTATGGATGGCGATCTTTCGCCTCTGGCAGCATTACGTGAAGTGACAAAAGATCGCGCCTGGCTTGTTGTCGATGATGCTCACGGTATTGGCGTGCTCGGTAAGCAAGGTCAAGGAAGCTGCGAACGCGCTGATATTAAGCCTGATATCTTAGTGGTCACGTTCGGAAAAGCCTTTGGGTTATCGGGTGCCGCGATTTTGTGTAATGAAGAGGTAGGAGACTATCTCACTCAATTCGCAAGGCATCATGTTTATTCTACGGCTATCCCCCCCTCCCAAGCTTACGCATTAACTTATGCTACTCGAATGATTCAAGAGCAGCACTGGAGACGTGAAAAGCTCGCAGAACTTCAGCAGACTTATAAAGAATGTTTTTCTTCATTTGACGGGTATGTAGAAACAGAGACGCCAATCAAGCCTCTTATTGTCGGCGAGGCATCACTTGCCATCGAGCTGGCAGATCAAATAAAAAGTCACGGACACTGGCTAACGGCAATACGTCCTCCCACGGTACCCAATGGCACAGCGAGATTGCGCATTACATTGACGGCAAATCATACCTCGGAGAACGTAATGCAATTGGCGGACAGTTTTGAAGCAGCATTGGATAGGGTAGGCTAATGGAACAAGCATTGCAGTCTGTATTCAATTCACTACCAGATAAATCAGCCATTGCGGAAGCATTTGGTAAAGCAGCAAAAACATACGATGCTCATGCTGCATTTCAGCGTGATGTTGGCCATAGGTTATTAGATAGTCTTTCAGACGATTTAAGTGGAAAAACGGTATTAGATCTCGGCTGTGGAACCGGCTATTTTTCGCAGCAATTGCTCCAACGAGGAGCCAAGGTTATCTGCTTGGATCTATCATACGACATGTTAGATGCCGCCCGTCAGCGTTGTGGCGATTGCAATGTTGAATATCAGCAAGGCGACGCAGAATGCTTGCCGTTGGACGATAACTCCGTTGATATCGTGTTTTCGAGCTTAGCTCTGCAGTGGTGTGAGGACCTATCGGTACCATTGAAAGAAATGCGTAGAGTGCTAAAACCAGATGGATTGATGTGTTTTTCGACCTTACTCGACGGCTCTCTTCACGAGTTAAAGCAGGCATGGATTAAAGTTGACTCATATCAACACGTGAATGACTTTATCAGCCTCAATCAGGTAAAAATTGCGTTAGCGCAATCTGAATGTGCAAAGCATAGTCTAGACTTGCCCACCATTACAGTCTGGTACGATACCGCTTTTTCATTGATGCGAGATTTAAAAGGCATCGGTGCGAATCATGTAAGCGGACGCGCTCAGGGCTTAACAAGTCGCAAGGCACTTATACAAGTCGAGCAAGCCTACCAGGAATTCAAAAACCACAATGGTCTTCTTCCTGCAACATATCAGGTTTGTTTAGGGGTTATACATCTATGATTAATGCTTTTTTTATTGCTGGTACGGATACCGATGTTGGAAAAACAGTTGCATCTAAAGCGATTCTAAACGCTTTGGCGGCGAAAGGGTTAAAAACAATTGGCTATAAGCCAGTGGCTGCGGGTAGTGAGAAGACGGAAGACGGGTTCAGAAACTCGGATGCGCTTCACTTGCTGAGAGTATCAACGGTCGAAGTTGCTTATGAGGATATCAACCCGTATGCATTGGAATTACCCGCTTCGCCTCATATTGCTGCGAAAAGAGAAAACGTAACAATAGAGTACCCAGTGCTAAGCGAAAAACTTGCTCAGCATAAACAAGATGCCGATGTTGTTTTGGTTGAAGGTGCGGGAGGATGGCGCGTGCCGGTGTCTGACTCTGAGTGCTTATCGAGTTGGGTGCAGCAAGAAAAGCTCCCAGTTGTGCTTGTCGTTGGCATTAAACTCGGCTGTTTAAGCCATGCCATGCTGACGCTTGACGCAATTAAAGCTGACGGCTTAGAAGTGGTAGGTTGGGTAGCAAATAGAATCAACCCGGGCACAGAGCACTACGCGGATATTATCTCGATGTTAGAAGATAAGATGAATGTACCTAAGCTGGGTGAAATTCCGTATGTTCCAAGTGTTAAACGCCAGGACCTTGCTAAGTACATCAATGTAGACCCGTTACTTGGTGTATAGATAATAGAAAACGATTAGGGCAGCCATATGGCTGCCCTAAAATATTCTAGAAAATAAAATCACTTCTCAGCTGACATGAATGCGTGTTGCATCTCCATGACATGATTTTGAACGTGCTCTTCAGGAGAGATTCCAAGCTGCTTCATTGCTTCTTCTTCTGACAGCCCTAGATGACAACATAGTAAATCAATAGCCATTTGATAGTTGCTAGTTTCAACCATGACATGTTCCCTCTGTTCACATGGATGTTTCTTGAATGCCTAAAATCTAGCACGAATCAGTGAAGGCACAATAAGACCAAAGTCTAATCCAAAGTACTTGTTACTCTAATTCACTGATATTCAGTCAGCTTTTAATATAAATTTTTTACCTGATAGAAAGCGAGCCCAAGAAAACAAATGTTTCAATTTGTCGCTTAACCTTGTAAAGAAAAGAGATAGACTATATCTAGGTAATGAAAAATCGGGCGTGTTGGCCCAAGCTGTCTACTCAAGTAAGGTATATGGCACATAATAATAAGCTTCCGTTTGGAGAGAAATAAATGAAGCGAGTAATGTTGTTCCTGGCAACCAACCTAGCCGTTGTGCTGGTGCTAAGTGTTGTTCTCAATATTGTTTATGCTGTAACGGGGATGCAGCCAGGGAGTTTGTCTGGTCTGCTAATCATGGCGGCGGTGTTTGGTTTTGGTGGTGCTTTCATTTCACTACTTATGTCGAAGGGAATGGCGTTACGTTCGGTCGGCGGTATGGTGATCGAAAGCCCACGTAATGAGACAGAACACTGGCTACTAGAAACAGTGCGTCGTCAATCTGAGCAAGTGGGCATTGGTATGCCGACAGTTGCTATTTATGACTCAGCAGATATCAATGCTTTTGCTACAGGCGCGAAACGTGATGATTCGTTGGTTGCGGTGTCTACTGGCCTATTGCATAACATGACGCGTGACGAAGCTGAAGCGGTACTTGCGCATGAAGTCAGCCATATCTCGAATGGTGACATGGTGACAATGACGCTGATGCAAGGTGTCGTGAATACTTTTGTTATCTTCTTATCTCGTTTTATTGCGAACCTAGTGTCCTCAAACGATGAAGAGGAAGGTGGCAGCAATATGATGGTTTACTTCGGTGTATCAATCGTTCTTGAGCTTGTGTTTGGTTTCTTAGCAAGTTTTATCACCATGTGGTACAGCCGTCATCGCGAATTTCATGCTGATGCTGGCGCGGCTCAATTGGTCGGTAAGCAGAAAATGATCGCAGCGCTAGAGCGCTTGAAGGTTAGCCACGAATCTCAACTTGAGGGCTCAATGATGGCGTTCGGCATCAATGGTAAACGTTCAATGACCGAGCTTTTAATGAGCCACCCTCCGCTAGATAAGCGTATTAACGCTTTGCGTAACTCATAACACTCATTTCTAATTTAAAGGCTTGGTAATCACCAAGCCTTTTTGATCGACCTTCCGACACTTTTTATACGCCCACTAATAATCTTTTACAAATATTAAAGTTGTACAACTTTGTCTAATGATCTATCTTAACTTTAATTGTACAAAAAAATTCCGTGTACAATATTGGAGAGTGAAATGGACATCAAATCAGTTGGCGATATATACCAACAACTTTCTAAAGCAAATCTACATACGCTTGAAGATGTGTATCACCCAGATGTGGTGTTTGAAGACTCAGCGCATCGGATAGAAGGGTGGCAAGCGCTCAAGCACTACTTTGAGACGCTCTACACCAACGTACACACCTGTCAGTTTGACATCAAAGAGTATCAGCAAGTTGATGATACTGGTTTTCTCACTTGGCTTATGACTCTCGAGCATCCCAAGCTGCGAAATGGTACACCAGTCCATGTCCACGGTGTTAGCCACCTCAAAATGCAAGAGGGCAAAGTGATTTATCACAGAGATTACTTCGACCTCGGGGAAATGCTCTATGAACATTTGCCTGTGCTGGGGGTGGTGATCAAAGGTATCAAACGGAGGCTAGGATCATGAACAGTGTACTGATTACGGGGGCCACATCGGGTATCGGACTCCAACTCGCAAGAGATTATGCACAAGATGGTTGGGACGTGATTGCATGTGGTCGCAATTCAGATGTGCTTACTCAACTAGAGCAAGAGTTTTCACAGATCTCTGGACTGAAGTTTGATCTTACGGATCTGCAGGACTCAAAAGAAGCCGTCTCACAGCTACCTTATCAACCTCACTTATGGATTTTTAATGCAGGGGATTGTGAGTACATCGATGAGGGCGTAATGGACGCAGAATTGGTAAAGCGGGTGTTCAACGTGAATGTGGTGGGCTTAGCGAACGCCATTGAAGCGTGCCAAACGCATTTCATTCCCGGTCACCGGATCGCAATTGTCGGTTCGATCGCCAGCGAACTTGCTCTCCCTAGAGCAGAGGCGTACGGGGCCTCAAAAGCCGCTGTAGGCTATCTTGCTCGAACCTTGCAACTGGATCTTAAAAGTAAACGCATCGATGTTTCGGTGATTTATCCAGGCTTTGTCAAAACACCGCTGACCGATAAGAACACGTTTGATATGCCAATGGTGATCCCTGTAGAGCAGGCCTCACGTGAGATTAGAGACGGGTTAAGCAAAGGCCGTGCTCATATCTACTTTCCGAAAAGATTCACTTCAATTATCCGTTTGATAGGCGCGCTGCCCTATCGTTGGCAGACCTTAATTACTGCCAAGCTGATATCAAATTAATGGGAGTACACAATGAAAATAGCAATTATCGGGACAGGAATATCCGGGCTGACATGTGCTTACCACTTAAACAAAAAGCACGATATCACGCTCTTTGAAGCCAACGACTATGTGGGTGGGCACACTGCCACTGTTACTGTTGACGTGAAAGGTAAGTCTTACAACGTTGATACTGGTTTTATCGTTTACAACGATCGCACTTATCCTAATTTCATTGAATTGATGGATCAGGTTGGGGTGAAAGGCCGGCCAACTCAGATGAGCTTTAGTGTGCGTAATGATTCAAATGGGCTTGAATATAATGGTCATACGTTAGCGACTCTATTTGCACAGCGAAAAAATTGGGTTAATCCGCGTTTTTACTCATTTATTTTTGAAATACTTCGTTTCAACAGGAAAGTGAAGAAAATTGTTGAAAAAGGCGGAGCGGATGAGCGCACGCTAGGCGGCTTTCTTTCAGATGAAAAGTTCAGCGACTATTTCTGTGAGAATTACATCCTACCTATGGGAGCCGCGATTTGGTCTTCCACTTTGGCAGACATGCGTTCATTTCCATTGAGCTTTTTTGCCCGCTTCTTTTTAAATCACGGGCTACTTGATGTCACTAATCGACCTCAATGGTACGTGATTGAAGGGGGCTCAAAGTTGTACATAGAGCCATTGACTCGTGATTTTTCCGACAAAATTAAGCTCTCAACGCCTGTCGAAAGTGTTTGGCGCGATCAGCTTGGTGTTAACTTACTTGTTGAAGGAAAGGTGCAACATTTTGATCAGGTGATTTTTGCTTGCCATAGTGACCAAGCATTGGCCTTGATGAGAGATATCAACGAGGTCGAGAAAGACATACTGTCAGGGCTGCAGTATCAAGCCAATGAAGTGGTTCTCCATACGGATGAGTCTTTGCTACCTGTAGAGAAAGCAGCATGGGCATCATGGAATTATTGGCTTAGCGGCGAGGGGGACGAAACTCAGCCTCCGATGCTGACATACAATATGAACATTTTGCAGCATATAAAGGCACCCGTCACATTCTGTGTCTCGCTAAACAGTTCTTCCAATATCGACCCAGACAAGGTTTTACGCACCTTTACTTATCATCACCCTGTTTTTTCTAAGCAATCTATAGCGTCACAAGCAAGGCGAGGTGAAATTAATGGCCTTAACCAGACTTGGTACTGCGGGGCTTATTGGTACAACGGATTTCACGAAGATGGCGTTAAGAGTGCACTAGATGTAGTACGCGCTATTGAAGAAGGGAGTGTACCTGTAGAGCAACAAGGGGCAGCCTGATGAGTGATGAACTTAAGAGTGCTTTGCTGATTGGTGATATAAGGCACCGGCGATTCACGCCAGTAAGACATGCACTCAAATATACCTTGTTTATGCCTTGTATCGATCTGGATGAATTAGAACAACTGCAATCTAACCTTTGGTGCTTTGGTACCAGGTGGTGGCACTGGGCGCGTTTTAAACGGGCAGATTACCTAGGAGAAGGTGATCTTAAACAGGCTGTACTCGATAAGGTTTGCGATCTCACTGGAGAACGAATTACTGGTACGGTAAAAGCGGTTATCCACTTGCGTTATTTGGGTATCTATTTTAGCCCGGTCAATTTTTATTACGTCTATGATTTGGACGGCACATGGAAATATCTACTGGCGGAGGTGAGTAATACGCCGTGGAATGAACGCCATTATTATGCCATTCCGGCCTCTGATAACACGCAGAACAAAAGCGCTTGGTCGCACCCTAAGGCTTTCCATGTATCACCGTTTAATCCAATAGAGCAGCAATATGTTTGGAAGCTGAAACCATTAGCTAAGCGTCTGTTTATACATCTTGAATGCCATAGAGAGCAAAAAGAATTCGACGCTACGTTAATGATGAATAAGCACCCACTTACATCTCAGGCATTGTTAACGCAGCTAATTTATGTCCCAGTAATGGCAATAAAGGTGACGACAGGTATTTATTGGCACGCCTTAAAGCTTTGGCTCAAAGGCGCCCCTTTTTACTCTCACCCGAAGTACCAACAAGAGACTCAAGACAAGCAAAAATCAAAAGATGTCAAGGAGCAAAGATAATGATTAACTCTCACGCTATACCTTACCCACAGCAGTTGTCGACAGGGCAAAAAACGGCGCGCAGTCTTGTCTTTACCTTGCTCGGGAAACTGGACTCTGGCTCACTAACGGTTGTTGAATCTTTTTCTGCCAATGAACCAAAGCAGCAAACTGTATTTGGTCATTCACAAAATAGCCATATAGCAGCGGTTATCGAAGTTAAGAACCCGGCCTTTTACTCACGAGTGTTAGCAGGTGGCAGTATTGCTGCAGCAGAGGCTTACATGGATGGCTGGTGGGATAGCCCTGATCTTACAGCTGTGATGGAATTAATGGCGATCAACTCTTCAACTCTCGATAACCTAGAAGGCAAATCGAGCATTTTCACTAAGCTGTCACATCGTATTGCTCATTGGTTAAACCGAAATACGCTAGAAAATTCCGCGAAAAATATTGAAGCACATTACGATCTTAGTAATGAGCTCTATGCAACGTTTCTTGATGAAAAGATGCTCTATTCGTCGGCTTTGTATTCAGACTCAAAAGACACGTTAGAGCAAGCTCAAGAAAATAAAATGGCGCGTTTGTGTGAGCAGTTAAAGTTAACAGAACAAGATCATGTGATTGAAATTGGTACTGGTTGGGGGGCGATGGCCATCTACATGGCAGAGCGCTATGGATGCCAAGTGACGACGACAACGATTTCTGAAGAGCAATATCAATTTGCGCTGAAAAAGATAGAAGAGAAAGGTTTAACAAACCGCATTACTTTACTGAAAGAAGACTATCGGAATTTGACGGGGACTTACGACAAATTAGTGTCGATAGAGATGATTGAAGCGGTGGGTAAAGAGTACCTCAACTCCTACATTCAAAAATGTCAGTCTTTGTTGAAACCTAGAGGACTAATGGTAATACAGGCCATTACTATCGCCGATCAAAGGTATGACTATTACAGCAATAACGTTGATTTTATTCAGAAGTATATCTTCCCTGGGGGATTTCTCCCGTCAATTACAGCATTGACGCAAGCGGCAACACAGAATAGTGATTTAGTACTCAGAGACTTATTTGACATCGGAGAAGACTATGCAAAAACCTTGAATGACTGGCGGGTAAGGTTTGATCTAGCCGAACCTATGGTTCGTCGATTGGGGTTCGATACACGATTTATTCGCATGTGGAACTACTACTTTTGCTACTGTGAAGGCGGGTTTAAAGCAAAAAGTATCAGTACCGTTCATATGACTTTTCAGCGTGCTTGATATGAATACCAAACGATTTGTCGCCTATTCCGTCTGGTTCCAATGTATTTGGTTTGCAGCAGTTATAGGTAACCAGCAGCTGCAATGGCTGACCGTCGTATTGGCTTGCTGTACGGTGCTGGTTAGCTTAAAGGTAGATCCCGTTAAGCTACAGCATATTGTCGGTCTGGCGATTTTAGGTATGTTGTTCGATTTGGCTAATATGTACTTTGGATTGTTCAAATTTGACTCAATCGGCATTCCCGTCTGGCTAGCTGCACTGTGGTTTGCATTTGTTTGGTATGCCTATTTTTTAGCGCAAAAGTTTTATTACTTGCCGCTGTGGGGAGTTTCACTGCTAGGAGGCGTTGGTGGCACATTAAGTTATACCGCGGGTGAAAAGCTGGGTGTCGTTGAGTTTCCCAATGGGATGCTTGCAACCAGCGTGATTGTGTTTGTTGAATGGATGCTCATTTTCCTAATCATATGGAGGGTTTATCAATATGAATCTTCGAAAAATCGCCTTAGCCTTTAGTGTGTTCGGCTGCACTATGTACGTTGATGTCACTTCGGCGTTAGGCGTGGATGAACGAGAAAACTGGAAAAGTTGGCAACCTGTTGGCCAAGCTCAGTTGAAAGTGCTGTTTTTTGATATTTACCAATCTACTCTTTTATCACCAGATGGGTTATATCGTCGGAGCGAAGATATAACGCCGCATCCGCTGGCTTTATCGATCCATTACCAACGGGATATTAGCCAAAAGCAACTGATAGACGCCACTGATGAGCAGTGGGAAATACTGGGCTATTCAGCGTCTGACCGATCGGCTTGGATTCGACAGCTAGAAAGCATCTTCCCAGATATAGAGCAAGGGCAGAAGCTGGCTTATGTGACAGACGGTAAAGTAGGGCATTTTTACTACGACCGCTATGGGCAGTTTGTTCCTATTGGGGCTGTGGACAATGAAACCCTAAATGATGCTTTTCTCGCTATTTGGCTCTCTCCTGAAACACAGTACCCGAACTTACGACGTCGATTAATAGGGGAAAAACAATGAAAAAGTTACTGACAACAATGCTGATGCTTTGTTTATTGCCTTTAGCTGGGTGTTCCAGCGACCTAAAAGATTATCAGTCGAGCTCACCTGATTTCGATTTGTTTGAATACTTCGATGGTGAAATACAAGCTTGGGGAATGATACAAGATTACTCAGGCAAACAAACTCGGCGGTTTGAAGTTTTGATTGTCGGAAGCATTAAGGATAATACGCTGACACTTAAGGAAGACTTCGTATTTGATGATGGAGAGCTAGATCAACGTGTGTGGGAGATCACCCGTTTGAGTGACAACCGCTACCAAGGTATGGCGGATGACATTATCGGTGTGGCGCAAGGTAGAGAAGTGGGTAATGCACTGCAATGGCAATATGACTTTGAACTGCAATTGGAAGACTCGACCATTGTCGTGACGTTCGACGACTGGCTCTATCGCCAAGACGACAAACACGTCTTCAACTTAACTAAAATTAAGAAGTTTGGTATTGAAGTAGGGCAGATTACTCTGTTTTTCCAAAAACAATAAAAAAGGCCGATGTGATACATCGGCCTTTCATTAAATCAAATTCACTCAAACTTACAGTTTGTCAGTTAGCTCGATTGCTTGACCTATGTAGTTTGCAGGTGTCATCTCTTTTAGACGTGCTTTTTCGTGCTCAGGAAGCTCTAGGCCGTCGATGAAGTTACGCATTGCTTCGCCGTCTACACGCTTACCACGAGTGAGCTCTTTTAGCTTCTCGTATGGCTTTTCAATACCGTAACGACGCATAACCGTTTGTACTGGTTCTGCAAGTACTTCCCAGTTTTGGTCTAGTTCTTTCAGTAGTGCTTCATGGTTTACTTCTAACTTGCTGATACCTTTAAGTGTTGAAGTGTACGCGATCACTGCGTAGCCAACACCTACACCTAGGTTACGTAGAACCGTTGAGTCAGTCAGGTCACGCTGCCAGCGAGAAATAGGCAGTTTTTGCGCTAGGTGGCCAAATACTGCGTTTGCCAGACCTAGGTTACCTTCCGAGTTCTCAAAGTCGATTGGGTTAACTTTGTGTGGCATGGTTGAAGAGCCGATTTCGCCAGCAATTGTTTTTTGCTTGAAGTGACCAAGAGCGATGTAGCCCCAAATGTCACGGTCAAAGTCAATAAGGATGGTGTTGAAACGTGCAACTGCGTCGAATAGCTCAGCGATGTAATCGTGTGGTTCGATCTGAGTTGTGTACGGGTTCCACGTCACGCCTAGAGATTCCGTTACAAATTCTTCGCTGAATTTGTGCCAGTCTAGTTCTGGGTACGCAGATAGGTGTGCGTTGTAGTTACCCACTGCGCCGTTGATTTTCGCTAGGATTTCAACGTTTTCAATCTGCTTGTATTGACGTTCCATACGGTACGCTACGTTCGCCATTTCTTTACCCATGGTTGATGGAGAAGCAGGCTGGCCGTGTGTACGAGATAGAAGTGGAATATCGCGGTATTCAACAGCAAGTGCTTTGATCGCGTCAATTAGGTTACGAATTTCTGGAAGAATCACTTGTTCACGTGCTTCTTTTAGCATTAACGCGTGAGAAGTGTTGTTGATGTCTTCAGAAGTACATGCAAAGTGAATGAACTCGTTTACCGCGTGAAGCTCTGGAACACCTGCTACTTTTTCTTTCAGGAAGTACTCAACCGCTTTTACATCGTGGTTAGTGGTACGTTCAATCTCTTTGATGCGAAGCGCATCTTCTTCACTGAAGTTAGCTGCTAGCTCATCTAGGAACTGGTTTGCTTCTGCACTGAATGCTGGTACTTCTTTGATCGCGTCTGTCGCTGCTAGCTTTTGAAGCCAACGGATTTCAACGATAGAGCGGTACTTTAGTAGGCCAAACTCGCTAAAGATGCTGCGTAGTGCAATTGTTTTACTTCCGTAACGGCCGTCTACTGGTGAAACAGCAGTCAATGCTGACAGTTCCATGGTGTTCTCCTGAATTGAGTTTCTAAATTTCGTGAGCTTTATACCAATAACGCTGGCAATTGTCACGAATATTGCGCAAACGTTTGCGCGAAATTTATTTTGGACTAAAGAAATCAGCTCGCGACTTAGCGCGAGCTGATAATAATACGATTACATTCTAGCTAACAGGATTTGTGCCTGTTCTACCATTTTCTTGCGGCCGAAGATTAAGTGGCGACGTTTACCACCAACCTGACGCCATAACACAGCGCTACGAATGCCAGATAACAGCAGGGCGCGCACTTTATGCTGGTTGCTGGTCTGTTGAAGCACAGACGGAGTTCCGGTCACTTGAATACGTGGCCCCACTGGGCTGATAACATCCAGATAAACGCTGGCAACATTGCTGATCATTTGATCGTCTAACAATTCATAATGGTCAAGCTGGCGCTCTAGCATCTGAATACGGTCGCTGAGTTGAGACATCGCATCGTTGCGAGAGCTAAGCTTACGTTCAAGCGCCATCAAGCTGATGATGTAGCGAGTAATTTCGCTACCAGTTGGCGTGCTATCAATCCCTTTTACCAAGCATTCTAACCCAAGTTTCAGGTCGGACTCACGGCCATATACACTGACAGTATTGCTTGGGTTAGTATTCATAATCGCTTTAAGAGATGTCTCAAACGCGTCTGAGTCACAGTAACCGTTTTTCGCAACCTGTTGAACTAAAGCTACAGCTTGGCAAATGCCTGCAAATGCGATTGTGCGGTCGTAAAGTGCGTTAGCCACGTAGTCGTTCTCCTAATATACGATTCAAAATTAAATGCGCTGCTCGATGATGCCGCCACCAAGACAAACGTCACCGCTATAAAATACTGCTGACTGACCTGGAGTTACGGCAACTTGCGGCTCGTCAAAGATAACTTTAATGTTTTCATCATCGATAGGGATGATTGTACATGGGATATCAGTCTGACGATAACGTGTTTTCACGGTACACTGCACAGGTTCTTTAATTGGTGTGCGATCCACCCAGTGAAGCTGAGAGGCAATCAAACCTTGTGATTTTAGTAACGGGTGATCCGCACCTTGCACTGCGATTAACACATTACGCTTTAGGTCTTTATCCGCAACGTACCAAGGGTCTTCGTTACCACCGCCGCCTTTGGTACCACCGATGTGCAGACCTTTGCGCTGGCCTAGTGTGTGATACATCAAGCCTTGGTGTTCACCGATCACTTTGCCTTCTGGCGTTTCAATTTTACCTGGCTGAGCTGGTAGATAGCGAGACAAGAAATCCGTAAATTTGCGTTCCCCGATAAAACAAATACCCGTTGAATCTTTCTTTTTCGCGGTGATCAGGTCTTGCTCTTCTGCGATACGACGTACTTCAGGCTTTTCAAGTTCGCCGACAGGGAACAGGCTGCGAGCCACTTGTTCACTGCTTAGTGTGTACAAGAAGTAGCTTTGGTCTTTGTTGCCATCCAAACCGCGTAGCATTTGCGGTTTTTCGCCATTTTCAGGGAAAGTGCGACGTACGTAGTGGCCCATCGCGATGTAGTCTGCATCGAGTACTTCGTCTGCAAACTCTAAAAAGGCTTTAAATTTGATTTCTTTGTTGCAAAGAATATCTGGGTTTGGTGTACGGCCTGCTTTGTATTCAGCAAGGAAGTATTCAAATACGTTGTCCCAATATTCTGCCGCAAAGTTAATGGTATGTAGGTGAATGCCAAGCTTGTCACATACTGCCTGAGCGTCGGCGAGATCTTCCGCTGCTGTACAGTATTCTTCGTTGTCATCTTCTTCCCAGTTCTTCATGAACAGGCCTTCCACTTGGTAGCCTTGTTGCTTCAGAAGATAAGCTGAAACGGATGAATCAACACCGCCAGACATGCCGACGATAACTTTCTTTTGACTGTTGTCAGTACAGTTCTCAGACATTACTAAACACCACTTAAATTAACTGGACGCAGATTTTATCAGAAAGCCTAGCGAGGGGACAGATCCGAGATCGGACTCACACTTCGAAAATGGTGAACTTTTGCCCGTTTGCTCTATCTATTTTCGCTTTTATCACTATCAATGATTTATATGTGGCATAGTTGACGAAATTCAAGCCAACGCGGAAATAACAAATGAGCGAAGAGAACCAGATCTTTGAAGAAGCGCAACTAATTGAAGTGGTCGAAAACCAACTTGAAGATGGCAATCCTCTCAAAGTAAAAGAGACATTAATGCGTCTTATGATGACAGGAACAAGCCGTGAAGATGCGATTGCGATGATGGCATGTGCCGTGGCGATTGAGATTTTTGATGTGATGAAAAACGAAGGTGAGTTTAACTTAAAACGCTACTCTGAGAATCTAGACCGACTACCAGATTTGAGCTTTATGGAAGGCGAGTAACCCTTCTTATTTCTACGTATGTCAGCAGCCAGTCATTTTCTTGTTGCTGGCAAACGTTTGCTATAATTCGGGATATTGCCGCACTGTCAAGTGCGATGTAGAATCCGGCATCCTTTCATCCCTTACTCAGAATCATTGATATGAAATTTCCTGGCCAACGTAAATCAAAACACTACTTTCCAGTGCATGCACGTGATCCGCTAGTTAGCCAATCACAAGAAAGCAAACAAATGTCACGTACACACATTATCGGTATCGACCAAACGTTAGTCGATATTGAAGCGAAAGTTGGCTCAGAGTTAATTGAAAAATACAAATTGAGTAAGGGGCATTCTCTGGTCATCGATGATGAAACGGCAGAAGCACTTTATAACGAACTAAAACAATTCGATCTTATTACTAATGAATATGCTGGTGGTACGATCGGTAATACCATGCACAATTACTCTGTACTTGCGGATGATCGTTCTACGCTTTTAGGTGTAATGAGCCAAGATATTAAAATCGGAAGCTATGGTTATCGTTATTTGTGTAACACATCAAGTCGTATGGACTTGAACTACCTGCAAGGGGTAAAAGGGGCGATCGGTCGTTGTTTCGCACTTATTACGGAAGATGGTGAACGTACATTCGCAATTAGTGAAGGCCAAATGAACCAGCTTTTACCAGAAAGTATTCCAGAGAATATTTTCGAAAACGCGTCGGCTCTTGTATTAACGGCTTATTTGGTGCGCTGTAAAGAAGGTGACCCAATGCCAGAAGCCACAATGAAAGCTATTGAATACGCGAAAAAGTATGATGTGCCCGTTGTATTGACGTTGGGAACGAAATTTGTCATTCAGGATGACCCAGAGTACTGGCAAGAATTTTTACGTGATCACGTAACAGTGGTGGCGATGAATGAAGATGAGGCGGAAGCACTCACAGGTGAGTCTGATCCTTTAGCTGCGTCAGATAAAGCACTCGATTGGGTTGATTTAGTATTGTGTACTGCAGGTCCAGTAGGCTTATTTATGGCTGGCTATACCGAAGATTCAGCAAAACGCGAAACGTCTTTACCACTATTGCCAGGTAGTATTGCGGAATTTAACCGTTACGAATTTAGTCGTCCAACATCCAAAAAAGGATGTGATAGCCCGATCAAAGTGTATTCGCATATTTCTCCGTACATGGGCGGCCCTGAAAAAATTAAGAATACCAATGGTGCAGGTGATGCGGCGTTATCAGCATTGCTGCATGATATGGCGGCAAACAAATATCATAAAGAAAACGTGCCTAATTCCAGTAAACACGCCCATGCGTTTTTGACATATTCTTCTTTCTCACAGGTGTGTAAGTATTCAAACCGCGCAAGCTATGAGGTGTTAGTGCAACATTCTCCTCGTCTGTCACGTGGCTTACCAGAGCGTGAAGACAGCTTAGAAGAAGCTTACTGGGAACGTTAACCCGAGATTAATTCTAATTAAAAGCCCTGACTATTCAGGGCTTTATTGTATTTAACACTCGACAATAAAAAAGCGCCGTTAAAGGCGCTTTTTTATTTAGAGCTTTTTAGATTAGGAATTCATCCAGAGACTTACCAGCATCTAACTGCTCTTGAATTGCTGAAGGTGTACGACCTTGACCTGTCCAAGTTTTCTCGTCACCGTTTGCATCTACGTATTTGTATTTTGCAGGGCGAGGTGCGCGCTTAGATTTTGATTTCGTCTTTGTCTTCTCACCAGAAAGAGCAGAAATTAGGGCACTTACGTCAATACCATCTTTTTCGATTTGTTCTGCAATCGCTGCTAGTTTCGCTTCTTGCTCCGCTTGTGCGGCTTTTTCTGCTTCAGCTTCTTCTTTACGCTCAGCAACCACAATCGTTAATTTATCTAGAGCTTCTTCCAGTTGTTCTAGCGTTAGTTCACGGGCAAACGCACGCAGACTACGAATATTTAATAATGTTTTAGTTAGTTCCGACATATTTTGATCTCACTAATTAAGGATTAGCTAATTGAAAGATAATAATCCTGAATTTTCTAATTTACAATCCATTAGAGATAAATTTAGTACATTTATGAAAAATACTAATATTTATAGTTCAAAAAATAGAGATATGTTCATTATTTATATAGTGTCGAGGATATTTGAAATCAATAGGCGAAATATGGTTTTTATAAATTTAATCCATGTGTTTCATATGTAGGATGGCAGTTTTAGCAGAGCACTATAAATTGCTTAATACGCAACTGGCTCGGCAAATAAATTATCAGTAATAAATCGAAGTGAATTATTATCGTGCTATTTATTGATGGAAGCCTTTAGAGTATGACGTACATATTGTGTGTGAGTATGCATATTTTAAGAAACTTTAGTGGCACTTTTGTACCAATATTTTTAACAATAATTTAGATGTATATGTTGAAATGGCGCATGGGATAAGTACAATGAGCGTCACCTAATGCGAGGCGTTGGTTAAATCATTGTTAGTTTTTCTTTCATTTGGTTTAAAGTTTCAACAATCGCGGTAGAGGTGCGGAATAAATCAGTACGACTTGTTGGGGTGATGCCAATGAGCAAGTCAGAAAGGTTACGCCGCCGAAGTGAGTATCTTCATCAAAAGTATTCGCTGGGGTTAGACTCGAATAGGGCTAACACTGCCATAGTCTATAATTTGTAAAACTATGGAGCGCTACTGTAGGGTTGGGTGAAGTGTTCGCTTCCCTTTCGCTAAGTTCAACACAATTGTGTGGAATTTAACTTCCAGCAATGAGTCTGCAGTAGATCTCTAACCATTTATTACTGGTTTTTGAAGATCATGAATTTAATTGATTTTGCATCATCTCCCTTATCTCTTTTGCCTCCGCTGGTGGCATTAAGTTTGGCGATCATTACTCGCCATGTCCTTGTTTCTCTTGGTGTCGGTATTGTCTTAGGCTCTGTCCTATTAAATGACTACTCAGTAAGCAATGCTTTGAGCTACGTTGGCTCAACAGTATCTAATGTGTTTGTCGAAGATGGCGGCCTAAATACTTGGAATATGAGTATTGTTGGCTTTCTATTACTACTTGGCATGATGACGGCCTTACTGACATTGTCAGGTGGTACACGTGCATTTGCTGAATGGGCACAGTCTCGAGTTAAAAGTAAACGCGGCTCTAAACTTCTTGCAGCCTTTTTAGGCGTATTCATTTTTGTCGATGATTACTTTAACAGCTTGGCTGTGGGCGCGATCTCTCGCCCAGTAACAGACCGTTTTTACGTATCTCGCGCAAAGTTAGCTTACGTATTGGACTCCACAGCGGCACCTATGTGTGTATTGATGCCAGCGTCTAGCTGGGGTGCTTACATTATTACCATAATCGGTGGCATTTTAGTTTCACACGGAATTACCGAATATTCGGCACTGGGTGCTTACGTTCGCTTAATTCCAATGAACTACTATGCGGTATTTGCACTGCTTATGGTGTTTGCTGTTGCATGGTTTGGTCTAGACATTGGTAAAATGCGCGACCACGAGATCGCGGCTTCTCAGGGGCGTGGTTTTGATAAAGACAAAGAGAATGACTCACAAGAAGCACATGAGCTGAATGAAGAGCTAGATATTCGTGAAAGTGACAAAGGCAAAGTAATGGATTTGGTTTTGCCGATCGTTACTTTGATTATTGCGACCGTTGCTTCCATGTTATGGACGGGTTCACAAGCCTTAGCTGCGGATGGCAAAGAGTTTGCTCTGCTTGGTGCGTTTGAGAACACTGACGTAGGCGCGTCATTGATTTATGGTGGTCTGGTCGGTCTAGCGGTTGCACTACTGACGGTATTCAAACAGGGCCTTCCATTTGCAGAAATCGTACGAACTCTTTGGATTGGTGCGAAGTCTATGTTTGGAGCAATCCTGATTCTAGTGTTTGCTTGGTCTATTGGTTCGGTTATTGGTGACATGGAGACAGGCGCTTATCTGTCTACTATGGCTCAAGGTAACATCAATCCACATTGGCTACCGGTTATTCTGTTCCTACTGTCGGGCTTAATGGCTTTCTCGACAGGTACGTCTTGGGGTACTTTCGGTATCATGTTACCAATCGCTGGCGATATGGCAGCTGCAACAGACATCGCTTTGATGTTACCTATGTTAAGTGCCGTTCTTGCTGGCTCAGTATTTGGTGACCACTGTTCTCCAATTTCTGATACGACCATTCTGTCATCAACAGGTGCGCGTTGTAACCATATCGACCATGTCGCAACACAGCTACCGTATGCGCTTGCTGTCGCACTAGTCTCTTGTGTTGGCTTTATCGCGTTGGGTATGACGTCATCTATTGCACTTTCGTTTGGCGCTGCAACCGTGACATTTATAATCGTATGCCTTGTGCTATCTTGGTTGTCAAAATCCAAAATAGCCTCTTGTCAGAACGCCTAGCCGCACTGATATATAGATAAAAAGCTCCGCTAACTAGCGGAGCTTTTTGTATACGTGACGTAAAAATATGTACCGCTATACACATCACTTTTATCTGTTGTTCCCCTATTGATTTATCCCATCTCTTCGACAAAAGAAGTGATACAGAGAATTCAATAGTGTTGAGTTTTTTTGAAATTTAACTGTCAAGTTAAACGCAGATAATGATTCTATATATCCAAGTTGTATTTCTTAATCAGTCGATACAAGGTTGTTCTCGAAATCCCAAGCTGTCTAGCCGCTGCGCTCATGTTGTGCTTATTGTCTTCAATGGCTTGAAGTAAATAGTCTAAATCCACTTGATCTGTGCGAGGGTTGGAGTGGCGTTCCAATGTATCAATGCCTAAGTCTGCTGGTGTTATTGTGGCTTTTTCGCACATTACCACGGCGCGCTGAATGACATTATGTAGCTCGCGAACATTACCCGGCCAAGAGTGGGTGAGGAGAGTCTCCTGCGCATCTTTCGAGATGATCACTTTCCCGTTGGACAGTTCCTGTAAAAAGTAGTCGGATAGTATAAGTATGTCGTTGCCTCTATCCCTCAATGGGGGGATTTTAAGGGGGAGAATGTTGAGTCGATAAAACAAGTCTTCTCGAAAGTTTCCTTGGACAACATCTGCTTTTAAATCGACATGGCTGGCGGCGATGATCCGGCAATCGACGTCGATTGTTTTGTCTGCACCAACTCGTTGTATCTGTTTACTTTCTAAAAAGTGGAGTAGGTGAACTTGAAGATCTGCAGGCATATCACCAATTTCATCAAGGAACAAGGTGCCTCGGTTTGCTCTTTGAATAAACCCAACTCTGTCGGAGATCGCACCTGTAAACGCACCTTTCTCATGACCAAAAAGCTCTGATGCAATTAACCCGCTTGGTATAGCTCCGCAATTGACTTCAATAAATGGAGCATTCTTACGTGAAGATTGCTGATGAATAATTCGAGCGCAAAGCCCCTTACCAACTCCAGTCTCGCCTTGTATAAGCACCTCTGCATCACACTGGGCGTACTTTTTGAGTTTGCAACGTAAGTCTTTCAAACACATGCTTTCGCCGATCAAAGGGCATAAACACAATTTCTCCACATGCAAAGAGAAATCTGTATTCAATCTATTCGTAGACATTTTATCGGAGTTTTCGTTTCTTTCCCTACATAAAGCGTAGCTACTAATCCGCGCAGAACTGATGTCGTTGGTGTTTCATGTTTGAGAATGTGAAAACTTCGTAAGTGAAACAAATGGCCCAAAGTCAGGCTCTTCATTAAGGATCTTGCGAACGCTTCATGTGACATATTTCGTTGTATCGTAGGGAATAATGCAAATTTATACTTTTTACTATTCAGTGTGTTATGTGTTTTTTTATGTTTTTAATAAATTAATGGTTGAAATGAAAATAAACCTTGGTTAGTGTTGTTGTTAACAGATAGATACATCTAGAGATTAATTAGTTATGCGCAATTTTGTAATGAACATTCACCATCACCATCACCCAGTCTAGTCTTTCGGGAGATGTGCGCATACCCGGGAGGCAGGAAACTCCCGGAGGTTAAAATCGCTAAATTCAGATTTCAAACCCTCGGGAGACCAAAATCTCCCGAGGGTTTTTTAGTTTTTAACGCTTTTAAATATACAAATAATCAAATACTTATGCAGGGATAACGCAATGCAAACACAACGCCTAAGAATCGCAATTCAAAAGAAAGGTCGCCTAAGCAAAGAGAGCCAAGCACTACTCAAAAAATGTGGCGTAAAGTTCAATGTAATGGGTGAGCGATTGGTTGTTCACTCAGAAAATATGCCAATTGATTTACTGCTTGTTCGAGACGACGACATCCCAGGGCTTATCATGGATGGTGTGGTTGATTTGGGCTTTATCGGGGAAAACGAACTGGAAGAAGTTCGCCTTGACCGCAAAGCGCTGGGAGAGCCGTCTGAATTCATTACGCTTCGCCGCATGGATTTTGGTGGTTGCCGACTGTCTATCGCCCTTGATAAAGATGAAGAGTACAACGGCCCGCAAGACCTGGCAGGCAAACGTATTGCCACCACATACCCGCACCTTCTTAAAGCGTACATGGATGAGCAAGGGGTTCCGTTCTCAACCTGTATGCTGACAGGCTCTGTAGAAGTTGCGCCGCGTGCAGGTTTGGCGGATGCCATTGCTGACTTGGTTTCTACAGGTGCGACATTGGAAGCCAACGGTTTGAAAGAAGCAGAAGTGATCTTCCAATCAAAGGCGACTCTGATTCAACGTGCTGGTGACTTTGATGCAGACAAGCAAGCGTTGATAGAGAAACTCCTTACCCGTATGCAAGGCGTTCAACAAGCGAAAGAATCGAAATATATCATGCTGCACGCGCCAGTCGAGAAGCTTGAGCAAGTTAAAGACTTACTTCCTGGTGCTGAAGATCCAACGGTTTTACCTCTTTCAGCCGACAAGCAAAAAGTGGCGGTTCACCTAGTGAGTACAGAAAACCTCTTCTGGGAAACGATGGAAGGTTTAAAAGAGCTGGGTGCGAGTTCGATTCTGGTTCTACCTATTGAAAAAATGATGGAGTAAAGCGCGATGAGAACGGTAGTTTGGCAATCATTAAGTGAGTCTCAGCAGGATTCAATCTTAGAGCGTCCAGCCATTGCAGAAGGTGCGAACATCACGGCAGCGGTCTCGGAAGTTATCGCAAAAGTCCGTAACCAAGGCGATGCGGCTCTTCTGGAACTGACAGAGAAATTTGATCGTGTTCGACCAGAGTCGATTCGCGTATCGAACCAAGAGATTGAAGATGCATCTGCGCGTCTTTCCCCTGAAATGAAACAGGCGTTAGAGCAGGCGTACAGCAATATTGCTAAGTTTCACAAAGCGCAAAAACCACAGCCTATCAAGGTAGAAACTCAGCCAGGCGTTGTATGTGAACAAGTCACTCGCCCAATTCAAAAAGTGGGTTTGTATATCCCAGGTGGCAGTGCTCCGCTGCCGTCAACGGTACTGATGCTTGGTGTACCAGCCAAAATTGCTGGCTGCCGTAAAGTGGTGCTGTGTTCACCACCGCCAATCGCTGATGAGATCCTCTACGTCGCTAAACTGTGTGACATCGACGAAGTGTACAACGTCGGTGGCGGTCAAGCGGTCGCAGCAATGGCATACGGTACTGAGACCGTGAGCAAAGTGGATAAGATTTTCGGACCAGGCAATGCGTATGTAACTGAAGCTAAACGCCAAGTGAGCAATGATTTTCGTGGTGCGGCGATTGATATGCCAGCAGGCCCGTCTGAAGTGTTAGTCATTGCCGATGAAACCGCAGAACCAGACTTTATTGCCGCTGACTTGTTGAGCCAAGCGGAGCACGGACCTGATTCTCAAGTGGTGTTAGTGACGCCATCCCCAGTGATAGCTGACCAAGTGACTGATGCGGTTCAGCGTCAACTGAAAGAGCTTTCCCGTGCTGATATTGCAGAAAAAGCACTCGCGTCGAGTTTAATCATTATTTCTGAGTCAATTACCCAAGCGATCTCAATTTCGAACTACTACGGTCCAGAACACTTAATCGTACAGACTAAGAACCCTCGTGAGTTGTTGCCTCTGCTCGACAACGCTGGGTCCATTTTCTTAGGTGATTGGTCGCCAGAGTCTGCCGGTGATTACGCTTCCGGTACTAACCACGTATTACCGACTTACGGTTATACCCGTACATACTCAAGCTTGGGTTTGGCAGATTTCTCTAAGCGCATGACGGTGCAGCAGTTATCAGAACAAGGTTTGCAGAATCTCGCACCAACGGTTGTGACGATGGCAGAAGCAGAAGGGTTAGATGCGCACAAACGAGCAGTGACTATTCGAGTAGAAAAATTGGCAGCGAAAGCATAAGGGTGATTGAGATGGAAAAGTTAGCAAGAAAACAAGTACAGAAACTCACGCCTTACCTGTCTGCGCGCCGCATAGGTGGTACTGGAGACGTGTGGCTTAATGCCAACGAATCGCCTTTTAACAATGAATACAAAACTGACTTTGCTCGCCTCAACCGCTACAGCGAATGTCAGCCAAAAGAACTGATCGAAGCGTACGCGAGTTATGCAGGAGTGAAGCCTGAGCAAACGCTGACGTCTCGCGGCGCAGACGAAGGTATCGAATTGTTAATCAGAGCCTTTTGTGAGCCGGGTGAAGACGCGATTCTTTACTGCCCGCCAACGTATGGTATGTACTCGATCAGCGCAGAAACAATTGGTGTTGAACGTAAAACGGTACCGTTGACAGCTGACTGGCAACTAGACTTACAAGGCATCGAAGAAAGCCTTGATAACGTTAAGTTAGTGTTTGTTTGTAGCCCAAATAACCCAACCGGTAACTTGGTTAAACGTGAAGACATTGTTGCTTTACTTGAGATGACTAAAGACCGTGCGATCGTGGTTATGGATGAAGCTTATATTGACTTTTGCCCAGAGGCATCCACTGTTGATTTATTGGAGCAGTACCCAAACCTTGCGATTCTTCGCACGTTGTCAAAAGCGTTTGCATTAGCAGGCTTACGCTGTGGATTTACGTTGGCAAACGAAGAGTTGATCAACGTTCTACTTAAAGTCATTGCCCCATATCCGGTGCCTATCCCAGTGGCAGAGATCGCGACTCAAGCCTTGTCTGAAGCTGGATTAGCGCGTGCTAAATTCCAAGTATTGGATTTGAATGCGAACCGAGCTTACTTGCAGGTAGGATTATCGATGATCCCTGGATTGCAAGTCTTTGAAGGTTGGGGAAACTATTTGTTGGTTAAATTCCCTGGCGGCGATGCACTATTTAAAGCAGCGTGGGATACCGGCATTATTTTGCGTAACTCACCAATCGAGAATTGCGTACGTATTAGCGTAGGTAATCGAGATGAGTGTGAGAAAACACTAGGGTTTATCCGCAATTATTATTCATAAGTAAAGCGTAGAGAATGATGAGCTCTGGCTACAGCAAGGGCTCAGTAAAAATAGAAATAAGGAAGTTCGAGTGAGCACACAACAAAAAATCCTTTTCATTGATCGTGACGGCACGTTGATCGTTGAGCCACCAACTGATTTTCAGGTAGATCGTTTAGATAAGCTTCAACTAGAGCCGTTTGTTATTCCGAGTTTGCTGGCACTACAAGATGCTGGCTACAGCTTAGTAATGGTCACCAACCAGGATGGTTTAGGCACAGACAGCTATCCTCAACAGGATTTCGATGCGCCGCACAACATGATGATGGAAATCTTTGAGTCACAAGGTGTGAAGTTTGATGATGTCCTGATCTGTCCTCACTTTGAAGAAGACAATTGCTCATGCCGCAAACCGAAACTAGGTATGGTTAAAGGGTATCTTCAGGGCGGCAAGGTCGACTTCAAAAACTCGGTTGTGATCGGTGATCGTCCAACGGATTTACAGCTTGCAGAAAACATGGCGCTTCGCGGCATTCAATATAACCCCGAAACGATGGGTTGGAAGCAAATCCTGAAAGACCTTACGGTGAAGGCGCGCGTTGCTGAAGTTGTTCGTACCACAAAAGAGACGGATATCAGAGTGAAGGTCAACCTTGATGAGCAAGGCGGCAATCAAATATCAACGGGGCTTGGGTTCTTCGATCACATGCTGGATCAAATCGCAACGCATGGTGGTTTCCAGATGGTGTGTAACGTTGAAGGCGATCTACACATTGATGATCACCACACCGTTGAAGATACGGCATTGGCTTTGGGACAGGCTCTGAAAGAAGCGCTTGGCGATAAACGTGGTATTGGCCGTTTTGGCTTTAGCCTGCCAATGGATGAGTGTTTAGCGCAGTGTGCGCTTGATTTATCGGGTCGACCATACCTTAAGTTTGATGCCGAGTTCGGTCGTGAACAGGTAGGGGACTTATCCACCGAGATGGTCGTACACTTCTTCCGTTCGTTGACCGACACTCTAGCTTGCACACTGCACCTGTCGTCTTCAGGTAATAACGACCACCACATTATCGAAAGTTTGTTTAAGTCATTTGGTCGCACGCTTCGTCAGGCGATCAAAGTGGAAGGAAACGAGCTACCAAGTAGCAAAGGCGTGTTGTAGGGAAGGGTAAAGCAATGACAGATCAGAAAGTCGTTATTATCGATACAGGTTGTGCCAACGTTTCCTCGGTTAAATTTGCAATTCAGCGCTTAGGCTACGAGGTTACCATCTCCAAAGACCCTGAAGTGGTGCTTGCGGCAGAAAAATTGTTCCTACCCGGGGTAGGCACTGCAAGTGAGGCGATGAAAAACCTCGAAGAACGTAACTTGATCGAGCTAGTTAAAAAGGTTGAAAAGCCGTTGCTAGGTATCTGTTTAGGGATGCAGTTGCTTGGTAAGTCCTCACAAGAAAAAGGCCAAAAAGCGGACGAACAAGTTGATTGTTTAGGCCTATGTGATGGAGATGTGCGCCTACTGGAAACTGGCGATTTACCGTTACCTCACATGGGTTGGAATACCGTCAGTGCTCAACCTGGCAACCCGCTGTTTAAAGGCATCGAAGAAGGCGAATACTTTTACTTCGTTCATAGCTTTGCGATGCCAGTAGGAAACTACACCATTGCGCATTGTGATTACGGCAAGCCGTTTAGCGCAGCGGTACAGAGTGGCAATTATTATGGCGTGCAGTTCCACCCAGAGCGTTCTTCAAAAGCGGGCTCGAAACTGATTCAGAATTTCTTGGAATTATAAGGATATAACTACGTGATTATTCCCGCATTAGATTTAATTGAAGGTCAGGTAGTGCGCCTATACCAAGGCGATTACGGCCAAGTGACCGAATACAAGGTAGACCCAGCAGAGCAATTTAACCTCTACCATCAAGCTGGCGCTAACTGGTTGCACTTGGTTGATCTGACGGGCGCTAAAGACACATCGGCACGTCAGCTTGATCTTATTGCTAAGCTATTGGCCAGTACACCAGCCAACATCCAGATTGGTGGTGGTGTACGTAGTGAACAAGACGTTATCGATCTTCTTGAAGCTGGCGCTCAGCGTGTTGTTGTCGGTTCAACAGCAGTAAAACAGCCTGAATTAGTGAAGGGTTGGATGGAAAAATATGGCGCGGAAAAAATTGTTCTGGCGCTCGATATCAACATAGATGAAAACGGTACGCGTAAAGTGGCCATTTCGGGTTGGCAAGAAGACTCGGGTGTAACGATTGAAGCGCTTATTAATGACTATCTAACCGTTGGCCTAAAACACGTGCTTTGCACCGATATATCTCGAGACGGCACGCTAGCAGGTTCAAACGTAGAACTGTATGTCGACCTGTGTAAGCAGTACCCTCAAGTTCAATTCCAGTCGTCTGGTGGTATTGGCTCTCTTGCTGATATTGAGGCGTTAAAAGGTACTGGAGTTTCAGGTGTGATCGTTGGTCGTGCGCTATTGGATGGAAAATTCACCGCAGAGGAGGCATTTGCATGTTGGCAAAGCGAATAGTTCCGTGTCTTGATGTGCGCGATGGTCAGGTTGTAAAAGGTGTTCAATTCCGTAACCACGAAATCATCGGTGACATTGTTCCACTGGCGCAACGTTACGCGGAAGAAGGCGCAGACGAGCTGGTATTTTATGATATTACTGCCTCAAGTGATGGCCGAGTTGTCGACAAAAGCTGGGTTGCTCGTGTCGCAGAAGTGATTGATATTCCGTTCTGTGTCGCTGGTGGGATTAAATCGGCTGAAGATGCAGCTCGTATATTGGAATTTGGCGCAGACAAAGTGTCAATAAACTCGCCAGCGTTAGCTAATCCAGAGCTGATTACTGAGCTTGCTGACCGATTTGGTGTGCAGTGTATTGTGGTCGGTATCGACTCATACTACGACAAAGAAACGGGGAAATACCAAGTTTACCAGTTTACTGGCGACGAAGAGCGCACGAAAGCGACACAATGGGAAACACGCGATTGGGTACAAGAAGTGCAAAAGCGCGGCGCAGGTGAAATTGTTCTCAATATGATGAACCAAGACGGTGTGCGCAACGGTTATGACATCGAGCAACTTAATATGGTGCGAGAAGTCTGCAATGTACCACTGATTGCTTCTGGTGGTGCGGGTGCGATGGAACACTTCGCCGAAGCCTACCAAAAAGCGAACGTTGATGGTGCCTTAGCGGCATCTGTATTCCATAAACAGGTCATCAATATTGGCGAATTAAAACAATACTTAAAACAACAAGGTGTAGAGGTACGCGTATGAGTTTTGCCACAGCAGAAGTAAACTCACTTGCTGAACGCATTAACTGGGACAAAGTTGATGGTTTAGTGCCTGCGATAGTCCAAGATTTTCAATCTAGCCAAGTGTTGATGATGGGCTATATGAACAAAGACGCGCTGGCAAAAACGGGTGAAACTGGCCACGTGACCTTCTTCTCTCGTACCAAAGAGCGTTTATGGACCAAGGGTGAAACCTCGGGCAATGTATTACAACTGAAGAACATCGCGTTAGATTGTGATAACGACACTCTGCTAGTGAAAGTCGACCCGATTGGTCCAACTTGTCACACTGGTACGACAACGTGTTGGGACGGCGATACACAAGAAGAGTCGCAGATGGTGTGGCTTCATCAACTTGAGCAGCTATTGGCTGCCCGCAAGAGTGCCGACCCTGACTCTTCTTACACTGCCAGCTTATATGCCCGTGGCACCAAACGTATTTCGCAAAAAGTGGGCGAAGAAGGCGTTGAAGTCGCGCTTGCGGCGACGTCGGGCGATAAGGCGGAACTAGTGTGTGAGTCTGCAGATCTTATCTATCACTTGCTTGTTCTGTTGCAAGACCAAGGTTTGTCGATGAACGATGTGGTTAACAAGCTTAAAGAGCGCCACAAGTAAAACATCATTATTTGTGATAAACTAGCCGAAATTTCAAAGCCGTAAGCACAACTTACGGCTTTATTGTTTTAAAGGGAGAATCAAATGGCTGGTCATAGTAAATGGGCTAACATTCGTCATCGTAAAGCGGCTCAAGACGCTAAGCGAGGCAAAATTTTCACTAAGCTGATCCGTGAGATCGTCGTTGCAGCGAAAGAGGGCGGCGGAGAGCCGGAAAACAACCCGCGTCTCCGTGCTGCGATCGATAAAGCCCTTTCGAACAACATGACCCGTGACACCGTTAACCGAGCTGTTGCACGTGGTGCGGGTGGCGAAGGTGACGAAGGCATGGAAACCGTTATCTACGAAGGTTACGGGCCAGGTGGCACGGCGGTAATGGTCGAATGTATGACAGATAATCGCAACCGTACCGTTTCTGGCGTTCGTCACGCATTTTCCAAAGCGGGTGGGAATCTCGGCACCGATGGCAGTGTGAATTATCTATTCGACAAGAAAGGGGTGATTTCATACGGGCCAGGACTGGATGAAGACGAAGTGATGGAAGTGGCACTAGAAAGTGGTGCAGACGATATCGAAACGGCAGAAGATGGCTCGATCGATGTGTTTACCGCACCTTCTGACTTTGGTTCAGTAAAGGATGCCTTAGATGCTGCTGGGTTCGAGTCGGAAAATGCAGAAGTGTCTCTTATCCCTTCGACAAAAGCTGAGCTAGACGCGGATACCGCGCCTAAATTGTTGCGCTTAATCGATGCTTTAGAAGATCTAGATGATGTCCAAGAGGTGTATCACAATGGTGATATATCCGATGAGGTTGCCGCAACTCTCTAACTTACGTCACATTTAATATAAGCACGCCCTCGACTGAGGGCGTGCTTATTTGGGACCTACAATGGCTAAATCTCAAATAAGAAATAGTAGCCATAACCGACGATGATCGCGGGCACAGCAGAATAGATAGTTGCAACAAAGGCAGCCTTAGGTGCCAGTGCAATCATAGGGAAGAGTGCGTCACCATCATTAGAAATCGCATTTGATATCTGAGCTGATAACGGTACCGCTCCAGCAATATATAAACTCGTGACCAAAATCTGTGGGCCACACCCTGGCAACATACCAATCGCTAGGCCAATCAGTGGCATCAGCATTCCCCAACCAGAGAAAGTTGCCGCTAAATCAATATGGCCAAAAAAGGCGATAAGCTCGAAAGCCATAAAAGCGACGATAACCCATGCAGTAACAAAGTTGGTGTCTTGCGCTGCTTTTTGCAGTGGGTGTGATGAAACACATTTGGTGTCTTCCGCTACCGTTGATTCATAGTCTTTAATCTCTTTAGTCAAAGACCACAGCAACATACTGCTAATGATAAGGATTGTGCCCAGCCACTCTATACTCATTGTTGGGAGTGAAAGTAGAGCGTTAATGTCTACTTGGAAAGAGCCTAAAAAGGCAACAACAGTGGCAGGGACGAGCAGCCATTTCCAGAACGCACCTTGTAGGTTGATTGCCTTCTTTTCAAAATTGGTTGTGTGGGTGGTTGATGTACAACAAAACTTATTAGCGACAGTTTGTGCTTCTGGACGCAGAAAGTCGTCTTTGTGAATCATGTTTACGACCCAACCGGACACACAACCTACAACTACCCCCAGGGCAACCACAGCAAACCCAATATCAGGTTTACTCGCCAGCAATAGAAAAGCGGCATCGCCCATCGTTGAGGTTAGCACGGCTACAATGGCGCCAAATCCAACTCGTCCGCTGACAAATTGCGTGGTGACAATAATTGCGCCGCCACAGCCCGGTAAAGCGCCGAGAATGGAAGAGAACAGAACCTGATAACCTCGCGACTTTTGGTAGAGGTTAACGATCTTGCTTTCTCTATTCATGAATATGGAAGCGTAGTGATAAATTGCGAGTGTAAAAGCGACGTAGGCAGACACCGCCCAAAACGCATCTGAGAGCGTATTTACCGCGACGTCGCGGGTTGTTTCATTGGCGACTAAAGCGACCAGTGAGATAGGCAGGAGCAATCGCTTATAAGCCGGACTAAATTGAGACAACGAAAACCACTGTGTGGAGGACTGAGAAACCTTAATTGAGTCCATAAAAACCTCAAATGCAAATGCGAATTATTATCAATATATGGTAATGATAATTATTTGCAACAAAAACTTGAAAGATTGGCTTTTCTTTTTCCTAACCCATGACAAATCTCAAAAATCAGGTAAAGTAACGGGCTTCGTGAGTTAATGCCCAAACAGGGCCTGTTTTAGTCGTATAGGAAATAAGATGATTCTAGTTGTAGGTCACAAGAACCCTGATAGTGATAGTATCTGTAGTGCACTAGTAGCCACTGAACTACTAAAAGCACGTGGTGTTGAAGCAATGCCAATTCGCCAAGGTGAAATCAACCGCGAAACTCAACATATTCTTGAAGTAGCAGGTGCAGAAGTTCCAGAACTTCGTACTTCTGTTGCAGGCGAGAAAATCTGGCTTGTTGACTACTCAGATCTAGCACAAGCACCGGATGACGTGGCTGAAGCAGAAATTCTAGGTATCGTTGACCACCACCGTCTGGGTGACGTGATGACCGTTAACCCAATGGAAGCTTGGATCTGGCCTGTTGGCTGTACCAACACAGTACTGTTCAACATGTTCAAGATCGAAGGTCACGAGATCACTCCTCAAATCGCTAAACTAATGATGTCTGCAATCCTGTCTGACACAGTAGGCTTTGCATCGCCAACTTGTACTCAAAAAGACAAAGACGCAGTTGAAGAGCTAGCGAAAATTGCTGATGTTGCTGACGTTGATGCATTCATCAAAGATCTATTGATCGCAAAAACAAACATCGAAGGTCTTTCTGCTGCTGAGTTGGTAGAAAAAGACCTGAAAGGTTACCCATTCAACGGTCGTGATGTAGTAGTTGGTCAGGTTGAACTGGCAACTCTAGAACAAGTTGACGGTATGATCGACGGCCTTGAAGCGGATCTTGAGCGTCGTTGTAACGATGAAGGTCTAGCGTTTGCAGCTGTAATGCTAACAGACATCACAACTGCGCAAACTCGTCTACTATACAAAGGCGAGTGGGCTGAGAAGCTAGTTAAGCATGAGCAAGATGGCATGCTAATGATGGAAAACACGCTAAGCCGTAAGAAACAAGGCTGGCCGTGGCTACAAACCGAACTAGCGTAATCGCAAGTTTCGGATGAGCTTTTAAACGCCCATGGTTTTGCCGTGGGCGTTTTGTTTAAGGAGACATGTATGTTGGAAGCACTAACACAAGAACAAATCGATGCGGTAAACAAAATGCGCCCTGAAGAGCGTTTTAACTACTGTGTTAAAGAAATAGCGAAGCATCGTAAAGTTTGGATCCTTACCGATGAGCATGGCTGTGTGATGCTCAATACGGAAGACGAAGATTGCGTACCAGTATGGCCGAATGAAGAGTTTGCCAACGAATGGGCAACAGGGGAGTGGGAACACTGTAAAGCTGAACCTATTTCTACTGCCAAGTGGTTTAGCCGTTGGACATATGGCCTTGAAGAAGATGAACTGTCGGTCGTGGTATTTCCAAACGATAATGAAGAAGGCGTCGTGCTTTATCCTGATGAGTTTGAATTTGAACTCAAGAAGCGCTCTTAACAACTTGAAGTTGGGCTTTAACGACTCTCGCTGGGCTTTTGATACCCGCGAGAGTATTTTTAGGAGTGTTGGCCTTAGCGGCGCTTGCTAAAGTGACTCTCTACAAGACGCTGTGTGATGATGTGCTCAGGGCATGTCAAAACTTGCTGCGTTTCACCACTTTCAACCACATCACCTTCGTGCATCACCATGATCTTATCGGTAATGTGTTTAATAATCCCTAGGTGTTGGGACACATAAACAAACGACACCCCCATCTCTTCTTGTAGCTCTAAAAACAGGTTAATGATCTGAGAGCGCATTGCCATATCCAAGCCATTTAATGCTTCATCTGCAACGATGATTGAAGGTTGCAGGATCAGTGCCCGTGCAAGGCATACACGCTGTTTTTGGCCTGTTGCTAGCATTTGCGGGTAAAAGTAAGCATGCTCCGGCAGCAACCCGACACGAAGCAGCGTATCTTTTACACGTTTCACACGGGCCTCCATAGGCATATCCGTATTTCTTTTTAGTGGACCTTCAAGAATGTTGCCAATCTGGATCCTAGGGTTTAACGATGTATTAGGATCCTGAAATATCATGCGGATCAGTTTGCAGCGTGTCGTGTAGTCTTTATGCGCTAGCAGCTCACCATTTACGCGTATCTCACCAGCTGATGGCTCAACCACACCAGCCAGCATGCGCGCCAACGTCGACTTTCCAGAGCCATTTTGGCCTATAAACCCAATAGTTTGGCCCACTTCTAGCGTAAAGCTGACAGGCTTGACTGCCTGGTGGGTTTTCTTACGAAAAAGCCCTGGGCGCGTGACAAACTCTTTCGACAAATCATTGACTTCTAATAATGCACTCATGCTTTTTTCTTCTCCATGTTAAGTGGGAAGTGGCAAGCATATTTATGGTTTTTTATCGTTTTAGTCATTGGGATTTCAACACATTGACGCTGAGCGTATGGGCAACGTGGCCCGAGTCGGCAGCCTATTGGTAAATGTTGGAGTGGGGGGATGGACCCAGGCAACGATTGAAGTTTCTCTTTGTGAGGGATCCAATCATTAAAGTCTGGCATCGCTTTCAGCAGCGCCACTGTGTATGGGTGCTTAGGTTTTGCCAACAATTTTTGTGTATCGGCAGACTCAACGGACTGACCACAATACATCACGGTAATACGGCTGGCCCATTGGGTAATCGTTGTTAAGTCATGACCAATCAGAATGATTGAGGTGTTATTAACCTGATTCATTCGGCTCAACAGGCGCAGTATTTGCGATTGTGTAATCGGGTCGAGGTCGTTGGTTGGCTCATCAGCAATCAATAGCTTTGGTTTGGCTGCAATTGCCATCGCTATCATGACTTTTTGACACTCACCATCGGTCAACTCATACGGGTAGCTGCTCATGATTTGGCGGTGGTTTTTTATCCCAACCTTGTGCAGCAGCCCTATGGCTTGTTTTTTACGCCATTTAAAGCGTTCCCACCATTTACCTTCGAAAGATTTCGCGGGAATCGATTCAAGCAATTGGTTCCCCACCTCTTCTGATGGGTCCAGACACGTTGAAGGCTCTTGGAAAATCATGGCAATATCGCGCGCGATAACACGGCGTCGCTCACGTGGGGTGAGCTGAAGCAAATCAATATTGCCAAGCCGCATCCGGTCGGCTGTTACCTTCCAGTTGTCTTTACATACCCCGACGATTGCTTTGGCGACTAGGCTTTTTCCTGAGCCAGATTCACCTACCAAGCCACGAATCTCACCTTCATTTAAGGTAAGGCTCATGCGGTCGACTGCTTTCATCATGCCTTGCGGCGTCTCAATCTCAATGGTCAGATGTCGAATATCTAATAATGGCATTATTCGATCCCCGCATTCAGTGCCTGACGAACGCCTTCGCCAACCAAGTTGATAACAATAACGGTGAACATGATCGCTAAGCCCGGGAGTGTTACTGTCCACGGTGCTAGGTAGATCAGTTCAACCGAATCACCTAACACTGCTCCCCATTCTGTACTTGGAGCTTGCGCCCCTAAACCGAGAAAACCAAGAGCTGTTATATCAAGTATGGCAATAGAAAGCGCAGCTGTAACCTCTGCAGCGATTACAACGAGAATGTTGGGTAATATTGAGTTCCACAATAAGTAGAAGTCGTTCGCACCATCCAACCTAGCGGCCATGATGTAATCTTTCTCTACCTCAGTATGCACGGCGATATAAACGGAGCGGATAAAGCGTGGGATGAGCGCTAAACATATCGCCAATAATACGTTGAATTCGCCAAAGCCAAGCACCGCGACAAAAATGATGGCAAGCAGCAATGAAGGAATAGACATGACCGTGTCTAACAAGTGGTTTAACGTGCTCGAAATCAGGCCACGAGTCATACCTGCTAAAACACCGATAATGCAGCCAACTACGCCAGCAATAGCAGTAATAAGTACCGCAGCACCAAATGTAAACTGAGAACCAGCCAACAAGCGTGAAAGAATATCTCGACCAAGGTCATCAGTACCAAGAAAGTATTCTACTGTACCCGCTGGGTTCCATGATGGCGGAAGTAACAGCACCCCCGTTTGCTCTTGCGGATCGTGTGGCGCAATCCAAGGTGCGAGTATCGTCAGCACAATGATAAGTGCTAGGCACCACAAGCCAAACATGGCTAGGTTGTTTGATCGGAAACTGCGCCAAAAACGTTCAAATTGGGTAGGAATGTGTTCTTCCTGATACACGCTATCGGTTAGCATACCATTCCTTCCTTACTAGTGGGTTAATCATCGCGCCAATCAGATCAGAAAGAATATTGGCGGTTAAAACGAGAGTCGCTACCACAATTACACCAGCCTGAATAGAGACGTAATCCTGATCAGAAAGTGCATCCAGTAACCAGCGGCCAATGCCGGGCCAGTTGAAAATCGATTCCGTGATGATGGCCAATGTAAGCATGCTTGATAATTGGACACCGATCTTGGGAATGATGGGTGGAATAGCGTTACGAAGTACATGCTGGGTCACGATCTCTTTGGTCGAAAGGCCTTTGATGCGTGCTGCGCGAATGTAGTTTTGGCTCATTACTTCTGCAACTGAAGTTCGCATTGAGGCAATAACTTGTGTCGTCGGGGCAAGAGCCAGTACCAAACAAGGCAAGATCAAGTGTTCTATTACACTCTGCAGTGCGTGCGCTCGATAAGGGCTTTTGGATAAAAAGGCATCAATAATTGCGAAGCCCGTGACATGGTCTATTTGATAAAGCATGTCGTATCGGCCCGCGACTGGGAACAGTTCAAAATGGAGTGAGAACACCATGATCATCAACAGGGCTACCCAGAATATCGGCGCCGAATACCCAGCCATCGAAGTAAATGAGATGATCGTATCGGTCCACTTACCTTGCTTCATCCCCGCAACAGTACCGAGAGGAATACCAATTAAAAGGGCGAGAATGAAAGCGATAAAACACAGCTCCAGTGTCGCAGGGAAAACCACTGCAAGCTCATCAATCACTGGAATGTGGTGCTTATTCACACCAAAGTTAAGCTGCATTAACTCGCCTAAATAAGTAAACCAGCCAGACCAAAAATCTTGTAGAGCCCAAGGAGAGTTAGGTTCAAGGCGTAGGATACTGAACCCAACAATAGTCAGGATCAGCATTGTGATAATAAAAAGGTTAAGGCGTCGAACGGTATAAAAAAGCATTATTTCGTCCTCTCTACCTTATCAAAAGGCTGAGCGTTGAATGGGCTCACTTTGAATCCTTTTAAAGAATGATGCTGAGCTTGTAACTGCATGCCATGGTTAAGTGGAATGACAGGGAACTGCTCGTTGAGAATGTTCTGTGCTTGACGATACAAATTGAGTCGATAGCGCTTTTTATCCACTTCCAGTGCAAGGTCAAGTAAAAAGTCAAAGTCTGGGTGACACCAGCTTGAAACGTTTAAGCCTGCACGTTTTGAGTCACAAGAGAGTAATGGTCTGAAAAAACCGTCTGGATCACCAGTGTTAGCGATCCAGCCCGTCAGATATAGGTCCACACTTTCGTCTGGTTCAGTACGATCGTATCTATCGTCGGTCAATAGCCGCAGTGTAATACCGACATCTGCCAAGTTGGCTTGGATGAGCTCGGCGGTTTTCCTAGGGCTTGGGTTATAGGACCTAGGCTCCAGTGGTACAGACATGGTTAACTCTAGCCCTTCGCTGTAGCCCGCGTCACGCAGCAGAGCAAGCGCGTAGTTGCGATCATAACGAATTTGAGAGGTGTCTTTTTGGTATGCCCAAGAAGAGGGAGGCAATACAGAATAGGCTTGTGTTCCGGTGCCATAATAGACCGAGTCGAGAATATTCTGACGGTTTATCGCATAGTTTAGCGCCTTACGAACACGCGCATCATTCATTGCAGGGTGGGAAGTATTGACCGCGACAAAGGAAATATTCATTGCTGGTATTGCCGTCAAGGTAACGTTGTCGTTGTTCTTAATTACAGGCAGTTGGCTAGACAGCGGTGCATGTAATACGTCGCATTCATCTCTTAATAGCTTAGCTAGTGTGCCCGTGCCGCGGTTTGATACATCGAATACCACTTGTTCCATTTTGGCTGGGCCTTTCCAGTAATTGGGGTGTCTTTTTAAGCGAATAAAGTCATTAAATTGAGATTCAGACAGATAGAATGGCCCGGTTCCAACTGGGTGTGAGTCAAGCATGGATTTTTCATCGACTAGCTCCAGTTGGTTCGCGTATTCCTTTGAATGTATAACAGCGTGACTGGTTGCAATACCAGATAAGAAGGAGTTGTCTGGTCTACTGAGAGTAAACTTCACTTGGTTTTCAGACAACGCAACAATATCAACCACCAAGTTTTGGAAGTCATTCCCGTTGAACCAAGGGTAAACGCCACCGCCTACATAGTGGTATGGGTGCGTTGAGTCTAAGATACGTCTGAAACTAAACACCACGTCATCCGCGTTCATTTTGCGAGAAGCGGTAAACCAGGGTGTTGTTTGAAATGCTACGTCGTCACGCAGCGTAAAGGTATATTTTGTGCCTGACTCATCGACTTCCCAGCTTGTTGCCAGGTTAGCAACTGGTTCATAGCTCTCGGGATCAAGAGTTAGCAGCGAGTCGAATATCTGTGGGCTTAACGTCTCTGGAGTAATACCGCTATCGGTAAGTTGAGGATTAAAGGTTTCAGGGCCAGCTTGACCACAGTAAACAAATCCATTTTGGCGGATTTTGCCGTGGTCAATGGCTTCGCCACAGCCTGTTAAAAGACCGCAGCTAAATAACCCAAGAGTAAGTTTAATGAACGCTTTCATAGCAAGAATGACTGTCGACGATAAGCACAATAAGATTCACCATTATGCCTTACTATCTTATTAATTTACCATTATTTGTTAGGGCTAACCAAAGTAAACCTTAAGTTTCGTCCTGTTATTCCGGGTTGGTCAAATTGTACTTACGTACCATACCCCTAAGTTGATGATAACTTAACCCCAGTAATTGAGCCGCTTTTCTTTGATTATATTTACTTTCTTCAAGCGCGGCGTTAAGTACTATCAGATCTTGTTTCTCCTGCCATTGCTTGTAATCCAGCGGGAATGTCAGTGTCTCTGCAATGGAGTCAGAGCAAGGGGACTCAGTCGACTTGTCTTGCTCCCATTGGGCGGAAAACGGATCGAACACCAGCGTATCAATAGGCATTTCCTGCTGACCGTGTTGATACACAGCCCGCTCAATGACGTTTTTTAGCTCACGCACATTGCCGGGCCAGTCATAATCCAGCAGGGCTTGCTCGGCTTGGTGACTGAAACCGACAAAATATTCATAACCCAATTCGCGACACATTTTTATCGCGTAGTATTCTGCGAGTAAGGGGATGTCTTCTTGTCGTTCGCGTAGAGGCGGTAGGTGAACAACATCAAAGGCTAAACGATCGAGTAAGTCTGCGCGGAACAGCCCATTTTCTGCCATTTGGGGTAAGTTTGCATTGGTGGCGCATACCAACCGGACATTGGCATTCAGTAGCTGGTGGCCACCCACACGCTCGTACTGGCCATACTCAATCACTCTAAGAAGCTTCTCCTGCACCATAAGTGGAGCAGTGGCAAGTTCATCAAGGAACAGCGTGCCACTTTCTGCGCGTTCGAACCGACCTTTATGCCTACCTTTTGAGCCCGTAAATGAGCCTTGCTCATGGCCAAATAGCTCAGAGTCAATTAAGCCTTCACTCAATGCTGAACAATTGAGTGAGATGAGCGGCTGATCCCACCGTTTAGACAGGTAATGGAGACGTTGAGCAATCAGTTCTTTACCTGTGCCTCGTTCACCGATGATGAGTACAGGGCGCTCAATGGCAGCAAGTTTAGAGACTTTATCCAATACAGCCAGAAAGGCTGGCGATTCGCCGATAAGGTTTTGTTGCATTTGCGTATTCCTTTGGTGAATTTTACCAACTGTTGGTTAAAATTATCATACACACTTAATTAGACTCAATGCAATTAATTTAAATTACTGATTATTAAGGGGTTTAAAAATGGCATGCATCTTGGATTATTGAATATCAACAGATAGAAACACCTAGTGATAACAAGCGGCATTCGTGCCAAGTGATAAGTAAGGAGCTGTGCTATGGGTATTTTTTCTCGATTCGCGGATATTGTTAATTCAAACATCAGCGCGCTACTTGATAAAGCGGAAGACCCGGAAAAAATGATTCGCCTGATCATTCAGGAGATGGAAGATACATTGGTTGAAGTACGCACTAATTCAGCAAAAGCGATTGCAGACAAGAAAGAGTTGGCAAGAAAAGTCGAAGCATTAGAAGATCAAATCGATGAGTGGCAGAACAAAGCCACATTGGCGTTGGCAAAACAGCGTGAAGATTTGGCTCGCTCTGCGTTGATTGAAAAGCAGAAGCTGCAAGATGTGCTGAAAGGTCTGCATACCGAACAAACTTTGGTTGAAGAAACCATCGAAAAGCTCACAGGAGAAATCGGTAAGTTAGAAAGTAAGATTACGGAAACGCGTGCTAAGCAGCAAGCTCTGACTATTCGCTCTCAGGCAGCGTCAAATCGTCGTGACGTTCAAAAGCACTTGCATACGGCGCGCACGTCAGAAGCGATGGCAAAATTTGAACAGTACTCACGTAAAGTCGATGAACTGGAAGCAGAAGCGGATGTTTACTCAAAATCGGGTAACTCAAAAACGCTAGAGCAAGAGTTTGCAGAACTTCAGGCTCAAGATGAAATCGAAAAAGAGCTAGAGAAACTGAAACAGCAAATGGAAGAGAAGAAATAAAACGTTAATTTTTACGAGTCTGGCTTTGGAACTCTGAAAGCTTAAGCTTCTACAAAGCCAGCACTCTTCTCACCATTTGTGTATGCGCTCGCCATTTGGCCTCGCATTTTGTGTTTCAATATAAACATTGGATTTTTTTGAGTACTTTAAGGCCTACAGAAGCCTTAATAGTAGGAGTTGCTTATGTCTTCATTTTTCATCGCTGGTCCGCTGATTGTATTTTTAATTTTCGTTGCGCCGCTGTGGTTGATCCTTCACTACCGCAGTAAAAAGAAAGCTGCTGGTGGTTTGTCTGAAGACGAATTCCAACGACTTCAGGCACTGTCTGAAAAAGCAGAACAAATGCAGCAACGCGTCGCAACATTGGAACGAATTCTTGATTCAGAATCACCAGAATGGAGGCGTCGTTATGAATAACAAAGAGCTATTTCGAGATACCACAAATGGGAAAATCTCGGGTGTATGTGCAGGGCTCGCGAACTATTTGAGCGTAGAAGTTTGGCTAATTCGTATCTTGGTGGTTTCCGCGGCATTGCTCGGTGGGAGCTTTTTGATTCTTCTTGTTTATATCGCGCTTACCCTGATGCTCGAAAAGCAACCGGTACAGTACGATGAAACGATTAAAACTCAGCAAGAGCATAAACTGAAAAGTAAACCTTGGCAGCAAGGGCAATCACCGGATGCACTTCTGGATACGTTAGAGAGAGATTTTGACCAGTTAGAAGGCAAAATTCGCTCAATGGAAGCTTATGTTACGTCCGATACCTTCAAAGTAAATCGAGAGTTCAAAAACTTGTAGTCATCTAGATGTAATGGCTACAAGTGTTAATTTAGACGAACCAAACGATTAATTTTAATCATATTTCTTAGTTCATACATGGCAGCAGAGCACTCCATCATCTATCTTTGATACTATTCGTAACGTGAATAGATGATGAGTTATGCATAAATCTTTCGTGCTTCTCGCCACAGTGGCTCTATTTAGTGGCTGTGGTAAGGAGCTTCCTCCTGTCCCTGAGCCTGAATCCAGGCCAGCAAAGCTATTCACAGTTTCAGTTGGTAATAACAAGGTCGAAAGACAGTTCCCGGCAACCTCGGAAGCCGGAGATAAAGCAGTGCTCGCTTTTCGAGTCCCTGGACAACTGCAATCCATAGACGTATCCGCAGGACTGAGCGTGAAAAAAGGCGATGTGTTAGCAACGCTCAACCCTGATGAATACTCGCTATTAGCCCAGCAGGCACAAGCGCAGTTTAGGCTGGCTGACGTTCAATTCCAAAGATACCGCAAGCTACGCAGGGATAAAGTCGTCTCTGCACAAGACTTTGACCAAGCCAAAGCAAATCACAATTCTGCCAAAGCGACGCTCGAACAAGCACAAGCAAATTTGCGCTATGCGAAGCTTATTGCCCCGTATGATGGCACCATCTCGCTTATTCCCGCTGAAAACTATGAGTTCGTTTCTGCTCAACAGGGCGTAATGAACATTCAAACGAATCAGAAAATGAAGGTGATTTTTCAGTTGCCGGATCATCTCTTGAATAGCTTTTCAGAGGGAGAGAACTTAACAGCTTCGATGACGTTTGATGCCTTCCCTGAAACTTCATTTCCGCTAACATTCCGTGAGATAGACACCGAAGCGGATCCTAAAACTGGCTCTTATAAAGTGACCATGGTGATGGACAGGCCAAGTAATGTCGGTGTTTTACCGGGTATGGCCGGAACCGCACGCGTTTCGGTGGAGCGAAGAGGTGATACGCCAGTACCAGAATCAGCACTGATGGAAAGAGACGGACGAACCTACGTTTGGCGGGTGAATCAGGAGGGGATTGTTGAGTCTGTCAGCGTAACATTGAACGAAAGTAGGCAGGTGGTCGATGGTCTTAGCGACGGCGATAAAATCATCATCTCGGGTGTCCGTGAAATTGAAGCGGGTATTAAAGTTCGTGAATGGATCAAAGAGCGAGGGCTGTAACATGAAGCACTGGCTAAGTATTTTTTCCTTCAATTTAGTGGTTATTCTTTCGGGTTGCGGCGGCGAGCAACAATATGTCGACTTTGGTAAACCCAAGGTCAAGGTTGTCGCGTTGTCGGATACAACTTTTAGCGTCGATAACATTTACTTTCCCGCAGTAGCTAAGGCGGCAGAACGCTCTCAAATCAGCTTTCGAGTCGAGGGTGAGGTGAGTGATATCTTGGTGAAAGAGGGTGACAGAATCCAAAAAGGCGACGTCATTGCGGAACTTGACCCTACTAATTACCAACTGGATGTAGACAACGCCAGTGCTCGGTACAGCGTAGTGAATAGCCAATATAGACGCTCAAAGCCTCTGGTCGATAAGGGTCTGCTAGCGAAATCTCAATTTGATGAAATTGCAGCCAACCGACAAATTGCTTACGCAGAATTACAACTGGCCAAACTCAGGCTTTCATTTACAAAACTAACTTCACCGATGGATGGCATAGTCTCTCGCGTGGCAGTAGAACAGTTCGAGAACATTCATGTTGGTCAACCCATCGTCAATATACATAGCATCGACAGCGTAGAAGTGGTCATGCAACTTCCTGATCGGTTATACATTCGTCAGCCGACACAAGGGGTATTCGACAATATTAAAGCGCTAGTGAAAGTACCGAGTGGAAATGAGTATAGCGCCTCTATAAAAGAGTTCACGACGGAGCCAGACCCGACGACAGGCACTTTTACAGTCACGCTCTCTCTTCCAATGCCAGATAAAGAGTACATTCTTGATGGTATGGCGGTCGAAGTCACCTCCAAACAGGCGGGAATTGGTTTAGATGCAAACGCTCAGGTTCTTGTACCAATTGAAGCCGTATTTAACGGGGATGGGGATGACTTACAAAGAAGCAATAAATTCGTCTGGCTGGTAAAGAGTGGCACCGTGAGTAAACAAAAAGTTGTGCTGGGGAAAGTGAGTAAAGATGCCGCGCAAGTGTTGGCGGGCTTAAGGCCTGAAGACACGGTTGTGATTGCAGGCTTAGCGAAGCTGCGTGATGGTATGACTGTTGAAGTTGTTGAATATGCGAGCAAGGAGACAGGGAATGAGTGAAAACAAGAATAACTTGTCTCAACACGATGACGACAACATAACAGGGATCGCCGCATATTTTATAAGAAATAGAGTCATTAGTTGGATGATCTCGTTGATCTTCCTGATCGGTGGTGCCAGCGCATTCTTTGGTTTAGGGCGATTGGAAGATCCTGCTTTTACGATCAAAGATGCGATGGTGGTGACTTCATACCCTGGTGCAACACCGCAGCAAGTTGAAGAAGAAGTGACCTATCCGATAGAGAAAGCCATTCAACAATTAACCTACGTGGACGAAGTTAATTCGATTTCGAATCGAGGTCTGTCACAAATCACAGTGACGATGAAGAACAGTTATGGCCCAGATGATCTCCCCCAAATATGGGATGAACTACGGCGTAAGGTTAATGATCTGAAACGCCAGCTTCCACCAGGCGTGAATGAGCCTCAAGTGATTGATGATTTCGGAGATGTTTACGGTATTTTGCTTGCAGTCACAGGAGATGGCTACAGTTACAAAGAACTTTTAGATTACGTGGATTATTTGCGCCGTGAACTTGAGCTTATCGACGGTGTGAGTAAGGTTTCGGTATCTGGACACCAGCCAGAGCAAGTGTTTATCGAAATATCGATGAAACGTTTGAGTAGCCTAGGTTTGTCCCCAGATACGGTGTTTAACCTACTTTCAACGCAGAATGTTGTGGCAGATGCTGGTGCCACTCGTATTGGTAATGAATATATTCGCATTCAGCCAACCGGAGAATTTGAAAACGTAGATCAACTTGGCGATTTGATCATCACCGAAAGTGGTGCTCAAGGGCTGATTTATTTACGCGATGTGGCAGAGATAACGCGGGGTTATGTTGAAGTTCCAAGCAATATCATCACATTTAACGGTCGAGTGGCGCTGAATTTAGGGATCTCATTTGCGCAAGGTGTCAACGTCGTTGAAGTCGGAAAGCGGTTTGATCGCCGTTTAGCCGAATTGAAGTATCAACAGCCCGTCGGTGTAAAAATATCGGAAATCTATAGTCAGCCGAAAGAAGTCGATAAGTCTGTGAGTGGTTTCGTTATTAGCCTCGGCCAAGCGGTGGCGATTGTGATTGTCGTACTGCTTTTTTTCATGGGGCTAAGATCGGGTCTTCTGATTGGCTTGATTTTACTGTTGACGGTGCTGGGTACGTTCATCTTCATGCAGTATCTCGCCATCGACTTGCAACGTATTTCACTTGGCGCATTGGTGATTGCGCTCGGGATGCTGGTGGACAATGCAATTGTTGTGGTTGAAGGCATATTGATCGGCACCCAGAAAGGGCGAACGAGGCTGCAAGCGGCAACCGATATTGTCACGCAAACCAAGTGGCCGCTGCTGGGAGCGACGGTGATAGCCGTGACGGCATTTGCCCCGATAGGATTATCAGAAGATTCGACTGGCGAGTACTGTGGCACCCTGTTTACCGTTTTGCTGGTTTCTTTGATGCTCAGTTGGTTTACCGCCATTTCATTAACGCCATTTTTTGCCGATATGTTTTTTAAGGGCCAGACATTTAAACAGGATGGTGAAGAGAGTGATCCATATAATGGAATGATTTTCGTTGTGTATAAAGGCTTTCTCGAATTTTGTATGAAACGCGCCTGGCTGACTGTGGTGACTTTAATTTTGGCATTGGCCGTCAGTATCATGGGTTTTTCCCAGGTTAAGCAGTCCTTTTTCCCATCTTCAACAACGCCTATGTTTCAAACGGATATTTGGTTGCCAGAAGGAACGGATATTAGGGCAACCAATACCAAGCTAAAAGCCTTGGAAACATGGCTAAGTGAGCAGAATGGCGTCGCACATATTACGACGACTGCTGGTAAAGGGTTGCAACGTTTTATGTTGACCTACGCACCGGAAAAAAGCTACGCCGCTTATGGCGAAATTACAACGCGCGTAGACAGTTATGAACAGCTGCCTGAACTTATGTCTAGCTTTAGGCGTCATCTAGAGCTCAATTTCCCCGAAATTAACTACAAACTTAAGCAAATTGAGCTTGGCCCTGGCGGTGGCGCAAAGATTGAGGCGCGTATTATTGGCTCAGACCCAACTGTCCTTAGAAGTATCGCCAGGCTGGTGGGAGACATCATGCAGGCAGACCCAGGGGCAACCAATATCAGGCATGACTGGCGTGAGAGAACAAAAGTGTTGGAGCCACAATTTAACGAGAGCCAAGCCCGTCGTTATGGCATTACCAAGTCTGATGTGGATGATTTTCTGGCGATGTCATTTTCAGGCAAATCAATCGGTATTTATCGAGACGGGACGACGCTGATGCCAATTGTTGCTCGTTTACCCGAAGGGGAGAGGGTGGATATTCGCAATATTGAGGGGATGAAAATATGGAGCCCGGCGTTAAGTGAATACATTCCGTTGCAGCAAGTCACATTGGGTTACGAACTGCGTTGGGAAGACCCAATCATTGTCCGAAAAAATCGAAAACGCGTTCTGACCGTCATGGCCGACCCCGATATATTGGGTGAGGAAACCGCATCGACATTGCAAAAGCGTTTGCAGCCACAAATTGAAGCGATAGAAATGCCTTCAGGGTATTCGCTTGAGTGGGGCGGTGAATACGAATCTTCAGGAGAGGCTCAGGCTTCACTATTTACAACTATGCCTATGGGCTACCTTTTCATGTTCCTAGTCACGGTGTTCTTGTTTAATTCAGTCAAAGAGCCACTGATCGTTTGGTTAACAGTGCCGTTGGCGATTATCGGAGTAACAACGGGGCTATTGGCATTAAACACACCATTTGGTTTTATGGCGTTACTCGGCTTCTTAAGCTTATCAGGCATGCTACTGAAAAATGGGATCGTGCTGCTCGATCAAATAGAGATAGAAATGCATTCTGGCAAAGATCCCTATATTGCGGTGGTAGATGCGGCCTTAAGCCGTGTTCGTCCTGTATGCATGGCAGCCATCACCACTATTTTAGGGATGTTTCCGTTACTCCCCGACATTTTCTTTAAGCCGATGGCCGTCACCATCATGTTTGGTTTGGGCTTCGCAACAGTATTGACTCTGATCGTTGTGCCTGTGTTGTATCGCCTGTTTCATAGAGTTAAAGTGCCAAGTTAAGCAAACAACAATCAAGTTTATCCTCTGAGTTACAGGGGGGCTTAAGGAGCACTGAATGAGTAAGGATACACCTTGCGCGTGGGCGATGAACCATGAACTAGAGCGTGTTTATCATGATGCAGAGTGGGGCGTCCCTGTTTTTGACGATACTGTCCTGTTCGAATTCATTACGTTAGAAGGCGCGCAAGCGGGTTTAAGTTGGATCACCATACTCAAAAAACGGGAAGGTTACCGTTCGGCGTTTGAGAATTATGACTTAGATAAACTGGCGTCATACGATGAAACGCATGTTGAGCGGATTATTGAAAACTACGACGTGGTTAAACATCGAGGCAAGATTGTGTCCGTATTTGGGAATGCGAGAGCCGCAAAAGCTCTGATTGAAGAATACGGCAGTTTTTCGAATGCCTTATGGCAATTTGTGGATGGGGAGCCAATTGTCAATCAATGGACTGAAATGAGTCAGGTGCCAGCGTCAACGGAACAATCTAAAGCCATGAGTAAGTTCTTAAAGAAGAAAGGCTTTAAGTTTGTTGGTGAAACCATTTGTTATGCGTTTATGCAGGCGGTTGGTATGGTGGACGATCATTTGCTAGGTTGCCCTCAAAAAAGCCGTTAAGTGTTTTTATTTTGCGTAAATAAATCCCCAGGTGTGTGATTAAGTCACCTGGGGATTTGTTTGGTTGAAGGACTAGATAGTCGCCTCTTTTTCGAGGATTAGCGCATTGTAACGAGCAAAGCCAGCTTCTAAGTCGGCAATTAAGTCATCCACATCTTCTAAACCGATATGGATGCGCACGAGCGTCCCTTCAAAGTTTGGATTCGCCACGGTTCTTAAGCTGTTAAAGCTTTTTGGCTCGTTGGCTAAAATCAAACTCTCATAACCGCCCCAAGAATACCCCATGCTGAAGTGTTCCATGCCATCTAATAGTGCAGTCGTCGCACGCGGGTAGCTGGTTTTCAGGACAAATGAAAACAAACCGTTGCCGCCAGTAAAGTCACGTTTAAAGAACTCATGACCAGGGCAAGTATCCAAGGCGGGGTGACGAACGTGGTCTACTTCAGGTCTGTTTTGTAGCCATTCTGCCACTTTAAGGCTGTTTTCAGCGTGCTGGCGTAAGCGTACATCTAGCGTTCGGATACCACGTAAACCAAGGTATGCATCATCTGGCGAGACGCACTGACCCATCAAATAGCTTTGTTCACGTAATTGGTCCCAATACTTTTCGCTAGCAACAGCGGTACCTAGCATGACATCAGAATGGCCAACAATGTATTTAGTAGCGGCTTGAATGGAGATGTCGACGCCATGTTCAAACGGTGAAAAGTGCACTCCAGCCGACCAAGTATTGTCCAACATTACGATAATATCGTGTTCATGAGCGATGCTGGATAGAGTCGGAACGTCTTGAACTTCCATCGTGATGGAACCTGGGGACTCGAGGAACAGAACTTTTGTATTTGGCTGAATAAGTTCGCGAATGCCTTCACCGATCATTGGATCGTAATAAGTGGTTTCCACACCCATTTTTTTCATGATCTTATCGCAGAAATCGCGAGTTGGTTCGTAACAGGTGTCCACCATCAGGATATGGTCGCCTGTTTCTACAAACGAAAGAATTGTGTTTGAAATCGCTGCTGTGCCACATGGGTAAAGTGCGCACCCTGCGCCACCTTCGATCTCAGTCATCGCATCTTGGAATGCAAAATGAGTGGTTGTACCGCGTCGACCATAAAAGAGTGTTTTATTTGCTCGGTTAACCGTGGCATGGTGCTTTTCCGCAACCGTCTTAAATACGACAGTTGATGCTCTTTGTACTGGTGGGTTAACTACGCCATTCGTCCATTTTTTGTCGCGGCCCGCGTTAATATATTTAGTCTTCTTGCCTTCTGACATCTGAAGTCCTTGTCTTAAATGTGTTGCCCTATTTAAAACATGGCAACACATTATTATCAAGAGCTAGAGTAGTGGATTGAACAAGTAGAAGACGCGTTCAAGGAATCTTGAGTAAAAAGATCGCTCTTTCCACTCTTTGAGTAGCACTAGATGTGAATCTTCCATATAGCTTTTTTGCAGCCAGTACATCTCTTTGGTGAAAGCTTCATCATCGATGGCAAGCGTCAGTTCAAAATTCAGCCATAGGCTTCGCATGTCCATATTGACTGATCCCACTAAACAAAACTGCTCGTCTATAACAACCGATTTTGTATGAAGCAGACCGCCATAAAACTCGTAGATGTAAACGCCAGCCTTCATTAACTCGGTGTAAAACGATCGAGAAGCCCACTGAACCATTAGGGAATCATTTTTTTGTGGGATGATGATTTCCACTTTGATGCCACGTTGCGCCGTCATTTTAAGCGTCTCAAGTAAATCCGCACTTGGCACAAAGTATGGTGTGGTAATACATACCGACTTATTGGCTTGGTTAATCGCTAAGGTTAAAACTTGAGAAATCAAGTACTCGGGCATACCCGGCCCAGATGGCACTACTTGAATTGGGTGCTGGGGTTCATTTGGGTCAAGGCGACACTCAGGAAACTGAGGCATTGTCCTTGAGCCAGTTTCGACCTCCCAGTCCCAGCAATGAATCGCAGACAGCACGTTTACCGTTGGTCCGGTTACACGCACCATAATATCGACCCACTGACCAACGCCAGAACCTTGTTTGAAATGGGCTGGGTCGACCATGTTCATCGAGCCTGTGTACGCGATCTTGTCGTCAATGACGATGATTTTCCGGTGTTGCCTTAGATCCAGCCTGCGTAGGAAAATACGCCAAGGGCTGACTTCCAATGCCTGGACAACTTCTATACCCGCATTTTCCATCATGGTGAGCCACTGGCTACGGAAAAACCTTGGGCTGCCTGCTGAATCAAGAAGTAGTTTGACCTGCACTCCTCTTTTGGAAGCCTGAATCAATGCAGAAGCCACGGAGTCGGCCAAGCCGCCAGGGTGCCAAATATAGAAAGCCATACGAATGTGTGATTGGGCGTTTTCTATATCATTAATGATTGAGCGCAGAATCTCATTTGGTGAGCGTTGCAAAGAAAGGGTGTTACCACTAAGAGCCGGAAGCCCTAAACGGTTGTTACACAACTCATCGATACGATAAATATGCCGGCCAAAAATTTCTGGCATGTGTGCATGGCAATCATTGAGTTTTTCAAACCATTCTGCAAACGGGGTAAGCATTTCCTTGGCACGCTCAGCGCGTTTTCGGCCTAGGTTCAATTCACCAAAAAGAAAATAAAAACCGACACCCACAATGGGGATGATGTAGATAATCATCAACCAAGCGAGGGAAACACTGACCGCGCGGCGCTTTAGCACCACACGAATAGTGACCCCTGCGACTAGAATCCAGTATAAGACGATGCCTGCAATTGTGAGAAAGTGATAAAACTTGTCCATTCAGTTACCTAGGAGCAAAACAGCTAAACTAGATAGTAATGCCCCTGTGAGATCTCGACAAGGGATGCAGAGAGACTTGGATCACTTGCAGGGAATATAGATAAAAGTTGAAAAGTGTTAGCTAAGCGTAATTCGGAGTGAAAAATGAATGTAGATGTGCAAAAAAACAGCAATTAAACATTCTGTTTACAACTTTGGTGAGAAAATATACTGTTCGGGGTTCCAATTTTATTCGTAAACTGCTTTACTTGCCATAACGTTAGCGTCATTCAAAATTCTAATAAGTGTACAAAAATAGATACACTCTACTTTTCTAGACGTCTAACCGAAGCAAACACAACATATAAAACTAGTTTAATGGAGTAATCGTGGCTACAACTACAAGTTCAAAGCCCCGTGATACGTGGGGGTCTAAATTAGGCTTCGTAATGGCCGCTGCAGGTTCTGCTGTAGGTTTGGGTAACATTTGGAAGTTTCCATACACCGCTGGTGAAAGCGGAGGTGGAGCGTTCGTTGCGATATATCTTTTCTTCGTAATTTTTATCGGCTTTAGTGTCATGCTCACAGAGTTCACTATTGGTCGTAAGACAGGTCTTTCTGCCGTAGGCGCATTTAAATCAACTGACCGTCGTTGGACGTTTACAGGTGTAATGGGCGTTCTTAGTGGTCTACTTATCATGGGTTTCTACCCAGTAGTAGGCGGCTGGGCTGTTGCTTATATCTTTAAAGTCGGTGGCGGTTTATTGAGTACCCCAGAGGCAATTGGTGACAGCTTTGGTGGTTTCATCTCTGATCCAGTGCAGCCTTTGCTATGGATGGGTTTATACCTATTCCTGAACGTGATGATCGTTATGAAAGGCATCTCTGGCGGGATTGAGAAGGCGGGTAAGATTCTTATGCCTCTGCTTTTCTTGATTCTGATTATTGTCTCGGTTAAGGGCTTGATGCTTCCTGGTGCAATGGCAGGTCTAGAGTTCCTATTTATGCCGGACTTCTCTAAGGTAGACAGCACAGTTGTTCTTGCCGCATTAGGACAGGCGTTCTTCTCTCTAAGTTTGGGTATGGGTTGTATGATGACCTACGGTTCTTACTTGAAGCGAAAAGAGAACCTGGTTCAGACAACCGGTATGGTTACTGCGATGGATACAGGCGTGGCTATCCTAGCTGGTGTAGCAATGTTCCCTGCAATGTTCGCATTTGGCATGGAGCCTGCGGCTGGTCCTGGTCTGGTATTCGTGGTTGTGCCTCAGCTATTCGCTGAAATGGGTGGCGTAATCGGCCTATTGCTAGCACTGCTGTTCTTCATCGGTTTGAGTGTTGCTGCACTGACTTCTTCAGTATCTCTACTGGAAGTGGTTGTATCATATCTGATTGATGAAAAGGGTATGCGCCGTCCTACTGCGGTAGTGACAGCCAGCGCAGTCATGGCTTCATTGTGTATCCTTGCGTCTCTGTCACTTGGCGGTGTAGGACCTCAGCTATTCGGTACGGGTGCGTTTGATATCTTCGACCTACTAACAGATAAGATCTTCCTTGCTGTTGGCGGTATGTTGGTATGTATCTTTGCAGGTTGGCGTCTAACTCGTGAAGACCTAGAGAAAGAAATTACTAACGATGGCAAAGTATCTTTCCCACTGTTTGGTCTATGGTACAACTTAGTGAAGTACGTGATCCCTGTTGCTATCGCTATTGTGGCATTCATGGGTATCAAGTCTGGCTTCGACAGCGGTAAAGGTGAAATCATGCTGCTGGGTATTGGTATCATTGTTCTTGCAGGTATTTTCTCTAAGAAACTCTAGAACAATAGAAGATATACAATCTACATGGGGGAGCTAAATAGCTCCCCTTTTTTGATCGGTACAACACTGGCTTTCACAAACATACAAGGTATACTCTTGCGTCCAACCGGAGCTCCCCAAATGTTTGATATTGTTTTTACTCATCCTGATTTCGTGGTCATCAATAAGCACCCGAATGTTTCTGTTCACAAAGATGATGGCGACACCATGCTGCTGCAAGAAGTCGCTAAAGAGACGGGTGATGCGCAGCTTTTTCTTGTACATCGGTTAGATAAAATGACGTCAGGTCTTCTGCTGTTGGCGAAAACTTCTAAAGCCGCGAGCGAATTATCTATTCAGTTTGCAAATCGTGACGTGAATAAGTTTTACTTAGCCATTGGCAGCAAAAAGCCGAAAAAGAAACAGGGCCTAGTGAGTGGCGATATGGAACGCTCTCGTCGTTCGTCGTGGAAATTAGTGAATAGCCAGCATAACCCAGCGGTAACGCAATTTTTTTCCGCTGCTGCTGAGCCTGGTGAGCGACTCTTTTTATGCAAACCCCACACGGGTAAAACTCACCAAATCCGTGTCGCGTTGAAATCTGTCGGTTCTGGCATTGTTGGCGATCCTATTTACAACACTGCGAGCCAAGCAGATAGAGGCTATCTGCATGCTTTCGCTCTCTCATTTCACTACCAGAATGAACACTTCTCACTGATGTGCGATCCGCGCAATAATCCATTGCTGGGTGAGAAATGGAATCATGAAACCGTAAGCTTAGGTATCGAGTCTTGGATTGCTCCGTGGGATTTACCTTGGCCAAAGATCAACAAATAACAGGAACCGCTATGCAGGCAACACAGCTACCAATCTTTTTTGAACAGCTTAACCGTCAATTAGAAGATGCGCCGCAAGAGGTAAGGCGGTTATTTCATGGGCGTGGAAGAAAGTTTGAAGGCCTAGAACAAATTACCTGTGACTGGGTACAAGGTCAGCTACTGGTCAATCTGTTTAAAGAAGTCGATGAAGACTTTTTGGCTGAGCTAAAACAAGGCCTAATGGCGTTAACGCAACAGGCTGTTTGGCAAAGTATTGAGGGAAAGACGATTGTCCTTCAACACCGTTATGGTGACGGTGCACCATCAGAAGTTTTAGTCGGAGAGCTAAACAGTCGACCTGTGGTGGTGGAATCGGGTCTTAAATACCAATTAGATATTGGTCGTAATCAGAACTTTGGTTTGTTTCTAGATATGCGTTACGGCCGAAACTGGGTACGAGACAACGCCAAGCATAAAAATGTTTTAAACCTGTTTGCCTATACCTGTGGTTTTTCTGTTGCTGCTATCGCTGGTGGTGCGGATCAGGTCGTGAATGTAGACATGGCTAAAGCATCTTTATCTAAAGGTCGCGACAATCACCGCTTGAATGAACACAACTTAAATCAGGTAAAATTTTTGGCGCACGATATTTTTAAGTCGTGGGGCAAGATCAAGAAGTCTGGCCCATATGAGCTGATCATTATCGATCCACCGTCATTCCAAAAAGGCAGCTTTGCTCTTACTAAAGATTACAAAAAGATTCTGCGTCGTTTGCCAGATCTTTTAGTGTCGGGTGGGCAAGTATTGGCGTGTGTGAATTCACCTCAAGTGGATTGCGACTTTCTGATCGATAGTATGAAGGAAGAGGCTCCACAACTCAGCTTTATTCAGCGACTAGAAAACCCACCAGAGTTTGCCGATATTGATGAACAAGCAAGCTTAAAAGTGCTTGAATTTTCGCTATAAACAAGCCGTAAGTAAGAGTAATAAGGCATGTACCTCTAGCGCGAGGTACATGCCTTTCTTTTATTTAAGCGTTTCAAACCCAGAGTAAATACGAGTAAACGTTGTGAACCAACACGCCGCGCCAAACACATAGGCAATCACTGCGAAATGCTGTGGGAAAAGGCAAAAAGCAATAAAGCTGGCGATGGTTTCCGTCCCTTCTGTTAGCCCACTCATGTAGTAGAGCGATTTGTTTTTATACACTGGATTATCTATCCCGCGTTTGCCTGCCATAATCGCAAAAGCCAAAAAGCTGCTGCCTGTTCCAATAAAAGAAAATATAAGAAAAGCGCCCGCCACTGCGTTTTGTTCAGGGTTCGCGAGTACAAAACCAAATGGGATGAGAGAGTAAAACAGGAAGTCGAGACTGATATCCAAAAAGCCGCCTGCATCCGTAATGCCCTGAATTCTCGCTAAGGCACCATCTAAACCATCGCATACTCGGTTGATGACGATGAAAGTTAAAGCAAGCAGGTAATACTCAGCAATCAGTGCCGGGAATGCAAAGCACCCCATAGCAAAGCCGAACAGCGTAACTTGGTTTGCAGTAATGTTTTTACCATCAAGTCGTTCGGCTGAAATTTCCAAAGGCTTGCGTATTAGTTGAATACTAAATCTATCAAGCATTGTTCGTCTCCCATGGCCAGGTCAAGCAACGGCTGTTTTCAGGTGTATCGTCAACATCGTGCGTGACCATCAACGCAGGTATATTGGCATCGCGCAGTTGATCAGTTACCCAGTTTCTAAATTGAATGCGGAGATCTTTATCCAGCTTGCTATAAGGTTCGTCCAGCAGGGCGACTTTGGGTTGTGCCAGCAACATGCGGGTAAGGCTAATGCGTGCACGTTGCCCACCAGATATTTGGTCTGGATAGGCGTCAGCAAGTTTGGATAGGGATATATTTTTAAGCGCGTCCAGAGCCAACTTTTTTCTATCACTTCGCTTAACTGAGTTGGGCAACGCGAAGGATAAATTCTCCCAAATTGCGAGGTGAGGGAAGAGTAAGTCATCCTGAAATAGGATCCCAACCTGACGGTGGTGTGCAGGCACTTGGTTTAAGTTTTTCCCGTTTAGCGTGATTGAACCGGAACAACAAAATTCAGGGGACAAATGCCCTGCAATGGCATCTAGTAGTGTCGATTTTCCGCAACCACTTGGTCCCATTAAAGTGACAATTTCGCCATTTTCTATTGATAGGTTCAGGTTAGAAAATAGAGGCTCACCTTGGCGATTATGGATGGCGAGGTTTTCGAGACAGAGACTCATTCAGTAATAGACCTTTTAAGGATAATCGGCGATATCTCATTTGTAAGCGACTAATCACTATGGCAAATGAAAAGAAAACAAACGGCAATAGAGCTTGCCAAATAGCGTAAATAGCGGTGACTCGCCGGTCAAACCCGCTGGAAAGTGCGACCGCTTCCGTTGTGAGGGTGCTGATACGCCCTGAGCCTAGCATTAAAGTCGGTAAATACTGAGCTAAGCTAACACTGATTCCCACAGCCCATGCAAACACAACGGCCGGCAATAGAATGGGCAGTTTGATTTTTAACCATGTATGCATAGGAGACTTACCCAGACTGAGTGCCACTCGAACCAGTCCGTTATTGAAACTTCGCCAAGGACCATCAAGCGACAAATAAATATATGGGAAGGCAAAAAAGACATGCGACCAGCATACCCAAAACCAATAACTGTCACTGTTTAGGTAAAGTGTCGCGACTTGCATACCAAACAATATCGAAAGCTGGGGGATCAGCATAGGTATTGCGATGATATAGCCTGGAATCTGCCGGCGATAACGCAGCTTATACTCTTGAGCGATGATGGCGAGTAACAAGGCAATTGAAGCACTTGTCAGAGCTAGTAACATACTTTGTCCAACTGTACTTACGATGCCATTCCACTCATATTCCCAAAAGCGCGTGCTATAGCGGCTCGGTAGTAAGTCAGGAAAGCGCCAGCGCTGCGCGAAGCTCCAAAGTACCATCAAAGGAATCATCACCGCCGACAAAATCGCCAAACCGATAAATAAGGTTTTGCCTGGAAGAGAAAAGCCACTGCGTCCGGAATACTGCCAGTTCTTATTGGCTTTAGTGATTGCCCATTCAATAGAGCGAGTTAGGGCAATCAGCATAGTCGCCATTATAAATAAGCTCACTGCGCCTGCTGCAGCTCTTGGTAAAAGAGAAAGATCTGGATCGTTAAACCATTGCCATACTAATACGGCAAATGTCGGTGGGTTGGTTGGTCCAACGATTAACGCAACATCAACGACAGACAGGCTGTAGGCCATAACAGCAAACATTGGAAAGCGAATTTTGGTTATCCATTGTGGGAAAAGACACTTCCACCAAGTTTGCGCACGATTGTAGCCCATTGAATGGCAGACCTTTTCTGTCTTTTCGACGTTAAGTTGCTGCAAGATAGGAATGCTCATGAGCAGCAAAAACGGCACTTCCTTCAATGCCAGCATCAGGATAAGGCCTAATGCGTAAGGGTCTTTTACAAGCGTCGCTAAGTCTGTAACGGTACTTGTGCTTGGATCATAGCCAAAGAAATGGGTGAGCGCTCTCACTCCCATGCCCGTGGGAGCAAATAGAAAAGCAAATCCAATTGCGAAAGCAACATGAGGCATGGCAAGTAGCGGAGAAAGTGCTATTTCGATGCTCTTCCAAAATCTGGTTTTCCAGGTGGATTGAAGAACAGCGAAGGTGATCAAGCAGGCCAGGTAGCTACTAATGATCGCGGTATAGAGTGTCATGCCGATGGAGTGCCAGACTCCCGTCCACGAAAACACCTCGCGAAAACCATCCAACCCAAACTCATACAACCCCAATGGTGGAATATATCCTAATGCTGAAAGCACCACCCCAAGTAACCCTGGGATGGTCGGTAATACACAAATACCAATGATGATGAAATAAAGTGTTCTTAACATTGAAACTGCACTAACTGCCGTAGCGTTTTAGCCACTCTTTTTCTAACGCTGTTTGCCAGCTTGGGTGTGGTTCCGCGATAGATTTGAATTGCTGAGTATTTTGGGCTGAACCAGTCAGGTATTGATTACTGAGCACCGATGGATCGCCCCAAATATTAATATCCCCTTTACGCGACTGAGCCTCTGGGCTTAGCAAAAAATTGATGGCAACTTTTGCGCCCGCTTTTGCATTGGCATTCCACGGAATAGCAAGGAAATGGATATTCGAGAGTGCGCCGTTGTTGAGTGCGTAAGCTTGTGTGGTTTCAGCCAGATTACCATTGGCTTGAGCAGAGTAGACGGCATTTGGATTAAAGGTCACAGCAAGGTCGATTTGCCCATCATCCAAAAGTTGTACGGTCTCAGCGGTACCCGCTGGAAACTGTTTTCCACCGCGCCATGCAACGTTATGAAACTGATCAAGATAGTCCCACAGCGGCTTAGTGATCAGAGCAAAGTTCTCTGGTGAAACTGGCTGCTGCAGAGCAGGGTCATTATTGGTGAGCTCAATCAGCAATGATTTTATAAAACTGGTGCCATGAAATTCAGGGGGGCGAGGGTAGGTTAAACGGTTAGGAAATGCTTTTGCATAGCTCAACATCTCCGAGAATGACTCGGGTGGGTTGTTGAGTTTTAACTTGTCGTGGATGAAGACAAATTGTCCGACACCCCAAGGTGCTTCAAGGCCATCGGTCGGCACTGAAAAGTCGACAGTAACAGGTAGAGATTTATCAACATATTCCCAGCTAGGAAGTTGTTCAACAAAAGGTCCGAACAGAAGCTGGTTCTCTTTCATCGACTTAAAGTTTTCACCATTAATCCAGACCATGTCTACGCTGCCACCATTTTCTTTTCTTGCCGCCTTTTCAGCCAGAAGGCGAGCGGTAGTTTCGGCGATATCTGACACTTTTACATGATGAAGAGTGACGTTGTAACGACTCTTGAGTTCTTGTTCTGCCCATTGAATATAGCGATTGATTTCTTGGCTTCCACCCCAAGCGTGGAAATAGACATCTTGTCCTTGTGCTTGTTGTTCAACTTGCTGCCAAGTCTCACCAAAACTCGGAGCAGAGATGGCGGTTGCTAATATACCAAGCGTCGTTAATAGCTTTTTCATATTTTATCCGTGTTTAACCTTGTTGTTATAAACGATGGGGTCGGAGACTAGATCCCTTGTAGAGTCATTCCCTTACATTGGATAGTAATTCATCCTAACTTTTTATCAAATGTGCGTTTGTTATTGATTCAAAAGATTAAGTGCATGCAATCAAGGGGAATAGACATATCTGATTTGATCTGCGGCCGAACCTATCTCTCGGAATTAAGGATTTGTACTCTACGATATTAATGAGACCGAGCAAAAACACGATTCATTTCAGCAAACAGGAAAATTAGGATAGATATGGGGAGTAATGATGGTGTAGGTAAGTGGCTTCAACAAAAATAGCAGCGTTGTCGCTGCTATTTTTTGTAAGAGTCGGAGATTAGTTTTTCCAATCACTCAGTTTGAATGTCAGGGTATGAACATCACTTTTTAGAGTTAATGATTCATTTGTTAACGTCACATCACTCCAATCTGAAAGCGTTTGGGCAACAGCTTGTTCAACATCCATGATGTTTCCAATACACATTTTCATCGTCATGCCCATTTTATCAATGCGCAGTTGGTTGCCTTTTAGCTCAGCTTTACCAATGAAGTTATTACAACCAGCGTTACCGTTTGCGGTCATATTTTCAGCAATTTCAAGGCGAGGGGCTTTACTGCGACCTTCAAGCACGAGATCTTTACCGTCAAGGCTGGTTAGTTCCCAGTTGTGGTGCTGGAGATCAAGAGCCGTAATCTGTTTGACATCACCGTTGCTTGAACATGCCGTCATAAGAACAGGTAGAGTAATTGCAGCCAGTAATGTTTTTGGACTAAGCTTCATAATAGTCAACTCCAATATGTGAATTATTTGGTAAGCACTGATTTGCTTGGTGGCGACAGTATAGTTAATAAAACACTGTTTTTGTCAGGTTTTCGTTATAGTTCGCCTCATGTCACATAATAGAACTGATTGATAAACAAAGATATTTAAGTATTGTAAATTCATTTATTAGATGAATTTCTAATGAGGCAAAAGTGGAGCAGTTAGAGTTTTTCGAAGTACCAAGCCCATGCGTAGGAGTCTGTACAGTGGATGAAAAAGGCTACTGCAAAGGCTGTATGCGTAATCGAGACGAACGTTTTAATTGGCTCAAATTAACCACTGCGCAAAAACTCCACGTCATAAAGCTTTGTCGGCAAAGGTATCTTCGTAAGCGCCGCGCTGAAAAGCTCAATGGCGGGGTCAACGATCAAAGTGAAAACCCACAACAAGAACTTTTCTAGCGATTCAGAGAGTGAGTAGGCTGCTCTTAAGACGTACTCTCAGTGATTAGCTGCCTTTGATCGTTTACTTTAAGTCAGATTACTTCAATCCCCATCGGTCGCTCACCCAACCCCCTGCATGCTCATCATAATGGCTGCCTGAAAATCGATGGTTACGCTCCACATTCTGGTCACACTCTGGTTTTCCATCAATTAGCTGTTGAATATAGCTCGCCATTGGATCACCACTATTTAGCCGCTCGCGCCGAGTTGCTACTTCCTTGATAAGTTGAAGACGGTATGAGTTGCGAGCACGTTTCATGTGGTGATCCTCCTAGTTATGACACTAATATGAAAAGTTAGAAGCTCATACGGGGATCGTCAACGTGGATAAAATGAGTTTTTAGGGGATTTGTCTGAAAACAGTGGCAGTTTCCCTTAAAAATGTAAGATATTTGGCGTCTAAGTGTCTAAAATAACGTATATTTCACTGCATTTTTGATTTTGATGTGAAATAAAAAATTCATACTATTTATATTCGGATGTGCGGAAGGCTTATGTGTTTGGATGAAGGCCAATAAAAAGCCCCACAATGTGAGGCTTCGGAAGGGCATTAGCTTTATTCGCAGTTTTTTTGAGTGATTAACTCATCAACCAAAAGTTGACCGCGAGTATTACGCATTTTAATTCTGTAGCTAAGCCCTGCTTCTAGGTTGTTTTTCGTATCCTTTGAAGTGCAATAGCTTTGGACGCTACCTTTAAACACTTCAGCGATAGGTTTGGCACCTTTGGCATCTTGGTTATAGACCATCATCAGTTCGATGGTTGAACCTTTTGCCGTTGCTCTCATGATCGATAAGGGACCAGACTCTAATGGTAATTCACCAGAGAGCATACCCGCACGGCTATCAGCTAGTAAGGCGAGATGCTTTTCTTTTTCTGCGCTGGCTGAGCACCCGGCCAGAATCATACACGCGGTCAGAAAAACACTCGTTTTGATGTATTTTTTCATTATTAGAAGACTTTTTTGAATGGCTTAACGATAACATTCTCGTACACACCAGCTTCAACATAAGGATCAGCATCAGCCCAATCTTGAGCTTGAGCCAAAGAATCAAACTCTGCAATCACGGTTGAACCCGTGAATCCCGCTTCTCCGGGGTTGTCTGAATCGATGGCTGGCATTGGGCCAGCAGTCAACAGACGACCTTCATCTTGCAGTGCTTGGAGGCGCTCTAGGTGAGCAGGTCGTACACTCATGCGCTTTTCAAGCGAGTTTTCAACATCTTGAGAAAAGATAACGTACCACATGGCTAAATATCCTTATTTGGGCATTTCAAGAAAATAGACGTTCACTCTACCGCAACACCTTAATTTTAAAAGTCTAAACGCTGATAAAGTGTGAATCGAATCGTTAAACGGTACGAATTGGGCGTGGTTTTCCATCACTATCAATCGCAACGTAGTTGAAGGTTGCTTCACAGACCTGATAGCGATCCTGAATACCGTTCTCGGTGACAGGTTTCACCCAGACTTCTAGGTTAATCGACATTGAAGTACGCCCTATATTTGTGCATTCACCGTAGCAGCAAACGACGTCACCGACACGGACTGGTTTTTTAAAGGTAATGCTTGAGACAGACACAGTGACGATACGGCCTGAAGAAATCTCCTTTGCGAGAATGCCACCCGCAAGGTCAAGCTGGGACATAATCCAGCCACCAAAAATATCGCCATTCGCATTGGTATCTGCAGGCATGGCTAAGGTACGAAGTAGTAGTTGGCCTCTAGGGGCATTAAATTCCTGACTCATTTGACATCCACAACAAACAAAACAGCGACCTGTAGGGTCGCTGTAAATCTCTAGAAGAGGTAAAGAAGCCGGATTGTAGCAAACTAAAGGGGTTAGTCGCCAGACTCTGGTTTGCTTAGGCTTTTAGGCATGCTCTTGTAGACATAGATGCCTGTAAGAATCGTAAAGCCAAAGGTTGCCGCTAATAGGCCAAATACTTTGAAGTTAACCCATACGTCAAGTGGTAACTCGTAGGCAACATAAATGTTTAAGCCCGCACAGAATGAGAAAAACGCTACCCATGCCCAAGTGACTTTGGCCCAAACGGCATCTGGTAGTTCAATTTCTTTACCTAGCATTCCTTTGATTGCTGATTTTCCTATGGCGTGGCTTATCGCCAGGCCAACCGCAAATACGATGTACACAATGGTCACTTTCCATTTGATAAAGTTATCGTCGTGCAGGAATATGGTCATTCCGCCGAACACAGCTACCATCAAAAAAGTGATTACCTGCATTTTTTCTACTTTTTTATATACCAAGTAGGTCACAATAATTTGGATGGCGGTCGCGACGATAAGAGCACCCGTTGCAACATAGATATCTTGCATCTTGTACAGAGCAAAGAAAACGATAAGAGGGATAAAGTCGATCAGTTGTTTCATTAAAATAATCTTTAGGTATTCACATTTCCATCAGTCTAACTAAATCATAGTTGAAGACAAAGCGCTTCGTGACAATCTGAAACAACTCGAAAGAAAATACATGCCAGTTGATTGTTACAATCTGGTCTAATCACTCACTTGCTTTTAATACGTGTGTTGTTTCATTTTTCTCGTAACTTGCTGATTTCATACGATACTGTGTAATAAAAAATTACGCTGCCGATAAGTTTAGTATTTTATACTGATAATTTTGTCAACTCAGTTTAACTTTCTGATATTTAATGAACTTTTAGATAATTTTCGTTATGAAATGTTGTCGGATAAGGTGGCCCAATAGTCAGCTTCTTAAATCTAAGTGTGAACATTAGATAAAAAAGTTGGCGAAAATCATAAGCTTGGCATACACTTTCCAAGGTGAGGCTGATATGTCGTTGATTGGTCTAACTAAAATTAAGGTGTCGCCTAGCGGCGGCAATGTTTAACACAGCTTTGAGGAAAGTTTTATGGCGCTCACAAAGGCCGATTTGGCTGAGAACCTGTTTGAACAACATGGATTCAGTAAGCGGGATGCCAAGGAAACGGTTGAGGCGTTTTTCGAAGAAATTCGTAAAGCACTAGAAGGTGGCGAACAGGTAAAACTGTCTGGTTTTGGTAATTTTGACCTACGTGACAAAAATGAACGTCCTGGTCGGAACCCAAAAACGGGTGAAGACATTCCAATCAGTGCTCGCCGCGTAGTGACCTTCCGTCCTGGTCAAAAACTGAAAGCACGTGTAGAAAACATTCCAGTAAATGAGTAAGACTCGGTCTGCGACCCAGCAAGAATTTACTGTTTGTTAAGATTATTCAGTTTCAGACTGGCAGAAAACACCCAAGTTTACTTGGGTGTTTGTGTATCTAACATGGCCTAGTTTAGTCACGTTTCCATAGAATGTGACAAAACTTATGCTCAGGGTCTCGGCTGACAAGTAATCGAGCGAAGACATCATCTAAAACGTCGTCTTCTTCGTTTACAAGGCCGATACGTACTTCTGCATAGATTTCCTTATCTACTTCAAACCCTACGTGTCCCGTCCAGTCATTCGCGGTTTCTACTAGCTCAGCAGCGCCACGCTCTTCGAACTGTGCGGTAAAAATGATCACGTCTGCTGCTTCCAGGTTATCTGGAGCCATCTCTAAAAAGATGTCATAGGCATTGTCTATGGTGTCGTCGTAAGAAATCAATTCAGACATAGTTACGCGCGGCTCATGTATTTACGTTCGGTAGTGTTGATCACAATGCGATCACCTGTCGCGATGTACTCAGGAACTTGTACCGTTAGACCAGTCGCAAAGCGGGCTGGCTTGGTACGTGCAGACGCTGATGCCCCTTTGATTGATGGGTCAGTCTCTTCGATCACAAGCTCAACAGATGCCGGAAGTTCGATGCCTACCGCGTTACCGTTCACTAGGATGATATGCAGACCTTGAATATCTTCTGTAATGAACAGAAGTTCATCTTCGATCTCTTCTTTTTTAAACGTGTACTGCGTGTAATCTTCGTTGTCCATAAAGATGTACTCATCGCCATCTACGTAAGAAAATGCAGAAGCACGTTTGTACATGTCTACCGTGTCAACGACATCATCAGACTTGAAACGCTCGTCAACACGTGCGCCTGTACCCAGCTCAGTACAACGCAACTTGTAGATCTTTGCGCCACCGCGACCACCAGGCGTAGTCACTTCGATATCTTTGATTAATAGCGTTTTACCATTTGACTCAATAGCAAAACCTTTTTTCAGCTCACTCGCCTTAGGCATGAACGTTTTCCCTTTGTATGGTGTTGAATAGCCGCATTATATACCTAGCGTTTGGTAGAAAGGAATATCTTGATTCACAGCCTAGGCTGAGAGATCATGAGCGGATTCATGAATAGCTGTTTTCTTGGTTAAATGTCTCTTTCTACCATCGATCCTAAACAACCGTTTCAAGCGCAATATCAACCTGCCATTCACGACCTTGTTCGCTCACTGAAGGCTGGGGTGGGTGATAATCTACACAGTGTTTATTTATACGGGAGTGTTGCCCGAAAAACAGCAAAGCCAGGGCTATCAAACTTGGATGTGATTGTGGTAACACATCGACCATATGCAGATACCAAAACGGCGTTACTTAACTCAATTAAGTGGCGTTTTCAAAAAGCCTATCCCTTTATTAATGAGATTTCCTTTAAGTCAGCGTTGGTTGAAGAGGTCGCGAGCCTGGAAAGTATTTTTTCTTGGGGCTTTCAACTGCGTCATTGCTCTGTTTGTGTCTACGGTGAAGATTTAGCGCAATGCTTTGGTGACTATGAACCAAGTTGGGAAATTGCAAAACACTGGAATATGGATGTAGAAGACTGGGTAGCTGTGTATCGAAACCGCATTGCTAGAGCCGCTAAAGACGAAGAACAGATTAAAGCGCAAAAAATCATTGCGAAGAAGCTACTGAGGGCGAGTTACTCACTGGTTATGTACCGAGACAAAAACTGGTTTGATGATCCCATTGAGTGTGGGCAGCAGTTCCTGCGCTATTATCCTGATAAACAGGTCGAGATTGAACGCTTAGGTATTCTGCTTTCTGGGCGGTTAATCGCCAAACGTTCAGTCATCGGTATTTTAGATAGTTTTGGGGATTGGTTGGCTAAGCAATACAAGAAAACCGAATTCAGAATCGGTTAGTTGAAGCCGCTTGCAGTTGAATATGCAGCGGCTTGTTAGAACAACCCGAGCTGTGGTTCGCTCAAAGAAGAGAAGTCTAACCCAATAAAGGGCAAGATGGCTTCGGCGACGGGCTTAAGTTGCTTATCGATATAGTGCTGATAATCGATACTACTCTTTAGGTATTCTTTAGGCTCGGGTCCGGAAGTGGTAATCAAGTACTCGATGCGACCTTTGTTCTGGTATTGGAGGGGGCGACCTAACTGAGCGTTGATTTCATCTGCCATGCGTGCTGCACGCACTTGCGGCGGAATATTTTTTTGGTACTCGTGGAGTTTACGGCGTAGACGCTTTTGATAAACCAGCTCACTATCAAACTCTCCGGCTGAGGTGCGCTCTACAAAGTCACGCACGTAGTCACTTGGGTCTTCATCGTGAAAGACCATAGAGTAAAGCGTGGATTGAAAACGTTGAGCAAGAGGCGTCCAGTCCGTACGGGCACTTTCTAACCCCTTGAAGACAATTCTCTCTTTGTCACCTTCGCCAATCAGCCCGGCATAACGTTTCTTTGAACCCGTTTCCTGCCCACGTATAGTCGGCATCAAAAACTTGCGATAGTGCGTTTCGTATTCCAGCTCAAGAATGGATGTCAGGTTGTACTCATCTTTAAGGTGCTTCGTCCACCAATCATTGATGTAAGCGACCAGCTCATTACCGACTTTATCGGCTTCAGCTTGCGTGAATTGACCGTTGAGAGAGACGAAAGTGGAGTCGGTATCACCGTAAATAACCTGAAAACCTTGTGCTTCGATCAGCTTTTTGGTCTGTTTCATAATCTCATGGCCACGCATGGTAATACTCGATGCTAGCCGAGTATCAAAAAAGCGACAGCCAGACGATCCGAGCACACCATAAAACGAGTTCATGATGATCTTAATAGCCTGAGAAAAGGCTTTTTCGTTATTCTTCTTGGCGACATCTCGCGCAGCCCAAAGATCCTCGATCATTTTAGGTAAGAAGTGCCTTGTCCGGTGGAATTGTCCGCCGCGAAACCCCGGGACAGCTTGATTTCTATCTTTGCCAATTTCTTGCTTTAAGCCCTCGATCAGCCCCATAGGATCAATCAGGAAAGAGCGAATGATGGAAGGGTAAAGGCTCTTGAAGTCGAGAACCAGAACCGAATCATAGAGGTCCGGTATGGAGTCCATTACATACCCACCAGGACTGGCGATCCAGTTTTCAGAATGTAGATTCGGTGCCACATAACCCGCGCGGTGAATTTGCGGTAAGTAGAGGTTGGTAAACGCAGCAACTGAACCACCGACACGATCCAGCTCTACACCCGTTAGTCTTGAACGTTCAATAGCGAATTCCAGCAAATGTGTGTGCTCAAATATTTTATTGACCAAGACACAATCTTGAAGGTTGTAACGAGCAAGAGAGGGCTTGTCTTTTCTGAACATATGGTTGATTTCATCCATACGGTCATGAACGTTATGAATCTCTTTACCTTCTCCTAATAATTCTTGAGAAACAGATTCGAGAGACCAACTTCTAAAGTGATAGGTTGCGGTTTTAAGCGTATCAATACCATCCATCACCACTCGTCCAGGAATGGAAATAAATGCCTGTTGGGTGGTGTTTGATGTGCGGAAAAAACTAGCTTGATTGGCTCGTCCTATGTAGAGCCTGAGCTTGTTCCACTCGGCGCGCTTGTGCAAAAGTCGGAAATCGAAGTCAATAACATTCCAGCCTACAATGACATCTGGATCGAACTGTTTAAACCAATTCACCATCGCAAGTAAAAGCTCGCGTTCGTCTTTCACCCATTCAATCGGCGTGTCAGCAGGTTGCTCTTCTCCAATCATGATCACGCGGCTATCCATTGGGCTATCGAGGCCAATAGAGTAAAGAATGCCTTTTTCGGAGCATTCAATATCGAGGGAAACCACTTTTAGACTCGGAGTATAGCTGCCCTGACGACACTTCACGTCTGTTGTCCGGATGTGGCTAGTGCGTTGCTGTATTTGGCCTGTAAATTCCACACTACCTTTGATGAAGCGCTCCATTAAGTACCGATCAGCAAGGCGAATATCGTCTTCCAGAACCAAAACTTCCTCATCTTTGAGCTTCTGGCTCAATGCTTGTGAGGTTTTAATCGTGGAGCAATAGCAGGCAGTAAGGGGCGTTGAGTCAAAACTTTGAAGTGGCAGTGCTTTAAAGCTTGCAGAAATACCGTGTGTACGCGCTAGTTGTTCCGCTAGTGGTGTGTCAGATTGGGGAATAAAGAAAACGGGTTTCTCCCCCTCGATGATCAGCTGCGCTGGCCCATGCTCCGTGGAGAGCCATAAATCGATTTGCGTAGCACCAGAAACATCTCGCGCCTGTCGTGTAAGGAGGAAGCCTTGATTCATTGTCATTTTGTTACTGCTAAATAAAAAGCGAAACACCAACTTGATGTTTCGCTCCAGCAGCTTAGCACAGATGTGACTAGTAGTAGAGATACCCAGTGATTTTGCCGCTGACATCCTCGTTGTGCCAATGCTGGTATGAGACTTGGCTACGAATTGCAAAGTTCCTATCAAGTGACCATTGCCAACTGGCTGTTGTACTCGCATTCTGGTCTGCTTCAGAATTAAACAAAGTCAGGTATTGCCCTTGTAGGCCAAAGCGATGGCTGCTGCCCAATTGGTACAGTAAGCCAGCTTCAACCCCAGCGCCCGTTACGGCATCATAATTTGTTAGCTCACCACCGCTTAGATCTCCTGATATAAGAGCATAAAGGTGAAGGCCATCCGAGTCTCCCCAGGCTTTACCAAATCCACCTTGGGCGAAAGTGCGTCCGGCAAGCTTATGTTCGTCTGGCTTGCGGTCAAAGCCAATGCGAGCATTCCAAGCCCAACTATCAAACACTTGGTTTGAAGGCGCTAATGCCATTGAGTCCATAAAGTAGAAGCGGTCAAGTCGACTGGTGCCATTTTCATCAATACTAAACTGAGTATCAAAAAAGCTGATTTTGGCGCCTGGAATAAACCCTGCCTGTGAGTCCAGTAGATCGTGGTATGCCGCTCGCCATTCGAATGTTGCTTTATTGGTAAAGCTGTCGCTGTATTGGTAACTCATTCCTAGTCGTGCAGACGCGTGGCCTTTTTCAGGTGAAACGTCCGGTTTTGGCACAGCAGAAAATGGAGAGTCTACTTTGATTCTACTGCGTTGATACAGTAGCGATGTGAGACGTTTGGCCGTCGGGTCTCGCTCCAAACCTAAGTCATACAACTCAAAATTGAGCCATTCGTAGGCAAATTCCAGAATGGCGGCACGCTCAGCGTCAGTGTAGTCAGTTTCTGAAGGAAATTGACCCTGTTTTGCTTGTTTCGCAGCTTCGAATAATCGTGGGTCGATTTCTTCACTTTGATGAAGTAGGCGAGTACCAAATGCTTCACGATACTTTGGCTCTTCAAGTAAGCCATTCTTAGCCAATGTTTCCACCGTATCGGATGGAATCGCTTGAAGAGGAAAATCTGCAATTAAAGACAAATCGTCTCTCGCTAACTCTAATAGAGCCAGCAATTGATATGAACAGTTCTCATCTAGGAAGTAGTAGTCAAACTCTGCACGTTGCATCTCCCAAAGGTGGAGTAAAACTCGGTTCACTTCTTCTTCGCTCAGCTTGAGTTTGTATTCCCAAATGTCGCGAGATTCAATGTCGTTGTACTCACGGACTTTGCGGTAGTAGGGCATTACCGTAAATCGTCCAGGGTAACTCCCCACAAGGCCTTTGAACGCATAAAGTGCCGCATTATCTTGCGTTTCAGGTTCGGCAGCAAAGTTAATAGCAAACGCGACCAGTTCTTTGTGTCGAGTCTGATCTTTGGCATCGACACGTAGAAGTGTATGACCAAACATGGATGAAGGATTATTCATAAAGGCGGTAGGGAAAACCAGCGTCATACCCTCAGGGTCGATCACATCACGCCAAGTTTCTAGCTCTTCACAATTCAATTTTGCTGCATTGCCAAGCTTAGATTCGAGCCACGTATAACGGGCTGGATATTGACAACGGGCTTCGTTTGCTGCGGTCTGATCGTCGCTATAGAGCGCATTGATAGTGGCTACCAACTCTGCTTCTGGTGATGATTTACCCTGTGGTGAAAAGAAAAAATCACCCTTATCCACGCTACTTTCAAAGCCAGAGAAGGTGTTGGGAATGTAATGGCCTAATTTTAACCAGTAAGGGTCCCTGGCTAGCTGTTCTGTGTCGAAGTTTTGCTGTGAAAATGCGGATGTACTTGCAAGTGCACCAAGACCAATAAGAAGAGATTTACAAAGGGAAGTTAGCTTCATGTGATACTGCTGTTCAATCCGTGAGATTAGCTAAGTACTCTATAACTCAAACAAGAGCATTAGAATACTCAGCTAATATTTCACGGTATGGAGACATGAAAAAGGTGCTCAAATGAGCACCTTTGAAATACTAAGTGAGTCGACTTAGATTGCGTAAGCTGCTAGTGCGTTGTCGCTAGCAACTAGAGTATTTAGGTTAGCAAATACTTCTTGAGAAGTTACGTTTTCAGATTTGAAAACTTCTGCGAAGTTTTGTTGAGCTAGCTCGTTGAAAGCAGTTTTGTCTGCTGCGCTGATGCCCCAAACTTCAGAAAGAGTTGCTAGAGTTTCGCCTTCGCCTTTAGCGATATCACGAGCTAGGTTATCCATGTTGCCATCGATAAATAGAGCTAGTTTTTGAGCTGATGTGATTGTTCCGTTACCGTCACATCCAAGAGTACCAAAAGTGATACCGAAAGTTTGGTTACCAGAAGTACCGTTAGTAGTAGCACCAAGAACTTTAAATACTTTGCCTGACTTGCCGTCAAATACCATAGTACCTAGACCACAACCAATATCTGAGTCAGCCATTGCAACGTTTGATAGAGGTAGAGTTGAAGCCAGAGCTGCCACTGCTAGTAGCTTTTTCATAACAATTCCTTATTAAATTATATATTTGCTAACAATGAGTTAGCCTTACAGTGGAATCAATATATTCACACCTTTTTACAAATAGATGAATTCCATCCGAATTTCAAATTATGCCTGATGTTTCACGTTTTGCTATTTCAATAGTGAGACATATAAAGCATTTTAACTGCAACTGTAGTGATATTTATGTCACTAAGGCTATCACCGACAGTTCTAAAAATAAGTACTTGCCAAAGTTTGCGTTTGGGCACATATTCAGAGTAAGCAATTTTCGAAATTTGCGTTAAACTATGCAACCATCCTGTTGTCCACGATAAAGTGTGGCGACAAAGCTGAATATGAAGTGTGGAGATACAAGTTTGATAAGTGTTTTCCTTGTAGATGATCACGAGCTGGTTCGCACAGGGATACGACGTATTATTGAAGACGTCCGTGGAATGAACGTAGCAGGGGAAGCTGAAAGCGGTGAAGATGCAGTGAAATGGTGTCGTAGCAATCATGCCGACGTCATTTTGATGGATATGAATATGCCTGGTATTGGTGGGTTAGAAGCTACCAAGAAAATATTGCGATTCAATCCTGATGTGAAAATCATCGTTTTAACTGTTCATACGGAAAATCCGTTTTCAACTAAAGTGATGCAGGCCGGCGCTGCCGGGTACCTGACAAAAGGCGCAGGGCCAGATGAAATGGTCAATGCAATTCGTGTGGTGAATAGTGGCCAGCGCTACATCTCGCCAGAAATCGCTCAACAGATGGCACTAAGCCAATTCTCTCCAGCGTCGGAAAATCCTTTTGCCGATCTCTCAGAGCGTGAATTGCAGATCATGATGATGATTACGAAGGGGCAAAAAGTCACAGATATTTCTGAACAACTGAACTTGAGTCCTAAAACGGTTAACAGCTACCGCTATCGTTTGTTTAATAAGCTAGACATCAGTGGTGATGTCGAACTTACCCATCTTGCCATCCGTCATGGAATGTTAGACACCGAGACCTTGTAGTGACATCCTCGTTTGACTCGGTTTCCTTCCTAAAAACTGTAACTAACCAGCCTGGTGTTTATCGAATGTATAACACCGAGGCTGTCGTTATTTACGTCGGTAAAGCCAAAGATCTTAAAAAACGCCTTTCTAGCTACTTCCGCAAAAACGTTGATAGCGAAAAAACGCGCGCGCTCGTTAGTAATATTGCCAAAATAGATGTAACGGTTACTCATACAGAGACCGAAGCACTGATCCTTGAGCACAATTACATCAAGCAATATCTACCCAAATACAATGTGTTGCTGCGTGACGATAAATCTTACCCATATATTTTTATCAGTGGTCATCGGCACCCTAGATTATCGATGCACCGCGGCGCCAAAAAGAGAAAAGGGGAGTACTTTGGGCCGTACCCTGACTCCGGTGCAGTAAGAGAAACGCTTCATCTTATCCAGAAAATCTTTCCGGTACGTCAGTGTGAAGATACGGTTTACAGTAATCGGACTCGACCGTGTCTGATGTACCAAATTGGGCGCTGTGCGGCCCCGTGTGTTAGCAGTATCATCTCAGATAAAGAGTACGCTGAGTTAGTCGATCTTGTTCGCTTATTCTTACAGGGGAAGGATCAACAAGTACTGAACACGTTGGTAGAAAAAATGGAGCAGGCAAGTAAAACCCTAAAGTTTGAAGATGCCGCTAAGTTTCGCGATCAGATACAGGCCATAAGGCGTGTTCAAGAGCAGCAATTTGTTTCTGAAGATTCGATGGACGATATGGATGTGCTGGGCTTTGCTCAGGAAAATGGAATCGCTTGCATCCATATTCTGATGATTCGTCAAGGCAAAGTGCTGGGCAGCCGCAGCCATTTCCCTAAAATTCCGAATAACACGACACAGCAAGAGGTGTTTTACAGCTTCTTGAGTCAATATTATTTGAGTCACAACGAAGCACGTACTATTCCGACTCGGATCATTCTCAATGCTGGTTTGATCGACGAAACGCAACCTCTATCGCAAGCACTTTCGGCTATCGCAGGGCGTAAAGTGCATTTTCACGTTAACCCTACGGGGACACGTGGTCGTTATTTGAAGCTTTCCAATACCAATGCGTTGACGGCAATTACAACCAAGATCAACCATAAGATGACGATTTCTCAACGCTTTAAGGAGCTGCGAGAAGTGTTGGGGATGGACAATATTGCGCGAATGGAATGTTTTGATATCTCGCACACGATGGGAGAAAGTACCATTGCCTCTTGCGTCGTATTCAACCACGAAGGACCACTGAAACAAGAATATCGGCGTTATAATATCAGCGGTATTACCGGCGGAGATGATTATGCAGCAATGGGACAAGCATTGGAACGTCGCTACTCTAAGCAATTAGACATCGATAAAATCCCAGATATTGTGTTTATCGATGGTGGTAAAGGGCAACTTAACCGAGCACATGAGATCATCTCTCAGTACTGGGGGGATTGGCCGAAAAAACCTCGCTTGATAGGTATTGCGAAGGGAGTAACACGCAAGCCGGGCTTGGAAACGTTAATCACCACTGAAGGCGATGAGTTTAATTTGCCAAGTGATGCGCCTGCCTTACACCTAATGCAGCATATACGAGATGAGAGCCACAACCACGCGATTGCAGGACACAGAGCTAAACGTGGTAAAACACGTAGAACCAGCGCACTGGAAGGGATTGAAGGGGTAGGCCCCAAACGTCGCCAAGCGCTTTTGAAATATATGGGTGGTTTGCAAGAACTTAAGCGTGCAAGCGTTGAAGAAATCGCCAAAGTGCCGGGCATCAGTCATTCTTTAGCAGAAAACATTTATCAAGCATTGAAACAATAGGAAAAATCCCGCACCATAAGGGCCTGTTTTCAAGCAGTAAACAGCGCAACACGATAAGAGCCACTAATAAATATGCGTTTAAACATCCCTAACATTTTATCTTTAATGCGACTTTTCCTTATTCCAGTATTTGTCGTTGTCTTCTATCTCCCATATGAGTGGGCGCCTTTTGCTGCGGCAATGGTTTTCTGGGTCGCAGGCTTTACGGATTGGTTAGACGGTATGCTAGCGCGTAAGTTGGGCCAAACTTCCCGTTTCGGGGCATTTATCGACCCAGTTGCCGATAAAGTGTTAGTGGCAACGGCGTTGATTCTGATTACTGAACATTTTCATACCATCTGGATTACTATACCTGCCGTGACGATGATTGCTCGTGAAATTATTATTTCAGCGTTGCGAGAATGGATGGCTGAAATAGGCAAACGCGCAAGTGTCGCTGTCTCGTGGGTTGGGAAAGTGAAAACGCTAACGCAAATGTTCGCCTTATGGGTATTGATTTGGCGCTATGATGACTGGATGGTCTGGCTTGGTTACGCAGCACTTTATGTGGCAACAATCCTCACATATTGGTCGATGGCACAGTATCTGATGGCTGCTAAAGATGATTTGCTAGATGAAAAGCATCATTAACGAATTAATTAAACGGGCAGTCGCCCGTTTTTTTGTATCTACTACTTTGGTTACGACCAAGAAAGTTATCCATATTTGAGCAAATAGCGATACTAAATTGACCAATATAGAGCTCTCTGGGTGTTATTTAGACAAACGATTCAAAAAATTAAAAATAGTGTTGACTCAAAGAGATGAATCCGTAAAATGCATCCCGTACCCAAGAGGAAGGCGAAACAATTCTTCTGATTGAGTATCGAAGGCGCGTTGGCAGAGTGGCTATGCAGCGGATTGCAAATCCGTGGACCTCGGTTCGACTCCGGGACGCGCCTCCATTTGCGACACTAGCTCAGTTGGTAGAGCGCAACCTTGCCAAGGTTGAGGTCACGAGTTCGAACCTCGTGTGTCGCTCCAAATTTTTGGATAGCGATTTTATTCGATATCTTAGATGGTGTTTTACTTACTTCAGTAAAGGCCTCACAAATTTAGA
>NZ_BCUD01000007.1 GCF_001591105.1 Vibrio nereis NBRC 15637 | reverse complement strand
TAAGTCTGCTGTTTTTTTATTTTCTATTATTTAATACATTTCACTAACTCGCGATTAAAAACCAGAGAATCACTCTCACCTGTGTTTCTTACATTCCTCAAATTCCACACATATCCCTACAAAATCATCGATGTAAACCTCAATTTACTCTCTACCTTCGAGTCAAATTAAGCATTTTTTAACATTTTGATTACACTTAGATAAACTTTTGGACACTAAAATTGATCGCTGTTTCTTTCTGTTATATCAGCAAAAAACAATGGCGATTGAGCAACCAATAGCGATTTGTGTTGATTACCCCAACTTTTGGCTATTGCAGGCGTCTGTTAAGGCTTAAACCGAAACATGGTCAATAAGTCATGATTCGTCACTTGAAGGTGCGATCCACCTGAGAGCGACAACAAAGGAGATTCCCATGAATGTGCAATCTTTGCCTATGCTCCGCTTTATCAACCATCTAGGGGAAACGGTAGAGCAATTACCCGCATGGGCAAACAATGAAACCTTAGTTACGTTTTATCAGGATATGGTGTTAAGCCGTACCTATGATAATAAAGCCGTGGCGCTACAGCGCACTGGAAAACTGGGTACTTACCCTTCTCATTTAGGGGCCGAAGCCTTTGGTATTGGCATTGGCCATGCACTACAACCCAACGACGTTCTTATTCCCTACTATCGAGATATGCCTGCGATGTGGGTGCGTGGCATCCCGATGGAAAAGAATCTGCAATATTGGGGCGGCGATGAACGCGGTAGCGATTTTACACCGAGCGAAGATGTGCACTGCCATGACCTGCCTTTCTGTGTTCCCATCGCGACACAATGCACTCATGCCGTTGGTGTCGCCGCTGCACTAAAAATAGAAGGCGCTCATAAGGCGGCATTGGTCACTTGTGGTGATGGCGCAACCTCGAAAGGCGACTTTCTTGAATCCATCAATTGTGCAGGCGCTTGGAATCTACCTTTGGTATTCGTGATTAATAATAACCAGTGGGCAATATCTGTCCCTCGAGCACTACAGTGCGCCGCCGATTTTCTGTCTGAAAAAGCAAGAGGAGCGGGAATGAACGGCGTTACGGTGGATGGTAATGATGCCGTCGCGGTACATGACTGTGTTTTAGCGGCTTTAGATAAAGCAAGAAAAGGAAAAGGTCCAACACTCATCGAAGCCGTAAGCTATCGCCTGAGTGATCATACAACCGCCGATGATGCTAGCCGATACCGTAGTGACGATGAGCTACAACAAGCTTGGCAATATGAACCAATTCAAAGGCTGAAACTATACTTGACCAATATCGGCGCGTGGTCCGACGAACAAGAGCAAGCATGGCTGCAAGAGTGTAAAAGTTTGGTAGAAGCGGCGGTCGATAACTACACCAACCTAGTCCCGCAAGCACCAGAAAGTGCGTTCGATTACTTGTATGAATCGCCCCCTGCCGAGCTAAACGCACAGCGAGACGAACTGATTCATAAAGTCATGCGTATGCAAGGAGGTCAACATGGCTGAGATAACGTTAGTTGAGGCAGTGAACCTTGCGCTCCACCATGAGATGGATTGCGATAAAAATGTGGTTGTCTTGGGGGAAGATGTCGGTGATAACGGCGGTGTGTTCCGAGCAACTGTCGGGCTAAAAGAGAAGTTTGGTCTTCGCCGAGTAATAGACTCTCCTCTAGCAGAAGCCTTGATCGGCGGCGTGGCGGTTGGGATGGCTTCTCAAGGATTACGGCCAGTAGCAGAGTTTCAGTTCCAAGGGTTTGTCTTCCCGGCTTTGGAACACTTGATGTGTCATGCCGCACGTATGCGCAACCGAACCCGAGGGCGCCTAACCTGCCCTGCGGTATTTCGCGCTCCCTTTGGCGGCGGGATTCACGCACCAGAGCACCATTCAGAAAGTGTCGAGGCCTTATTTGCGCAGATTCCAGGCTTTAAAGTGGTGATCCCATCTTCGCCACAGCGTGCGTATGGCTTACTGCTGGCGTCAATTCGAAGCAATGATCCGGTGATGTTCTTTGAACCTAAACGCATCTACCGGACGGTGAAGTCCAATGTTATCGACAACGGTGAGGCACTGCCTCTCGACACCTGCTTTACACTGCGTAAAGGCCGAGACATCACCCTTGTGACGTGGGGGGCTTGCGTAGTTGAGTCGCTGCAAGCCGCACAGGAACTGTCAAACCAAGGCATTTCTGTAGAAGTCATTGATCTTGCCTCAATCAAGCCTATCGATATGAATACCATTATTAAGTCGCTTGAGAAAACGGGCCGACTGCTGGTGGTTCATGAAGCCAGCCGAACCTGTGGCGTTGGCGCAGAGATTTTGGCAAGAGTGTCAGAAAGTGCAATGTGTATACTTAAAGCACCACCAAAGCGTGTTACAGGGATGGACACCATTATGCCTTACTACCGTAATGAAGATTACTTCATGATTCAGGAACAAGACATCATACAAGCTGCGCGAGAGCTGGTGGAGGGATGGAAATGAAACGCTTCTTATTACCTGACCTTGGTGAAGGGTTAGCCGAATCAGAGATCGTCGAGTGGCACGTCAAAGTCGGCGATCATGTCGAACTCGACCAAGTTGTGCTTACGGTCGAAACCGCCAAAGCCGTGGTTGAAGTCCCCTCGCCTTGCAGTGGAAAAATACTCAGCCGTCATGGTGAAGAAGGCGATGTAGTCAATATTGGCGCGCTACTGCTCGAGATTGAAGAAGTGAATGCGGATAATGCTGTGCAGTCAAAGCAATCCGAGCAAAGCAAACAAAATGCCGACGCCGCTACAGTAGTGGGCAATGTGTCACACCAAACCCATCAGGTTAATGTGGATGACTTTTGGATCGGTGGCAATAACACCCCTATGGATCAGTCTCCGGTAACGGCTATGCCCTCTGCGCGTCTTCTGGCGAAAAAGCTAGGCGTTAATTTGGATAAAGTAAGTGGTACTGGACCAAATGGGTTAATTATCGACAGCGATATTTACCATGAAGCTGGACGACAAGAGCCCGGCACTGAGTTGCTTAAGGGCGCTCGTCGAACCATGGCCACAACCATGACGGAATCTCACCACGCTGTTGCTGCCGTTACCATTACCGAAGAGGCCAGTTTAGCCAATTGGAATCAGGAGGAGGATATCTCGGCTCGCCTAATCAAAGCGGTAGTTTATGCATGCAAGCAAGAGCCAGCACTGAATGCGTGGTTTGACGCCGATACCATGACCCGTTGCGTTCATAGCAAGGTCAACATCGGTATTGCTGTTGATAGTGAACACGGCCTGTATGTGCCGGTATTAAGGGATGCCGATAATTTCTCTTCGGAGGGCGTTCGTCGCTGGCTTAATGAAACCATTGAGGGCATCCGTTCAAGAAAAGTGGGGCGCGAGCAGCTTCAACATGCCACCATCACACTGTCTAACTTTGGCGCGATTGCCGGAATCTATGCGACCCCCGTCGTCTCACCGCCTCAAGTCGCTATTGTTGGAGCAGGTAGAATCATCGACAAAGTCGTCATGAAAAACGACCAGCCTGTCGCGATTAAAGCAATGCCGTTATCCATAACCTTTGACCATCGAGCGTGTACAGGCGGCGAAGCTGCAAGGTTTACCAAAAAGCTCGTCTGGCATTTAGAAAGTCAATTTAGAGAGTAACCAAACCTTGAGATGACTCACTGCCATCTCAAATAGAAAGTGGGCCCAGTTGGGTCTACTTTCCATAAATCGTGACATTGTAACAATTAAAGATTTTCTATTAGTTCCGGCACAATGGTAAACAAATCACCGACTAACCCATAATCAGCCACCTCAAAGATGGGTGCATCAGGGTCATTATTGATCGCGACGATCACTTTAGACTCTTTCATACCCGCGATGTGCTGTATCGCGCCTGAAATCCCCACAGCAATATACAGGTCAGGGGCAACCACTTTACCCGTTTGCCCAACCTGTAGATCATTCGGGACAAAACCCGCATCCACCGCAGCCCGGGACGCACCGATAGCACCACCCAACTTATCGGCCAATGTTTCGACGAGTGTAAAGTTCTCTTTGCTACCAAGGCCTCTTCCTCCTGAGACAACAACTTTGGCAGATGTAAGATCAGGCCGAGCAGATTCTGTCATGATTTGCCCGACAAACTCCGTCGAAATTGGCGAGTTAACCCGTTGCAAACGAGTCACTGTGGTCGAGCCTTCAGTCGGCTGGATATTATCAAACGCCGATTCGCGTACAGTCATCACTTTAATCGGGTCGCTCGACTGAACCCGAGCGTAAGCGTTGCCTGCGTAAATAGGCCTGATAATGGTATCGGCAGATTCTATCGCGGTAATATCAGAAAGCTGGCCAACATCAAGCAAAGCCGCAACGCGGGGCATTAAATCTTTACCAAATGTCGTTGCTGACGAGAGCACGTGGGAATAGCGTTGACTGACTTCTGCCACCACAGGTGCAATACGCTCACTTAAGGGATGAACATACCATTCGTCATCTACCAGATTCACTTGGTTGATAATGCCAAGTTGCTGCAACTCTTCGCAGACTGGCTGGCATTGATAACCCACCAGCAAAGCATCAATCGGGCACTTCGCACACAATGTTGCAAGCTGCTGCGCAGCAGAAAAGGTCGATAATGTACTCGGGCTGCAATGAGTACCATCATGCTGAACCACAACTAAAACTCTTGGTGAAGATTGACTCATGTCCCCGCTCCTTATCCCATCCCATCCCATCCCATAACTCTGGCACGCTAATCTCAGCTTAGTAAAGTTTGGGTTAACTGAACTATATTTAATGGGACAAGCTGAGCAATAGGTTGGGTTGTAAGATGGAAAGAGACACCATGGAGTTTGACGTAGTCATTGTTGGCGCAGGGCCTGCTGGCCTATCTTGTGCCTGCCAGATCGCCCAACTGAATGAATCTCATGGATTAGATTTAAATATTTGTGTGATTGAAAAAGGCTCCCAAGTAGGGGCTCATATTCTATCTGGCGCCGTTTTCGACCCCAAAGCCTTAGACGAACTCTTCCCGGACTGGCGAGACAACCCCAACCCACCACCAATGACGCCAGTGAGTGATGAATCGCTTATTTACCTAGCAACAAAACACAACCACTTTGGCCTGCCCCACTTTATTGTCCCGAATACGTTGCACTGTGATAGCCATCAGTATGTTATTAGTTTAGGTCAACTGTGTGTTTGGTTGGCCGAACGAGCAGAACAACTTGGCGTGGAAGTATTCCCCGGCTTTGCCGCAAGAAGTATCCATTACGATAACGAAGGTAATGTGGCTGGAGTTGTTACGTCTGACTTAGGGTTAGATAAAGAAGGCAAACCAAAAAGTAATTTTGAACCCGGCGTGATCCTTAAAGCTAAGTACACCGTATTTTCAGAAGGTGCCAGAGGACACTTGGGCAGAAAGCTGATCCGAAAGTTCAAACTCCACAAGGGTAAACAGCCCCAACATTATGCGCTGGGTATTAAAGAGTTATGGCAACTCCCTGACAACGATCCTAGACATAAGCCGGGCACAGTTATTCACGGTTTAGGCTGGCCGTTAAGTGAGTCGCACACTAATGGGGGCAGCTTTTTATACCATCTAGTCAACAACCAAGTTGCCGTAGGGTTAATTGTGGATCTCAATTACAGCAACCCTTACCTTGACCCTTTTGAAGAGTTTCAACGATTGAAACACCACCCTGCGTTCTCTAAACATTTGCAAGGCGCAGAAAGACTCTGTTTTGGCGCCAGAGCCCTCGCGAAAGGTGGATTATTTTCACTCCCTAAACAACAATTCCCTGGTGGCTTACTCATTGGTTGTGATGCAGGCACACTAAACAATGCCAAAATCAAAGGTTGCCACACCGCGATGAAGTCTGGCTTGATCGCCGCCGAAGCCATTGCCAAAGAGCTAACAAGTAGTCATCCAAGCTTTGAAGCCGACTATCAAACCCATTTTGAGCAATCTTGGCTTTACGAAGAATTAAGCCAAGCGCGCAATTTCAACGGAGCCATTCACAAACACGGTAACGTGTTAGGCGGCGCGATCGCGGCTATAGAGCAAAACATTTGGCCAAGGTTCAGCAAAAAACCTGTGCCTTGGAACATCAAAGATCTGCAAGCCGATTACCTTTGCTTAAAAGAAAAACACGTTTGTCCAAAAATCGATTACCCAAAACCCGATAAAAAGCTGAGCTTTGATAGACCGTCGTCGGTGTACTTGTCTGGTACAAAACACGAAGAAAATCAACCTAATCATTTGCACGTTGCTAGCCGTCGGCGTGCCATTTGCAATCATATCCCCATGTTTGACGAACCCAGCCAGAGGTATTGCCCCGCGGGTGTTTACGAGATTGTTGAGTTAAATAGCGAGAAACAGCTACAAATTAACCCAACGAATTGTCTTCATTGCAAAACTTGCGATATTAAAGACCCATCCTGCAATATCACTTGGTTCCCTCCCGAAGGTGGCGGTGGTCCGGATTACCGAAATATGTAAGCCTATGTTTTTATTGGTTATCCTCCACAAAAACTGCAACACACCATACCAATAAACGATGCGTATTATACTTCCGTTACCGAATGTCAAACCCTTACCAATAAAGGGGTTGTACACACGCTGTTAACAATTGGAAATATTTTTGTGTTCGGATTGAAAAAGAGATTCCAATCACACTTATATTGGTTATAATTCGCGCCCATTGCGTTTTATGTTGATAAACGCAAACTTAATTTGAATGTATTGACTATTAACCAATCCTCTTTATTGAGGAAAACTGGGAAAGAAAATGAGCAAGATTGATAAAGCGATGCGCATCCTGCTAGCGGGATTCTGTATCAACCTTTGTCTTGGCATCCTGTATGCTTGGAGTGTATTTAACAAAGCACTAGTCACTGAGTCTGGCTGGAGCGCGGCGGAAGCGTCTGCGCCTTACGCAACTGCAACTATCACCTTCTCTATCTGTCTTCTTGTTGCGGGCATCCTTCAAGATCGTATGGGTCCACGTATGATCCTTATCCTTGGTACTGTACTGACGGGCCTTGGCATGATCGCTTCAGGTTTTGTTGATTCACCACTCATGCTAAACATCACGTTTGGTGTGGTCACTGGTGCGGGTATCGGTTTTGGTTACGCATGTCTTTCTCCGTCTGCAATGAAATGGTTCCACCCTTCTAAGAAAGGTATGGTAAACGGTCTAATTGCAGCAGGTTTTGGTCTCGCTGCTATTTACCTTGCGCCTGTGACCTCTTCGCTAATCGACAGCATGGGTATTCAAACCAGCTTTATGGTTCTTGGTGTAGGTATCCTTGCCATTGCGGTTCCACTGGCAGCAACAATCAGCAACCCACCAGCAGGTTACACGCCAGAAGAGCCAAAGCTAAAAGCGGGTCAAGCACCAAAGGCTGTGAAGAAATCGGAAGATCTAAGCTGGAAAGCAATGCTAAAAACGCCTCAGTTCTACTCATTGTGGATCATGTACGCATTGGCAGCGTCTGTTGGCCTAATGATCATCGGTAACATCACCACTATTGCAAGTGTTCAGGCTAACCTGCCAAACGCTGTTTACCTTGCATCTATCCTTGCGGTATTTAACTCTGGTGGCCGCGTTGCAGCGGGTATGCTTGCAGACAAAATCGGTGGCGTACGCACTCTACTGCTAGCATTCGTGCTTCAAGGTGCGAACATGGTTCTATTTGCAACCTTTAACACTGAATTCACGCTTATCATCGGTACTGCGATTGCAGCTGTAGGCTACGGTACTCTACTAGCCGTATTCCCTACCCTAACAGCAGAATTTTACGGCCTTAAGAACTACGGTACTAACTACGGTGTGCTTTACACTGCATGGGGTATTGGTGGCGCTATCGGTGCAGCCGTTGTTGGTTTCTCAATGACAAACGGCGAAGGCTACAACCTGGCTTACACTGTTTCTGCAGTAATGATGGCGGTATGTATTGCCCTAGCAATCATCACTAAGCCACTTTCTGAAGTAAAAGTAGCAGAGCTTAAAAGCGCTTAATTGATTGAATTAAGTATCGAAAGGCTTACTCTTATGGGTAAGCCTTTTTTGTATGTGTAGAGTATGGATAACCCTGTCACCCTCACCCCCGACTACTATTTAGATAATTTCCAGAAACTGATCGATCACGCGTTGCAATGGTATCCGGATCTATTAAAGCGTGACGAACACGAATGGCTTGCTAAGTTCAATCAACTAGACAGGCAAAGTCAGTGCCTGTTGGTGCGTTTGTACAGTCGCCGAGGCTGCTGGTTCCGCTCTGATAAGGTGAACTATGCAGAAATTCCTGATAAGGACGCATGTTTACAAGCACTAGTAGATAACGAATTTATCGCGATAAATCCAAATTTGGATACTCATACACTCGCGTCTAGGTTGCTCACCAAACCCGAAATCTGCGTATTGTTCCCTGCGGTAAACCGCTCCCTTAAAAAAGATCAGCTCATCGAATCTCTACCTAATATTGCGTTCTCTCAGTTTGATGCAATTGAGTTTGATGTGATTCAGCTCAATTCGGAGCATATGATCGATGTATTACTCACGCTGTTTTTTGCCAATACTCATCAGGATTTAAGCCAGTTTGTACTGGATGACCTGGGTTTACACCAATTTGAGAAATACGAGCTAAGCAAGAAGCGACGGTTTTTCTCGTCACGCGAGCAGATAGATCAACTGCTCCATTTAGGTGCTCTGACGGAAGAGTATGCTTTATCAGACAGGAAATGCCCGCATACATTAGATGACCTTTACCAACGTATGCCAGCCTCAGTAGAGCACACCTATATTGAACGGAAGCGTCAACACATGCTCAATGATATTGCGCGCGATTTTGAAAGGCTGGGCGAATACCCAAAAGCGCTCTTTCTGTTCCAACAAACACACTTGCCTCCGAGTCGAGAACGCCAAGCGCGTATCTTCGATAAACTCAACCAAGACACATCATTTAGTGACGTTGTCACTGAAATATTAGCCAACCCGACGAACATTGCAGAGCTGGAAGTCGCACATAAGCTCAATCAGCGTGTGCAACGTAAACGTGGTTTAAAGGTTGCGCGCGCACCCAAGCCGAAATGCCATGAATACCGAATTGAACTTGATCTCTCAGCAGAGCGGGTTGAGCTAGCGGCCAAAGCATATTTTGAATCACAAGGCTGGACGGTGTATTACGCGGAAAATCATTTTCTAAATGGCTTACTAGGCTTAGCCTTTTGGGAACTGTTTTTTGCGCCCGTGGAAGGCGCATTCATCAACGCCTACCAGCATAAACCGTTAGATTTATATCACGCAGACTTCATTACAAAGCGTCAGAAGCTATTTGATGAAACGCTCGACAAAATCTCAACACATGGACTTAACGCTCTAAAAGCTCAGTGGGAAGAAAAACGCAATATCAGCAACCCTTTTGTCCATTGGGGTGTGTTTGAGCCAGAGCTCATAGATTACGCGGATGCTACCATCCCAAGAAAAACACTGATTGAGCTGTTTAGAGTGCAATTCAGTGACCTTAAGCTCTATCGAAACGGAATGCCCGACTTGATTGCTTTTAAAAATGACGAATACCGCTGGATAGAAGTGAAAGGCCCTGGAGACAAACTTCAGGACAACCAATGGCGTTGGATTAAAGAATTTGAGCGCTTAGATGTGCCTTTCTCTGTCTGTTACATCAATCAGTAACGGTCAAGACTAGGTAATCTTGATTTTGAATGGTGTTTTATTTGCTAAACCCGTATCCTTCTGCTGCAATCTTTTATACACAAAACATCAAAACAATATCTAGATGAAATTACGCAAATTTTTGTTACTTACAGTCGTTATGCTGTTTGCTGGCTGCGCCACTTATGCGGGCCTGAACTACGACCAGCTTTTTGGTGAAGCACAGGTGAGAGAACGACGTTCTGAAATGAGCTCATCACATAGCGAGTTCTTCTTAAATGAAGTCAAACCCATCATCGATAACCGCTGCGTGGTGTGTCATGCCTGCTATGATGCGCCTTGCCAACTTAAATTGTCGTCGGTAGAAGGGATCGATCGGGGGGCAAGTAAAGACCTGGTCTACGAAGGAACACGCTTAACCGCAGCCAAACCGACACGACTTTTCGAAGATGCTAACACCACAGCACAATGGCGTGATTTAGGGTTTCATCCGATTCTGAATGAGCGAGCGCAAAATCCAACAGCCAACCTTGAAGCTGGGTTGGTGGCCAAAATGTTAATGCAGAAAGAGGCGCACCCTCTTCCCGATCAAAAACAACTAGAAGGGTTTGATTTTGCCATCGATCGCTCCCAAGTTTGCCCAACCATAGAAGAATACGCGCAGTACCAGCAGGAGAACCCAACTTGGGGAATGCCTTATGGAATGCCAAACTTAGACAACAAAGAATACAGCACTTTGATCAATTGGCTAAGTGACGGCGCCGTCATGAGTGCTCCTATCCCTCTCACTCAAGATCAAAAACGCTTGGTGGATGAATACGAAACATTGCTGAACAAAAACTCGCTCAAAGTGCGTTTGGCAGCTCGCTACATATACGAGCATCTGTTTCTGTCACACCTCTACTTTTCTGACTTAAACGAACATCAACCGCGTTTTTTCAGTTTAGTTCGCTCGTCTACACCACCGGGTGAGCCAGTCAAACGTATTGCCACTCGCCGCCCCTATGATGACCCAGGCGTTGAACGCGTATACTACCGTCTAATTCCAGAGCAAGGCACTATCGTTGACAAAACGCACATGCCTTTCGCATTAAACGAGCAACGAATCGCAAGCTGGAAAGAATGGTTTATTGACGCAAACTACACGGTGTCTGAACTACCAGGTTATGAACCGGAAGTCGCTGCCAACCCAATGACTGCGTTTATCAACATGCCTGTGAAAGCACGCTTTAAATTCATGCTCGACAACTCGCAAAATACCATTAATGCCTTTATTAAAGGGCCGGTTTGTCGTGGTCAGTTGGCTCTGAATGTTATTAACGATCGCTTCTGGGTTTTCTTCATCGACCCTGATAAATCCGCCATTCCTGAAGTGAGCGAGTTTTATCGTTCCCAAGCAGAAAACCTGAAACTGCCAGCCGAATTAGAGAGTAATACTTTACCCATCACCAATTGGGTATCTTATTCGAGACAGCAAGCAAACTATCTAGAAGCTAAGTCAGAGTTTATTAACAACTGGTTTAAAGGTGGCCGATACCTAACCACTGACCTTATCTGGGATGGAAACGGAACCAACCCAAATGCAGCCTTGACGGTATTCAGACACTTCGACAGCGCCACTGTGGTCCAAGGCTTAGTCGGAGAGCCGCCAAAAACAGCATGGATTATGGATTACGCGCTGATAGAACGTATCCATTACCTGTTAGTTGCTGGTTTTGATGTGTATGGCAATTTTGGCCATCAGTTGATGACCCGAATGTTTATGGATTTCTTAAGACTGGAAGGTGAAAGTAACTTCGTTACTCTACTGCCAAGAGATGAAAGGCACAAAGAACAATCGAGCTGGTATCGCGATCAAAGCCCTCAGCTTAGTGACTTTTTGCTGCGTAACGTCAAACCATTTGATCAGCCAACGCAGGTCTCTTACACCACGGACGACCCGAAAACAGAGCTTTATGCGAAGCTGAAAGCCGTGTTGGAGCCGATATTAGATAACCGTTACCAGATCGAAGACACTGGCTTTAGCCCAAAGAATGAGGCGTTGCTGCGTTCGATTGACAACATTAAAGGGACAGGGCTTGCCAACTTCCCACAAATCACCATGCTGATGATTGAGTCGTCTGCTGGGAAAGATCAGCTCTTTACCCTGTTACACAATAGCGCTCATACCAATATCTCAAGCCTGTTTGATGAAGAAAGTAATCGCGATCCACAAAATGATGATCTGACTCTGGTTCGCGGTGTTATTGGTAGTTATCCAGCTGCCTATCTGTCTTTAAAAGAATCTCAGATCCCACAATTAGTGGAAATGATCAAAAATGTTCAAACAGAACAAGATTACGTTAAGTTATTAGATACGTTTGCGATTCGTCGTAGTTCACCTGAGTTCTGGCCGTTCAGCGATAGGGTTCATAAGTGGTACAAGCAGTCCTATCCTATCGAATTTGGATTGCTGGACTATAATCGTTTTGAGAATAGGTAGAACTGTTTAACCGTGCTTGCTCACTCAAGGAGGTTATTATGGGAATTCAAGACAGCATCCGTGCACTGGAGCAGCAGATCTATGTTGCGTGTTCTGAAGGTGATTATGACACCGTACAAATGCTTGAATACCAACTAGAAAGGTTAAGAACCAAAGCCGAACACCCATTTGACGAAGACCCGTATGCTCCAGAAGGAAAGTTCTTTCCTGAAGATGAGTGGTATTAATTAACGAGAACGCCCCGCATAATAGCGGGGCGTTTTTTAGTGGCCGATTGTATTTAATAACAGATTGTATTTAATTACCGAACGTAATAAGTGCCTGTGTTTTATTCAAAGCTCGCTCCGAACTCTCGTAGCTAACGGCATTTAAACGAATCTTTGTCTATGCCGTGTTTCTTCATGCGTAAATACAGCTTTTTACGTGGCACTTGTAAATACGTTGCCGCATCTGTCACTCTGCCTGAATGTAAAAACAGCGCATCTTCAATCACGCCTTTCTCATAATCATCGACCAGCTCATCCAATGGGAGCTGCACTTCTTCCTGAGTGTAGAGCTTTTCTTTACCCGTTAGCTTAATAATCCCCACTGCATATAATTCAGCGACATTACGCAGCTCTCGGACGTTGCCTGGCCAGTGGTGGGACCGTAACACAGCGAGGTAGCTAGACTCGACTTTGGGCACCGTTTTACCTAGCTTTTTACAACTAAGCTTTAAGAAATGGTGGAAAAGTACGGCCACATCATCCGGTCTTTGCCGTAGCCCTGGCACCTCAATAACACCTTGATTCAAAACGTAATAAAGCTCGGGGGTTAGGCTTTCTTTGGCAATCAGTTGCTCTGGTTGCTGACTGAAAATGGCCACCACTCTCAATGGACGGTTGTTACGCTCTTGATCGATCAACCACTGCGCTAATGCTCGCTGACAAGGTTCATTAAACAGCGCCACGTTGTCTAAAACCAGTGTACTGGAGGACACATTCTCGAGCTGTTTTGTGAGCATTTCCACTGTCATGTCCACTTCAGCGGCCAATAACTGGCATTGGTTACTGTTTCCGTTATCTGACATTTCATGGATAAGCTGGGCAACCAAGTGACGTCCTGTCCCTGACTCTCCCCACACCACTACGTGATTTTTAAGCAGGGCAAATTGAGATACGCAATGGCGGATCTGATCCAACTGGGCAGAGTTGCCAATTAGCGCTTTATCTATCGACGAAACCATCGCTCTTTTTTGCTCAACAAACGCGGCTCGAATATCAAGGTGCGATTTCACCATCTCTAATAGCTGTGCTGGATTGATCGGTTTTTCAACAAATTCACAAGCGCCTTTTCTTACCGCATCAACGGCCATCGGTATATCACCATGCCCGGTGATCACAATCACTGGGATACGTTCGTCGATCTGTTTGATTTTCTCCAAAAGCTCTAAACCGTGGATCTGCGGCATGTACATATCAAGTAAAACAACACCCGACCAATCTGTCGATATGTGCTGACAAGCCTGAGTAGGATCAGAAATCGCTTTTGCTGTTAAACCCGCAATGTCCATCAAGTGTTTATACGAGTCCAACACATCCTGATCATCATCAACCAAAAGAACCGAAAAATTATGATTTTGCATACGGCAGTTCCAAAATAACTAATGCACCTTTCTCCATACTGGACGCAAGATAGATATGCCCAGCGTACTTCTCCATTAATGATTGGCTAATATTTAATCCTAGCCCTAAACCGACCTCTTTTGTTGTTGTGAATGGAGTAAACAACTTCTCTATTATGTCTGTATCAAAGCCTTTCCCTGTATCTTCTATACCAATGACTTGGTGTGTTGACGTTGAGTACAAAGGCGCAATGGTGATCTTACGTTCATTACTGTTTGCTTCCGTGATCGCGTCACAGCTATTGACCATTAAGTTAATCAATACCTGTTCAATAGCTAATCCACTACCGAATACTTCACACTGTTGATCAATTTGGTTGTCGATCTCGATCATCTGCCGCTTGGCTTTGCTATTCACAATCGTAATCGCTTGTTCTGTCACTTCTTTTAAGCTCAGCACCTTCGCGGGCTGTTCAGCATCTGGCTTTTTGGCGAAGCTTCTTAAGCTACTAATAATTTTGCCCATGCGGTGTGACAAGCTTTCAACTTGGTCGATAGATTTAGTTACCGCTTCAACATTGCCATGTTCACACGACAGCTTGGCACTGTAGAGATACGTCGACATGGCGTTTAATGGCTGATTAAGCTCATGAGCCAAACTGGTCATGGTTTGTCCGACCACTGCCATTTTCGCCGCTTGAATCAACTCCCCCTGCGTCTGTTTCAAATGCAATTCCGTACGCTCGCGTTCGTTGATTTCTTCCGAGAGCAGTTCATTCTTTTCAACCAAATCACGCGTTTTGTCAGCCACTCGCCTCTCCAACTCGCGAGTGGTGAGCTCTTGTTGGGTAATATCGGTGATTGTGACGATCACTTTCTTAAGCTGACCATGAGAAAATAGGTGGAAATCAAAGTGAAGGTAGCATTGATTTTCCTCTGCGACGCAAAGCGTGATTTCATCTTGCCCTTCGATAAATAAAGTGCCACCTCGCTTAAATACACGTGCGAGCTTTAGCTGGCTATCACTTTCAAACGATTGCCAAATCAGCTTTTGCTCAACCTGACCTTGCATCGCCAGTAAGCGTCTAGCACTCAAGTTGGCAGATTCAACATAACCATCTAAATCACAGGTCAGTAGACTCGCAGAGGTGTTGTTTATCAGGCTAACGGCGTTAGTTCTTTGTATCTCTTTGACACTTTCCCCATACTCAATCAACTTTTCACTCAGCCTGCCAATCTCGTCCGCGCCATCTACGCGAATTGGGTGGCTCAAATCCCCTTTTGTAATAGCATCAATACTGTTACCCAACGCGGTCAATCTCGCCACAATACGTCGATTGATAAAGTAGTAGGTTAAAAATAGAGACATCAGAATCGAGACACTAAAACAGATGATCAGAATGTGGTTACCGTAAGAGACTAGACTTGCTGTTTCTTTTTTTACGTCCACAAACGTTTTATCGGCCCGACTAACCACTTTCGCGATTTGTTGGTGAATCTCACCCAATTGCGTTTCTATTCGTTGCTGCAGTATGTTAATTCTTTTATTAATGACGACATTATCAAGCAGTTGATGATAGAACACCCCTTCAGGCGCGAGCAGAACTTCCAATTCTTCCACCAATTGCTGATACGATATCGAAGAAGGCAGCGCGTAAATCACCTGGCTACTTTTAACCAGTTCATCGAGTTTATACTGGATAACCTTAGTTACATTGTGCACTTGGGCAAGCTGCTGGGCTTGCATGACGTCACTGGTCATAGAAAATACGGCGGCTTCAACATCAAGCACTTGCTGAATGGTATCTAACTGCTGCAATGCTATCGTTCTTGCTTCGCCACTTTCGTTTCGATTAATTAACCAGTGCAGTTCTTGCCTGATGGGTGTCAGCTCAGCGCGAATATCTTGATGTAGCCAATTGATTTGCTCTTTGAGTTTATTGAGCTCTCTGGTTTGCTCGACTCGACGCAAAACAAGATTGCTGTAATGAGATAGAGATTGGTCAAGCTCAAAATACAGATCAGAAAGGATCGCCGATTCACCACCTTCGATAGGATCCAATTGCCCTTCTGCTAAGATACTTTTAACTTCGGACAGTTGCCCAGACAATTCCAACGCCAGGCTGTCTATCTCAACTCTGTTGGTTAAGGTCGGCAACAACTGTACTCTATGGCGTATTTCACTGCTTCGGCTTTCCAGCAAATAGCTTGTATTGTATTTAGGAACCGCGTTTTCCAACAGCTCACTCACTTGCCCGTCTAAGCGCCCCCACGTTAACCATGCCACTACACTGACGACAGTCATCAAGACAGTGGTTCCGGTAAAGGCCAGGACAAGTTTCGCACCGATCGTGCTCCACTTTTTCATTTAGTTAACTCTTGCTGCATCTGACGGAACTCAAGTTCGACACCCTGAATGTTGGCTTCATACTCCACGCCAAAACGATAACTGAACTCAGCGAGCATCGCTTCTTTTAGCCGATCCGTATCGTGGCTGTTTTTCATTGCTTCTGAGACTTTTAAGCTAAATTGTTCTACCTGCTCCTCACTAAAAGGAATGGTAAAGAGCTCTGTCATTAGCGCATTAATACGCTCTTGGATCTCAGCATCATTTTTGTACTGAACTTTAAAGCGAGACAGGCTCAACCAAATATCCTGAAGTTCTGGTAAACGCTTGGTTATGGATTCATCAAAGATTAAGTTGACTAGTTTTTCGCGCCCCATCAGTTTAGTAAGGTTAAGCGCAGGAACCGCCTCACTCAGCAGAGAGTTATCACTAATAGAATGCTTGGCAAACGTTGATTCCAGCATGTCTCCTTGTATCTTTTCCGATACCAGCAACTCAATGAAATGATGGGCTAGCGGGTTGCCACCCGGCTTATTGAGAATAGCCACATACGTCGGCATTAGAGTGAAGTCTTGGTCGTAACCAAACCCGACATGTTGGTATCTTTCTGGCAAAACAAGCGCGTAACTGTCAATGGTGGGGCCAATTCCAAACTGGCCTTTGGCAACGTAATCACTCACACCGAAACTACGTGAGGAAATGGTCCCTAAGTTGGCGCCGACATTGAGAATGATTGACCACCCTTTCTCCCAGCCATAGCGAGCCAGTATGCTTTCGACCATCATTTGAGTGGTTCCTGAACGGCTTGGGGTGCTCATGGTGATGTGGCCGTAGTATTTCGGGGAGACTAAGTCTTTAAACTTGGATGGCGTGCTTAAATTGTTGGCCGTTAAGTAGTCGTTGTTCCACACCAACCCCGCGCCCGAATACCCAACGCTCACCACTTTATTCTGAGTAGGCAAAACAAAAGGGCTTAACCACACGGGCATCTCTAAGCTTAATGAGCTGCTTGACAACAATCGGTTATCAACGAGATCCTGCATAACATACGGCGAAGAGCTTAAAACCATATCGATGTCGTCAATATAGCCTTTGTTCAGCAATTGGCTAGCGGACTGCGTTTTACGGTATATCAGTGTGATATCCACTTTCGGGTACTGCGTTTTGTATTCTGAAATCAGTTCTGCCAATGGCTCTCCAGAAAACGTCGTCAGGATAACCAAGCCATCTTTATCCGCCTTCGCAGGGGAAGAAAAACACAGCAAGCTAGCCAATATTGCTTTCCACTTGACCCCGATGTTATGTATTTTCAAATCACAAAATCCCTTAAAAATGTGCGTCAATTCAAAGTCTCATCTTTCGACACAAAAATAATGTTTGTCAGCTTTGTGTCAGAGCTGACGCACTTCCTCAATTCGTTAGGCATAATTTTATCAATTTCATCCCCTCTTACACTGTGAAATGTGGCAATTTTAACTCACAGGTCAGACTTGTTTGAGTCATTTTTGCCTCAAAAGCACGCTTTTGAAGTTCTTCCGCTCCGTTTGCATGATGCTCCCGACAACTCATTTACCGTCACTATCTACGGAGTGAAACAATTATGTTTAATTTCTTCAAAACACGTCCGGACTTACCTTTGTCCGATGGCTCAAAAGACGCCATGCAGTCCAGATTTAAACGCTACCAATGGCAAGTGTTTTTAGGTTTGGTTTTTGGTTACGCTGTATTCTACGTTGTACGTATGAGTTTAGGTGTGGTTAAAAAGCCTATGCTTGATGCTGGCATCGTAAGTATCGAAGAGCTTGGTATCATGGGCTCTGCGTTCTTCTTCACCTACGCTATAGGTAAATTTTCGAACGGCTTCCTTTCTGATTATGCCAACATCGGCCGCTTTATGTCGTTTTCACTGCTGCTTTCAGGTGCAACAGCGATTTTCATGGGCCTTAACACAACAGCGTTCTTCTTCATTCTTTTATGGGGTCTGAACGGTTGGTTCCAATCTGTTGGTTCTGCGCCTTCATGTGTATCACTATTCCAGTGGTTCTCACCAAAACAACGTGGTAGCCGTTACTCTGTCTGGGGTGGTTCTCGTAACATTGGTGAAGGTATCACTTGGATCCTAACGGCAACGCTAGTGAGCTACCTAGGTTGGCAAGCAGGTTTCATCGGTGCAGGTATTGCGGCAATTATCGCAGCACTTTGCATGTTCTTCATCCTTAAAGACCGCCCACAAACTTACGGTCTACCAGATGCAGCAACAGCATTTGATGAAGAGCCAGAACTGAAGAAAAAGAACGACCCTAAAGAAACACGTCGTGCTCAGCTATTTGTTCTTAAGCAACCGACAGTTTGGCTAATTGCTGCGGCATGTGCGGCGATGTACGTATCTCGCTATGCGATGTCTTCTTGGGCGGTACTTTACCTACAAGAGTCTAAAGGCTACTCACTGATTGACGCTGGTTTCGCAATGTCTACTTACCCTATCGCGGGTCTAGCGGGTGCGATTCTATCAGGCATCATCTCTGACAAAATCTTTAACGCTAACCGTCACATCCCTACGCTACTTTACGGTATCGCAAACATCACTGGTATGTGTCTAATGTTCTTCGGCCCAGATAACCGCATTGTTGACGCTGTTGCTCTAGGTTTGATTGGTTTCGCTATCGGTGGTCTGGTTGTATTCCTAGCGGGTCTAACAGCTTGTGACCTAATGCCTAAGAACGCAGTAGGTGCTGTAAAAGGCTTCATCGGTCTGTTCTCTTACATGGCAGCATCGGCGCAGGAAGTTATCTCTGCATCTCTAATCACTATCACTGAAGTTGACGGCGTATCTCACTACGACTTCTCTCAAGCACAGTACTTCTGGCTAGCGGCTGGTGTGGTATCTCTACTACTTGCTCTAACCGTATGGAACGCGAAGAAAGTGGTTGATATCGATACTCCTGAAACAGAGCTAAAAGAAAGCACTGCTAACTAATAACACTGGGGGCTTCGGCCCCCTTTGCTGGTGAAACCAAACAAACATGATCGGTTTAGAGCCACCAGCTCCCCCTCTTTAAATTTCTCTTTTCATGGTGTTGTTATAGGTAAGGTTATGAATAAAACAAAAATCGTCGCAACGTTGGGCCCGGCGAGCCAAGGAGTCGAAACTCTGACAGAAATGATTCGTGCAGGCGTAAACGTTGTTCGCCTTAACTTTTCACACGGCACACAGGAAGACCACGTAGCGACCGCAGTCAAAGTCCGTTCTATTGCGAAATCGCTAGGCAAACACGTGGGCATTTTAGTTGACCTACAAGGTCCTAAGATCCGTATTTCTGGTTTCGAAAATGATGCCATTGTTCTTAATGAAGGTGACACTTTCTATCTTGACGGCAACCTAGACGCGAAATCAGGTAACCAAGAAGCCGTTGGCCTCGATTATCCAGAACTTATCGATGATTTAAACGTTGGTCATGTTCTTCTGTTAGATGATGGCAAAATCCAGCTAGAAGCCACAGAAGTCGATAAAGAAAACAAGCGCGTAAAAACTCGCGTACTTAACAGCGGAAAACTATCTAACCGCAAAGGAATCAACTTGCTCGGTGGTGGCCTATCTGCCCCAGCATTAACCGCTAAAGACAAGCAAGATATCGCAACAGCAGCCGTGATTGATGCAGATTTCCTTGCTGTTTCATTCCCACGCAATGAAGACGATATTCACTACGCGCGTTCTATTGCTCGTCAGTCGGGCTGTATCGCGCAAATCATCGCCAAAGTAGAGCGCGCTGAGATCGTTGCCGACGAGGAATCCATGGACAAAGTGATCGAGGCCTCCGATGTCATCATGGTTGCACGTGGTGATTTAGGGGTCGAGATTGGTGACGCGCGCCTACCTAGCGTACAGAAAACGTTGATCTCTCGCTCTAAACATCTAGGTAAACCAGTGATCACTGCGACGCAAATGATGGAATCGATGATCGAAAATCCACTGCCAACGCGCGCAGAAGTTATGGATGTGGCGAATGCGATTATTGATGGTACCGATGCGATCATGCTTTCAGCAGAGTCGGCCATGGGTGAATACCCGATAGAGGCCGTCAAAGCCATGGCACGCGTGGCAAGTGGTGTAGAAGGCGAAACCATGTGTTCTGGCGCTTGTTGGGATCAAATTCAACAGCTTTGCAGCGATATGAGTAAAAGCTTCGCCATCTCTTCAATGATCTCTGCCGCGCAATCACAAGATAGTCTAGGCGTTGCCGTATTTACTGAAAGTGGTGAAACACCGCTACTGATGTCTCGCTGCCACAGCAAAGCAACCATTTGGGCACTGAGTGACAATGAAAAACTGCTCGCCAAATTGTCTATTTTACGTGGCGTGGAACCTGTTCTCGCACTCCCAGTACCAAACAATTCAGAAGTCACCACGACCGTATTACCTCTAATCAGAGAGGAACTTGATAAGCGCAATATTTCGTCGCTGCTCATTTCTCGATTTGAATCCGTAGAAGGGGTTGGCGACATCAATATCAGTCGCCTGGTTCAACTTAAACAGAAGGAATGTGTGACCGCTTAACTTTTTTCTCCAAGCAGCAATTACCCTCCCCCTCTCCCATGCTCCACAGGGAAACATTAGGGATTTTGGCCTACCCTCGCGGTAGGTCCTTTTTTTATAATTAATTTCTTTATCAATATCTACTGTCTTATTTTGCGTACGCCAATAACATCGCTACAATAAGCACTTTACAACGCATATTTTAACGCTATTATTCAGCCGCAAACGTTTGCCTTACTATTTGTGTGTCAATTCCGAGGATTTTATGCTGTCTGATATTGAAATTTGCCGCTCTTCTGCACTGCTCCCTATTGCTAATGTTGCAATACAAGCTGGTTTACAAGACTCTGAGTATCACAGCCAGGGACAATATAAGGCCAAAGTCTCATTAGACAGCCTCAAGCGACTGCAAACGAACCCCACAGGGAAACTTGTTCTTGTCACGGCTATTACGCCTACGCCATTGGGTGAAGGAAAAACGGTCACTACAATTGGGTTAGCGCAAGGCTTGGCGAAACTTAAACACTCCGTCATGGCGTGTATCAGACAGCCATCAATGGGGCCTGTTTTCGGTGTGAAAGGCGGCGCGGCTGGCGGCGGCTATTCTCAAGTTGCACCAATGGAAGAGCTGAATTTACACCTCACTGGCGATATTCACGCAGTTACTGCGGCACATAACCTCGCAGCCGCCGCTATTGATGCGCGTATTTACCACGAGCAACGTAATGGCTACGACGACTTTGAGCAACGCAGCGGCCTTAAAGCACTGCGGATTGACCCAAAACGCGTGGTTTGGAAGCGTGTAATGGACCACAATGATCGCGCACTACGAATGGTCACCATTGGTCGTAACGAAGAAGGCAAAACCATTAACGGTTACGAACGCGAAGACGGTTTTGATATTTCCGCCGCATCTGAATTGATGGCTGTGCTAGCGCTGGCTAGCAACCTTAAAGATCTGCGGAACAGAATTGGTCGAATTGTAGTGGCTTATGACTTAGATGGCGCTCCCGTGACAACGGAAGACTTGCAAGTTGCAGGTGCAATGGCAGTTAGCATGAAAGAAGCCATTGAGCCAACTCTGATGCAAACGTTAGAAGGTGTACCAACCCTGATTCACGCAGGCCCATTTGCCAACATTGCCCACGGTAACTCTTCCATTATTGCTGATAATATCGCGACTCGATTAAGCGACTTTACAGTCACAGAGGGCGGTTTTGGCTCTGATATGGGGTTTGAGAAAGCCTGTAACATCAAAGCGCAAATGTCGGGTAAAGCGCCGGACTGCGCGGTGATTGTTGCAACTCTACGCGGTTTAAAAGCCAATTCCGGCCTGTATGACCTAAAACCTGGTCAACCTATTCCAGACACTCTGTTTGAACAAGATCATGAGGCGTTGAAAGCTGGGTTTGAAAACCTGAAGTGGCACATCAACAACGTAAACAAATACGGCATCCCTGCAGTTGTTGCAATAAACCGTTTCCCTCAAGACAGTGAAGAGGAACTCCTTCAGCTTAAGGCTATGATTGAAATGCTGCCAAACAATGTAGAAGTGGCAATCAGCGAAGGTTTTGCAAGTGGTGGTGAAGGCACGCTAGATTTAGCTCAGAAGGTCGTATTACAAACACAAAGAAAAGTAACATTCACACCTCTTTATCGCCTGGAACAAACAACCGAAGAAAAGCTGATGGCGGTTGCAGAAGCGGGCTACGGCGCTGCAAGCCTGACATTGAGTGAGAAAGCAAAGCAGCAGTTAGCTGAATTTAAAAAACATGGCTACGACAATTTGGCTGTATGCCTGGCAAAGACGCCGTTGTCCATTTCAACTGACGGCTCTGTAAAAGGCGCACCAGCACATTTTGATGTACCCGTTCGTGAATTAAAGTTATGTGCAGGCGCTGGCTTTATCTATGCGCTCTGCGGCAACGTAATGACCATGCCAGGGTTACCAGATAAACCCGCATTTATGAATTTAGATCTGGATGAAGATGGCCATATTATCGGCCTAAGCTAACGTCTAGTTATTCCTTCTTTCTCATAAAGGCTTAGATTGTGTTCTAAGCCTTTATTTTTTAAGCCTGATTACGCGGATTAAACGAAATTCAACTCAAGATCATGTACCATTGAAAGATAACTCAGCTAACACTGGAATTCTTCATGGAAGCAGAACTACTGGAAATTAAAAACTTCCTTACGCAACACCCGCCTTTTGACGAGCTTGAAGATGATGTTCTCAATTTCATCACACAGCATATTGAAATCTCATATTTCCGCGAAGACACACCCGTTATTCACTTTGGTGATGAAATCCATGATCTTTACATGGTACGCAGTGGTGTGGTGGAAGTTTATCGACGTAAAGGTGAACTGTATAACCGCTTAGATGAGGGGGCACTATTTGGACAGATGGGATTATTAACGAATAACAAAGTTCGTTTCCCAGTCAAAGCGATTAAAGATACGCTGCTCTATTGCATCCCTGAATCCGTATTCCAAGAAGTGTATGACAACCACGAGTCGTTCGCTGACTTTGTCGAAGTTCAAGACAACGCTCGACTGCGTCAGGCTGTCTCTAACTCCAATGAGCAAAATGATCTTACAACGTCAAAAGTAAGAACACTGATCACCCGCGATGCTCCCTACATCTATCAAGATGAAACCATTCAAAGTGCTGCCGTGAAAATGGCCGATGAGAACGTTTCCGCTCTATTGGTGGTTGATCCCGAGGTGATGGAAGATGATGAAGATAACTCCCCTCTTGTTGGCATTATTACTGACCGAGACCTATGTACAAGAGTGTTAGCGCAAGGGTTAGATTCTAGTGAAGCAGTCTCGGATGCAATGACGACTGAACTCATTTCTATTGATCACAATGCGTATGTGCATGAAGTGATGCTAAAGATGCTGCGCTATAACGTGCATCATTTACCTGTCCTAAAAGACAACAATCCAATCGGTATTATCGAAGTTTCAGACATTGTTCGCTATGAGTCTCAAAACTCATTGCTCTTGGTGAGCAGTATCTTCCAACAGCAGTCGATAGAAGATCTTGCCGCAGTGTCTGAGCAAGTTAAAAGCAGCTTTGTGCGTATGGTCAACGAAGACGCAAACTCGCACATGGTTGGAAGTGCTATGTCGGTGATTGGACGAAGCTTTAAACAGCGCATTATAGAGTTGGCTGAGGAAGAGTTGGGTGAGCCGCCTGTGCCATATTGCTTCTTAGCACTTGGCTCAATGGGCCGCGATGAACAATTGCTTGTTACCGACCAAGATAATGCGATTATTCTCGACAATACCTTTATCAAAGAAGAGCACGACAGTTACTTTGTTGAGTTAGCCAAGCGTGTCTGCGATGGCCTTGATAAGTGCGGGTACCGTTACTGTACGGGCGATATCATGGCGACCAATGATATGTGGCGAATGACGCGCACGGAATGGGAAGAGTGTTTCGCTGACTGGATTGATGATCCTAACCCGAAAGCTCTGCTCAATGCCTCGATCTTCTTTGATTTAGATGGCGTATATGGCCGACTAAAATGGGCGGAGCAACTTAATGGCTTCATTGTCAGACGAGCGAGAAAAAACAACCGATTCCTTGCTTGCCTCGCACGTAACGCTTTAAACAGAACGCCACCACTCGGCTTCTTTAAAGATTTCGTGATGGAAAAAGATGGCCAGCACAGAAACTCGATTAACTTAAAACGCCGTGGTACTGCACCTTTAGCCGATCTCATTCGTGTTCACGCTCTGGCCGTTGGTTCACGTTCCAAGAACTCTTTTGAGCGACTAGATGACATCACTGAAGCTGGTATTTTGCCAAAAGGAAAAGCAGAAGACCTGCGTGACGCGCTGGAGTTTATTTCGATGGTACGCATCCGGCACCAAGCATTTGATGTCGAGAATGAAATCGATCCAGACAACAACATCGAACCAGAAAGCTTATCTGATTTCGAACGTAGAAATTTAAAAGACGCATTTCAGGTGCTCAGCAACGCGCAAAACTTCCTGAAATACCGTTATCAAGCCAGCAACAGCTTTAAGTGAGGGAGTCATGCTAAAGAAACTGATGCATCCACCGAGTATAGACTGGCCGAACAAATTTAAGCGAAAAGTTGAAACAGCGCGCGATGAGCATATAAAACGCTATTACGAACGCGATTTACCCGATGCGACAACACCAATAGAAGATGTCGTGTTCTTGGCAATGGATTTCGAAACCACTGGGTTGGATGCGGACAACGACGATATTATTACCATCGGAACCGTTCCTTTTACTCTGAATCGCATCTTCATCAATCAGGCAAAGCACTGGACAGTCAGGCCCAATAAACAACTTGAGGAAGAGTCTGTCGTAATACATGGTATCACCCACTCAGATGTTTTAGACGCACCAGACTTGTCAGAAGTTTTTGATCAAGTGCTAGAAGAGATGGCGGGCAAAGTCATGGTTGTTCATTATCAACGCATCGAGAGAGAATTTTTCAATCGAGCATTGATGATACGTATTGAAGAAGGCATCGAATTTCCGGTGGTCGATACCATGCATATTGAAACGCAAATCCAGCAAAGGGATATGGGTGGTTTGATAAACAGAATTCGCGGTAAGAAACCTCAATCTGTTCGATTAGGCGCAAGTCGTACCCGCTACGGTTTACCGCAATACACGCCTCACCATGCATTGACGGATGCAGTAGCAACAGCAGAGTTACTGCAAGCTCAAATCGCCTACCACTACGATAGGAAGCAACCTATCGGTCAGTTCTGGCTATAGCTAACCAGTAAACTTGCGTAAGCAGTAAAATGTGTACAAAAAAGGGGGCGAATCATCGCCCCCTTTTCATTAAATTCAATCTATTGAATCAGTGTTATCGCTTGTAGTCTTCTGTGCGCATACCCATGATAAGGCTAACACACATTAGCAGCAGAACAATTGTGAACGGTAGTGCCGTTGAGATTGCACCTGCTTGAAGTGCTTGAATGGCTTCTGTACCGCCAATCCAAAGCAAGGCAATCGCAATTGCACCTTCCATTAATGCCCAGAAAATACGTTGCAGTACTGGCGCATCAACCTTACCACCAGCAGTAATACTGTCGATAACTAGCGAACCTGAGTCTGAAGACGTAATAAAGAACACTAAGACAAGTACTACAGCAATGAATGACAGCACTGTACCCATTGGTAACACATCGAACATTTCAAACATTGCTAGTGATACGTCTGTCAGGCCTTTCGTACCAAGCTGACCAACATTGTTCACTACCTGTTCAATAGCCATACCACCAAACACTGACATCCAAATAACGGTCACTGCTGTTGGTACAAGTAGTACCGCAGTAATGAATTCACGTACTGTACGACCTTTCGAAACACGTGCGATAAACATACCTACGAATGGTGACCATGAAATCCACCAAGCCCAGTAGAATACAGTCCAACCTTGGAACCATGCTTCATCTTCACGACCATGTGGGTTACTTAGTGGGATAATATTCTCGACGTATGACATGAACGTTGTGCCAATGTTACCCAAAGTAATCGCGTAACCAATTAGCGCTACTAAGATCAACAGTAAAAACGCCACGACCATGTTGATATTACTGATGACTTTAACACCACCATCAATACCTCGAATAACCGAAACAACCGCAAGAAGCGTTACAACCGTGATAACAACAATTTGTAGACCAAGACCTGCTTCGATACCAAATACATGGTGAATACCACTTGCTGCTTGCTGTGCACCCAAGCCTAGAGACGTCGCAAGACCAAACAGAGTCGCAAGTACCGCTAGGATATCAACAACGTGTCCTGCCCAACCCCAAGCACGGTCACCCAACAAAGGATAAAAGATCGAACGGATCGAAAGTGGTAAACCTTTATTGTATGCGAAGAATGCTAGCGATAGAGCTACAACACCGTAGATCGCCCAAGGGTGTAGACCCCAGTGGAACATGGTTGCACCTAATGCAAGCTTGGCAGCTTCTGGTGTGTTCGCTTCAACGCCTAGAGGTGTTTCATACCAGCCTGTAAAGTAAGCAACAGGCTCTGCCACACTCCAGAACATAAGGCCGATACCCATACCGGCAGCAAATAGCATAGATAGCCATGAAATGAATGAGTAATCTGCAGTCGCATCGTTTCCGCCTAGACGAATCTTACCTAGTGGAGAGGCGATCAGTGCTAAACAGAAAATAACGAAGACGTTACCCGACCAAATGAACAACCAATCAAAACTGCCGATAATTTGCCATTTAATGCCATCCAACGTTGTTTTAGCGGTTTCCGCATCCACAACTAAGGTTGCAACCAAAAATAGCGCAATAAGTCCGGCACTCCATCCAAAAACAGGGTTGTGTACATCGAAGCCCCATTTCTGCACATTATCTTGACCGATTGTATAATCAGTACTATCAATACTGTATTTATCAATACCTTTCGTCATCTTTCCTCTCTTGATGAATTTCAATCCCTAATCAAGGCTTAAGATAGAGAAATCGTTAGTGATGAAAATAATTTTCTCTATATCAAAACTTGATTGATGCGCAATATTGTACGCTTTCATTCAATTCATGCCAGCAAATCGCTCTCAACTGAGCATTATTTAATCAATAATTAATATATCAGTAGATTTTTTGCTCTACACCCTAGTTTATTGAATTCAAACAACCTTCGAATACTAAACATTTTAGCATATCAAATCGAAGTATTCGGAACGCTCGAAATTAATACTATACTTACTAAACTGAACTCTTATTAGTTTTGTCTCTTCAATTAGGGAGTAATTTCATGTATTTTCTCGCATCCAAACGCTCTGTTGACTAAGGATGAACATTGGAAAAGCACGAAGAAGTATTAATTTCGATTCGCCAAATCATTCGCGCTATCGATCTGCATTCTAAACGCCTAAGTAAAGAGTCTGGTTTAACCGGTCCTCAGCTTATTCTTATGCGTTCAATTAAGGAAATGGGTGAAGTGACAATCCGCGAGTTGTCCAAACACACCAACATGAGCCAAGCAACGGCAACAACCATACTTGACCGCCTTGAAAAGCATGGGTTAGCGCATCGTGTACGTAGTGTAAAAGACAAACGCAAAGTACACGCATACCTTACCGAAAAAGGCCATGAAACATTAAGCCAAGCACCTATGCCTCTTCAGCAGAACTTCATTAACAAGTTCCAAAGGTTAGAAGAGTGGGAGCAATCTCTTTTACTTTCTTCTGTACAAAGAATTTCAACAATGATGAATGCAGAAGATATTGACGTTGCGCCTGTTCTAGAAATTGGCAGTATCACTAAGTCAGAGTGATATATTTTACCTAAAACGTTTAGTTTAATACGGTTAGACTAAACGTTTTTTGGTGATAAAGTCCGTAATAGATTTAAGTAAAGATCGGAAGTTCACTAAACTCTTTCACTTGACGTATCGCCAAATGCGTATGGATATCTTTCACATTATCATGGCGTTGAAGCTTCCGCGTGAATGACTCGTAACCAGCAAGATCATGGCTCACCACCTCTAGCAGGTAATCATAGGCGCCAGAGACCACGTGACAACTTATTACCTCTCCCATCTCTTGAATGGCTGTTTCAAATGCATCAATTGAGCTGGCTTGGTGATTATTCAGGCTAACTTCCACAAAGACCGTCATCCCTACTCCGACTTTTTTCTTGTTTAGTTTTGCTTGATAACCCGCAATCAGACCATCATCTTCTAATTTCTTGATCCTGCGTGCACAAGGCGACGCGGACAACCCTACTTTATCTGCAATGTCAGCGGTCGACTGACGAGCATCTTTTTGTAAAAGAGAAAGAATATGGCGATCAATCCTATCCATTGCAATCATTAACCTTTTCTATCAAAAAAATATTCAATATTGGTGGAAACAGTCAAAATATTTATTTTATTTAGTCCACTTTGCCATAAATCATCACACCATACGACTCATAATTACCATTAACAATAACAAACCGATAACACTCTATGATTTCAGGCTACTTGGCAATGTTTGCCACTCTACTACTTTGGTCCGGCTTTTTCCTTTCACTCAGAAGTGGCGCACATTCAGACTTAACGCCAGCAGATATTGCCATCACCCGCTTTCTTATCCCGTGTTTGGTCTTACTGCCTTTAGTAATCAAATCGTTTAACAAAATCAGCGCCGTACCAAAGCGCTACCTTACCGGCATGTTTATTGGAAGTGGACTGCCCTACTTATTGATCGCAGGTACAGGCATGCAGTACGCCCCTGTCTCGGATGGTAGTGCCCTGATCCCCGGTACACTGCCACTGTTTGTATCAGCAATTGCAGTTATCATGTTTAAGCAACCGCTCAGTCATCACCGTATTGCTGGTTTATCACTTGTTGTTAGCGGGATTTTTGCTTTCCTCTATCAAAGTTTGAGTCATCTAGATCAAGGCTTATTACAAGGTCACTTGCTGTTCTTGGTTGGCAGTATCATGTGGGCAACTTTTACCATCTGCGCTCGAGTTTCAAACTTAAGCCCGATGGTCGCGGCAGGTTTTATCTCGTTAATCTCGAGCGCTTTTCTCTTAGCCTTGATAGCAAAAGGTATCTTGCCAAGCTATTTAGCTTCGACACCTATCTCTCAATGGCCATGGCAAGAGCTGATTGGCCATATTACTTTGCAAGGTATTGGTGCCGGGTTAATCGCCTCTTTCACTTACTTGAAAGCCATCTCTGTACTTGGCGCTGAAAGAACGGCCGCATTTGGTGCAGCCACTCCTGCCATAGCCACACTGTTAGCAATACCGGTATTTGGTGAAGAGCCAAGTTTACTTGGCTGGGCGGCACTGTTCTTGGTTTGCATAGGTAGCTTGATTGCGAGCAATATCTTTATGAAACAAGATACTTCTTTGTTATATCAACCACCTAAATTTAAATAGAAATGTACCGCGAGAGGAAAAAGCGCAACAGACCGGAATATGGGTTTGGCATAAGGAGGGTTCTTGACTCTCGCCATAATTGGAGCAAACAGAAAGAGTGCAATTAACATATGAATTGCACTTTCTTCGATAAAGAATTCGGCACCGAGGAGATAACACAGCCAGCACACTATTTCTGTACCAGATAAATGTACTTTTTTTCCTAGTCCAACTAAAAAGAGAGCAGCAGCAAGTAAAGGTATCATCAAACACTATATCATTTGAGATTAATTATCATCTACATGCATGATAGTGATAACTATTATCACTTGCAAGTTGTGTTTATCACAAGCCGAACGTAGTGATTTATCTCTATTCGTACTATAGTCGCCATCATTGAAAAGAATAGGATAATTGTATTGTGAAAACTCCTTGTGTCGCAGCATGCAAAAACAGCGGCGGTTTATGCAGCGGCTGCCATCGAACCATGGAAGAAATTACCAGTTGGCGTCTTATGAATGAAGAGCAACGAGAACAAATAATGGACGTGCTTTCAGGTTCACAGGCTACCCACCAATGCCCCTCTTGTAACTCAAACACCATGTGTGACATCAGTTTAGGCAAAGAAACCTGCTGGTGCTTCTCACTAGAGCAACGCGATACTTCTCTTCTAGAAAATGCAGAAAGTTGCTTATGCCGTAAGTGCCTTAGTAAATTGCCTCTCGCATAAAAACCCCACGTCTTATGCATTAAATTTTGGATTAGTTTTTCTAATCCAAATGATAGATTTTTATCTTGCTCAAGATCACATTTTAAGATTGCGAGTCTCTTCAACACACTCTAATATCTCGGATCTAGAAGTCTCCCCTTTATGTTTATTTATTAGCTTTGTTACGGCAAAGCTATAGTTTCTTGCGCTTTGGATTTAGGTGTAGTTGGAAATGTCCGCTTCTTCTCAAGTTATTAAATTAACCTTTTTAATCGCTATTTTGACCGCTGTTGGTCAAATGACACAAACTATGTACGTCCCTTCAATGGGCCATATGGCAAGTGAATTTCTTGTAACGCCCGCAGCGCTACAAGCAGTAATGGCTTGCTACTTAATCCCTTATGGCCTGTCACAATTTGTATATGGGCCCTTATCGGACCGTTTAGGTCGTAAGCCAATTATTGTCTTTGGCCTGTTTATTTATATTGCAGGAACAATTTTGGCCTTATTTGCCGATCAGTATGAGTGGTTTCTAGCAGGTAGCTTTATTCAGGGGCTTGGCATAGGTTGTGGTGGCGCCATGTCGCGTACTCTGACGCGCGATGTTTTTTCAGGCGCAGAACTACACAAGGTGAATAGCCTGATCAGCATGTGTGTGATTTTCTCTCCTTTACTTGCTCCTGTGCTGGGCGGCTACTTAACTGAAGCCTTCGGCTGGCGCTCGAGCTACATGTTTTTGGCGTTGTTCGCTATTGCTGTTGTGATCACTATGATGACCAGTTTCAAGGAAACGTTACCAAAAGAGAGTCGTCGCAATGAAAGAGTCAGCGATAGCTACCGATTTGTATTGTCTGGCCGTAAGTTCCAAGGTTACCTGATTTGCTTAGTGGCAACCTTTGCTGGCGTGGCTATTTTTGAAGCAGCAGCGGGGGTGTTACTGGGAGGCGTACTGCAGCTTCCAGCAACAACGGTGAGTTTGTTATTTGTATTGCCGATCCCGGGTTACTTAATTGGAGCTGCACTTTCAAGTTTGATTGCGGCTAAACGTAATGAGAAAAGCGCTCTATTTGTCGGCCTTGTAGCAATCATGCTGGGATCACTTATTGTGCTTATTCCTGGGCTATTCGGGCACACTACGGCACTGACCCTTATTGGTGGTGCGACGATTTATTTCCTTGGTTCTGGCATTTTATTCCCAGCCGCGACAACAGGTGCACTTGCCCCTTTGCCCTACCACGCAGGTACTGGTGGCGCGGTGTTAGGTGGTATGCAAAACCTCGGTGCAGGCCTTGCTACGCTTGTTGCATCAATTATCCCAACCACCGACCAAATGCCACTGGGCGCCTTAATGTTGTTAATGTCGGTGTTAGCACTTATCGGATTAATCCGTGTTTACCGAAAGCAAGACCCTTCACAGGAGCTACCTTTAGCAATCTAAGCGTGCACAGGTTTCACATGCCCTCCCATGCACCGTACTCGGTGTATGGGAAACTCACTTCATCTCCTATTGCTGAACCTTTCTTCGCTACCTATCTTTAAATGAGATCTTAAGCCAAGATCAGCTAGGTCATTATCAATTATTGACATAACTATCATATTTTTCTGATTCAGTTGACCTACAGTTCTTCGCAAACACAGCGCGAAAATAGAAAAAGGTAATATGCAATGGATACTCTTAAATTCAGCTTAGTTGGCGCAGCAGTGGCTTTAACGCTAGTTGGTTGTGGCTCAGACAGTGATGCCACCTCTAGTTCAACAACCCCTGTGACACTGTCTGTCTCTGACGCTCCAATCGACGACGTTTCTGAAGTTGTGGTTAACTACAGTAAAGTTGCTTTCCTTCCAGTCGGTGAAGGCAAGCCTCTCGTTTTCGAAATCAACAAGACGAATGAGGAAGGTAAACTTGTTGATGAAAGCGGTACCGAACTAGCCGACGACGCAGATCCTCTACCGCTGAGTGTCGATCTACTTAACTATCAAGGCAGCAATGCGATTGAATTAGTGAAGGACCAAGAGATTCCAACGGGCAGCTACAAGCTATGTGTATTCTCCAATGATGGTACTCATCCAACCTACCCGTCTTATGTTGTCGGCACCGAAAACGGTAACCAGATGCCATTAACGGTGAAGGGCGAAGGCAAATGCCCACAAGGAGTGGGAGCTGAGCCTAATGCTGGTGTGCTCTACTTTAACGATACCTTTACCGTAAATGCCGACAATAACAATTACGTGGTTGAATTTGATCTGCGTCGTGGCTTAAAAGAAGTGACTGGTGAAAACAGCTATACGCTTCAACGTACGTCAGTTTCTTTGATTAACACAGTCACCACTGGCGATATCAAAGGCAACGTTGCACTTGAGACTTATCAAAACTGTGAGCTAAATTCAGCAGACTCTGCAAACGGTTTTGCGCACGCGGTTTACTTGTATCAAGGAAATATAGCGCAAGATGCAATGGGCCCATTTGCGACTCTTCCTGATACCCAAACGCCAATCGCAGCAGCGAATGTGAATGTAACGACTGGCGAAGAAGGTGATACTTACAACTATGAATTCGGATTCGTTGAACCAGGTACATATTCTGTTGGCTACACCTGTACTGCAAACGATGATTCTGAAGCGGGCCTTGTTGAAGGCGAGACGTTCACTGTCTTTAAATCTGTCAGTGATTTAAGCGTCGTCGCTGGCACACAAACTTCAGCAGATATCAACCCATCAGCCGATCTAGACACTCCGCTATAATCCCAATGGCGTGAACAAGAAAAGGAGCTCAATGAGCTCCTTTTGCGTTAATGACGTTTGATCACCACTTCTTCATAATGCGGCCAACCAAATTTGGGTGATATGACCAACAATGGTCAAACATTATCATGAGTTCAGGGTTGCCATATTTGGATAAGCTAATGGCATGAAAACGGTTCTTACGCGCTTTTAACTGCTCGACACGCGCTGCCATTTCGTCTGACTGTTTCGGTGCAATAAAGTCGGAGATCACCACCATATCGGCATTTTTATACTTGTCACCTGACATCAGATCGATAGACTTCATCAAAACGGGTTCTAAGTCCGTACCACCATGGAAGCTATAAGTAAGAAAGTCACTCGCTTCACGTAAACCGTCTTGTTTGGTCAATTCATAGGTGATCTGCTCGGTCGAGAATAAAATCACATAGCAATCGCGATCTTCAGCTAATGCGATTTGCATAAGCGCGTAGGCCATAGCTTTAGCACATTGCTCAGGGAATCCACTCATAGAACCGGACGCATCCACACAAACAATGAACGGCCCTTGTTCAACATCGACCGATTTATTGTCTGGACGTTGCGCTCTAACTTTGCGTAGCGTGCGTGACTTTCCTTGCATCTTGTAGTTCATTAAACGCTTGTCAACCAAGTGCTTATAGAACACCACCTCAAGCTCAGGATACGCAAGGAACATAGTTTCATTCGGCAATAATTTGTTGAGGTCGTCACTTTCGTGAATCCCAACAATATCATCCGTTGCTCTATCCGATTTTTCTTCGATCATTTGAAGCTCTTCCGCCGGTGCTCGGTTTAACTCAGGGTCATTGACCTGCCCCGCCATACGTCCCAGCTTCTCAGCGATCTCTTGCAGCCCTTTGTTCTTTTTTAAGAACTCAGCATGGCGCTTCATGACCGTTAAATCAGACTTGCTCAGCTTTGCAGAGGCCATATCCCACAAACGCCCAACACTGCCCTCATCCCCCTCTTCTGTCACTTTGTCCATGTTCTTCATGGTTTCCATGCGCTGGTAAAGGTCTTTGAGTACTTTTTCTTTGTTCGCTTCAAGCTCTGTTAATTGCGCCTGTTTGATCGCATCCGATAAACTCTGATACCACTGATCGCAAAAGTAATGTGGGAACATTGGGTTATGAAACCCTTTGTTCTTTTCAAGTAAACGACGTGCTTGTAGATAAAAAGCAGAATGCCACTCTAGCTGTTTAATGATTGATGGGATCTCGTCAAAAAAACGTTCTTCATCCCAATGGATCACTTCTTGGTACAACGCCAGTTCTTGCTGGAATCGTTCTGTTTCGCAGACTTTAGTTATGCGTTTCTTAACGCTACCACGCCATTTAAGCAAATGACTCTTCACAGAGGATTTTACCCCTCTGTTTTCAGCCATTGCCATGACCTGTGAGCGAGCCAACAGATCATTGACCGCCGAATCAATGATACCGGAGTCTGCAACCATTAAGGCTAGGTTTAATCCGTCTGCTCCTAACATTGGCCGCTCCTTATGAGAAGAACTGATTCAGGTTTTTAAAACGGAAAACCGTACGCTCACATTCCGTTTGCGTCGACTCTAAAACCTGTTGGATATTTTGCAGACTCGCTTCCATCGATCTTGGTAACTCAGGGTCAACAAAGTTATGTGGCAAGGCACCATGGAAATGAGAACGGACTTTACGCAGATGGTGTTCAGCCTGGTTAAGCTGGTCTAAGGCTTTTTCAGACTTACCTAACCATTCTTGGTAGGTTGAATCGTCAAGTCCTTTGGTAGTCACAACAGCAACCATCACCGCACGATTAGCGATATCTTTGATCACTAGATGGTTCGAAGCGTCAACATCGAAGCGGAGGCGGCACAAGTTGGTGTTCTGGTTAACATACCCATACACATCCCCGCTACCTTCTTTAATCACACGCTCAAGTTCATTCTTAGGTAGATACACCCAGCGGCTATCGCCTTTTTCTGACTCAGAAACTGACATGTTACTTTGCAGCAGCACAAGTTTAACTAAGTCATATGCGCTGCCCACTTTGTAGCTTTTCGCGTTTGAGATATCGTAGCTATTGACCTGTTTTTTCAATAATCCTGTTGAAGACTCGGTAGAAAGCATAATGCCAAACTGTGATTCCAACTCTTCTTGAATATCGCTCAGCTCCTCACGACATAGCGTGATCTGTTGTTCAACTTCTTGCTGGTCAAACGCGTGCTTGAGGGCAAATTCTCTGATGACGTTTTGTACCACTTCTCGTGATTCTGGGCTGTTCCAAAGGCAATCTTGCAGTAACAGTAAATCAAGCGGGTTGATAGAATCACGACCATTAAAGTACGCACTGGCTTTAAGAAGTTTAACGGCCTTTTTCCAGCGACGGTCAGACACATACATATCGGTATTCGCAATATCGACACCTGTACTTTCTGACGCTGCTTTTTCCAGCATGCTTTTTAAATCAAACAGTTTTTCGAACACTTCATCAGAAAGCTCTAATTGCTCTAGTTCCGCCTGCCACTGGTGGTATTCAGCGTCAGTAATAGCTAAGCCTTCTGGTACTTTTGCTTCTTGCAGCGTGCCAACCGTCAGCATGGATTTAAAGTTCTGTTTGTTTTGAATTCGGTTAACAAACACACGGACAAGCATTCGATCGTATAGCGCTTCCAATCCACTGTCTTCGTCTGGTAATTCGTTGGAAGCAGACACCAGCAGGCGCATAGGTACACGCTCTATATCACTGCCATTTTTAAAGGTCTTTTCATTCACCACCGTCAGCAGCGTGTTCAGAATCGCAGGGCCAGCTTTCCAAATTTCGTCTAGAAAGACGACTTGCGCAGTCGGAAGATAGCCCTCTGTTAGACGTAAATACCGTCCATTGTCTTTAAGTTCTTGGATACTTAGCGGGCCAAACACCTCTTCCGGTGTAGAAAAGCGAGTCATTAAATATTCAAAATAGGAAGAGTTATCAAATGCTTGGATTAAGCGTTTTGCAATTAAGCTTTTTGCAATGCCTGGAGGGCCGAGAAGAAAAACACTTTCACCTGCTAACGCAGCAAGCAAGCACAACTTGATGGTGTCTTCGCGTTCATAAACACCATCTGACAGGGCACTTGCTAACTTATTAATTCGTTCAGAGAGCAATGCTTTGTGTGCATGAGACACCTGAGTAGGATTTATCATTATCGCGCTCCTCTGAAATCAACGAAATGGTGTGTATGTATAATTTTATACATTTGTTATCACTTTGTTACAAGTGCAATTTTTATAATGAGCGAATCTTTATATCAGAGGCATTATTGGGGAAACGGAGTGAAAACATTGTTTGCATTATTGCGACGCCAATCACCTAATGGGCTCTTTTTTTCTCAGGCTGTCTCTTTATTAATTCTTTTCTTCATTTTGATATGCGTTTAAGGTAGCGACAGCGTTAGTTGATAAGTAATAAAAATATGACACTGTCTTCCTCAAAAAAAACCATCCATACTTGGAAAAGTATCTCTTTGGTTGAAGAACCAATAACACTCCCCAACGGAAAAGAAATTACACACACCACCATTGTTCACCCAGGAGCTGCCGTCATTTTGCCCGTATGCGAAGATGGTCAAATCGTCATGGTGAACCAATTCCGCCCCTCTCTGAACAAATGGCTACTTGAACTACCAGCAGGAACACTAGAGAGTTCTGAAGACGTAGAGGCATGCGCCAAGCGTGAGTTAGAAGAAGAGACAGGCTTCAGCGCCCAAGAGTTTTTTTCACTCGGACAGGTGACTCCACTCGCTGGTTTTTGTGACGAAATTCAGTATCTGTACGTGGCAAAAGGGCTGTGCAAAACATGCCGTTATGAATGTGATGACGATGAAGTCATTGAAGTTGTTCGAATTTCTATAGAAGCGCTAGAGCAAAAGATCATCAACGGCGAGATCACAGATGCAAAAACAATCGCCTGTATAAGCAAAGCCAAGCTGTGCGGATACATATAGTTGCTTCAACATCACCTCACCCATTCCTGAAATCCAATAGCAACACTTAATTCTTCATATCCCGCTTTATTTGTTCTAAGTATTGATCTGACACCATTGAGCTTCCCCCTAGGGGAGGCTTTAATGTTTATTAAATTTCAGTCACTTGAGATCCAATATGAAGCCATTACTTACCTGCATAGCTATCACTATGGGTTTTATAGCCACTACAACATACGCGAATGAATTCGGTGATGCAGAACTAGGAAAAATAAAATCGCCGAGCTGTGTATTTTGCCACGGCCCAACAGGTGAAGCCGTTTCGCCAAACTACCCCAACCTAACAGGCCAAAACGCGCAGTATCTTTATCAATCGATGAAAGCTTACCAAGAAGGCAATCGTAGTGGTGCGCTTGCTGCCATGATGAAAGCGCAACTGTCCAAGCTTAACGATCAAGACTTAAAAGACATTGCGGCGTATTACGCGAGTCAACAGTAACGACAACTCACCAACACACATGACGTAATACTGACAAAACCATTTACGTACTCTGATTTACGGCCGAAACCAATCACCTATGCTAAACCCATTAAAGTATGAGTTTAGGAATTAAATGATGAAAACCCGTGCCTTGGTTCTGGCCGTTGTCGCGACAACAGCTTTATCAGCATGTAAAGACGACACCCCAAAAGTGGCCAACATCACTATGATTGAAGCCGCGACTAAAACGGTGAAAACTCCCTATCAAGAGTGTCTCAATGTTGTTGTCACGAAAAAGACCGCCCCAAGTGATGAAAATCGCATTATAGGTGCCGTGGGTGGTGCAGCGGCTGGTGCAGCATTGGGCAATCAATTTGGTGGTGGTTCAGGGAAGGTGATCGCGACTGCAGCAGGTACTATCGCAGGCGCACTCGCAGGCCGAGAGATTCAAGGTAACATCCAGGACAATAACACCATCAGCACAACAGAAAAGCAGTGCCAAACCAAATACAACTCAACGACACAAGTGGTTGGCTACGACGTTACATATGAAATTAGCGGTGTACCTACGACGGTACGTTTAGCTAAAAAACCAGCAGTGAAAACCTTCCCTATACAAGATGGCAAAGTTGTTCTGCCAGAATAACTCGATAACTCAAACTAACAACGTCATATATAGAAGGCCCCTCCTTTCTATGGGAGGGGCCTTGCTGTTTAATAACATAAAAACGTGCTAGCAAAGTGCGCTATGTTCTATAAAGAACCTTAACCACGTGCCAACCAAACTTAGTCTTCACTAGATGCGGGACCAAGGTTTCACCAGAAAAACAGACTTTGTCGAACTGAGGCACCATTTGACCGCGCTTAAATTCACCTAAATCGCCGCCACGCTTTCCAGAAGGACATGTCGAGTATTTCTTTGCCAATGTTTGGAATTTCGCACCTTTTTTAAGCTGCTTGATGATATCTTCCGCTTGTTCTTTGTGTTTCACCAAGATATGAAGTGCCGCTGCTGTATTTGCCATGTGATTGCCTGTGGAACCTAGATTAATGGGCGCGATTGTAGCGGAATCTTTTCACATCTTCACCTTAGCTTTGCGCTTGTTCTAAAATAAACGCTGATTAAATGTTCGCTCGCAGACGAATTTGAACTATCTCAATTGAACAAGTTGCTATTTTGGTTACTATTCAAAGTAATTCTCTCCATTTTGAGTATACGAGATCCCTCATGGCTAAAATCGCAAGCAAAGCAAATCAATCGCAAGGTATGTTGATGTTCAGTTTAACATCCCGGAAGCAGCTTTTTGCTATTGGCACACTAAAGGTACGTGAGATAGTTCCATTTCAACCCACAACACAGATCCCCTACTCACATCACCACGTGATCGGCACGGTCACGATCCGAGATAAAACGATTCCGGTCATCAATATGCCGGCAGCGATCGGGTTTAGACCAATCCAGCCAGAAGAGTATTCTTCGTGTTACCTCATTGTCACCGATTGCTTACGCACTGTTGTTGCCTTTATGGTTCGAACCATAGAAAAAATCATCGATTGTGACTGGAAAACGATCGAGTCTGCACCGACTTCTGCGGGTAAAAACATTTTCGTCACTGGCATTACGCGCTATGAAGATCAGATCGTACAAATGCTTGACGTAGAGTTACTGCTGTCGAAGATTTACCCGCAGTATGAGTCGACTAATATCCCAATGCTGACTGACATCGAACGAGAAAGGTTGAAAGCACTTAACATTTTACTTGTCGACGATTCATCTATTGCACGTAAACAGCTTGCTGACGCACTGGACAGCATCAATATTCCTTACCAGATTCGTAATAATGGCCTTGATGCTTTAGAGCTGATGAAAAGTGAAGCCGCACAAGATAGACCGATTGATCTGCTGGTCAGTGATATCGAAATGCCTGGGCTAGATGGCTATGAGCTGGCTTTCGAAACACAAAATAGTAACGACCTTAAAGGGGCATATATCATTTTGCACACATCTCTTTCGAGCGAGATTTGTGTTCAGAGAGCTCAGCAAGTAGGCGCACACGAAGCGTTAGAGAAATTTAACGCCGGAGATTTGATAAAAGCAATGTTGCGCGGAGCTGCGAAGCTAGAGACAGGTGAAGTCACAAAACATATTCTGGTTGATGTGTAAGGCTGCACTGACATAATTGCTGTTGCATCAGAGCAACAGCACTATTCTCTTACTTTTTTGGTCAGCTCTAACCCACTGAACCACCTAACAAATAAACCCAAGGTGGTGACAAAAAGACCCGTAAAACACATTTGCACAGCAATATGCCCTACTAAACATATAAATATCATTGATTAACTTCATTTTATTGATATTTAATCAGGCAACAACTCACTAAATCCGCTACCCTAAACGCAATTGGTAGATTAATAAGAATTAACTCAACAATGACCGATGAAGACTTCAAGAGATCAACAGAAAACCTGAAAAAAGCGGTTCCGCTGATGATGAAAAATCATGTCGCAGCGACACCAGCGAACTACGCTCTATGGTATACCTATGTTGATCATTCAATGCCGCAGTTAAATATTGCGCTTGATGATGTATTGAAGAACTATGGGGTTTGCCCACCCGCAACAGGCACAAAACTCTATAACAACTACGTGGCACGCCAAGTAGAGACGGATGTCAGTGACCTACGTGCAAATATCGAATTATTGGTTGGTGAAGTCTCCTCTTCCATGACCGATACCCTAGCGGACACGTCTCACTTTTCCGCGACGATAGACAAAAGCTTCCGTAGTCTAGAACAAGTACAAGACGAAAGCATGTCACTCAGCGAAGTGATGGATGTTGTGAACCAGTTTGTCGCAGAATCCAAAGATATTCGACATTCAACAAAGTTTCTCAATCGCCAACTAGAAACAGCCAGTCGAGAAATTGAACGACTCAAATCAGAGCTAGCCTCTGTTCAAAAGAATGTATTATTCGACAGCTTAACCAATCTGTATAATCGCCGCTCGTTTGATCGCGATTTGAAAGTGCTGTGCGAGTCAGACCAGGAAATGTGCTTAATCCTCGTCGATATCGATCACTTTAAGAGTTACAACGATACTTACGGCCACCTATTTGGTGACGCTGTGATTAAAGGTATTGCCAAACGAATTTTATCGAGTACTCGGGACGGAGTCTGCGCATATCGATTTGGTGGTGAGGAGTTTGCGCTAATCGTGCCAAACAAGCCGCTGCGAATCAGCCGTCAATTTGCCGATGGTTTACGCCGCAACATCGAAAAGATTACAATTAAAGATAAACGAACTGGTAAACAAGTCGCGAATATCAGTGCCTCTTTTGGAGTGGCTGAACTGATAAAAGGTGAGGGGCCAGAGTCCCTAATCGAAAGAACAGACGCATTACTTTATGAAGCTAAACATTTAGGCCGCAATCGAGTAATGCCAGTATAAGTAGAGCCCAAAGGAAGAAAATAATGAAAATGCCGCTTTTTTTCTGCACAGTCGCAGGTTCAATGTTGTTAGTTGGTTGCAACGCGACACTCGAAGACTACCAAGAAAGAAGCTACACCTCGATGGCGAACCCAGCCTCTGTTTACTGTGTTCAGCAACAAGGTCAATTGAAAACTATCACTGAAGAGGGCCAACGAGTCACCTATTGCTTGCTGCCAAATAATCAGCAAGTCGAGCAATGGGAACACTTCCGTGCACGCCCAACCACCTCGGAAAGTGACTCTTAAGCGCACTAATAGGAGTTAACTCGCTCAGGGTCCACAAGCCGATTGAGAGACGTTAACTCCTTATTGAACCTGCCGACAGCCATCATTAGATCATCTGACCCAGACTGCCCATCGACCGTCTCAACTAAATTCTCTAACACCTTTATTTTTTGCAAGTATTCTTGCTCTTTGACTAAATCATTCAGCTTGGTAATCGCAGATTTTGCAATACGGTACGGTTGCTGCCGCCGAACACCTTTAACGTCGGTAAACGCTTTGCGCGCTAAACCTTCTAGGTACACTCGGTATACCGTCAACTCATCTACAGACAGAAAAACTTCACCTGCCTTATTGTTGTATGGATAAGAAGTACACGCGTGATCGGACAGTTCATCAGAGATGTTCAATTCGATTCCAGCTTTCTGACATGTTCCTATTAATACACCCAGTAACCCTTGCTCATTCAGCAGCTTTTGGATTTGGAAGATTCGCTCCAAATGATAGTCATTACTTACTAAATGAACCTTGAGACTTTTTTCACTCTGATGATCTGCAATATCAACAATATTGCGCGCAGCATTTTGGATATTTTCTACCGTCGTTTGCGACTTGTCTTCTAGCAGGGTCAACGCAGGTTCAGGCTGTTCTTGACCGCGCAATTGCTGATAATACTCGTGCATCAATGCCGCTTCCGAAACGGACTGCCCTTGCGTCACTCCTCCACAAAATATAAGTGCCGTTTTCGTCAGCAGAAACTGCTGCAAATAATCGGGCAACGCTTCTACTCTTGAACGCCCTTCTAAGGTAAGTTGATTAGATTGTAATCTTTTGCCTAGAACAAGGATCACATCACTAATACTCTCTGCCTGACGACTTCTCACTTACGAACTCCTGCACTGACAATCACTGTACAAAATCAAATTTTGTAGGTAGCTTGGTTATAAATTTGTTAACTATCATTAACAATAAATGCCTTTCTAAAAGGCCATATCAACAACGATATACAGGAAGATGTTTATGCTGTCGATTTTTGATATTTTCAAAGTAGGTGTCGGCCCTTCAAGTTCACATACCAACGGCCCTATGCTCGCCGGGTATCACTTTGCACAGTCGCTTGCCTCATCGGCTGAGCAGGTTCAACGCGTTCAAGTCGATCTTTATGGCTCGCTCTCTCTGACGGGGAAAGGACACCATACCGACAGAGCGGTAATCCTAGGGCTACTTGGTAACAAACCTGACACGATAAAAATGACCAGCGCCAAAGAAGCTCTGCAAAAAGCCATTGATGAAGGTGAGCTACCTTTTGCTGGTCAGCATACAATTCATTTCAACTACGAAACAGATTTGCTCTTCCACACTGAGAACTTACCACTACACGAAAATGGCATGCAAATCAGTGCGTACAATGCTCAAGGTGCTGTCCTTTTTGAAGAAACGTATTACTCGATCGGTGGTGGTTTCATTGCAACCGCCAACGAACTAGAGCATGGCAGCAAACAACAGGTTGTGGATGTACCCTTCCCTTTTGCGAGTGCAGACGAAATGCTCGAAACAGCGGAGAAAAACGGTTTCAGCTTAGGTGGCATGATCTTGCAAAACGAGCTGAGTTTCTGGCAACCCGAAGAAATCGATAGCAAAGCAGAGCAAATATGGAAAGTAATGTCACTGTGTATGCAACGTGGGTTTGAGACAGAAGGGATTTTAGAAGGTGGGCTTAACGTTACAAGACGTGCACCAAATTTGCTTAAAAAGCTAGAAGCCAACGCCGCAATTGAAAGCGATCCAATGGAGATTATGGACTGGATTAATCTGTTTGCCTTTGCAGTGAGCGAAGAAAACGCCGCTGGCGGTCAAGTCGTAACATCTCCAACTAATGGTGCAGCTGGCGTTATCCCTGCCGTACTAATGTACTACCACCGATTCATTAAAGAACTAGACTTAACGCAAATTAAAGACTTCCTTGCCGTCGCTGGCGCTATTGGTATTCTCTACAAAACGAATGCCTCCATTTCAGGTGCAGAAGTGGGCTGCCAAGGTGAGATCGGCGTGTCTTCTTCAATGGCAGCCGCTGGCCTTACCGCGTTAAGAGGTGGTAGCAATGAACAAATATGCATTGCGGCCGAAATTGCTATGGAGCACTCTTTGGGGATGACCTGCGATCCAATCGGTGGTTTGGTTCAAGTCCCTTGCATCGAGCGCAATGCCATGGGTGCGATGAAAGCGATTAACGCATCGCGTATGGCGCTAAAACGTACCAGTAAGTGTCTAATCTCGTTAGATAAAGTCATCGAGACTATGTACCAAACGGGTAAAGATATGAACAAAAAGTATCGTGAGACTTCGCTAGGTGGACTCGCTGTCATCCATATGGCTCCGCCGTGTGAATAGCATATCCTTCTGTGCCTTGGCCTTGATACGTTAGCTACGACAAATGACACAGTGCCCTGCTAAATAGGGCACTTAATTTACAAGCTGGTATCAACCCCCTCCTTCCGCGTTGGCCCCTATCTTCCATTAAAACACTCAGAACTTTTCGCTGACTTTCTGTGCTAACAATGATGATCGCTCTGCAAACGAGATGCTAACGCCACTACCCCTGTTACGTTTTGTTCACCCATGAACTTAATCACGTAAGCAAAAGTCCTAGTAACTGTTTTAAATCAACGAGCTTGCATAATTTTTTGCGACAGAGTTAAAAAAACAGTGCATCGACGTGGTTTTCTGCGATAATCCCCCTCGAAATTTATTACCCACTAAAAACTAGCATATTGATAGTTTTTAATTCCAAATAAGGTTCATCATGTGGAATAAACTCAACAAGTCTATGATGTTCTGCCAAGCAATGTTTGGTTTGTCATTTTATGGCGTAATGATCATTCTGACCCGATTTTTTCTGGAAGACTTAGGATACAGTGAAGCAGACACCATGATGGTGGTTGGCGCGTTTTCGTCTATTGGCCCACTGTTTGCGATAGCGGGTGGTGTCATCGCGGATAAATTCTTGGGGGCATATCGCTCGCTAACAATTTCGTACGGCGCATTTGCGACAGGGTATGGTCTACTTGTGGTGGGAGCTTCAGCATTAAATGTGCCTTTAAGCCTTGTCGGCATCGCGTTATCCAGCTACGCATGTGGACTGATGCTACCTGCCTACCCAACCCTATACAAACGAACCTTTGCATCCGAAGACGACTTCGAAAATGCTTACCCGGTTAACTACTCTGTTAACAATATTGGTGCTTTGTTAGGGCAATACCTGTTTCCTATGTTTGTTCTGCTCATTGGCTTTAATGGCAGCTTCGCACTATCCGCAGTACTTGCCGCACTGGCTTTTATTACTCTGATCGCGTTTAACAAGCCACTAGTAAAAGTGGGAGAAGAAATCGACCAAAAACCCGTGAGCCTTAAAAACTGGATGTCATTTTTGGCTATTTCAGCGGCCATGATTAGCCTAGTTTTCTTCATGTTCTCAAACATGGATGTCGGCAAAAATATTGTTTACGCCATTGGTGCTTCAGCAATCCTATACTTCATTTCATTGATGATTAAGTCAGATAGGTCAGATGCACTTAAGATGGGTACAATTCTGATCATGACGGTACTAACAACTTGCTTTTTTGTTTATTACGGTCAAATGATGACATCCATGACTATGGTGACCATCAACACAATGCGCGGCGATTTATTTAACTTGGTCCCGATAGCGCCTGAAGCTTCAATGGCGATGAATCCGCTGTGGTGCATCGTGGCTGGGCCAGTCATCGCCATGACTTTCTCTTCACTAGAAAAGAAAGGTATTCATTTTTCTACAGCAACAAAGATTGGTTTTGCATTTGTCCTGACTGCCATTGCTTTTGGCATTCTGACGATAGCGGTAATGAACGTTGGCGATGATGCCATCATCCGCCCAGAAGTCTTCCTTGTGATCCACTTCTTCCAAGCATTTGCGGAGGTGATTGTAGGTAGCCTTGTTGTGGCATTTATTCTCTCGGTTGCCCCAAAAAATATTGAAGGCTTTTCGGTATCTCTCTTCTCCGTGGCGAGAGCTCTAAGTGGGATTATTGGCGCGGTGTTCTCAACCTCGATTGCATTAGACAAAGGCCAAGAAGTAACGAAAGAGATTGTCCAAACCGTCTATGGTGAGTACTTCCAACTGCTCACGATCTTAGCCATCGTGATGGTGGTTATCTCAATTCTGGCCTCTTTGCTGATTAAAAAAATGCTAGCTTCGGCTAAGGCGGGTCAAGAGCCTGAACTGGCAACAGCCCAAAGCTAAGCTGAAAACAATAAGCCCCAGTCAATCTGGGGCTTAGTTTTATGCTAGCAAAAACTTCAATCAACAGTGTTTAATCACGATCTCTGTAGCGATAAGTATATCTAATATTCATTACCGGTTGATAAGCAATGTCACCTTCACTAGTCAACACCTCTTTAACTGTTACTTGTGAATCCAAAACCTCAAATGAACGTTTGTCTACAAAGTCATGACTATTACGAGAGATGCTTCGACTAAGCTCGTACGACGACTGGTTATTCACATTCATGAGCATTTGTCGACCAGCAGCATAAGCAGCTTCTTTACTTGCAACAGCTTTGCCGGTCATACTACTAGCATCTACTCTCGTTTCGTAAGGGCCTGACAGCCCAGCGAATGAAACAGTACTGACGAGAGCCAAACTAGCTAAGCTTAATACCTTAATCATAACTGACTCCTTAGTTACTAGAAGTCGAGCTTAACCGCACTCGACTAACTAAATGGTACGTAACAAATGACCGCTGCGATGTCGAAATAATTGCACTTGTTGTTCAAATTTTTGGAAGCTAGATGTACAGGCTGTTTGTATGATTTTCTTACATTTATTGGTCTGCATTATGCAGAGATAATTAACGCCCAGTATTTCATACGGTTATTGTTTTGGTCCGACAATTAAGAATAAGGCGCATTTTGATTTAATAGAACCATTAATTATAAAACTATCACTAAATATCATATAAGAATTGACCTACATATGCGCTTAGCCGCTATAGAACAACGACAATCAGCCCCATAAGGATCAGTATTGAGCCCACAATACGCGTCAATAACACCTTCTCTGATAGAACGATGATCCCAAGAACAATACCAATCACAATACTCATTTGTCGCAGTGCAACCACATAACTGACGTTTTCAGTCATCGTCATTGCATACAACACAAGCCCATATGTGGCAGACATCATCGCACCTGCAAGCGTTGCAAACTTACGAATCTTCCATGCTTGAACAACATCTTGCCTATTATTCGTGGCAAGAAAATACAAAACAAAGCACATCGAAATAGACCAAAACTGTAACCCAAGATAAAAGATGGCCGTGGAGATGTCCCCGACAAGGTGCGACACATCTTGACTCAGTAGTGACAGCGCTTCCTTATCAATAATCGAATATCCCGCCGTTCCTACTGCGGCTATAAATGCCCATACCACACCAAAGTTTGCGTAATTGCGTATGTTGAACTGCTTAAAAGATTCAAGAGGGACAAACAGGCAGCCCAGCGTGATGATGAGGAAACTGAACCAAGCTTGAAATGATTGCGAATACCCCAGCAAAGCCGTACCCACACCGACCATAAGCACAGGCAAAGCTCGGGCAATCGGATAAATGACACCAATGTCCGATTGTTTGTATGCATTTGCAAGCCCAAGTAAGTAGACCATCTGTGCCATACCGCTGAGTACTAATAATAACCAGAACTGGCTTGGTAACGCGCCCAGCCCAACCACATTGAGATACCAAAGAATAAACGGAGAAAGCAGTACAGCGGCAGAAGTCGCACTAGAGAAAAAGAATGCAGGCCCAGAGGAGTGATTGGCTTTGCTAAGAATGTTCCATCCTGCATGAAGAAACGCAGAGATAACGACGAGAATGATCGCCCACAGCGACATATTAAGTCCTTATAAAAAAGGCTCCCCTAGGGAACCTAGGGAAGCCCTGATCTTCAAACCTAAGCGGCTTAACGCTTCAGTTCCGCCAATGATTCTATGCTGATCGCATCATGTCTCCAATACTCGATATCGCAGTCGATCAACTCATCATTTTGATTGTAATTCACGCGCTCCACCACCATCGCTGGCGTCCCTGACGTTGCTCTTAGCGCTTGAGCAGTTTCACCTAAAAGCGTGCTGGTTGAAATCCGGTAACGCGTTTTCTGATAAACCACACCAAAATGTTCACGATAAATGTCGGTGAGCGAATTTGAGAGGTCGAAATCTAACAAGTTAGGAAACAACTCTGGACGGATATAGTTGGTGACATAAACAACCGGACGCTCTTCCAAGAACCTCACTCTATCAACACGATAGACGTCAGAGAAAGGTTGAAGATTCAGTAAACTCGCAGCTTGCTTGTTAGCTAGAATCCCTTTTGCCGCGACCACTTGCGTTTTAGGCACTCTATTTTGCGCCAGCGCCATATTGGGAAAGTTCAGTGTCTGAGTTGGATCGTATTTCAAAGGCTCAGGAGAAATAAACCAACCTCTCCTGTCTTCTCGATAAATTCGCCCTTCTGCTTCCAACAGGGACAACGCTTCACGCAAAGTTACTCGTGTGGTATCAAATGATTCTGCCAACTTTCTTTCTGCTGGTAGTTTCTGTCTTGGAGACAGCAAACCCGATTCGATTTGTTCGACAATGGAGTCTTTAATTTTAACGTACTGCACTTATTGTCCTTATCTGTTACGCCACGCTTGTGTTCGATTCTCTAACCATTTGCCCAGCGTCATGTGAAGCAACTTCGCTACTGCAGCCGACAGCATGATCATGACTGCCATTGCCGCCGCTGACCCCGTTTGCCCTGCATCGTCCATATTCAAAACCGATACCGAAGCAGGAATGGTGTCTGTCGAATAGATAAATACTACCGCAGAAGTGGTAGTTAATGCATTAATAAACAGGTAGCTAGCGATATCTAGAATCGCTGGCATACAAACCGGCAGCGTTACTTTTAAAAACAACTTGTACTGCGGAAGTTTCACTGACGCGGCCGTCGCCTCTATTTCAGCAGGAATCTGCTTTAATGCTGTCAGCGCTGTCATATGACCAACGGTGTAATAGTGCACCACTGTGTTAGCGACAAGAAACGCCATCGAGCCATAAAGTACATTCAACGGGTTGTTCACATCATTGAAGTAAAAGATATAGCCTAGGCCTAACACCATACCGGGCACCGCCATCGGCATTACACTCAGCATCTGCATCACTTGTCGAACAGGAGAAAATGCACGCCCTTTTTCGATGCAATACGCACCAACAAAAATGATCGCGGTCCCTATGATCGCCGTCCATGTCGCAAGTGATAGAGAGTTAAAGTACGGGCTCCAGCCGTAGGTACTCATTTCCGCAAAGTTATAGTTGTTGAGTGTCAATGCAGTATTCCACGGCCAGAAAGTGACTAGCGAGCCATAAACTGCCATTCCTAGCACAGCAATCACCGCACAAGAAATCAACGTGCAAAAGACCAAACACACACCATCACGCACTGGATTCGGTTCGGGCTTGTAAGGCACTGAGCGAGTATCGAACAAACTCTTTTGTTTTTTCTGCACCCAGCGGTCGGCGGTAAAAGCAAACAACGCTGGAATCAACAATACGATACTGGTGACAGCCCCCATCGAAAAGTTTTGCTGCCCGACAACTTGCTTAAATATATCCGTCGCCAAAACGTTGTAACTACCACCGATTACTTTCGGCACACCGAAGTCACATACCACCAGCGTAAACACCACAATCAAAGTGCTAATAAGGCCATACTTGGCGGCAGGTAATGTGACGATAAAAAAGGTTTTGAATGGAGAAGTTTTTAGCGCACGCGCAGCTTCATACAATCTCGCATCCGATGTGCGCAGAGAAGTGGTCATGATCATCAATGCGTGTGGAAACGTCCAGAATATCAGACCAAGAGAAATACCAATCAAACCGTAAATTGAGTGCCCGGCTAAAAGTTCCTTTGCAATCCCCTGATTACCAAACAAGAAAATCAAACTGATGGCCGGAAGCAAAGACGGAGCCAAAATTGGTGCGGTCCCCAATACGTAAAATAGACCTTTGAAAGGCATGCAGGAGCGAGTCAATGCGTACGCATAGCCAAATGACAACACACCGACGACAACGGTCACTAAAAGCCCGATTTTGAACGTATTACCAAGTGATTGCCAAAGCGCAGCTTGTGAAAAATAGTTGGCAAAGTTTGCCAAACCGACAAAGTCCCCAGCACTGTTTTGCACACTTTTTACCATCATCGCCCATAGCGGCATAACGATAAACAGCACCATCAATACAGACAGTAGAGTAAGCAGCGTAAACAACACTACATTGTCACGACTCAAACGACTTACCCACCCAATTGCGCCTAGTGATGAGTTCGAGACTTTCATCGTTGGGTTACTCATAGTAGAAAACTCCATTACTCTCCCCTACGCGGCTTTGCTGTTTAACTCAGCAGGGGTAGTCGCTGGATAAGCCAAGTTCCCTTGCTGTGTAAACTTCACGTATCGCAACTCACCGACCGTCAAATTCAGTTGCTGCACCGTCTCGCCTGTTATATCAGCGTAAATTGGCGCTGCATGTTTATCGTCTTGTAGTTCGCACTCAACACGATAAAACGCACCCAAAAATTCGCATGACTTGATACGCACAGGCAGAGCATCTGTGGCTCTTTGAACAATTCGGATCCCTTCAGGGCGCACCGCAAGAGTAAAACGGTCACCGCGCGATAAGTCGTAGTTATTTACTTCAGGCAACGGCAGCAAAGACTCCGCTACACGCAGGCTGGTATCGGTAGCCAAAGAGGCGTCAATAAAGTTCATTTTACCAACAAACCCTGCAACAAAACGCGTCGCTGGACGCTGATAGATCTCTTGCGGCGTACCGACCTGCTCAATCACACCATGGTTCATGACCACGATACGATCCGCCATGGTCAGCGCTTCATCTTGGTCGTGTGTGACCATAATCGTCGTGATACCCAATTTGCGTTGCAGCTTACAGATTTCATCACGCAGATGAACGCGCACTTTTGCATCGAGTGCAGACAAAGGCTCGTCGAGAAGCAGTAACCCTGGCGATAATGCCAGCGCGCGAGCCAAAGCAACGCGCTGTTGCTGCCCACCAGAGAGTTGATTAGGAAACTTATGCGCAGAGGTTGGCAAGCCAATCATCTCTAGCCAGTATTCCACTTTTTCTAACGCGTCTTTGGTCGACATCCCTTGGTTTTTCAAACCAATAGCGATGTTCTCTTGAACAGTCAGATTGGGGAACAGAGCGTAAGACTGAAAGACAATACCGAAGTCTCGCTTTTCTGGTGGTAGGAACGTGGTATCTTGGCCGTCTTGTTGAATCGCACCAGAAGTTGGTAAATCTAGGCCTGCGATAGCTCTTAGCAACGTGGTTTTACCGCAGCCTGAAGGACCAAGAAAGCAAACAAATTCACCTTTTTCGATCGCCAGTGAGATTTGCTTTAACGCGGTGAACTGTCCAAATTGCTTCACCACATTCTCAATTTGTAGGTAAGGTTGGTTAGTTGACATAACATACTCTCCAAATGGTATATACCAACCTTAAATCTGCTTTATTGCAGTCGAATGACAAATTTATAGACGAAAGATGACAGCAAGATGAAACCGAGTGGAGAGAAAGCTCGGTAGATGTTAAGCCGTTGTCGCCCTAGTCGTGCCATTCAACCGACATTCTGAAATAAGGGACGTCTCCTTTATAGAAACGCTCACCACATTTATTCATGGCAAAACGTTGATACAAACCTGCCGCCGTTTCGCGTGCATCACACCACAACTGACGGATCTGCTTCGCTTGTAAATCACTGATGATACGTTGCAAAACCTGGCTACCGACACCTTTACCTTGATAATCATGCAAGGTCGCGAACTTTCTTAACCGCGCACTGTCGTTTTCAATAAATATCGATGCAACACAAACTAATTTGTCGCCATCAAATGCCCCATAATGCAGTCCTTGCTCGTCTTCTTCGACGCGGCAAAACTCTTCGCTTTTGCTTGGCCACAGCACTGCAAATCGTATCGGCAGAGTTTCTTCTGCGCTGATCATTTTAATCTTCATAATGTTCCCTAATTAACCGAGCACTAATGTGCCTTGCTTTAATACAAAATGCAAAAAGGAGAGCACAGGCTCTCCTCTCGTTATTAGTCTTTATCTGACTGAAATGATTACGATTTAGGCTCAGATTTCGCGTCAAACTTCTCTGACCAAGTCGCTAAGATATCAGCGCGCTTACTACCCATTTGCGCAAAATCCATCTTTGCCATATTAGCTTGTACGTTCGGGAAGTTCGATACTGTCGCTTTTACGTCTTTGTGAGCAACAACTGGGTACATTTCTACGTACAGCTCGTTCGCCGCTTTCGAAATTGACCAATCGACCACGCGTTTAGCCGCATCAGACTCTTTTACCAGCCCAACTGCTTCTGATTCCCAGCCAATACCTTTTGGCGTGATCACGTCCAAAGGCGCGCCCTGAGTCTTCAACTTCGCACCACGGCTTGCCATAGAGATACCAATTGCGACTTCACCCATCCCCGCTTGAACACATGGCTTAGAACCGGAGTGGGTGTAATGTGCGATATTGTTATCGAGCTTTTTCATGTAATCCCAAGCTTTGTCTTCACCCATATTTTGTAGCCATGCAGAAACCTGCATGTAACCTGTACCTGATGATGCAGGGTTTGGCATCGCAATATGGCCTTTGTAAACTGGCTTAGTTAAATCTTCCCAGCTCATTGGTTTTGGCAAGTTTAATTGCTTAGCCACCACTTCGTTGAAACACACCGCGTTAAAGAACGCATCGTTGCCAAACCAAGCTTGGTTCGACTGAGGGTCATTCAGGCTAGCATTAAGCTCATTTACACCTTTTGGCGTGTAAGGTTTAAGAATACCTTCCTCTTTCAGCAACGCCATCGAAGAACCAGCCAAACCCCAAACGACTTCTGCACGAGGGTTGTTTTTCTCTGCCAGTAGCTTCGCGGTCATGATGCCTGTTGAATCACGTACCCACTTTATGTCTACGTCTGGGTTTTCTTTTTCAAACGCCGATTTGTACTTAGCCAGAATGTCAGTTTCGAAAGCGGTGTAAACCGTCACTTCCTGTGCTGCGAATGCATTTGTTGCCAGCAGTGAAACCAGTGCAGCTAGCGATCCTTTCATCAAACGGTTTTTCATCATCTTCTCCAATTTAGACTGTTTCGTTTGAAGACCACTTGTTTAACGTTTCGGACTAATAATGTGGTCTGTACCAGTTGATGGTGTCCACCCTAAAATGTGTTTATGACGAAAGCATGAACAAAAAATGGCAGTTGTGCGAAACAAAGACCAAATCTATTTTCGATAAATTTTCCTGTCGATCTGATATTAAAGTTTTATGAAATCCGCCTGCGAGCTATTTACTCCGATTTTTTGCTGCTGATAAAGTACCAATAAATTCTGGTATACACCAAAAATACAAAACGGATATTGTCATGAAGAACGAATACTTATTGTTGACCCCTGGACCACTATCGACATCGGAGACGGTACGCGAAGCCATGCTTAAAGACTGGTGTACTTGGGATGACGAATACAACAAAGGTGTGGTCGAGGTGATTCGCAGCAAGCTGGTTAAACTGGCGACTCAGCAAGATGGATACACCAGTGTACTCATGCAAGGTAGCGGCACTGCATCTGTAGAAGCCACTATCGGTAGTACAATTGATAACAATGGAAAGCTACTCGTGGTCGACAATGGCGCTTACGGCGCTCGTATTGCTCAGATTGCCGACTACCTAAATATCCCATGCCATGTCGTTTCTCCTGGCGAAACATCACAGCCGCACTTGAACGAGGTAGAAACGGCATTGGCATCGGATACCGCGATCACTCACGTCGCGATAGTCCACTGTGAAACCACCACCGGCATGCTAAACCCGATTGAAGCGATTGCAGCGCTGGCAAAGCAACACAACAAAACCGTGATTCTCGACGCGATGTCGAGCTTTGGTGGTATTCCAATGGACATCGGCGAACTTGGCATCGACTTTATGATCAGCTCTGCCAACAAGTGTATTCAAGGCGTACCTGGCTTTGGCTTTGTCATTGCAAAACAAGAAGAACTCGAAAAGTGCAAAGGCCGTGCGCGTTCACTAAGCCTAGATTTGTATGATCAATGGCACTGCATGGAGGCCAACCACGGCAAGTGGCGCTTTACCTCCCCTACTCATACCGTGCGCGCGTTTTACCAAGCGCTGCTCGAACTTGAGCAAGAAGGTGGTATCGACGCCAGACATCAGCGCTACAAAACGAACCAGCAAACGCTAGTGGAAGGCATGCGCAAACTTGGCTTCAAGACACTGCTGAGCGATGAACTTCACTCGCCGATCATCACCTCTTTCTACTCCCCAACGAGTGGCGCTTATGAATTCAAACGATTCTACGCTCAGCTCAAACAACATGGATTTGTGATTTATCCGGGCAAAGTCTCTAACGCCGACTGCTTTCGTATCGGCAATATTGGCGAAGTCTACCCAGAAGACATCCAACGCTTAATTCAAGCGGTGAGCAAGTCTATGTACTGGAACGACAACGTAACGGCAGCGTAATCATGGATAGCAACGTACAACCGACCCACTTTCGTAGCGAAGGCGATATCAATACCACGCCTGCACGCGACAAATGGAACAAATCGATTGCAGACCAAGACACCCAATCGCTGCTGAAACGCGATAGCGATGTGTTTCTGCATCAAGCAATGTCAACGCCATGCCTAGACTCACTCGCAGGCGCAGAAGGTATTTACTTGCAAGATACCTCTGGCAAGCGCTACATGGACTTTCATGGAAATAACGTCCATCAGCTTGGCTATGCTCATCCACACGTCATTAAGAAAGTGCAAGAGCAGATTGCCAAACTGCCTTTTTCACCTCGTCGTTTCACCAATGAAATCGCGGTTCAATGCGCTGAAAAACTCACGGAAATCTGTGGTGGTGAATTAAATCGAGTGTTGTTTGCACCTGGTGGAACCTCAGCGATAGGTATGGCGCTCAAACTGGCACGTCATATCACTGGCAACTACAAAGTGGTCTCGTTGTGGGATTCTTTTCACGGTGCATCACTTGATGCTATCTCGGTCGGAGGTGAAGCCTGTTTTCGTCAAGGCATGGGACCATTAATGGCCGGCGTAGAGCGTATTCCACCAGCGGTTTCCTATCGTGGCGCGTTTCCATTACACAATGATTCCTCAAATGAGAGTGGCGATGTCCACTATGCCGATTATCTTGAGTACGTCATCGAAAAAGAAGGTGGCGTTGGCGCTTTTATCGCAGAAGCCGTACGTAACACCGATGTTCAAGTGCCAAGTAAAGCCTACTGGAAACGGATACGAGAAATCTGCGACAAACATAATGTCATGCTGATCATTGATGACATTCCTAACGGTATGGGGCGCAGTGGCGAATGGTTTACCCACCAGGCTTACGATATCGAACCCGACATCCTTTGTATTGGCAAAGGCTTAGGCGGTGGATTAGTACCAATTGCCGCGATGGTCACCAAAGACAAGTACAACACCGCAGAGCAAATCTCAATGGGTCATTACACCCATGAAAAAAGCCCGATTGGTTGTGCGGCAGCGCTTGCGACAATCGAAGCCATCGAGAACGAAAATCTACTAGAGAAAGCCCAAAACGACAGCCAATTCATGCGCGATGAGCTACTACGCATGAAAGAACAGTACCCATTGATAGGCGACGTGCGTGGGATCGGATTGTTGTGGGGCGTGGAGTTGGTCACTGATAGAGAGTCCAAACAACGCGCCTACGACGAAGCAGAAGCCGTGCTCTACCAATGCTTGAGCAACGGCCTGAGCTTTAAAGTCTCTCAGGGTAATGTGATTCAGCTTAGCCCTCCGCTGATCATTACTCGCCAACAACTAAAACAAGCGCTGGCAATATTTGAACAAGCCATTGCTGATACATGTAAAGAATACAACTACTTATAAGGGATAAATGATGACTCTTTCTCCTTCACCGCTGCAAGCCGTCATTTTTGACTGGGCAGGCACCATTGTTGACTTCGGATCGTTCGCGCCAACCAGTATTTTTGTTGAAGCGTTTAAACGTGGTTACGAGTTTGACATCACACTCGATGAAGCGCGTGAGCCAATGGGCCTAGGCAAGTGGGACCATATTCAAGCCGTGGGCCGTTTACCGAGCGTCGACAAACGTTGGCAAACTCAGTTTGGTCGAGCGATGAACAGTGACGATATCGACCGTATTTACGCCACATTTATGCCGTTGCAGAAAGCCAAAGTGGCGGATCATGCAGCGCCAATTCTTAACGCCATTGAGGTTGTAGACGGGCTTAAGCAACGTGGAATCAAAATTGGATCTTGTTCTGGCTATCCTCGCGAAGTAATGGACGTTCTTATCCCAGCGGCGGCCGATTACGGCTACAAGCCTGATTACGTGGTTGCGACTGATGATTTGCCTCAAGGCGGACGTCCCGCTCCGTTTATGGCATTGAAAAACGTAATTGAACTGGGCGTCACTAACGTATCTGCCTGTATTAAAGTCGATGACGCAGCACCTGGTATCGATGAAGGCCACAATGCTGGTATGTGGACAGTAGGTTTGTTGCTGTCCGGCAACGAAGCAGGTTTAACCTTCCAAGAGTACCAAGCGGCGAGTGAGGAAACTCTGGCAATCGCACGTGAAAAAGCGCGAGTAAAACTCAGCAAAAGCGCACCGCATTACCTGATCGATACCATTGCCGATCTACCTGCGGTCGTGACTGAAATCGAACACCGAATCGCTGCGGGTGAGCGTCCTTAAGTAACAAAAAAATCGGGCGCTCTTTCTCAAGAACGCCCGATAGCTCATCTCTGTAAAACCTTAAGCTACCAAGATGTTTTTCAATTCATGTAATGAGTTTACGGTGTAGTTTGGCGCAATGCCCTGTACTTGCTCTGCGCGATGAGTATTCAACCAACAAGTCTCAATCCCAAAGTTGATCCCACCTAGGATGTCAGAGTGAGGGTTATCACCCACCATCAGAATCTTGCTCTTACACGGATTACCCATCACTTCCAATGCGTGGCTGAAAATACCCGCGTCCGGTTTCGCAACACCCACCTCTTCAGAGATAATCACGTGGTCGAAAAACTCGGTCATACCGGTGCGCTCTAAACGAATCGCCTGAAGTTCAGTAAACCCATTAGTAATGATGCCCATGTTGGCTTTGCCTTGCAGCGCTTCCATCAACTCTTTCGCCCCCGGTAACAAGGTGCAAATATCGGCCATCGCTTCTAAAAAGGCGCTGTTCAGCTCTTGAGTCGTGGTTTCAAGCTTGGTCGCCCACTCTTGGAAGCGAGTGTGTTTCAGCTCGTGCGCGGTAATTTTTCCGTCTTGGTAATCCACCCATAACGGTTTGTTGACCTTCTGGTAATGCTCAAAATCTTGCTGGGTAAAATCCACACCTTTGCGAGAGAACATTAGCTGCATCCCTTTAAATGAGTCAAAGTGGAACAGGGTTTCGTCAGCGTCAAATAAGATCCAATCGTACTTCATTTTTCTCTCCTCAAATTTGCACCGCTAGTGTAGATTGTTTTCCATTAGATGATAATCTAAGAATATAGAAATTAATTGTAAACTAAAATTCAACTATGCAAGCATTCTCATCCATTCCTGTTTTTGTCGCCGTCGTTGAATGTGGCGGTTTTTCTCCAGCGGCAAACAAGCTCAATATCACCAAGTCGGCGGTAAGCAAGCGCATCAACCAGTTGGAAGATGAACTGGGAATTCGGCTGCTTAATCGCACTACCCGAAAGCTGAGTCTCACCGAAGCAGGAAAACGCTACTACGAGTATGTTTCGCAATCTCTCAACCTCGCGCAGCAAGGTATTGATGCGGTTACCGAGCTGCAAGGAAATCCACGCGGAAAGCTCAAGCTCACGGCTCCGATGTCATTTGGTGTATTGCATGTAGCGCCTTTGGTTGCTGAGTTTCTCGCGCTATATCCTGATGTGGAAATCGACCTACAACTCGAAGATCGCATGGTGGATTTAGTCCAAGATGGTTTCGACTTAGGTATCCGAATTGGCAACCTGCCATTATCTAACCTTGTGGCAAAACGGCTGACACCTTGTCGCAGCGTGCTCTGCGCCTCGCCAGATTACTTGCAGCAACACGGCTCACCGAGCAAACCTTCTGACTTATCCAATCACAACTGCTTGCAATATACCTATTATCGGGGCGGCTCTGAATGGGTATTTGAGTCCATGGGTAATGAGTTCCGAGTCGTTCCCAAAGGACGCCTAACCGTCAACAACAGTGAAGCGATCCGCAGAGCCGCCATCGAGGGGGTTGGCATCGGTCAATTACCGACATTTATCGTCGCCAAAGACATTGCTGCTGGGAATCTCGTTCCTGTAATGCAAGACTACCAATTGCCTGTCCATGCCGTTTACGCAGTGTTCCCTGAACGTAAACACATGCCAGTAAAAGTACGGACCTTCATCGACTTTATCAGCGAGCGACTGGGCGCCGACAGCCCCTACTGGGACAACCTTATCCAGAAAGCATCCAGTTTGTGATCTCTCGCTCAGTGTTTGATACCGCTAATTTTTCTTCGCAAATACATGATGTTAGACACATTTATCTTAACCATACAATTTAAGATTGGCATGCTGTATCAAGCAACACAAACTTGGAGACTGCTATGAAACACTTTTTACCATCTAGCGTCATGCTTACCCCTTTTGTTGTTAAACATTACGAGTCTGAAGAAGACAATAATGAGGAAGAACAACTCAGTAAATCGCCTCAAAGTGAAAACGTTGAAGAGGAAGAATGAGACCCACTTCAGGTCGTTCACAACTAAGATCATCTACCCTAGATAACGTTGAAAACAAAAGGAAAGGTAAACGATGAAAAAAGTAGCAGTCATACTGAGTGGTTCCGGTGTGTTCGATGGAGCAGAAATACATGAAGCAGTTCTTGCATTGCACGCGATTGAAAAGCAAGGAGCAAGTTGGCACTGTTTCGCGCCTAATATTGATCAACTCCATGTTATCAACCACAAAACCGGCGAAGAGATGGACGAGACGCGCAACGTGTTGGTAGAAGCAGCTCGTATTGCACGCGGTAATATAGAAGATGTAGCTAAGTTAAACGTAGACGATTTTGACGCCCTACTTCTTCCTGGTGGATTTGGCGCAGCCAAAAACTTAACAGATTTTGCCGTAAAAGGGGCTGAATGCAGTATCAATACTCATGTAGCATCTGCATGTCGTGCTTTTGCTAATGCGGGTAAACCTGCCGGGTACTTATGTATCGCACCTGTCATTATGCCAATGATCTATGAAAATGGCGTAAAAGGAACCATAGGTAACGATTCAGCTGTTGCGGCCGCTTTTAACGCCATGGGCGGTACTCACGCTGAGTGTACAGTCGATAACATCGTCTATGACGAGGAACATAAAGTCCTTTCCACGCCTGCATATATGTTGGCTGAATCCATCTCAGATGCCGCGACTGGTATCGAAAAGTTAGTGGAAAAGTTACTAGCTATCACTTAGTTAATGTGAATTGTTATGCAAAACATCCCATTCATAACCATTGTGGATGGGATGTTGCATTCAAAGGCTTCACCTTCTTTCGTTAAAGCAGAAATACATATAAACAACTAATATTTAACAGTTATATCAACAAAAATACACAACAAGATTCATATCACAAATATGACGTAAACTACTACTTTTGGGCTATGCGCCAATTCAATATCGCCTATACTCATTGGGCATTTACGGAAATTTATTCACTTAGTTCGAATTGATGAATTAATTTTCGTTTTATAATCCCATAATAATGGAGCAAGCCAATGACAAGTGCATTTTTCATTCCTACAGTAAACTTAATGGGTGCTGGCTGTCTTAAAGACGCAGCAGACAACATCCAATCTCAAGGTTTCAAAAAAGGTCTTATCGTTACTGACAAGATCTTGAATCAAATCGGTGTTGTGAAAAAGATTCAAGACCTACTTACCGAACGCGGTGTTGGCACTGTAGTATTTGATGGCACTCAACCTAACCCAACTATCTCAAACGTAAACGGTGGTCTAGCTCTATTGAAAGAGAATGACTGTGATTTCGTTGTTTCTCTGGGTGGTGGTTCTCCGCACGACTGTGCAAAAGGTATCGCTCTTGTTGCTTCTAACGGCGGTGAAATCGCTGATTACGAAGGTGTTGACCAATCAGCTAAGCCTATGCTGCCGTTGATCGCTATTAACACAACTGCGGGTACGGCTTCTGAAATGACTCGCTTCTGCATCATTACTGATGAAGAACGTCATATCAAAATGGCAATCGTAGACAAACACACAACACCACTTGTTTCTGTTAACGACCCAGAGCTGATGCTGGCGAAACCTGCATCACTGACTGCAGCGACAGGTATGGATGCTCTGACACACGCTGTCGAAGCCTACGTTTCTACAGCTGCAACACCAATCACTGACGCTGTTGCTATCAAAGCTATCGAACTTATCCAAGCTCACCTACGTACTGCCGTAAAAGATGGCGGCAACCTAGAAGCTCGTGAGCAAATGGCATACGCACAGTTCATGGCAGGCATGGCGTTTAACAACGCATCTCTAGGCTATGTTCACGCTATGGCGCACCAACTAGGTGGTTTCTACGACCTACCACACGGTGTTTGTAACGCAGTTCTTCTTCCACACGTACAACGCTACAACTCTCAAGTTGTTCCTGATCGTCTACGAGACGTTGCTAAAGCAATGGGTGTTGATGTTGAAGGTCTAACACCAGAGCAAGGTGCAGACGCGGCAATCGCAGCTATCGTTGATCTTGCAAAAGATGTAGGTATCCCTGCTGGTATCAAAGAGCTTGGTGCGAAATCAGAAGATATTCCAACACTTGCTGACAACGCACTAAAAGATGCTTGTGGTTTCACTAACCCTAAGCAAGCAACGCACGAAGAAATTTCTGCAATCTTCGAAGCAGCGATGTAAATAGATTCATTTCCTTATTCCTTACCTAATTCAAGCCTCTTCGGAGGCTTTTCTCGTTTCTAAATATCAAAATACCAACTACAATTTTAAAGTCCCCAACGGATTCGATGACGATTTAAGTGGTTGTACAGTAAAGATCTGTGCGCGGTTAGCTTATCTCTTTTGTATTTTCGTCAAAAATGTACAGAGGTAAAAATAACCACTTCGTATAAAACCGAATGACATGGAGAAAGTAAATGAAATTAGCGTTAGCAGTGGGCTTAGCTATTTTGAGTGGTTCGGCAATAGCAGGTGAAAGTAAAATTTACAATGTAAATGGTAGTGATTACGAGGGCTACTGGGCTAGTGTTGATGACAACGCACCACTTGTTTTGCTTGTTCATGATTGGGATGGCCTAACGGACTACGAGATCAAACGTGCGCAAATGCTAAACAATTTAGGGTACAACGTATTTGCCGTCGACCTGTTTGGTAAGGGTATTCGTCCAACAAAAATTGAAGACAGACGGCAACATACTGGTGAGCTATACAAAGACCGAAACAAACTGAGAGCACTTATGCAAGGTGGGCTTGATTTTGCTTCATCTCTAGCGAAAAACTCTGCAAATACTGTGGTGATGGGATATTGCTTTGGTGGCGCTGCAGTTTTAGAGTCTGCTCGCGCAGGCATGGATGTCAAAGGCTTCGTCACCTTCCATGGAGGACTTTCTACACCAGAGGGACAGACTTATGAAGAAACCAAAGCCCCGATATTAGTGCTTCATGGTACTGCAGACTCAGCGATAACCATGGATCAGTTTGCCGATCTGGCAACAGAATTAGAAGCTCAGCAAGTCAACCATGAGATGATCACCTACAGCGGTGCGCCTCACGCTTTTACCGTTTTTGACAGCCCACGTTATCGAAAAAATGCCGATGAGAAGTCTTGGAAACGTTTTACCGAGTTTCTTGCCCAAAACACTCAGTAAACATTTGAACAGCAATACGATTTTGGGTGTGGCTCTGGACTAACAGTCTAGGAGCCTTCCCCTCTCTAAGCCTCGTGTTTAGAGCCACACTCATACCATTAACGGAAAAAGATTTCTCCCGTTTGAACATCAAGATAGATCTTGTTCGCTTGCTTTAGTCCACCGCAATACACAAAGTACACATCCTGGTCTTTGAAAGTGATGGACCGCATCCACCCTTGAGTTTCTTCGAAATCTTCAGGAGTACATGTTTTCTCCTTCAATAATTCATCCGTTTTCGCGATGAATGCTTCAAAGTGCTCTTTAAAGTCATCAGAGGATTCAATATAACGACTGATAGTTTCGATACGTTCTTGTTTAGTCACTGTCGGAGGAACCTCTAGAAGACGCTCCATGGGCACCCATTCTGCAACTTGCTCTCCCCCCTCTTCATACACGTAATAAACAGAGATTCTGCCCCAGCCGTCTTTCTTTTCAAGAATATGAAGCTTATCGCCTTTGTAGAGCACACTCTCTACAAAAGCATCATAATCAGGGTGCTCTCTCACACCCAGCCTTTCAACATTGACATAATAATCTGTTTTGGGCTTTGGCTCTGGTTCCGGCTTTTTTTCAACCGTTGGAACAACAGGTGGCGCAACTTCTTCGACTTCCTCAGGGGTATTCTCAAGCTCTTGCTGTGGCTTCCAATAAAACATGTAATACCCACCACCAGCACACGCGAGCCCGAGCAATAACAAGACAATCGTGACTATCTTTTTCATATCTTGACGCTGACTTCCTATACTTAATTTATTGCTAGCAACTTTTGTATGACATATGAAATGGCACTGGTTCTTTCTAACTATAGCGGCGACAACCGCGATCACTTTACCGATTCCTGCATTGAGTGAGGATTGCAATGTGGAAACGTGGAATCAAACGCTCAAATATCAAAGAAAAGTTGACCATTGGTACAACGAGCAAGCCACTAAGTTCAACGTGTTTCTAAAAAAGCATCGTCATCAAGTTTTTCTTCATCAGGAGTTTAATACTCAAGAATTAGAAATGTTTTGGCGTCCACAAAAGCGCAACCTACATAAAATCATCAGCCAGCAAATTGATGCATCTCGTGAGGTCATTAGAGTTCTTGACTATCAGTCCAATAGAATTAGCGAAGAATCAAGACGAGTAAAGTCTGCACAGCAACGTTGGTACCGTATCAGCAAGCAATGTGAAAAAGACAATCAGCTAGCAAATGCTGCGACGAGTTTAGGCTATGTAAAGTCAAATAAAGCTTTGAAAGCCGACGTAACGCAACTGCTCTCAAAAATGGAGCAAATAAAGGCGATTTATCAAAGAGAGGTAGACATACTGACCTGGACTAAAGATGAAGATAAACACTAACCTCAACGGCCATAAAAGAGCCTGAAGCACTGAGAGAAGGGAGGTGCGGCGTGCTTCAGGCTAGTAATAAGTTAGTCTTGCAGTTTGTCGCACTTAGCTGCGCAGATAAAATCGTTTTGATGCAGACCTTTGATCGAGTGGCTCCACCAAGTGACTGTTACCTTACCCCACTCCAGCAAAATGGATGGGTGATGGAACTCATCTTCCGCTAACTCAGAAACCAAATTGGCAAACGCCCATGCCTGTTTATAGTTTTTGAACGTGTATACTTTTTCAAGTTGAGGGATCCCGTCTCGCTCTAGCATTTGCCAGCCATCCAACTCCGTCAGTAATAACCGTCTTTCTTCTTGCCCTAGCGCAACAGCGTCGCTGCTGCATGCCTCACAACGTAAATCATTAAGCATGTGTCACTTCCTTTGGTTCAAATAATGGGGGTAATAATCCCGCTTTCATTGCTTGTTTTACATGGAACATTAAATCCATTTGGCTGAGCTTATACAGCTCTTCAATACTATCTAAAACGAAGTACTCCGGTTGCATAATATCAATGCGATAAGGTGTGCGAAGTACGGTATGAATATCAAATGGTTCTCTGAGAGGTTTCGGATCATCTAGGGAGTAAACCGTCTCACCTGGAGAAGATAAAATGCCTCCCCCATAGATCTTGCAGCCACTCTCTTCCTTGACTAGGCCAAACTCAACGGTAAACCAGTAAAGTCGAGCTAAATAAACGCGTTCTTTGCTTGTTGCATTTTGCCCTAACTGCCCGTAGGTATGCGTGAACTCAGCAAACTGTGGATTAGTGAGCATGGCACAGTGACCAAAAATTTCATGGAAGAAGTCGGGCTCTTGTAGGTAATCAAACTCGGCTCTTGAACGCAAAAACGTCGCGACCGGAAATTTCTTATTGGCAAGTAAAGCAAAAAACTTATCGAAGTTGATGAGTGCTGGTACAGGTTCTACTTGCCAGCCCGTTTCCCTCTTTAACACTTCGTTGATTTCAGGTAGCTGCGGCACCCGATCTATCGGTAAATCAAGCAATTCCAAACCACGCAGATATTCTTTACATGCGCGCTGCTTAATAAACCCAAGCTGTCGAGTAACCAGATCATGCCAGATCTGATCTTCTTCGTGGCTCCATTCCACAAACCCTTTATCATTCACAGGTTTAGATACGTACTGAGTCATTGCCTTTCCCTTAACAATTCCTTTACATAAAGCCTATCCTGATGTCTGAGTGGTGACAATCTAGCCAAAGACAAACGTCGCCTAATAAGTGTAACATTTATTTTACATTTGAGGTTTTTTTACTTATTTTTCAGTTATCTGATTGTTTGTGAGAGTTTGACTTTGAGCGTTTTTCAATCAAAACTTAATCGGTCAAATATGGATCATCAAGACGAGGGCGTCATGGCAGATTGCAGAACAACATCAGCAGAACCAATGTGGGTTCCTAGCAAAAAGCGCGTTGAATCATCGAACCTTCAGCAGTTTGTTCAACATATCAATATTCAAGGAAACCAGATCGACAACTATGCTGAACTGCACAAATGGTCTGTCGAATGCAAAAAGGATTTTTGGCTAGAAGTTTGGCAGTTTTGTGATGTGATTGGCTATAGAGGTGACTGCATACATGGGGAAGGTTTGGCGAAGTGGGGAGAATTTAACGCTAGCCGAGACACGATCTGGTTCCCTCAGGCTCAACTCAACTATGCTGAAAATCTGTTAGCGTATGCTTTTCAGGCTCCTGAAGATATTGCCATTTGGTTTACCAATGAAAGCGGCGAAACAAGCACACTCACTTGGCAAGAGTTGTGCGATAAAGTATCAATTGTCCAACAATGGCTTAAGCACAACGATGTCGGTCAAGGAGATGTTGTAGCTGGCTACCTACCGCATATGCCAGAAACAGTGATCGCAATGCTCGCGACCACAAGTTTAGGTGCAATCTGGACATCTACCTCCCCCGACTTTGGCGTCGAAAGCGTCATAGAACGATTTGGCCAAGTACAGCCAAAAGTACTGTTCTGTTGTAATGGCTATCAATTTAACGGCAAAACATTCGATATGCGGAAGAAAAACCATGAAATTGCACAATCACTGCCAAGTATCGAGAACACCTGCCAAATAGAGTACCTAAAAACTCAGGTCTCTGGTGATTTGAGTAATGAAACCTTTTCTGACTGGGAAGCGATATTGGCGAGCTTTATGCCTAGAGGAGTGGAATACAACCGGGTCGGATTTAATGATCCTTTATTTGTTCTTTACTCATCGGGGACGACTGGCAAGCCTAAGTGCATCGTTCATTCCGTTGGCGGCACGACCATCAACCATCTAAAAGAGCATCAATTGCATTGTGATATACAACCGAAAGACAACGTCTTTTATTACACAACCTGTGGCTGGATGATGTGGAATTGGCACGTTTCTGCGCTTGCAAGCGGTGCCACATTGGTCATTTTTGATGGTAGCCCGATGTACCCAAGCCCAGATACTCTTTGGCAACTGGCGCAAGAGGCAAACGTCACTCTATTTGGTACGTCAGCCAAGTATTTAGAAGCGTTACAAAAAAGTGACTTTTCCCCCCAAGAGCATTACCAACTAAGCCACTTAAAAACACTTTGCTCTACGGGTTCTGTCCTTTACCCACAGCAATTTGACTATGTTTACGCTCATATAAAACAAGATTTGCATTTGGCGTCTATTTCCGGTGGTACCGATATTTGCGGCTGCTTTGTTATCGGCAACCCGATATCCCCAGTGTATCGCGGAGAATGTCAGGCCGCCGCTCTTGGGCTAGATGTAGCGGTGTTTAACGAGCAAGGAGAAGAAGTCACTGGAGAGCGTGGTGAGTTGGTTTGCCGAAACAGCTTCCCTAATCAACCTTTAGGATTTTGGCACGATAATGGCGAAAAGTATCACGAAGCCTATTGGGCTAAGTTCCCTAACACCTGGCATCATGGTGATGATGTCGAAAAAACGCCTTCAGGAGGCATGGTCTTCTATGGTCGCAGTGATACAACGCTCAACCCAGGGGGCGTTAGAATCGGTACAGCTGAGATTTACCAACAGGTGAATCAGCTCGCTGGGGTAAAAGACTCAATCGCCGTTTCTCGCCATGTGAGTGGCGATGAGAAGATTGTTCTTTTCGTCCAACTTGAGCGGCCTGAATGTTTAAACGAAGAGCTGAAATCACTCATCCGCTCCACGTTGAAAGTGAAATGCTCCCCTCGACATGTACCTAGTGAGATTTACGCGCTGAGCGAGATCCCTAAAACAAAATCAGGAAAACTGGTAGAGCTGGCCGTTAAACAAGTATTACACGCCCAAGAAGTAAAAAATAAAGGTGCAATTGCCAACCCTTGGGTACTAGAAGAGATCGCTCAATACTCACATCAATAACATAGAAACCTCGGAAAATGAAAAGCCCGGCAAATTGCCGGGCTTAATAATTGAATTCAGTTGGTTGTTATTTTTTGGCTACAGCCATCAAAACTGTTGCTTTGCCTTGCGGTGTTTCAATCTCAAACGGCGTACTTACTGTCACTTCAGCAAAACCAACGCACGTTAGAACTCGTTTAGCATGTGATATGGTCATTCCGCCCATTTCATCAGTCTCTGACAACCAATCCCAGTGGACAAAATAACCGCCCTCATCCAATAGGCTATACACAATATCAGCTACATCAGAGTAATTAGGAAGAAAACTACACACGGAAGAAGCGACAACAGTATCAAACTGACGACGAAACGCAGGGTGCATTGCAACTAACCCACGGGTCAGCATATCAACCACAGGCTCAACATTATCTAACTCTTTTTGATCGAGCTGCTCAATCATGGCTTCGGAGCTATCCAAAGCAACCACGTCTTTTACAATAGGAGACAACTTTTGGCTTAGTAACCCTGTACCACATCCAAAATCTAGAATGTGTGAACCCTGCAGTTCAATGATATCTTGCAGTGATTCAAACGCTTTGTTGGCGAAAACCGCGGTTGATTTTTCATTTTCCCAGTTCGCTGCGACATCATCCCAACTCATTGCCATCATGATCTCCCTATAACTTCATTCACTTGGCGCCTCCCAAGAGTACCAAAACTTCATGAAATTCCTAGCGTTTCAAAGCGCAAAACGGACAATCTACGAAGAATGTTGTACTATTCGGCTAAAAGATCACTGTTAATGACTAATAAATGAACTTATCTCAAATAGAAGCTTTTTGCAGTGTTGCGGACACAGGCTCCGTCTCTGAAGCTGCTCGCCAGCTTGACTGCAATAGAACGAAGTTAAGCATGGCTATCAAAGCATTAGAGAAAGATCTCGACATCGAATTATTCATTCGTAGTGGTAATAACCTCACCCTCTCTGAAGCCGGAAAAGCGATCTATAAAGACTGCCAAAACCTACTGATTACCGCTTCTCGAATTCGCCAAACGTGCGCGCAAGTATCAGGGGAATTTAACGCCGAAGTATGGATTGCTCGTGACGATTCCCTACCCGATGATATGTGGCAAGATCTTTCACATCGCCTAAATAAGCGCTTTCCTGCAACCTCTTTCAACACTGTATTGGCATCATCGGGTGACTTAGCCAACCTAGTCGCAACGCAGCAGGTCGACTTTGCCTTTGGCGTTGACTACGATCGCTCTGGCGATCCGCATATTGCTTATCAGCCCCTAGGTAAAATTCGCATGATGTCCGTCTGCCGCGCCGATAATCCATTGAGTAAACTACGACGCGTTTCAGATGATGAACTACGTAACTCAATGCAAGCCGTCATGGTGTATCTAAACGAGAAAGATAATCCTGACCTTCAACCTTTTTCACTCAGGCATATTGGGTTTTCAAGCTTCGATTACATGCTTTGCACTATATTGGAAGAAGATGCTTGGGGAGTCCTACCTGAGCCACTCATTCGCCATCTACTAAGAAAACAGGAACTGGCTGTGATCAAGCACACCTACGGTCTAACTCAAGAAGACTACTGCATGTTCACGGCTGTCGGTATGGCTGAGCACCCGGGCATGTCATGGCTAGCTGACAAACTCAACGAGTATTTGTTTGATTTTTAATTATTTTTTCCTTATTCATCTTTGTGAATATCAGTGAGCGTCAATTTTATTGACAGGAAGAAATAAGCATAACCATATGAATTTAAAAGAAATAAAATAATTACCGTAAAAGAAAGTCATTTTTCGTACAGATGTCATTTGTCAAACACTCATATATTGAGAAGAATATATAGGTGTTTAACAAAGAGATTCTGCTATGTGTGCCAGGACAAGTTTAAATGAAAAAAGAATACTCACCTTTTCAGCCCTGTTAGCATCGGGGTTTGCAGGTGGTGGCATGGTGCTTGGTTTGCTTGTTGGCTCTCTAGTTATTGTTTTTGATGGCGTTTACTCCCTAGTAAGCTTGCTGTTAACATTATTGTCACTGGCAGCCTCGCGCTATATTGAACATCCAACTAATAACCACTTCCCTTTTGGAAAAGCTATCTTAGAACCCGTGGTTATTGCGATAAAAGGGCTGGTAATTTTACTGGTGGTCAGCTATTCACTGTATTCTGCTGTCGTCTCAATGTTCAGCGGCGGGCGTGAAGTCGATGCCTCTATTGCTACTATATTTGGCGTAGTGAACGTTATCGGTTGTGCGTACGCATGGTGGTACATTGCCAACAAGTCTAAACGCTTTTCATCTGGTTTGATTGAAGCGGAAGCGACTCAATGGCAAATGGATACCCTGCTAAGTGTCGCGGTGACATTAGGATTCGTGTCTGCTTGGTTAGTGTCTATTTCGCCTTACTCGGAATATGCCGTATACGCTGACCCAATGATGATGATTTTAATGTCTTTTTACTTCATCAAAGTGCCGTTTGAGATGCTTCGTGAAGCAATACGTGAGCTTCTAATGATGACCCCTAGCGACGAAATTTGCTCTACGGTAAACCAAGAGGTATCCGCTTTGGAGACTCAAATGTCTCAAAGCTTAGCCGTTGCAGGCGTCACTAAAGTTGGGCGCGAGTTACGTGTGAATTTGGATGTACATGCCAATGGCAACGAACTGCAAGTTGCTGAGCTCGAAAAAACGCGAAAGATCCTCAATGACAAACTTTCAAAGTTATCTTTGAATTTGAACCTGACGATGAACATCGCCAGTTAAGTTAAACAATAGAAACCTCACCAAAGATAACCGCCTTATTCGGCGGTTATCTTGTTATAGAGCCTATCTAAAGTTGCAAAGCGAATGTATAGAAATCTTCTTCGCGATCCGTTATTTGATAGCCCAACATTTGGTAAAATCTCACAGCCTGCTGATTAACAATAAAACTAGACAGCGTTATTTTTTCGCGTTGTTCGCAAATCGCATCCACTTTTATCTTCTCCATAATTCTGCTCCCGTAGCTTTTCCCTCTCATTGTAGGAAAGATCACCAGAAGGTGAACATGCATCGCGTTGTCGTAGGGCTTGTAACATAGCATCCCGACTTTCTTCCCTTGGCAATACACCCAGTAGAACCAATCGGCTTGATAACTATTTCTTAACCGCGAATGTTGAAATTCATCGTCCCAGCCAAACACCGCATCAATATGGTGGTACAAACCTTCCTTTACGACCTGAAACAGAGAATCGTATTCGCTCTCTTTGACTGGCTTAAACTCAATTTCCATATTTGTACCTATAATAGGGTAACAACAACGCATTCACTCAGAACACGCACCAACCATCCATTTGTCCGAGTAAATCGACAACAACTTATTATTTGTGCCACAAATTACTACACATTTATTGATCGCAATAGTAGTTTGTTACGCCATACCCATGATCGCCAAGCCATTACTTTTTATAGGCCTTTATAATGCTTGACCAGTTTTTTATCACTAATGTAGAAAACGCTCATACTCTGACTGGAACATATGTCCCGTGGTTAGTTGTGCTGTCCATTTTTCTTGCTTCAATGGCTTCATTCTTCGCACTCCGTTTGGCTGCTGCGGCCAGGCATATAATCAGTAAGCCTCACCAGCAACTCGCACTGGTTTCAGGTTCGTTGATCATGGCTGGTGGTATATGGAGCATGCATTTTGTCGGTATGCTGGCGTTTAAAATGCCGCATGAGATGAGCTATGACCCACTGCTCACCACAATATCTTTGCTGCCTGCGACAATCTCTAGTTACATTGTTCTAAAGTCTCTGATCAACAAACACGACTCCCTAAAGCTGACACTTAGAAATGGCGTCATCGTCGGTTCTGGCATTGGTGCTATGCACTATTTGGGTATGGAAGCGATGATCATGGACGTCATTTTACGTTACGACCCGTATTGGTTTGCACTATCGATTGTGGTCGCTGTCGTATTGGCCTTTATCGCGCTATCGGCGCGGCGTTTACTGCGCTACCACTTCCCAAAGTTGCGCTCATTCCACGTCAAATTGATCAGCGCCTTAATCATGGGGGGAGCCATTTCTGGAATGCATTACACGGGAATGGAAGCAGCCCGCTTCATTGTTTTGAGTGGCCACACTGCGCACCCTCATGCACAAGATCCTGCATTCCTTGCCATTGGTGTCGCCATCGCGACGTTACTTATCTCTACACTCGCCGTCAACGTTAGCTCGCAGCTGCGCTATCGCCAACTGCTGTCTGAAAAAACGGCCAGTGAAACCCGTCTGCAAGCCATACTCGATACCGCAAAAGACGGCGTCATTACTATTGATGCCCAAGGTATCATTCAAGGCATCAACAGCGCGGCGAGTTCTATTTTTGGCTGGGAAGAAGCAGAAATCGTCGGACAAAATGTATCGACGCTAATGCCCAACCCTCACCGAGACGCCCACGATTCCTACTTAGCCCGTTACTTCGCAACAGGGAAAGAAACCGTACTCGAGTCATCAAGAGAGGTATACGCTCAGCACAAGCTTGGACACCTAATCCCGGTAAGATTAGGCGTTGGCCGCGTTGACCTCGAAGGGGGTGAAACTCTATTTGTGGGCTTTGTTGCCGACATTTCTGAACGTAAAGCGATGGAAGAAAAACTACGTGAGAGTGAAGAGCGTCTCAGCTCATTGATGCAAAATATCCCGGGGGCGTCTTTCCGTCGTCAATTTGATAAGAACTGGACGCCGATATTTCTCAGCGACGGTATCTTAGACATTTCGGGTTATTCATCCGCGCGTTTTTTTGCAGAGCAGCGTTCATTTGCCGATCTCGTCTATCCAGATGATTACCACAACGTCTGCCAAATTATCGAATCACTCGACAATGACACGAATACTTATGCGGTCGAATACCGATTGAAACATAAATCTGGTGACCCTGTTTGGGTGTTAGAAAATGGCCTAGTGGTCAAAGATTCCAACGGTAACGTTCTCTGGATCGATGGTGTAATGATCAATATTTCCACGCGCAAGCAAATGGAAGAAGAGCTGCTTAACGCGAAACGTCTTGCGGAAGAAGCGGCAGAAAGCAAAGCTTCTTTCCTAGCCAATATGAGTCACGAAATACGCACTCCGATGAACGCCATCATCGGGTTCACTGACATTCTGCTCGACTCATCGATTAGCGGAGAGAACAGACGACACCTACAAACGATCGATAAGTCCTCACGCTCATTGTTGCACCTACTGAATGACATTCTAGATAGCGCTAAGCTTGATAAAAACAAACTTGAAATTGAACAGGCCCCGTTCAACCTTGCGGCGTGTGTCGATACCGTCATTTCAACACTTTGGCTTAATGCCAAAAGCAAAGGTATTGAGTTAGAGCTTTCACTTTCTGATGAATTACCACATGTCATTTACGGTGCTGAAGACCGTATCAGACAAGTTCTGATGAATTTGGTCGGTAACGGCATTAAATTCACTGAATCAGGCAGTGTTACGCTAGCCATTTCCCCTATCCATGATCAACCTAACTATATTCGATTCAGTGTCACCGATACTGGCATCGGGATCGCACCAGAACGGTTAAGCGCGATCTTCGATGCATTTACTCAAGCCGATGCATCCATGAGTCGCCGATTTGGCGGGACCGGATTAGGTACCACAATCTCGCGTCAATTGGTTCACCTCATGGGCGGGGAGATCAGAGCTTGCAGCGAAATAGGCAAAGGCAGTCAGTTTAGTTTCGACTTACCACTGCCAGAAAGTACTTTGGATATCGCTCATTCCAATTCAGCCAAACTTGTCCTCCCTCCTCTGCGTATTTTGGTTTGTGATGATATAGAGCAAAACATCAGGCTGATAAAGATTTTGTTGGAGCGAGATGGGCACAGCGTGATCACAGCTCAAGACGGCATAGAGGCCGTTATCAAGTACAAAGAAGAAAGACCACAACTGATCTTGATGGATTTACAAATGCCAAGGTTGGATGGCTTACAAGCTAGCCGAGAGATTCGAACGTGGGAGCAGGAACACGATCAAACAAATGTGCCGATTATTGCGCTCACGGCAAGCGTTTTAACCGAAGACAGGCTGCAAGCTCACCATGCAGGCATGAACGGTTTCGCCAATAAGCCCGTTGATCTTCCGCAATTAACCCAAGAAATCGCGAGGGTAATGGACTTGCATGATTTACAAAGCATCCATCACGAACACAGCTATGAAAGCGAAACTAAACCAACACGCTTGGAGCTACTCGACATCAAGAAAGGGCTCAAACTTTGGGGCAGTGAATCCCTATACATCAGCGAACTTCATAGTATGGTAAACAAACAGGCCGACCTGATAGACAGCCTGAGAATGTACCTTCAAGGTCATCATTGGGACGAGCTCGCCAGTCGAGCGCATGCAATGAAAGGTCTGTCTGGTAACTTTGCCTTGCTACCACTGCATCAAATGTTTAGCCAGCTAGAACACGCGGCCGATAAGCATTGCACTAACGCCGCGCAACACGCGCTTGAAGATATTACCCAGCATTGGCCTAGTCTGGTAACTGAGGTAGAGGTTCTCGTTCAACAAAACATTAATAGCCCAACGCCGCAACCCCATGCCTCCATAGAGCCAGGCCAGCTACGAGCCTTGCTGACCGAGTGGTTGCAAGCCACACAAATGGGAGAACTGCGTGAAGATATTGCCGAAAGCGTTCATAATGCGGCACCTAAAACGATACAAAAATTCATTATCAATGCCATGAGCGCTATTGACGAGTTCGACTTTCATATCGCTGCTACCCAATTGGAAACAGCGCTAGATACGTTAGAAAAATAGGAAGGAAACATACTGCCGTGTTTACTAAGCCTCAGCCACGAATTCTCATCGTCGATGATGAGCCCGCGAACCTAAAGGTAATGAAGCAAGTGCTTCAAGACCATTATCGGCTATCCTTTGCGCGCTCGGGGCAAGACGCCCTAAAGCTAATGGAAAATGATGGGTTCGACCTAGTACTCCTCGATATCATGATGCCTGGCATGACAGGATTTGATGTGTGCGAACGACTCAAAGCCAACCCGGATACGGCGGCTATCCCTGTTATTTTTGTTACGGCATTGCGTGATTCCATTGACGAAGAAAAAGGCTTTGATATAGGTGGTGTCGATTACATCATCAAACCTATCGTTCCTGCTATTGTGCGGGCACGCGTTAAAACGCATCTTTCGATGGTCAAAATCGACGCCCTGCGTGAAACACAGGTAGACCTTATCCAGCGCTTAGGCCGAGCAGCCGAATATAAAGATAATGAAACTGGCATGCACGTACAGCGGATGAGCCATTACGTGAAAATCTTAGCGACTGCGATAGGCATGGACGAAGAAATCGCCGACGAGCTACGCATGGCCGCGACCATGCACGACATAGGCAAAATTGCCATCCCTGACAAAATCTTGCTCAAACCAGGGAAACTGGACGAACAAGAGTTCGAACGTATGAAAAAACACGTAGAAGTGGGCGTTAGTATTTTAGAGTCTCCTCGCTCTACGCTGATTTCACTCGCACAGAGCATTGCATCGACCCATCATGAAAAATGGGATGGCACAGGCTATCCGCAAGGGATTGCGGGTGAGTCTATCCCGATCGAAGGTCGCTTGGCCGCCATAGCTGATGTGTTTGATGCCTTAACCAGTGAGCGCCCATATAAAAAGGCGTGGCCAGTTGAAGACGCAGTCGCATTTATAGAAGAGCAAGCTGGCAAACATTTTGATCCTAACCTTGTGCCTGTATTCATCCAACAGTTGCCCTATATTTTAGAAATAAAAGAGCGCTTTAAAGAACGACAAGTTTAACCATATAACGTAAAACAAAGCTCCAATCAGGTGTGTCTGGCCTAGAGACACACCTAAGTTTTTCCATACTAAACCAAGGCTGTATTGTGAATACATCGCCAAAATTTTCATCAATTCCCAACACCGCAACAATACAACTAATTAGCCTAATAACCATAAATAGCTAAAGTAATCATGTAGATTGAATAAAAATAGAAACTTCTCGGTCTAGGTGTAGATGCACAGCTCCACAGTGATTAGTGCCAACATTAACCAACCTGTGTTGAAGGAAAGGATTTCAATGTCGACTTTTATACTTACATCTATTGCCATGCTAGCCTTTGCGGCCAACTCCATCTTATGTCGGCTTGCGTTAGCAGAGGGAACGATAGATGCGGGTAGCTTTACACTGATTCGCTTGATTTCGGGTGCCATTGTCTTGGCTGCTATTTTGCTTTTTAGACAACGAGGCTCTAACACAGAATCCTTAGGTTGGGCGTTTAGCTTACTTGCTGGAGGAGCACTATTTGGTTATGCCATCTTGTTTTCATTCGCGTATATCAATTTAGCCGCAGGCACTGGCGCATTATTGCTATTTGGTGCGGTTCAACTCACCCTCTTAGGGCTGCATTGGTGGCAGGGGCAGCGTTTTAAAGCATTAGAGGTCATAGGCATACTTTGCTCACTGGGTGGCTTTGTATGGCTCATGCTGCCATCAGCGACACGACCAGACCTAGTATCAGCCTTACTCATGCTATTTTCAGGCATTTCATGGGCACTGTTTACCGCTTTGGGTAAAACCATTAAGTCCCCCATTTTAGGCATAACAAGAGGCTTTATTATTGCTTCTTGTATTGCACTACTCTTTACACCTTGGCTCTTTAATCATTCCACGCTGTCCACACAAGGCATCGTGCTCGCTGTTCTGTCGGGTAGCATTGCTTCAGCGATGGGTTACGTTTTGTGGTATCGGGTTATTCAGCAACTCACTTTGCTTCAAGCATCCATCAGTCAATTATCTGTCCCTGTCATCACGCTCATCATCGGTTTCATCATGCTGGGAGAAGAGCTATCGCTTCATCACATTGCCACCAGTAGTGTTATTTTAGGTGGAATTGCATTGGTCTTCATCGCACGCTGGTACCACGAGCGTCAGAGAGCTTAAGTGCGCAGTAAACCCTCATTAACCTGATATCCCTTTAAAGTGGTTGATATATATCACATTACCGAATTTTTTGATCTAAAAAAAACGACATTGGAACTTTGAGTCCAGTTTCAAAATAGCAATGACATTAATTTATATTTCATACACTTAGGTCTGACGCATTAAACCTGTGCGATTAACTTCGCAATTTGCAAAATAAAATTATGTCTTTATATATCAATAGATTAGATGGCATATCAATGACTAAAAAAGCGACCAAACACTTAGTTGCGTCTTTCGTTAATTATCTTTATATGTACATCCGAAGTTATATTTTGGAACAAACCTCTCATTATCAATAACAACCATATAAGGAGTCTCCATGTTAAAAAGCCTTTATCTTCGCCTAGCAGCCACTGCCCTATTGTGCTTTAGCGCTTTCTTTAGTCATGCAAGCACAGATACCATTTTAACGATTAATCACCACGGCGAAGAAGCAAAGTTCAGCCTTGAACAACTGCTCACTCATGCCGACAAAGAGATCGTAACTGATACGCCTTGGACCGAAGATAAAACAACGTTTATGGGTGTATCGGCCAAAGAAATTCTCAAAATAACGGCTACCGACAAAGCAAGTCTAAAAGTGACCGCCTTAAATGATTATTGGTCTACCATACCGTATAGTGATATTGAGCAATACAACCCAATCTTCGCCGTGAAAAAAAATGGAGATGTAATGAGTATCCGTGACAAAGGGCCTGTTTGGGTTATTTATCCTTTAAGTCAATTTGATGAAATGAACAACGAAGTGCTTCACAGCCGAATGGTGTGGCAAGTTCGTAGCGTTGAAATCGTCCAATAACGTCGATATCTCTAACAGTGGAGTGTGCTAGATTCTATGAATCGCAACATTGCTTTATTTATCACGATGGTCTTTGCACTTTTCTCGTTCTCTATCTGGACGTTAGTTAAGTTCAACGACACATATAACATGCTCACAAAGCACACTCAGCTTTCTGCTTGGGCGCTTGCGCAATTAGAGTTTGAAACACTCTTATTACACAAAGAAGTGGATAAATACGTTCTGGACGAAAATGCATCTAAAACAGAACTCAACCTCAAATATGACATCCTTTGGAGCCGCTACAGCACTTTTTTATCCAGTGACGAAACGGCCTCAATCCGTGTAGAACACAAATCTGGCGAGGTAGTCACAGAAGCCTTTCACCTTGTAAAGAAATATGAGCACGCCGTCGTGATTGGTGACAGAGCGCGTTTAGCTGCCTTTTCTGCTGAACTAGAAGCATTAACCCCCCAATTACGCGGTTTGATGGTGACAAATTTTACGGGAGAGGCATCGGTAAAAGAACGCGAGGTGATTGCAGAAAGCAGAAAGACGGTACTTACGGATATGTTCCTCATTCTGCTCGTTCTAAGCTTGCTCTCATATCGGTTATATAAAGATTCACAAAAGCAAACTTACATTGCTTGGCACGACCCACTAACAAAGCTAAAAAACCGTAACTTTCTGCTAAACGAGTTAAAAGAACTGAGTGAGAAAGATCAAAAGTATGCCATCGTATTGCTTGATATCAGTCACTTCAAAGAGATTAACGATACTGTTAGCTACGAGTACGGTGACCAAGTGCTGATAGAGATCAGTCAGCATATCAAAGCAAAAGCAGACAAATTTGCGTTCTCTTGCGCGCGTGTCGGGGCCGATGAATTTGCCATTCTGATCAACCAAGAAGACTTCCATCTAGAATTTTTCGTTAAAAAGCTACTCAGTGACTTAAATTCTGCTTTGCACGCGATGGATCGTTCTGACCGCATGAGTATTTCTATGGGAATCGCAACGTATAAGGAGTCAGGGGACAGCAATGAACACCTACTAAAGAAGTCAAACTTAGTCCTAAACAATGCTGACTTTGCGTTAAACATTGCCAAAAAGAGCAATACAGAACAAGTGGTCTATTTTAGTAAAGAGATCGAAATAGAGCACAGGAAAAAGCATAAATTAAGTGAAGAGCTAGAACTGCTCATCAGCATTCAAGAACAAAAGCAGCTGTTTATGGTTTTTCAGCCAATCGTGTCTCGTCATACCAATAAGATGGGCTGCGAAGCACTGATCCGTTGGCAACACCCACTGTATGGGTTTATCAACCCCGAATATCTTATCTCGATTGCCGAGGAGTCGGGGTTAGCTAAAGATCTGGGCAAATGGATCATGAAAGAGGTTCATCACGCGCTTGCTGTGGATTGGTCGGAGTTTAATGACCAAGTTGAAATTGCCATCAATTTATCCGATTCATTATTTGATGAAGAGCTACCCACCTTGGTAACCGAAGTTTTTGGCGGCAACCCCAACTATTTAGACTCCATCGTACTGGAGATAACAGAAACGATGACTCTTGATGAAGTTGAGCGCAGTAGCAACATCATCAATGAATTAGAAAAGATTGGCGTTCGCCTAGCACTGGACGACTTTGGGACAGGCTGGTCTTCACTGTACAACTTAAATCATTTGCGGTTTAACAAACTTAAAATAGACAAATCTTTTATCCAAAACCTTAACTGTGAGAAGAATCAGACGTTTTTTGTTTCAGCTATCGTCAATCTTTCCCATCAATTAGGCATTAAAGTGGTTGCGGAAGGCGTGGAGGATGTAACGCAACTCAAGAGTTTAATTGAACTCGGCGTCGATGAATTTCAGGGTTACTACTTTTCTAAACCAGTGTCTAAACAAGAATTTACTCACTTCTGCAAACACTACTTTGACGAAGACCCTCTGGCTGCCAACATGATCATATAAACCCAAGTGGCCCGTGCGATGTTGAACAGCATCGCACAAACAACTCTATAAGCCTTGACCTTACCCTAGGGGTAGACTTTACTCTTGTAAGGTCATTTTTACTGCGGATGTTGCATGGACTTCTCTCCAATACGCAAAATTTGGATTATCACATTCAGTATGCTCGCCATCCTGATGTCCAGCGTTGCCAGCAGTTCACCATTAATGACCTTTCAAATGCTGGCGGCCAGCAACACGGACGCTGTCAAACATTCCTCTGCTCATCATGCAGATCATTCAACTGTAAAAGAGTTCGAGAGCAAATATCACCACCCTGCTCCCACCTCCGCATGCCCCGACGACCACGGAATCAACAGTAGTTGCTGCAGCGCGGCATGTGCGAATGTTGTCACGATTCCATCCCCCATAAATGAAGCATTGCAGCGCAAGGTTCAGCTTGCTCTGATATTCCCTGAAATAGAAGACAAACTCGTCTCGCGTCAAACATCGCTTTTAAGACCCCCAATCGCCTAATCCGCTTTCTTTGACTTGGTACCTCTGTGCCCTTTTGCACCGAGGAGAAGTTTTCCGCCCTAAATGGCATTAAGAAACGGATTAAAACGTGAACACTCAATCCACTATTATCGCGCTTTCGGTAAGCGCAGCGGTAGTGCTTGCTCCCCTATCAGTAAGTGCTACACCTGCCAACGATTCAGCGCAAGCGACGTTGTCGCAACTTATTCATACGGCATTATTAAACGATTCAAGCCGAGAGCAATTTTACGCTCAATCTTATTCCAAGCGTGAAGCCGGAATAGCGAGCGCCACCCTCATGGATCCTAAAATTAAAGTTGGTGTGACCGGATTACCTGTCGACAGCTTTGAGTTTGATGAAGACCCGATGACCAATATCTCTGTCGGTTTAATGCAACAGTTCGAACGCGGCTCTACGCTCGATCTCAAGCAAAGAATGGCCAACCAGCAAGCCGATGGGTTAGCACTGCAAGTTCATGCCCGTGAACTTGAAGTTGCCAATGCCATCACGTCACTTTGGTTAGAGCTCGGTTACCAGCAAGCTAGCGAGCAAATCCTGCGAGAAAAACGACGTTTACTAAAAGAGATGGAAGGTTTTGTGCGAACCAATTATTCAATTGGTAAAAGTGAAGCTCAGGATCTTTTAAATGCGCAACTGCAAGTCAGCAAATTGGATGAAAAACTGCTTGCGAATCAACAAATGCAGAAACGCATCACAGGCCAAATGTCAGAATGGCTTGGCGATGAATGGTTAAGCACGGCAACATCGCTAAATGCGAACGGTCCACTTAACTGGACTAAGCTAGAAGACGCACTTTCTGCGACCAACGCCCAGACGAACTATTACACTAAGCTAAGCCAGCACCCGATGGTGAAAATGGCAGACGTCAATATCTCCGTCAATCGTACCCAAGTCGATATCGCAGAGCAGGCTTACGCGCCGCAGTTCGGTGTCGAAGTGATGTACGCTTATCGCCAAGCCAATAACATGCGAGGCGAGCCAGCGTCTGATTTAGTTAGTGCTTATCTCACCTTAGATGTGCCACTATTTACCGGCAACCGTCAAGACAGAAGCCTATCTTCCGCCCAATATCAGGTTGGCGCATCTCAAGCTCAAAAAGACACATTGCTTAAACAACTTAATGCAAAATTGAATGCGCTTACCTTGGAGCGAGACAAACTAAAACAGCGCTTAAGCCGCTATCAATCTACCTTAATTCCTCAGGCGTCAGACCGTATTAAAGCCGTTGAACGAGGCTATCAAAACAATACCGCGCAGTTTAATGATGTCATTTTGGCCACGACCGATGAATTGGCGTTAAAGCTAGAGCATCAACGTCTGCTGACCGATCTAAACATCATTAACAGCAATTTAGCTGCACTTCTCAATGGGTTTGAATACCAAGTCGCAGCACCAGAACTGACCAATATCGAAAAAGAATAAGGTAGCGAAATCATGAGTTCATTAAAAATCGCCTCTATTGCACTGCTAGTTGGCGGTGCACTGGGATTCAGCGCCAATCACTTCCTAGTCGGGCCAAATCAAGCCGCAACCGTGGCATCAACGTCGAGCAATGAGCCTTTGTACTGGGTTGCTCCTATGGATCCAAACTACAAGCGCGACCAACCAGGTAAGTCCCCGATGGGCATGGATTTAATCCCAGTTTACGAAGAAGACCTAAACTCAAGTGACAATAAAGCAGGCACGGTTCAGATCGACCCAGCGGTTGAGAACAACCTTGGCGTGAAAACCGAACAAGTTAAGCAGGAACGATTATCGCCACGAATTGAAACCGTTGGCTACATCGCCTTCGACGAAAGCAAACTGTGGCAAACCAATGTGCGTGCCTCTGGTTGGGTTGAAAAACTCAATATCAATGCGGTTGGTGAAAAAGTCAGTAAGGGAGAAGTGCTCTTTACCCTCTACTCTCCAGAGCTGGTTAAGGCGCAAGAAGAACTGCTTAACGCATATCGAACCAAACGAAATGGCCTGATCAAAGGGGCCACCGAACGCTTAGTAACACTCGGCGTTGATCGAGCACAGATAAAGTCGATAGTTCGTAAAGGGAAAGCCTCGCAAACCGTCGATATAAAAGCGCCAGCGGATGGTGTTATTGCAAGCCTAAACATTCGTGAGGGGGGATACCTATCACCAGCGCAAGCCGTAATAAGTGCAGGTCCACTAGACGAGGTTTGGGTAGACGCTGAGGTGTTTGAGCGCCAAGCACAATGGATAAAAACGGGCAGCAGCGCCGAGATGACGTTAGACGCTTTACCCGGTGAAACTTGGCAAGGTGAAGTAGATTACGTCTACCCTATCCTTGACCCAGCGACACGAACACTGCGCGTAAGGCTGAAGTTCTTAAATCCACAAGGCGAGCTTAAACCAAACATGTTTGCCAACATCGCACTTCAACCCGTCACTGATGAAACGGTACTGACCATTCCGAAGCTGTCTGTGATTCGCTCCGGTGGCATGACCCGCGTTGTTTTGGCGGAAGGCGATGGAAAATATCGCTCTGCACGTATTGAGGTTGGTCGAGAAGCCGCAGAAAGAATCGAAGTATTAGAAGGGTTATCTCAAGACGACCGAATTGTCACCTCCGCGCATTTCATGATCGACTCCGAGTCTAGCCAGACAGCCGATCTTTCTCGAATCAATGGTACTCAGCCAGTGATTGAAACAGCTTGGGCCAAAGGTGAAATCACCGACGTAATGGCCGGCCACCGTATGCTGACGATTAACCACCAGCCCGTACCTCAATGGAACTGGCCAGGTATGGTCATGAACTTTAACCTCGCCCAAGAGGTTGAAATGGAGAATTTGCAAACAGGCCAATCGATTGAATTCGAAATGCAAAAAACTGAATCCGGTCAATACGAAATCATCGATTACAAAACCAGTGAAAGCACAGTCGCCAAAGAGGTTTGGGCAACGGGCAATATCACCATGTTGATGGCTGATTTTGGCATGATCACACTGCAGCACTCTCCTGTCTCTGAGTGGGGTTGGGACTCAGGCGAAATGAACTTTACCGCTGGCGAAGACGTCAACTTATCTCCTTATAGCGAGGGCATGAAAGTACGCTTTCTGATCGAAAAGCAAGGCACTGAATACCTGCTGAAGAAACTTGAAGCGGATGAGGGTGCACTATGATTAACGCGATTATTCGTTGGTCCATCAACAACCGCTTTATGGTGTTAATTGCAACGTTTGCACTGGTATTAGGTGGTTTATACAGCGTTAAAAATACGCCTGTGGACGCGATCCCAGATCTTTCTGACGTGCAGGTCATCATTAAAACCAGCTACCCGGGGCAAGCTCCCCAAGTGGTTGAAGACCAAGTCACCTATCCGCTCACCACAGCAATGCTGGCGGTTCCTGGTGCTGAAACCGTACGTGGTTATTCTTTCTTTGGAGATTCCTATGTTTATATCATTTTCAACGATGATACCGACATGTACTGGGCGCGTTCGCGTGTTCTGGAATACCTAAGCCAAGTTGCGCCGAAACTGCCCGCAGACGCAAAACCAACACTCGGGCCAGATGCCACTGGTGTTGGTTGGGTCTATAGCTACGTATTGCAAGATAAAACCGGACAACATGATTTAGCGGAACTTCGCAGCCTGCAAGACTGGTTTTTAAAGTACGAGTTACAAACAGTCGATGGCGTGTCCGAGGTGGCCAGTGTTGGCGGCATGGTTAAGCAGTATCAAGTCCAAATTGATCCAGCCAAGCTGCGCGCTTACAACCTGACGCTTCAGCAAGTAAATGCGGCGATTAAAAACGGTAACCAAGAAACCGGCGCGTCCGTTATTGAAGTCGCGGAAGCCGAGCACATGGTTCGAACTACAGGCTACTTAACCAGCATTGAAGACATTCAGTCACTGCCGCTAAAAGTGACCGAAAAAGGCACCCCACTGCTGTTGGGTGATATTGCCGATATTAATCTTGGCCCTCAGATGCGACGTGGCATCTCAGAATTTAATGGCGAAGGCGAAGCGGTAGGCGGCGTCATTGTGATGCGATTCGGTGAGAACGCGAGCGAAGTGATTAGCAACGTGAAAAACAAGCTTGGTGAACTGCAACGCAGCCTGCCAGACGGTGTTGAGATCGTTGCCACTTACGACCGCTCGACTCTGATTAATGCCGCGGTTGAAAACCTTTGGAAGAAACTCGCGGAAGAGTTCATTGTTGTCGCAATTGTATGCGCGTTGTTCTTGTTCCACATTCGCTCATCGCTCGTTATTGCCTTGAGTCTCCCTGTCGGTATTCTGGCTGCGTTTGTGGTCATGCACTGGCAAGGTATTAACGCCAACATCATGTCTCTTGGTGGTATAGCCATCGCCATCGGCGCCATGGTGGATGGTGCCATTGTGATGATAGAAAACGTGCATAAGCATATTGAACGCACACCTCTGACAGACAAAAACCGCTGGCAAGTGATAGGTAAAGCAGCAGAAGAAGTCGGTGCTCCGCTGTTTTTCTCGCTACTTATTATCACGTTGAGCTTTGTTCCTGTGTTCGCGCTAGAAGGGCAAGAAGGCAAGATGTTCTCTCCACTTGCCTTTACCAAAACCTACGCGATGGCCGCAGCGGCTGGCCTAGCAATTACACTCGTGCCTGTGCTGATGGGCTACTTTATTCGCGGAAATGTACTGCCAGAACATAAGAATCCGGTAAACCGTAGCTTGGTTGCGCTGTATAAGCCTTTGCTCAATGTTAGCCTGACCTACCCTAAAACCATGATAGCGATCGCGCTGGCATTAATGGCATCAGCCTACTACCCGACCAGCAAGCTGGGTAGTGAGTTCATCCCACCCTTGGACGAAGGCGACTTGATGTACATGCCAACCACCTACCCGGGTATTTCTATTGGTAAAGCGCGTGAGCTTCTGCAACAAACCAACAAGCTAATCAAAACCGTGCCAGAAGTCGAAACGGTATGGGGCAAGATTGGCCGTGCGGAAACCGCGACGGACCCAGCACCGCTGACCATGATTGAAACCGTGATCCAACTTAAGCCGCGAGAAATGTGGCGTGACGGCGTCACAACTGAATCACTGCGAAAAGAGTTTGATCAACTGGTTCAATTCCCAGGCTTAACCAACGCGTGGGTGATGCCCATCAAAACGCGCATCGATATGTTGGCAACGGGGATCAAGACGCCAATCGGTATCAAAATCGCAGGGCCAGATCTCAAAGTCATTGAAAAGATAGGCTCCGAACTAGAGCCCATTCTTAATGGGATCGCAGGAACTGCATCGGTTTATGCAGAGCGCGTTGCGGGTGGCCGCTACATTACGATTGATATCAAGCGCCGCTCTGCCGCTCGTTACGGGTTAAGCATTAAAGAAATTCAGCAAGTCATTTCTACTGCGGTCGGTGGCATGAATGTGGGTGAAACCATTGAAGGGCTGGAACGCTACCCTATCAACGTTCGTTACCCGCAAGATTACCGTGACTCAGTGGTCAAACTGCAAAACCTACCGTTAGTGACGCCTAACGGTGCCCGTATTGCGTTAGCCGATGTTGCGAACATCCGTTACGAAGATGGCCCACCGATGATCAAGACAGAAAATGCACGCCCGAATGGCTGGGTGTTTGTCGACATCGCAGAGCGTGATTTAGGTTCATACGTACTAGAGGCGCAATCGACGGTAGCAGAGCAGTTAGATTTGCCAGCAGGCTACTCTCTCGCTTGGTCCGGTCAGTATGAGTACATGGAACGGGCGAAAGAACGCTTGAGTGTGGTGGTCCCTATCACCATCGCCATTATTATGCTGTTGCTCTACTTCAGCTTCCGACGCATTGGCGAAGTGTTGATCATTATGCTGACACTGCCTTTGGCGATGGTGGGCGGACTTTGGTTGATGCACGCCTTACATTTCAACTTCTCTATTGCCGTGGGTGTGGGCTTTATCGCCCTAGCTGGGGTTGCGGTAGAAATTGGCGTCATCATGCTCGTGTACCTCAACCAAGCGTGGCACCACAAAAAGCTAGAAGCAGAAGAAAATCAACAAACCCTGCAATTAACCGATTTGACCGCCGCAATCCGTGAGGGTGCTGGTTTGCGCGTGCGCCCGGTGATGATGACGGTACTCACGGTCATTATCGGCTTGATTCCCATCATGTATGGAGAAGGTACAGGTTCTGAAGTCATGCAGCGCATTGCCGCACCAATGATTGGCGGTATGGCTTCGGCATTATTGCTGACCCTTCTGGTATTGCCAGCTATCTTCAAACTTTGGAAACAGCATGAAGTTACTAACCACAAATAAGCTTTAAACATAGTGCCCTTGCAGATTGTTTAATTAAGGGCGCATTTCTCATTAAAAAGGAATAACAGATTATGAAAAAGACATTGTTAGCAATCACATTGACCGTCGCTGCATCAGGTGCTTTTGCGCAAACTCATCATTCAGAGTCAAACATGCCCCACGGTGACATGCATTCTAACGACATGCACAACAGTGAAATGAATCATGGACAGGTCGATCACAGCAACATGACGAATGAGAAAATGGACCATTCCAACATGATGAATATGGAAGGTATGTCTGATGTTGGTATGCCTGCAAAAGGTGCCAAACCAGACAAAGTTGTTCACGTCATTCTGAGCGATGACATGAAAATTACCTTTAGAAACAAAGTGACGATTGAACCGAACGACGTCGTACAGTTTGTGGTGATGAACACTGGCAAAATTGACCACGAGTTTTCGATTGGTTCAGCGAAAGAGCAGTTGGCTCATAGAGAGATGATGAAAAAAATGTCGAGTCACGCCCACGATTCAGGCAGCACAGTTACTGTGAATCCAGGAAAAGCCAAACAACTCACTTGGCATTTTCACGGCGACAACAAAGTGGAATTTGCTTGTAATATCCCAGGCCATGCCGAGGCGGGTATGATGAAAAAAGTCACGCTGAAGTAATTAAAACGATCACGAAAGGGTCACCATGTGGCCCTTATCACCAATCCACTTACATCAACTTAACGCCAAACCCTTTCATCACAAAGGCGACAGCAAAAAAACAGCCGATGGAAATAACAGCGCAAATTGCTAAAGAAAGCCAGAACGAGTATCGACTCAATAGGTAGGGAAAGATAAGAAACATAGGCAATGTGGGTAAAACGTACCAAAACGTATAATAGGCATGGTTCGCCAATTTAGGCTGCCCCTGCCCTTCTAAGTACATCCAAATCAGCGCCAGAATCGTGACCGTTGGTAACGCTGCTATCAAAGCCCCAACTTTATCACTGCGTTTTGCCACTTCAGAAATGAGGACTACAATACCTGCCGTAAGAAGGTATTTAGTGATTATCCATACCATAGCCGCATCCTTTGCTTAATAGAGGGCATACCTGTTCTGATCATTCTAGCGCTAAGATTGCCTTAATAAAGTGAGTAGAGCGCCATTATCTTGCCTGCTGAGCTGACACCCTCTAATTATTTCAAGAAATAACCAGTCTATGTAGAGGTTGTGAATAGGAAATGTGGAGAGTGATTGAAATGGCTTAACCCGTCATAAAATTAAGCCATGGAATTCAGGTCACATTAAAGCGCTTCAATCGCTTTTTGAATCGCGGGACCAATTTGACGCTTACGTGATGTCACGCCATCTAACACTAAGATGTCACCTTTAATATCTTTCTCAAATGCGTTCGCAAGCACCTTTTGATCGTGCTTGTCTGCCCAAAGGATATTTGCGCGCTTGTTTTTCGTATCTGTAATAGAGAAGAACAAATAATCCAGACCTTGATCTTCTTTGTACGACTCCATCGCTTTTAGGAAGTCGGCTTTACGATCAATCAGTTGCTGCGCCATCAAGGTTTCTGCTACACCGATGCCAACCTTTTTACCGGCAAACTCAAAGTTTTTGTAGTCCATCGTTAAAATAGTCTCAGCTGAGAAGTGGCTTAAGTCTGATTTTGCTACCAACATCTGCTGGCCGAAGTCTTCAATGTCTTTAATACCGGCAATTTTCGCTAGCTTGGTGGCGTATACATCATCGTATTCGGTTGTCGTAGAAGATTGGAACACAACCGTATCCGAAAGGATTGCACCTAAACCCGCACAAGCCACTGACTTCGGCAATTTCACCCCTAACTTTTCAGCATTATGAGCAAGGATAGTTGCCGTTGAGCCCCACGCACGAATGTCCATACTCACAATCTGAGGCATGCTGATCGGTGAACTGCCCATAGAGTGGTGGTCGATAATTGCAACAATCGAGCTTGGGTCAACAGACTTCGCCAATTGAGTGGATTGGTTAAAATCCAATAAACCAATTTGATGCGAAGAGAAATCCGTTTTAACTGCTGGCGCTTCGATATCACAGTAATCGAAAACGAATTTACTTTCTGGATTGATTGCTTCCGCCACCGCTGGTGTGCCACCGTAAATATTTGCAGCAACCAGAACAGAAGCGGCGCTATCTGTATCTGGGCTTAAGTGCCCAACCCAAACAAGATTCTCCGTGTTGTTATTTTCTAATGTTTCTAAATCCAACGCGCCGTTTGCCACACAGCTAAACGAAGCAAGAATAGTCAATCCAAGAAGTGAACGTTTCATTTAAATCCCTAGTAATATTTACAATTGAGTAATTAATAAGATATAGATTATTGATTTAAATGTAGTTTTATAGCCTACCTAATTCACCTGATATCTCTATACACCTGCTTTTTTTTCGACGGAATACACACTTCACCCTAAAGGCGTTTACTTAGTCGCCAACCTCATAGAGCCAATGAATCTAATCCCAAGGTAATTCGCCACTCCATCTCACATAAAAAAGGGAACCCGCCCCACGCGGATTCCCTCTGAAGAGATAAACATTGCTTTTATCTAAGGCTATTTAGACACTTCGAGTATCACTTTCTCTAGTTTATCTAAACCTTCATTCAGCACTTCCGTTTCGATTGTTAACGGCGGTAACAGGCGAATGACGTTCGCTTTGACACCACAAGACAGCAGGATTAGGCCATTTTCTTGTGCTTTGCCAATCACGGCTTTGGTCATTTCTTGGAGCGGCTGACCAGATACAGGATCAGTGAATTCAATCGCCATCATGGCACCGATGGTACGGATATCACCAATTGCAGGCACTGACTTTTGTAGCTCACTCATTCGAGCATTCACGACTTCGCCAATACCCATTGCTTTTGCGCACAAATCTTCTTCTTCGATGATGTTCAGTACTTCCAGACCGGCAACACAACCTAATGGCGAACCGGCGTATGTACCGCCCAAGCCGCCCGGTAATGCAGAGTCCATCACGTCAGCTTTACCGACAACCGCTGAGAGTGGGAAACCACCAGCAATACCTTTCGCCATCGTCAACATGTCTGGTTCAATGCCAAGATATTCCGTTGCGAACATCTTACCTGTACGCGCAAAGCCCGTTTGAATCTCGTCAGCAATCAGCATGATGCCGTGTTTGTCACACACGTCACGCAGACCTTGAGCAAATTCAGCGGGTGCTTGGTAAAAACCACCTTCGCCTTGTACAGGCTCAAAAATGATCGCAGCAACGCGTGATGCTTCAATGTCACACGCGAAAAGATCTTCAAGCGCTTGTAGGCTTTGTTCAATGCTTACACCGTGATACGCATTTGGATACGGAACATGGAAAATATCGTTCGGGAACGGGCCAAAACCTGTTTTATACGGCGCGATTTTACCTGTTAAACCCATGGTCATATTAGTGCGACCGTGGAAACCACCTTTAAATGCGATTACGCCGCTACGGCCAGTGTGTGCACGTGCCACCTTAACCGCGTTTTCTACCGCTTCCGCGCCTGTTGTCAGGAACACGGCTTTTTTCTCAGACTCTCCCGGAGCAACCTTTGTGAGCTTTTCCGCAAGTTTAACGAATGATGCGTACGGCGTGACCATCGCACAAGTATGAGAGAAGTTATCCAATTGCGCTTTCACCGCTTCGGTAATGCGCGGGTTTGAATGACCGGTATTGGTTACCGCGATACCCGCAGCAAAGTCGATGTATCGGTTACCTTCAATATCCCACACCAAAGCATTCTCTGCTTTTTCAACATATAGTGGGTACATTGCGCCCATACCTTGAGCAATTACTTGGGCTCTTCTTTCGTGTAGTTGTTGGTTCGTCATTGTCTTATCCTTTTATTTGTTTCCGCCGAAGCAGAGATATTTCACGTCCATGTATTCATCGATACCTTGTTTAGCACCTTCACGCCCGATGCCAGACTGCTTCACACCACCAAAAGGCGCCACTTCGGTAGAGATCAAACCTTCATTGATACCAACCATGCCGTATTCCAAAGCCTCTGCAATCTTCCAGACTCGATGGATATTTTGGCTGTAGAAGTAAGACGCCAAACCATAGATGGTGTCATTCGCCATCTCGATCAGCTCTTCGTCCGTTTCAAAGCGAATAATCGGAGCAACAGGGCCAAAGATTTCTTGTGAGACGATCGCCATATCATGGGTGACGTTCTTTAAGATCACTGGCTGCATGAAGAGGCCATCTAAGGCTTTAAGCTCAGACACTGGCTCTGCACCTTGTTCCACCGCACCATCAATCAGCGCTTGAATATTTTGCTTGGCTGACTCACTCACCACAGGGCCAATCGTCACACCTTCTTCTAAACCATTACCCACTTTTAACTGCTGAACGGCAGCGTCAAATTTGGCCACAAACTCGTCGTACACTTTGCTGTGCACATAAAAACGGTTGGCACACACACAGGTTTGCCCTGCGTTGCGGAACTTCGATGCCATTGCGCCTGCGACTGCTTCGTCTATGTCAGCATCATCAAACACGATAAACGGCGCGTTACCTCCCAGTTCCATTGAGGTGCGTTTCACATCGTGCGCGCTTTGCTGCATCAAAATGCTGCCAACCTGAGTTGAACCAGTGAAGGAAACCTTACGAATCAATGGATGAGAGGTGAAAATGCCGCCGACTTGGCGTGAGCTTTCACCCAATACCACTTGAAGCACATCACGCGGGATCCCCGCTTGGTACGCCAATTCAGCCACCGCAAACGCAGACAGTGGCGTTGACTCCGAAGGTTTGACCACAAAGCTACAGCCCGCTGCTAGTGCCGGGCCTGCCTTACGCGTAATCATCGCTATTGGGAAGTTCCAAGGTGTGATCGCACATGCCACACCCACAGGCTGTTTGATGGTCACTAAACGTTTGTCTGCACTTGGAGCTGGGATAGTTTCACCGTACGTACGTTTGGCTTCTTCGGCGAACCATTCAATAAAGCTTGCGCCGTAAACTACCTCACCTTGCGCTTCCGCCAGCGGCTTACCTTGCTCTAGCGTCATAAGGCGAGCAAGGTCTTGTTTGTTCTCGAGCAATAGTTGATACCATTTGTGCAGCAACGCGGCGCGGCTTTTGGCAGGCATTGCTGACCACTCTTTCTGTGCGATACTCGCACGTTCAATACCATCGAGAATGCTTTGCTCTGACGAGATAGGTGCATAGCCAATCATTTCGCCTGTTGCCGGATTGGTAACCGCAATGCCTTGCTTTTCATTTGGCACCATAAACGAAAGAAGGCTTTTATTGTGTATGTGTTGCATGGTGATTCCTTTTGACAGCAATAGAGACCACTCACAGAATCGAGTCAGTGGCTCTTAATGAGTATTAAGCTGGGATTTGCTGAGTAATACAGTGAATATTTCCACCGCCAAGCAGTACTTCCCTTGTTGGTATTCCAATGATGTGATGCTGCGGCATCGCACGTTGCAAAATGTCTTTCGCAATGGCATCCGTACTCTCATCTAGGAGGGGTAAAAATCACGTAACCATTGACGATTAAAAAGTTGGCATAAGAGGCACTAAGGCGCTCCCCGGCAAGTCGATTCATGCCATCGCTGCTCTCGATACCATTGGCTTCCTCTTCGCTGTAGTGAAGCGGCCCAGGCAGTGGCAAACGAATGACCTCAATGTCACGTCCTTTGGCATCTCGCTGCTGTTTGAGTACCTGCTCAGCCTGACGGGAGAGCGCGTACTGAGGATCGTTGGGATCGTCCGTCCAGCTCAATACCACTTTCCCCGGTGCGATGACGTGCATCAGGTTATCAACATGACCGTCGGTTTCATCGTTAAACAGCCCCTTGGGTAACCAAATGATCTTTTCTATTCCAAGGTACTCTCTGAGCTTTTGTTCAATCTGATCTTGGCTTAGATGAGGATTTCGCCCAGGGCTGAGTAAGCACTCTTCCGTAGTGTAAAGCGTTCCTTCCCCATCGGTATGAATAGCGCCACCTTCAAGCACAAACGGCGCTCGATAATGATCAATCCCGAGAATCTCACACACCGAACTTGCAACAAGGTCATCGTGCTGCCAGTTCTCGTACAGGCCGTTGTACTCTCCACCCCAAGCGTTGAACTGCCAGCTAATACCGCGACGTTCACCCGCCTGATTCACTAAAACCGTTGGACCAATGTCTCTCATCCAGGCATCGTTTAATGGCATTTCAACCAAACGAACACCGGAATGAAGCTGTTCTCGTGCGTGGTCAAATTGTTGTGAGCTCACGGCAACGCATACTTTGGTGACTTCTGCGATCGTATTGGCAACGCTGGCGAATGTTCTTTGTGCTGGCAAAGCCCCTTCACGCCAGTTATCTCGCCTTTCCGGCCACGCGAGCCAAACTTCACTCACCGGCTGAAATTCAGCCGGAAAGTAGAACCCATCTTGAGCGGGTGTGGTCGACAACTGCATTTTAACGCCCTCTTAAACAGCCAATTTACCGATGCTTGTGTAAAGGTCTGGACGACGGTCGCGGAACAATCCCCACGCATGACGTGCTTTTGCGGTTTCCGCTAGGTCAATCTCTGCATAAATGATCGCTTCACCTTCGCGGGGAGCTTCGGCAAGTTTTCCACCGGTATGGTCGGTAATAAATGACGAACCATAAAAGGTAGTTTCAACGCCATCATCCAGTTCTGTGCCAACTCGGTTTGAAGCAATCACAGGCACTAAGTTCGCCGCAGAGTGACCTTGCATGGTGCGTTGCCAATGGTCACGCGAATCCAAAGTCAGGTCTTGTGGCTCACTACCAATCGCGGTTGGGTAGAAAATGGCTTCTGCACCATGCAACGCTAAGCTACGCGCAAGTTCAGGGAACCATTGATCCCAGCAGATACCTGCACCAAACTTACCAAACTGGGTCTGCCATACTTTGAACCCTGTGTCTCCCGGGCTGAAGTAGTACTTTTCGCTATATCCCGGACCGTCAGGGATATGCGATTTACGATAGTTCTCGAGTACCGAGCCATCTGCATCAATCATTACCAATGAGTTAAAGAAGGTATTGCCAGCTTTTTCAAAGTAACTGACCGGAATAACGACCCCGAGTTCTTTAGCAAGCGCACTCATTTCTTGAATCAGTCGACTGTTTTCTGTTTCTTCCGCCAGCTCAAAGTATTTCGCTTCTTGCTTTTTACAGAAGTAAGGCGCCGCGAAAAGCTCTTGTGGCAGAATAACGTTGGCACCGTTTCCCGCCGCCTCGCGTATCGCTTGTTTCGCCTTATTGAGGTTGTCTTCGAGATCCCAGCTTTTGGTTAACTGAAGCGCTGCAAATTTCACTACTTTACTCATTGGATATTCCTTATCTCTTAAATCGCTAGTTTGTCTCGCAGGTTGTAATAAGCCGCACCAATTGCAGTGAACGGAATTTGGAAATGACGCCCACCCGGGAAGGAGTAATGTTTAAGTGCTGCAAAGGCATCAAAACGTTCTGCGTGCCCGGTTAGTGCTTCGGCCAGTAGCTTGCCTGCCAAGTGTGTACAGGTAACACCGTGGCCACTGTAGCCTTGCAAGTAATAAATATTGTCGGCAAATGAACCAAACTGCGGCATACGTGAGTAAGTTAGTAGGAAGTTGCCCGTCCAAGTGTAATCAATGTTGATACCTTTTAACTGCGGGAAAACTTTCTCTAGTTTAGGGCGAATCAGGGCTTCTACGTTTTCTGGGTCACGTGCACCGTATACAACACCACCACCAAACAGTAAGCGTTTATCGGCACTCAAACGGAAGTAGTCGAGCAAGTAGTTACAATCTTCTACGCAGTAATCACTTGGCAGAATAAACTTGAGTTGCTCTTCTGTTAGCGGCTGCGTTGCAACCACTTGTGTGCCACATGGGATTGCTTTGTTACTGATGTTTGGCGCTAACCCGCCTAGGTACGCGTTTCCAGCTAATACTAAGTACTTGCACTTCACGCTGCCTTTCGCAGTTTTCGCGGTTGGCTGCGCGCCTTTCACAATCTCTGTCACGGCGGATTGTTCAAAGATTTGCCCGCCCAGAGAAGTAAATGCCGCGGCTTCACCGAGTGCCAGTTTCAGCGGGTGAATGTGACCGCCGCGCATATCTAAAAGGCCACCGCTGTAGACCTTTGTACCAACCGCTTCTTCCACTTGATTGGCATCCAGCATTGAGAGTTGATCGTTACCGTAACGCTCCCAATTTTTCTTGTGCTCTTCTAGCCCTTTCAGTTGTTTGCCATTAAGCGCGGTAAACAGACCACCTTGCTTTAAATCACAATCGATATCGTATTTGTCGACTAGGCCACGAATGATGTCGCCGCCTTCAAAGATCATGTCACACAGTGCTTTTGCTTGGTGCTGGTCGTAACGGCTTTCAATCACGTCAACATCTCGGCTGTAGCTGTTCACGATCTGACCGCCGTTACGGCCAGTGGCTCCAAAACCAACTTTTGCGCTTTCTAGTACCACCACTTTGAAGCCTTTTTCAGCTAAGTGGAGAGCCGATGAAAGCCCCGAAAATCCAGCGCCGACGACACACACATCGCACTCGATATTATCTTGAAGTTGTGGGTATTCCGGCATATTTGGCACAGAATGAGCGTAGAACGAATCCGTATGCTTGTTCATAGAGATATTCCTTTATTAGTCGTCAGCAGGCTTAAGGGTGTAGACGAATCCATGTCGTCTTAGTTTCGGTGAATTTTTCGATAGCGTGTAATGACTTGTCTCGGCCATTACCACTCATTTTGAATCCACCAAATGGGACGGTCATGTCACCTTCGTTGTAGTTGTTGACCCAAACTGAGCCAGCTTGAAGTTGTTTTGCCACGCGGTGTACGCGGTTGATGTTGCTGCTCCAAAGCGCAGCACCTAGGCCGTATTTAGAATCGTTCGCGATAGCGATGGCGTGCGCTTCATCTGTAAATGGAATCACACACAAAACAGGACCAAAGATTTCTTCTTGAGCAACGCGCATCTTGTTATCGACATTATCGAGAATGGTTGGCTCGACGAAGGCACCTTGTCCTTCCACATTGCCACCGCAGCGCAGAACCGCGCCCTCTGATTGGCCGAGTTCAATGTATTCCAGTACCTTGGATTTATGATCTTGGTCGATTAGCGCCCCCATCGATGAAGAGGTATCCATCGGATCTTTTGGCATAAAAGACTGCGCCGCAGAGATGACTTTATCGATAAATACATCTTTGATGCTTTCGTGCACCAGCAAACGGGTCGCCGCGACACACACTTCACCTTGGTTGTAGAAGCACCCTGCTGCGGTTTGTTTTGCTGCACGATCGAGATCATCACAGTCTTCAAAGACGATGTTGGCGTTTTTACCCCCCGCCTCAGCGAAGACACGTTTTAAGTTAGTCTCACCCGAACGAACCATCAGTTGGCCTGCAATTCGAGTGGAGCCTGTAAACGCAATACAATCAACATCATCATGTTTGGCTAACGCGTCACCGGCTTCGTGGCCAAAACCTGTGATCACTTGGAACACACCATTAGGTAAGCCAGCTTGTTCTGCAAGTTGACCAAGGTAGATCGCTGTTAAAGAGGATTTTTCAGACGGTTTTAAAATAACGCTGTTACCAGCGGCGAGTGCTGGACCTAGTTTCCAACACGCCAGCCAAAGCGGAAAGTTCCAAGGAACAACAGCGGCAACGACACCAATCGGCTGGTGCGAGATAAACGCGTGTACGTCTTTTTCGGTTGGCGCAACTTCGCCATAGACTTTATCAATTGCCTCAGCGTACCAGCGGATAGCGCTTGCAGCGCCTGGAATGTCGGTAGAATAGCTGTGAGCAATGGGTTTGCCAGTATCGAGGGTTTCAAGCAGTGCCAACTCTTCACGGTGTTGATCGATCAGATCAGCGAATTGAATTAGGATCGCTTTGCGATGAGACGGAGCGCTTTCACTCCACTGACCTGATTGAAAAGCTTGTCGAGCGTATGCAACCGCCAGATCTACGTCTTCATCTTGGCAACGGGCGATGTTTGTTAACTTCTCGTCCGTTGCTGGGTTAATGACTTCTAAGGTTTGACCGCTCTTTGCTGAGCTGTACTCACCGTTAATATACGCCCTACTTTCAATGTTAAGATTGTTTTTTAGCTCAATCCATTGCTCTTGGGTTTTCATACGCTCTCCTTGTTATCACAACAAGGCAAGGCCCACTTAGAATGTGGTTGGCGTATGCGCGCTTATCATTCGACAAGCCTTGTCTGTGTGATTTGTAAACTTATGCGGTTGGGTTGTGTCAATGACATACGACTCGCCCGCTTTTATGACGTAAGACTGTCCTTTATATTCAAGGGTGATTTCGCCCTCTAAAATGGTGCCAATCTCTTCGCCTTCATGTTTAATTTCTGTCGAACCTGTTGTTCCGTGCGGTGCATATTCTTCAATCAGGAATCCAATCACCTGATCTTTTGTACCGTTTGTCACCAGCCTCATCGAAACCGACTCACTGCCCATTTCGACTAATTCTTCCGGTGACACGACCACTTTCACTTCATCACTTTTTGGTTGCTCAAAAGTGAAAAATTCCGAGAGTGATAACGAAAAAACGTTCACTATTTTTTGCAGCGAGCTAACCGACGGGCTTACCTTACCGTTCTCAATTGACGATATAGCACTGTGGGTAATACCAGCTCGCTCCGCTAAATCTCGTTGTGACAATCCATGTTGTTTTCTTAACTGAACAATATTTTTACCAATCTCTTGATTGTCCATTCATGCAGCTCCAAGTTTAAAGAGAGGCTGCCATCATAAATTCTTTAAATAAAATCTGTGAGAAATGATTGGTTTTTGCTTTCCATTCTGGGTGCCACTGCACGCCGACAAAATATTTCTGTCCTGGTAGGCTAAATGCCTCAATTAATCCATCCGGTGCTTTCACCTCCACTTGTAGTGAAGGTGCAAGCCGATCAACCCCTTGATTGTGTAAAGTATTCACTTCAAAAAAGCTGGTGTTTTCCCAATGGTTCTCTATTAGCCACTGTTCAAATAAGCCCTGTTTTTGCACTAAAACAGCGTGTGCTGGGGCATATTTTTCTTCGAAATCCTCGACCTGAGCTTCTCGGTGATCATTAAATCCAGCGTCATGTACTGCCGGGTTCAGAGTCCCCCCTAAAGCGACGTTCATTTCCTGAAAACCACGACAAATACCCAAACACGGAATATTTTTATCAATAGCCTGACGAATAATATTCAACGACAGTTCATCACGAGCTTCATCTTTCTTCGTTTCAGTGTGAGAAGCGTTGTAATGATGTGGCGCTACATTGGAATGACTGCCTGGGAACAAGAAGCCATCACATAACGCCAAAATGGTTTCCATTTCATCAGCGGACATATCTGGAGCCAGCATAAGTGGCAATCCGCCAAAATCTTTCACTGCACGTAGATAAAAGTCATTCACTGCCTGGATTTGGTAACCACCTAACTCCTTCGCGCAGCTAACAACTCCGATAATTGGTTTTTTTACCTCTGACATAGCTCTTCCGTGTTCGATTTATTTAACATTCACACTACAAACCAAGTACAAAATTATCAACACTCATGTTCGATATTATGACCAAATCGTGACACGGCCCACTTTTTTGGTCAAAAAAAAGCCTATTTATGCTCATTATATTGTGCAAAACAAAACCACCTGTTACAAAATAGTTAACAAACAAAAACAACGATCAACCAATAAAGCTTAATTAGATCAATACAAGTTATTGTTTAAAAACAAAATAATTGAAACACTTAATACTTTAGTCTAATAGATGTAAGTTATTTGTTAAGTAAATTATTTTTAGATCACCGCTCGTCAGTCTACTTGGAGAACTAAAAATGGAACCCTACCTACAGGAAGTTAAAAATTTTAGACAAGAATGGCCCAATATCGAATTTGTTGACCTTATTTTCACCGATATAAACGCCACACCGCGAGGAAAGCGCATACCCGTCAATGCATTAGAGAAACTACACAAAGGTGTCGCTCTTCCTCTCTCTACTATTACGCTTGATACAAAAGGGAACGTAGTGGAGTCTGCCGGACTAGGTGAGGAGTTAGGAGAGCCGGATAATATGTGTTTTCCGATCGCAGGTACGCTAATGCCCACTGCCAATGAACAAGTCGGTCAGATTCTTCTGACGATGATGGATGAAAATGCGACGAACCCCAGCCCTCTGTTTATAAGAAACATTGTGTCCGATTTACTGGATAAGCTGCACGCGAACAACCAGTATCCTTGTGTAGCCTTAGAACTCGAGTTCTACTTAATTGACAAAAAACGCAGCCCAAGCGGTGAACTACAAACGGCGCTAAACCCAAAGAAAAAGACTCGAGAGAAAGACACGGAGGTCTATGACCTCGATGGGCTGGATGACTACGCGGACTTTCTGTCAGACCTTAATAAGGTTGCTCAAGAACAGGGCTTAAACACCTCTGGTGCTTTATCAGAATCGGCACCTGGTCAATTCGAAATCAATTTCAACCATTCCAAAGATGTGCTTCGAGTCTGCGATGAAATCATCATCGCAAAACGCTTGATTCGACAAGTTGCCCACCAGCACGGGTTCGATGCCACATTTATGGCAAAACCTTTCGGTGACCAAGCGGGTAATGGTATGCACATTCACCTGAGCTTGGTCGATGAGAGTGGTAATAATCACTTCAGTAAACCAGACGGCCAAGCCAGCGATCGCTTTTATCAAACTATGGCTGCGATGCTTGCACAAACATCGGATTCCATGGCTTTGATTTGTCCTAACGTTAACTCATTTCGCCGCTTTGTTCCTGGCGCTTACGTACCAACGAAAGCGGACTGGGGTGAAAACCATCGCGGTGTTGCACTGCGTGTGCCTATCAGCGACAGCAAAAACCGCCGTATAGAGCACCGTATTGCAGGAGCTGACGTTAACCCTTACATTCTCGCTGCAGTAGTACTTTCCGCAGTATTAGCGAGTGATAACTACACCAAAGAGCAATGTCCGCTTCCGCTAAGTGATGAAGCCATTGAACTTCCATTGCGCATGTCAGAGGCACTTGAGCAACTGGAACACAGTGAACTGGCTTTGTACATCTCTAGGGAATTCATTGATTTGTATCTTGCTTGCAAGCGGAGTGAACTCGCAGAATTTGAGCGAGCAATCACACCACTAGAAATCGACTGGATGTTGCACTCAGCATAAAAAGGAAAGAGTTATGACTACGCAAACTAAGGCGCTGGATGCGCCGCTGAAAATGAACAGTCAACATATTATTGTAACCCTGTTGGTTATTGCGGTTTTCATTTTCTTCACTTCAATCGGATTGAACCATGAAGAAGGGCAAAATTATGGATGGATGAGCCTTCTTCCCACATCGTTGGTACTGGTTTTTGCTTTAACCACTCACCGAACTGTCGAAGCACTGTTTAGTGGCGCGATCGCTGGCGTGCTGCTGCTTAACCCTAGCGAAGCTGTCGAACAAATTGTTGATATTTCGATAGGCGTTATGATGGATGAAACCATCGCTTGGATTATATTGGTATGTGGTTTGATGGGAGGCTTGATCGCTGTACTTGAGAAAGGTGGCAGTATTCTCAGCTTCTCTGATATGTTGGTCACTAAGGTTAAGAGCCGTAAACAATCTATGCTGATGACCTTTTTCCTCGGTATCCTGATCTTTATTGACGACTATCTAAATGCCATTGCTATCTCTTCTTCTATGAAGAAAATTACAGACAGCTATCAGATCTCTCGTGAAAAGCTTTCATACCTAGTGGACTCGACTGCTGCGCCTATTTGTATCCTTGTTCCGATTTCAACTTGGGCGATCTTCTTTAGTTCTCTGCTAGAGGCCAACGGTGTGGCTGAATCTGGCGAAGGTATTCAAGCTTACATGGAAGCGATTCCGTACATGGCTTACGGCTGGGTAACACTTGCGATTGTGATGCTGGTTGCTACCGAGAAACTCCCAGACCTTGGTGCAATGAAAAAAGCAGAATTGCGTGCCAAGAAGGGACAGGTTCGCCCAGATGGCACAACAGATATTGACTTTGGTTCTGACATTTCAGCTCACACAAACCCAACAATGGGACTGATTAACTTCATGTTACCTATGGTTGTTCTGGTAGCCGCGAGTTGGTATTTCGGTATTGACCTGTTGGCGGGCGTGTTTGTCGCACTTATCTTTACTATCTGTTTCTATGGTGCACAAAAACTGGTTTCCATGAACGACATGTTCGAGGCCGTGTACGATGGTATTAAGGTGATGCTACTGCCGCTTGCGACTGTGATTGGTGGCTTTATGCTGAAGTCTGTTAACGACTCTTTAGGTCTGACGCAGTACGTGATTGAAACCGTTAGTCCATACCTATCGGCTTCTTACTTCCCTGCCATTATCTTTATGATTACCGGAGCGCTGGTTTTTGCCACCGCGTCTTCTTGGGGCACCTTTGCTGTCGCGATGCCAATTGTTTTACCACTGGGTGAACAACTGGGTGTTCCACTGCATCTAACAGTAGCGGCGCTGCTTTCAGCATCAGCAGCAGGTAGCCACTCATGTTTCTTTAGTGACTCAACTGTACTGTCTGCACAAGGCTCTGGCTGTACGTCGATGCAACACGCAACCACACAGTTCCCATATGCTCTAATTGGTATTGTAGCAACGGTTATATTCTTCCTGATTATTGGTTAAGTTCTCCAGCCAAAACAAAAAAGGCAGCCGTTGACTAGGCTGCCTTTGTTTTTCTACCCATTCGGGTAATTCTTTACACACTGTTGTTGAAGCTACCATAAAGTGATTTTCGAGAGTTCATTAAAGTCAGCGGCTTACATCACACTATATCTTATAGTACTTACCAGCCGCTGAAGTAGCATGTTACTTCTTGTGCTTAATATCTCTTATGATCATCAGCATAAGGCACAACAAGGCTAAATTTAGAGGTGAAGCAGACAAAATTTGAGACATATACTCAACCATTATTACTCTCCGTTTTTAATACCTAGCCATTATCTCTAGTCCATATATGCGAGTTAAGGACAGGTAATTTACTTGTTTGTCCGCTTCCAGCGTCTATAACCTCTCAGATAACTTTCGGGGTCAGGAATATTATGGTAATCAGGCGCTTTATTGTATATTTTCGCTATTTCAGGATTCATTCCATATGCTAAATACTCGATTGCCTTACTTTCTAAACTCATATTTTCGTGGGCATCCCTCTCCTCTACCGTCATAAAGAGGCCCCCACCTCTGGCATAGAAATCGAAATCTCCGTAGGTCGATTTTTTACTTCTTCTAGCTGCATAGTTCCCTACACCTTTTTTCATGGGGCCAAAAAATACGTCCTCAAGAGTGAGCTTTCCTTGTGCAAGCATATAAATATCAAATGCTTCTTTTACTGAGGCGAGGACTTCCATTGGTTGATATCGAGGTATTTCTACGCCACTAAATAATGCTTCTAGTGGTGTTTCTGCGCATCTATCTTGTCGATCAATTTTCATCAATTCGTCATTTTGAGCACGAGAGAGCTGTTCCCAGAGTTCCTCTACTTCAGCTCGCCAAGGGTAGTTATCGGTATCGGTAAGTAGTTCTTCTCTGATTTCTTCTACTCGTTCCCATGAATTTGGCTTTGTTGGCATTTCACATCCAACAAACATACTCAGTTGTTTTATTAGTTCATCTTTGTCGTTATCGTCCATAGGATGTCACAGCTCTCTTTTGTAGATTTAATTTGAGGTCAGCTTGGAAAACAAACTGTAATTCAAAAAATTGTACATGCATGAGGAAAAACATGTATATAAATGCACCGATAAAATGACAAGATTGATGCCTGAAACTCAAAAGTGGGGCACAAATTAGCCAGCACAGCTCTTGCCTCCACAAACCTTGCACGAGATTGGTCACCAACCAAACCAGAAGCAAGCATTCTCTTGTAGCAGTACAAATAGATCACCGTTCTTCAAAAATAACTCGTTACTGGTCTCACTTGGCTAAGTGGCTTACTATTCCAAACATCAGAATAGCTTTGTGAGTCATTCATGAGCAGCAAAAACAACAACCTGAGCATCCTTCTTAAACTCAATACCTTTGTTTCACCTTATAAGTGGCGTGTTACCGCAGCTTTGGTCGCACTAGTCGCGACGGCGAGCCTGACGTTGTCGGTTGGCTATGGTGTGCGTATTCTGATTGATCAAGGTTTCGCTCAGCAGTCGTTGCAAGAGCTCACCAATGCGATTCAGTTTATTGTTGGTATCACTTTGTGTATTGCTATTGGAACGTTCTTTCGCTTCTATCTGGTTTCATCAGTGGGTGAGCGCGTCAGTGCAGATATTCGCCTTGCTGTGTTTAACCATGTTATTTCGCTGCATCCGAGTTATTTTGAAACCAACAGTAGCGGCGATATTATGTCGCGCCTCACCACTGACACCACTTTGCTACAGAGCATCATTGGCTCCTCCTTTTCTATGGCAATGCGCAGCGCCTTAATGTGCGTTGGCGCCATCATCATGTTGTTTGCCACCAACTTTAAGCTCACATTGATTGTGCTTGCTTCTGTGCCATTCGTTTTGGTGCCCATTTTGGTGTATGGGCGACGAGTGCGTGCCCTTTCACGCCAAAGCCAAGACTCGATGGCCGATGTGGGCAGCTATGCAGGTGAAGCAATAGAGCATATTAAAACGGTACAAAGCTTTAGCTCAGAGCAATATGAAAAAGCCGCCTTTTCCGTCGAAGTGGAAAAAGCGTTCGAGGTTGGCAGACAGCGAGTGAAGCAACGCGCGATTTTAATATCTGGTGTCATTGTGATTGTGTTTAGCGCTATTTCGGGCATGCTTTGGGTTGGAGGCAGTGATGTGATCCACGGAAAAATGTCTGCGGGTGACCTAGCGGCATTTGTGTTTTACGCCATCATGGTCGCGTCATCCACGGCTACCATTTCAGAAGTGCTGGGGGAGCTACAAAGAGCCGCAGGCGCAACTGAAAGGCTGATCGAGATCCTGCAAGTAGAAAGCGATATTAGTGCGCCAAACAATCACTTACCAATCAGTTTAGATATGCCTGCCGAAGTCAGCTTTAAGTCGGTTAACTTCAACTATCCTTCTCGTCCTAACCAACCTGCTATCAAAGAGTTAACCCTAACCGCTGAACAAGGCAAGGTATTGGCGTTGGTTGGTCCATCCGGTGCCGGTAAAACGACACTCTTCGAGCTGCTACAACGTTTTTACGATCCGCAGCAAGGCCAAGTTTTGTTCGGAGGAGAAGATATTCGCCAGTTCAATCCGAAAGACCTTCGCCGCCAAATGGCACTGGTACCTCAGCAGCCAGCTCTATTTAGCCACGACGTGTTCCATAACATTCGGTACGGCAATCCAGAAGCAACAGACGAGCAAGTTATCGAAGCAGCGAAAAAAGCACATGCACATGAATTTATTGAGAAGCTACCTGAAGGCTATCATAGCTTTTTAGGAGAACGTGGGGTGAGACTGTCCGGCGGCCAAAAGCAGAGAATTGCCATTGCTCGTGCCATTCTAAAAGATCCGAAAATCCTACTACTTGATGAAGCCACCAGTGCACTAGATAGCGAAAGTGAACATCATGTTCAGCAAGCACTTGAGGTGTTGATGAAAGGCCGTACTACGCTGATCATTGCTCATCGTTTATCGACCATTCAACACGCAGATAAGATAGCAGTATTAGACGGTGGCACACTGGTCGATATTGGTAACCACCAATCATTGATACAAAGCTGCGAGTTATATCAACGACTGGTAGCGTTGCAGTTTAAGCACTTAGAATAAACGCTTATTTAAGCTCGTTATACATAGCAGGCTTAGAATGCGTCAAATGAGCGCTGTTCATAAAATATCCCCCCTTGCACTCTTCGGGGTAGGCGTTTGCAAAAAATTGCCTCTTTCACCATAGGCCGTAAACTTACAAAGTATGATGTAGAAGAGGCAATCTCAATTTATGGTTGTTTCAACAACAGCTGGAACAATACTCGCTATTTACTCTTTACCAAACACGTTGTTTTCTTGTTCCTGTACGCGAATGAAAGTCGTTCTCTTGGTTAGCTCTTTAAGCTTTGCAGCACCGACGTAAGTACATGTAGAGCGAACACCGCCAAGGATGTCAGATATCGTGCCATGAACACTACCACGATATGGCAACAGTACCGTTTTTCCTTCCGCTGCGCGGTATTTAGCCACGCCACCAGAGTGCTTATCCATCGCAGATTGGCTCGACATTCCGTAGAATTTCATGAACATCTCACCATCCTTTTCGATTATTTCGCCGCCAGACTCTTCGTGCCCTGCTAGCATACCGCCAAGCATGACAAAGTCGGCACCACCACCAAACGCTTTAGACACATCACCCGCACATGAACAGCCACCATCACCGATGATCATACCGCCCAGACCGTGCGCCGCATCACCACATTCAATGATGGCTGAAAGCTGAGGATAGCCAACACCCGTTTTGACACGCGTGGTACACACAGAGCCAGGGCCGATGCCTACTTTCACAATATCCGCACCCGCAAGAATCAACTCTTCACACATATCGCCAGTGACGACGTTACCTGCAGAGATGACTTTGTCTGGAAATGCAGCGCGAACTTTCTCAACGTACTCAACTAAATGTTCCGAGTAACCATTGGCAATATCGATACAGATAAAAATCAGATCATCTGTCATAGCCATGATGTCTTGGGTTTTCTGAAAGTCTGCTTCTGAGGTTCCTGTAGAAACCATCACATTGTTTAATACTGATGCATTAGCACCATGAATAAACTCAGCCCAATCGTCGACGCTGTAGTGCTTATGAACAGCAGTCATTACACCATGTTCCGCAAGCGCTTTCGCCATGTCGAAACTGCCGACAGAGTCCATATTGGCAGCAATGACAGGCACGCCAGACCATTGACGGCCACTGTGCTTGAATGTAAAATCGCGGGTTAAATTTACTTGAGAGCGACTTTTTAGAGTGGAACGTTTCGGGCGAAACAGGACATCTTTAAAGCCTAACTTAAGTTCTTGTTCGATACGCATTGTGTAATTCCTTGATTCATAACTTATATGCGTCACTCAGAGTGCGTAGTAAACCCGTTGGCAGACGAGCTTACTGTTCTTCGGACACAAAAAAACCGGAGCGTTGGCAGACGCTCCGGTTTTCAGCATTATAGGCTGTGATTTAATTCTAACAAGACTGATATTTTCGATTTTATTGTGATACAGTTTGGTTAAGTTGCATACCTAGCTACCCACCCTAACCATCCATTTTCTTCTTTATCAATTCAAAACAACATCTTAGCGAGCCAACCGCTAACCGTTTGCGCAATCCTTTTCGCTATTCACTCGTGTAACTTTTCATCGAACCATCAAACTATTCGGTTACTTACTCACAAAAATGTGATTTTTACGTATTGCAGGCCCGATTATTTTTAGAAAAACAGTGAGACTTTAGCCCATATTTTTGAGCAAAAAATACAAAAAAGGCAGCCATAACTGGCTGCCTAGTAATAACGTGAGCTCGCTTTAGAGCTTGAAGAACGCTAACTGAGCTTTCTGCTTTTCTGCCAGTTCAGATAGCTCTTCACTCGCGCTTGCGCTTTGACAGATACCAGCAACGTTTTGGTTAACCAGTTCCGACATGTTCACCACGTTACGGTTAATATCTTGAGTCACTTGTGACTGCTGCTCTGCTGCTGTTGCAACCTGAGTATTGGCATCATTGATGTTAACAACTGACTCTGTAATACCGCCTAGCGCGCTGTTTGCCTGCTCAGAAAGCTCATTGGTTTTCGAAAGCATCTCTAAGCTGATCTGCATACTGTCGTTCGCCAAGCCAGATTGCTTCTGTAGCTCTTCGATGATTGCCTGGATTTCTCCAGTAGAATCTTGGGTACGGGCCGCAAGCATACGAACTTCATCAGCGACTACTGCAAATCCTCGGCCTGACTCACCTGCACGTGCAGCTTCAATCGCAGCATTTAGCGCCAATAGGTTTGTTTGTTCAGAAACACCGCGGATAACTTCAACCACATCATTGATTTGCTCAGACTGCTGTTGCAATGTTTGCACAACTTGCGCCGCATCATTTAATGCGTTGCTCATTTGTTCACTTGCACGGCTGCTTTCACTAAACACTTCAAGGCCTGATTGTGCTAATTGATCCGCTTCGCGTGCTGTTGAATCTGCCATTTGAGCATTATCACTCACATTGTCGGCGGTGCTAGAAAGCTCGTTCACCGCAGATGCAACTTGCTCGATCTCAGCCAATTCTTGCTGGGCATTCGCTTGCGCTTGAGTCATTACTGCCGCAAGCTCTGTTGATGCTGACGCAACTTCTTCACTGATGCTCATCAACTGTTGCACAGTCTTGTGTAGCTGCTCAGCTGTTTGGTTGACATCTTGCCCAAGCTGAGCAATTTCATTTTTGCCATCCACATCGGCTTTAGCCGTTAAATCACCGCCCGCTAACTTACGCATGACGACTTGCAAATTAGAGATTGGGCTAACAATCATGCCCGCTAAAATCCAGGCAACAAACATTGAGATAGCAAGAACAGAAAACACCAGCATTGATGCCATATTGAGTACTGCTTTGTTCTGCTGTTCGCTGTGGTCCATTGAGCGCTCAGAGAAATGATTGACTGTGGCAGATAAGCTGTTAATAGACTCAACCATTTCTTGGCCATATCTCTTGTATTGTTCAATGAACTGGTTGTGCTCCGAAGACGATACAAGACCTTTGTCATGACGCGTGAAGAAATCAACTGACTGGCGTGCGTAATCCATGTATTGATCAATTGCTGCTAAAGTCAGCTCAGCGTCTTCGCGAAATGCTTCTTCCTTCTGCAGTACTTTTAGATCTTTACGAATCGGCACAATGCTTTGGGCTAACTCATTAATAAATGTTTGGCGACGATCTGCATCGTAAATTGCGTAAACGGCAGAAATACGTATTGGATATACCTGATCATCAATTTTTGCCAACGTATCCTTGTACATCACAAACGCATCCGTGTTGTCCACAACAAGTTGTTGTTCACTTTGCAGGTTAACTTTAGTGAACCACAATGTCGCGACAAGCGCTGTGGCAATGAAAAGTACAGGGATTAACACCTGAGTCTTAATCGACAAGTTCTTTAAAGATATACGCATATATTTAGCTCAAACTCAAAAATGGCTTGTTATAGGTAATGCACACATGCTTATGTGCAACTGAGGAAGTTACTTTGCGGTGTCTAAACAGTAACCGCTTTGATTATGAACAATAATACGTGATACATGTCACATTTAAAAAGAGAAAAGTGAACTTTTTGAACGAATATAAGAAAAAAGATACTAATTGATTATTTATCGCTCATCTTTAGGTGAATCCATTACGACCATTGTGGTTATAGACTGTACTTGAGAGCATTCTCCTAGCACATCAGCATGAAACTTTTTGTAGCTTGATAAATCTTTTGTTTCAACTCGGAGCAAATACTCGTTTGCACCCGTGATGTTATGGCACTCGACCACCTCATCAACAAACCTGACATGCTCTTCAAACTCAAGCTGGGCCTGTTTACGGTGGCTTGACAGACCGATAGAGACATACGCAATAAAGCCAATTCCCAACTCTACGCTGTTGAGCATGGCTCGATAGCCTTTTATTACGCCTTTTTTCTCTAACTCTTGTACTCGCCTGAGCGTAGCCGAAGGGGACAACCCTATTCTTTCAGCCAGCTCAACATTAGAGATTCTCCCGTCGATTTTTAGCTCATGCAATATTCTTTCGTCAAATCTATCCACTACGCATCCTTATTGCAAAATTAACACTCTAAACTCGAATAAAAGCACACAATTGCGATTAGTTCTACATATTATGGCTATTGACCGGTCAGACAATAATCAATGATTCATTTTTACGTTTCAGGAGAGAAATATGGAATTTCAACAGTTAAGCGCACTTGCCTTGTTCGCGTTTGTTTCTACATTTACGCCCGGTCCTAATAACTTGATGCTCATGACATCTGGCGCCAATGTCGGTTTTAATCGCACCGTACCGCATATGCTAGGCATTACTCTAGGCTTTGGTTTTATGGTTTTGCTGGTTGGCGTGGGGTTAATAGGCATATTCAATGCTTATCCTATTACTCACACGGTTCTTAAATGGATAAGCCTTACTTACTTGCTGTATTTAGCACTTAAAATTGCGCTATCTGGCAAAACCGAATCAAAAGACAACTACAAACCGATGACATTTCTTGGCGCAGCGTCATTTCAGTGGGTAAACCCAAAAGGCTGGTCTATGGCATTAAGTGCGGTGGCTATATACAGCAGTCAAGGCCAGTGGCAAGAACTACTGCTTATCGCCATGATGTTTATGCTAGCAAACTTACCTTCATGCAGTTTTTGGGTAATCGCGGGCCAACAGTTGCAGAAATGGCTAACATCGCAAACTCGGGTAAGAGCCTTTAATATTGGTATGGCTATGTTACTTATTGGTTCGACTTTTCCGATGCTTTAAAGCAACAAAAATCGTAAATGAGTTTAAAGTCTCTTTTCATCTCCGCACAAAATGATAATCTAGATGCAAATACGAATAATTATCGAATAAAGTAATGAAAAAGCCGACTCCAAAATGCGTGACTGTCGTATCCTCTTTGTCAGTCACACCAAACATGCAACGTATCGTACTAGAAGGTGAAGATCTGGGGGACTTTCCTTTAAACTGTGAAGGCGGATACATCAAACTCCTTTTCAACAGTGAAGGAGGAACTGATATTGACTCCATGCAAAGCGATACGCGTCCAAGCATGCGAACTTACACCATTCGACGTTTTGACGCAGAAAAGCAGCAGATAGAAGTCGATTTTGTACGTCATACAACGCAGGACTTGGGGTGTGGCTTTGCTTCACGCTGGGCTGAATCAACCAAAGTTGGAGATACGATCAACATCGTCGGCCCTGGTACGATTCAAGATATGAATATTGAAGCCGACTGGTTCTTTATGGCGGCAGATATGACAGCATTACCAGCGTTATCGGCAAAAATTCAGCGACTACCGGAGAACGCGAAAGGCTACGCGGTGATCAAAGTGTCTAGCGATGAAGACGTACAGTCACTAATAAAACCAGACAATATGCACGTGGCGTGGATTTTCCAAGATGAAGATCTGGTGGATACAATTCGAGCATTGCCTTGGCTAGAGGGAAAAGCGTCCGTTTGGTGCGCTTGCGAGTTCGATTCGATGCGCGCACTCAGGCAGTATTTCCGTAACGAAAAACACGTAGATAGAGAAAACATCTACATCAGCAGCTATTGGAAGCAAGGCGTCACAGAAGACGGCCATAAAGTCATCAAGCAACAAGACGCAAAAGAACAAACCGCCTAATCGAGGTGCTCCGCAAGAAAATCAATTAATAAGCGTACTTTGGGTGACAAATTCCGGTTTTGCGGATAGAGCGCCCAAATACCTTCTCTTACATCTCTATAATCGCTCAGTACTTCCACCAGCTCTCCACTGTCTAACGCGTCTTGCACGTAATAGTCTGGGAGCTGTGCGAGACCCAGACCTCGTTTTGCCGCATCCAGTAACACGATGCCTGAGTTACAATGAATTCGCCCGTGAATCCTTAAAGACTTTTCGCTTTTCTGATTCTGGAAGCGCCAATAATCAACCGAGCCCACCAAACACTGGTGACTGCTTAATTCCGACAGTGTGTGTGGTTCACCATAGCGTTCAAGGTATTTAGGGCTAGCGCACACGTAGAGCTGACGGCTGGATAGCTTTTTGGCCACTAAGCTGGAGTCTTGCAATCGACCCAAACGAATCGCCACATCTACGCCCAGTTCAATCAAATCTAGTTTTTGGTTGGTCAGCATCAGATCCAGGTCGACTTGAGGGTATTTCTCTAAAAACTGATGCAGTAATGGCGCGATGCGCTGCTCTCCATAAGTGACGGGGGCAGTAATACGCAGCAGTCCTTTTGGCGTTGATTGCATTTGGGTAACGGCCAGCTCCGCCAACTCCAGCCCCTCGACTAAATGTTTACACTGAGTGTAATAAAGCTGCCCTGCTTCAGTTAATGTCACTTTACGCGTTGTTCTGTGGAATAATTTTACCGCCAGTCTTTCTTCTAATGTCGCCACCCTTCGACTGATTTGCGCTACCGACGTATCCAGCTTGTTCGCAGCGGCAGTGAATGAGTTCAACTCAGCTACTGCCACAAACTCACTCACACCTTCCCAATTTGCCATTGTTTAATCTCTAACAATCACCCTCTCAGAGCCTAGATTTTTACACACATGCAATAATAAAGGTATCTTCATGACCAATAAAATCGTCTTTTACATTTTAGAATCATGCTAATATGACCGCTTAATTGGCTCTCCATTCTCAGTATTATGTCTAGATTAAAACTCTCTTTTTTAGTGGTCATCGTTGCGGTTGCTGCACTGCTAACGTATGTATTTGTTCCTACTCACGTTCGCCTTGGCTCTGAAGTCCTTAACAAGCCGATCAACGAGCAATACACGCTGCTTGGCTACAAGGCTATATCCACCGAACCCAGTGACGGCAAGTTGAATCACTACTTTCTTGTTCCAGTAAACACGACTGTCGAAGACGTAGAACCTTTTTTAATCAGTTCAGATCCGTTTATTAAAGTGGAAAGTTTTGAGGACAATAAGCTCTCGCTGAGTATTAAGGGACGCGTAAAACACTTTGATAATGACCTATGGGTAGAAAAACCAAACGGTAAAGTGGAGCACTGGTTGATCAGTGCTGACATTCGCTACATTCGATAGGCATACCTAAGCAATCGCGCAACCACTGGCAATCCCAACGCAAACAGGTAAAATCACGCCCCTGTGATTTTGCCTGTAGTGATTAGAAAAATGCACCAACCTGAAAACTTGTTTACCCGCTTTACCTCAGACATCAGCCACTATTCACTGCCCGATAAGTTTACCTTCCCGTTTTACTATCAACCTCACCCTTTGTGTGAAGTTGCCGCACAGCAGTTACAACAGCACTTGCTCACCCAAACCGATTGGCAGCACGACTTTGGCGTGGATGGTAACCCGCAAGGCACTGGCAAAATGTTTGGCGTTCTGTTGGTTAAGTCACCGCAAGGTGAACTAGGCTTCCTTTCTGCTTTTTCTGGAAAAATAGCGGATCAAAACTTATTACCAGGGTTCGTACCACCTGTTTTCGATATGCTGACGGAACAGAGCTTCTTCCGCAGCGATTTAGCAGAAATCACGGCGATAAATGAACAAGTTAAACAGCACCAATCGAACCCAAAACTCGCGCACCTTAAGCAGACGTTAACAAGCTATCAAGCTGAGTATTCACAGGCAGAACAAGCGCAGCGTGAACGAATGATTCAAGGCCGTGCAGCGCGCAAAGAACAGCGTAAGCAAGCTGAACAAACTCTGCCACCTCAGGACTTGAGCAACGTCCTAGATCAACTAGGCAAAGAAAGCGTGGCCGAAAAGAATGTGTTGAAGTACTTAAAACTGGAGTGGGAAGCGAAGATTGCAGACGTTCAGGCTGAACTGGAGCAACTCACATCACTACTAAATACCCTGAAAGAGCAGCGAAAAAAACGCTCTAATACGTTACAGAACAAGTTGTTTGAGCAATATCGTTTCCTCAATATTCGCGGTGAAGAGAAGTCATTAAAGTCGATTTTCTCTGAAACAACCAACCCTACACCTCCCGCTGGTGCAGGCGAGTGCGCAGCGCCTAAATTACTGCACTACGCGTTTAAACATGGTTTCACCCCTATCGCCATGGCCGAATTTTGGTGGGGAGTGTCACCGAAATCAGAAATTCGCCAGCACACGAAGTTCTACCCTTCATGCAATAGCAAGTGCCAGCCAATCTTAGGCCACATGTTGGAAGGCATGGCCGTTGATGACAACCCACTTGCTGAAAACTGGGCTGAGGATAAGGAATTAGAGATCTTATTCGAAGATGAAGCCATGGTGGTGGTCAACAAGCCGTCTGGCCTGCTTTCAGTACCAGGAAAAACGATTAAGGACTCTGCCTACACTCGCCTTCAACAAAGACATCCAAATGTAGAAGGTCCGTTTGTGATCCATCGACTCGATATGGCAACTTCGGGCTTGCTAGTATTTGCCCTTACCAAACGCGCGAACAAGAGCCTGCAAAAGCAGTTTATCTCTCGCAGCGTGCAAAAACGCTATGTCGCTTTACTAGAAGGCGAAGTTCAATCTTTGAATGGTGAGATAACTCTGCCGATGCGCGGCGACCCTGAAGACCGCCCTCGCCAGTTGGTTTGTTTCGAGCATGGAAAACCAGCAGAAACCTACTGGGAACGGATCGAAGTTCAAGGTGGCCGTTCTAAACTGTACCTATACCCAAAAACAGGTCGTACTCATCAGCTTCGAGTCCACTGTGCTCACCACTTAGGACTTAACATGCCAATGGTGGGTGATGGGCTTTATGGTGAAAAAGAAAACCGCCTTCATCTGCATGCGGAAAGGCTCGAGTTAGAGCACCCGTATACAAAAGAAGCGATGACTTTCCAGGCAGAGTCTGAGTTTTAAGCAGCTCAGACTCTACTTTGAGATCCTGAGCCAATGCTCTTTCCTCACTCCTAAATTACTGAGCTCTTAGTGAGTAAGCTAAGAGCCTTAATTGACATTCATGTCATCAGCGCCCAAAACTTATAACTGCGCACGCAATAATAATTATATTTAGGAGAGACGAATGAATAAGCTACTGACTACTTCGATAATCTGTGTTCTGGGTTCACTTTCTACTTACGCTATAGCGAACGATGAAGAGCAGAAACTGTTTGTAGAGGGTATTAAGCAAGCTGAAGCAACAAGCAAAGATGAAATCGCTAAAGAGATCAAAAAAGAGCAAGGCCAACTGAATCGAGAAATGAAAAAAGAAGAACAAAAGTGGCTTTTGGAACAAGAAAAGAAAAAAGAAGAAATGCGCCGTGAGGCACGAAAGGACCGTGAAGAAACAAAACGAGAAACACGCAAATACCAAGAAGAAATGACGCGAGAAGGGCGTAAAAACCAAGAGAAAGGTAAGAAATACGGCGAAGAAAAGCGTCATAAAGGCATGAAGAAAGCCGAGGAAGCGAAAAACAACGCCAAGGGTAATAAAGATAAGGCCATGAAACTTCAAGAGTGCATGAAGTCTGGCAAAACCAAGCAAGAATGCTGGGGTGAATAAAAAATGTGATTAGGGTTGTCTTTTAAAGGCAACCCTTTTTTCTATCCAGCATTGACACTCAAAACATGTGTAGAATCCAAACATTCTCGCCCACAAGGAAGGTTCTACATGTCAGACTACACAGCGACCGTTTACTGGAAGCGCAACCCAACCGAAGCGTTCAAAGACAACCAATATAGCCGAGGCCATACATGGGAGTTTGATGGTGGTGTTACAGTGCCAGGGTCGGCCTCACCCCATGTGATTCCGCTGCCCTATTCAGTAGAAGAAAATGTAGACCCGGAAGAAGCCTTTATTGCTGCGATTTCTAGCTGCCACATGCTGACCTTTCTGGGTATCGCAGCTAAACGTCGCTATGTGATCGACGCGTACACCGATCATGCGGTTGGTATTATGGAAGAAGACAAGCAAGGCCGAACGTCGGTAACCCACGTCACCCTTAAACCCATAATTACCTTCTCCGGTGACAAACAGCCTAGTTACGAACAGTTGGAAAAGATGCACCACTTAGCGCATGAGCATTGCTTTATCGCCAATTCGGTCAAAACAGAAATCGTCACTGAAATTGTGATGCCTGAGTAATAGGTTGTGCTAAACTCTGCGCCAACAAATTTAGGCGACAAGCCTACCCATATTATAGATTCAGAGTGTCATCATGCCTTTTTCAAAACTTGGTTTAAGCCAACCTATCACAGATGCAATTCGTGAGCTTGGTTACGACAAACCAACCACTATTCAAACCAAAGCGATCCCAGCCATTTTAAAAGGCGAAGACCTTATTGCCGCGGCTCAAACGGGAACAGGTAAAACGGCGAGCTTTGTGCTTCCTATTCTTGAAAAGCTAGCGCGAGGTGACACTCAGCGTAAGAAACGTATTCGCGCACTTATTCTGACACCAACGCGTGAGCTGGCAGAACAAGTTGAACAAAAAGTACGTGACTACGGTCAGAACTTGAACCTCACCTCACTTGCGATGTATGGCGGTGTGGATGAAAAAGCGCAAAAACAAGCATTGATTGAAGGCGTCGATATTCTTGTTGCGACGCCTGGCCGTTTGCTTGATATGTATGGTAAACGTGCCGTGTACTTTGAAGAGGTTGAAATGCTGGTCTTGGACGAAGCGGATCGCATGTTAGATATGGGGTTCATTGACGACATCAACAAGATCCTCGACCGCCTTCCAACAGACATCCAGCACCTACTCTTTTCCGCCACACTGTCGAATAAAGTTCGCGATCTGGCTAAATCCGCTGTACACAACCCATTCGAAATTTCGATTGCCGCTAATCAAGCGTCAAAGAAAAACATCGAGCAATGGCTCATCACTGTTGATAAAGATAAAAAGTCAGCGCTGCTTAGCCATCTGATTCAAGAAAATAATTGGAACCAAGCACTGATCTTTATTGAAACCAAACATGGCGCAGCTAAGCTAGCTCAGCAGCTAGAAAAACGGGGCATTGAAGCAGAAGCTTTCCATAGTGGTCGTAGTCAAGCCATTCGCCTACGTTTGTTAGAAGACTTCAAAGCAGGCAAGATCAAATACATGATCGCAACTGGTGTTGGCGCGCGCGGTATTGATATTGAAGGTCTAGAACGAGTGATTAACTACGACTTACCATTCCCTGCCGATGAATACGTACACCGCATTGGCCGTACGGGTCGTGCAGACGCGCAAGGCGAAGCGATTTCATTTGTCTCCAAAGACAATTTCAAAAACCTGTGTATGATCGAAAGCCGTTTAGGCCACTTGATTGAACGCCGTGAAATTGAAGGGTTTGAACCCCGCAAACCAGTGCCTATTTCTATCCTGAACTATGTGCCTAAGCACAAGCGCCAAAAACAGGAAGAGTCATGAACGCTCCGACAAAAATCACCTTCTTTGAGTTTTTAACACCGTCCATCGTAGCGGGTAAAAAGACGATTACGATTCGTGATGAGTCAGAGTCTCACTATGTGCCAGGTACAACGGTGGAAGTTTTCACACTTGAGACAGACAAGAAAGTTTGTGAGATTAAAATTTTGTCCGTTGAGCCGCTCCATTTTGACGACATCAACGAGTTCCACGCACAGCAAGAATTTATGGAACTGCCGAAGCTAAAAGCGCTGATCCGAGAGATCTACCCAAATACAGATACACTGTATGTGATTAGCTACGAATTAGCCTAAGTAAGAAGCCGCCTCAGACTAAGGGGCGGCTCAAATCATCACTCAGCAGTATCAAGAGTCATCAGGCTCAGAGATTTGATAAAGCTTTTTTTCACTACATGAAGTTTCACAGTTACACACTTTATCTACCCCGACGCTGCCCAATCCACCACAACTCCCTTGAATCCGTTTGTTGTGAAAGATAACGCCTAATGCCATCAGGAATATCACTACCATAAAGCCTAAAAAGGCAAACAACCACGTCATTTTACTCTCCTTGTTTACCTATAAGTTTAGCAAACCTCAGGTTGAAACGATCTCGCCTAGGAGAGCTAGACAAAGCCGAAGACTGTAACCGTGACGCCGCCTTTTCCTTAGCGCCTGAGCATCCTGAGCAACTTGTCTTATTTCGATGCTGAATAGACGGCCTACCTTGCTCACTCGATGCCAGCTTAGTGAGATCGCTCGTAAGCACTGCGTCTAACTCCACGCGCTTAGCAACGCGGTAGACACCGATATTGTGACGGAGTAACTTGGCTAAGGAACGCTCACCAATGTTTCTGGCGATAACCGCCTTAACACGTAACTCTTTAAGCTGATTAAGTAACTGAGACTTGGCCTTACAACCGCCCTCCAAAGCAGCATTAGGGATATTTTTGACCAAACCTTGCTCGTTGTAGAGAGCAATATAGGGCGCTTTCATAAAATGATTAGCGACGTGCAAACCATCATTGGGAATGGCATAGATCATGATTTACTCCTTAGGTGGAAAAATAAGCGCGTTACCTTCAACTAAGCTCTTCGCGACTTTCCATCTTGCTTTCTTCACTGTGTTACCAAATGTTTGCCTTGAAACCCCCATTTGTTCTGCCGCCTCTTGTTGGCTCATCCCTTCGAGATCGGCGAGGCGAAGTGCTTCTAACTCATCAGGCAGGATAGTCATCGAGTCTAATTGGCTAAGTGGTACACCATTGGGCTTAAAACAGGTGTGCGCGGCTCTGCCACAAACTCGGCGTTGGATTTTTGGTCTTGGCATAGCATTCCTCTGGCATCATTTGGCTAGGACGTTATTAGCCTATGCCAAAAACAATTAATAGCATATGCCAATAAAATAAGATTGCAGATCTGACAGTTTAGAGAGTAGGCATATTTACCGCCCTGAATAAAAAAAGAGATGCTAAAAGCATCTCTTACATACTGATCAGTGGCTTGGAGTGAACTTAATCATTCTCTCTGCTTGCATGCTCTATTTCTGATTTTTGGCAACCGACTTAAACAGTACCGACGTATCCATTCGACCTAAGCCTTCTTGTTGCAACTGCGCGTATTGTTCATCCACATTTTTGGTCAACGGTAATTCAATCCCCACTCGCTCCGCTTCTTCCAGGCAGAAACCAAGATCTTTACGCATCCAATCAATCGCAAAGCCAAAATCGAACTTATCTTGTGCCATAGTGACAGCGCGATTCTCCATCTGCCAAGATCCCGCAGCGCCATGTTTTAGCGTGTCGACGACCTGTTCAATGTCTAGGCCTGACTTTTGTGCAAGCAGCAAGGCTTCACTTAAACCTTGCAGAATGCCACCAATACAGATTTGGTTAACCATCTTACAGCGCTGACCTTGTCCATTTTCCCCAAGCAACGTGATTTGTTTTGCGTAAACATCCATCACTGGTGCCACCACGTCAAACACGCTCTGATCACCACCACACATAATAGTAAGAACGCCATTTTCTGCGCCAGCTTGACCACCTGATACGGGCGCATCAATAAAGCTGTTACCATTCTCTTTTGCCGCAGCCGCTAGCTCGATCGCAAGATCAGCCGAAGTTGTGGTGTGATCCACCAGCACTGCACCCGGCTTCAGCCCAGCCAGAATGCCATCTTCGCCAAAAACCACGCTGCGTACATCGTCATCATTACCTACACATACAAATACGACATCAGCGTCTAATGCTGCTTGCTTAGGCGTTTCGCACGCTTGCCCTTGATACTCGCTTGCCCACGTGTCTGCTTTCGCTTTTGTGCGGTTGAATACCTTGGTGCTGTAACCCGCTTTGCTCAGATACCCTGCCATTGGATATCCCATTACTCCTAAGCCAACAAATGCTACCTTCTTGTTATTCATTACTTTCTCCGCTGATTAGTGAATTATTCAATTGATTTGTTATCTTGGCAGTGTACTAAACAATTCAGTTACAATTCACTAACCAAAAGCAACTTTCTACCAATCACCTGTATATTGATCTCACCAATAGAGCAGCTCTTTTACTCGCTACGCCAACTGTGCCAGAATGACAGTAACTCTTTACGTTGTATAAATAAGTCGTACCATGAAATTTCAAGCAGCCATTTTTGATATGGATGGCCTACTACTCGACACTGAGCGTGTCTGCATGCGAGTGTTCAAACAAGCTTGCGAAACCGTGAATCAACCCTTTTACGAAGAGGTTTACCTTTCCATTATTGGTCGCAATGCCGCTGGCATAGAGAAAATATTTCGCAAAGCCTACGGTGATAACCTTGATGAACTCCACGAAGAGTGGCGCAAGAGCTACAACGCCATCGTCAAGCATCAGCCTATCCCTGTAAAACAAGGCGTGGTCGAGTTACTGGAGTGGTTAAACGAGAATAACGTCCCGACTGCGGTTGCCACTTCTACGCACAAAGACGTTGCGTCGGTAAAACTGAGGCTCGCAGGCTTAGATCGCTACTTTGATAGCCTAACTTGTGGTTGTGAGGTTTCTCGGGGGAAGCCAGATCCAGAAATCTATTTACTCGCGGCCAGCCGTTTGCAAGTAAGAGCAGAACACTGCCTCGCATTCGAAGATTCAAATAACGGGGTTCGAAGTGCCGTATCCGCCAATATGACAACCTTCCAAATCCCAGATTTGGTTGAGCCTTGTGAAGAGATCAAAAGCCTTAATCATCATATTATGCCGTCCCTCTCTGATGTTCTGGCTTACCTTCAAAAATAGTCATCGCCTACGTAGAAGCCAGTGATACTTTCCTGGCTTCTTTATACTTTTCTCTCCTTAATCAGCACCATTAGATCTAAACCATTTTTTAGTTTAGGGTTTGTATTTATCGTCACCATCCCAATTATGATTAGAGTCATCGAACAATCTGAATAAGGAATAGCAATGACAAACCAATACGTACCCCCAAAAGTTTGGACAATGGACGAAGAAAATGGCGGTCAGTGGGCGAGCATTAATCGTCCTGATTCTGGGGCACGCCATGAGCAACCTCTGCCAGTTGGTTCACACCCTCTACAGCTCTATTCAATGGGCACGCCTAACGGCCAAAAAGTGACCATCATGCTGGAAGAGCTACTCGCACTTGGAGTAAGTGAAGCAGAGTATGACGCTTACCTAATTAAGATTGGCGATGGTGATCAATTTGGTTCTGGTTTTGTCGATGCAAACCCAAATTCTAAGATCCCAGCTTTGGTTGACCATTCAGGTAAAACGCCAATTAGAGTTTTTGAATCAGGCAATATTCTATTTTACTTGGCTGAAAAGTTTGGCCATTTCTTACCTACTGAGGTGGCCTCTCGCACCGAGGTGATGAACTGGCTATTCTGGTTACAAGGCTCTGCTCCGTATTTGGGCGGAGGATTTGGCCACTTTTATGCTTATGCGCCAGAAAAATTTGAATACCCAATTAACCGTTTTGCTATGGAAGCGAAGCGTCAATTGGATGTGCTAGACAAACAACTGGCTAAACACACTTTCATTGCTGGTGAAGAGTACAGCATTGCAGATATGGCGATTTGGCCTTGGTACGGAAGCTTAGTGCTCGGTAGAGCGTACGATGCTGCAGAGTTTTTAGATGTTGATAGCTACCAAAACGTTAAGCGCTGGGCAGAAATGATTGATGCTCGGGCGGCGGTTCAACGCGGTCGAATTATCAACCGAGACTGGGGCGAAGACTGGGAGCAATTACCAGAAAGGCACTCAGCAGAAGATATTGATGCGGTATTAAAGCTCAAACCTTAGCAATATATACGCTAGCGGTTCTGAAACACAGAATCGCTAGTTGTTGTAGCTGATAGTGATTAGTACGGGTCTACATCTCTAAAGCATAGAACCAGCCGTACACGCTATTGGTAAAAGATAGCCAACCATATTGTGACTGTATTAGATGACGTTTCGACAACTTTGTGCTTTTCGTGAGGCTCAATATTAAGGTAATCACCCGCTTTTAGCTTGATACGCCGACCATCTTCAAATTCAAGAACGCCATACCCTTCGAGCACTAAAACCCACTCATTTTCTTCTTGGTCGTACCAACCTTTCTCAGGAGAGGTGTGCCCGTACGAGAGAATTCTTTCCACTCTAACCCCTTTGGCATTCACCAAGTCTTCGAAAATCTCACTAGAAAGATGACTAGGCACATCGTCAAACAGACTTGTCATAAACGTTCCCTAACATTAAGTGTTCCTTCTTTTATAGGCTACCTCAGCTCTTATGGACAACTATTGTTGTTAAAAAACAGGCCCTGATGGAAATCAGAGCCTGTAGGAAGATAAGGGAATAATCGCTTATAAAGGGCGAGCAAATACTTGCGTCCAGTAAATTCCATAACGGGTATCTGCATTTTCAACTGCAGCAGCACCCAGTTGCGTCACACTGCTGCTCATAATATTTTTGCAGTGCCCCGGGCTAGACAACCAAGATGCCATGACTTCATCAATACTTTGCTGGCCTGCAGCCACATTCTCAGCCCAAGCACTGAATTCGTACCCAGTTGCAGAGATTCGATCACCTGGTGAGCTACCGTCAGATCCCGTGTGATCCATAAAATCAGCATTAGCCATATCACTTGAGTGCGCATAAGCAGCCGACTCTAAACTGTAATCCCAAGTCAGGGCTGGAACTGCGGGCATAATGTCACCACCACAGTTTTGTTGCGTTGAACGCGCTTGGTTCACCGCATATAGCATTAAATCAGCAAATTCGTTGGATTGAGGTGGTGCGACTGGCGTCGTTGTACCTGTATTGCCCCCTGAATCTGGTACAGGGTTCGTCGTGCTACCGCCAGACATATTACTACTGGTTGAGCCTGTATCGGAACTGGACGAGCCGCCATCTGACCCACCGCATCCCGTAAGCACTAACGCAGACAACAAGAATAAAGGAGCAACTTTCATAATAAACCTAGCAATAAAATAAAATGGTGTTAAATACGTGTTTCATACGACCTTCCTCTCAAATAATGAGTTTGCCGAATAAAACACAAGTAATAATTTTGTAAATCGATAAAACGAGGGCCACTATACTGACTCGACCATCAGTCTCTCAATATGCAACGGTTAATAAATGAGCACTTTGACAGTTATTTTACAAAAGCTGACATTAGAAGTTGAAAGGTAGAAAATTGAAACAAATTGCAGTGAAACCATCTAAAATAAGCAACTTGGTTAGCTGGAAATAAAAGAGCCCTACTCTGGTGAGTAGGGCTCTTTGTTATGCTGAGTTACCTAAAAAGCTAGCCGCTTAGCAGGTGCCACTCATTATGGACATGTTACTTCTTCCCAGAACCAATTGGTTTGAGTTGGAGACTCCCATACTCCTGGGTTGTTCTTAGCCAAGAAGCATTTACCATTGTATGAAACCGTCGTTCCGTTGCTCACTTGCGTGCTACCAGGAACCCAAGTAACGACTTTACCTGGATCTGTCGTACCACCGCCTGTATCGCCACCACCGGTATCACCACCGCCAGTGTCGCCACCCGTCGAGCCTGAAAGATCAGCGACTGGTAAGTCTGGTTGCTCTGACTTAAACGCGTAATCCACACCATTGATGTTGACGCTGTAGTTTGCCGGGCCAGAGATTGGTAGGTAGTACACCATATCCAACTCATACGTACCGCCTGCTGGAAGATCTTTCCATGATGGTAGTGAGAACGCCACGCGGTGCATTGGGCCGTCAAGACCGCCAACGTTGTTCGCGCGAGTATGACCAGAAGCAATCACTTTCAAGCCGCCACCTGATTGATCTTTCGCGTTATCTGGTGCTGATACCGGAATATCAAATTGGAACTCAGTTCCACCAGGGATAGCTTGACCTGTATTGTTCGTGAAAGTGATCTTAGGGTTGATCGGGTAGTTTTGATCGCCCACTTTAAAGCCACCAACGCTCACCGTAATATCAACCGCTTCAGTCGGGATCGCACCTGTCGCTACCTTATTGCCGTATGGCGTAGCAGATTTAAACTTGTCGTAAATTGCCTTAGTCATGGTGTTACCCATGTGGTACTCACCGCTTCCAGCTGCACAAGCTTGCTCTGTGGTATCAATTCCTGTGCGGTTGCCGTTAGCATCCAGTACGTAACAGTTATAGTCACCCGCAAGTTCCCAGAACATGATACCGCCGATTTCTTTGTCGATAACGTAATCAGCTTTCACGTTGATCGATTCTTTATCTTCCGTTGATAGGAATACGCTCTTCTCAGCGTTCCACAACCACGGAGCAACAGCGACTGAGTCGTAGTGACGTGTATACGTACCTGTTAGCTTGTCTGAAGGATCAGTTGTTGGGTTTAGACCATATGCTTCAGCATAAGAACCCCAGATGCCTTTTTCTAGGTTCTTCGCGTGCCACATTGGGTTCGAACCTGCGCCCATTTCCTTGCCTTGTGGGTCAAGGTCGTGCCACATGTTGTCGATACCAATTGCGCCGTTACCACAGTTGTTCTTCTCACCTTCACCTGTACCTGGTTGACACTCTGCTTGGTTAGGAAGTGCTGCGCGGCCCCAAAGACCGTTTTCACCGCCAGTGACACCTTGCCAACCACGAGTATAGTAAGGTACACCAATGTTAATTCGGCCTGCAGGCATAGAACCACGGAAGTAGTGGTAAGCCCAGTCAGTGTTTAGGTAACCGATGCCGCCGTATGCAGCAGTACCGTATACGTTCCACTGTGCTAGCTCAGAGTCTTTACCTGTATCGTACAGTGCCGCGTTGTGACCAACGTGGTCGTTCCAAGCACCGTGCAAGTCGTAAGACATGATGTTTACGTAGTCTAGGTACTTAGTTACGTCGAATGTTTCCATACCACGTAGTAGGTAACCTGAAGATGGTGACGCGATGGTCAGCATGTAGTGAGTGCCGTCTTGTGCAGAAGCTGCATCCAACTTCTCACGTAGCACTTTCATTAGCTCTTGGTAAGATGCCCATAGGTACTTACGACGTGGCTCCATGAACTCTTTATCGTATGGGTTACCCGCACCAGCCATTGAAGTTGGGTATTCGTAGTCGATGTCTACACCGTCAAACTGGTACTTACGGATAAATTCGACTGCAGACGTCGCGAATTTCTCGATACCAGCGTGGTTAATAGAACCATCTGCGTTGGTTGTCATGGTGTAGAAACCACCGTCTGCAATACGGTCACCGTTCGCACCGAAGTGACCACCCGTTTCTGCCCAACCACCGATAGAGATCAGGGTCTTAACGTCATGCTTCTTCTTGTAAGTAGCAAGTGCACCTAAGTGACCTTTAAAGCCTAAAGTTGGGTCGACTTCTACACCAGCCCACTCTTTACCTGTTGCAGGGTTATTTGGATCGTTTACGTCACCAACATTCACTTTACCGTCAGAGCCGATGCTCACGAAGGCGTAATTGATGTGAGTAAGCTGTTCCCAAGGAATGTCTTTCACTAGGTAAGCGGTTTGATCGTCATCACCTGAGCGCCAGCTTGTAAAGTAGCCGATAACACGGCGTGGGTGATCCGCACCCATCTTCTCACGGCCTTCTTCGTCATAAATCGAACAGTAAGGTACGTTGACACCTTCTGTTTGATACAGGCCATCAGGGCGACAGTTACTAGCGGTAGCTGCGCCAATAACTTTTAGCGTACTTAACGCAGAATCTGTGGTTGCACCCAGATTATCCGTTACTCGCGCATAGACAGCCAAAGAGCCGGCTTTAGTCGCGGTGTAGTCTAGTGTGTAAGGCGCGGTTGCCGCTGTCCCTACTAAAGCACCAGCCACATAGAAATCCACTTTATCAACACTACCGTCAGCATCCGCTGCATCGGCAGTAAAGGTAACTACACCACCGACATCCACACTATTGGCCGAAAGTGCGATAGACACGGTTGGTGCTTCATTCCCTGGTACTGTACTGTCTGAAACAGTGACAGACGCTAAGCTGACATCGCTTGCCAATCCTTTATCATCGTAAGCAATGGCACTGATTTGATGGTTACCAGAAACAGCTGTCCAAGCCACGCTGTAAGGTGCATTTGTCGCCTCGCCAACTACTACGCCATCAACAAGGAACTCAACTTTCGCCACTGTACCATCACTGTCTGATGCATTAGCCGCAAGAGCAATAACATCACCAGTCACAAGAGAGTCTGAAGCAGAAGGAGAAGTTAACGTTACTGACGGAGCTGTATTGGTTGGCGTCCCAGTATCTCCACCAGTAGAACAGTTATCCAGCAATTTCCACTCTGCGTAGTTTCCAGAGAACTGTTCTGGATTGTTATTACGTGTCCAGTAGTTAGCTTGATAAGCCGACCCATTGTGTTGAACCTTATCACCACCAGTATAAACGGCACTTGCCTGCCATTCATCCAATGAGGAACAGTCAACCGCTGCATAGCTGTTAAATGCCATTAGGCACGACGCCGTCAAAGTGCTCAGAGTAAAAATACTCTTAGACACTTTTGCTCGATGTAAGCGCATTTGTCATTTCCTTAAGTTGTTGTTTAACAGGAATTAAACTTCCAGTCCTTACTCTGAAAGCTTTATTCTTCTCATAAAACAACTTGCGGGAATATGCCGTGTTTGACACCTATTAAAGTGAGAAACTTCAAATTAACTCGCAAACAGATTACAGATTTACGCAAAAGCCACAGAGTTATTTTGCATCAACAACTAATTATTCGAATTTTATTGCGGAGTAAAACATTTGATTTTCAAGAAAAAATACCGAATGGAGTATCTAAATTGATTCAGTTGTGTGACAATTTTCATAAACAATACACTTTTGCCCTAGATCAAAACTAGATAAAAAGCGTATCTTATTGCTATTAGTGCCTAGGAGCGTTGTATGAAAATCATCATATTACATGGGCTGTACATGCACGGCATGGTGATGCAGCCGCTAAGCCAAAAGCTAAAAAATCTCGGATACGAAACTCAGGTTATCACCTATAACAGCGTAGCGATTAACCCCCACCGCCTTTTTAGCTCGATTGATCACGCATTAAGCGATCATGGGCGTAACATACTGGTCGGCCATAGTTTAGGTGGGTTAATCATCAAGCAGTATTTAGACTCAAGGAAACATTCTGAAGAGTGTATTTCACACGTGGTTACGCTGGGATCACCGATGAGGGGGGCATCCATTGTCACGAGAATTCAAGATCTAGGTATGGGGACTATTCTCGGCAACTCACCTCACTTTGGGCTGCAAGAGCATAGTAGCCGCTGGAATTACCCACAAAAACTTGGCAGTATTGCAGGCACTGTTCCTATCGGTGCGCGAGCGCTCTTTTTAATGGATAAACGCAAACCATCGGACGGCACAGTTACGGTAGAAGAAACCACGATTGAAGGTATGACCGACCATATTTCTACTCCTAGCAGCCATACCAGTCTCATTTATAGCTCATTCGTGCCTAAACAAATCGATCACTTTATTCATCACGATACTTTCCTTCACGATTAAAAACGGCCGCCTAATTAGTTAGGCGGCCGTTAAACATATTTATTGTTTATTTTTCTGGCGTTAAGCTGTATTTACTTATCATTGTCGACGAACCAAATGATTCCTCTATTCTTTGGTTTAAGTCGTCTACGGTGATAGATTCGACCGTTTTTTGCACATCTTTTAAAGCACCTACACCGTATCCATGCGCGAGATAGCGGGCATAAAACCACGCTCTTTCGGCTGCATCGTCTTTAAGATATTGCAAAGAAACCGCGACTTGCTTAGCAGCAGTATCAAACTCTTTTTGGCTGACGCCTTCCTTCATTTCCTCAATCGCAACACCAATCGCTTGCTGTATCTTAGCCAAGTCTTGTGGGGCTACTTGGGCTTCTATAAACCAATCTGTACTTGGTTCTTGGTCCTGCCTCACACTGTAAGCATCGGGCGCGTAATCTAAGCTCAGTTCTTCACGTACATATTCGTTCAAACGCTTAAACAGCAACTTTTGCAACATGTCATCCATGAACACTGTTTTCACTGACGTGTCTGAAACGTTGGGATTCGTGATTCGAACCAAGTACAAACTGCTCTTCTCATCATAGATCGGCAGTTCTATCTCAGATTCAGGCGCCGGATTGTAAGCCACTTGGAAGTTTGGTTTTTCAGTACGTTCAAGTGGCATAGAAGCAATATACTGACGCAACAATGAAGTCATATCATTTGGCTGAAGATCACCAATAATCAATAATTTGTTACCCCGATTTTTACCGAACAGATCCTGATGAACCTGACGAATTTTCTCCTCAGTCACCGATGTGTAATCTGGAGCTGAAAGAAAATAGTGGCGGCTGTGGGGTAAGTAACTATTTTTGTTAATCGCTCGCTGCCACTGACCAATTGGTGTGGCGACATAGCGTTCTAGATCTTGATACGTTTTACGCTGGGTTTTCTGTATCTGCCTTTGATCAACATTAATATTGGTTGCAATGTTATAAAGCACTTTAAACGCATCCGCTAAGTTATCTCGCTTAGCGCCAAGGTCAATGCCATGATGAGTAAAATTAATAAACGGAAAAACGTGAATGTTGTTACGTTTTAAGTACGCATCAAAGTCCGGACCTTTAAACCCACCGATACCACTGCTGATCACAACAGGAATTGCAAACTCTTGAGCGGCGAATAGCTCTGGAGGTAATGCAGCTCTACCTCCCTGACTGACATAAATAACGTTGACGTGCTCTTCGGCTTTTTTGTCTTGTTCAAGCCAAACTTCTACACCATTAGAAAGCTCCCAGATATGGAAGCCCTGTCCATTCTTATACTGTTTAATGATTTGACCAGGCTGAGGCGGTTCAACAAGCTCTGCAATATCACTCGAAGCGTTTAGTGGCTTTTTACCCAGCTTGGCCAAGAGCGCCTTCACGTCATTAACATGCGCGCTCGAAACCGACTGAGTCGCTTTGTCATTCACGCCAACCAATACCACAAGATCATCGGATAAAAGAGTTTCTATCTTCTGATTGATTCGTTCGAGATTTACCTTGGACATAAACTCTCCAAGGCTTGCTTTATAATCTTGCTTTGACTGACTTACTCGCTCGGTAGATAAGTCCCAACTGCGATCCTCTGCAAGGCTGACCGCGTCTTTCTGAGCCCAGTGATAGTCTAAATCTTCAAGTTGCTGCTTATAATAAGTAATCGCTGACTCTAAATCTCTTTCTTGAACACCATAATCGCGTAGTGAAGATAATGTACCCAAGAATAGATTTTCAACGTTTTCACGATCCTTTTCTGTGAAAGAAACGGTATACACCGCCACCTGATTTTCGTTTATTGGTACTTGCCCTGCGAATAGGTTCTGTACTGAAAATGCAGAGTCATTAAACACAGAAGTTAGCCTCTGGTCGATAATACCGAGCGCAAGTTCATCAAACAGAGAATCAATTAGTTGTTCACGAGATTCCAGTTTTACTGGGTTGAGCGATGACATCAGGGTAAGCTTTGAAGATTCATACGCGTTTATCGTATCCACATAGTCTTTCAGTGCGAAATCAACTTTTTGGGGCGTTTTCTCTGGTGCCGTACTTGTCTTTTCCCAATCAGAGAACTGAGCTTGGATCAGTTTAAGCGCTTGGTTAACTTCCACGTCACCTGTAATGATCACTTCAGCATAGTGCGGCTGGTACCAGTACTCGTAAAACTCTCTTATGGATTTAGCAGTAGCACGGTTAACGGACTCAACATTTCCTACCGCGTCAGCGTGCTCTAAAGCCGTGCCTTCAATTAAGTGATCATAATATTTGTCGGCAAACCCTTTATTCTCTGGTCGGTTACGACGAATTTCACCTAAAATAACGCCTTTCTCTTTTTCAACTTCACTCGCTGAAATAGTCAGGCCATCAGCAATATCTCGCATCCACTTAAGGCCATTGTCCAGCTGCGCATCATTCGGCAAATCCAGCTTATACACGGTTTCGTAATAGCTGGTATAAGCATTGATATCTGCCCCAAAAGATAACCCGGACTCCTCGAACATTTTCACAACGTCGTTGGACGTAAAGTGCGTGCTGCCATTGAACGCCATATGCTCCAAGAAGTGGGCATAGCCTCTTTGTTGATCGGTTTCATTTATCGACCCCACATTCATGTACAGGCGCAGTGAAACTGGCTCCTTGTCATTTGGATAAATATGATAACTAACACCATTCTCCAATACACCGTACGTCCAATTCGGATCAGGTTGAATCGGTGTCGATGGGTTGAATTGTGAGCACCCAACAAGGAATAAAGATAAGATGAAAAATAGAATTCGCATAGCCACGCCATCTTGTTATGAAACCAAGCGCAAATATAACTTATATGTATGTGTATTGTTGAGAAAAGCGAACGATTACAAACATATATTTTCAAGTCTGCGGCAAAGTCGGCAAACGTAAGTAAATAAACATGAGGACTTAAAAAGTACATGTAAAGAACTTGCAAAATAACCACTAAAAGCCATTGGCGTTCTCAACATAATGTCATTTGAGAACAGCAATGGCTTAACGCTTTGCGGGTATTGCAAGTTAACGTGTATTGAATAAGGCGCTATTCTTTAGAGTTATCTTTAGGAAAGCGCTCTTCATACAGAGCCATAAAATCGGCACGAATGTCTTGCTCTAAATGCGTAGCTTTATCGGTTGGACAAAAAAGCATAAAGTGCACCACCTGCTCGCCCGTTGAGGCGCTAGTAATATGGATATGTGGCTCTGAGCTTGGTAGATCGACACCTGCATGCTTTTCTATCACCGTGTTGTAGCGCTTCGCAACTTCATGGAAATAATGAATGTGCCCGTCGATTTTTTCCATCATCGGCGTAACCAAAGGGTATAAGTTCACAAAATCAGGCACCACAATTGAGAAGTTATGAAAAACATAACGCTTCATGAAATTGAGGTTCTTTACCGGATAGGTAAAAAACATACTATTTGGGAGTGTTGCCGTCTTACCCGTGTAATTGTACTGCCCATGATAAAGATCGATTTCCTGGATCACGGTCGCCATCAGGTTGTGTTCTATCACCTCTCCGCATATTTTGCCGACTTCTATCCAGTCACCAACACGGAAAGAACGTGAACTAGCGCGTTGAATCGACCCCGTAAAGCAAAGAATGATTTCCTTGGATGCAACAACAATCGCAACCGCAATCGCCGTTACCGATAATGCAAACTCATTGATCTCTGACTTCCATAGAATGAAAAGTAGGATAACCAATAAGGCAAACGAGCCGTTTTTAGTCCGAGACATCCAATTGCGCTGCTCTTCCGATACAAAAGCGACATCACCTCGGATTTTAGACAAAATAAATCGGCGAAGAATGTAAACCAGCACGATGATCAGTGCCGTAAAAACCACTTTATGAGTCAGAAGAAAATCGATAACCGACAATACTTTCTCCACTCTATACTCCTACTTTTATTATGATTTTAGGGAACGCATTTCTGCAACTTGGTCCAAAATAATACTGAAACTTGCGTTATCGACATTCGCTAATTCCGCTTTAGCGCTAACTTCCCATAGATTAGCGAATTGATCCAGTTGATCAGATAAGCCGTGCAATGTGGTTCGATAATTCAACCTCGCTCATTGTAAAAGAAAGCCCGACTACCAAGGCAGCCGGGCTATACAATAATTGATGAGGTTCAAATTTAGTTACATCAGGATAAAGATACCTGCCAGACACGCACTCATTAAGTTAGCCAATGTGCCTGCAAGTACTGCTCTAATACCTAGATTTGCAACTTCTGAGCGACGCTCTGGAGCAATCACACCAATCGAGCCAAGCTGAATAGCAATCGAACCAATATTGGCAAAACCACACAATGCAAAAGTGATGATCACTTGGCTGTGCTCAGACAACATTGCTTTATTCTCGACGAAATCAATAAAGGCAACAAACTCGTTCATTACAATCTTTTGACCGATGTATGAACCTGCTGCTAGCACTTCGTGTGCTGGCACACCGATAACCCATGCTAAAGGAGAAAAGACATAACCAAATAGAGCTTGTAACGTCACACCCGTAAAGCCCACAACTTCACCGAGGCTTTCTAGGCCAGTGTTCACCATCGCGATAACACTTACGAAGGCAATCAACATAGTACCAACAGCAACAGCCACTTTCATGCCGTTCATTGCACCGCTTGCCAGAGCATCGATCACGTTGCTCTCTTGCGCTTTGTCCATCTCAATATCAGATTGGTCAATTGGCGTTTCGCGTTCAGGAACAATGATCTTTGCCATCATCAAGCTGCCTGGCGCCGCCATAAAACTTGCAGCGATTAGGTATTTAAGTTCCACACCTAAGCCAGCATAACCACCCAGTACACTACCCGCTACCGAAGCCATACCACCAGCCATTACAGCGAACAATTCAGAGCGAGTCATACGAGATAAGAACGGACGAACAAGAAGAGGAGATTCACCCTGAGAAAGGAAGATGTTACCAGTTGCAACGAGAGATTCAGCTTTACTAGTACCAAGGAATTTTTGAATACCACCACCGATAAACTCGATGACTTTTTGCATGATACCTAAGTAATAAAGGGCGGAGATGAGGGCACTGAAGAAAATGATGATAGGAAGAACGCGAACAGCAAAAATAAAACCAGTATTGGCTAAGTCTCCAAATAGGAAGCCGATACCTTCATCAGCAAAGCCCAATAGACTAGAAACACCACTACTTAAACTGGTTAGTGCTGCCTGCCCCCAAGGGAAATAAAGCACTAAAGCGGCGAAACCAACTTGAAGTAACAATGCACGCGACACTGTTTTCCAATTAATCGACTTGCGACTTTCTGATAGCAATACTGCACACCCTAGCAGTGCTGCGATACCGATTAAGCCAAATAAAACATTCATTGAAGATAACCTCTACAAGCATTGGATTGTTAGCTGGTCCGGTCCGTGGGGTCATTCACTTTTCCTTGTGACGGCTTGTATTGGTAGAGCGCTTGCTCTTAACCGGGCGGGAAGTATAACGAAGAAAAATAGATATTCATCACATATTTTTAAGCAAACGTTCAACTGTTTAATCAATAACCAGCTTACATTCGATTACTTTTACATAGTGATGTGCATCACACTTTATTGACATCAAATATGTAACTTGTCCCATTTATTGTGAATCAACTTCAAAACGATCAAACTAAAATCGTTCTCATTAACATAACTGTTTGGTGTATTGAAAATAGAGTTCTAGCCTTAATGGTGAGTGGCCTGACGTGCCCTCAACGACTTCCCCTAACAACGTCAGTTAGTTAAAGCAATTACAACTATAAGCCCCACTACCCCGTGGGGCCTTTTTATTTCTTGCTCGCACCTTTGCTATGAATGGGTTTACAATACGCAGCCATTTAAAAGTTCGAGAAACGACAATGCAACGCGACTATACTTACGCTTCTCTTTCACAAACCTCTCGCGAAGAGCTCGAGGAACTGAGCCTAAGAATGGTTCACAGACTGGTTCCTGAAGAGTCCATGACGGAACTGTTCACATTTGATCAAGAAGAAACAACGTCAGAAGACAAGCTTCAAGAAGCACAATTTGACGCCATGTTAAGAATGAACGCCATCGCGTTAAGTGAACTACCCGCCCTGTTTGAAGAGTCTGAGAACAAACAGCAGAATATTCAGCGTATGCAGCGCCTGTTACTTTGGCACTTCTATTCGGTATCGTTCCATCTTGAAAGAGCTATTCCATTAGAAACCCACTGTAATCACGTGGAAATCATCGTGAAACAGAGCCCTAAAAACGCACTGGAATGGGTGACTACCTTGACGGACTTGCTTAGACAATACTCACAGATCGCACAAAGCAATTAATCGATCCGAATTGAAAAGCCCGCCGAATTAGGCGGGCTTTGTATATAGCGTGACTAATGTGTCAGTATTTTACGCGCATTTGTTGGCTGAACAGGGAGATTGATTATTCCCAATCAAGGATAACTTTGCCTGAAGCGCCGCTGCGCATCACGTCGAAACCTTTCTGGAAATCATCAATCTTGTAGTGGTGAGTGATGATTGGTGTTAGGTCTAGGCCTGACTGAATCAATGAAGCCATCTTGTACCAGGTTTCGAACATTTCACGGCCATAGATACCTTTGATCACCAAGCCTTTGAAGATCACTTGGTTCCAATCAATACCCATGTCTGATGGTGGAATACCCAGTAGCGCGATACGTCCACCGTGGTTCATCGTCGTCAGCATTGAGTTAAACGCTGATGGGTTGCCTGACATTTCAAGGCCTACGTCGAAGCCTTCAGTCATGCCAAGTTCAGCCATAACGTCTTCAAGCTTTTGCTCAGCAACGTTCACTGCGCGAGTCACACCCATTTTGCGTGCTAGCTCTAGGCGGTATTCGTTTACATCAGTAATCACCACGTGACGCGCACCAACATGTTTCGCAACCGCTGCCGCCATGATGCCGATCGGGCCAGCGCCAGTGATCAGCACGTCTTCACCGACGAGGTCGAATGACAGCGCAGTGTGTACCGCGTTACCGAACGGGTCGAAGATAGACGCTAGGTCGTCAGAGATCTCGTCAGGGATCTTAAATGCATTGAATGCTGGAATCACAAGGTATTCTGCGAATGCACCTTCACGGTTTACACCCACACCCACAGTGTTACGACATAGGTGTGTACGGCCGCCACGACAGTTACGGCAGTGACCACAAGTGATGTGACCTTCGCCAGAAACGCGGTCACCAATTTCAAAACCGCGAACTTCCTGGCCGATACCAACCACTTCACCTACGTATTCATGGCCGACAACCATAGGTACTGGAATCGTCTTTTGTGACCATTCATCCCAGTTGTAGATATGAACGTCGGTACCACAGATCGCGGTTTTCTTAATTTTGATCAGAATATCGTTGTGGCCAAGCTCAGGCTTGTCCACTTCAGTCATCCAAATGCCTTCTTCAGGCTTTAGTTTCGAAAGTGCTTTGATTTTCATTACTTGATGATCTCCATGTCACGACCAACTTCAATGAACGCGTCGATTGCGCGGTCTAGTTGCTCACGGGAGTGCGCCGCTGACATCTGTGTACGAATACGAGCCTGACCTTTTGGTACTACTGGGAAAGAGAAACCGACAACGTAGATGCCCTTTTCTAGTGCGCGCTCAGCAAATTCTGCCGCTACTTTCGCATCGCCCAACATAATTGGGATGATCGCGTGGTCTGCACCTGCAAGCGTAAAGCCAGCTTCTGTCATACGAGCGCGGAAGTGTGTTGCGTTCTCCCATAAACGGTCACGCAGGTCGCCGCTTTCTTCAAGCAGATCTAGTACACGGATAGATGCGTTAACGATCGCAGGAGCCACAGAGTTAGAGAATAGGTAAGGACGAGAGCGCTGACGCAACCAGTCAATCACTTCAGCTTTACCAGACGTGTAACCACCTGACGCGCCACCCATAGCTTTACCCAGCGTACCAGTGATGATGTCAATGCGATCCACAACGTTGTGGAACTCATGCGTACCTGCACCGGTTTTACCCATAAAGCCGACTGCGTGAGAATCATCAACCATCGTTAATGCACCGTACTTCTCTGCCAGATCACAAATAGCAGGTAGATTCGCTACCACACCATCCATAGAGAATACGCCATCAGTGACGATTAGAATGTGGCGAGCACCCGCCTCTTTCGCAGCGATAAGTTGCTGCTCTAGCTCTTCCATGTTGTTGTTTGAGTAACGGAAACGCATCGCTTTACATAGGCGAACACCGTCGATGATAGACGCGTGGTTCAGAGCATCTGAAATGATTGCATCTTCTTTGCCTAGAATGGTTTCAAACAGACCTGCGTTTGCATCAAAACAAGAGGTGTAAAGAATCGTGTCTTCTTTGCCTAGGAATTTAGAAAGCTTTTGTTCAAGTTCTTTGTGGATGTCTTGAGTACCACAGATAAAGCGAACAGACGCCATACCAAAACCGTGCTCATCCATGCCTGCTTTGCCTGCTTCGATTAATGCAGGATGGTTAGCAAGGCCAAGGTAGTTGTTCGCACAGAAGTTAAGAACTTCTTCACCGGTTGAGATTTTAACAGCCGCTTGCTGCTGAGATGTGATGATGCGCTCTGATTTGTATAGGCCTTCAGCCTTTACTTCTTCGATCTGATTTTGAATCTGTTCGTAGAATGCAGAAGTCATTTCAAATTCCTTCCTAGTTATAATTATTAAGCTCAATGCTTGCGTTAATGCTGCGGCTTCGTGCCTACAGTGAATTAACTTAAGTGTAAACGAAGCGTCGTGAATCCATTATCCCACTGGGTGGAAAAACATTATTGAATCTGAGGCACAAATAAGCTCTACTAGACACAATTAATGGCGTAGTTAACAGCAAATATTATGAACAACATGAAGCTGATTGCCCTTCTCCCTGATTTGGCAAGTTTTATTCTGATCGTGGAAGAAGGCAGCTTTACCGCAGCGGCGAAAAAACTCGAAGTCACCCCTTCCGCATTGAGTAAGATGGTGACGCGTTTGGAGGCATCCTTGTCGGTGAAGCTGTTTGAGCGCACCACTCGCACCTTAATTATCACTCGAGCTGGGCAACAGGTTTATGATCAGGCGGTGATTATGGTCAATGCGGCGAAACAAGCGGTGGAACTCTCCGTTTCTGACCACACCGAAATAAGCGGCGCGTTAACTGTGGCGGCGCCAGAAGCATTTTTAAACTCAGTGTTGCAACCTTTTGTGGTTCCCTTTCTTAAGCAATATCCAGATATCCAACTCAAGTTGCGTGTCGCAGACGGCGAAATCGACCTGATCCGCGACAACATAGATATTGCGTTTAAGCTGACTGACAAACCCGACGAGAATTTGGTGCTCAAAGAGATCGGCAGCACCAACTTGGTTCTGTGTGCTAGCCCAGACTATATTCAGCAACGTGGCATGCCGTCTCATCCAAATCAACTTGTCGAGCACGACTGCCTTTATTTGGCGGAAAATGACCGCGACCATATCTGGGATTTCTTCAAAGACGATGAGTTTCACTCGGTTTCCGTCTCTGGCCGATACGCGGTTAACCACTCACAAATGCGTCTAACAGGGGTTAAGAACGCGTTGGGAATTGGCATCTTCCACGATTTCGTGATTGCAGATGCGATAAAAAAGTGGCGAAGTGGTGCCCGTGTTAGCCAACTGGACCATTAAAAGTAACTACCACGGCGGAGTGGCGATGCAATACGCGCAAACTAAGTATATGCCTGCACGATTAAGAGCGTTTATTGATTATGTGAGTGATGCGTTAGCGGAGAAACTGGAATAACAAAGGGAGGTGGGTGTAAAACATAGATGGTAATGAGAATGCCATAGGAGGCGCACGCGGGACAGCAATCTGGTAGCGCACGCTTAGAGCCAAAAAAGCGTACGACTCGACTACGGTCAGTGTGTGTCGTGCAGTGTAGAGAGGTGTTGGAAGTGAATCTTGGTGAAAACTCGAGAAATGACTGAATGGACAAGGTTTGCTGTGCTGGGTTTCAACGTTACCCTCTTCAACCTGTACCAACTCAAAACCGTTGATGGTACACAGTGTCGCCCAGACACCCGCACTGGCGCCATGAGCGTTGATCACAGGCATCAACGTAACAAGCACCCAACTTAGGGCGCTTGCTGATAACATGGCTGAGTTAAAGCGGGGGTTACGTGTCATCGTCACTCTCTCATTACGAAACTCAAATATATAACGAGTAAGTAACAATTTCCGTAATTAATTCTCTAAAACTCAACCACGGTCATGACTTTGTGGTAAAGCTCAGTTTTTAAGCACTACCAGAGCCATAGACATTCAAGATTAACCAAACAACTTGCTCCAGATGCTTGGGTTTTTCTTGTCGTGGTACTCTTCACGCAGTGAGTCAACTTGCTTAAGTTCTGCTTTAGCTGCATCAATATCACCCGCTTCAAGTTTTGATTCAACAGAATCTAACGCAACGGACAGCTTGTTGAAGCCTTCTAAATAAATGTCGAATTTTTCTGGCGCGTACTCACCACGTTTAGACTCTTCAACCAGGTTAGACAGGTTCTCAATCGCCGTTTTCATCGTTGTGATTTCTGTAGCTTCAGCAGCGTGTTTAAACTCCACTTTCATCTGCTTCATATTTGCTTTCAGGTCAACATCTGCCGCAAATGTATGAGCAGAAACAAAAATAGCCAGAGCTGGGATTAACTTTCTCATTGTAATATTCTTCTTTGTTGGGCTGTAAAAAACGTCATTTTACTGAATTTCGTACTTAAAGTTGAGCAACATTTTTGTTTCAAACTATAAACTTTGATATTCAGGTATCGTTGCCCTGCCACGAAGCTCCAAAAACTCTAAAAATTGACGGCAGCTGTGAGTAATCACTTTCTGCTTATCTACGCCCACTTTCTCAAACAACTCAGCCACAAGACTTAGGTTGCCCACATCGTGGCAAAAGTGTGCATCGCTACCTGTGGTAAAGTAAACGCCGATATCTTTACCAATCTGCGCAATGTCGTAACACCTTTCTACGCTGCCAACTCGGCTGTTGCCCTTAAGCGTCGTGTTATTGATTTCGATGGCTACGTTATGGTCTTTGGCACACTGCAAAACTCGCTCAAAATCAAAGTCAAAGTTTGGATTCCCTAAATGTCCTAGTGCATCAATACGACCACCCTTAATCACATTCAGCAATGCTTGTGTGTGGGTTTCTTTATTTGCGGGTCGAAACACAGGTTCATGAAAACTGGCGATCGCCCAATCTAGGTTACGATCGGTTGAGGGATGAATATCAACCTCACCTTCGGTGTTCAGAATATTCGATTCTACACCTCGAATGACGGCAACGCCTTCAAGAAAACGGGGCAGCACTCGCTGGTTAGAGAAGAACCAATAATGAGGTGCACCAGGCATAGACTCTGCGTGATCGGTGGTACAAAACATCTCTAAGCCATTTTGTTTCGCCAATCTCGCATTTTCAATCAATGTGCTGTAGGCATGACCACTGGCATAAGTGTGAGTGTGGGTATCAATGACTAATTTCATATCTCGCGACTAACCAATTCCATTCTCTGCAATGCCTTTAGCCTATCCCCGTTGGTGCCTTCAAAGCAAATTAAACATCCGTGAAAAAGCCACGGACCCAACACTCATAGTTTATTTTCTGACTATAACTTTTGCATGATCGACATATTGAATAATACTTAATAGGTCATTGATAAATGGATTAGATATGAAAATACGTCGCTATTCTCTCAGCATCCACATCACGAGTTTATTCTTGATTCTGACGACGATCGTCGGCTCGGTGCTGATTGCGATAAGTTACCGCCATGCCCAAGAGCTACTCGCAAGCAGTGCTCAGGAAGTCGGTAAAGAGAATAGCTTCAAACTGGAGTCAACCTTTCAGCAAAAAGTTGGCCCTATTTTGACTGCCTTGGATTTCTTAGCGATGAGCCAAGTGGTCGAGCAACACCCCTCCCCAGTCGAGGAACGACGTTTTCTGCAGTATGTAAACCTAATTTTTGAACGTAACCCTGAATTAGCGGCTCTTTACTACGCTAATGAGCACGGCGATCTCACCTTACTGCGATCGCTCAGAAGCAATCAAGACAGGAAAAGATTCAACGCACCAGAAAAAGCAAATCTGATGGTGCATACAACGTCGGTTAATGGCCTCGACCGCTATTATTTTATGGATGGTAGCTACCAGCAGGTTGCGGCTAGGGAGTCAATGGACAACAAGTTTGACCCTAGACTCAGGCCTTGGTTTGTTAACGCAAGTATTGACGGAAAAATAAGGCTAACGGAACCCTATTTCTTTTACTTTTTGGAAACCAGTGGAGTCACGCTCTCTAGGCGCTCTCACAATGGAAGATTAGTAGTAGGAGCCGACTTTACTCTTGACGCTCTTTCCCAACAAATCAGCAAACTCGGAAACTCTACCAACAGTAAGCTCATTCTGTTTGATAACCAGTTCACCGTTCTGGCTCATCACCAAGTCGATGTCAGCTTGGGAGCCAATGTACCACAAGTCCGTCAGGAACTCAGTAATAGCTTGTTTTCCTCTATTTTCGAGCGCGTTTCTGCTGGCCCCTTCTACAAAAAAGTCACTGGTGAGATGAACACTTGGTCACTGACCATGACACCTGTAAACTTAAATGAGCACACGCGCCTGCTTCTTGCCGAAGTAACGCCACAAGAAGATCTATTGGCTAATTTATTTTCGATGCGTGACAGACAAGTAAAGGTGGCGCTGGCGCTGCTAGCGGTCAGTATCATTGTGGTTTGGTTTGTGGCCCAAAGGCTATCTAGACCATTGAAAAAACTCGTCTTACAGACAGACAGCATTGCACGGTTTGATTTTAAGAAAACCCGTTACCCCAAAAGCGTCATAAAAGAAGTCGCGGATCTCACCCAATCGATTGAATTAATGGAACACACACTGCATGACTTATTAGGTCTGTTACGAGAAACCGCCAGCAATCAAGACTTCTCTGTTTTGGCCAAAACGATTACCCATCAAAGCTATCTGGTGACGAAGGCTGAAACGATCGTCCTCTATACCAAAAACGCCAAAACGTCGGAATTCGATGTTGCGGCTAACCACGCCATCATTCCTTTTAAAATCGATTTGAATGAGTTCCTTGGCTCAACGGCTTGGATACAGAAAGACCTATCAAAAGGGGAGATGATCCACATCAGACGCAACGATAACTGCGTAGCCAGTTACCGAGAGACGCTCTACAACACCGACATTTTTATGTTCCCACTGATCAATAGGAATCAGCAGTTAGTTGGAGTTCTTTTATTAGGATATGAGAGAGCCATTACCGCCTCACAAAGTGATAAACATGCTTTCTTAAAAGAACTTTTAAGCTTCGCTGAACTGGCCAAAGAAAACATCGATAAGATTCGCGAACAAAAAGAAATGCTTAATGCCTTTGTCGAACTTATTGCCTCCGCCATAGACACAAAATCTCCGTACACTGGTAGCCATTGCCAACGCGTTCCTAAGCTAAGTGAAATGCTAACAAAAGCGGCAGATGAAGATAACAAGCATTTCCCTACCTTTACGATGAGCAAAAACGATTGGGAAGCGTTGTACCTTGCGTCTTGGATGCACGATTGTGGCAAAGTCACCACACCAGAGTACGTGATTGATAAAGCAACCAAGCTTGAGACTATCTACGACCGAATTCATGAGATACGCATGCGTTTTGAACTGTTGAAAGCCCAGGCAGAAATCGATTATTGGAAAGGAGTTTCTGAAGGGAGAGAAAAGACAGAGCTACAACAGACACTGAACAAAAAACACCAACAATTTGATGAAGACTTTGCGTTCGTAGCCCAGTGCAATATAGGCCGTGAGTCAATGGATCCCCACGACATTGACAGGCTTTATTCAATCAGCCAATACCAATGGAAACGCACACTTGACGATCAGCTTGGTGTTTCTTGGCTTGAAAAGGAGCGAGCAAGCAAACCTGTTCCGTTACCTGTCATGGAGCCACTGTTAAGTGATAAACCTATCCATCAAATCGCTTGGCCAGAAGGTGCTAGCCCGAAAGATATGTGGTCTGAACCCTTTGTGCTTGAGCCCGGAGAGCTAAAGTACAACCGCGGCGAGCTTTACAATCTATCTATCAGGCACGGTACACTGACAGACGAAGAAAGGTTTATTATTAATGACCACATTATACAGACCATGATGATGTTACAGCGGCTCCCCTATCCTGAGCATCTCAAAAATGTACCCGAAATTGCCTGTGGGCATCATGAGCGCATGGATGGCCAGGGCTATCCGAAAGGGCTTTCAGAACAGCACCTTTCCTTACCAGCAAGAGTAATGGCGATCGCCGATGTCTTTGAGGCGCTGACATCAAGTGATAGACCATACAAAAAGGCCAAGACCCTTACTGAATCGATCAGTATCATGACTAAGATGGCGACCTCAGGTCACATTGATCCTAAGTTGTACTTGTTGTTCCTAGAAAAAGAGCTGGATCAAAAATATGCAGAGCTGTTCTTAAGTACTGAACAAAAAACGATGTTTGATAGGCAAGCACATATAGATAAAGTTAAGCAATATCTTAAATCTTTATTCTAGATGCTGACGGCGCCACCAAATTAGAATTTTAACTCTAATTTTCAACATCTTAACAACATCAACCAACCCTTTATCTATCAGTGAGTTACTGAAAAACAAGTCATTATTTAATCGATTGCGTCACAAAAGGTTGATGTATATCAAAGACTCATGGACAATACGCTGCCGAATTGACAATAGTCTCTATATTTCTGCATCCACAATTGCACAGATATTACTTTTGCCTAAGCATTTTTTTAGTTTTACCTATCAAAGCAATAGGTAAGACCAGTTTTGAATATTTCAGTGCCGCTGATAGGTTGGCAGCACTTTAGAGCCTGACACAGGCGCAGAATAACTACCTCGTTTTTAAAGGGAAAGATGATGGTAATACCAGAAAATAGCAGCATCGTGATTTTTGGTGCTTCGGGTGACTTAACATATCGTAAGTTGATCCCAGCTTTGTACCACCTCTACGCGAGTAAGCAGCTCCCAGAAAATTTTGCCATTCTGGGTGTAAGCCGTACTGAATACAGTGATGAGTCTTACCGCGAAAAACTGAAGAAGTCACTTCAGGAGATGGAAAAAACTGAGCCTGAAATACTCGACGCTTTCATTAATCATCTGCATTACCAAGCCATCAACACCTCTGATACCGCAGACTACAGCAAGCTAAGCACTCGTCTCGATCAACTCTCTGATCAATACCAGTTCGAGCAACGCAATACGCTATTCTATCTAGCGACGCCTCCAAGCCTTTACAGCGTTATTCCCGCTAGCCTTGCAGCACACGGCTTGAACAGCGAAGAAGACGGCTGGAAACGACTAATCATTGAAAAACCGTTTGGTTACGATCTTGAGTCAGCACGTATTTTAGATAAAGAAATCCACGAGCACTTCCAAGAACATCAGATTTATCGTATCGACCACTACTTGGGTAAAGAAACGGTACAAAACCTGCTTGTGTTCCGCTTCTCAAACGCGATGTTTGAGCCACTGTGGAACCGCAACTTTATTGATTACGTAGAGATCACTGGCGCGGAATTTTTAGGTGTAGAAGAGCGCGGCGGCTACTACGATAATTCTGGTGCTGTGCGCGATATGTTCCAAAACCACCTGCTTCAAGTATTGGCAATGGTTGGTATGGAACCACCAGCGCAAATCAATGCGGACTCTATGCGTGATGAAGTGGTAAAAGTGCTTCAATGCCTTAAACCGCTTGAAGAAGACGATCTGCGTAAGGACCTTGTGCTTGGTCAGTACACGGCATCCGATGTTCGTGGGCAGCACCTATTAGGCTACCGCGAAGAAAATGGTGTAGCAGATGATTCACGTACCGAAACTTACATCGGTTTGAAAGCGCACATCAACAACTGGCGTTGGAATGGTGTACCATTCTACGTGCGTACGGGTAAACGTCTGCCGACTCGCGTCACTGAAGTGGTTATCCATTTTAAAGCTACACCGCATCCGGTGTTTGGTCAGAACGCACCGGAGAACAAGCTGATTATCCGCATCCAGCCTGATGAGGGTATTCAGATGAGCTTTGGCTTGAAAGAGCCAGGGGCTGGCTTTAATGCCAAAGAAGTGAAAATGAACTTCCACTACACTTCTCTTGAAGAGACGCAAATGCTAACCGCGTACGAGCGCCTTCTACTTGACGCATTAAATGGCGATGCTACCTTGTTTGCGCGTAGCGATGCGGTTGAAGCCTGCTGGAAATACGTTCAACCAATTCTAGACTTCAAACAAGATCCACAAGCACTGTTTGGCTATGCATGTGGTACATGGGGACCAAAAGAAGCAGACGATTTACTGCAACGCGACAACCGCGCTTGGCGCTTCCCTTGTAAAAACCTAACTGACACGGACTACTGCGAATTATGATCAATCACAAGATCTTTAATACAGCGGAACAAGTTGTAGAAAGCTTAGCGAACGATATGAAAGCGTTCAGCGAGCTAGGCCGACCTGTTCACATCTCTCTTTCTGGCGGCAGCACGCCTAAGATGCTGTTTAAGCTTCTGGCCTCTGCGCCTTACGCAGAGTCTATCCAATGGCAAAACCTTCACTTCTGGTGGGGTGATGAGCGTTGCGTGGCACCGGATGATGCAGAAAGTAACTACGGTGAAGCAAACACGCTGCTATTTAGCAAAGTAAACCTACCAGCTGAGAACATTCACCGTATCCTTGGTGAAAATGATCCACAGGGCGAAGCTGAGCGCTTTGCAAAAGAGATGGCTGACGTCATTCCTTGTGAAAATGGCACACCAGTATTTGACTGGATCCTATTGGGCGTTGGTGCTGACGGTCATACTGCTTCTCTATTCCCAGGTCAGACTGACTACGCAGACGAGAACTTGTCTCTTGTTGCGTCTCATCCAGAGTCTGGCCAACTTCGTGTGTCTAAGACCGCGAAAGTGTTAGAAGCAGCAAAACGAATCAGCTACCTAGTACTAGGTGCAGGTAAAGTTGAGATCGTCCACGAGATTCATACCACTCCAGCAAGCGAGTTGCCTTACCCAGCGGCGAAAGTTCAGTCTAAAGCTGGCGAAACAGAGTGGTACCTAGATTCAGATGCAGCAGCAAAAATCGTTTAGTACGGTTGCGCATCCATTAAAGAAAATTGGAGAGAAATAATGAAAGGTGATATCGGTGTAATTGGCCTAGCAGTTATGGGTCAAAACCTTATCCTAAACATGAACGACCACGGCTTTAAAGTGGTGGCTCACAACCGTACTGCAGCTAAAGTAGACGAGTTCCTGGAAGGTCCAGCGAAAGGCACTAACATCATCGGTGCATACTCTCTAGAAGAACTAGTAGAAAAGCTAGAAGCGCCACGTAAAGTGATGCTAATGGTTCGCGCAGGTGAAGTTGTAGACAAGTTCATCGAAGCTCTAGTCCCTCTACTAGATAAGGGCGACATCATCATCGACGGTGGTAACACAAACTACCCAGATACAAACCGTCGTGTTGCTGCACTACGCGAAAAAGGCATCCACTTCATCGGTACTGGTGTATCTGGTGGCGAAGAAGGTGCACGTTTTGGTCCATCTATCATGCCTGGCGGCGCTCCAGAAGCTTGGGAAGCGGTTAAGCCTATCTTCCAAGGTATCTCTGCAAAAACTGACGCTGGCGAGCCTTGTTGTGACTGGGTTGGTAACGATGGTGCAGGTCACTTCGTTAAGATGGTTCACAACGGCATCGAATACGGCGACATGCAGCTGATCACGGAAGCTTACCAGTTCATGAAAGATGGCCTTGGTATGTCTGCTGACGAAATGCAGGCTGTGTTTGCAGAGTGGGACAAAACTGAACTAAACAGCTACCTTGTTGAAATCACAGCTGACATCCTTGGCTACAAAGATGAAGACGGTGAACCTCTAGTAGAGAAGATCCTAGACACTGCCGGCCAAAAAGGTACTGGTAAATGGACGGGTATCAACGCGCTAGACTTAGGTATTCCTCTAACGCTGATCTCTGAATCTGTATTCTCTCGTTGCCTGTCTGCACTGAAAGACCAACGTGTTGAAGCTGAGAAACTGTTCGGCAAGACAATCACGCCAGTTGAAGGTGATAAGCAAGAATGGGTTGACGCGCTACGTCAGGCTCTTCTAGCGTCTAAGATCATCTCTTACGCTCAAGGCTTTATGCTAATGCGCGAAGCGTCTAACGAAAACGGTTGGGACCTAAACTACGGTAACGTTGCGCTAATGTGGCGTGGTGGTTGTATCATCCGTTCTGCGTTCCTAGGTAACATCCGTGATGCGTACGAAGCTAACCCAGATCTAGCATTCCTAGGTTCTGATGATTACTTCAAAGGCATCCTACAAAACAGCCTAGTAGCGTGGCGTAAAGTGGCAGCTAAGTCTCTAGAAGCAGGCATCCCAATGCCATGTACGACTTCTGCACTAACGTTCCTAGACGGTTACACAACAGCTCGTCTTCCAGCGAACCTACTGCAAGCTCAACGTGACTACTTCGGTGCTCACACATACGAGCGTATCGACCAAGAACGTGGCCAATTCTTCCACACTAACTGGACAGGTACAGGCGGCGATACAGCGTCTACGACTTACGACGTTTAATTCGCACAATTTAACGCTGTTTGTTTAACGTTAAAGCGCACTACTCAGGTAGTGCGTTTTTGTATGGTCTAACTGAGGGGAAAAAGATGGTCCATTGGCCAGGAATATTGAAGCTCGACGGAGATGATGAGCTAATCTACATTGCCGATCACGAGGCATTCATGTGTGAATGCAATGAGATGATATTGCAAGAACGCGATAAGCTAATTGACTGCGAAGGTCAAACTTATCTCATTGATATTAAAAATGAAGAGCAGCCACTTCAACTTTGTGAAACTAGATTAAGTGTCTCGCAAGTTACCTCTCTTATCCAAGAGCATGAGTTTGCAAACGCTCAGGTTTGTATCATTAAAATACAGTTTACGTCTATTGAGCAGGCCATCAAAGCAGTGGCAAACTGACTCCTTTACCCCTGACTTTCCTGAAGTAAAACTAGCGGACAGAAAATATTTCGCTTAGTTTTTCAACAAAACCTCTTTCCATCTTCTCTTATGATCGAGTAAAATTCCGCCCCTTATTCTGCTTGAAAAGCAAAAAGCAGTGGATCATAACCCCCTGTCAGGCTGTTGCAGATACATTGAATTTTAAGGTGGAGGCAGGGTGAGTCGTACTACCATGCACTACTCCTAGCTCTACTCGATGACGGAGGATGCCATTCAAGCGGCCCTCCTATATTTTAAATCCGCGATACGCATAGAGGCGTGTCCTCTCCTCTTAGGGAAGGTAAATTGGTTAACTGAGGTTCTACGATGACTATTAATAAGTACTTTGTTTTTGTTCCACAAGCTGAGGAATACAAATTAAAAAAGGAAAATGAATTGGTATCTGAGAAGGAAACTCAACGTCAGGCACTGGTAAAGAAGGCACAACAAGACGGTGGTTTATAAAGCTGTGCTCTGAAAAAGTCGCAATGAAAAAGGAGTACTTTGAGTACTCCTTTTTGTCTACTTGGTTTGGTACAAACCTCGACGTTTATCTTGCGTGTTTTTCTGCAACCACATCCGTAATTGCATTGACAACCCCAAGGCTTGCATCTTCGGCTTTTTCAACCGAAGCGAGTAATTCACTCAGTACTTCATCATCATTCAGCCAATCTTGCTTAACCAAATCCATCGCTGCATGAACGTTGGCATGAACGGCTGCGTGGCTTGATTCCATACGTTTATAAGAACTCAAATGACGGAAAGAATCGTACCCTTGGCCATTGTAGTACCACTGACCTAGGCGGCAATTAAAGTGATCCACTTTAACCGCATCGGCTTCTGCCCCTTGACCATTCTTCTCTAACGCGATGTAACCATTTTGCATGTACACAATGTGATCAAGTTTAACCAGAGAAGCAAATGACATATCTTTGGTCGCATTCGCTAACTGAATTGTCTCTTCCGATGCAATGGCTACCTTATCAAAACTGTCGTGGAAGTGTTCCACTTCAGTCGTAACAATGCTGGTTTGCTCAGCAACTTCACTCGTCTGCGATACGACTTCATCAATTCTGCCTGTCAGCGAGTGGATGGTTTGGCTAATATCTTGTGTAGATTGTCGCGTCCTGTCTGCAAGCAAACGAACTTCGTCCGCAACCACAGCGAACCCACGCCCGACTTCACCAGCCCTAGCTGCTTCAATCGCGGCATTAAGTGCCAACAAGTTTGTCTGTTCAGCAATATTGGTAATGACATCGATGGTTTCAGAAATGCGGCCACTCTCTTCACCCAAGGCTTGGGCCGTAGACTCCATACTTTGCATGCAAGATGTCATGCTTGCTAACGCCACGCGAATTTTCTCTGCCAGCTCTCGACTTTCTTCTGCACCATCTCGGCTTTGCGTTGCAATATTCAGCACGTCATCCATTTTACTCGACAGGTTAACCAACTCTGCTTGGTTGTTTTTCAGGTTGCCAAGCAGGTTGCTGGTATTGATTCGGTGCAGCTCACTCTTCAGTCGATTTTGTCGACCAAAAATATTCACCTGATGCATCGACTCAATCGCTTCGTTCACCTCTTTCATTGTATTGGCGAAGTCTTGCGGCATGCCATCTGGCATCAGCTTACGGTAGTACTTACCTTTGCCCGTCGCTTCAAAGCTGTTCGCCAGCTCTCTTGAGTTGGTTTCAATAATATCGAGAAAGTCATTGAGCGCCCATGCCACAAAACCTATTTCACCCAAGCCTTTTGTTTCAGTAATACGTACGTGCGTTTTGCCGCTTTTTGCCAAGACTAATGCTTTATGAATACGATCTAACGTTGCCAATGGGCGTGTGTAATCCACATACGCGTAAACCGCGAACATCACAGCAAAGGCAACAATCACTGCTTCATAGCTGGTGAAACCATGGTAGTACACGCTGAACGCGTACATGGTTAAAATCGCGATAACAAATACAATACAGATGATCAGAAATTTCTGCCGTAAAAGAGGCACATTCTTACTGGCGTGTTGTTTTTCCATCGTGTCCTCTCCTTTAGCGGTGTTTATTATACAAATCGATAATAAACTCTTCGTAGCTCACGCCGTGAAGCTCTTTTACGTTCGCCACCATTGCATTCCATGATGCCGCAGGCGCAGCGCCACGCTCGGTACTACGCTCAATCGCATTCATTTCAGCATAGATTTTTTCTATTTCTTCTTTAGCTCGGCGAGGAACGGTACGGCGCACTGAAAAATAGCCGACAAGCTTGCCATCTTCGTAATCTGGGGTGACATTGGCGAATACCCAGTAGTAACCACCGTCTGACGTGGTGTTTTTTACAAACCCGAAGAACTCTTCGCCCGACTTTAGCGTTTCCCATAAGCCATGAAACACACCGCGTGGCATATCTGGATGGCGAATAATATTGTGATGTTGCCCTAATAGAGCACTTTCTGGATAGTTTGACACTCGCATGAAAACGCGGTTAGCGTATACGATACGTCCTTGTGTATCAGTCTTAGAGACGATGAACTCATCGCTCCCAAAGCTGACTTCTTGGTTTGATAGGCTAGACAAGGTTTTATCCCTAACGGAAACATGGAATATAGTTGCGCACAGGATAAACTCTTCATAACCATTCGCAAGATGTAAACTAACATAAGGTTATGTATATCAATTTTTTATAATCGTTAAGTTTATAATTTGTGCAAATATGCAGTCCTAAACTCACTTAACGTCACATTACAACTGGCTATTTCTTTGAGCGAATCATCCCCAATGCTTTAAGTTTGCGATATATCGTATTACGACTGACACCCAATACGCGGGACACTTTACTGATATTCCCATCATGGGCATTGTAGACATCGATAAGAGTATTATTCACCGCCGACTTCAAATCCGTTGAACTATGCACGCTTTGTGCATTTTCACTCTTTTCAAGCAAGAGTTTAGCGAGGTGGCTTGGAATATGCTCTAAACGGAGTTCCTCTTCATCCCCTCCAATCAAACAGCTGACCTTGAGCAAATTATCGAGCTCTCGTAAATTACCAGGCCAATCATAATGACTGAGTAAGGTAAGAAGTGCCGGAGATATTACCTGCTGGCCCTCACTATGCTTAGTATGGATAGCATGAATGATCTCTTGTTTATCTTGTCTTTCTCTTAAAGCTGGTAGATTAATGACAAGGCCATTGAGTCGATAGAACAGATCTTGCCGAAATAGGCCCTGCGCGACTAGTGTTTCTAAATCTTGGTGGGTAGCAGCAATGATTTGGATGTCGACACAGTGACTTTCAGTAGAACCAACGGGCACCACGACCTTTTCCTGTAACACAGAAAGCAGACGGCACTGAGATTCGAGCGGCATTTCACCGATTTCATCCAGGAATAAAATACCTTTATCGGCCTGACGAATACGCCCTAAATACCCTTTTGCACTTGCACCAGTAAATGCTCCTGGCGCGTGTCCAAAGAGTTCGGACTCAATCAAGTCTTTAGGCAATGCACCACAGTTGACCGTCACTAGCGCCTCTTTTCGTCTATTACTGTTTTTGTGCAGCGCTTTAACAAACTCGCCTTTTCCAACCCCCGTTTCACCCAGTATGAGAAGGCTAATGTCTTTTCCCAATACTCGATTCGCTTGTTGCCAAGCGGTTTCAATACGGTGTTCACCGAAGTGGAGATCGCTAGACTCACTCACTAACTTACTACGAGGACGTTTCTTTCTTAAAGCACGCTGCTCAAACACCAGGCCACCGCTTTCTTTTGACTCATCCAGTAATTGATCAATGGAAGCACCTAAAAGGCTTGGAGTCGCGATCAATTGAGAGGCCAGTTGATTATGTGCGACGATTTGCCCCCCTTCGTTGGCGATGATAATGCCTTGCCAGCCAGAGCTAAGAACGGATTTATCCATTGCTAGGTCTATCTGAGTCACGCCTTCAGGAATCTGTGAGAGCAAACGGTTTTCAACCAGTTGCACCATATTCTGAACCAGCAGTTGTGCTGTCACATCATGTTCGGCTTGCTCGCTCGTCACATCCAAAACACCCACTAACTCACCTTTATGATTCAGTAACGGGCTTGCAGAACAGCTAATAAAGCGATGATGCTTGATATAGTGCTGGTTACCCACGACAGTCACGGCTTTTTTATCATGCAGTGCCGTGCCGATAGCATTCGTGCCTTTTAAACGTTCTTGCCAACACGCACCTGAGCTAAGAGCAATCGCAGTCAGTTTATCGCGGAATCTGTCTTGCCCCCAGCTAGCGACAATCACACCTTCGGCATCGGTTAGAAGCAAACGGCTATCACTTCGCGCAAACACTTGATTGAACAGTGGCAAAGCGCATTCTTCTACCGCTTCAATAACATGCTGCGCATCAAATCGTCTCTGCTCCATAATGGCCCCGGTGAGTACAACATCATCAGGCTTTTTTATTTCTCTTAAGCCTGCTTCTCGACTTCGGGTCCAAGATGACGCTAACCAATCACTGTTATGTAAAGTCTGTAATTCCATACCTGTTCCACTTCTGAGCATTTTCAGTGTGTCATTTTGGAACACTTGAACATCTTATTAGCCATTCTCTCAGCCCAGACATTCACCAAACAACACCGCGTAAGCACTGTTAACTCTAGCCCTTCACCAAATTCACAACAAGTTTTTAACAACTGGCCTGTGATTTGCGTTACCTATTATGAACAAAAAAATGCACCACGAGTGCTTGTAGCGTTTTAAGTGAGTCGTTGCTCAATTTAGACCTTAACTAACGTGATCGAAAACTTGCTTAGAACGGTATCGAAAAAAAACATGAACGAGAAACAATAAGGATATTTCTATGATTTACGCACAACCAGGTAGCCCTGAATCTGTAGTTCAGTTTAAAACACACTACGACAACTTTATTGGTGGTGAATGGGTGAAACCGGTAGGTGGGGAGTATTTTGATAACATTTCTCCAGTGAATGGCCAGCCTTACTGTAAAGTTGCACGCTCTGGTGAGGCCGATATCGCTCTAGCATTAGATGCTGCTCACAAGGTAAAAGCTTCTTGGGCGACAACCAGTGTTACTGAACGCTCTAACCTTCTGCTTAAAATTGCGGATCGCATTGAAGAGAACCTTGAAGAACTGGCAGTCGCTGAAACATGGGAAAACGGTAAACCGGTACGTGAAACGCTAGCTGCGGATCTTCCTTTGGTTGTTGACCATTTCCGTTACTTTGCAGGCTGTATTCGCGCACAAGAAGGTAGCGCAGCAGAACTTGATGCCACCACGGCAAGCTACCACTTCCCAGAGCCAATCGGTGTGGTTGGTCAAATCATTCCTTGGAACTTCCCGATGCTAATGGCGGCTTGGAAACTGGCTCCAGCACTGGCAGCGGGTTGCTGTATCATCCTAAAACCGGCGGAGCAAACACCGACTTCAATTTTGGTGCTTATGGAAAAAATTGGCGATCTACTGCCTGCTGGTGTACTCAACGTGGTTAACGGCTATGGTCGTGAAGCAGGTCAAGCACTCGCTACAAGCAATCGCATCGCAAAATTGGCCTTTACCGGCTCAACGCAAGTGGGTAACCACATCCTAAAATGCGCGGCTGACAATCTTATTCCATCGACTGTAGAGCTTGGTGGCAAGTCTCCAAACATCTACTTTGCAGACATCTTCGATCATGAAGACGAATACCTAGATAAATGTATTGAAGGCACCTTGCTTGGCTTCTTTAACCAAGGTGAGGTATGTACATGCCCTTCACGCGTTCTCGTGCACGAAGCGATTTACGATAAGTTCGTAGCGAAACTGACTGAGCGTGCAAAACTCATTCAACAAGGTAATCCGCTAGATACGGATACTCAAGTCGGCGCTCAAGCCTCTCAGGAGCAGTTCGATAAGATCCTAAGTTATCTTGAAATTGGCCGCCAAGAAGGGGCAAAAGTCGTATTTGGTGGTGGCGTTTCTGAACAGCCAGAATCGATCAACCAAGGTTACTACATTCAGCCAACCATGCTGGAAGGCCACAACAAGATGCGTATCTTCCAAGAAGAGATCTTTGGCCCTGTTATCGCAATTACGAAGTTCAAAGATGAAGCGGAAGCACTGGAAATCGCTAACGACACAGAATATGGCTTAGGCGCGGGTGTTTGGACACGTGATGCGAACGTTGCCTACCGTATGGGCCGTAAGATTGAAGCAGGCCGTATCTGGATCAACTGCTACCATGCCTACCCTGCGCATGCCGCATTTGGTGGTTATAAGAAATCGGGCATCGGACGTGAAACACACAAAATGATGCTAGATCACTACCAAAACACTAAGAACTTGCTGATCAGCTACGATGTGAATCCACTAGGGTTCTTCTAATACGATGATTAATAGCGTTATTTGATAAACAAAAGGAGCGTCGTCAGGACGCTCCTTTTTATTTATAACGCTCACCGCAGAAGCTTTATTCCTTACTTACCAGTAGACATCAATAAAGAAATAAATCGTCATCGAAATACTAGATAAAGCGATAAATGTGCGTACATGCTGCTGCTTAATGTTTCTCGAAATACTTGCGGCCACATAACCACCCAGCAAAGTTCCAGCCATGACGACACTGCCCCTGCTCCAATCAATCACACCTTCGGTCACAAAAATGGCGATAGCCACCAGCGAAACGCTCGAAGAAACCAACAGCTTGAGGCCATTCATTTGGTTAATGTCTTTGTACCCTGCCAGTACAAGGTAGCTGAGTACTATCACTCCAAGACCTGCGTTAAAAAAACCACCGTACGCCGATACTAACACCAGACACAAAGCGAGGACTACGGTCCCCCAGCGCGAACTAATTGAAGCTCGCTGGGCAAGTTTTGTTGCAAAGTAACTAATCTGCTGGCCAAAAATGAACAGTAAAGTCGCAAACAACAATAGCCATGGAATTGCTTCCAAAAACAACGACTCCGTAATATTAAGCAGTAAGTAGGCCCCAATAACGCCCCCCACAAGGCTCCATATCACGGTAAAGATAATCACTTCTGGGTGCTTAGCAATGTCTTTTCTAAAGCCATAAGCGCCGCTGATGTAACCCGCACAAACAGCAAACGTGTTGGTAGCATTAGCAGCAATCGGGGGAATCCCTACAAATAAAAGCGCAGGAAAAGTAATAAAGCTCCCGCCACCCGCCACACTATTTAAAACGCCGCCCAGTATCCCTGCGACAAACAACAGTATCCATTCCATAATTTTTAATCTGTTTATTTTTTGTCACAACAATGTAACCCACTGTATTGAGTGAGTAAATATTGAACAGAAGTAGAAAACCGGAATAACGCGTGTGAAAACCACTTAACGCAGTGAAAGTACCACCTCTTTCCAGTCCTTTAGCTCGCTACGATAATACTCAACCTGCTCATGCGTAGCGGACTGAACCATTCGCACAAAATGTTTTTCAGAAATGGTTTGGTTGTACTCACGTTTTTGCATAAATGCGGAAGAAAAGTAGCTTTGTGGTTCAAAAAGCAGTTGCTTTAAATGTTGAGGGAAATAAGCCTGATCTTTGCGATGTTCCAAGAGCTTATTGATCTCTATACGCATTTTGATCTGATGATTAATCCAGTCTGGCTGCGTGATTAAGATCTCTTGGCTCCATTGGTCAATGATCTGGCGCTGTTCATCGGTGAGACTACCGAACCACTCTTCAAAATTTTCTTCGAGCTTTTCCGCATATACAGACTGAATCTCATCAGGAGATAAATCTTGGTATTTCTTTTTATATCTTGTGTGCCTGACCCGAATGTTATTCATTAACTCTTCGGCTTGTTCATCACTTAGCTGTTTCGCCAAATCAAGGATGTCGGGTTCGAGTTTCACCAACAGTCGGTTGCTATGTGCTTGCAGCTTTTGCCTGTGCTGCTGTAAATCCTTACGCGAAAAATTTTTCGGATTCAGAGCGATCAGTTCATCCAAATGATCAATATAGAGAGGAAGTTCACTACGTGTATGCCAATGCATCAGTTGCTTGATCTTATCTCGCACCACGGTCTCTTGCTCATCATTCAGCTCAACAAAGTCTTCCATATATCGAATCGCTAGCCAATCGAGTTTGTTGTAGATGAACTTGGTGCTACAGCCGACCACAAGCAAACACAGCGCCACTATTATTCCCCAACCTTTCATAATCCTCACCTATAAGACTCACAGCGTCATTTGACTCTTACTATAGAAATATAGTGCTACCACTTTGCGGTTCTCAAACTACTAAACCGGTTATTGACCAGATAATTGTGATTTGACTCCAATTAAATAGCCCTCAAAATTGATTTACCCCAATTAAAATGCAATTCGTTGAACGTAAACGAGTTGGACTCAGATCATTTACTTGCTATTGATATAATTATTTTGCAATACTCTCTCGCTTAATAATAATTCTCTGTTATCAATAGGATCGTACTTCGTTAATGGATGAGCTAACCGACAAAAAGTTGCTTAACTTAATCACTTATGCACCAGCAACGATCGTTGGCGCTTTCTTTCTGTTCTGGATGGTTCTTTCAGTAACAGACTTGGTAATAAGCTCCAAGGAAGAACTGCTAGAGTTCCAAGAAGAGTACCAGCAACGACAAAACACCATCCTAACGAAACAAGTTGAGTATGTCGCTCAACAAGTCAAGTTTGCTCGTTTGCAAACAGAGCATCAGCTTGAGAATACGATCCAAAATAGAATTCATGAAGCGCACAAGATTGCGACGCGCTTGTATGAAAGCAACAAACATCTCCCAGAAGAACAAGTCACCAAAATTATCACCGATGCTCTGCGCGTCATGCGGTTCAATGAAGGGCGTGGTTATTTCTTCATTTATAAGATGAACGGCATCAATGTGATGCACCCTCTATTACCCCAAGTCGAGGGAACGTCATTGTGGGATTACCAAGACTCACGTGGCAACTACATTGTCCGCGACATGGGTAAAGATGTTAAAAAGCATGGTGAAGCCTTTTATCGTTGGTGGTTCGTTAAGCCAGACAACAAAGAAAAACAGTTTGAAAAAATCGGCTTTGGCCAGTACTTCGAGCCTTACGACTGGTACATCGGTACTGGTGATTACGTTGTTGATGTCGAAAATGACATTAAAAAGACCGTACTTAAATGGATTAAGAATTTGCGCTTCGGCGAATTCGGCTACGTACTCGTCTTAGATGCTGACGGTACTGTGTTGTCCCACATAAACTCTGATGTGATTGGTAAAAAGGCACTGGAGTTGGTCTCTCCTGACCAAGTAAAAAGTACAAAGCAACTGCTAAACGCAAACAATACGTTCGTCGAGTACCACGACATTTATCAGCCTGACACCGTTTCAGACAACACGAAAACCAGCTATGTCATCAAGGAATCTTCATGGGACTGGAGTATTAGTGCGGGAGTGTACAACGAGCGGAGTAATCGAGTGCTAGCTCAACGACAAGCCAAAATGGAAGAAGAGCAGCACAGGGCAATAATCCAAATGATCATCATTGGTAGTGCAGCGACACTTATTGTTGCACTTTGTTCTTTGGCGCTGAGTAAAGTCATTGCCAAACGATTCACACGTTTTCAGGCACGTATCAATACCAACTTCCATCAGCTTCAAGATGCAAAAGATAAGCTTGAGTATTTAGCACGCCATGATGAACTCACGGGCCTTCCTAACCGCTCACTACTTCATGAACAAATCTCACAAGGTATTAAAAACTCTGCGCGCAACTGTCAAATGCTGGCGGTCATGTTTGTAGATTTAGATGATTTTAAAAAGGTCAACGATGTTTATGGCCACACAGCGGGCGATCAACTATTAACTGAAATCGGCAAAAAGTTTGAGTCTTTCCTTGAACCTGGTGAGTTTGTTGCACGATTTGGTGGCGATGAATTCATTTTCTGTTTCCCTTACTTAACGAGCTTAACAGCCGCAAGCAATAAGGTTGAACAGATCAAAAATGTTTTCCAAAGCCAGTTTACGCTTGAGGGCAAGATGCTCCATGCAAGCTGTTCCATCGGCGTTTCCATGTTCCCAACCGATGGCTATGAGCCTGAAGATTTAATCTCCAAAGCCGACATTGTACTTTATAAATCAAAAGCTCGTCAGAAAGGCGATGTACTGTTTTATGACAGCGCAATCAACCAGCAAGTACAACATGACTTTTTACTTGAGCATGAACTTAGACATGCGATTGAACGCGGTGAACTCTCTGTTGCCTACCAGCCACAAATCGAAGCCAAAACAGGCAAGCTTTACGGCGTAGAGGCGTTAATCAGATGGCACAACCCGCAACTGGGCCATGTGTCGCCGTTTGAGTTTATTGCGCTCGCGGAAGAGATTGGGCTTGTCGACCAATTGGGTGAGTTTGTCTTGCATAGAGCGTGTGACGATATCGGACGTTTGTTCCCAACATCGCAAAGTGATCTTAGGCTTTCGGTGAACATTTCCCCGATGCAGTTGATGAGTGCCAATTTTGTTCCGCACCTGCAAAGTGTCGTCGCACAGCATAATCTGCCAAGCAGTCGAATTACGCTTGAGATCACTGAAAACGTGCTAATAAACGATTTACCAAAAGTGACGCCAATCATCGCACGCTTGAAAGAGCTTGGGTTTGCGATCTCACTGGACGACTTTGGTACTGGCTACTCTTCACTCAGTTATTTGAATACCTTGTCGTTGGATGAACTCAAGATTGACCGTAGCTTTGTCGATAAGATGTTGAGCTCAGAACAGAGCAACTCACTTGTTAAAGCCATACTCGCCATCGCTGAGTCTTCAGACATGATGGTGGTGGCAGAAGGCGTCGAAACTGACGTCCAAAAACAAATATTAATCGATTATGGCTGTGATTTCCTTCAAGGCTACTTGATTGATAAGCCGCTGCCAATTGAGCAACTGAATGAAAAATATGCCGTAAAATATTTAGAACTCGAAGAAATTTAAATCATCTAAAGATCGAAGCGATTTTTGTAAATACGTGTGTTATCATCGCCCAACTTTGACACACCTCACGGTTTTTATAAAATTCGATGAGGATAAATGCACGTTTTGTTGTTATCGACAATCCACAAAATAGCGAACTTTTAGATGTCTAACATTACGCAGTCAGTCAACGGTATCTCTTCTTCTGTTGATACGACGGCTACCTCAACTTCTAAACCCTCTAACTTAATCAAAAAACTCGAACTCAATAACCCTGTCTTCTGGATCAGTGGTAGCTTCCTTACTTTGTTTGTATTGCTTGCTATCTCCAACTCTACAGGGCTAACTCACCTAGTTAACACTGGTTTTGGATACGCAACTAAGTACTTTGGCGCATTTTGGCAAGTACTTCTTCTGCTTAATTTCCTTGTAGGTCTTGTCATCGCGTTCGGCCGTACTGGCTATGTGCGCTTGGGCGGCCTATCCATGCCGGATATCGACACGTTTAAGTGGCTATCCATTATTCTATGTACGCTGCTGGCTGGCGGCGGCGTCTTCTGGGCGGCAGCGGAGCCTATTGCCCACTTTGTGACAGCTCCACCTCTCTACGGTGAGGCGTCATCTCCGAAAAACGCAGCAATCAACGCGCTATCTCAGTCCTTTATGCATTGGGGCTTCCTTGCTTGGGCGATTCTTGGCTGTTTATCTTCCGTTGTGTTAATGCACTTGCATTACGACAAAGGATTACCACTAAAACCACGTACCCTGCTTTACCCAATCTTCGGTGACAAAGCAATCAACGGTTGGATCGGTACAGTCACAGATGCATGCAGCATTATTGCTGTTGCTGCTGGTACAATTGGACCTATTGGTTTCTTGGGCCTACAGATAAGTTACGCGCTTAACTCGCTGTTTGGGCTGCCAGATACCTTTATCACTCAGTCTATGGTGGTACTTTTTGCCATCGCGATGTACACATTGTCTGCATTGAGTGGCGTAAGCCGCGGTATTCAAATCATCAGCCGCTACAACATTATTCTGTCAGTAGCACTTGTCGGCTATATCCTGTTCTTTGGCCCAACAAGCTTTATTGTTGACGGTTATGTCCAGGGTGTTGGTCGTATGGTTGATAACTTCTTCCCAATGGCGTTGTTCCGCGGTGATACCGGTTGGTTGAGCTGGTGGACGGTATTCTTCTGGGGATGGTTTATTGGTTATGGCCCAATGATGGCAATCTTCATTGCACGCATCTCTCGTGGTCGTACAATTCGCCAATTGATTTTATCTGTCAGTATTGCTGCACCATTAATCACCTGTTTCTGGTTTAGCATTGTTGGCGGTAGTGGATTGGCATTCGAGCTAGACAACCCAGGCCTTATCTCTGGTGCGTTCGAAGGGTTTAACCTTCCAGCGGTATTACTAGCTGTTACGGCTGAATTGCCGTTCCCGATGATCGTTGCTGTTCTGTTCCTGATCCTGACCACCACGTTTATCGTAACCACTGGTGACTCAATGACATACACGATCAGTGTTGTGATGACAGGTACAACAGAGCCAAATGCGGTTATTCGCTCTTTCTGGGGTGTCATTATGGGTGTGGTGGCTATTGCACTGATTTCGATGGGATCTGGCGGTATTTCTGCGCTGCAATCATTCATCGTGATCACAGCGGTTCCAGTATCATTCATCCTTGTGCCAAGTATTTGGAAAGCGCCTAAGATCGCCAACCAAATGGCAAAAGACCAAGGTATTATTTAAGTTAATAGGCTCTCCCTCCAAGGAGAGCCTTATTTTTCACTGTCGATTCGGATAACCACAGCATCTGGTCGCCAATATTCGAACTCGCAATCCATCAGCTCGCCATCCTGCTTATAGTTCACCCGACAAATCTTCAAGACTGGTTGTCCCTCAGCCAAGTTCAACGCTTTAGCAACATGTGCAGGCGCGGAGGTTGGAATAACGTCAAACCGTGAACGCTTGGTTTCATAGCCGTATTTTTCGCGGAATAACCCCGTTAAAGAGAGTGTGAGGTTCTCAGATAAAATGCCCTCAAACAGATCCGCCTTTAAGACGTTTTCGACAAACAACACGGCTCGACCATCAATGTACCTAAGACGTTCAATCACATGCACTTTCGTTATCACTGCTAACTCTAGTGCTTTTGCGTATTCCTCTTCTGCCAGCTCAGTACGAACATCAATAAGCTTAGTTTCCGCTATGCGGTGCTGTTCGCGAATCATTTGATGAAAGTGGGAGCGTGACAGTGGATTATATTGAATACGCTCAGGCGAAACATACCAACCTCGTCTCTCCTCACGATAAATGAGTCCTTCCGTTTCTAAAGAAATTAAGGCGTCTTTAATCGTAATTCTGGTGGTTGAAAATAGCTCGCTCAGCTCCCTTTCTGAAGGTAACTTTTGCCCTTCGACCATTACCCCTGCCACAATTTGCTTTCTCAAGCTGTTTTTTATTCTGCTCAATTGTGTAGTAGGCGCTACTGCTTGTGTACGCATCCCTGACCTAGTCCAATGAAATATTTACCTCAAATTAGTCCATTCGGATAACAAAAATATGACAGAAACTAATCACTTATAAAAACGACGTTTGAAATATTTTCGACATTAAAGTGCACTAAAACTGTCAAATTAGTAGCAATAAAACGTCACATTCTATCCATAGCATACAAAATGAACTTACTGACCTAGTCCAGAAGGATAGAGACAATGAAAACTTTGCTGAGTCGTTCAACTGCACTCTCTGCAGCACTACTGACCACAACCTTTGCTACACACTCTTTCGCGAAAGATGCGGATCTCCAATCACTGATAGAAGCCGCGCAAAAAGAAGGGGCGGTATACAGTGTCGGAATGCCAGACAGCTGGGCAAACTGGAAAGGAACATGGGCTGATTTGCAGTCAAACTACGGCCTAAAGCACCAAGATACTGACATGAGCTCAGCTCAAGAAATAGCCAAGTTCGAAGCCGAGAAGAAAAAAGCCACAGCGGATATCGGTGATGTCGGCTTTGCCTTTGCTCGCGTTGCGGTTAAAAAAGGGGTCACTCAACCATACAAGCCAACAACATGGAGCGAAATTCCCGATTGGGCAAAAGATAAAGATGGTCATTGGGCGTTAGCTTACACGGGCACCATTTCTTTTATTGCCAACAACAACCTAGTCGAAAACGCACCTAAATCATGGGATGACTTACTAAAAGGTGATTACAAAGTGACTGTGGGAGATGTCGGTGTTGCTGCGCAAGCCAATAACGCCGTTTTAGCTGCTGCATTTGCTAAAGGTGGTGATGAATCCAACTTAAAACCTGCACTTAAATTCTTTGGTGAGCTAGCAAAACAAAACCGCCTGTCATTTACTGATCCAAGCATTGCGAACCTTGAGAAAGGCGAAGTGGAAGTGGCCATCATGTGGGACTTCAACGCGTTAAACTACCGTGACCAAATTGACCGCGAACGCTTTACTGTCACCATCCCCCAAGATGGCTCTGTCATCTCGGGTTACACCACCATCATCAATAAATACGCGCAAAACCCGAATGCAGCAAAATTGGCTCGTGAATACATTTTCAGTGACCAAGGCCAAGTCAATCTAGCCGAAGGCTACGCGCGCCCAATCCGCAGTAGCGTGACGCTGCCTAAATCAGTGCAAGACAAACTTATCTCTAGCGATCAGTACACTAATGTGCACCCAGTGACTGACTTTAAATCGTGGGAAAAATCAGCGCGTAAGCTGCCACGTCAATGGCAAGAAAGCGTTCTAATCCACCAGCAATAAGAGGTCATCATGAGCAATAAGGTTATCCTTGTTGTTCTAGACGGACTGAATTATCAGGTAGCTCGTAACTGTATGGGCTACCTTAACGGTCTTTTAGAACAACAGCGCGCCACACTTTACCCAGTTCAATGTGAACTGCCATCCATGTCCAGACCCCTGTATGAATGCATCTTGACTGGAGTTCGCCCGATCGACAGCGGCATTGTTAACAACAATATTGTGCGTTTGTCGAATCAAGACTCGATTTTCAGTTTGGCGAAGTCGCAAGGTAAAGTGACGGCGGCAGCTGCATATCATTGGGTAAGCGAGCTATACAATATAGCGCCATACAACGCAATACGTGACCGCGTAACAAAAGATGAGTCACTGAATATCCAATATGGCTGTTTCTACCACTGGGATCACTACCCTGATGAAGCCCTGTTCTTGGATGCAGAACACCTGCGCCGCACGTATCAGCCCGATTTTTTGCTCATCCATCCGATGAATATCGATGATATTGGGCATAAGCATGGTCTTGATTCTCGCCAATACCGAAATAGCGCACGCGGCGCTGATATCCATTTGTCAAATTACATCGACCAGTGGCTGGAAGACGGTTACCAGATCATCGTCACCAGTGACCACGGTATGAATAACGACTTATCTCACGGTGGGATTCTGCCTGAAGAACGGGAAGTCCCTTTCTTCGTCATAGGCGATAAGTTCACCCACCAAGAGTGCCAAGTTAACCAGACAGATATTTGCGGTATCGTCTGTCAGTTGCTTGGGATCGATCACAACAAACCCTACACTCAGGAATTGTTAGCACTATGAGCAGTTCTGCGATAACACAAACGCGTGCCGTAGCCCAAACGACTCGTATTAGCTTGCTGAGACGTTTTAAACCTTTAGTTTGGCTCACGCCTTTCGCGTTGTTTTTCTATCTTTTTCAGTTAGCCCCGATGATTTGGGTGTTCGTTAATAGCTTTATCTATGAAGAAGAGTTCTCGTTTGAAAACTACCTAGAGATCCTAGATTCTAGTTTTATGATGCAAGCCTTTGGCAACAGCTTATGGCTTGCTGTCTGGTCGAGCTTGATCGGCTTGGCGATTGCGACTCTGCTGGTCTCTTCGCTGCGTCGTGTCGACTCAAAAATCCGCGACGGCGTGATTGCATTTACCAATATGAGCAGCAACTTTGCTGGTGTCCCGCTTTCATTCGCTTTCATCATTATTTTGGGTACCAATGGCGCGATCACACTGCTACTCAAACAATACGGGCTGCTGGGTGATTTTGACCTTTACGGGAAATGGGGATTACTGGCGATCTATGTCTACTTCCAGATCCCACTCGCAGTATTACTGCTCTACCCAGCATTCGATGCATTAAGTGATGATTGGCAATCCGCCGCTGCCTTGTTGGGCGCAAAAGCATCTCAATATTGGGCAAAGATAGCACTACCTGTGCTTTCTCCTGCTCTGCTTGGTACCTTTATTATCTTAATAGCCAACGCCATTGGTGCTTACGCAAGTGTCTATGCACTTACATCTGGCAACTACAACGTCATTACGATTCGAATCGCGAGTTTAGTTTCTGGAGATTTGTTTTTAGAGCCCAATTTAGCCGCCGCCATTTCGGTGCTGTTGATGATCCTGCTTGCTTTCATCACCATGATTAACCAATGGCTTATTGCTAAAAGCTACGCAGGGAAGAAAACCAATGCAAAACACTAATACCCGATTTCATAAAGGCGTGGTATACACCGTCGTTGGCATTATGCTGATCCCAATTATCGCCACCTTTATCTATTCTTTATCGTCACGCTGGGGCGCAACCATATTGCCAGATGGTTTTACCTTTGACTGGTATGCCAAACTACTCACCGATCCACGATTCATGGATGCTTTTGGACGTTCTCTGTTTATCTGCATTGCAGCACTAGCGTTAAGTGTCATTCTGGTTTTACCCGCAATTTTCGTCGTGTTTTATTACTTTCCCAAGTTAGACAAACTGATGAACCTGCTGATCTTGCTGCCATTTGCCGTACCTCCTGTCGTTTCATCGGTGGGGCTGCTTCAGCTTTATGCGGACAGCGAGATTTCGCTTATCGGCACACCGTGGATCTTAATTGGTACCTACTTCACCATCGCGTTGCCATTTATGTATCGCGCTATCGCCAATAGTTTTGAAGCCATTAATCTGCATGACCTGATGGACGCCGCGCACTTGCTCGGAGCCAATACCTTCCAAGCATTTTTGCTCGTCGTGTTACCTAACTTGAAAAAAGGGTTAATGGCATCGCTATTTTTGTCATTTTCGTTCCTGTTGGGAGAGTTCGTGTTTGCCAACATCCTCGTCGGGACACGCTACGAAACCCTGCAAATCTACCTGTACAACATGCGTCAAACCAGTGGTCATTTTACCTCAGCACTGGTCATGACCTACTTTCTGTTTATTTTCTTACTGACTTGGCTGGCAAGCCGTTTTAGCCGAGGAGTTCAATAATGAGTTACGTAACCGCAAAACAACTGACCAAATCATTCGGTAACAACACCGTCTTTGAAGACATTCAATTTGAGATTGAAAGAGGGGAATTCATTACCCTACTTGGGCCAAGTGGATGCGGAAAATCCACTTTGCTACGCAGCCTGGCAGGGCTCAACCCGGTCGATAAGGGCGAAATTTGGGTAGATGGAGAAGAAATCACCCATCAAATCCCCCAAGAGCGCGGTATTGGTATGGTATTTCAGTCTTATGCCCTTTTCCCGAACATGACGGTAGAAGCAAACATTGGGTTTGGCCTGAAAATGAAAAAGTTACCTGCCGATACCATTCAGCATGAAGTCGCCAAAGTTATTGAACTGGTGGATCTGCAAGGGAAGGAGAAGCACTATCCACACCAATTGTCTGGCGGACAGCGTCAGCGCGTTGCCTTAGCCCGCGCTTTGGTTGTGAAACCACGTATTTTACTGCTGGATGAACCACTTTCCGCTTTGGATGCCAAAATCCGCAAGCATCTACGTCAGCAAATCCGTGATATTCAGAAGGAGATGAACCTGACCACCATTTTTGTCACGCACGATCAAGAAGAAGCCATGATCATGTCTGACCGAATCTTCCTAATGAATCAGGGAGAAATCGTTCAGGCGGGAACGCCAGAAGAAATTTACACTCAACCCGCTAACGAATTTGTTGCTGGTTTTATGGGTCACTACAACCTGGTTGAAGCCCGCGAGGCCAAAACTCTGTTCAACTTAGACACAGATTCGAAAGTCGCGATTCGCCCCGAATCCATCTACGTCAAAGAACAAGGCCGCCAGTACGGCAGCCATATTTCAGCACCACAACCTGCGATTATTAAGAACCATCAATTACTCGGAAACGTAATTCGCTATCAGGTCGATGTGAAAAATTGTGAACTGACGGTCGATTTACTCAACCGTTCTTCAGAGCGACTACTGGCCAATGGTAGCCAGCTAGAGTTATTGTTTAACCTAAACGAAATCCAGCCAGTGAGAGTCTGATATGTCTAAACCCTTGTATGTATTCGATATGGACGAAACGTTGATCAACGCAGATTGTGCGATGATCTGGAATGAGTTCCTAGTCGAAAAAGGTATCGTTACCGATCCAAGTTTCCTTGAAGAAGACCAAAGACTCATGGCGTTGTATGCCAAAGGTGAAATGGACATGGAAGACTACATCCAGTTCTCCATGACACCGCTGGTTGAGCTAACCACCAGCCAGGTGGATGCACTGGCTAAGGAATGCGTTGAAAAGTACATCCTTCCCAAGCAATTTAAACAATCCAAAACACTGATCGCCGAATTGAACAAAGATGGTGTGGAAATGGTGATCATTTCTGCCTCTGTGGCTTTCTTAGTCAAAGCCGTCGGAGAAAGGCTCTCGATAAATCATTCTCTTGGTATTGATTTGGTTGAACAGTCTGGCTGCTACAGCGCTGAGATATCTGGCGTGCCAAGTTATCGCGAAGGAAAAGTCACAAGGCTTAAAGAATGGTTACAACAACAACCTGATGACTATTCTCAGATCCACTTTTTCACTGATTCAATTAACGATCTTCCTTTGTGCCAAGAAGCCGATTTCGCCTATCTCGTGAACCCGTGCCCGCTATTAAAGCCTTATGGAGAACAAAAAAACTGGACCATTCTCGAATGGGATTAATTGCTCGATTCCCTCAACCACTGTAATTTTAACCATTTAACACACTATCAACATCCTGCAGCTCGATGATTCCATTAATGGAATTTATCTTTTCATTTTTGAGGTTTAAATATTCGTGACGAAAGTGTTAGTTTAAACCTCATTGGTTACACTGCTATAAAGTGATTTTAAAGACCGCAATAGCTTTATAACAGTTTGGATACGGACATTGGACCAACAATCTCCAAACAAACAATAATGTAATTATTGCCCTTTAGCCCGCATGGTTGCCCACTGTGCGGGCATTTTTCTTTTTGGCTGACTCAAACTCCGCGTACATACTCAGTTCACATTTCTTGCCAAATTAATCACTTGTTTAAATAGTGTTGAATTAATCTCATATCGCTTACAAATTCATCACTCTATAATTAATCAGTTGTTTAATAATTGAGTGCACAAGGATGAATACAAAACAGCGAAAAGTTGGTCGTCCTAGCGATAAGATCGACGCTCGGGAAAAGCTCATAAGTCATGCTAGGGATCTATTCACCGCCATGGCATACGACAAAGTGTCGACTCGGCTCATTGCTAATAAAGCGGGAGTGAACGTGGCCATGATTCGCTACTACTTTGGCAACAAAGAAGGGCTATTCGAAACGATGTTGCGAGAAACCCTCGCCCCCATGCAGAAGCAACTGCAAACCTTAGTCACCGACAGCTCCGAGAAAAACTTTCTCGATATCATGCGTACTTACTACCAAGAAATGATCAAAATGCCTCAGTTCCCGCGTTTGGTCGCCCAAGTAATGCATATGCCGGAATCAGAGACACAGCGCAAACTGTTAGAGAAAGTGTTCAACGACATCAGTAAACCGATGCAAGGTGTGATGTTCGATAAGCTGGTCGAAAGCGGTATTCTGCGCCAAGGTGCGGATCCTAAGCTTTGCCGCGTTTCCTATCTAAGCCTGATGGTCTTCCCCTTTATTGCCCCACCCGCAATGCTCGCCATACACGGAATCGAGCTCAGTGAAGAATTTTTAAACCGACTGCTTGAGCACAACATAAAACTGATGAAACACGGATTTTTAGACACCCAAGGCGAACCCTATGAAAATAAATAAAAAACTTCTCTTCTTTCCCGCCCTTGCCGTGGGTATTGTTGTGCTCGTGATGGCGATAAAAATGAAGCCCGATCTGCCAGTCAAACCTGCTGGTGATCGCGCAAGGTTAGTCGAAACCATCCCACTAGAATTGAAAGCCATCGCACCTGTTGCCGTGGGTTTTGGTAAAGTCGCGCCAAAAGTGGAGTGGAAAGCAATTTCTGAAGTCTCAGGGAAAATCGTTTATCGTCATCCTCGCCTTGAAAAAGGCCAGATCCTCAAAAAAGGGACAGAGATCCTTAGAATTGACCCACTGGATTATGAATTGAAACTGGTTCAGGCACAGGCCGACTTGAATTCCGCACAGACCTCTCTCGCTAAGCTCAAACAAGAAGAAGACAACCTAAAACAAACTCTGAAAATTGAGAAGAACCGATTGGTTATTGCCAATAAAGAACTGGAACGAAAACGTAACCTTCGCCAAAGAAATTTAGCCTCACAATCGGAAGTCGATCAGCAGCAGCAATCCACACTCTCTCAACGTAAAATCGTGTTGGATATCGAGAACCAAATCGGACTGATGCCCGACGAAATGAAAGTCGCTGAAGCCTTAGTAAAAGTCAGCACTGCAAAGGTTGAAGAAGCACAACGCCTTCTGGATAAAACAGTGATCACTCTACCAAGTGATCTTCGTATTGCCCAAGTCGATATAGAACAAGACCAAGTCGTTAACATGCAACAAACTATGTTGGTTGGTCATGGAATCAGTGTCATGGAGGTCGAGGCTCAGCTTTCTATTCACGACATGCGTACACTCGCTTCTAGCATTGGCAAATTCAATCGCGACGAATCGGGCATCCCTCAACCTGATATGACATTCATCAAAGCCCATATTGAACTTAATAGCGGCAATCTGCATGCAACATGGCCTGCACGAGTGGCAAGGATCAGTGAGACTGTTGACCCGAATCAGGCGACGGCAGGAGTGATCCTAGAAATCACCCAAGACTACCGTGATTTGGAGCCAACCACTGTCCCTCCGCTCGTCAATGGTATGTTTGTGCAGGCAAACATTGAAGGGCAAGCGAATCCGAGTTGGGTCATTCCAGAGCGCGCGCTGCATGGCGATAAAATCTATATAAAAGATGAGAATAACAAGCTAATAATCAAACCTGTTGAAGTTCTTTACCGACGTGACAATCAAGTGGTGGTTGATGGCGATTTGATGCAAGGAGAAAAGCTCATCTTGAATGATCTACTTCCTGCTATCGAAGGAATAATGCTTAAAGAAGTCCACTCAGAGGAGTCTGAATCATGATTCGCTTCTTCTCAAGGCACCCGACAGCCGCCAACCTGTTAATGCTCACTTTGCTGCTTTTGGGTATCACGACTCTACCAAACATAAAACGGGAAACCTTCCCTGAGTTTGATCCACCGTACATTATGGCTGGGGTAGTCTACCCCGGCGCCTCCCCGCAGGAAGTCGAAGAAAGCATTTGTGTACGTATGGAAGATGCGGTCGATGGCTTGGCCAACATTGAAGAGACTCGGTGTGAAGCCATTGAAGGCTCTGCGCGCTTGATCTTAAAACTCAATGAAAAAGCCGATATAGGCCGCATGTTGGTCGATGTTCAGACACAGATCAATTCTATCAATGACTTTCCTAACCAGATTGAATCTCCCGTTGTTCAAGAACTAGACTGGAATGAACCCGTGGTCGATGTCGCGATCACCGCAGATACGACTTGGCCCGAACTCAAAGCCTACACCGAACAGCTTAAGCGAACGTTAAAGCTTGATTATGATGTCTCACTGGTCAGCGTCGCAGGGTTTTCTGACCACCAATATCGTATTGAACTCGATAGCCAATCGATTCGTCAGCTCGGTCTGAGCGTGGGCGATATTGCAGACCAAATTGGACGCCAGAACGTTAAGCTTCCAAGTGGTAACGTAGAAACACCCGACAAAAACTTCCTGATACGCTTTGATGAACGCCGAATCACGCCTGAGGAATTAGAAACTCTCGTGATAGGCTCTGGTGCGAATGGCTCAATCATTCGGCTAAAAGATATCGCAACCATTACTGACCGTTTTGAGCTAGACGAACAAAAAGTTCTGTTTGATGGACATCCTTCGGCTCTGCTCAAAATCAGTAAAAACAAAGAAGATGATGCTCTACGAATCAAAGACCGCGTGGCCCAATTCGTTGAAGATCAGCAAGCGATAGCACCAGATGGCGTAACCCTCCAGCTAACCAATGATCTCTCATCAGTGCTGTGGGACAGGCTGACCATGATGGTACGCAACGGTTGGCAAGGTATTGCGCTGGTATTCGCAACAATGTGGCTATTCTTCAGTTTGAGGTATTCGTTCTGGGTTGCCGCTGGCCTGCCCGTCGCATTTTTAGGTGGCCTCTTCCTAATGGCCCAACTGGGGCTCTCTATTAATATCATGTCGCTCGTTGGCCTGTTAATGGCGATTGGTATCATGATGGATGACGCGATAGTGATTGCAGAATCCATCGCCTCGCACATAGACCGTGGAGAAGATATCGAAAATGCGGTGATTAAGGGGGTCAAAAAAGTACTGCCTGGGGTTTTATCCTCTTTCTTAACCACGGTGTGTATTTTCGGTAGCTTGCTGTTTCTGGAAGGGGAAATGGGCGCGGTGCTTAAAGCGGTGCCACAAGTGCTGATCCTAGTTTTAACTCTAAGCCTCATTGAAGCTTTTCTGATTCTCCCCAATCACCTTTCGCATTCTTTGCATAAAGAAAAGCAGGAGAAACCGGCAGTAAAATTCAAAAAACGACTGATGGACGGGTTCGAGAACTTTCGTAATACACGACTCGTTACGGCGGTAGAAAACGTGGTCGAGTACCGCTACGCTTTTCTGGGAGCGGTCATTACTATTTTGTTGATTTCCATCGCTACCATTGCGGGTGGGTTACTCAAATTTCAGCCCTTTCCCGATCTTGATGGTGATATCGCGGAAGCGCGTATTATTCTCCCGCCTGGCTCTTCTCTGTCACATACCGAAGCCGTTGTTGAGCACATTGTGGCTTCCGCGCAGAAACTGAATCAGGAATGGAGTGCAAAGAATGAGAATGGCACACCGTTAGTGGAACACATTACCAGCCAATTCAATGCGAACGCAGACGCCAATGAGTCGGGCCCACACATCGCTACCGTTCGCTTAGATCTGTTGGGGGCAGAAGTCCGCAATACAGTTATCGACGATTTTATCGCAGCATGGCGAGACGATATTGGTGAACTAGCCGATCCAATTTCGCTTGTTTTCAAGCAACCGACGATGGGCCCGGGTGGACGTGCCATTGAAATTCGCGCCAAACACGACAATTTGGATGAGCTAAAGGCTGCTTCTGTCGACATTCAGCAGTACCTAAAAGAGTTTGATGGGGTACACGGCGTGCTGGATGATATGCGTATGGGTAAGGAAGAAGTATTAGTGAAACTTCTCCCTGGCGCTGAAACCTATGGTATTAATGGCCAGTTGGTTGCGGGACAACTTCGCGCCGCATTTTTTGGTCAAACTGCTGACGAAATCCAAGTCGGTGTTGAAAACATTTCGATCGAAGTACGATTAGATAAAAAACAAGCGGGTGACTTACAGCAGTTAGCCAACTTCCCTATCATTATGCCAAACGGAAGCCAGATTCCTTTGGCCACCATTGCGACCCTCGATTTCCAACGCAACTATGTGCGAATACAGCGTATCGATGGATTAAGAACGGTGAGTATCTTTGGTGACACAGACAATACCAAAGCGAACTCCACCGCCATCATCAGGCAATTCCAGCAAGAGGAAGCCCCAAAACTGCTCGCTAAGTATCCGGGGTTACGTTTTGATTTTGAAGGCGAAGCAAAAGACGCCGCCGAAACGGGTGCCTCTATGGGGAAAGGCTTTATGCTCGGGCTATTTGGCGTGTTCGCCATTCTCAGTTACCAGTTCCGCAGTTACCTGGAACCAGTCGTGGTCATGCTTGCGATTCCCCTCGCCTTTATCGGTGTCGTTTGGGGACACATTCTACTCGGACACTCTCTGAGTATGCCAAGTATGATGGGATTTGTGTCGTTAGCAGGCATCGTGGTCAACGATTCCATATTGCTGGTTCAATACATCCGCCATCATGTAGACGAAGGGGACAGCGTGCATGACTCGGTAGTCAAAGCGAGCCGGGAGCGCTTCCGAGCAGTATTCATCACCTCAATGACCACCGCTGCCGGTCTATTACCGCTCTTAACAGAAACCAGCCTTCAAGCGCAAGTTATCCAGCCTTTGGTGATCTCGATTGTCTTTGGTATCTTTGCTTCCACCCTATTAGTGTTATTTATGGTGCCCGCCGCGTATGCAGTACTTGCCGACTTTGGCTTGGTCCATAAACACGAGAAAATATAACTGAATAATAACAGCCTCTTAGGACCCTATGAATTCAAATAATATTCAACAATTAATTACGGATTTCCCTTTGATCCAAAAACTGATCGACCTTGAGGAAGTTTCTTGGTTTAACCCTAATATCACTAGTTTGGAAGAAGGATTGCCGCATGTTGGCCTGAGCAAAACAGACATCCAAGCAGCCAGTCATAGGCTAACTCGATTCGCACCTTACCTAGCAAAAGCGTTTCCAGAAACCGCTGCTACTGGCGGTATTATTGAGTCTGACCTAGTGACTATTTCACACATGAAAGCGACATTAGAGCAAGAGTATGGTTTAGTCATTGACGGAAAAATGCTGCTTAAAAAGGACAGTCACCTGCCTATCTCGGGCTCAATTAAAGCACGCGGTGGTATTTATGAAGTACTGACTCATGCAGAGAAGCTGGCATTAAACGCAGGGCTGCTTAAAGAATCGGATGATTACAGCAAGCTGCTTAGCGGCGAATTTCGAGACTTCTTTAAACAATACAGTATCGCGGTGGGCTCAACAGGCAACTTGGGGATGTCTATCGGTATCATGAGTGCCAAACTAGGCTTTTCGGTGTCGGTGCATATGTCGGCTGACGCGCGCGAGTGGAAGAAAAACACACTACGCTCTCATGGCGTAAACGTAGTGGAATACGAGCAAGATTACGGCATGGCCGTCGAGCAAGGACGTAAAGAAGCGGAGAAAGACCCGACATGTTTCTTTATTGATGATGAAAACTCAAAAACATTATTCCTTGGCTACTCAGTCGCGGGGGAGCGGGTTAAAAAACAATTTGAGGAGCAAAACATCATCGTAGATGAGGAACATCCTCTATTTGTTTACCTGCCTTGCGGCGTTGGCGGCGGTCCTGGCGGCGTTGCTTTTGGATTAAAAATGGCCTTTGGTGATCACGTCCATTGCATTTTTGCTGAACCAACCCACTCTCCTTGTATGTTGCTCGGTGTTCATACAGGCTTGCATGATGCGATTGCCGTTCAAGACCTTGGTATTGATAACATCACGGCCGCAGATGGTTTAGCGGTTGGCAGAGCATCTGGCTTTGTGGGGCGTGCGATGGAAAGACTGCTTGATGGCTATTACACCCTATCTGATGAACGCATGTACCGTTTACTTGGCCAGTTGGATCAGTCTGAAGCCATACAGTTGGAACCGTCTGCTCTAGCGGGAATGTTAGGCCCAGTATTGGTAACTGAAGCACAAGATTACCTAAACCACATGGGTATGGATAATCAAACAATGAAGAATGCAACGCATTTAGTCTGGGCAACAGGCGGAGGAATGGTGCCAGAAGCAGAAATGCGCTCGTATCTGGGTAAATCAGGCAGATAGAGCACATTGACTTTTAGCAGGCTACAAACCGTAAACGCCACATCCATTTGTGGCGTTTTTATTATCACTCTTACGAAAATCCCACCAAGACATTAGTGCCATTGTTAAAACCCACCAATGCTTCTTGATTATTTAACGGTTTCAAGAAATCAATACGGGCAGTTTCAGTACCTTCTATATCCAGAACTAAAGGCGCACTGTATTCCCTCGACTCAATATCAAAGAGCTGTAAATACGGTGCCCGACTTTTTTCAGCCTCTTTCGACGGGCTCATCGCCATAATGATGCGTTTCTCGCAGGGTAAGATCTTCGCGACACTGATATCATCTGAAAAACAGTGACGGGAAAGTACCTCTTTACCAGAATCAACATCGGTCACCATTAAAAAACAAGGATGTTTATCACTTTCTGGTATGCCTTTTCCAGCTCCATACTCAACCATGCGAGTGTGTTTAGGAGTCAGCGCTTGAATTGGGAAATGGCTCGCGTATAAACCGTGGCTGAGGTTTACTTCGTAGTCGGTAAGTTGTGTATAGGCATAACTCTCACAATCAAACACGTATCTCTCACCTCCTCGAGACGCTAAATAGATACGATTGTCTTCACGATATACGCCGTTATAAAAAGCTCTGTCAACCTTAGTATCGTGCAAAACACTACCCGTGGAAGGCTCGATCACCATCAAGTGACCATAACGACGTCGTCCTCCTTCACTTATGAATAGGAGTCGTTCTTCGTCAATTGGAAAAATAACCCGGCAATCGGAATTAAAGTACCCAGGAACTTTATGCAATAGAGCTCCTGATTTTAGGCAATAGCAGTGGATGTGCTCATCAGCCAGCCAAACCTTTTGCGCTTGCTCATCAACAAAGAAAGTATCTTTACTACAATAGGAAGAAATGATCTTCACAGGGGAATTTTGACCATTATTCCAGAAAAAGAGCTGTCCTTCCTGCAGGGTCACCCAGTCGCCGTTATCAAGTAGTTGGCAATGTTCGATTGATCTACTCGGGTTGGTGTTCTCAGTAATGTCACCTTGTTCTAGGGGCCAATGGTGTAATACATAACTGAAGTTACTCATGCTGGCACGATGGTTACTTTGACTTAAGGTTATTGTTCTGCAGCTAAACTTACACTCAGTTTTTTTTAAGATTTCGCCGCTTTCACTATCAATCAGACGAACCTCTCGATACGCATATAATGCGATTCGATCTTGGTTCATTGCCAACGCAGAATGCGGTAACCTCTCCTGTTGCCACAGCTCCTTACCTGTTTCTAGGTCAATCGCCGTCAGATGTTTACTCCCATTACTGAAAACACATGCCTTGTTATATTTGTTGACCAACTCGCAGTCGTTTTCAGATTTATAAACCGTGTTAGCTTTCCCACCCTTTCTCGGCCAAGATAAAATGCTCTTGCCGCACCCTGCATATACATATTCAGCATCATTCACTACCTTGCCAACCTGGGCTCTTGCTCCCTTAAATTCCGTCAGAGTGCCCTCTTCCAAACCCAGCAAATAGAGTCGATGCGTTCGATTAGTACTTGCACTGATCGCCAGTTGCGCTGGTGCATGCTCGCTGGCTGCAAGGAAATGCACACTATTAATAGAATGCTCGATGTTCAGCTCTAGTGTCACGTTCAAATCTGGCGTTAATAAAAAGAGTGAGTGATCATTTAACGCGACTGCAATGGTTTCTCCATCGTGGCTGACTTCAATCGCCACAATATCGTGCTCAAATGTCTTTTTCAGTGGTGAATCAAGTTGATCAATAGTCGCAGCATAAACGCTGAGTGCACTCGCAATAAAAATTCGATCGCCGCAACATACGTACTTTCTTGCATTAATACTTGTCTGCTTAGGAAGCAGCTCTCCCGTTTCAGCGTCAAAGACTTCAAGGTAACTAGGAGAGCCAGAATATCCGCTTATATAGTGGCTAATAAGATAACGATCGTTATCGCAATAGGCGAGTTTTGTATTGTACTCCTTACAGATCCACTGACGTGAACCAAAACGGCGAAGTACTTGGAGTGCTTGATTAGAGTGGGTACCGCTCATACTCTTTCCCTTGAATAATTGATAAGTGAAACATTAACTGCGAGTTTTATTCGCTTATCATAGTTTGCGTGCTTTGAGGTTTTGATTAGGAGCAAAGGTTTGAGATGAACTCAGCTAAAGCTGCAGACGAATTAAGCCTATATTAGGGAATGGCTCTAGCGCAGGTGACAAAACAACAAATTCGAAAGCATAAACCTCGCTGGAAAAAAAAGGCAGTAGAGCACTGCCTTTCTCATTGAGCGCAGCTTAAAGAGCTTTCTCAATTGTCTTTTTGATTGCTTCTTTACGGTCTTCGACTTGGTTGTCTGCGTTGTAAATCGGCGAGTGGTTCAAGGTTAACGTTCCTTTCAAGTAACTCGCATGGTTGTTCGGGTTAGAGATGTCACCAAAGTTTTGGATAACAACTTTCTTCATGTCTTCTGCGATAGCTTCTTGAGAGAACTCATCATCACAAAGTTCTTTCATCGCTTTGATCAATGGTTCAAAGTAAATAAGTGGCCATGTTTGATCATACAGATGAGAGTAATCGTCAATGGAAATTGAATCCCAATCGATGTCGAACTCAAATTCAAACTTCGCTGCCTTGTGCGCACGACTTACTAAACCATCTAAGCGGTGCTCTTGGAATTCTCGAGCAGCTCGTTTCTCTTTTAAGCCCATTTTCACTCCTTAATTACGAAAATGTTATAGAATTTTATTTAGTCCCGACTCGACTAGAGCGGTGAGTTTAAAGCCAACTGAAGCCGTCAGATCTAAAGATATAGATAGGATCGAGTCATTCAGCTTGAATCGTAAACGGTCACCCTGACGGTGTTGAATGACCGCTTTCGAAATTTTCATTAATTCAGCCTTTGCAAAATCATCTTTTGCAAATTCAGCAAGGTTTTCTTCCAGTGCTGCTATTAAAATGCTTAATTCTTCACTATGGAAGAATGCTTGGCAGCTCTCGTCTAACTCGAAGTTAATGCCAATTTGATAGTTTGTTTGCAAGCGGTCTTCGATCAGTTCGAGCTGACTAATTACATCGATTGCTTCACTTGATATGTCATAGTCTGCCTTATGCCTATTTTGAAGACATAGCTTATGTTTCGAGGCATTCTGCAAAGTAAAATGAACCACCTCAGACAATCGAATAAAACTCAGTTGATCTTTATCACCACTTAAAACCAATAGCCCTTTTTCGCGGCTATACTGAGCAAGTGTGCCAGCCATTGTATGACCATTACGATCAAACACTACCAAGTGATACTTCTCACGAGATGCGACTTGTTCGTTTGCAAAACGCTCAAGAAGACCTAATTCAGGGGCAAGTTCAATTCCTTCCATTGTCGATATTTCCTCAATTAAAGTGTATTAAGCCCCAATTTCAGTGTTCTATTTTATTAGCAATTAATAAAACAGCTGGAAAGGTAACTTTGTATAAAGTCTGATTTAGGGTGTTAATCTAAGTGATAAGTAAGGTTCGTTCCAATGTGTTAATTGTAATAATTGGTGAATTGTAATTTAACTCTCAAATATTTCTAGTCGGTAATTTTATTATAAAATTAAAAATGATACTTCCTGCTCAAATGTTCATATTATAATTAATAATAATAAAATTTAGTTCTTGTTGTGCTCTATATTACTTTCATAATCACACAATTTTTATAGTGTTAATGACCACATAAGGCGTTAATTTCTATCATTTTCAGCCATAAAAGCTCAAATAGGACATTTATGCAGGCACATCTTAAAGCTATTAACCATTAAGTTAATAACTTTTTAATATCATCACCCTGCCCACCGATTAAAACTTACCATAACTATATATTTCAAATAGATAAGTGCGCATACAGTTAATACTAAGGTTTCATTCATTTACCGGATCAAAAAAAATCAATTAAAATATAAGACATGATGATACTAGGATAATAAAAGTCTCATAGTTAAGAATAGTTAATATTTATACATTAAAAAAACGACTTCAATTCAAAAATAAAAACCACTTATTAACTTAAACTACGAATAACGTATGCGCACTTGACCTTCTCAAGGTAGGCGTACTTCAACCAATACGGCCTACCCTCTTTAGTTTCTTCAGCGACTCAACAATCGAAAGGCTTTTTTGCCGCGTTGTACAATCCAATATTTATCAAATAGTGCAAACTGCTGGTCCAAATTATCGCCTGTAGCCAGTTCACCATTAATTCGGATCGCGTTGCTGCTGATCAGCTCGCGCGCGATACGTTTGGATTTAGCTAAATCGCAGGCAACCAACGCAGCGGGCATATCCCACTCAGGCTCAACTTGATAACTTGGTAAGCCATCAAGTGCCAATTGGCTTATTTCAGAACGGTTCAATGTTTTCAGATCACCATCAAACAGCGCTTGAGTGATTCGTTGCGCGCTGTGCAACCCCTCTTCGCCATGAACAAACAACGTCACTTGCTCTGCCAAAATGCGTTGAGCTTGCGGTTTACCTGAGCTTTCCTTGTCTTGCTGTTCGATGTACTCGATCTGCTCGACTGATAAGAAGGTGTAGTAACGCAAGAAACGATATACGTCATCATCAGCAGTATTTAGCCAGAACTGATAGAAGCTGTATGGCGACGTTTTCTCGGCGTCCAACCAGACGGCTCCACCTTCTGTTTTACCAAATTTGACACCGTCTGATTTAGTGATCAAAGGCAGTGTCAGACCGAACACGTTGTCGTTGTTCATGCGTCGAGTCAGGTCAATACCGCTGACGATATTGCCCCATTGATCGCTGCCACCAATCTGCAGCTTACAGCCATACTCTTTATTCAAGTGGACAAAATCGTACGCCTGAAGCAAGGCATAACTGAACTCGGTGAACGAAATGCCCTGATCTGGGCGCTGTAAGCGTTGCTTAACCGATTCGCGGTTGATCATGGCATTGACTGAAAAATGTTTACCAATATCACGCAAAAACTGAATAACATTGATGTTAGAAATCCAGTCCGCGTTGTTGACGATCTTCAATGGTGCGTCTAGTTGATTGTCCATGACTTGCCTGATTTGACCCGACAGTTGCTCTACCCAGCCATTGACGGTGTCTTCAGTATTCAGGTTTCTCTCGGTCGCTTTAAAGCTTGGGTCACCAATCATACCTGTTGCGCCGCCAATCAATGCAATGGGGTTATGGCCCGCATTTTGGAAACGTTTCAGCATGATAAGAGGAACAAGGTGGCCAATATGCAGGCTGCCAGCGGTTGGATCAAAACCACAATAAATCACTTGTGGCGTGCTCAGTTGCTGATTAAGTTCTTCTAGGTGGGTGGTTTGCGCGATTAAGCCGCGCTGTTCTAGGTCTTGAATAAGTGTCGGTTTCATTGTGTCCTCTCTCTGTTCGGTTTTCAGAGTACTTAAGGGAGGAAACAACCGACATATCCCTAAAGGGACAGTTTTGGCAGAAAACCATCACTAACCAGAAGCGATAAGCTGGCTCAAAAAGATGTGGAATAACTCGCTGAGGGATGACACATTCAGCTTGGCATAAATTCGCTTACGATGATTTTTGACCGTTCCAACACCAATATTGAGCTGTTCTGCAATCTCTTTAGAGTCAAACCCTTGAACGAGCAACGCGGCGATTTCTTGCTCTCTTTGCGTTAACAGTTCAGCACCTAACCGGTTTAATGTCTGTTCTATGGCTTGGCGTATATGCTGGGCTTCTTTATGCGCTTCTGGCAACGAAAAAGGCGTTCTAGCCCAGTGCTGATGACACAACGATTGCAAGATATCAAAATGGCCTTGTAAGGCGTTTACCGCTTGAGGTGGAAAACTCTGCTCTCCCATAACTCCAAGGTAAATCACTATCCAGCGCGCATCACTCAGTTTTACCGACAAACAGAGTTCGTCGTTCCATCCTGTTTGGGCATAGAAGTTGTGTTGATATTGCTTGTACTCACTGGCCGATGACAGCACATCTTTCAAACGATAAACACACTCACGCCCTTCACGCTGAATAGCTTGATAAAAAGGATCACTTAAGAAGGAATCCGTGAGGTAGCGCTGAAAAAGGAGTTCACGTGATTCATGGATGGAGTCATACAAATACACAGGGCGTTTGCCTTCGCTGTATCCGAGGATCAGCGCGCAATCAAAGTCGACAACAGAACAAAGATACGCTCCCAAGGCTGAGGTGAAATTGGCTGAATTGATCGAGCGAATCGCATTAGCTAATGCATGGGATTCTGTTGAAGAGGGTTCCAATTTCATTGATGTATGACCTAGTGGCAAGATAGCTAGAGCTTACCGAAATTTGCTTGTTAATCAAACATCGACTCCAGCAAAACCAGAACAATCTTAAAGAGAAAACCACTCCTCTGGCATCCAAAGGAGTGGTGAGGTAACCACTAAATATCGAAGCGGTCCGCGTTCATCACTTTCACCCAAGCGGCAATAAAGTCATGCACAAATTTCTCTTGGTTGTCATCCTGAGCATAGACTTCCGCGTAGGCTCTCAAGATAGAGTTGGAACCAAACACAAGATCCACTCGCGTCGCTGTCCATTTCACATCACCAGACGTACGTTCACAAATATCGTAAGCGTTGCGTCCGGTTGGTTTCCAGCTGTAGTTCATATCGGTCAGATTAGCGAAGAAGTCATTGGTCAGACTGCCAACGCGATCTGTCAATACGCCATGCTGGCTACCACCGAAGTTTGTGCCCAGCACACGCATCCCGCCAATAAGAACCGTCATCTCTACCGCGGTTAAACCAAGTAGCTGCGCGCGATCGAGTAACAACTCTTCTGGGCTGACCACGTAGTGCTTTTTCTGCCAGTTGCGAAAACCATCCGCCAGCGGTTCTAACACAGCGAAAGATTCAACGTCTGTCTGATCTTGGCTTGCGTCACCACGTCCTGGGGCAAATGGGACAGTCACATCAAATCCGGCTGCTTTGGCTGCTTGCTCAATCCCGACATTACCTGCCAGCACAATGGTATCAGCAACACTTAACCCTGAATCTGCAGCTATTTGCTCTAGTGTGTTCAACACATTAGCAAGTTTTGCAGGTTCGTTTCCTTCCCAATCTTTCTGCGGTGCGAGACGGATATGAGCGCCGTTCGCACCACCTCTGGCATCAGAATGACGGAACGTTCTGGCACTATCCCACGCTGTTGAAACCATGTCAGACACGCTCAAACCACTCGCGGCGATCTTGGCTTTCACAGCGTTAACGTCGTAGTTTCGATTTCCCGTTGGAATCGGATCTTGCCAAATCAGATCTTCTGCTGGCACATCAGGTCCGAAATAGCGTGATTTCGGGCCAAGATCCCTGTGGGTCAACTTGAACCAAGCGCGCGCAAAAACGTCTTCAAAATAGGCTTGATCATCACGGAAACGTTCAGAGATCTTGCGGTACTCCGGGTCCATTTTCAGCGCCATATCCGCATCAGTCATGATCGGGTTGTAACGGATAGATGGGTCTTCCACATCAACGGGTTTGTCTTTTTCAGCGATGTTGACAGGTTCCCACTGCGACGCTCCTGCCGGACTCTTGCTGAGTTCCCAGTCGTATTTGAACAATAGGTCAAAATAGCCGTTATCCCACTGAGTTGGATGAGTCGTCCATGCGCCTTCAAGGCCACTGGTGACTGCATTACGCCCAATGCCACGAGATTTGTGATTCATCCACCCTAAACCTTGCTCTTCAATGTCTGCGCCTTCAGGCTCTGGCCCTAAGTCTGCCGCATCACCATTACCATGTGCCTTACCGACCGTGTGTCCACCAGCGGTAAGTGCGACAGTTTCTTCATCATTCATCGCCATTCGAGAGAAAGTAACACGCATATCTTGCGCGGTTTTGAGAGGGTCCGGATTACCATCGACACCTTCTGGGTTGACGTAGATTAACCCCATCATGACCGCAGCCAGTGGATTTTCGAGATCTCGCTGACCTGAATAACGACTGTTTTCAGCGCCACTCGGCGCTAGCCATTCTTTTTCAGCGCCCCAATAAATATCTTTTTCAGGATGCCAAATGTCTTCGCGACCGAAAGCAAAACCAAACGTTTTGAAGCCCATTGATTCGTACGCCATATTACCTGCGAGGATCATCAGATCCGCCCAACTAATTTTATTGCCGTACTTTCTTTTGATTGGCCAGAGTAGACGACGTGCTTTGTCCAGATTGCCATTGTCTGGCCAGGAGTTAAGTGGTGCAAAGCGTTGGTTACCCGTCGCAGCCCCACCTCGACCATCTGCGATGCGGTAACTACCGGCTGCGTGCCAAGCGAGGCGAATCATCAGGCCACCATAATGCCCCCAGTCCGCTGGCCACCATGCTTGGCTATCTGTCATGAGTGCTTGCAAGTCACTTTTAAGCGCATCAACATCGAGCTTTTCCAGCTCTTCTCGATAGCTGTGGCTTTGGCCAAATGGGTTGGTTTTAGTGTCGTGCTGATGAAGGATGTCAAGGTTGAGTGACTTAGGCCACCAGTCTTTTGCCATGTTAGAAGACGTCATGCCACCATGCATTATTGGGCACTGACCAGTTGTGTTCTTATCTTGATTTGCCATGCGTAATCCCTTTGCTTTTCCAGTCGTGGATTATGTACGAATAACCATCCTCCTTTCGCGTGAAGATGTGTCATTAACGTTGATAGAAGTGTAGGTGAGATACTCAAAAGCAACACGGTGTTTACAGCTATTAATCTGATTGGAGAAACCTATAGCAGTCGCGGCCTTATAAAGTAAAAGAGAAGGCTCACACCTTCTCTTTTAGATAATACGACCAATGTTTCCTGCACTTGAGGACAAGAATGGCAGCTGATACTTATTTCTTCAGAGCTGCTGTAACAATCAGCTCCACTTTTAATTCTGGACTGGCCAACTTAGCTTCCCCACATGCACGCGCAGGTGCGTAGCCCTCTTCAAACCACGTATCCCAAACGCCATTCATTTCATCAAAGTCTTTCATGTCTGCTAGCCAAACAATCGTCTGCAAAACGTGCTTGCGGTCACTCCCCGCTTCAATCAATAAATCTTCAACACGTTTCAAAGCCTCTTCCGTTTGCTCCGCAACACTCGTGCCTTTTACACCAACTTGTCCACATAGATACACGGTATCGTTATGAATCACGACCTTACTCATTCGTTTATTGCTGTACTGTTTTTGCACGTTGTTCATGACTTGCTCCTTCACTTTTGTATTTTTCCATAAATGATTTATTGACTGGCGTTAAACTGGCTAACTCTCCCAGCTTCAGCGGTTTGATTGGGTTACGCAGGCGGTAATAACCAACTTGCTCCATCGATAGTCCTATTTTATCGCTGATAATATGTGCGACTGTAGAACCGCAGTAACGCCCTTGGCATGGCCCCATACCGCAACGGGTATAGGTTTTTATTTGATTAATGCCATTCGCCCCATTGGCTGCATGTTGCCTAATTTGACCAGCCGTCACCTCTTCACAACGGCAGACGATAGTCTTATCTGATGGGGATAACGCTTGTTTGGGCGGCGCGTACAAGGTGTCTAAGAATGGACGTACTGCCAACTCATGCTCTATAGATTCTTTGAGCGCCAGAGATTCATTAATCAGCTCTCGGCTCAGCTCGTTTTGTAGCGATTGCAATACCTGGCAAGCGACCAATTCACCTTGTAGCTCGGCCACCAGCGCACCGCCAATACCACCGCTATCTCCGGCAATGAAAACGCCCTGTCGAGAACTCATGTTGTTTTCATCAAGCGTTGGTTTCCAACACACTTGCAAGGCATCCCACTGATGGTCTAACCCCATTGCTCTAGTCAGTTGCACATTTGGAACTACACCGATATGGGCCAATACCGTTTCAGCCTCTAACGACACTTTGTTTCCGCCACACTTAAACACCAGCCCTTGCACAGAATCTGTACCTTCGGCCTCGATATCTGTCGCCCCTGTATAGCGTTTTATTCCGGCCTTTCGTAACTTCGCCAGTAAACCTAGCCCTTTAATCAAATACTTACGCCCTGTCCACGCGTTTGACGCAAATCGGAGTGATTTTAAATATCCATCTGATTGTTGAGTATCGACGATCGCTTTAGGAGGCGATCCGGCATCAATCATTTGCGCGGCCAAAAGGTAAAGTAGTGGCCCCGTTCCAACCATGACCGCTTGTTTGGGCACTAAACCCGATGTTTTCATCATGATCTGACACGCCCCTGCGGTCATTACACCGGGTAATGTCCAACCAACAAACGGAAACGGACGTTCTGTCGCACCAGTAGCAATAATGATATTTTTCGCGATGGTCTTATGTGCTTTGCCTTGCTGACTCCAATAAACCGTATTGTCTTCATCAATCCGCCACAATGTGGCTTGCGATACGTGATTCACTTCCGCTTGATTAAAGGCTTTTACTAACTCTGCGCCGCGCAAGTAATCCGGGCCCAAAATATGACCATTCGGGTGGCCGTTCTCTTGCACTGCGCGGTAAATTTGCCCGCCGGGACGCGCTTGTTCATCGATAACAGTGACGCTAGCACCCGCGGCCGAGCAGCGCACAGCCGCTTTCATCCCCGCGGGCCCTGCTCCGATCACACATACATCCACTACATTGGTTACTTCGTCTTGCATGATGTCTCCTGTTAGGTGGTTTGGCGGCAAATCTGCATGCCGTCTTCGATTAAATTCATGCAGGCTTGAACATTCTGTTCACCATTCACTTCAACGCGACACTCAAAGCAACTTCCCATCATGCAGAACGGTGCTCGCGGGGAACCCGACTGCGGAGTTTCACGTGTATGGTTTACTTGCGCAGAAAAAAGTGCCACGGCAATGGTGTCCCCTTCATACGCGGTATACGCTTTGCCTTCCCAGTAAAACTGAACCAACTTAGGCTGAGAGCTAGCCTGTTCAAGTCGTTGAAACTTAGAATCGTTCTTCACTGAACACCTCCAAATTTGGTGCATCGGCAGAGTCTTCCAGCCAATGTGGAAGTAAATAGGAGTGCGCCGCTGCAAGGGTAATTCCACTGTGGCAGCTGATCAGGTAAGCGCCAGAATGCGTTGTTGATTGCTGGTAGATCGGCAGGCCATCAGGAGAGACAATTCGAATCGCGCCCCAACTGCGGACCAATCTTGTTTGTGCCAAAAACGGATACACGGCGATGGCTCGTTCCGCAATAGCGGCTGTCATTTCAAGCGTGTCACTGTCATCAAACCCAGCGTTTTCTTTCGAGTCACCAATCTGGATGCCGCCTTCGTCAACCTGTCGAATAATGCCAGAAGGACGCTTGATGATTTTCGGCAATTTTTCCGTGATCAGCACTTGCCCCTTTTGAGGAGAAATTGGGGCAACAAAGCCCAACTTAGGTCCGAGTTTGGCCGCACCTAAGCCCGCAGACAGGATCACTTTGTCACTTTGGTACTGCGTACCGTCCTCAAGTGTTACCTGAAAGCGCCCTGTGTCATCCTTTTCAATATCCGAGACATGGACACCCGTAATGAGGTTCGCGCCAAGATGACGAATAGCTTTGGTATACGCTTTAAGTAGTTGCAGCGGATTCACATGGCCATCTTCTGGGCCATAAATCGCTCCTACCACATCTGGGCCGATATCGGGTTCTTCTTCGAGCAAACGGGCTCTGTCCCAGACTTCATAGGGATGATCGGTACCCAGGGCTTCGCGTAAATGCTCGTATTGCTGCGCCTTGGCCATGAGCTCTTTTTCACAGAAGTGGAAATCGTATCCACCTTGCTGAACCAGATTTAACTTTTCACCCGTTGCGCTTTCCAGCTCGTGTGCTAATCCTTGCCACAAATTCACTGAACGACGTGTCCACGCTGCGTAATGTGGCGCGTCTAACCCTTTGCTTGATAACCACACTAAGCCAAAGTTTCCGCGTGATGCCCGATGCGCACTGTCTCCACCGTCTAATACGGTGACTTGATGGCCAGCTTTCAGCAGCCCGTAGGCCAAAGCGCAACCCACGACACCGCCACCGACAACTATGTATTCCGGTTTCATAACATTCTCTTCAGACTAAATTTGGGGGCAGGACTGCCCCCGTTTGTATGTGCTTTGCTTAATTCAGCGCTTTATCTATGATTGGCTGGCTCCAGTCTGAGCCGATATCTTCGATGATCTGTGGCCATACTGTTGCGCGAACTTTATCCGCTGTTTTTCGCAGTTGCGCTGGTGTCATTTCTACAATGGTGGCACCTGCTTCAACGAGTCTTTGTTCGTTTTCTTTTTGGTCGACTTGAGCCGCCTGCCAGCGACGAGACTCAAACTGTTGCGCTGCGGCCTTTAGAGCTTGTTGCTCATTTTCATCTAAGTCATCCAAACGCTCTGAGTTGATCATCAAGTACCAGATCTCGAAGTGCGTGTTCAAAGGAATATATGTCTTTGTCACATCACGGAATGACGCATAGTAACCTTCAGCGCCAGAACCAATCACACCATCAACTACGCCGGTTTGAACCGCAGTGAAGGCTTCAGAGAACGGCAGTGGGGAACCGATGTAACCGACATTATCAGCCAAAAGTTGGAAGCTCTTGATCGGCGGAACACGCAGTTTAATGCCTTTAGCTGAATCTGGGTTGCCTGCATCCACAGCTTCACGATTTAACGAGATACCACCGAAGTAGACTGGATATGCTGCAAGCAGAGTAATGTCTTGTTTTTCAAACAACTCTTCCATGGCTTCACGTACTGGTGCGCCGCTACCATAAACGTTTTGCGCCTCTTCCCAATCATTGGCTAAGAAAGGCAACAGACCAATCTGCATGCGTCTATCCGTCGACGTAGACGCGGGTTGCAACGCCATATCGATAGCACCGACAGAAATACGTTCCTGAACTAAGGTGTAGTCACCCAAGGCATTGGCGGCATAAACGCGCAACTTAAGATCACCGTCTGTTGAGGTTTTAAGCGCCTCACTAAGTTGTTTGATATCGTTATCAACCACTGTCCCTTGTGGACGAACATGACTGATTTTTAATGTCGTTGCTTGCGCAGGGATCGCTGTCACTGCAGCCGCAATGAGCGAAGCAAGAACGCTGTATTTTTTCAGTGTTTTTGATGGTGCAAACTTACTTGTTTTAAACATGGTAATTTCCTTTTAATAACCAAACACAGTAGGGAGGAACAGAGACAAATCTGCCCAGAACGAAGTTAGGATTACGACTGGCAGGTAGCCAAACACAATCAGTAGCATTGCAGGGCCAACGACTTCCGAGAACTTAACGTTTCCGATGCGAGCACCTAGGTAAAGAATCGACGCGTATGGAGGAGTTACACCACCCATTGCCGTGTTTACGCCCATAATGGCGGCAAACTGAATTGGGCTGATACCAATTGCTGTCATCAGTGGTAAAAGCAGCGGCGCGATAAGGATGATGGCAGTAAGGTCATTCACTACCATGCCCACTAAAAACAACAACACGTTAATGAAAATAAGCAGCAACGCTTTGTTATCGGTGATACCAAAGATGGCTTCTACAAGCTGCTGAGGAATATCTTCAACAACGAACATCTGGCTCAGGATGAGGCTAAACAGAATCATAAACATGATAGAGCCAACCGCGGTTGCCGATTCTTTCCCGGATTCCAACAGAGTTTTCCAGCTCAGACCTTTGTAGATCATGAACCCAACTGGCACAGCGTAGATCACTGCGACGGCTGCGGCTTCTGTTGGCGTCATAATGCCGCCATAAATGCCACCCAAAATGATCACAGGCATCAATAAAGCAGGGATCGCGTTAAAGGTTTTGCTTGATGTCTGCTTAATCAATTCTGACATCGTTGGTTTGTCATCCAACACCAGTGGAAACTTACGCGCCATGAACATGTTGATTCCGGCAAAGTTGAAAGTGACCAACAAACCCGGACCTAAAGTCGCAAGAAAACAAGCCAGAATAGAGGTATCTGTGACCCAACCATAGACAATCATGGTGACACTTGGCGGAATCAACAGACCTAGAATTGATGAGTTTGCAATCAAAGCTGTTGCGTACGCTCGTGGGTAACCGCGCTTTTCCATTTCAGGGATAAGCAAAGGCCCAATGGCAGCCACACCCGTCAAGCCACTACCTGAAATTGCACCAATGATTGCACAGCTAACTGAGGCAACAATGCCCAATCCGCCGCGGATATGGCCGACAAAAACGTTCACAAAACCTAATAAACTGGCGGCGATACCACTTCGACTCATGATGGTGCCAGCCAAGACAAACAGCGGTATCGCAAGCAGAACCGGGTTCATTAATTGGCCTGCGCCCCACATCATATTGCCTTTCATCGACATATCGCCGACAAAACTCATCACCATTAACGCACCACCGAAACAGAACGGTAAAGGTACACCGAACGTCAGCAGTATGACCAAAACTGCCACTGCTAACAGAGCTACTTCAACCATAATTTAAACCTTACTTACTGAATAGGATGGAGATCTAAGCTGGCGTACCAACTTGACGATATGAACAGCGATGAAAAGAGTGATCAGAAGTAATCCGAGAAATACGGAGCACTCATGATAAAACGTAGGTATATAAAGCGTTGGACTCTCTTTCCACACTCGCCATGCGTACTTGGCATAATCCCATGCCCAGTAAGTCAGCCAGGCCGAAATAACAAAGCTGATCACTTCACCAACCAGAGCGAGGATCTGGTGTCCGCGTTCTGTCTTAATGAAAATTTCCAGCACATTTGCACGGATTTGCGTGTCTTCCCTTGAAGCATTCACCGCGCCAAGCATGTAGAGCCAAACAGTGGGGATCACCATCGACTCTTCCAGCCCCATAATTGGGACCTCAAAGATATATCGCGTCACGACTTGGATGAACTGCATCAGCGCTACAGATGCAATCAAGCAAGTCAGCAGATATCTGAACTTTTGCTCCACAGTACATTTCCTTATTGTTGTATTTGTAAATACATCGTTAATTTAATGGTGACAGTTAATAAAAACAAATTTAAAATTTCTCTAAAGTCATAATTTTTTCTTATAGGAATACATGAGCAATATATCAATAAAACAACTTGAAACTTTCCGTACCGTGATGCGTTCTGGATCGGTTACTGTGGCAGCGAAAACTTTGTGCCGGACTCAGCCTGCGATAAGCGCGATGCTGGTTAGCTTGGAGAAAGAGCTTGGGTTTGCATTGTTTGAGCGGCATAAAGGCCGGCTAATCCCAAACCCTGAAGCGTACTTTTTACTTGAAGAGACAGACGCCATTCTGGAGCGGTTATCGCGCTCAACACAGCTTATGGCAGAGGTCAAAAACCTAACCCGAGGGAAACTTCGCATTGCGTGCATGCCTGCCGCAGCACTGTTCTTTATGCCGCATGTCATTGCAGAATTTGTGAAGGATAGACCAGAGGTCGAAGTATCGATGATGATGCGCAGCTCGACCATGGTTCAAGACTGGGTCGCCTCCCAGCAGTATGATATTGGGTACTCGGAACTACCGAAAGATAGGGATTCTTTCCATGTCGAGCCCATTAACCTTGAGGGGGTTTGTGCGTTGCATAAAGACCACCCACTGGCGCTTAAAGAAGTGATTACCCCGAAAGATCTGGATAACGAACCGCTGGCTGCGCTGTATACGCGTCACTCCGCAAGTGAGCATGTACGCATGCTGTTTGAGGAATATGGAGCCACTTATCGACCAAGATTCGAGTTGCAGAATTACATTTCAGGCTTCGAATTTGTGGAGCAGAAGCTGTGTGCTTGCATCTGTGATCCAATCAGTGCGGCCAGTTACAAACTGTATAAATCCGGCCAAGGAAATGTGGTGTTTCGCCCATTCACGCCAGCCGTAATGTTTGACCACGCCATTCTCACCCCTGCGCATAAACCTATGTCTCAGCTTGCTAAAGTGTTTGCAGACAACATTCGCCAAGGCGTTGATAAGTTTGTGTCTTTATAATGGTCCTGTTGCCAAACTTAAAAGACACCATCCAATGATAGCTGTAAAAAGTCAGAACAAAAAAAGGGGCAGGACTTTACATCCTGCCCCTGTCTCTACGGCTTAAAGTTATACCGTTTTAATTTTACGGCCAATACGAAGTATTTCCTTAACCTTAGACAGTAGCCTTTTGATGTCATCCAACATCAGATACAAGCAAGGCACCAATATCAGTGTCAGTAAGGTGGCAAATACAACCGCAAACCCAAGTGCAACCGCCATTGGCGTCACCAGTTTTGCTTGCAGGCTCGTCTCGAACATAATAGGCAACACACCAACAAAAGTGGTGATTGATGTTAGTGTAATTGCTCTAAATCGCGCACAGCCTGCTTCTATCACGGCGTCTTTGATGGCTTTACCTTGTGCCCGAAGTTGATTGACGTAATCGGTCATCACCAACGAGTCATTCACGACCACACCAGCCGCCGCTATCAAGCCAAATGTTGACATCATACTGAGATCTAAGCCGAACCAGTAATGCCCCCAGATTGCCCCCGTCAAACTGAACGGGATCACCGACATAATGATAAGCGGCTGAGTATAGCTACGCAGCGGTACGGCAAGCAGGATATAAACAATGATCATACCGGCAATAAAGAAGATCTTTTGCTCATCTTGCTGGGCTTGTTGCTCTTCTATACTGCCACCAAGCTCGGTTTTAACGCCAGGATAAGCAGCAAGTACTTCTGGTAGAATTTCCTCATACACACTGCCAATGACTGCGCCTGGTTCAACCAACTCTTCATCAATCGAACCATATACGTAGACGGTTCTAAATCCACCCTCGCGACGAATCGAGCTCACACCCGGCTGCTGATTAATCTCGACTACATCCCCCAGCATCACTTTCTTACCTTCTGGTGTGGTAATCACAGCGTAGCGCAGCGATGAAAAGGCCTCACGAGTTAGCTTGGGATAACGAACCATGACTTTGATTTCTTCGCCATCACGTAGAACGCGCTGAGCTTCACCACCATAGAAACTGCCACCGACCTGAGTCGCGATATCAAACAAGTCTAAACCCAAGTCGTAGGCCACAGGCGTTAAGGACAACAGTACTTCTTGGCTACCGGTATCAATCGAAGACGAAATATCAAACAGCCCTTCTTTTAGACCAAGTCTGTTGATCAACGCTTTACCAGCCGCGTTTAACGTTTCAATCTCAGAGCCGTAAAGCAGAAAACCGAACTCATCTCCTTGCCCATTGTCATTGATGTCATCTGCGATGGTGATGGTTTTTAATCCTGGAATAACAGGCAGGCGCTCACGCCACTTTCTTGCCAGTTCAAAGGTATTCATTGGGCGTAATTCTTCATCGACCAATGGTACGAGCAAAGTGCCTTCCTTTCGCCCTTGGTTAAAGGCCAGCGTATCTTTGACCATCACTTGGCCCGTTTCGCTAGCAATCTCCGAATCAATATCAAGCACAACGCGTTCGATTGTTTTCAATGCTTCAATCGTTTGTTCGCTCGATACGTTGTCATTCATCACCAACTTAATGCTCGGAAAGTCATGCGGTACCTTGGGAGAAGGCACAATTCTCACGTGATTTGCCATCACAAGAGCCACACTAACAACAAGTAACGCCACAAAACCCGTGAATACACTCCAGCGCCAGTAAGTACAAGCGGTCACCAAGCGTTTATATGGGCCATTAATCAGACCAAAGAATCGTTTATTAAATCGGTCACGCCAACTGCCCTCTTTTATCGGACTAAATTTGGTATGTGCCAAGTGCGCCGGCAATATCAATTTAGATTCAATTAAGCTAAACAGCAGACACAGGATCACAATCGAGGAGATACCAAAGAAAAACGCGCGCTCAATGCCTTTCGACATCAAAAAGGGCGCAAATACCGCGATAGTGGTTAACACGCCAAACGTCGCTGGTGTCGCAACGCGTTTAACGCCCCTAACGACATTCTCAACGCCTCCCCCATTTTTCTCAATTTCCGAGTAAGCGCTCTCGCCAATGACGATCGCATCATCGACGACAATCCCTAACACCATAATGAAGGCGAACAAAGAGACGATGTTGATACTCACACCAATCGCAGGCATCAGCATTACCGCTCCCAGGAAGCAAACCGGTAAGCCAATCATCACCCACATGGCCAGCTTGAAGCGTAAAAACAGACTCAACATCAAGGCGACTAACACCGTACCTTGCAGCAAGTTCTTGAGCATCATCTCTAGACGCGCGTTTAAGTAATACGTCATGTCTACGAGCGTATTGATCTTAAGATCGGATGGAAGCTGTTGGTTTTTGTGCTCAATGTATGCTTTAACAGAATCCGCTACGGTCACGATGTTTTGATCTTTGGTAGCTTTCACCGAGAAGTAGATAGCGTTTTCACCCGAATATTTGAAGTAGCGATCGCCTTCAGTAAAGCCGTCTTTGATCGTCGCAATATCTTGCAGTAAGACTTTTCCACCATTGGCTCCGATTTTCACCGGGATCTGGCGAAATTCTTCTCCTTTATAGTACTGGTTTTCAATACGGACAGAGATCATTCCCGCGTTGGTTCTAACTTCCCCTGCCGAATAGTTGGCCGAATAACGTTGGATCGCATTGCTTACATCGTTGAGCGTTAAGCTGTACTTTTGTAAGGTTCTTGGCTCCACTTCCACGCCGATCTCATACTCAGGCGCACCAAGATCAACCAAAGCGACGTTTTCGAGTTGCAGCAGTTCATCTTCTATCTGCTTGGCAATGGGCTTTAGTTCGAGCAGAGGACGATCACCAACCAATGACATTTCTATCACGTCCTGACGGTACTCATACTGATAAACTTGGATAGGCTCCATGCCCGATGGGAAGTTCGCTGTAGAATCAACTTTCTGCTTCACCTTATCGAGTACATCAGACACGTCTTCGTCGACATCTATCTCAAGTTCTATTCTGCCACTGCCTCGATACGCTGTAGACACGGACTTCTTGATCCCAGTGACATCTTTCAACGACTCTTCAACTTTAATCAGTATGCTTTCTTCAATCTCTTGAGGTGATGCCCCCGGGTACTGCGCAGAAACATTGATATAGTTGACTTCAATGTTGGGAAACATCTGACGCTGAATAAAGAAAAAGCTCACCGTGCCAACAATCAGCACAAACGCCATTAATAGATTGGCAGCGACCGCATTATTCGCAAAGTAAGCAATTAAGCCTTTTTGTTTTGACTCATCCATTTAAAAGCTCCTACTCAGCTGCGTTTTCACTGGTGGATGCGATCGTGACCCGCATGCCTTTTTGAGGATACTCGGGCACCGTCAATACCAACTGCTCATTATCAGCTAAGCCCTGATTGATCAGCATGAATTCTTTTTCTGCTCGCAAAACATTCACCGTACGCGGTTCGAGCTCGCCTTCAGAATTCACGACCCAAACCTGGCGGTTATTAACGATTTCCTGAGGAAGACGATAGATGTGCTTGAGCTCTTTTCCTGCAAATTTAACTTCAACGTAAGAACCAAATTTCATCGGAGTCTGGTCAGATTTAAGAGCGTATGGGTCCTCGACTCGAACCACCATACTAAGCATTCGTGTACTGCTATCCACCACACCTAGGTCACGCGCAATATGACCTTTACGTTTTGTTGTCACTATGCCGCGCTCAATGATATCGGCTTCTATGCCTTCATAGTTTTGTGGCAAAAAGGCACTGTCGAAGCCCGCAATGGGTATGTGGATCTCCGCTGCCTCAATGTTATTGAGCGTGGCGACTGGCGCGCCCGCTGAGATAAATTGACCGACACCAATGTCTCTGGCGACAACAAGCGCGTCATACGGCGCAACGACCCGACAATTGGCTAAATCACGTTTAGCACGCTTCAGCTCTGCTTGAGCAGACTTCACCTGAGCTTGAGCACTTAAAAGTTGCGGCTTGCGAAGATACAAATCCGTCACTTGTTTAGCAGGTAAACTCCTTGCCTGTCTCTTCGCTACTTCCGCACGGGCTTTCTCTTCAATAAGGCTAGCTTTCGCAGTAGCGAGCTGGGCTTCAGCTTGTAAAACCGCCGCCTGATAATTGTCTTTTTCAATACTGAATAGCACTTCCCCACGCTTTACCACACCACCAGCCACAAAATTCGGGTGCCAACTGACCACTTCTCCCGACACTTGAGCCGATAACCGCGTGACTTCCACTGGTTGTAGCTCTCCATGACTGGTGATCACCACTTGGTGATCGCTCGACTGGACAGGAAAAACAGTGACTGTAGGCGGTAATTTCAGTGGGGAAGACTCTTCTGGTTCAGGTGAAGTTGCATCAATCGCAGCGTAGCCTCCATACGCTCCACCAAGTAAGACAAAAGGCAACAACCAACGTAACGGCTTTATTCTCATTTTTATTCCTTACCAAAGTTTTCTCTACTCTCTTCAATGCAGAACGATCAGAAAAGAGAGATGAAATAATGAGTTATATATGAACTGGCAATTTGACATCAATTCTTCATGAACTATCCAATCATTCCAAAATAATTATTTAATAAGTGAATAGGTAAGAAATGAAAACGCCAGCCCATATCGACCATAGCACTAAGCAAACACTAAGCCATAAATTAAACCACTAAATATCAGCATGTTATGATGACGCACAACAAACTTGAACTCATTCGCTTGATGAATTCACTATTGTGTGGCGATTTTTACCAACTAAAGTTATCAATAGGCTCATTGCGGATAGGAAGCATACCGCTTGAAAATGAGCCAACTTGAGCTGGTCGCAACAATTAATATTTACATGAGATTGTGGGACTGAGAAGAGAAAGAGAAGGCTGACAGCAACACGTCTTGTATGTGTAAAGTGAGATTTTTGAATAGGAAGTGTTACGTAAATGAAATCAAAAAGGCTTGGTAAATAACCAAGCCTTCATCATTAGGGATGCCTTTACTGCATTACGCTTTCTTAAGGTCTTTTGCCGGGTAGGTTAAGGTCATTTCGCCCGCTTTAACGTGAACATAAAAACCACCAGAACTTAAACCAGCGACAACCATCTGGCCTAAATCTACACCTTTTGTTGCAACAACAACATCATCAATTGATAGCATTTCAGTACCTTGAATTAAGTATGATTGAATCTCAGGCAAGAATTTAATACCAATTCACCCGGTGGAACTAATCAGGTTTTTTATCGTCTGGATAAACTTTGCTTTTGGATCATTACAGATCCAAACTATTACCAAGATGGAAAAGCAGGAGCGATAGAAGCATTGATGGAGAGAGTATTTCTGTTCGACTGGGGAGACACCCTAATGGTCGATGACCCGGCCAACACAGAGAAAATGTACCTATGGAAAGACGTTGCAGCCGTTGAAGGTGCAGAGGAAACACTCAAAGCCCTTTCCAAACATCACACGATTTACATTGCAACCAGTGCACAAGAATCCAGTGAAGCGGAAATTCAACAAGCGTTTCAGCGTGTGGGGCTTGATCGTTATATCAATGGATATTTTTGTAAAACCAACGTAGGAATAGAAAAAAACTGCGCCGAGTTTTACTTAGCAATCGCTGATGAGCTGAACGTTAAACCCGATGAACTTACCATGGTGGGAGACGTTCTAAATAAAGATGTGTACCCCGCAATAAAGGCAGGCTTGAACGCCATCTGGTTTAACCGTAATTCTGAGGATGTGCCTGAAAATATCGTCAGCATTAGCAAACTGGAAGAGTTGATATAAAAAACGGCTTAGCGAAATGCTAAGCCCTTTTTATTGAACCTGTTATGCAGCGGTAGCCTTTGGCTGATAACGCCCAGGTTTATGGTTCATCGCTAAAATCAAGTTGGTGGCAATCGCGCCAACAACAGACAAGGCAATGAGCCACACATCGACGATAAAGAGCGACAACACAACAATGGTGCAGTCCAAAGCCATCTGCACTTTGCCTGCACGAATACCAAATCTTTCTTGCAGAAATAGCGCTAGAATATTAAATCCACCCAAACTCATCTTGTGTCTAAAAATGACCAGCATGCCGATACCAATCAAACCACCACCAAGCAGCGCTGCGTAGAAAGTATCAATACGTGCAATCTCGATAACATGATGCAGGTGATCCACCGCGAGCGATACAATGGTTACCGCGATAAAGGTGTTGATGGTAAAACGCCAGCCCATTCGTGTAACCGACAAAATATAAAAAGGCAGGTTAAGCACGAAGAAAACCTGACCAAAGCTGAAGTCACTTACCTTCGTTAAAAAGATGGCTAATCCCGCTGTGCCACCAGTAAGCAAACCGACTTTATTGAAGAAAATAACACCCAGTGACACCAAGGCGCTACCCAATATCAACGCGAGTAAATTCTCACGCAAACTATGTTCTTTATCCATTTTCGAAATCCTATCCCTTTGCGATCCACCCAAACGGTGGTGGATCAAACGCGCATAAGATGTCGAGAATTAGTAAATTTGTCGAGAAACTGGACTAAATATCTCATATCTGAAGGTGTTAAATGAACTTTACACCTATAACGAACCATTTACTCTTTAACCGAAGCAAGCGTCACCACTGAATCGGAAACCACACGACAATAGGTTGATTCACTATCAAGGCAAGCCGAACGCTTGAGTTGCTTCGCTCGGTACATGGCTTCATCAGCGACACTTAATAGACCGTCTTTACTTTGTGTTTGATCAGGGTAATAACTGACGCCAATACTCGCCCCAACACTAAACGCTCTGCCATTTAAAGAGATCGGTTCATTTATCGCCTCAATCAACTGCTTGGCTTTGCTGGTCACAATCTTAAAATCATTGAGATGATCCAAGCACACGACAAACTCATCCCCACCAATTCGGCCAACAAAATCCGTCTCTCGCACTGCCTGTTTCAATCGCTCTGCCACTGAAACTAAAATCGCATCCCCAGCATCGTGCCCGTAGGTGTCGTTCACTTCTTTGAATTCATCTAAATCGATAAAGAATAACGCGAGCTTACACTGTGTGCGATTCGCATTGATAATGGCGCTTTCCAAATGGCTATCAAAAGCGCGTCGATTCATAATATTGGTCAGATGATCGTGCTCAGAAAGGAATATCAGTTGCTCTTGCTTTTGTTGTAGCTGCTCTGTTTGACGCCTAACTTCTTCTTCTAACTCTTGTTTTGTTACTGTGCTTTCTCGTAAAGAGTTCGTCATTTCATTAAAAAACTGCGCAACAGCGAGAAACTCAGTGTCTAAGTTGTTCCCTTCGATCTTGGTGTCCAGTTTGCCGTCCGCCAAGTTCGCTATCGCCTTCTTGATGGTAGAAACCCCAGTCCTGAAGCGAAAAAACATACTCCATGCCAACACGCTGACGACAACAGAACTAATGAACAACCATGCTGCCGCATACATCATAACTTGGTTCTGCCGTTCGTCATTATGTGCCAGCACGGCCTGATGCACGTAAGCCAGTTCTTCCGTCATATTTTGTACAATCATATTATAACGAGAATGAAGCAGCCCTCTTGCATTGATATCATCTGCCCCAAGTTTGTCAATGCCACCAACTTTACTGAAATACACTTCCTTCTCTTGATTCAACAACACATCCAAGCTCTGGTTCATGCGCACAATATTATCCAACAACACGGTACTCTTATTGTACTGTGTTAGTTTCGTCGCCAATTCCGCTTGAGCATATTCGACCTGATTCAAACTGGCTTCGTCACTAAACTGGAGAAATACCCACAATTGACTTCGCAGCATATCCACTTTCAGTTGAAGATCGACAACTTGATCAAGCTCAGACTTGGTTTCTTCCCGCTCAAAGCTCACACGAGCAAATGAGAGCACGATAAACAGAGTCAACATCATTGTGGTAATCGATAACGCAAACAGCTTTTTATTTAGAGAGCCCAGCATAATTTAATCTCTTGATGCAACAAGTTGCTCAAAGGGGGATGAGTAAAACACAGCACGAAAATCGGGGGGCTCACTGTCCACGAGTCCACTTTCGACCGCCCAACGCGCCTGCAACTGAATATTAGAGAGAAGAGAGTTTCCCAGCGATAACCGAAAAACTAAATCCTCCCAAGACCACGCCACCTGATCGACCGACAGGTTTAAACTGGTAGCAATTGTTTCTAATGCTTGATCCGGATTGTTATTTATCCACTCTACCGCTAAATCAAGCGCTTTGAGCAATCGTAATGACTCGTCATTTGAGTGCTCCAAGTTCGGAGTCATAGCCAGCAGGTTGAATGAGAGTTGATAAATCGCGCTATTGCCTAAGTTGACCACTTTATTGGCAGATAAGAGCTCCGCCTTATAGCCCAGTGGTTCCCAAGATGAGATGGCATCAACACGATAGGATAAAAGCGCAGGGACCAACTCACTTGGAGTAAGGTATACCTTCTTGAGCTGGAGATTTTTAAGGTTATTAGCAATCAGCACAGAGTCAAAGTAGAACTCACTGGCACTGCCTTTTATAACCCCAACTTTTTTTCCTTCTAACGCTTTTACAGATCGAATATTCGAAGGCTCTAATGTAAGTAATTTCAGGTCGTTATCCGACTCAACAAAACTAACCAAAATTGAAATATCTTGCCTATTAAAGCTTTGAAACATGAGAACGGATTCAGAAGCCGTCGCATAGTCAACATCACGGCTAAGCATCCGATGAGTACAATCTACACCACCATTGCATGGGACCAAAGTGACATCCAGCCCCTGCTCTTTAAAGTAACCACGCTCTTTTGCAATCAGAAAAGGAGACGATAATGGCGTTTGCGAAACAGCGATCGCCAGTTTAGCCTCTATCTTTTTTTCTTCTGTTATCAATTGGGGAGTGAATAAGACGGCAATAACCGCAACAACAGAGAAGATCCCCAAAATTAAAGTATTTCGCTTCTTCGGCGACATATCCAAAAATTCCGTTTTAAGAAACACAATTCATATAAATTTAACGCGTGAATAAATTAGGTTAAGGATACATTCCTGATTTCTACGAAATGACACGCGTTCGTTGGCTAAATTGTGTTCATCGTCACTTTAGAGTTCTGTTTATTTAGCTGCTCACAGCCCTGCACCTTAATAGGTGACTTATCAATAATAGGCTATAAGTCGCATTCATGTAGTGAAATTACACGAATAGCAAACAAATGAAGAGCAACTGTCATTCTCTCGTAAGTCAACGGTCACGAGCCAAACTGCTGTTCATGAGAAAGGTTTCTTTACATTACATCTATTTAATCGCTATCGATTAAGGTAAGTTTGACATAAAGGACAATAAACAATCAGCCGTTAAGGAAAATCATGGTTCAACAAGTCATAGGAATTCTCTTCCCAGTTTTAGCGCTCGTCTTGGTTGGGTTTTCTGTCGGCCGTTGGTTAAAACCGGATTTTCGTCCTATTAATCGAATCAATATGGACACCTTTACGCCCGCTCTTGTGTTCTCTTCTTTGATTTCAATGCCACTGGATACCAAGCAGATACCGCTACTGTCAGCTTCTCTAATCGCGGTTCTATTACCTGGCTTGCTGATGTTTCCAATTTGCAGATTGACGGGATTAAACTTTAAGGCTTGGGCGCCACCTCATATGTTTCGCAATAGCGGTAATCTCGCGATCCCCCTGTTTACCTATACATTTGGCGACAGCGCACTTTCCTCTGCGGTACTGCTATTTGTGGTATCGGCTTGCGTCCACATCAGCCTGGGCTTGGCACTGCTGAGTGAAGGCAACCCATTGAAACAGATTATTCGCATGCCTGTTTTTCTTGCTGCCAGTAGTGCATTAACGCTCAACCTGACGGGCATTGGGGTTTGGGCGCCACTCTATGAAGCCACCAAACTGCTTGGCCAAGCCGCGGTGCCTGTTATGTTGCTGTCACTGGGGGCACAAATGTGTCACATTCGTTTAAGTGGGTTACGTATCGGTATCTTGTGTACCTTGCAATCTTTACTTACAGGGGCCATCGCCTTCTCGGTTATCTACTTTTTTATTCCGCTGCCGACTCTGCAATTACAAATGATGGTGCTGTTTACGATGCTGCCACCCGCGGTCATGAACTATTTATTTGCAGAACGTTTTTCGATAGAGCCAGCCAAGGTTGCTTCCATGGTCTTATTTGGTAACTTTTTCAGTATCTTTACTTTACCTTTGTTACTCACTTTCGCCCTTTCCCTCGGATGACCACTCTTCTGGTGCGGTAAGCAGTGTTTTGCCTTTAAAGGTTTCTGCGCGTATATCCTGAGGGTTGTAGATCGCGCAGGACTCCATTGATAAGCAGCCGCACCCGATGCAGCCACCAAGATCTTCTTGAAGCGCTTTCAACTGCTGGATTCGATGTTCAAGCAAATCATGCCACCCCGTCGCTAAAGCCTCCCACTGCTTGCGATTTGGGGCTTGATGCTTAGGTAAATGAGCTAAAGACGCTGCTATCTCTTCTAAAGTCAGGCCCACTTCTTGCGCAGCTTTGATCACTGCAAGCCTACGTAACACACTGCGATCGTAGCGCCTTTGGTTACCTTGGTTTCGCCAACTGCTTATCAAACCTTTCTGCTCGTAAAAATGAAGAGCAGACACTTTGATCCCCGCGCGTGCAGAGACTTCACCGACAGACATTTCCATATTGTTCTCCAAAACTAAAAATAGTGCTTTACCTCAAGTTTACTTGAGGTTCTAAAGTATGACCAAGTTAAATTGGTTTAGGGAAAAATAATGAAATTATTAATGAAAAACAAAACGCTGCCTTACCTGTCAGGGCGATTCTTCGATGGCATTTCGTCCGGCCTGTTTATGATGGCTTTGCCTTGGATCATGCTGGCAACACCGAATATGGGGCCATTTGTCGCAATGGTGGCACTGGCTTGTACCGCCATTTCATTTTTCCTCACGCCTTTTTTCTCGACACTGATTGACCGACATTCGCGGAAATCTTTACTGGTACTGGTGCAATTTATCCAGTTCGCCACCGCTGGTGTGGTGTTCATAGCATACTTACTCGATTTCGGTTCACACTGGCTGCTCGCTGGGGCGCAACTGATTTACTGGGCATCCAGTAACTTGGGTTGGTCAACAAACAACGCTTTTACTCAGGAAAACTACGACCCACATGAATACGCTTCTATTTCCGGCAAGCAGGAAATCATCATGCAGGGAACAACTCTGGGAGCCGGTGCTTTAGGTGTGATACTGCTAGAAAGCTGGGGAATGTTAGAGTTTGCCGCGTTTGCTGCGATAGCAGCGGGAATTGCCACCTTGAGTTATATTGTTACGCCATATCGACGACAGCTAAGACAAAGCCAAACAACTTCCTTTTCTGACCAGTTAAAAGAAAGCAAACAGATATTCACTAAATCACCTCGTTTTTATGTCTTTCTCATGCTGTCTGCTTTGTCCTACCCAATTCTGACTTACTTGGGTAAGTTAGTCCCTATCTGGTTTTCAGAAACCGGAGTATCTGGCGACTGGTTGGCGGGATACAACATTGCTTTTGGTCTGGGCTCTTTGATTACGGGCGTTTTCGTCGCACGTTTACTCGCGTTAAGTAGCCATACTTCTACTATTGTGTACGCCATGGCGATTGCTGCATTGGCGCTTGTTGGGATGAGTTTCTCCGTTCACCCTGCTCAATTACTCGTCTTCACCTTAATATTTGGCTTCTTTAACGCACTCAACCGGATCGCACGTACAAACTGGATGCATCACACGATTGCGGTTGAGCAACGCGGCCGCGCAGACGGTGGTTTGCAGATGTTTGCAACACTTGTACAAAGTATTAGTTACATCGTCATTGCTCTGTTAAGTCACTATGGTTTAACCCAATACGGCTTCATACTCGCCGCAATAGCCATGATCGGAGCTGCGATGGCGATGAAAGTCATTGCATTAAAAAGCGCAAATGTTCAGGAATTTGTGCCACAAAATTAATAAATTTAGCACAAAAAGCACCGATCCCCCCGAAGCATCTAGGCAATAGAGTGTTCAAAGTTTCCTTATCGTTGGTCACTACGATAAGGAGCTTTTAAAGATCAAGCATGGAGAGTTTGACTGAGGGCAAGTAATCATTATGTAACAAAATGAATACAATTTTTTTATGATTCAGGTCAGTAGTACTAAAGGGTTAGATTGATAGAGTAGGCTGAATATAATTTCAGCAACCTACAGTAGTCAGTGGCTTATGATATTAAACAACCTATCCATAAAATCGAAGCTTAGTTCCATTGTTCTCCTCTCGTTCGTTTTAATCCTCCTCGCGTGTGCTTATAACCTTATTCAGCAACGCAACTCCTCTATGACAGAACGAGAAAACAAGCTAAGTGCACAAGTAGAAACGGCAGTCAGCGTCGCAAAGCATTACTATGACCAAAGAGCGACTTTGGGCGAAGAAGCTGCCAAACAAAAAGCACTGGATGCCATTAATTCACTTCGATATGACGACAGTAACTATTTCTGGATCCTTAACCAGCAGTTAACCGTCATTAGCCATCCACTTAAGCCGAACCTCAACGGAAAAAATGCCGAAAACTTTAAAGATGGTGGCGGTAAATTCCACTGGCGAGAGATGGTTACTATCTCCAAAACACCGGAACAAAAAGGTTTTTTAGACTACCAATGGAAAAGCCCACAAGGGGATCTAAAAGATAAAATTTCATACGTTCACCTATTTCCAGAATGGGATTGGATTATTGGCTCTGGCATTTTGGTTGCCGACATCAACGAAACGTTTTACGCGTTAGCTATTCAAGAGGCGATTGTTGTTGTCGTACTCTCTTGCTTACTGTTCGCTATGGGGTATGCAATCTCACACAATATTGTTACCCCTTTAAATAAGTTGATTGAAAACACTGAGCTTATCGCCGACGGGGATTTGCGTGTACGCATGAGCCTAACGCGTAAAGACGAACTCGGTCTTATGAGTGTGCAAATCGACAAAATGCTAGACAAACTGCAACACACGCTAAAAACGGCTCATGACTCTGCCCAGCTCTCCAGCAACATGGCAAGTAACATAGCACAAGCCAGTGAGGAGGCGGCCACCAGCGTAAACTCGCAACATGCCCAACTTGAGCTGCTTTCAACAGCAATGACAGAAATGAGCGCAACCATCAATGATGTGGCACACAATGCAGAATCTACCTCAGAAAGTACCAACAAAGTGATGGAGCACACTGAACAAAATGATCATACGATGGAGCTAACTTCTCAGGCGATTTCTGACGTATCTCGTGACATTTCTATGGCGAACGATTTGGTGCGTGAACTGCAGGAAGGTGTCGACGAAATTAGTAAAGTAGTGGGTGTCATTCGAGATGTATCAGAACAGACCAACCTTTTGGCGCTTAATGCTGCGATTGAAGCCGCTCGGGCGGGTGAAAAAGGCCGAGGATTCGCCGTTGTGGCAGATGAGGTAAGAAACCTTGCTAGCAGAACACAAAAGTCGACCAATGAAGTCCAGCACACTATCGATACACTGATCGAACATGCCGAACGCACCTTTGTTGCAATGCAAAGCAGCAATGACAATGTCGATAACAGCGTCAATGCTTCCAGCCAAACACGCGCACAGCTCAATGATATTGTGGCAGAAATGCAAAATGCCAACGACATGGTGGCGCAAATTGCGGCGGCATCGGAGCAACAAAGCTCAGTAGCATCAGAAATGAACCAAAACGTCACCAGTATCCACCTATCAGCTAACGAAGTCCTTCAAGCCTCTCAATCTTTGGCTGAAGATAGCCAAGAAATGGCGAATACCGCAGAGCACCTATCCGCGCAACTGCAATATTTTAAAGTCTAATAATTAGGCAGAGGTATTTTCTCTGCCTACTCTTCCCTTATATTTCACTAAGACATCAATTTAAGCGAATTAATTTCTTAATTATATGAAATTATGTGGCACGCTATTTATGAACCACAACAACCTTTATTTTATTCGATCGTATTCATAGGTAAACGCTGCACTTAGCGACATATAAAACCTATATCCACACAAATTACAGGTATATAATAATATTAATAATAAGATTTATCTTATACTAGCAGGGCTATTGGGCCTCTCTGAATTAACCACTCACTTTATCTTTAAGACGAATTAATAGCATAATATTCTAAAAGCTAATAAGCACTACCGGAATTGACCGATATTCGTCAACTTTAATAATAGATTTCCCTAAATTACCAAAATCTAAAAATTCCTTAGTCATTTAATATTTCGATAAGGTTAAAATAAAGCGGCTACGACAGCGGAGGTACTCATTGGATGAATAGCCCATTACCTAGACGGCTAAAATATATAAGAAAAAAGCAAGGGATGACCCAGAGAGAGCTGGGAGATAAACTAGGGATGGACCAAGCTGGCTCCAGCGCCAGAATCAGTCAATACGAAACTGGAAAACATGCTCCTGACTACGCGACCGTCAAACGTATGTCAGAAGTGCTCAACACACCCGTTGCTTACTTTTACTGTGAAGACGACGTACTCGCCCACATTGTTATAGGGGTTTCAAATCACAATTTATTCGCAAAATTAGACATCTTGAATTTCATTGAGTCATACCGAGTAAACGCCCCTTAGTAAGCGGCGTGATAACCGTGAGCCATGGCATGTGAAAGACTGCTACCCACACACTTTTTTCTACACCTCATTGAAGAGGAACAATAGAAATAGTCGAAAAAACAAGCATCGCACAGCAAAAGAGTGTGTACTAATGCTTGTTTTTGTTAGGTATTTCTCCTTTCTCATAGAATATGTTACCTACACTTACGTTATATGAGACAAAGGCCAATACAGTTGAGAACTTTATGGATATAAGAAAAGTCATCTTGTCGTGCGTGGTGTCTTTCATCGCAATATTGACCACAAGCTGCTCACCAGAAAAAAGTACTATCAAGATAGGTGCGGTACTCCCTCTCACAGGAACATTTGCCATTTACGGCCAGCAAGCCCTTAAAGGCACACAGCTGGCGGTGGACGAGATCAATAGCTCCGGCGGCATACTCGGGCATAAGCTGGAAATTATTGTTCGCGATAACGAAACCAACCCAGCCAAAACTGTCAGCTATAGCAGAGAACTCATCCAGCAAGAGCACGTCTTTTCTCTTATGGGGCCCGTCAGCAGTGCATCTCGCTACGCAATGGCTGAAGTCGCTGAAAAATTCAAAACGCCAATGCTCTATGGTATTGATTATGAGGGCCGTCACTTCAGCCGTTATTTAGTGTGTTACAGCACCATACCTGAACACTATATTGAGCCGGTTGTGCCTTACGTCATTGAGAACCTTGGCAAAAGTTTCTACATCTTCGGTTACGATTATGTGTGGCCTCACCGAATGTCAAAACGCATTATTCAATCCGTTAATGAGCATGGCGGCGTGGTCGCCAATACGGAGTTTACTGGCTTTGGTACCAATGATTACACGCCGGTACTGCAACGGATTAAAGCCTCAGGCGCAGACACACTGATGCTGATTTTACCTGGTGGCGACGGCTTTAAATTTTTGTCTCAGATGAAGTCGTTCGACTTTGGCCGCAAAGTGAACATTGTGGCCTTTGCCGCCGATGAAACGTATATGACTAATCTCGACAGTAACTCACTGGATGGCGTGATGACAGCTCTGCACTTTTTCAAAAGTATTGATAACCCAGTCGCTGAGTCATTTGTCTCGCACTATCAAGATTTTCACGGTGAGAATGCTGAGGTCACCTACTCTAGCAAAGCACATTATGATCTGGTGTATCTGCTCGCTTCCGCAATTACCAAAGCCGGTACAATTGATAAAGAGTTAACGCTGGATGCATTTCCAGGACTAGAGCTATACAAAGGGGATATGAAGGTCCGTGTAAGAGAGGATCACCATTTCGACTTACCCATGTATTTGGCTCAATTTTCCGGCGATGAACTCAAAGTCATTCAAAACCTAGGGAGTATCAGCCCCGAAGATCAAAGACAACAGGTTAGCGATGAACAAGCTGAGTATTAAGGTATTTTTTATTTTGCTCCCTCTCGCGATCAGTATCTTGTCTTTTGGCTATGCATACTATCAGGCCCGAGAGAGACTTACGATTGATCACATTATTCAATCTGGTCAGTTGTCTACCTCGCTCGGGGCCAGCGAACTCAGCCATTACATTGATGGTCGGTTTATCGAGTTTGACAGACTGAGTACAGCAATGGCAGGTTGCGAAGTGGATAACATTACGCTGTCAGAAACCGCTTCTAACGCCATCAATTTTACGCGTGGTTTTTCGGCACTGATGATTACCGATGTGTCGGGTAAAGTGACGACCTTTAATCTGTCTGCGAACAAAAGTAACCGATACATTTTACGCAAAAATCTCGATGGGAAGCAGGTTCTTTCTAACAGTGTATTGGCACAACTGGAAGGCTCTTATCGCGACTGGCTTGCAAGCTATAACGAAAACAAGTTACTCGAACAACAAACACTAAAGAAACTCCAAGAATTAAAAATGCGCGGTGAGGAGAACTCATTCGAGAGTCGGCGTGCTAGCAACCAACTTATAGAGTTGAGAGAGAGAAAAAACCTACCTAGGCTGGTGCTCACCCTAGCCGAAAAACAAAGTATCTCCGATTTGGGGCTTATTTTTGACAAAGAGTCTTATTTTTACTCAAGACCACTCGTAGACTGTGATCAAAACCTACTGGGCTACTATACTGCGGTACTTGATAGAACATTAATTGAAGATCAGCTTTTTAATATCAAAACATCATTGATTGAAAGTGGCTTAGAGCACGTTGACGTCATGCTGATCCGTAACAGGGATCTGTACCCGCTTTCAGAAGCTAAATACCTATCGATTGAAAAACTCCATAAACAAGGGCTAAACACCAGTGAAAAGCCAGAAGTAAGAGACGATCTAAATGGTATCTTGATCAATCGCCCGATTAAGTTGAATCTAAAAACACATTTGATTTATGAACAAGAGCTGCCAAAACACGCCAGCGACCCTAAGTTTGGCGTCACACTTGTGGTCTTTGTTTCAGATGAAAATCTCACAGAAAGTAGCATCAATCTTCTACGGGAAGTGGCGTTTTACCTGACCATTGCATTGCTGATATTTGCCGCACTCACGCTTTATCTCTCTCATTACATTGCTTCGCCTATTGTCGATCTCCGCAAACGCATTGCATTACTGTCACGTGAAGGCAAAATTCCGACTGACTTTAAACTCAGAGATGATGAAATTGGTGACCTATTCACCGCATTTTCAGCCATGGCGCATAGCATAAAGCACAAAGAGTCTCAGCTAACCAAGCTGGCACATGAAGACCCTTTGACGGGTATTTTAAATCGCAGAGCACTTGTAGATAACGCCGAGAATGTCAGGCGAATACAAGCACCATCGACCATATGCATGATGGATTTGGACCACTTTAAACAAGTAAATGACATATGTGGTCATGCAGTAGGCGATAAAGTACTCAAATCCTTCTGCCAAATCGTGTCTAACGAAATTCGGCAATCTGATATTTTTGGTCGAATGGGGGGCGAAGAGTTTGCGTTGATCCTACCGCGGACCAACCTAGAAGAAGCCGAACACCTTGCTGAGCGCATTCGTCAAAAGATCGAACGAGAGCTTGGTAACAATGTGTGCAAAAAATTCACAATGCCAATAACCGTCAGTATTGGCATTGTTGAATGGGAAATGGAAGACTTTAACAAAGCACTATCTCGTGCAGACAAACACCTGTATCAGGCAAAAGCGGGTGGCCGCAACCAAACTGTCGTGCAAACGAAAAAGGGCTCGTAACCGAGCCCTACTTAAATTGATAGTTACTTAAACGTCTAGCGACAAACCAATCTGGCTAAGCTTGGTACGAAACTCGTCGATGCTTTCCGCCTGATACGTTGGCGCGCCATTAAAGTATCTTGGTTTTTCCGGCAGCATCGCATTTTTCAACGCTTTTTCTTGCTCTATATCATCATGATAAACCGTAACACGATGTGGGATATCCTGTTTGATTGTCGCCATCTATGTTCTCCTTTTGTCTGACGTTTACTCAGTGTAAAGCGTAGAAAAGAACCGTAGTTTGTCAAAACCTAGAAAAGAGCTGAGATTTCCTATCTAACCCCTCCTTAAGCCTTAAGATCAAAGGCTCCCCCTCCTTTTCAGCAGAAAAAATCAAATCAAGTTCATTGGCGACTTTGTGAGCAAGTAGACATAAAAGACTTGTTTCAACCTCGTTGGGTTTCTTCTATCTAACTCACATTTTCTTCTTCTACGCCCCTGAATTTACAATAAAGGATGAGTAGGCTTTTGTTGCCATGATTTAGCCTGATATGAACGATGAAACATAGGTCTGACCTACACTATGAAAAAGAACAATATTTATCAGGTTTTTACGCGTCTTTTTGGCAACACCAACTCAACCAATGTGCCATGGGGAACCATTGAACAAAACGGCGTTGGAAAGTTCAGTGGTTTTACCGACAAGGCACTGAGTGAAATCAAAGACCTTGGTATTACCCATATTTGGTATACCGGTGTCCCCCACCACGCAGTGATCAATGACTACACCGAATCCGGGATCGAAAATGATCACCCAAGCGTCGTCAAAGGCCGTGCCGGTTCTCCTTACGCTGTCAAAGATTATTACTCGGTTAACCCGGATTTGGCCGATGACCCGAGTCAACGTAATCAAGAGTTCCTTGCTTTAATCCAACGTACTCACAACGCTGGGATGAAAGTCATCATTGATATTGTTCCTAACCACGTTGCACGCGTTTATAAAGGGCTCAATAACCCTCAAGGCGTTAGCGACTTTGGCGCAAATGATGACACTTCGGTCGAATACCACAGAGACAACAACTTCTACTACATTCCTAAGCAAACTTTCTCCTTACCCGATGAACTGACCAAAGCTCCGCCGTTGGGCGGTGAACAACACCCTGACCTGACGCAGCCTTATCAAGAATTCCCAGCCAAATGGACCGGCAATGGATCTCGATTAGCCAAACCAAATTTTGATGATTGGTATGAAACGGTAAAGGTGAACTACGGGGTTAAGCCAGACGGCAGCAAAGATTTTGCACAACTTCCACCGGAATTTAGGCACAAAGGCCACGCCGAGCATTTTGAATTTTGGCAGAACAAATCAGTGCCTGACTCTTGGATTAAGTTCCGAGATATTGCGCTTTACTGGACCAAGCTCGGTGTTGACGGCTTTCGCTACGACATGGCCGAAATGGTACCAGTCGAATTTTGGAGCTATATGAACTCATGGATCAAACATGAAAATCCCGATGCGTTTTTGATGGCCGAAGTCTATCAACCCGAACTTTATCGTGATTATATTCAGCTCGGTAAAATGGATTACCTGTACGATAAAGTTGACCTATACGATAGTTTAAAAACGATCATGCAAGGCCACGGTTCAACGCGAGAAATTGGCCGAATTCAGCACCAGTTAGCCGACATTGAACACCATATGCTGCATTTTTTGGATAACCATGATGAACAACGTATTGCTTCGCCGGAGTTTGCAGGCAGCGCAGAAAAAGGCAAACCTGCCATGTTGATTTCTGCATGTTTATCAAGTGCCCCGACGATGATCTATTTCGGTCAGGAAGTGGGGGAACCAGGCGCAGAGATGGCAGGATTTGGGCAACCTTCCCGCACCTCTATCTTCGATTACATTGGTGTACCTCACCATCAACGTTGGATGAACCACGGCAAGTTTGATGGCGGTCTACTCTCAGAGTCAGAAAAGTCTCTGCGTGAGTTCTACAAAAAACTGCTTAACTTGACATTAAACTGCTCCACACTGACAGGACATTACCACGACCTCTACGCTGCCAACTTTGATAACTTTGCCGACATGCAAGATCAGCTGTTCGCGTTTGCGCGCTCGGATGAAAAACAAAAACTCATCATCGCTGCAAACTTCAGCGATACACAGAGTAAAACGCTGGAGTTGATTATTCCCGACGAACTAATTCAAACCTGGCAACTTGCAGACGGCGAGTACCCACTCACCGATGAGTTAAACAACACTCAATACCGCCTAAAAGTGCGCGATAACACCGGAACCATCGCCCTCGATTTCCCTCCGCTTGCCACTCGATGGCTAACGCTACCACTTGTTTGTTCAGAGGAGTATTAATATGACTTTACCGTTTATCTTCCATGGACAAACACCGGAGTGGGTAACCCATAACGGTGCTCACTTAAAGCTCAAACTTGCGGTAGAAAAAGGTGTGCCATTGAGCAAAGTGATGGTGCGTCACGAGCCCGATAACGAAGAATATTTGGTGGAGATGACGCCAAGCGGTAGCACTGATCATCTCGACTACTACTGCGCGACCGTTCCGCTCAATACGGACCGCGATGTGACACATTATGTCTTTAAGTTGCTGACCGAAAGTGCGCAATACTGGCTTGATGCTAAGGGCGTAAGCAAGCGCGCTCCAGCTAAAGAGGTGCATTTCAAGTTCAACGCCAACCACCAGCCGCCAGAATGGGTGTGTGAACAAGTGTTCTACCAGATCTTCCCGGACCGTTTTTGTAACGGCAAACCCGAGATCAGTGTGAAAGATGGCGAGTACCTTGTCTCGGCAGGTACGAAGCCCGTCAAAGCCAAACAGTGGGGAGAGGCCGTGGATACCAGCGGCCAAAACGGTGGATGTGAGTTCTACGGCGGCGATCTATATGGCGTAGAGAAGCAGCTCGACTACTTGCAAGAGTTAGGAGTGACTGCGCTGTATTTCAATCCGATTTTCACCGCACCAAGCAATCACAAGTACGACACATCCAACTACACACAAGTAGACCCGCACCTTGGTAGCAACGAACATTTCGCCCACTTATGTGAACAAATCCACCAGCGCGATATGAAAGTAATGCTGGATGCGGTGTTTAATCACACCTCTACCGAGCACCCTTGGTTTAATTTACAAGGTTTACACGAAGGGATTGGTGCGTATCAATCGCCGGACTCCCCCTATCGTGATTACTACTTTTTCGAAGGAGATAGCAACCAATACGTAAGCTGGAAAGGCTATCGTTCGCTGCCAGTATTGAACTTTGAAAACGCCGATGTCAGAAACTACATCTACCAAGGTGAACACGCGGTGATCAAACATTGGCTGAAACCGCCCTATTTGATTGACGGTTGGCGTTTTGATGTGATTCATATGCTCGGTGAAGGTGAAGGGGCTAAAAACAACGCGCATTACGTGAAAGCTTTTCGAAATGCCGCGAAGCAGATAAACCCCGACTGCTATGTGCTGGGTGAACACTTCTTTGAAGCCACACAATGGCTGCAAGGTGACCAAGAAGATGGCTCCATGAACTATTACGGCTTTGCGCACCCTGTGAGGGCATTACTGGCAAAGCTCGATATCGCGTTTGACCCGATTGATATTTCCGTCACGGAGTTTTTAGACTGGCAGGCAGAGGCTCGTGCCAAAGTCCCTTGGGCCAATCAACTGTCGCAATTAAACCAACTTGATAGCCACGACACAGCCCGATTTTTAGAACTGGTGCAACACGATCCAAGGCTATTCTCACTCGCGGCCACCTTGCTAATGAGCTATGTCGGAACGCCTTGTATTTACTACGGCACTGAGCTAGGCATGATGGGCAGCCATGACCCAGACAATCGTCGCTGCATGCCCTGGCAAGAAGCAGAGACAAGCCCTTATCTCCCGTTCTTTAAACAGCTCATTTCCACCCGCAAGCAAAGTCTCGCCTTACAGTGTGGCGATTACATTCCGTTGTATCACGATGACCACTGTTTTGTGTTTGCACGCCAATACCAAGATGATCGTGTAATTTGTGCGTTCAATCTTGCCAACCAAGAAAAAGAGGTTGCAATCGAAACGTGGAAAATGGGCGTAAATTCGGCAGACTTTCTCAACCCATTGAGCAGCGACACCGCCTCAGCAAGCAATGGAAAACTCACAATAACGCTTAAGCCTATTCACGGTGTGTTATACCGCCAAATTGGCTAACAGTATCAGTTCACATTAATCTATCTTGGTTTTTACGGCGCAATAGTTTTATTGCGCCGTTTTCTTTGATTATGAGCACATTTCACGCTCGTGATATAGCTTTCATCTATACAAGGTTTCTATCTAACTATTTTCACTACTGAATAAATAGCGATAGATTCATAGTCAATCTAACGACAAGGATTGATAACCATGAAAAAGCTCGTGAAACCTCTTTCTATCATCACACTTTCTGTTCTCGCAGCTAGCCCGGTTGCAGCCATGACAGAAGGTGAAATCACCATTTGGATCAACGGCGACAAAAGTTACGAAGGTCTGGCTGAGATCGGTAAACAATTTGAAGCAGACACAGGTGTGAAAGTAAACGTTCAGCACCCAGAATCTTTGGAAGCGCGTTTTGAGAAAGCAGCAGCTAAAGGTTTGGGTCCTGACATTATCTTCTGGGCTCACGACCGTTTTGGTGGTTATGCAGAAGCAGGTCTACTGAAAGAAGTTACGCCGAGCAAAGAGTTCAAAGATAAGTTGGTTGATTTCAGCTGGGACGCGGTAACAGTCAACGGCAAGCTAATGGGCTACCCAATGGCAATCGAAACGCCATCCCTTATCTACAACAAAGATCTACTTCCTGAACCACCAAAAACATGGGAAGAGTTGGCTGCAATTGACAAGAAAATGAAGGCGAAAGGCAAAACAGCCATCATGTGGGATGTGAAAAACGCCTACTTTACTTGGCCAATGATTTCGTCTGGCGGCGCCTACGCATTTGAAAAAATTGCAGGCGGTTACAATGGCAACAAGACTGGCGTAAACAACGAAGCGGGTGTGAAAGGCCTACAATTCCTTGTCGATATGGTGAACCAAGGTGTGGTTAATCCAGATGCGGATTACTCGGTAGCCGAAGCCTCGTTCAGCAAGGGCGAAGTGGCGATGACAATCAACGGCCCATGGTCTTGGGGCAACCTTGATAAAGTCGGCCTGAACTACGGCGTCGCAGAGCTACCAACACTCAATGGTGGTAAAGGCAATCCATTCGTGGGCGTTTTAAGTGCCGGCATCAACGCGGCAAGCCCGAACGGTGACTTAGCGGTTGAGTTCTTAGAGAACTACCTATTTGTCGATGACGCGCTCAAAACCATGAACGATGACAAACCACTTGGCGCGGTTACACTGAAATCGTTCCAGAAGATCCTAGAAAGTGATGAACGCATCAAAGCGACCATGACCAACGCGGAAAACGGTGAAATTATGCCAAACATCCCGCAAATGACCGCGTACTGGTTCGCAGAAGGCGCAGCGATTGATAACGCTATGCAAGGTAAACAAACGGTGAAAGACGCGCTGGATACAGCCGCGAAGCAAATCACCAAATAAACCCAAATTTTTCGATGTTCATATACCTTTTGCCAGGGGCTATCCCCTGGCTTTTTTTGTGATCAAATCAATCAATGCGGTAGTCGGTTCCGTCAGTGTGCCCACTTTGGTGTAAATACCTACCTGCCCAAGCTGCTCCTCATTTAGCCAAAGTTGCTCTAACCCTTCTTCACGCAATAGTTCAGCAATCTTCGACGTGTACGGCATGATCGCGTTGCTCATTTTGACCATATCAATACTGGCTGACAGTGAATCCAATTCATAAATCACACGCGTCTCTTGCGCCGCGACGGTAAATAACTCTGCGCCTTCCTCGGTCAACACGTCACCATGGCGCGCGTGATCCGGAGTCACTTTGAGTAGCGGATAGTCTTCCGCACGCTGTTCTAATTCGTCTTTTTTCAGCAATGGGTGATTAGGGCGAACGTACCAAGCTTCGCGCTCTTGAAAAAGTGGAATAAATCGCACACGGTAGCGATTGTTAATCCCATTGATTTCATGGCCGATGAACAGGTCGATATCGTCATTCACAAGGTGGTGCAACATAGACAGACCATTACCAAATTCAATGTGCATCGAGCTACTTGGGTAATGTTTGGCAAAGTCTTCGACCGCTTTCGCCGCAAAGCATTTCCACCATGCCTCGCCGACACCCAGCTTCACTTTACCGCCACTTCTGAGTTTCATGTCTGAAAGCTGATGGATCATTTGGGTGTGCTTTTCTTGTACCTCTTGCACATAACGAAAATAAACCCAACCATACTCTGTTAATTCGACCCCCTTAGATTTACGAATAAACAAATCCGTACCGAGCTGCTCCTCTAGCTTCTTGATCGCCGTGGTCAGTGAAGGCTGACTAATATAGAGCTTATCCGCCGCGGCCTTAATGCTGCCCTGACGAGCCACTTCGTAAAAATATCGGTATTGTTTATCCATCATCTATATCACCTTACTACCAAGAGCAAGGAGAGTACCGTTTGGTATTGATTTTTTCTATATCCAAATTCAAAGAATCAATTATTTTTGCCCGATTAAGTTCGCTATAGTCAACGCAGATTTGATTAGTAAGGTAGAAAAAACAATGGAAAAGCGTTGGTGGCATGACAGTGTGGTGTACCAAATTTACCCGCGTAGCTTCTGTGATTCAAACGGCGATGGGATTGGCGATCTGCAAGGTATTATCAGTAAATTAGATTACCTAAAAAACTTAGGCATCGACGTGATCTGGCTGTCACCAGTTTATCAATCACCAATGGATGATAACGGCTACGACATTTCTGACTACCAAGCGATTGCCCCTGAGTTTGGTACCATGGATGACATGCGCGAACTGCTCGACCAAGCCAATGCGCGCGGCATTCGCATTGTGATGGATTTGGTGGTCAATCACACCTCAGACGAACACCCTTGGTTTGTGGAAGCGAAGCAAAACCCAGACAGCGAATACCGCGATTTTTACATTTGGCGTGATGCGGGACCAAACGGCGAAGTACCAAGCGATATCGACTCCATTTTTGGCGGCAGTGCGTGGCAGTGGGATGAAGAGAACCAACAATACTTCTTCCACCTGTTTTCAAAAAGACAGCCAGATTTGAATTGGGAAAACCCCGCAGTTCACAACAAAGTGTTCGAGATGATGAACTGGTGGATTGACCAAGGCATCGGCGGCTTCCGCTTAGACGTGATTGATTTGATTGGCAAGGAAATCGACAAAGGCATTACTGGTAACGGTGATCGCCTGCATCCGCTGCTACAAAAAATGAACCAAGCCACCTTTGGTGACAAAGATCTGCTGACCGTGGGCGAGACTTGGGGCGCAACCCCTGAAATCGCTAAGCTGTACAGCAACCCTGAGCGCAATGAGCTTTCGATGGTGTTCCAGTTCGAACACATTACGCTCACATGGGAAAACGGTGATAAGTGGCAGCCGAAGCCGCTGGATTTAGTTGAATTCAAGCAAGTGCTGACCAAATGGCAGGTTGAGCTGAAAAACGAAGGCTGGAACTCGCTATTTTGGAACAACCATGACCTGCCACGCGTGGTGTCCAAATATGGCTGTGATAAAGAATATCGTATTAAGTCAGCGAAAATGCTCGCGACCACGTTGCACTTTATGAAAGGCACGCCTTACATTTACCAAGGCGAAGAGATCGGCATGACGAATGTTGCCTTTGAGTCCATCGAGCAGTACCAAGACATTGAAACACTCAACTTCTACAAAGTGAAAACCGGTTCTGGCGTCAGCCATGAGCACATGCTCAATGCGATTCATGAAAATGGCCGCGATAATGCGCGCACGCCAATGCACTGGAACCATGAAGCCCATGGTGGCTTTACCCAAGGTACACCGTGGATAGAAGTAAACCCTAATTATCCTGAGATCAACGTTGCCCAAGCATTAGATGATCAATATTCGATTTTCTACCATTACCAGCAGCTGATTGCGCTACGTAAAGCACATCCGGTGATCGTGTATGGTGATTTCATCCCACTGCTGGAGTCACATCCTCAAGTGTTTGCGTACGAAAGAAAAGACCAAGACGAGCACATCGTTGTGATCAACAACTTCAGTTCGGAAAGCATTGAGATTGAATTGCCATCTCACTTAGCAAACCAAGGCTGCACTAGTCTGATTGCGAACTATGAGGCGATCGAAACACTGAATACCGCCATGACGTTAAGACCTTATGAGTCGTTCGCGGTCAAGCTCTAACGGTTGAAAGCACTCTTACTCACAACGTTCATCGAAGCTTTCGTGATTAAGCTTCGATGAACTACCAAAACCGCACAAATATACACGATTAAACTAGAGTGCTTACCGCTACGAATTCAGGTCTACTCGAACTCGTTGCCCATATTTTCCAACACTTTCGTTTTGCACGTTTTACAAGGTTAAGCGCTCTTACCTATAAGTCCCCCCGAGCTATCACTACCGCCAAGCCCGCCGCCGCTATCGCAATTGCTTCCAGTATTCGATTCACTCTCTAATGCTGTAAAAGAAAAATCTGATTGCACGGCAAAGACCACTTGTGAAATATCCCGTCTCATTTGCGAATAGTCACAACCGACATCGGCTGATCTACATATCCGCGCAAACTCTTGGGGGGAACAATACATAGCGTAAGCATAGTAATCATTAGTTGATAGGTTCTGATTCGATCTACGTAACCTTTGTCGCCGAATGGCGCGATCGACTTGCAGCCGCGAATAGTATCTCTTTTTTCCATATCGCTTTTTTAAATCGGCTGGTAGCTTTTTCGCGAACCGTTTTATCTTTATGTTCTTAAAAAAACCGCTAAACATGGCAAGTTCTCTTCCGCGTCGTATAGAACATGAATGGCTCAGGTACGCTAAAGCGCTTTGACCTTTAGCTTGAATGAGTCAATCTGCTCGACTTGCTCTTCAACGAACGAACAAGTGGCCTCGATAAATGCCGACTCTTTGGCCTGGAGAATAAACAATTCGTTCTCGGCGACACAATTGCCGATAAACTTATCGTTTGTATCAAAAGCTGACGCCAATACTTCACGGGCATACTGCGGCTCGTCCGTTAAGTTCTGTTGCACAATCGCTAAACGTACATCAGTCCCCTCTACAAACACCTTTTCTAGAGTAAGACTATAGATGTTATTGAAACTTTCTAGGTAACTCACCGCTTTGTTATCAATTTCACTCTCCTGCAGTACATTGCCAAGCGAAGGCTCTACGAGTTGAGAATAGACAACTCCAAACACGATAACCGCTATAGAAAAACCCGTTCCCCATAGAAAGCCTTTCAGTACTTCACTTAATGTCTTCATATATTTCCTATGTACTCCATACGTCGTAGATTATTCGATACATTCGCAAAACCTTACACTGTCCCTTTATCAAACACATTGAAACCTCGGATCTAATTTTTGGTTTTGCTAGATTTAACTACATTGATACGGCTTCTATTTTGTTACCGTCTAAATCACGAACAAATGCAGCATAGTAGGTTTCACCATATTCTGGACGTAAGCCCGGTTTACCCTCACACGCCCAACCTAACTCAAGCGCTGCTGCGTAAAATTGCTCTACCGCATTTTTATTTGGGGCATTGAATGCTATATGGGTTCCATTACCCGCCGATGCTCTGTTTTCGCAAGGGCAACCAATCCAAAACTCGTAACGTTCCCCATATGCCGCAGCAACGTTCTCGATGTAATGTGTCCGTTGAATGGATAAAGTAGACAAGACTAAATCATAATGTTGAACTGCGGTTGCAACGTCAGCTACGCCAACAGAAACATGATTCAAAATCATCTGGGAGTCCTTTTTTGGTAAACGTAAATATGGGCCAATTTGTTAGAAACAAGCCCATTGCTCCAGTTACTGACTGAGGTCAAAACACTTGTAAAATGAGTCCTACTCACTTATTGGAGCACTCGGATTGAAACGCCTAACCACGTAGCACCTTCACGCTTGTTTGCGCTCTTATGCCAGTTTTCTATAAAACCCCAACCTTCGGGGCTGGCGTCATGGTGAGAGTCAAACCACTCACGTTGATCATTATTAAGTACGTAGTGAAGTGAGTTGTTTACAGATATAACTGAAATTAGCAATGTACCCGTTGGAGTGGAGGGATTCTGCCCTAAAACACGGACAGGGATACCGAGTGTTTCGAAAAGTTTAAACTCTGTCGGAAAGACCGATGTGAGATATTCGTATGTTTCATGGTCGCGAGTGACGACTTCACATTTCAACTCAAATAATCCCAAAACATACAGCATTGCGGCCAAAGAGTTGTAACCGGAGTCATCAATATATTCTGGATTTTCACCGGGGGTAATGATGCCCGTTATTTTATAAAGTTCTAAAGCTAACTCTATATTGTCATACTTGCTGTCCACACAAACCAGTGACCCACTAAACTCTCTTTCAGCAGGAGAGTATCGCCTAAATTCAACCGGCTTATTGAGTGGTAATTTTCCTAACGCGTGTAAACAAGCAACCACGCAGTAAGGACCACAATACAAACTTCCTTCCGGTTGCTTTATTTCCGGGAACACATTCATGATTTTCGTCTGGTCTTCAAGCATAAAAATCACACCTACACTCTGGATTAAAAAACACAAAGGTCGCTAGATGTCAGCAACCTTCGTGAATGGAATCAAAATTGGCCGTGTAAGAACGAACAATATCGATTAGGGCCCTGCCAAATTTAGCAACCTTTTGCTGGGCCTACTTGCTCCCAAACAGCAGCCTGTCCAGGAACATCACCCTTTGACCACCAGCGTGTTCGATATACATAACCGTTGTATTCGGCCTGTTCACCCGCTAGATAGGCGCGTTCCTCTGTCCATGGTAATTCAACCTCACTAACTAGTGTCCAAGGCCCAGAAAAACCCGGCTCTTGATTTTTATTCCACCATTTAGCTTGCCAAATTAGTCCCTGATAGCTGACCTTTTGATTCGTATAAATTTGGCCTTGCTGCCAAGCAGGGTAGTCAGCGGCTTGCGAATCTGTTCCACACTGATTCTGTTCAACCGTCACAGAGATGCTCTGCTCAGTAATATACTCACCATCATATAACTGAACATTAAATTGATACTCTCCTGGCTGAGTTGCACTTATGTTCCAAGTCAGTGGCTCCTCGCCATCCGTAACTTGCAAACCTGTAAATGGAGTCAACATTGCCGTCAATGGATCACCATCTGGGTCATAACTTGCGCTACCATCCAGTAAGAAAGTTTGTCCTACGTTAAGTTTGATCTCGGTGGTATTAAACACCGCCTCAGCAGGGCTACTTCCAGAGGCTTCAACTAACATCTCTTTCCAAGCATCAGCCTGCCCATCGCTGGCCATCCAAGACACCTGATAATTACCCGGCTTGGTGGCCTTAAGCTCATACAGCCCCGGTTCGACTGTTTTCACTTGTAACTGATCAGCTTCCAAAGACCAATCGAACGCCAAAGCATGTCCTTCAGGATCATAGCTATCACGTAAATCAACCAATACTGGTTCATTTACCTTTAGCGTTATAGGTAAATCGCTTACTTTTAAAACTGGTGCAAAATTACTTCTGACAGAGGCAAACGCTGCAAAGCCTACTGAATTAAAACCCTGCGATATCGTATTTTTTATTTGACCTGACTCGTCCAATAGATACACAACATCTGAGGTTGAGATCAGCAAATCACCTTGTTCATTGATATCGATATCAGCTAAATAAGTTTCAATTTCTTGGCGAGTTAATAAATTTCCACTGGCGTCATAGCGGTATAAATGTCCGTCTAGGCTTGCCATAAGAACTTCACCAGTTTGGGTAGCAGTAACTGCACGTGATGAAGAGGTGTGTCCAAGCTCAAGCTGTTTGACTCGCTTCATCGTTACCGGTTCAATAACGTCGAGAGCCCCATACCTATTATGCAACGCATAAAGTAAGCCATCGTTACCGACCGTGATATCAATGTAATCTCGGTCAGTAAAAAACGCTTGCGACTCACCTTTGTTTTCCAAGTCAAAGCGAACTATACCTTTACTCTCAGCATTATTTGTTTTCATATCCGTAAGATAGGCATAACGCCCTAATACAGCAATCCCTCCATAAGTCGTATTGTTTGCTGTACTTAATCCTTCGCTGTAATAGTGCGTGGTCTCTTCATCTTTTACTAATGCCAGCGAGGCATCAAACGTGCCGTAATACAGGGCTGTTCCATAGGGTGTATGGACTAAATCGCGTAAATACCCTGTGCTTTCGGAAAAAAAATGCTGTTGACTTGCTAACAACTGCCCTTGCTTGTCGTAATAATTTATACGATCTTCCGTTGTCGTTAGAATATGAGTCCCAGCTGGTAATTCATTCGCGAACGCCATATTCGCCGACAAAGCCGTTGAGGCCACCATGACCAAACTCGTAATTAATTTCATCCCTAGATCATCCCGATTGTAAGTTTCATCGAGAAACTCTAACACCCGAAATAACCGAAACTAGATCTAAATAAATGAGATTAGATTTTTTAGAGACCTATCATTATATTTTGAAATAGATAGTTTTGTAACGATTAGAATAAGGTTCCCCACTCCGAAAATATCCATTTTTCTTTGTAATCAATAGAGTTAAAAACGGATTTTAATCCTCTCGAATCTACCCTAGTTATTCACTTAACTTTCCTTGCAACCTTTCACCACATATTTGTGAATCGGCTCTGCATCGCTCGGCTAACGGGGAGTTTAGTGTCGCCCACCAGCGCGACCATTTTCCCGGTAAACTCTTTTTTCACCTTATCAATCGCCGACACATTAACAATAATCGAACGATGGATTTGCCAAAACAATTCAGGATTCAACTGCTTGATCAGCTCTTTAAGCGAGGTTCTCAAGAGATACTCCTGTTTCTCACCCAGTTCCATTCGAAGCAAAGAAACATACTTGTCTTCTGCTTTAAAGTAGAGCACTTCAGACGCGGGGATCATGTGGATCTCTTCGCCCCTGTTGGCGCGAATCCAGTGCAGATAAGACGGGGCTTTTTGCTCGGTAAGATGTTGAATTTGATCTAACAGTTGGCTGAGGTCTGGGGATGCAGTGGGGCTTTGTGGCTGCAGCCCTGCTTTGACTTTTTCGACACACTGCATCAAACGCGCTTCGGACACTGGTTTAAGTAAATAGTCAACCGCATTGGCCTCAAAGGCTTTGACGGCAAACTCGTCATACGCGGTGATAAACACCACTTTCGTACTCGCATGGCTTTGCGCTAACTTTTTGGCTACCGACATGCCATCCAACTCGGGCATTTTGATATCGAGAAAGGCAATGTCTGGCGTATGCTGCTCTATCAGCTTTAGCGCAACGTGGCCATTTTCAGCAGAAGCGATCACATCCAGCTCAGGCCAGACTTCACCCAATGCTTTGTTTAGGTGGTGACGCAATAAAGGCTCATCGTCTGCAATCAATGCGGTCATTGGCTCGCGATGCATACTCGTTTCTCCTCAATATACAAAATGGAACGTTACAGCACAGAACGCGCTATCGAAACTTTGGCAATCACACCACCTTGGGGGGCTTCTAGAAGGCTTAACGAGGCGTTGTTGCCGTACAGCGCTTTCAAACGTTCGCGGATATTAGCCAGCCCGATGCCATGACCAACATGCGCAGAGCCGCCATTAAACCCTAATCCATTGTCTTTTATTTCGATCAACAACTGATCTTGAGAAAGTTGCGCGCAAATATCCAAACACCCACCAGCGGCTTTGGGTTCAATTCCGTGTTGGATCGCATTTTCTACAAGTGGCTGCAAAATCAAAGGCGGCAAACTCAGCGGAGCATCTACCTGATTGTCGATGTGATAAGCCAAACGCTCACCTAAACGGATCTTCTGAATCGCCAAGTAAGCGTCCACTAAGTCTAGCTCCCCTTGTAAGGTGGTGTTCTCTTGACGGCTTCGAGTTAATGTTCCGCGCAGCAACTCGGTGAGTTTTTCTAGCATCAATTTGGCGCTTTTGCTGTCACTGTCGATCAGCACGCTAATATTTGCCAGCGTATTGAACAAAAAATGGGGCTCGATCTGGCTCTGCAGTTGCTTGAGTTGACCAAGCAGCAAGGCTTTTTCTTGTTCAGATTGAATACGTTTGGAACGTTCTAGCTGCTTTTGGGCGTTAATGCGCTGCTCGTGAGCATAGAAGTACAGAAAGCAGGTTGAGGTAAAAATAAGACCCAGCACAATAACCGGCTTCAACTGACTAAAATCTGCAAACCGATCGTATTGGCGCAACCAGTAATACGCATTCGCTGTACCAAACACCATGGAACAACAAATCGCAAACAGGTTAATGAGCCGAGGAGAGAAATCCTTCCGGAACCAAGCAATAATATGTGCGCTAAGTACCGCACTAATACCGTAGCCTAAACTGATTTTGAGGTGTTCGAGAAAAGCGCTATTCCAAATCGTTTGGGTAGAAAAGGCAATGACAACGCAAAAGAGCGAGGTAAACGCCAAACTTTTCAATCCATTGATAGCATGCTCTTGGAGTTCGGACATTAGAACCTACCTTTAAAATTTATAAAAATCATACTTTTATCTGACAACGTTGCATAGATTGAATCTTTATCGCCGCTCATAAACCGGAGCGCCATCTCGATATTGAATGAGGCATTGCCAGAATCATACGCTTGATAATCCAGCCATTGGGTGGCCACTACACCACCATCTTGCGGTGAATAAAGCAGATCCACTGTTGGTGTCAGGCGATTAAGCCAAGAGAGATGATTCGACCACTCCCAATGGCTCCAAGCATTGGTATCGAGTGTCCAATGAAACAGCACGTTGTGCTGCACAAGGTTGGCACTTTCAAGCCCCTGCGCATAAGAACGGGCTAACGCACGTGTCGAGTCCTGAGCGTTCAACATCTTTATACGTTCAAGCGCTTGATCCCACTGCGCTCGGCTCCAGCTGCGGCTGTCGTACCAATATTCAACAATAACGTAATTGCCGATTTCATTGGCCCAGTTCACCCCTAACAACACCTGATAACCATGATCTTGAGTGTCTAACGCTACTGGCTGATACCACTCATTTTGCTGATAAGTGACATATTGACGCTGGTAAAGCGCCGAGCTATGCACTGCCCAAGCAGGATTGAGCACCGAAACCAACGAAGTACCGACCAGCCCATGCCTGACGTTGTCATAGTACGCCAACACCTGCCACTCACTTTCACCCATGAGTGCATAGCGACGAAAACCCACCCCCGTTTGTTCCGTTGCTTCTTCTAGTTTACTGCCCGCTTGCTGAGTGGACGAAGAATCCGACACCACCAAGCTCCAGTCCCCTTGCATGTCAAAGTAAGAACCCATTACGGTCAGCGCCCCCTCTTCCACCTGAATACCGACTGGGTTGCGTCGATATGGTTTAAAAATATCTAAAGGACGATAGCCGTAGCCCACGCCCCAATCCAGCCTGAGCTTGCCTGCGGTGAGATCGACAGGCAGGTCAAAAAGCGTCGCTTCCCCTTGCCAGAACAGTTCTTGAACCACAAGCTCGCCTTCATACTCAGCCGCGCTGTCATTGCTCAGGATGTTGCTCCCTTTGGCTGCCAGTAAACCTGTCCAGTTGTATCCGCTGATTTCCACATCCAATAAGGCATCCAACGCTTGTGTGTCATGACGTGGAGGCTCTCCGAGTAAAGCAGAGCGCTGGTGCTGAATGGAGCTTGCACTCACCATCCAATCCCATTCAAAAGCAAGCTCTTGCGCGTTCAGACCGAATGCATAAAGACTGACTAACAACCCCCATAGATGCTTCATGCGTTACAACTCCGAGTCCAAATTACGCGTTAAATAAGCGGGGTTGTAGTACTTCTCTTCCAGCTCATACGGGGTGATTTGTTGGTAAGCGATCACGGTTTTCTTCGCGGGCTGAATCTTATCTAGCAACGTCATCGACACCACACGCGTTTGCCCGTCTCGTTCCCCTTGCTCAAAAATTGCTTGCTTAGCGAGCTTGCCAGAGCGCAAATAGAGATCCGCTTTCATGGGGAAGTCCGTTTTGGCATCCAGCCACAAATCGATACGCTCGTAACTCGCGCCTTGAGTCACAGACTCCAGGCGTAACTGGTTGGTTTGCTCAGATTGTTCCACCAACGTGGCCTGATAATCCTCACTCCAGGTCAGGGTAGATATATCGCCTACCGAGGCTTCCCCCAACAATTTCTGCATCGGCGTAATACGGATCGGACGACGGCTTTTCGGCATCAACAACCAATAGTTGTCGCCAAGCATAAGCATTTTTTGCCCCGCTTCCACTTGGGATTTGAACACCACCAAGGATTCGCGATTGGGTCTGGTGTAAGCGTGGTACTGGCGAGTTTTATCCAACTGGTCGTTTTCAAAGAGTGACACTTGCGATACAACCTTGGCCGCAAGGTGATCCTGACGATAGTTGTCTGCATTTTTCACCATCTGCTGAACGTCGTTGGCGTTCGCAGAAACACTGATGAACACAAGTAGAGTAAGCCCCATTTTTCTCAAGAAACTACACATAAGCCAATGCCTCGGTAATCGGTTTGTTCACGCCCTTGCGAGCAGAAAGCCAAGCGGCTGAAATACAAATTGCGATAACGCCCACAGCGCAAATCGCCAACAACTCAAACGAGAAGTACACATTCAGTGGGTAGCCATCACTTCGGCCCGGAGGGGGTGGCATTTGGATATCCACCACAAAAAGCAGCGCTGAGGTGGCCGCGCTGAGCAAACCGCCCACCAGCGCACCAATCAAGGCCAGCAAACCAGCTTCTCGCACAAATCCGTACACAATGTCAGAAGGGTAGGTACCAAGCGCCGAGAGCGTGCCGATTTCGCGTGTTCTTTCCGTCACCGACATCGTCATGGTGTTAAACAGTGCAACGAAAACCACCAGTGCCATCACCGCGCCCATAATGCCGAATATTCGGTCATAGAGGTCTTTCACCTTGGTATAGAAAAACGCTCTGTCCTGCCACGGCGTCAGCTCAATGGGTTGTTCAAGTGCAGCGTTTGACAATTGGTGCGATACCCAGCTTTGCACCTGAGCGGTCTTTTCAGTTTCAAACAAGAACACCGATAAGGTGCTGACTTTGCTGCTGACAAGCAGCTCCTGTGCGGATTGGATATGCAGGTACAGCTGACGCTTGTCCAATTCCGGCACGCCGGTCGAGTAAATACCGTGAACCTTAAAGTCAAACGCATTCAGTGCACCGCCGCTGGTGGTCGCTAAGAGCGTCACCCAACCTCCCACCTCCACTTTGAGGTTTTTTGCGAGCTCAACGCCTAACATCACTTCCGGTTCGGCAGAGTTATAGCGCGAGGAGTGGATACTCGATAGCGCTTTGCCTGCACGAACGTCCAGAAATGGCCCTTTCATATCAAATTCGCGGTCATTCACGCCGCTACCAACAAAAATCGTCGACTTACTGCCATTTGAAATCAGTCCGTTAAATTCGATTCGCGGCTGCACACCACGCACCTCCTCATTTGCCAGAATCAACCTTGAAATCGCTTGTGCATCCGACAAACCGTTTTCCAGTGGCGTATCTTCGTCTTGTTCGAAGAAACCTGGTTGGCTGACCGTAATGTGCCCGGTATCACGCGCGGTAGATTCTTTAAGTGAATCATAGGTATAGAGTCCAAAACCACCCGCGCAGGTCAGTGCAAACACTGCGATGGTAATGATAAAGACAGACAGCAGACTGCGGCGACGGTTTCTTAACAAATTGAGATACGCCACGCGTAGTGAAAGTGGTATTAACTTGCCCATTTCATCTGCCCCTTATGCATTTGCCCGTCCACCAGCTCAATGGTGCGGTCACACTGAACCGACATACGCGGATCGTGTGTGGCGACGATGAATGTGGTCCCCAATGAGTGACCCAGCGTTTTCATCAACTCAATCACTACGTTGGCTGTGTAGCTGTCTAAACTCGCGGTCGGTTCATCGGCGATCACCACCTGAGGATTGTGAACCAGCGCTCTGGCGATCGCGACACGCTGTTGCTGACCACCCGATAAATTATCCGGTCTGTGATCAGCAAACTCGGCTAATCCGACTTGCTCTAGAATGTCGTAGGCTTTCGCTCGCTGCTGAGCGAGGCTATCGCCGTTAAGCATCAGTGGGTAAGCAACGTTTTCCCATGCACTCATTACCGGAATAAGGTTGAAACGCTGAAAAACAAAGCCAAACTTCGAGCGGCGGTACTGGGCGGCGAGCCGCGGATTTTTGGGGTAAGGCGCGCCCGCTATTTCTACTCGGCCTTGGTAATCCATATCCAACAAACCGAGTACGTTCAGCAAAGTACTTTTCCCTGAACCCGAAGGTCCGCACAATGCCACCATCTCGCCTTGGGCAATTTCGCCATCCACACCTTTAAGTGCGGTTACCTTTTGTTGACCCAATTGGTACTCTTTGAAAATCTGAGAAAACGTAAGCATAACGCCACCTTAAGCTGCGGATTCAATCAAGTCTTTAGCTTGTTGGGTTAATGGATGTTGCGCATCTTGCTGAGCCATCGCTTCCTGCCATGCTTTCGCTTGCGGCATATCTTGTGCTCTGAGCGCGGCTTGAACTGCGTAGAAATACACCCAAGCCGTCGCTTCATAACTCTGTTGATGGAATGCCTCTTCCGCTAACAGCTCTAGAAAAAGGTCATAACCACGCTCGAAGTGATTAAACAGATCGGGCAGGGAGGTAAAAGTAGACGCGGCGATAGATCTCGCCAGATAAGACTCTGGCAAACCTTGACGTGTTTGCTGCTCTGTCAGCGGAGTATTGCAGGATGCTAATAAATCCAAACCTTTTGCTATGGTCGCGAGCCCTTTCTCCGTGTGCGCCATTTGATTCCAAGGCATCCACGCATCTCGACCCATCAATGTTTGTGTGCTGCCGAGATACACTAAGCTCAGCGGATCCACGCCTTGCTCGGTAATGTGCTTTTCAAACGATTGGTGGGCAACATCCACTAAAATCTTATCGCCTTCGGCAGCCTGATTGTAAACGTCAATCATTGCGTCACTCGGGATCGCCATGACCGGTGCACTAAGTAGACTCGCACTCAACAAACCCGCTGCAACCAACGCCAATGTGCATTTTTTCATCTTTCTGTTCCTCAACCTTGTTTCGATAGTGGAAGATTACCCACCAAATAAAATGAACGTGGGGGTTTGCGACGAACTGCCGTTAGCTGGAGTGAATGGTCAAATTAAGGTGTAAACGGTGAATGTATCAGCAGGCAATCACCCAACTGGTAGAATTAAAGGTATAGGAAAGTTAAAGTGCACCGAAAGATAACGGCACGACTGAGAACCAAAGTTAAGAGTAATGTGATGATTGATGACGATAAAGTAATTGATAACCTAGATGATCTTGAGGCGTTCCTGCTAAGCGTAGAAAACGGCTTGCTAGGACTGCAAAACGTCGCAGGTGTGGCGATGGCAACACAGAACACCACTGGCCGTCATTTTGTGGCAGTTTTGGATGACAAGCACCAGCTGTTGCTTGGTCGCTGGGTCACCGAGGAAGTGTTCCAAACCGGACAAGATTTGGTTCGTAACGGCCCAACACGTAAGCACTAAAATAAAGCCCGCAATTTAGCGGGTTTTGTCTCTGAGCATTTCGGTATCTCAATGAGCTGGATGGTCGGCGCCATGCTGGTTGTTTCATCTGGCCTGTTTGCATTTATCCCTGACAATTTGGAAGTCAAAGCGGCTTAAGCTCTGGAAAACACCCTATCCAATGGCTTTATCGAGAGAGGCAACACCGCAAACCTGAGTATTATCAGTTATATTCAATAGAGTGGTTAACGTAGCCTTAGTGTGGAGCAATAAAGATGCGATCAGAAATCACCGCTATTCGTTCGAGCATTCTTCACTTTATTGACGATCCTGCCAAAGTGGAGAATATAGCGGACTCTTATCAATATTGGCCTGATGGTTTGCTGGTCATCGAGAATAGCCACATCAAAATACTTAAGAGTTACGAAGAGTCTGACGCGGGTCTATACGCTCACATTGATGACCAACGCGGCAAACTCATTCTTCCCGGGTTTATTGATACTCACATACACTATCCACAAACTCAGATGATCGCAGCCTATGGCGAGCAATTATTGGAGTGGCTTGAAACCTACACCTTTCCTACCGAAAGGATGTTTCACGATAAAAACCACGCAAAAAACATCGCCACCTTTTTTATCAATGAGCTGCTAAAAAACGGGACAACCAGCGCATTAGTGTTTTGCACTGTACACCCGCAGTCTGTAGACGCATTATTTGAAGAGGCTGACAAACGAAATATGAGGATCATTGCGGGCAAAGTCATGATGGACAGAAATGCGCCCGAATATCTTCTCGACACTGCGCAATCTAGCTATGACGATAGCAAAGCGCTGATTGAGAAATGGCACGGCCGCAATAGATTGCAGTACGCGATCACACCAAGGTTTGCTCCTACGTCTACTCCTGAACAGCTAGCAATGGCTGGAAAACTCAAAGCAGAGTATCCCGATGTGTATGTGCATACACACCTGTCGGAGAACAAAAGTGAAGTTGAGTGGGTTAGCTCCCTGTTCCCAGAACGCGATAACTACTTTGATGTATACCAACATTTCGGCCTCGCTGGAGAAAAGTCCGTTTTTGCCCATTCCATTCATTTAACTGAGGACGAGTGGAATAGCATCGCACAGACCGATTCAGTAATTGCCTTCTGCCCCATTTCGAACCTCTTTTTAGGCAGTGGTCTGTTTAACTTCGGTAAAGCCGAACAAAAGGGAATTCGGGTCGGCCTAGGTACGGATATCGGCGCGGGCACCAGTTTCTCTCAGCTACAGACCTTAAACGAGGCATATAAAGTGGTGCACTTACAAGGAGATAAACTGTCTGCTTTTAAAGGGCTGTATCTTGCCACATTAGGAGGCGCGAGAGCGCTAAGTATAGCTGATAAGGTAGGCAACTTTACCAAAGGCAAAGAGGCGGACTTTGTCATACTCAACTGGTTTGCTACAGACTTGCAAAAGCTGCACAGCTTGTATTCACCAAACTTAGAAGACAGGTTGTTTGCGCTGCTTGTTTTGGGCGATGACCGCAACGTTGATGCCACATATGTTGCTGGTAAGCGCGTTTATCCAGCGCGCAGCTAAGCGAAAACGCCTGTTGGGTGACGAAGCTCCAAGTAATCAAGCCCAGATACTTTTCATCTTAGGTAATGAGAGAAGACCTCAAGAAAAATAAAAAATCAAATTACAATCAACAACTTAAGACAATAAGACAACTCAGAAAATAGTCTTAATGCCTATACAAGAATATTTTTATCCATGAAAAACTAAAAATAAACCTCGCCATAAGCTAATTTACGTGTATAGTGTACTCAGCTCTTACAAACGGGCTATTAGTGAAACAGTTAGTACAAGTCTTTTCTCAGTTAGCTTTCGATACCTTTCGTCTAGATCCTGCGATAACTTTTGTTAATAATATCCTAAAGTAGCCTTTGTTCGCAGTTCTATTATTTTTTAAATTTTTATTAAGGTATCCCTATGTCTAAAATGACTGGTTCAGTAAAATGGTTCAACGAAACTAAAGGTTTTGGCTTCATCACTCAAGATAACGGTGGCGCAGACGTATTCGTTCACTTCAACTCTATCGTTTCTGATGGCTTCAAAACTCTAGCTGAAGGCCAAAAAGTAAGCTTCGACGTTGAGCAAGGCAAAAAAGGCCCTCAAGCGTCAAACGTTACAGCTCTATAATTAAGCTTTAAAACGTTATAAGTATTTTAAGGTGTGGTGAGCTTTCACCGCACCTTTTCTATTTTGAATCTCATCTAAACCATTCCATTTAGCACCTCTCTACTCTTTATTCCCCAATTAGGTAAATTATGTCTCGAAGAACGAGCCGCCAGCGTTTCTGGTACAAAAAATCATGCGAAAAAAACTCACTAAGGAAATAACCACTCATTGTTTAATATAGAATTTTATTTAGAAAAAACCGACTCTCGATGGTCAGCAGAAATACACCAATTAAATAGTGATATTTTACAGCGCCATATCCTTCCTAAACTCCAATCCAATTTATATTCCATACACTTTGATTTTTGTGAAAAATCGATGAAAGGCGACATTTTGTCTAATGATGGTTTTAAGCTGGGAACCTTTGAAGTTAATTAAAATAAAAACATCTTATTTAACGCTACCTTGCTAGATAACCTACATATTTATTTAGATATAAATATGAGTTTATACGCCATTCGCTAATGACATTTCAACTTATTAACAAATACTCATGATGAAATAAAAATGGCAGGCGCTATAACTTGATAGATACTATATCTTTCAAGCCATAACTACCTGCCGGAAAATTAGATGTTTTCAGTGTGCGTGAGTACTATTCACACAATGGCTAAATACGTGGAGGTGTCCCTTCACCATTTGACATTACCACATCAATTTGAACAAGAGCATCCATAGGAATAGCAGAGACCCCTACAGTCGTTCTAGCTGGAAGTTCTTTTTCAAAGAAGTTAGCGTAAACTTGGTTAACGGCATCCAAATCTGCCATATCTTTAAGCTGCACATTTACCTTTACAATGTCATCCATCACATGGCCCACGCTTTCAACAATCGCTTTAATATTGTTTAAGCACTGTTCTGCTTGCTCTTTTACACCACCCTCAATCATGGCATTACTTTGCGGATCAATCGGTAACTGCGCTGCAATGTGGTTGTAATGAGAGAACGCTACCGTCTGAGTGTATAGTGGACTTAATGGCGCTTTATCTGTGTTGTTCGCTCTAATAACAATACCATGTCTGTCTTCCACTTCTTGCGGAGGTGTGCCATCACCATGAGACACAACAGCATCAATTTGCACTAACGCATCCATTGGCAAAGCTGATGCCGCAACAATGGATCGCGCTGGAACATAGGCTACTGTTCTTGCTATCGCTGAATCTGGGAAAAATGTTGTATAAACTTCGTTGACTGCATCGATATCAGCAAGGTCTTTCAAGAAGATATTGATTTTTACGATATCGTCAAAAGGTACATCGATACTTTCTAGAATAGTTTTAATGTTTCTTAAGCATTGTCCCGCTTGCTCTTTTACACCACCAGCAACAATGGCGCCGCTTTTAGGGTCAACAGGCAATTGAGCAGAAATGTTATTGTAGTGAGAGAAAGCAACTGTCTGAGTCGATACCGCGCTATGTGGTGCGCCTTCAGTGTTTCTTGCTAGTTTAATAAGATCGCAAGGCTCTTGGCACGGTGTGCCTTCGCCATTTGAGATGATCGCGTCAACCTGAATCAAAGCATCACTCATAGGCAGCGCATCAACAGCAACGACGGTACGAGTAGGAAAGTAATCTTTGAAGAACGTTGCGTAAACGTCATCAACCGCTTCAATATCAGAGATGTTTTTCAGGAATACATTAATTTTAACCACATCATCCATAACATGGTCGATACTTTCTACAATTGCTTTAATATTATCTAAACACTGTTTCGCTTGTTCTTTTATATCACCTACAACAATTTCATTTGTTTTAGGATCAATAGGTAACTGAGCCGAAATATTATTATAGTGAGAAAACGCTACTGTTTGTGTAGATACTGAATTCTTAGGTGCATTCTCGGTATTTCGAGAAACTTTGATGATACCGCCAGTCATGTCGATTATTATCCTTTTATAAAGTACAGAAATTTATATTTATCTTTAGGTTTTATAATTAAAAAAATCAATGAAGTGGCGAGATAGTAAGACAAACTTCATAAATTAAATGTGATAAAAATCAAAATACATTTTCACTACCAGAACTGGTTTTTAAGGATAATTAGTCACTTATCGACTAATTATCCGAAGTTTCTATCATAATCAGAAATATGTGGCCCTTTAATCTGTAATGATTCGCTATTTATGAATACATACCCAACAAACAAAGCAGCCATTTTTTGATTTTTAGCTCTGTAATGATAGGTTGTTCACAGTAAAACCCTCCAAATACGAAAAACCCTCTTATTTGTATGTTTTTTATGTCGTTAAAAGTGAATAAATTGTCCTAGAAAAATATCTAAGTACACGGCCTACACTCCTAACATGCTGATTTACATGTATACACTTAACTCCCATCAATCAGCCCACACGTGTATCAACCAACTAGTTCACTAGAACAAAAAGTATAATTTAGGCAACTGATCACACAATATTTTACCCAGTTTAGGTATAACTGAGCGATATACTCATTGACTAGGATGTAAATAATGAAGAACTCTTTTGACCACCCAATGCCCAACCAGGACGGATACTTTGGCGAATACGGTGGTAGCTTTGTTCCACCACAGCTGGAACAGATCATGCTCGAAATCAATGCCGCCTATGAAGAGTGCTGCAAAGACCCTGACTTTCAAACTGAGCTAGCACGTCTTTATAAACATTTTGTTGGACGCCCTAGCCCTATTTTTCATGCTGAGAACCTGTCGAATAAATACGGCGTAGACATCTTCCTTAAGCGAGAGGATCTCAACCACACTGGTGCACATAAGATCAACCACTGCCTTGGCGAAGCTATATTGGCCAAAAAAATGGGTAAAAAGAAACTGATCGCTGAAACTGGCGCAGGCCAACATGGCGTTGCTTTAGCTACTGCGGCTGCGCTTGTTGGTTTGGAGTGCGATATTTACATGGGTGAAGTGGATATTGCTAAAGAGCACCCAAATGTGGTCCGCATGCGAATTTTGGGCGCTAATGTGATTCCAGCAACACACGGAAGAAAGACACTGAAAGAAGCAGTCGACGCAGCTTTTGAAGCCTACCTGCAAGATCCTGAAACTCAGATATACGCTATCGGCTCTGTAGTTGGCCCGCACCCTTTCCCTAAAATGGTCCGTGATTTCCAATCCATCATTGGTAACGAGGCTCGTGTTCAATTCCAGGAGATGACTGGCACATTACCCGACAACCTAGTTGCTTGTGTTGGGGGTGGCTCAAACGCCATGGGCCTATTCAGCGCATTTCTAGACGATAAAGACGTTGCCATTCACGGTGTGGAGCCTGCTGGCCGCTCGTTAGAACAAGTGGGAGAGCATGCAGCAACACTGACCTTAGGTGAGCCTGGTGTGATGCATGGATTTAAGTCTTATATGCTAAAAGACGAACAAGGCGAGCCACAAGAAGTGTACTCCGTTGCTAGCGGGTTAGACTATCCGTCCGTTGGCCCACAACACAGCTACCTAAAAGATATCGGCCGCGTTAATTATGGCTCCATTACTGACGATGAAGCGATCGACGCTTTCTTTGAATTATCACGTCAAGAGGGGATCATCCCGGCGATCGAATCTTCTCATGCAGTTGCTTACGCCATCAAACTCGCGAAGCAAGGTGTAAACGGTTCTATCCTCGTCAACCTGTCTGGCCGTGGCGATAAAGATATTGATTTTGTTGTAGAAAACTACGGCACTAAATACGGCATCGAATCGCTACTCTAAACCGAATAATAAAAAGCCACCTGCTAACTTAGCAGGTGGCGACACAATTCAACCCTGTAATCGATTCTAGCTTTCACATAATAAGATGTTTCAAGCGATAGCCAGATTACCGCAATCACATTTTTAATGGCTTAACAACGTTATCCAAGCCTTGGATTTTTCGAACCAGGTACAGCTTTAGTAAATCCCCACTATCCAGACAGCTAGCTTTTTTATCGACTAATAAAAACAAATTCCTACGGGAGTTTCATTTATTGTTGTAACTCACAA
>NZ_BCUD01000006.1 GCF_001591105.1 Vibrio nereis NBRC 15637 | reverse complement strand
TTGTCCGCAATCCCGAACTAGGCGTCCCCGCCGTCAGCCACTTATTCAGACAAAGCCCTAAACTACGCGTCCCGGCAGTAATGCTAGGGCTTTGTCGTATTTGCCATTTCTCACTCATAAATGATGCACAGCACTGAACGATCATCATCTTCTTCATTCTCTCAGCGCTTTCTCATATCGTGGTCTATCAATTAAGAGCTTCGACTAGCATAGTACGTTCTACTAAAAGTAGAGGCACACCTAACTTTATCATTGTAGTTCTACCCTATAATGCATTGAAAACTTTAAAGCCTTTGGTGCCTTTATTTAATAGCAGTAGGCTACTTGGGTGAGAAGCCATCTAAGATGGTTGTAGCCTGTAGCTCTAAGCCTAAAGGTTTTGTTTCTACTTGAGCGTGCTTAGAGCCTTACTAGAGAAGAGAGGCTATAGAGATATCTAGATAGACAATCGCTACAAAAAAAGCCCGACATGATCTATCGGGCTTTTTAGAAATACTATACCAAGCTTAATTGGACTGTTCTTGCAGTTGCTGCTTTTCTTCCTTCACATTATTCTCTTCCTGTTTCGCTTTTTCGATCATGGGTGTAATGGTTGAACCTTGAACCAGAATTGAGAAAACAACTACCGCGTAAGTCATTACCAGAACAATTTCTTTTACATCGATAAGTTTGTCCTGCACTACCCAGATACCCGATGGGATGGATAACGCCATGGCTAATGCTAGACCGCCTCGTAGCCCCCCCCAAGTAAGTATTTTGACAGACCATGGATTGTATTGGCGATACCTTCTAAAGCCAATATAGGATAAAAAGACGCTCAAATAGCGTGATGCTAGTACTAGTGGAACTGCAAAGGCCATTAGCAGCCAGTCTTCTTGATGAAACTCGAACAGCAACATCGACATACCGATCAACAGGAACAGTACGCCATTAAGGAATTCGTCTACCAACTCCCAGAAGTGGTCTAAATGGTCCTCACTTTCTTTTGAAAAACCAATAAAACGCGTCCAGTTACCAATCATGATTCCTGATACCACCATAGCTAAAGGACCAGAGACGTGAATAACATCGGCGAAGGCATAACCTGCAGTGGGTACTCCAATAGTTAATAGTAATTCCATTGAGTGATCGTCTGTTGCACTGATGAGGTAATGGAAGAGCAGCCCTAAAGCAAAACCATAGATAATGCCGCCGATCGCTTCCTGGATAAATAGGAGAGTGACACTGCCAACGGTTGGGGTTTCAGTCCCAAATGCGATAGTAAATAGAGTGACGAAAATTACCAAGCCGAAGCCGTCATTAAAAAGCGACTCCCCTTCTATTTGTGTGGATATTCGTTTTGGTGCATTGAGCTTTTTCACTATTGCGAGTACGGCAATCGGGTCGGTTGGTGAAATCAGTGCTCCGAATAGTAGGCAGTAGACAAGGTCAAAATGAATACCTATCAATTGGCAGAACCCGTACAGTGCAAAGCCAATAAAAAAGGTCGAAAAAAGTGTGCCTCCCAGCGCTAAAACTGTAATTTCCCATTTTTGATCCTTTAAGTTAGGCAATTTGATCCCGAGACCACCCGCAAATAGCAAGAAACCTAAAATCCCTTTCAACAAAAAATCTTCGAAGTTAATGCTCGACATTGTCTTCGAAGCAATTTCTGTCAGGTGGAACCAGTTATTTTGACCAGCAACGAGTATTACTAGTGAGAGCATCATTGATCCCGCTGTAATAGCAATGGTGGTTTGCATTTTTCCTATCTTACTGTTTATGAACGCTATCATCATGGCAGCAGCAGACAGAAAGCAAAGCGTGTAATAGACCGACATAGAAATCTCTACATGTAACAAAATGTGAATGAGAATTCTCGTCTTAGCTTGCTCAAATAGCAAACACTTTTTGTATTGCGTGATTGATAAATTAAGTTATTTTAGACGTCTATACTTCTTTTTGTTCTGTGATAGGATGGAGCAATAGGTAAAGGAATGAGGCTGTACAGTGGGAAGTAACGTAAGACAACAAATTGAAGCCCAATTGAAGCAACGTATCTTATTGATTGATGGTGGTATGGGCACCATGATTCAAGGATACAAATTGGAAGAGCAAGATTATCGTGGTGAACGCTTTGCCGACTGGCATTGTGATTTGAAGGGTAACAACGATCTGTTGGTTTTGAGTCAGCCTCAAATGATCAAGGAGATTCATGCCGAGTATCTGGAGGCTGGAGCCGATATTCTGGAAACCAATACCTTCAATGCGACCACTATCGCGATGGCAGACTATGACATGGAAAGCCTGAGCGAAGAGATTAACTTTGCTGCGGCAAAGCTCGCTCGTGAAGTGGCTGATGAGTGGACCGCTAAAACGCCAGAGAAGCCACGTTATGTTGCGGGTGTTTTGGGCCCAACCAACCGAACTTGTTCTATCTCGCCTGATGTTAATGACCCGGGCTATCGTAATGTCAGTTTTGATGAATTGGTTGAGGCTTACTCAGAGTCGACTCGCGCGCTGATCAAAGGTGGGTCTGATCTAATCCTTATTGAAACAATCTTCGATACCTTGAACGCGAAAGCGTGCGCATTCGCAGTTGATACTGTCTTTGAAGAGCTCGAAATTAAGTTACCTGTGATGATCTCCGGTACGATCACCGACGCATCTGGCCGTACTCTATCTGGTCAAACGACCGAAGCATTTTATAACTCATTACGTCACGTTCAGCCTCTTTCGTTTGGTTTGAACTGTGCATTAGGACCGGATGAGCTACGTCCTTACGTTGAAGAACTTTCTCGCATCTCTGAATCTTTTGTTTCAACCCACCCTAACGCCGGGTTACCGAACGCGTTTGGTGAGTATGACTTGTCGCCAGAAGACATGGCGGAACACGTCAAAGAGTGGGCGGAAAGTGGCTTTTTGAACTTGATTGGTGGGTGTTGTGGTACGACTCCAGAGCACATCCGTCAAATGGCGAATGCGGTTGAAGGCGTTAAGCCTCGCCAGTTACCTGAACTCAAAGTTGCTTGTCGCCTATCTGGTTTAGAGCCGCTGGCCATTGAAAAGGAAACACTGTTTATTAACGTTGGTGAGCGAACCAATGTAACAGGTTCTGCGCGCTTTAAACGTCTTATCAAAGAAGAGCAGTACGATGAAGCCTTAGAAGTCGCTCGTCAGCAAGTTGAAAACGGCGCTCAAATCATCGATATCAACATGGATGAAGGCATGTTGGATGCTGAGGCGTGTATGGTGCGCTTCTTAAATTTATGTGCTTCAGAACCTGAGATCTCTCGTGTACCGATTATGGTCGACTCTTCAAAATGGGAAGTGATCGAAGCTGGTCTGAAATGTATTCAAGGGAAGGGGATCGTTAACTCAATTTCTTTGAAAGAAGGCAAAGAGAAGTTCATTGCGCAGGCCAAGTTGATTCGTCGCTACGGCGCAGCGGTGATCGTGATGGCGTTTGATGAACTTGGTCAGGCAGAAACGCGCGCACGTAAGCTAGAGATCTGTACCAATGCTTACCGCATCTTAGTCGACGAAGTTGGCTTCCCGCCAGAAGATATTATTTTTGACCCGAATATCTTTGCCGTTGCGACCGGTATCGAAGAGCACAACAACTACGCGGTGGACTTTATTGAGGCGGTAGCGGATATCAAACGAGACCTTCCACACGCGATGATTTCTGGTGGTGTCTCTAACGTTTCTTTCTCTTTCCGCGGTAACAACTATGTGCGCGAAGCGATTCACGCCGTCTTCCTTTACCACTGCTTTAAAAACGGTATGGATATGGGGATTGTTAACGCAGGTCAGCTTGAGGTCTACGACAACGTACCAGAGAAGCTACGTGAAGCAGTAGAAGATGTGGTACTTAACCGTCGTGAAGATGGGACAGAGCGTCTACTTGATATCGCGGCGGAATACGCCAACAAAGGTGTTGGCAAAGAAGAAGATGCTTCGGCCCTAGAATGGCGTACGTGGCCAGTTGAAAAACGTCTTGAGCATGCGCTGGTCAAAGGTATTACCGAGTTTATTATCGAAGATACCGAGGAAGCGCGTGTTAACGCTTCTAAACCACTTGAGGTAATAGAAGGCCCACTAATGGATGGCATGAACGTGGTGGGGGATTTGTTTGGTGAAGGCAAGATGTTCCTTCCTCAAGTAGTGAAGTCAGCACGCGTTATGAAACAAGCCGTTGCTCATTTGGAACCGTATATCAATGCTCTGAAACAAGCGGGTAGCACCAACGGTAAGATATTGCTTGCGACGGTGAAGGGCGATGTCCACGATATAGGTAAAAATATTGTTGGCGTTGTTTTGCAATGTAACAACTACGAGATCATTGATCTTGGGGTTATGGTGCCGTGTGAGCAGATCCTAAAAGTCGCGAAAGAAGAGAACGTCGATATTATCGGCCTATCAGGACTGATCACCCCTTCGCTGGATGAAATGGTTCATGTTGCGAAAGAGATGGAGCGCCTTGATTTTGATTTGCCGCTGCTTATTGGCGGTGCAACAACATCCAAAGCCCATACCGCCGTTAAGATTGAGCAAAACTATAAACATCCAGTGGTGTACGTGAATAACGCTTCACGTGCGGTAGGTGTATGTACTTCATTGCTTTCCAATGAGCTGCGCCCTGCGTTCGTAGAAAAACTCGATGAAGATTACGTACGTGTTCGTGACCAGCATAACCGCAAGAAGCCGCGCACTAAGCCAGTAACGTTAGAACAAGCACGTGCTAACAAAGTTGCTATTGATTGGGACGCTTATACACCTCCAGTGCCTGTTAAACCTGGTGTGCATGTATTTGATGATTTCGATATTGCCACTTTGCGTGAGTACATAGACTGGACGCCATTCTTTATGACTTGGTCCTTAGTGGGTAAGTATCCAAAGATCTTTGAACATGAGGAAGTGGGAGAAGAAGCTCAGCGATTGTTTAAGGATGCCAACGAATTGCTTGACCGTGTTGAGCGTGAGGGGTTAATGAAAGCCCGTGGGATGTGCGCACTGTTCCCGGCGGCGAGTATTGGTGATGATATTGAAGTGTATACTGATGAATCACGTACGGAAGTGGCTCAGGTGCTGTGCAACCTACGTCAGCAAACGGAGAAGCCAAAAGGTTCCAACTACTGTTTGTCTGATTATATCGCGCCAAAAGAGTCGGGTAAGAAAGATTGGATCGGTGCATTTGCCGTCACGGGTGGCATTAACGAGCGTGAGCTGGCCGATGAGTATAAAGCGCAAGGCGATGACTACAACGCGATTATGATTCAGGCGGTGGCAGACCGTTTGGCAGAGGCCTTCGCTGAGTACCTGCACGAGCGCGTTCGCAAGGAAATCTGGGGTTACGCACCGGAAGAGAACCTATCGAATGCAGAGCTAATTCGTGAAAAGTATCAAGGTATCCGTCCTGCACCAGGATACCCTGCGTGTCCGGAGCATACGGAGAAAGGCCCACTTTGGGAGTTGATGAAGGTTGAAGAGACGATTGGTATGTCACTCACGTCAAGTTATGCGATGTTCCCTGGCGCGTCGGTCTCGGGTTGGTATTTTTCTCACCCTGACTCTCGTTATTTTGCGATCGCTCAGATCCAGCAGGATCAAGTGGAAAGCTACGCAGATCGTAAAGAATGGGATATGTTGGAAGCAGAGAAGTGGCTAGGACCGAACATCAACGGTTAACGTAAAGCAAAAAGCGCAGCGTTTCAGCTGCGCTTTTTTATTTTTATAGACTACACCGTTAAATCATAATCGTTGCGAGGCCCAAGAATACTGATAAGCCAATCACATCGGTAACCGTTGTTAAAGCCATACCACCTGCTAAAGCAGGGTCGATATTCATTTTCTTGAGTAGTATCGGTATGGTTACCCCTGCAATCCCAGCGACCAATAAGTTAGTGAGCATGGCTGCAGAAATAATACTGCCTAGCATCCAATTGCCTTTCCATGCGACAACAATTCCACCAATGATAAGCGCCCACATTATGCCGTTGAGCAAGCCAATAGCGGCTTCCTTCATCAGCAATTCGCGCTTGTTGGCATCACCAATGTGGCCTAAAGCCAGTCCCCGTATAACTAGTGCAACGGTTTGGTTACCGGCAACCCCACCCATGGAAGGTACGATGGTCATTAGTACTGCAATTGCTGCCATCTGATCTAAAGTGGCTTCAAACATGTTGGAAACAGAAGCAGCAGCAAGGGCGGCGAGTACATTTGCACCAAGCCAGATACTGCGTTTTCGAGCTGACTTTACCACGGGTGCGAAGGTATCTTCATCATCATCCATACCTGCCATGCTCATCATCGAGTGTTCGGCATCTTCGCGAATAATATCAACCACGTCATCAATGGTGATGCGTCCAACAAGGTGCTTGTTCTCGTCGATAACTGGCGCAGACACCCAATTACGGCGCTCAAATAGACTTGCCACATCTGAATCGCTCATGGTGACTTCAATCGCTTCATCAGTATCTTCCATGACTTCTGCGACTTTTACGTCTGGCTGAGTGGTGATCAAGGCTGTAATTGAGAGCTCACCAATCAATTGGTTTTCTTCATCAATGACGTACAGTGCATCAGTAGCTTCTGGTAGCTCTCCGCGCATACGCAAGTAACGAAGGACAACATCAACATCGACATCACCACGAATAGTGACAACGTCGGTGTTCATGATACTACCAGCAGTATCTTCAGGATAAGCGAGAGCTGCTTCTACGCGAAGACGGTCGGCGCTGTCCATTTGAGAAAGCACTTCTTTGGATACGTCATCTGGCAAGCTACGTAAAACGTAAGCAACATCATCGGTATCCATACCTTCAGTGGCTTCCGCAAGCATCTCCGGAGGCATCTTGGAGACTAACGCATCTTTTACGTCTTCGTTAAGTTCATCAAGAATCTCACCATAATCTTCTGGATCGGTAAGTTGCCAAAGAACTTCACGGCTTCTGCGAGGGGCGGCTTCTAATAGATGGGCAATATCTTCTGGCTCCATATCCTGCAGCTGACGGCGGACATGGACAAAACGACCATTTTCTAGAGCTTCTGTGACTTCCTGGAGGGCTTGGTGAGCTTGGTCAAATTCGATTTGCTCTGCCATTGTTTCCCCCTGACTCTATGTTTTTACAATACTTTGCATAGTAACTTAAATTTAGGATTAATTTAATAAGTTAATATGAAGGAGGGGGATTTAATTCAGGACTGGGTGGTTAATCGTCTTCTTCAAATTTGTCTTCAATTAAGTGACACACCGCTTCGAGAGCAGGGCTAGAGTCGCTACCTTCTGCGCTAATGGTGACGTATTCACCTTGGGCAGACTCCAGCATCAGCAACCCCATCACACTGTCTGCAGTGGCTTCTTTTCCTTCGCCATTTTGTATGGTGAGCACAGCATCAAATGATTGGGCCAGTTCAACGAGTTTTACAGCAGCACGAGCATGAAGCCCTAGACGATTTTGAATGAGGACGGTTCGACTCTCTTGCTGCATTATTTACTCCTTGTGGTGTTGCTCTAGGGATGTGTGACGAATTTGTACTTGGTGACCCATTTCCGCAAAATGTTCGGCAATTTGCTGGGTCAAATAGACCGAGCGATGTTTACCACCAGTGCAGCCAATCGCTACGGTTAAATAGCTTCGATTGTTTTTTTCTAACTGCGGTAACCAGTTCTCAATAAACTGCTCTATTTGTTTCTTGAGTTCTAAAACATCTTGATGACTTTCTAGGAAAGCCTTTATTGGGCCATCTAAACCGGTAAGCGGGCGTAAAGCTGGTTCCCAGTGTGGATTCGGCAGGAAGCGTACATCAAAGACAAAATCCGCATCATTAGGTAAGCCGTATTTGAAACCAAACGATTGAAATACCATGACTAAGTTTTTACGACCTCGGCCTTCAACGCGCATGCGTACCGTTTCGCTTAAATCATGCAAAGATTGGTTACTGCTGTCGATAACTAGGTCAGCGTGCTCTTTGAGTGGTTCGAGTATTTTTCTCTCTTTTTCTATCGCTTGTTCTAAAGAAACCTGATTTTCGCTGAGTGTTAATGGGTGAATTCGGCGTGTTTCACTGTATCTCTTCAGTAGGGTATCTTTGGTAGCACCTAAAAAGAAAACACTTACATCAGACGCCTGCTTTAACCTGCTCAGGATGTCTTTGACTAAGTTGGGCTCTCGCGGGAGGTTGCGTATATCGATACTCACAGCAACATTTTGTTTGCTGGACTGAACAGATTTGACGAATACTTCCAGAAGGTCGACAGGGAGGTTATCGACACAATAGTAGCCTAAATCTTCCAGTACTCTCAGAGCGACGCTTTTTCCTGCTCCAGATTGGCCACTTACTACAATCAAACGCATTATTGATTAACCATGATGTCGTACAGTTCTTTATCTGACTGAGCACTTCGTAACTGCTTCAAAACTTGTTTGTTGTTCAGGCGCTCAGCCATGCTTGAAAGAGTTTTAAGGTGCTCTTTACATTGCTCGTCGGGAACCAGTAACGCAAAAAGCAAATCAACAGGTCTGTTATCAATAGAGTCAAATTCGACAGGGGACTCACACTGAAGAAGAACCGCGATGGCTTTATCGCTGGAGTGCATACGAGCATGGGGAATGGCGATCCCATTTCCGATGCCAGTACTGCCCATTTTCTCGCGGCTAAGCATACATTCAAACAATTCAGTTGAACTTTGGCCGGTGTGTTGTGCCACAAGCTCGCTAATCATTTCGAGGGCACGCTTTTTACTAGTACACTGGACTGCACTTTTCGTGCAGTCCAGTGAGAGGATTTCTCTAAGTTGCATGATTTTAATGGGTGTTTAATTTGGCTTTATGCTTATTCAGCTGGCGAACCAGTTTATCGACCAGGGAGTCGATAGCTGCGTACATGCTTTCATCATCAGCTGAAGCATGAATTTCGCCTTGGTTGACGTGAAGGGTAGCTTCTGCGATTTGATTTAGTTTTTCAACTTTTAAAACAACATGGACATTGTTTATATGGTCAAAAAAACGCTCAAGCTTTTGAAACTTTTCGTTTACGTAGTCTTGCATTGAATCGGTTAGATCAACGTGTTGGCCATTAATATTGATTTGCATAGACTTTCCTTCTCGGTTTTATGCCTTATAGCAGGCGTTTGCGCTGACTTGAAGAGGCGATGCCCAACGATTCACGGTATTTTGCTATTGTTCGTCTAGCGACCTGAATCCCTTGATCAGCGAGTAAAGCTGCAATCTTACTATCGCTCAGTGGTTTCGCACTGTTTTCAGCGGCAACGAGCTTTTTAATCAGAGCCCGGATTGCAGTCGATGAACACTCTCCACCATTATCCGTATTTACATGGCTGGAGAAGAAATACTTGAGTTCAAAAATACCACGAGGTGTGTGCATGTATTTTTGCGTTGTCACCCTCGAGATTGTGGACTCGTGCATATCAACGTCTAGTGCGACATCGTTCAGCACCATAGGCTTCATTGCCTCTTCTCCATACTCGAAGAAATCTCTCTGATGTTCAACAATACACTTTGCAACTTTGAGCAGCGTCTCGTTTCTACTTTCTAAACTCTTAATTAGCCATTTTGCTTCTTGCAAATTGCTGCGGATGTACTGACTGTCCGCGCTGTTACCTTTACCAAGAGCTGCATACTGCTGATTGACTTTGAGTCTTGGTACTGAGTCTGGGTTGATAGTGACTACCCACTTACCATGTTCTTTAAAGACAGAGACATCGGGAATAACGTACTCAGCATGCTCAGTCGCAATTCGGCTACCTGGACGAGGGTCGAGTTGTTGAATTAACTGAAGTATGTCACGCAGCTCCGATTCTTTAAGCTTAGTCTCTTTAATGATGAGTTTGTAATCTCGATTACCCAATTGGTCAATGTGGTTGGTGAGCACTAACTTTGCTTCATTTAACCAAGGGGTATCTTCAGGGTAGGTGGCCAGTTGAAGTAGTAGACAATCCTGTAGATTGATTGAGGCCACACCTAATGGATCAAACTGTTGGATGCGCTTGCGTACGGCTTCTATCTCTTCAATTTCAAGCTCTTCCAGATCAAAGCTCTCTAATATATCTTGCAGAGACATAGTGAGATAACCGTAGTCATCAATGGCGTCAATGAGCGCAAGGGCGATGGTACGGTCGGTTTCACTGAATGGAGTGAGGTCGAGTTGCCATATAAGGTAATCATGAAGGCTTTGCGTTGTCTCGCCTTGATAGACGGGCGTATCGTCGTCGAGCGCCAGTCCTGTATTACCGGTATTTGCGCTGTAAACGTCATCCCAAGTTGTGTCTATTTCGAGCTCGGAACTAATCTCAGATTTCTCGATGAGGTCTGAGCTGTCTTTTACTTCAGGTTCTGTGCTTTCAGCAGCGGTTTCTTTCTCCTCATTACCAGACTTATCTTCTGTATGAGAAACATCATCGCCTGCCTCTTCCACTTCTAAGAGTGGGTTTGAATCCAAAGCTTCTTGAATTTCTTGTTGAAGATCTAGCGTTGACAGTTGCAACAAGCGAATTGCCTGTTGCAGTTGAGGTGTCATCGCTAACTGCTGTCCTAGCTTGAGTTGTAATGAGGGTTTCATTCAGTAGTACTTGCCTTAAATGCTTATAGAATCTTACCGTTCTTCACTGTAATCATAGTCGGAATTGTTCTCCGAGATAAACTTGTTTTACTTGCTCATTATTGAGAACTTCATCCGGTGAGCCCTCTGCTATTAGGTGTCCCTGACTTACGATGTAGGCTTTTTCACACACATCGAGCGTTTCACGCACGTTGTGGTCAGTGATTAATACGCCCAAGCCCCGATCGCGAAGGTGCTCAATAATCTTCTTGATATCGATAACGGAAATTGGGTCGACACCGGCAAATGGTTCATCCAAAAGAATGAACTTTGGGTTAGCTGCAAGGGCGCGTGCAATCTCCACTCGACGTCTTTCACCACCTGATAGTGCCATACCTGCACTGTGACGAATGTGCTGGATGTGGAATTCTTCAAGTAAATCTTCCAATTTGTCTTGACGCTCTTCACGGGTCAATTCTTTACGCGTTTCAAGAACTGCCATGATGTTATTTTCAACAGACAGCTTACGGAAGATAGACGCTTCTTGCGGCAGATAGCCAATTCCCATTCTGGAACGGTTGTGCATTGGTAGTACACTGATGTCTTGGTCATCGATGTAAATCGCGCCTTCATCACGCGCCACCAGTCCTACGATCATATAGAACGAGGTTGTTTTTCCTGCACCGTTTGGTCCGAGCAGACCAACAATCTGGCCCGAATTCACCTGCAGGCTAACATCGGTAACTACCTTTCTGTTTTTATAACTTTTTGCTAAATGTTCTGCTTTGAGTAGTGCCATAGTTATTCTTGAGCTGCCTGAGGTTGAAGGACAGTTGTCACACGATCACCCTTTGACTGGCTGTCTGCGATCAGTTTCTGCTGTGAGATCTTATAGCGGATCTGTGAGCCGCGAATAGTACTGTCATCTTGTGAAAGCATGGCGCTTTTCTTCATCGTCAGTTGATCTTTAGCCAAGCTATATTGCATCTCTTTGGCTTCGCCATACAAGGTTTTACCATCGTCAGTGAGCTGAGAAAATGTAACCAGATTGCCAAAGGCATCGATGCTTTGTATTGAACCGTTCTTTGGGTTACGAGTGACCACGACTTTAGCGGCATTAATATTGATGCTGCCTTGTTTTAACTTTACATCGCCCTGAAAGGTAACTTTATTACTTTTCATGTCCAGCTGTTGGCTATCTGAATCAATATAGACGGGCTGGTCTTGATCCGAAGATAGCGCCAATGCTTGGCTGGAAAGAAGTAAGCATGTGATCAGACTAAGGTGTGAAAGTTTCATATCTACCTTGTACGCTTTTATAAAGGGTTGCATTGTGGTCGGCAAAGTTGCCTCTCATTGCTTGCCCGATAGTGTTAAATTGTGGACCTTTGATGATAACTTGGTTATCTGCCCAAAAATCTCGATTGTCTAAGCGGATTTTCATGCTATCTGTCGACAGCGTGTCAAATCCGGATCCCGGCAACAGATTCTTAACCAGAACATTGTTAGATAAAATCAAAACGTGCTCTTTGTTTAGTACCCCTTTTTTCGCTTCTATCTTCCATTCAAGGGTGCTGCCATCTTTATAAACGTTAAGAACCGGGTTGTTGAATACTGTATCTCCGCCTTTGGCAAAGTGTTCCATGTCTAGAGATGTGATGACATAGCTGCGAACACCTTCTTCATTATAGGAGGTATTGTTCAAAGCTTTACCGCTAAACATGGGAAGTTCGATGTCTGGACTAACCTGTATGGTTTCTTTTTGTTGCTGCCCGAGGAGATAGTAGGCAGAGCCGCACAAAATTAACGCTAAGATCAGGTAGCCTAAACGCGATAGGCTCATATGCTCAGCCCTTTGTGGACATCGAGTTCATCACGCGCTTGCAAGATCAAGTCGCATACTTCACGCACTGCGCCGTGTCCACCTTTAATGCTGGTCACGTAGTTCGCGCGTTTGGCTAGGAGTGGGTGCCCATCTGCCACACAAACCTTTAACGCCACTTTTTCCATCACTGGCCAATCAATTAAGTCATCGCCAATGTAGCCCGTTTGCTCGGGAGCAATATTGAGTTTGTCACAGATGTCGAAATACGCTTTGACTTTATCGTCTTGTCCTTGATAGATAAGAGATACGCCTAACGCCTTCATTCGATTCTCAACAATTTTTGATTGTCTTCCTGTGATGATCGCGATTTCAATGCCTGCATTCATCAGCGATTTTACGCCATAGCCATCGCGGGTATGGAATGTCTTGAGCTCTTCGCCATCATTACCCATATAGATGAGACCATCAGAGAATACCCCGTCTACGTCGCAAATCAGAAGCTTAATGTCTTTGGCAATTTGTAAAATATTTTGTTCCACTGGCTTATATAGAGTGTCTACCATTACAGACATTACATTACTCCTGCTTTCAGCAAATCGTGCATATTCAATGCACCTACAACTTTCCCTTCTTCACAAAGAATTAATCCATTAATGCTTTTATTTTGCATAAGGTTCAAGCCTTCCGCCGCCAACATATTTGGCGTAGCTGTGGTTGGATTGTGTGTCATGACATCGCCGATAAGTGCTGTATGGATGTCAACGCGCTTATCTAGAATTCGACGTAAGTCACCGTCGGTAAAAATGCCGACAATCTGCTGGTGGTCATCAACCACTGCTGTCATCCCCAAACCTTTCTGGCTGATTTCGAGCAACGCGTCACGAACGACAGTATTTGGCTTAACCAACGGAAGGGACTGGCCAGTATGCATAATATCTGAGAGCTTAAGTAGCAATTTACGACCGAGTGCGCCACCTGGGTGAGACATCGCAAAATCTTCTGCGGTAAAGCCGCGTGCTTGCAACAGGGCCACGGCCAATGCGTCACCCATCACCAGAGTCGCAGTGGTGCTAGACGTTGGGGCTAAGCCTAACGGGCAAGCCTCTTGTGGAACCGTTATTTGCAGATGCAGATCGGACAGTTTTGCCATGTTTGACTCTGGCTTACCCGTCATACTAATGATGCTGATATCTAAGCGCTTGAGCACTGGGAATAGGCTGAGGATTTCTGAAGACTCACCGGAGTTAGAGATGGCCAGAACGATATCGCCTCGTTCAATCATGCCTAAATCACCGTGCGCCGCTTCTCCTGGATGAACAAAAAACGCGGACGTACCAGTACTTGCTAGGGAGGCAGCGATCTTATTGCCGATGTGCCCAGATTTGCCCATGCCCATTACAACGACCTTGCCCTCTTTGTTGGCAAGGATCAGTTCGCATGCTTTTACAAAGCTGTCATTAAAATACTGATCAAGCTGCTCTAAAGCCTGGATCTCTGTTTTTAATACATCCAGAGCGGCTGAACGATAATCAAACATGTCAAACTCCATCCGATAAAACTACGCGGTCATGTTAAGGACTAAATAACCTTGGTAGGCAAGAAAAATACAGAATAGTACACCGCCTTCTGCACGAGAAATGCGGCGTGATTTACCGAAAGCCATCGCGACCAAGAGTAAAGAAACACCAAGCATAACCCAAAAGTCACGACCCATCGCATATTCGCTCAAAATGGACGGGTTAAGAATGCCAGGGATACCCATGACAGCGAGAATATTGAATACGTTGGAGCCGATGATGTTACCAACCGCCATATCATCTTCACCTTTCATCACGCCAGCTAGAGAAGCGGCTAGTTCTGGTAAGCTTGTACCTACGGCAATGATCGTTAGGCCAATCACCAGGTCACTCATCCCAAAGTATTGCGCGATGACTACCGCGTTCTCAACCAGCATATCTGCTGACAGTGGGAGAATGACGAGACCGATAACAACCCAAACTGCTGCCTTTATATTACTGACACCTTCTGGGACTTCGGATTCTTGCTCATCTAAAAGTGCGTCACTCGTGCCAGTCGCTTTCTCATTTCTGCTGATACGTAGCATGGCTAAGATAAAGGCAGTAAATAGGACAAACAGCAGCACACCTTCATAAAAACCTAAGTGACTATTCCAAAGCAGAATACCAGCTAAAACGGTTACACCTATCATTAAAGGCAGCTCGCGGCGCAGGATTGTGGAGCTTATAGACAGTGGTTTTATTAGCGCGGTGATACCAAGAATAAGAGCAATATTGGCGATGTTCGAACCTAGGACATTGCCAACAGCCGTGTCGGTCTTACCGTCTAGTGCGGCTGTTGCCGACACCATCATTTCAGGAGCTGATGAACCCATTGCAAGGATAGTCATACCGATCACTAATGGTGAAATACCGACATTTCGAGCCAGTGCTGCTGCACCGAAAACCAGTTTGTCTGCACTCCAAACCAAAAATACTAATCCGATAACGAGAAACGCAACGGCTTCAAACATGATGCTTCCTAATTTTATTAAAACGAGAGAATTTAACCGTTAATTTTGACGTGTTGGTCTATAAAAGGGAAGCGGTTAGTTCAATTAATTGTTAACCATTGATTCGGTTCAAATCTTTGACTTTGGGGATATTGAACCCCCGCGATGTTTTGAGTCTTGCGCGGTAATTAATTGAACAGTGCTTTAAATTCAATAGGAATGTGCTTATGATTGCCCATTCGTAACGAACTGATAAGAGTTAGCGATGACACCAGAAGACTTAGTAACCGTCAAACAATTAACGTTTTCTCGAGGTGAGCGAAAAATATTTGATGGTATTAGCCTACACGTGCCAAAAGGCAAAGTAACGGCCATTATGGGGCCTTCTGGGATTGGTAAAACAACCTTATTAAGGCTGATTGGCGGCCAGATTGCACCTGAAGAAGGGGAGATTTGGTTTGATGGTAAAAACATTCCCGTTTTGAGCCGGAAGCAGCTTTACGCAGAGCGTAAAAAAATGAGCATGCTATTTCAGTCTGGGGCTTTGTTTACCGATCTGAATGTGTTCGACAATGTTGCTTTTCCACTCCGAGAGCATACCCAACTGAATGAGGAGCTCATTCGTACCTTAGTGCTTTTAAAACTAGAAGCTGTGGGGTTACGGGGCGCCGCTGAACTCATGCCGAGTGAGCTATCGGGCGGTATGGCGAGACGAGCTGCTTTAGCAAGAGCGATCGCCCTCGACCCTGAGCTCATCATGTTCGATGAACCTTTTGTGGGTCAAGACCCAATCACCATGGGAGTCCTGGTAGAGCTGATACGCAACCTCAACCAAGCCCTTGGGGTGACATCGATAGTGGTGTCTCATGATGTACCTGAAGTAATGAGTATTGCTGATTGGGTGTACATCTTAGCCGACGGGAAAATGATTGCGTGTGGTACACCGGATGAAATAAGAGAGAACCCTGACCCTCAGGTTCAGCAATTCCTCAAAGGTAAAGCTGATGGTCCCGTTCCATTTCGATACCCAGCACAACCACTAGCGCAGGAGCTATTTCAATGATGTCTGAGTTAGCGAACTTCGTCTCCGGCACAGGCCGTAGAACCATGTCAGTACTGCAAGCCTATGGTCGTGCCAGTTTAATGCTATTTGGCGCGATTGTTACTCGACCTAAGCCACTAAAAAATTTACCTTTGCTCGTTAAGCAGCTTTATAGCGTTGGTGTGCAATCACTGATCATTATTGTGTTATCTGGCTTGTTTATCGGCATGGTATTGAGCCTGCAAGGGTACGTCATTCTGGTGGACTTTGGGGCAGAAGGGGCGCTCGGGCAAATGGTCGCGTTATCCTTATTACGTGAACTTGGCCCTGTTGTGACGGCCCTGCTATTTGCTGGTCGAGCTGGTTCTGCGTTGACGGCAGAAATCGGCTTGATGAAAGCGACCGAACAGCTATCTAGCTTGGAAATGATGGCGGTTGATCCACTGAAGCGGGTGATTGCTCCTCGCTTTTGGGCTGGTGTTATCTCGATGCCACTGCTTGCAATGATTTTTATGGCGGTCGGTATTTGGGGAGGGCAGCTTGTTGGTGTGGATTGGAAAGGCATTGATCATGGTAGCTTCTGGTCGGCGATGCAGGCTTCTGTTGAATTGGGTCAAGACATCGGCAACAGCATGATAAAAAGCCTCGTGTTTGCCATTACGGTCACTTGGATTGCTTTATTTAATGGATATGACGCGATTCCAACCTCGGCTGGAATTAGCCAAGCGACGACTCGCACCGTCGTACACTCTTCACTCGCGGTACTTGGTCTAGACTTCGTACTAACTGCATTGATGTTTGGGAATTAAACATGCAACAAACTCGAAAAATAGAATTATGGGTAGGTAGCTTTGTACTTGCTGGAATTTGCGCAATTCTGGTAATGATTTTTCAAGTTGCTGACGTAAAAGGCTTTGGCTCAGACGATACTTACACACTCAATGCCGAGTTCGATAACATCGGCAGTCTTAAGGTTCGTTCACCTGTGAAAGTGGGTGGTGTGGTGATTGGTCGTGTTACGCAGATTGGCCTAGATACAGAGTCATTGTTACCTGTGATCACGATGGAAATTAACAGTAAATATGATCAGTTCCCAGAAACATCAAGTGTGAAAATTCTGACTTCTGGCTTGATTGGTGAGCAGTATATTGGACTCACTCCAGGGTTTATTTTTGAAGATGAACAGATGCTGGTGGACGGAGATTTCATTGAAGACACTAAGTCGGCAATGGTTTTAGAAGACTTGATTGGCCAAGTGCTTTACAGCGTTGGCGGTGACTCAGACAGTGAATAGGTAGGAAATCATGCTAAAGAAGTTAGTACTTACTTTTGTTTCTCTTATTTTTACATTCAGCGTTAGTGCTGCTGAGGTCGATAAAACCCAGCCGTATGAAATGATGAAACAGGTATCAGACCGCACATTTAGTCGATTAAAGGCCGAGCAGCCAAAGATTCAGCAAAACCCGGATTATTTAAAGGTCGTGGTTGAAGAAGAATTGATGCCGTATGTGAACGACAAGTATGCAGCGCTTAAGTTACTGGGAAGAAACCTGAAAGGCGCAAAACGTGAAGATGTGAATGTGTTCATTGGCACGTTCAGAGAATATTTGATCAGTTCATACGCGCAAGTGCTGACGCAATACACAGATCAAGATATCGTGTTTGGTCCAGAGCCGGTTTTAACTTCATCTAAGTCCATTACCGGTATTAAAGTGGAAATTGTCGACGCACCTCGCCCAAATATTAAGTTGGAGTTCAAACTTCGTAAAGATAAGCGCTCCGGTGAGTGGGAAGCGTTTGATATGATTGCGGAAGGTGTAAGCTTAATCTCAAGCAAACAATCGGAATGGAGCGGCAAACTTCGTCAAGAAGGTGTCTTAGCCGTGGCGCAAGACCTAAAAGAACTCGCAGCTAAACCAATTCGATTTGAGAGTAAAGAGTAATGAGTCATGCACAGTGGCACAAAGTTCAAAATGACAGCTACCAGATCACGGGTGAATTGAATCGGGACTCCGTACCTGCACTGTGGCAAGAATTGCAGCAATGGCAGCCGGAATCCAGCGATATAGATGTGAACCTAGGCAATATAAACCGTGTTGACTCGGCAGGAATGGTAATGCTAATTCACTTAATAGAGCATGCAAAAAAACAAAACTGTCATATAATGCTCAGCTTCGTGCCAAAAGAACTGAAAACGTTATTTCAGCTAAGCAATGTCGAAGAGTATCTCGACAGGCATCTAAAGAATTAAACAGGGGTGAATTGTGGACAGCGCAAAAGTACAACAGATTTTAGAACAAGAACTAAACCTAGAAGAGCTACACGTTAAAGGCGAAGGTAGCCATTACGAGGTGATTGCTGTTGATGCTTGCTTCGATGGAATGAGCCGCGTTAAGAAGCAACAAATGATTTACGCTCCGTTGATGGAATACATCAAAAGAAATGACATTCATGCTGTATCTATCAAAGCCTTCACTCCTGATGAGTGGGCTCGTGATAAGAAGTTGATGTCGCTGTAAGGTTTTGTAATGGAAAAATTTCGAGTAACAGGTTCAAATGAGCCTTTAGTTGGTGAAGTCACCATCTCAGGTGCTAAAAACGCAGCACTGCCGATTTTATTTGCGTCGATCCTGGCGGAAGAGCCAGTAGAAGTGGCCAATGTGCCTCATTTGCGTGATATCGATACCACGATGGAGCTTCTTAAGCGTCTAGGGGCGAAAGTCGAGCGCAATGGTTCGGTACACGTTGATTCGGGTAGTATCAATGAATACTGCGCGCCATACGACCTAGTGAAAACAATGCGTGCATCCATTTGGGCTTTAGGTCCATTGGTGGCGCGCTTTGGCCAAGGTCAGGTATCGTTACCTGGCGGCTGTGCAATCGGTGCAAGACCGGTTGACCTTCATATCCATGGTCTAGAGCAGTTAGGTGCAACAATTACCCTTGAAGATGGCTACGTAAAAGCAAACGTTGATGGCCGTCTTAAAGGTGCGCATATCGTTATGGATAAAGTCAGCGTCGGCGCGACGATCACGATTATGTGTGCGGCGACATTGGCAGAAGGTACAACGACGCTCGATAACGCAGCACGTGAACCTGAAATTGTTGATACTGCAGACTTCCTAAATAAGCTTGGCGCTAAAATATCAGGTGCAGGCACAGACACCATTACAATTGAAGGTGTAGAGCGCCTAGGCGGCGGCAAGCACTCAGTGGTTGCAGACCGCATCGAAACAGGAACATTCCTCGTCGCTGCTGCGGTATCCGGTGGTAACGTTGTCTGTCGCAATACCAGTGCCCACTTACTGGAAGCTGCGTTAGCTAAGCTAGAAGAAGCGGGTGCTGAAATAGAAACCGGTGATGACTGGATCTCACTGGACATGACAGACCGTGAGCTAAAAGCTGTGACGATTCGTACTGCACCTCATCCAGGTTTCCCGACTGACATGCAAGCTCAGTTTACGCTGTTGAACATGATGGCGAAGGGTGGCGGTGTGATTACTGAAACCATCTTTGAAAACCGCTTTATGCATGTACCTGAATTAATGCGTATGGGTGCAAAAGCCGAAATTGAGGGTAACACAGTAATTTGTGGTGACGCAGAGCAATTAAGCGGCGCTCAAGTGATGGCGACGGACCTTCGCGCTTCTGCCAGTCTAGTGATCGCAGGTTGTATTGCTAATGGCGAGACGATTGTTGACCGTATCTATCACATTGATCGCGGTTACGATAAAATTGAAGATAAGCTAGCTGCGTTAGGTGCCAAGATCGATCGCATCAGCGAGTAAACGCTATTTCAGCTAACAATTGTAAGCCGAAACATCAGTTTCGGCTTTTTTATGGACATTAGATCAGTTAGAGTCATGGCAAATATTTTTTGACTCAATGTGTTCTCGGAGAACAATAATGATTGCACTACTACGTGTATTGGCAGTTGCTATTTTTGCAATTGTTATGTTTGTGTTTGGCTGCGGCTACTGTTTATTAAGTCCGCGCAACCCAAAGCATGTATTCACCTTTGGTCGCCTATTCGGAAAAATGTCGCGTGTATTCGGCATCAAGTTAGAACTGCGTATTCCAGAAGATGCGTACAATCGTGGCCAGCATGTCTATATCGCTAACCACCAAAACAACTGGGACTTATTTACCGTTTCTTCAGCGGTGACGCCTAAAGTGGTTACTGTTGGTAAGAAGAGCCTAGCGTGGATGCCACTCTTTGGCCAACTATATTGGTTAAGTGGGAATATTCTAATTGATCGTGCAAACCGCTCTAAAGCGAAAGGAACGATTGATCAGGTGGTAGACAGCATTAAACAAAGTGATGTCTCAGTGTGGATGTTCCCGGAAGGTACGCGCTCACGCGGACGTGGTTTACTGCCATTCAAAACAGGTGCCTTCCACGCCGCGATTGGTGCAGGTGTGCCAGTGATCCCGATTGTGTGTAGCTCTACAAGCGACATTAAATTTAATCGCTGGAACAACGGACACGTGATAGTGGAAATGCTTCCTCCTGTCAGTACGGAAGGGTACCGCAAAGAACAAGTTCGAGAGTTGTCTAACCTTTGCCGGGAGCAAATGAAAGCGAAACTCGAAGAGTTGGATGAAGAAGTGAAGCAGTTAAATAAAGCTTCTTAACGGCAGTTTAATTGAAGAGAAAGCGTGCGCCTGGTCGCACGCTTTTTTTGTATCTGCTGAAGCACGCAGAAATACTGATTGAGTTCTGTTTTAGTAGCCTTAATCCAACACGTTTGAGGTGGGAAAATGAAACGACAGATCGGTCTAGTGTGCTTATGCTTGTCTCTTTTTGGGTGTGAGCAATCTGAAGTCACCATAGTGCAAAGTGAAGAATGGTTTAGCGCGATTGAAAACAGAGTGCGGGAAGGAGACGCAAACAATATCCATTCATTGGTCGTATGGCAAAAAGGTCATAAGCTCTTTGAAATTCATCGTCAAGGAGGAGGGCAGTTTGGATCACAACATACGTCGACAGTACCGGTTGGGATGAACGAACTGCATAACCTTCATTCCGTTACCAAGTCTTTCGTTGCCACACTGATCTTTATCGCGATCGATGAAGGTAAAATAGCAGGGTTAGACACACCCGTGTTCAGTTTGTTTCCCGAATATGTTGCAGACGATCGCGAGGAAAAAATGCAAATCCGCATTCGTGATGTGCTTAATATGTCGACTGGCTATGCATTGAATGAAATCGGCCCAGAAACTAAAGGTACGTTCCTTCAACATTACATGGCAAAGGATCTGCTGGAACTGTTTCTTTCCAAGCACCTCAGCTTTACGCCCGGAAGCCAGTTTGCGTATAGCGGCTTATCGACGATAGGTTTATCGAAAATTATTGAAAGAGTGTATGGCAAACCCTTCGCCACAGTGATGAGAGAAAAGTTGTTTGCTCCTTTGTCGATAGACAACTATCGTTGGTCGACACAGTTGGTTAGCGGTGAGCCTGGTGCCGATTGGGGCTTAATGCTAACTCCTGAAGGGATGGGTAAGTTTGGTACGATGTGGTTAAACCGTGGTGAGTATAACGGGAAGCAAATTGTACAGTCGCACTGGTTGGGCGAGTTGAGTAAAAGTCGGTTTCACGATTACAACATGGGCTATGGCATGCATTTTTGGCAGGTGCCTCAAGTGGGTGGCGCTGTAGCGGCCGTTGGGGTAGGAGAGCAGTACATTATGGTAATTCCCCGTAAGAACGCTGTCATCGTCGCGACAGGCGGAAATTATGATATGCCTAGTATGCCGACGCTGACGACTATGAAAGCGTTATCAGAGCTACTCTAAGGTGAAAGTATGTAAGGAAGCGAGGTAGATATCTTGAGTGAGTATTTCAAGTTATGAATACGAAAAAGCCGCATCAAAAGATGCGGCTTTTTCTAATATGGCTCCCCCTGCGGGACTCGAACCTGCGACATACGGATTAACAGTCCGCCGTTCTACCAACTGAACTAAGGGGGAAAAGGTGGTGCCGACTACCGGAATCGAACTGGTGACCTACTGATTACAAGTCAGTTGCTCTACCTACTGAGCTAAGTCGGCGCCTTTATCATCAACAAGCTTAAAGCTTATTGATTGAAAGTGGCTCCCCCTGCGGGACTCGAACCTGCGACATACGGATTAACAGTCCGCCGTTCTACCAACTGAACTAAGGGGGAATTATCTTTCAATAAAAAGAATGAATGGTGCCGACTACCGGAATCGAACTGGTGACCTACTGATTACAAGTCAGTTGCTCTACCTACTGAGCTAAGTCGGCACACTTTATTCTTTTTAACTATTGTTCGTGCAAAGCACCAACAATTAATAAATTGTGGTGCCCGGAGGCGGAATCGAACCACCGACACGAGGATTTTCAATCCTCTGCTCTACCGACTGAGCTATCCGGGCGACGAGGTGTATTAAACGGTTTTTCGGGTTTAACGTCAACACTAAAATGCAAAAAAAATATCGTTTGATGTTTTTCTATACTTAATGGGCTGTTTTTGCTCATTTTGGATAAGAAATGTATAGAGACCAACAGAGCATACACATACAACAGCGGTATTTAGTGTATCTCAAACACAGAAAAGCGGCACATTAACGCCTGTTTTTTGTTACTTAAGTCGAGAATTAACTGTTAATAGTAAATGGACCTGTCTAATTTTAAGAGTTTTAGACGCATGGCGTGATCATTTCTTGTGTCGACAACGCTAATTTTTAATGGCTGAAGTGGAAAGTCATTAATATTTATAAGCAGCTGCACTTGCTCATAAGTGAGATGACACTGCTGACCGTTTATGAACCTCGATCACCATGGGCAGATTGGCTCTCTAATGAATACTTGATGGAGGAGAGTTGGAAAAGTAGGGCACTGTGGCAGAAAAGTCGGTGATAAGTCCAGAACACCACGTAGCGACTTGTGTTCGCGTGATTTCATTTCAGTGGGTGGGAAATGGTTTAGTCAGGCGTGTCAGATACGAAAAAAGCCAAGCCTTTCGTCGGGGACGTCTAGTCTTGGCTTCTTAAAAGTGGCTTCCCCTGTGGGACTCAATGCGGCCGGCTAGTGCGGTCCGACGTTTCGGCTGAGACATTGCTTTGGAACAAAGCAGGAGCGTTAGATACGAAAAAGCCTCATCGTGTGATGAGGCTTTTTCTAATATGGCTCCCCCTGCGGGACTCGAACCTGCGACATACGGATTAACAGTCCGCCGTTCTACCAACTGAACTAAGGGGGAATTATTTGTGTCACTTCTTTCGAAGTGAAGCACCAAATAATGGTGCCTCGAGGCGGAATCGAACCACCGACACGAGGATTTTCAATCCTCTGCTCTACCGACTGAGCTATCGAGGCAAAAGAATGGTGCCGACTACCGGAATCGAACTGGTGACCTACTGATTACAAGTCAGTTGCTCTACCTACTGAGCTAAGTCGGCACACTTTATTCTTTGCTAACTTATTGATGTCTTAGACACCAACAATCAAATTGTGGTGCCCGGAGGCGGAATCGAACCACCGACACGAGGATTTTCAATCCTCTGCTCTACCGACTGAGCTATCCGGGCGACGGAGCGCTATTAAACGGATTTTAGGCCTTGCCGTCAACTTGTTTTTATAAAAAAAATCAAAAAAGTGGTTAAGTGTCGATAATTTAGACGTTTTAGCTAGTTAGGTTCTACCAGCGTTAAAATCTTTTTTGAATTTTGTAACTTTTTCTAGGTATCTACGTGCTTCAGCGTTCGGATGTTTTTTGGTTAGGGCCCAAAAAACTTGATTAGGGTGTAAAGAATTTAAGTCTCGCATTGCGCGTTTGCGATCTTTTCTGTTGAAAGTGTTCAAAACACCGCCAGTGCCACCATTGTAAGCAGAGATCATGCTGTATTCGAGTGAGGTAGGATGGTCTACATCTTTCAGGTAGCGGTTTTTTAGGATGTAAAAATACGCGGTTCCGGCGTCAATATTGTTCTCCGGGTTAAACAAATACTCTGGTGTCGGTTGTCCTGATCGTTTCTTTACGAGCTTAAATACGTCTCTGCCCGCCGTTTTAGGTACAACTTGCATTAGACCGTATGCATTCGCCCAGCTCACGGCATAAGGGTTAAAGCTACTTTCGGTTTTGATAATGGCGTAAATAAGATCTTCAGGAATGCCATATTTTTTCGATGCCCGACGAACAATATTGGCGTATTTATAACTGCGAATTTCTAGTTGTTCTTCGACCATAGGAATTTCGACGTAGTAGGCTTTTTTAAAGTCGACCTGTTTGACTTTGAGTTTGTTCGCGATCAGGTAATCAGCAAATCGGTTTGCTCGCCATGACCATTGGATGGGCTTATTTTCTTGATCGACCACTTGTTGATAAAGAAAAGGTTGGCCTTCTAAGCGAATATCTTTAGACGAGAAAAGATCGACTTGCGCAGGATCATCGGGCGTCAGTAGCGTGGTCACAATCGCGTTTTTGAGGTGCTCTTTCGGAGCGGTGGGGGAGACGGTCTCTACAGTAATAAGGCCTTGATTGAAATTCACCTCTGAACGGCTGAGATAGTTGTCGATGTACTTAACGTAATTGCTTTTACCCGCATACTTAACTTCATTTTTGCCCCAACGCTTTTCAATGTTGCCGGAAAAACTGCTAATAAGGGTGTCTAATGCCGCCGTGTCTTTTTCAAATTGTCCTGGCAACTGGGCTAGATTACGAGCAAAACGGTTGGTCGGCTCGTAATTGACATCGTAAAAACCTTCGACAAACTCGCGGCTACAGCCAGTGATCGCCAGTGCTAAAAGCAAATAAGTTAACTTTTTCATCATGATATCTATGCCAATGCTATCGCTCCCCGTGTTCGTACCGAATCGGAGGCGTAAAAAAGACACCAGTGCAGAGCAGTGATGTCTTTTACTATTGAGTTATCGCTGGGTATTACTCGCTTGGTGGCGTGTAGCCTTCGATATGAACATCTTTACCTTCGAAAAGGAAATTCACCATCTCTGTCTCAAGTAATTTACGATGCTCAGGATCCATCATGTTGAGTTTTTTCTCATTGATCAGCATTGTCTGTTTGTGTTGCCACTCAGCCCATGCTTCTTTAGAGATATTGTCAAAAATACGTTTACCCAGCTCACCTGGGTACAACTGAAAGTCCATACCTTCAGCTTCTTTCTGTAATCGAGCACAAAATACGGTGCGGCTCATGATGACTCCTTAATCGTGTTCTGATTGAAGTTCGAACGGAAGGCTGTCCAGTAACTGTTTTACTGGAGCCGCTAGGCCGATCTCTTCAGGTTTTGATAAGTTATACCAAAGACCTTTGCTTCCTTCCATTACCACATCCGGTTGCTTTGATAGTTCTACCAGAATTGGCGTGATATCGAGATGGTAATGGCTAAAAGTGTGTCTAAAGGCAATTAATTGTTTTTTCTGGTGGATGTCTGGCTCACGGACGCCGCGCAATGAGAGCAGATGATCGAGTTCATCATTGCTATGTTCTGGAAAACAGAATAATCCGCCCCAGATGCCAGACTGAGGGCGCTGCTCTAACCAGATATGGTTGTTGTGGTGCAGCATGACGAACCACGTCTCTTTTACTGGTTTTTCTTTCTTCGGTTTTTTACCGGGGTAATCGAGAGGGTTGCCTTGCTTGTTGGATACACACAGCGACTCCACCGGGCACAACGTACATTTGGGCTTACTGCGGGTACAAACCATCGCGCCCATGTCCATCATTGCTTGGTTGTATTTATCGACATCGCTGTTTGGCGTATGCGCTTCTGCGTGTTCCCAAAGCTGATTTTCGACTTTCTTTTGCCCTGGCCAGCCATCAACCGCAAAGCAGCGCGCTAAGGTACGTTTCACATTGCCATCAAGAATCGCGTGCGGTTGTTTATGCACCGACGATAGGATAGCAGCCGCAGTCGAACGGCCGATCCCAGGTAAAGCGTTCATTTGCTCTATATCTAATGGGAACTCACCGTTGTATTGCTCTGCAACGGTTTTGGCTGCCTTATGTAAATTGCGGGCGCGAGCGTAATAACCTAAGCCCGTCCATAAGTGCAGCACTTCGTCTTGTTCGGCGTTTGCAAGATCGATAACCGTTGGGAATCGCTGAAGAAAACGTTCGTAGTAAGGGATAACTGTCGCTACTTGAGTCTGTTGAAGCATGATCTCAGACAGCCAGACGCTGTAAGCGGTCTTATTTTGTTGCCATGGGAGGTTTTTTCTTCCATAGGCGTCATACCAATCTAGTATGGCTTTGGCAAAAGGGGTCACGACTTGCTCTGTGTTTAATATTTGTATAGCAAAATTGCACCACAAATTGAGCAATTTGTACAACCGACAAAGTGTGTGGTTATCTGTTCATCGGTTAAGACCAGCCGGGAACATACGGGATTTTCGGGAAAAGACTTGCACCCGTAGCAATTCTTTGGATAATCACAAGCCCTTTGAGTCGAGTGCAAAATTTATACAGGCAATATCAATGAGTGAAGTGACTACCAACGAATACACAGAAGACGGTAAGTTGATCCGTAAAGTGCGCAGTTTTGTTCGCCGCGAAGGCCGCTTAACAAAAGGCCAAGAAAACGCGATGAATGAGTGTTGGCCAACCATGGGTATCGACTATCAAGAGAAGCTGCTCGACTGGAACGAAGTATTCGGCAACGATAACCCTGTAGTACTTGAGATCGGCTTTGGTATGGGTGCTTCATTGGTTGAAATGGCGAAAAACGCACCTGAGAAAAACTTCATTGGTATTGAAGTACACAGTCCAGGCGTAGGCGCTTGTTTGTCAGATGCTCGCGATGCGGGTGTGACGAACCTACGTGTGATGTGTCACGATGCGGTGGAAGTGTTTGCGAACATGATTCCAGACAGCAGCTTGGCAACGCTACAGCTATTCTTCCCAGACCCATGGCATAAAAAGCGTCATCATAAGCGTCGTATTGTTCAGCTAGACTTTGCTGAAATGGTACGTGAAAAGCTGATTCTTGGTGAAGGTGTTTTCCACATGGCGACGGATTGGGAAAACTACGCAGAGCACATGGTTGAAGTGATGAACCAAGCTCCTGGTTTTGAGAACATTGCACAAGAAGGTGATTTTGTTCCTCGTCCGGAAGACCGTCCTCTAACAAAATTTGAAGCGCGTGGTCACCGTTTGGGTCACGGCGTGTGGGATATTAAATATAAGCGCGTAAAATAAACGACTCACAGCGCTAATATCGTTGAATATTAAGAAAGCCAACATTGAAGGATGTTGGCTTTTTTGACCCGGTAAGAAAAATAATAAGCCTTTGATAAATAGGTAAGTAATGAAACCAACAAAAGAAATTTTAGCTGAAATCCTTAACGAAGTTCGTCCACTTATCGGTCACGGCAAAGTGGCGGATTATATTCCGGCTTTGGAGAAAGTGCCGGCTAACAAATTAGGTATTGCGGTTTTTACCAATGAAGGGGAAGTGATCAAAGCAGGGGACGCGGATGAGTCGTTCTCTATTCAGTCGATCTCTAAAGCGCTGAGCTTGACCCTAGCAATGTGCCTGTATAAACCTGACGAGATCTGGACGCGCGTAGGTAAAGAACCATCGGGTCAAGCATTTAACTCGTTGATCCAGCTTGAAATGGAGCAGGGCATTCCGCGCAACCCCTTTATTAATGCGGGCGCGATTGTGGTGGCTGATTTGCTGAATAGCCGTTTGTCCGCCCCTCGTCAGCGTTTGTTGGAGTTCGTTCGTCAGCTCTCGGGTGATACGCACATCTGCTACGACAAAGTGGTTGCCGCGTCGGAAATGATGCACAGCGATCGCAATGCCGCCATCGCCTATTTGATGCGTTCGTTTGGCAACTTCGAAAATGAAGTCATTCCGGTACTCAACAATTACTTTCACGCCTGTGCGCTTAAAATGAGCTGTGTCGATTTGGCGAAAACCTTTAGCTATTTAGCGAACAAAGGTACATCGGTACAAACTGGACGTTCTGTGATCACCCCAACGCAAACCAAACAGCTTAATGCACTGCTGGCAACGTGTGGCTTATATGACGGAGCCGGCGAGTTTGCTTACCGCGTTGGTATGCCAGGTAAGTCTGGTGTTGGTGGCGGTATTATCGCGATTGTACCGGGCGAAATGACGATTGCGGTATGGTCGCCTGAGCTTGACCCATCAGGCAACTCACTGGCAGGAACAAAAGCGTTGGAGCTGCTTTCTGAGCGGATCGGTCGTTCTATCTTCTAGACTTAAGTAAGTCGGTGCAGGAGGCGATATGACGAAGCAAGAGTCTGAATGGATACACGATGAATTACTGAATAAGCTGGTGGTTTACCCTTTGCTGCATGAGGTGGTGCGCAAGAACGGCCCACAGCATATCGAGAAGCAGCCACAAGAGCAGTTCCTTACATACTTAAGTCGCGCGGTCGCCGGGCAGCAGCTTTCTGTTACGGCAGCAAAAACGATCTGGCAACGTGTTGAGGCTCAGTCGTTAGATCTGGGGCTGCCTAGGTTATTGGTCGAAGAGCATTACGACACATTAAGAGGTTGTGGGTTGTCTAACGCCAAAGTGAAGACGTTATTGGGCATCAACCACGCGCTCAAAGAAGGCATTATTTGTCCATCGGTGCATCAAAGTGACGACGCGCAATTTATTATCGAGCAACTGGTGCAGTTATGGGGCGTCGGGCAGTGGACGGCTGAAATGGCACTGATGTTTTTCTTCGCTCATCCTGATGTGTGGTCAGACGGTGATCTGGCGTTAAAACGCGGCTTAAAGCGAATGGCAGAGCAGCAAGGTGTCAGCAGTGAGGAGATCCTTCAGTCTGTGACACCTTATCGAACGTATTTTGCCCTGCACGTTTGGGAGGTGATGGACGCAGAGCTAATGAAAGAGGATTAATCCTCGTCCTCAGACATAAAGGCTTCGAGAAGGTCGTTCAAAAACAGTTTGCCTTTCTCGGTAATTTGCCAGTGCGTTTCAGACTCGCTCAGGTAACCCATCTCTTTTGCCCAGTCGATGGTCGGTTTTATGGCGTCAAACCCTAAACCAGTGGTATCGAGAAAATCTTGTTTTGGGCACGCTTCCATCAATCTAAAGCGGTTCATAAAGAACTCAAACGGTCTATCTTCAGCCGCGACATTCGTTTCACTGTCTAAATACGGTTTGACCATATTCTGATACGCTGCCAAATAGCCTTTTGGGTGTTTCACTTTGGTGGTGCGAATGATGCGCCCGTCAGCAAAACTCAGCTTGCCGTGCGAGCCACAGCCGATTCCTAAGTAGTCACCAAAACGCCAGTAGTTAAGGTTGTGCTGGCACTGATAGCCAGGCTTGCTGTAGCCTGATATTTCGTACTGGACGTAACCTGCTGCCGCGAGCTTCTGGTGGCCTAACTCAAAAATGTCCCACAGGTCGTCGTCGTCAGGCAGTGCTGGCGGTTTGTAGTAGAACATGGTGTTAGGCTCAATGGTAAGCTGATACCACGACAGATGTGGTGGGTTCAGTTCGATCGCTTTGTCCAAGTCCGCCAGCGCTTGCTCGACGGATTGATCCGGCAAGCCGTGCATCAGGTCAAGGTTAAAACTGTTCAAGCCGATTTGATGGGCTAATTTCGCTGCGTTAACTGCCTCGTTCTGACCGTGAATACGACCCAACCTTTCCAGTTTCGATTGCTCAAAACTCTGCACACCGATAGAGATCCGAGTGACGCCTGCTTTGCGATAGCCCGCGAAACGTTCCGCTTCAATTGTGCCTGGGTTGGCTTCCATGGTGATCTCAATCTCAGGCTTAAAAGGAATGCGCTGTTCAATGCCTTTCAACAGGTCTGCGATACCTTCGGCGGAGATAAGGCTCGGCGTACCGCCTCCGATAAAAATCGAATGGAGCGGGCGCGGATTCGCCTTAAGCTGGTAGCGTTCGATATCGCTGTCGAGATCTTCCAGTAGAGCAGCGATGTACTGCTGCTCTGGGATCTCGGCTTTGAGTGCGTGCGAGTTAAAATCGCAGTACGGGCACTTTTGTACACACCATGGGATGTGGACATAAAGGCTTAAAGCAGGAGGCGTTAGTTGGCTCATTATGGCTGCTCAGAAAGGGTAGCAAACAGCTGCTTGAGCGCTTTACCGCGGTGAGAGAGTTGCTTCTTGCGTATTGGTTCCAATTCAGCAGACGCACAATCATCTTCAGGGACGTAGAAAACAGGATCATAACCAAAGCCGTTTTCACCGTGTGCCTGTGTCAAGATACGGCCTTCCCATTTGCCGTGGCAAACAATCGGCGTAGGGTCGTTTTCGTGGCGCATCAGAACTAATACGCAGTGGAATCGTGCAGTGCGTTCAGCTTCAGGTACACCTTGCAGTGCGTGTAACAGTTTTTCTAAGTTCTGCTGGTCTGTCGCATCTTCACCTGCATAACGAGCAGAGTAGATGCCCGGTGCACCTTGAAGAAAATCGACTTCTAGACCAGAGTCATCCGCGATCGCGGGTAAGCCCGTTTCTTTCGCGGCATGGCGCGCTTTGATGATCGCGTTTTCAATAAAAGTCGTGCCAGTTTCTGCTACGTCGGATACATTGAACTCACTTTGTGCCAAGACTTCAAAACCGAAATCAGACAGCAGATCGGCCATTTCTCGCACTTTACCTTGGTTGCCAGTGGCTAGCACAATTTTTTTCATGGGGCTCTCTTTTTGTTGCGATAAAGGAGAACAATCGATTCTCCTCTAGATAACGTCTAACTTAAACGTAAGCTTTTGGCCTACGGGTGTCTAAAAGCATTTGGATCATCACAACCCAATTACTCTTCGACATAAAATTTCTGGGTGAACTGTAATGTGCCATTGCCTTTAATGCCAGCATTTACTTTGACATCAAAGGTGAGATTCTCTTCTTCAGAGACAGGGAATTCGGCAAGGTAATAAATAGCGTTACCTTCTTTGACTTCGCGGAAGCTCAGTTCTCGCGTTTGTCCTATCAAGTTTCTACTGCTACCTGACACGTCGGCAGTGATGGCGGGTTTACCTGCTTGAGAATTATCCAGCACACTGATGTTTAAAATCGCTGAGTAACCGTTGCGCTTCAGGTTGTAGGTTCTGGCCACCTCTGAGGTCAAAAAGGTCGAGTTAAATGCAGAGTAGTGCACCTCAACGTCTTTGATGTTTTTGAACTGTTCTGCCCAGCTTGGCATGGCCAGTGTGCTTGCTAGTAACAGTGCTATCCATTTTTTCATAGTGCTTCCTTTTGCGATAGTGCGCTACAAACCTTGTCAGTTTGCAGCTATCGATAAACAAAAAGCCATCATAGGATGGCTTCAATTTCTTGCGGGATTTGTACAGGAGAGTTAACCCTGACCTGCTTATGCCGGCCTAACTCGCCTTTTTCTATCTTTATTAATCCCTTAGCCACTTTAAACTGTTTGGCTAGGTACTTACTCAGATGAGCGTTGGCTTTTCCGTCAACAGGAGGCGCAGTGATCGCGATCTTGAGTTCATCACCGTGTAAACCAACAATCTTGTCCCGACTGGCTTTCGGTTGAATATAGAGCCGCAGGACAAGGTCTTCTCCATCTTTCCAGACTGCCTTTATCATTATAGTCGGAACCACATCGGACCGATTAGGTCTCCGAGTAAAATGTTGGCAAATTGCAGCGCGATAAACAGAACCAATACGCTTAAATCAAATCCGCCCATCGCTGGGATAACACGGCGAATTGGAGCCAGCATAGGTTCGGTTAGTTGGTGGAATACGTACTCAATTGGGCTGCGGCCTTGGCTAACCCAGCTTAAGATGGCACGAATTAACAGTACCCAGAAAAGTAATCCGCCAGCGGCTTTGACCAGTGACAACGCACCTAGGAACAGGAAGTCTGTGCTGAATGAGACCGCTCCGTTAGAGGCGATCATGATCAAGATGACAAACTTGAGTACGCACAGTACGTACGCAAACAAAACTGTTGCTAAGTCGATGTTGCCCACCGATGGAATCACACGGCGCATAGGGCCAATGATCGGCTGCGTTGCTTTCACGATAAATTGTGAAAACGGGTTGTAGAAGTCTGCTCGTGCAGCTTGCAACCAAATACGTAAGATCACCACCATGATATAAAGATCAAAGGCCGTGGAAATCAGAAAACTCATAGAATTCATGGGTTACCCTTAGTTCGGTGAGCGTTATGCTCAATATTAAAATAGTTTTTCCATTTCTTCAGCTCGAGTCACCGCGGCCTGCATCGCTTTTGCCACGATGTCAGAGAGCTGATGCTCGTTGAATGTACGCAGGGCTTCAGCGGTAGTGCCACCTTTTGAAGTCACTTGCTCACGTAATGTAGAAAGTTCGGTATCAGCATTGGCAATTACCATCTCTGCTGCGCCCAAGGCGGATTGTTGAACCAGTAAACGAGCGGTATCTTTATCAAAGCCTTGCGCGATCGCTTCTGCTTGCATCGCTTCCATAAATAGGAAGAAATAAGCTGGCGCACTGCCTGCTGCTGCAATCACATTGTTAATACCAGATTCTTGCTCTACCCAGCACACCTTGCCAACGGCTTCAAGCAGTGACGCGGCAAACGCTTTGTCTTGCTCAGAAACATGCTCAGGTGCATATAAGCCGCTCATGCCACGCCCAACCAGTGCGGGTGTGTTTGGCATTACGCGCACTAGGTTAAGCGTTGCGCCAAACATTTCGTTAAGTCGCTGCGCACTGATGCCAGCCGCGATAGAGATAACCAACTTATCTGAATAATCTGTACCGCTCAGGCCGTTTGCAACCACTTCCATTAACTGAGGTTTTACCGCAAGTACAATGGCATCGGCGTCTTTCACTGCGGCAAGGTTGTCCGCTTCCGTGTTGATACCATAAGTCTTTGCAAGAAAACTACGCTGATCTTCGTTTGGGTCCGTGGCAGTGATCAAGTTGGCAGGATAGCCACTTGCTACCAGCCCAGCGATGATAGAGCGCGCCATATTGCCAGCGCCGATAAACGTAACCTTCTTTTGTTCCATGACTTTTTCTTCCTATTGATTAGTTTTTATTGCTGTAATCTCTCGCACCAAAAATGGCCGTACCAATTCGAACCATGGTGCTTCCCGCTTCAATCGCGGCTTCCATATCGCCTGACATACCCATTGATAGTGTATCGAGGTTGAGCTCTGGGTAGCGGTCTGCAAGCTTAGCTTTAAGTTGAGCCAGTTGTGTAAACGCATCCAATTGAGATTGATAGTCTGACACGTTGGCTGGGATAGACATTAATCCTCTTAAGGTGAGGTTCGGTAATGAAGAAATCAACGCCGCCAGCTCAAAGACTTCTTCATCGTTGGCACCGGATTTTGAGTTCTCACCACTGGTGTTAACCTGAATCAGTACCTGGATCGGTAGCATCCCTTCAGGGCGCTGTTCATTGAGTCGTTTTGCTATTTTTGCACGGTCTACCGTGTGCACCCAACTGAAGTTTTCTGCCACATGGCGTGACTTGTTGGACTGAATTGGGCCAATGAAATGCCACTCTAGTGGTAAGTTTGGATGGTGCTCGGTAAAGTAAGCGACTTTGTTGGCCCCTTCTTGAACATAGTTCTCACCAAAAGCAATTTGGCCTGCATTTGCCGCTTCTAGAATAGCTTCTACAGGTTTTGTCTTACTTACAGCCAAAAGTTGCACTGAGTCACGAGACCGTCCGCATTTTTGCTGTATCGCTGTAATCTGTGAGGTGATCTGTTCAATATTTTGTTGAATACTGTTCATAGCAGATTTTACTTAAGGAAAATAAATGGATATCGCTGAGTTACTGGATTTTAGTGTAAAGCATAATGCATCAGATCTACATCTTTCTGCGGGTGTTTCCCCAATGGTACGTATAGATGGTGAAGTAAGGAAGCTTGGCGTATCAGCTTTTAGCCATTCTGATGTACATCGTTTGGTTTTTGAGATCATGAACGATGCACAGCGCAGTGAGTTTGAAGAACGCTTAGAAGTCGACTTTTCTTTTGAGCTACCTAACGTAGGGCGTTTTCGTGTCAACGCGTTTAACCAGGCACGAGGCTGTGCCGCGGTATTTCGTACTATCCCGCAAGAGATCCCGACATTGGCGCAAATAGAAGCGCCAGAGATCTTCGAGAAGATCGCCGATATGGAGAAGGGCTTGGTATTAGTGACCGGGCCGACGGGGTCGGGTAAATCGACCACATTGGCGGCGATGGTGGATCATGTCAATCGCCATCACAACAAGCATATTCTGACCATCGAAGATCCGATCGAATTTGTGCACACCAACAACAAATGCCTGATCAACCAACGAGAAGTGCACCGTGATACACACAGCTTTAGCAATGCGTTACGTAGTGCTTTGCGTGAAGACCCGGATGTGATTTTAGTCGGTGAGCTGAGAGATCAAGAAACGATCAGCTTGGCTTTGACAGCAGCCGAAACGGGTCACTTAGTGTTTGGTACGTTGCATACCAGTAGCGCAGCGAAAACAGTCGACCGTATTATTGATGTATTCCCGGGAACGGATAAAGAAATGGTTCGCTCCATGTTGTCTGAATCGTTGCGAGCGGTGATCGCACAAAAACTGCTTAAGCGTGTTGGAGGTGGTCGTACCGCTTGCCATGAAATTATGATGGCGACACCAGCCATTCGAAACCTGATCCGTGAAGATAAAGTGGCTCAGATGTATTCAATCATTCAAACGGGTGCGGCCTATGGTATGCAAACCATGGAGCAGAACGGGTCTCAGTTGATTGCCAAAGGGATGGTCGAGCCTGATGAAGTCGCCAAAAAAATCGGCACTGAATCACACAGCGTGTTCTGATAGAGGTAACTATGGATATCAATACGTTCCTGCAGGGAATGAATAATCAAAAAGCATCGGATCTGTATATTACCGTTGGTGCTCCCGTTTTGTATCGCGTAGATGGTGAGCTTCGTGCTCATGGTGAAAAGCTAAGCTTGTCTGATGTGGATAGCCTTCTGGGCACAATGATGGATCAAGAGCGTCACAATGAGTTTATGCAGAGTAAGGAAGCAAACTTTGCCATAGTACGCGATTTTGGCCGTTATCGTATTTCAGCGTTTTATCAGCGCGAACTGCCGGGAGCGGTCGTTCGTCGTATTGAAACGACCATCCCGACGTTTGACGATCTTCGGCTGCCGGATGTGTTGCAGAACTTGTCCATTGCTAAGCGCGGTTTGGTGCTGGTGGTAGGGGCTACAGGGTCCGGTAAGTCGACTACCATGGCAGCCATGACTGGCTTTCGCAACTCGAACCGGACTGGCCATATCTTAACAATTGAAGATCCGATTGAATTTGTGCATGAACACAAACGCTGTATTGTGACTCAACGTGAAGTGGGGTTAGATACAGAAAGCTATGAAGTGGCGCTGAAAAACTCACTTCGCCAAGCGCCAGATATGATTTTGATTGGTGAGATCCGTACCCGAGAAACCATGGAGTACGCGATGACCTTTGCTGAAACAGGGCATTTGTGTATGGCGACATTACATGCCAACAATGCCAACCAAGCGCTTGAACGTATCTTGCACCTTGTGCCAAAAGAGCAAAAGCAGCAGTTCTTGTTTGATCTTTCGATGAACTTGCGGGGTGTGGTTGGCCAGCAGCTCATTCGAGACAAGAATGGGCGAGGGCGCCATGGTGTATTTGAGATCTTGCTAAACAGCCCACGCGTATCGGATTTGATCCGCCGAGGTGATCTGCATGAACTGAAATCAACCATGGCGAAGTCCACAGAGTTCGGTATGCAAACCTTCGATCAGTCTCTGTATCAGCTTGTGGTGGATGGAAAGATCAATGAAGAAGATGCGCTGCATAGTGCAGATTCTGCCAATGATCTTCGTATTATGCTGAAGACTAAGCGCGGAGACTCTTTGGCTGGTGGTTCACTGGAACATGTGAAGATAGACATGGGTTAATTGTTCAGTCGCTTAAGAACAACAAAGGCTTGGTGAAAACCAAGCCTTTTTTATGATCGTGCGCGAAATTAGATTAGCCCCATTGAGCTTCAAACCAACTTTCAAGAATGACCACCGCCGATTGGCAATCGACATTGCCTTTACTCAGCGCTTTATAGCCCCCCATTTCAAACAGTTCTGCTCGCGCCGCTGTGGTAGACAGTCTTTCGTCATGCAGTTCAACAGGCAGGCCAAAACGGCCATGGAGACGGTTGGCAAACTTTTTTGCTCGGGGAGTGATGGTTTCCAAATCTTTACCGCGCAGGTCGGTGGGCAGACCGACGACCAATAAGTGTGGTTGCCACTCCTTAATGAGCTTTTCGATATCATCCCAGTTTGGAATACCGTCATTCGCTTTAAATGCTCTGAGTGGGGATGCGGTCCCCGTGATCTCTTGGCCGATAGCACTGCCGATACTTTTAGTGCCAAAATCAAAGGCCATGATAGTTCTAGACATAGTCTTATGTGTCTCTTAAATAATTACGCGTGACCAATTTCGCTGGATAGCTGAGAAGCATCAATTCCTAACATTTGCACGGCTTTCTGCCAGCGCTCATTGATAGGTGTGTTGAAAATAACGTCAGGGTCGGCCTCAATGGTTAGCCAAGAATTTTCCGATAGCTCAATTTCTAATTGACCGGCTTCCCAACCTGAATAGCCTAAAGCAACCAGGTACTTATTCGGTTCAGCTTCTGTGCCCAGTACACTGAGAATATCGCGAGAGGTTGTCACCGAGATATTGTCGGTCATCTGAATACTGGATTCGTACTTATCTTTGGGGTGGTGAAGGATAAAGCCACGATCATTCGAAACCGGACCACCGTTGAGAACTGGTCTTTCTAAGCTCTCGGTATGCAATTGTGGGTGAACAGGCTGTACATCCACTTGTTTCAGCATTTTTCCAACGGTGATATCAATCGGAGCATTAATCATCAGGCCCATCGCACCATCTTCATTGTGTTCACACACATAGATTACGCTGCGTTGAAAATAGGGATCTTTCATCCCCGGCATCGCCACTAAAAAATGGTTGGTTAAATTCATAAACACTCCAACTTATCACGGGGCAGACAATCCCGCCCCAAACTCATAAGGCAATGCTTACTGTTTATTGATACGACGTTCAATCGCATCCATCAGCTTGCCGGTAATCGAGATACCAAATGCTGCTTCGATTTCACGAATACAAGTTGGACTTGTTACGTTAATCTCGGTCAGCTTATCGCCAATAACGTCTAGGCCAACGAATATCAGACCTTTTTCTTTAAGTGTAGGCGCTACAGCCGCTGCGATCTGTTTATCTGTCTCACTAAGTGGACGTGCTTCACCAGTGCCACCGGCTGCTAGGTTGCCACGCGTTTCGCCTTTAGCAGGAATACGCGCCAAGCAGTAAGGCATTGCTTCGCCATCCACCACTAGGATGCGTTTGTCTCCGTTGCTGATGTCTGGCACGAAAGTCTGCGCCATGGCGTAGTTCTGCCCGTGGTTAGTCAGCGTTTCGATGATCACCGATACGTTTGGATCGTTCTCTTTTACACGGAAGATCGATGCACCGCCCATACCGTCAAGCGGTTTTAAGATCACATCACCGTGTTCTTCGCGGAACGCTTTGATCTTCTCTGCTTTGCGCGTGACCACAGTCGTTGGCGTCAGCTCTGGGAACCAAGCGGTAAACAGTTTTTCGTTACAGTCGCGCAGACTTTGCGGCTTGTTGACGATCAATGTGCCTTTTTCTTCCGCTCGTTCAAGAATATAGGTTGCGTAGATGAACTCGGTATCAAATGGAGGATCTTTACGCATCAGTACGGCATCTAACTCAGAAAGAACGATCGTTTGTTCTGATTTAAATTCGTACCAGCCATTGGGATCTTCTTTTAGCTCTATCACTTTGGTGTCGGCGACGGGCACACCTTGGTCTAGGTGCAGATCGTTCATTTCCATGTAGTGGATTTCGTAGCCGCGGCGCTGCGCTTCAAGCATCATGGCAAAGCTAGAGTCTTTTTTGATGTTAATGGACGAGATAGGGTCCATCACAATACCTAATTTGATCATTGTTGTTCTCCGTTTAACCAAGATCGCCGAAACGAACTTGAAGGGCAGTAATAGCGGTTAGAGCCGCGGTTTCAGTACGCAAAACGCGTGGACCAAGTAGCGTCTCTTCAAATTGATACTCTCGGGTTTTGTCGATTTCTTCTGCGGACAAGCCACCTTCAGGGCCAATCAGTAGGCGGACTTTTTCTACCGGTGTCGGAAGCGTATTGATGGAGTATTTTGCGCGTGGGTGCAAGTTGAGCTTGAGGCCATCGTATTCTTCAGCGCACCATTCGTCTAAATGCATGATAGGACGAATTTCCGGTACAGTATTACGTCCGCACTGCTCGCATGCACTAATAGCAATCTTCTGCCACTGGGCGAGTTTTTTCTCAAAACGTTTTTGGTCAAGTTTGACACCACATCGTTCAGAGATCAGTGGCGTAATGGTGTTAACGCCTAATTCTACAGACTTCTGGATGGTGAATTCCATCTTATCGCCACGAGAAATTACCTGTCCAAGGTGCAAATCTAGAGGAGATTCAGAGCTGCGCTCTATACGCTCTTTTAGCTCCACCTCGACTGACTTTTTCGACACATTGGAAATGACTGCCGGAAACTCCGCCCCACTACCATCAAACAGAAGGACTTCTTGGCCTTCTTTCATACGCAAAACGCGCCCAATATGGCCGGCAGCGTCTTCGCTCAGTGACACTTCACCGAGCTGGTGGATGGTTTCTGGATGATAAATTCGTGGGATTCGCATGAGATTTCCAGCAAGAGAGTTAAAGTTAATCCCTAACATGGATGCTTTGTCACGAAAAAACAAGGGGAAAAGGCGTTTCTTTGTGGCTAAGAAACGCCGTGTTGATTAGTGCGCTCTGCAGGCTTCAAAGACGTATGGGTTGTGGTTTCCCTGAACTTTGAAAATTCGCGCTTCTCGTTCACATTCCCACGTGTCGACGGGGTAAAGTTTATTCCATGCGGTCATCAAATTGGTTTGCTGTTTTGACAGCTTAAAACCGTACTCTTTACTCATGTAGAGGTAAGTACGAGCGATGGAACCTTTGGCGCGATCAGGTGGCATGACCTTACGTTGTTTAAAGTTAACCTGTACTTCGCAGCGTCCATAGGTCGCCCCATCAATACCGTTCCATTGGCTGAAGTTGTAGTTAGAACGATCGCCGTTTACCTCACCAATGGCGGGGGTCAAGTTGTGTAGATCGGCTTCCATCATGCGGAACGTTTTATCTTTTTTCTTACAGTTTCTACGTCCACCGTTTTGCCAACATTGGCGTTGATGACCGAATTGCCAAGCAGGAACAACATGCTCCCATTCAATCCGCGAGGCGCGTTTTTGTTGTTTGCGAACTTGATAGCCGCACGATTGTAAATCGGGCACACCTTTACGCCCTTTCCATTGAATATCACAGCCGCAGTAAAAGCTGGTTGGGTGGTCAGCGTAGATTTTTACTGCTTCTTTTTTCGCTTTTGAAAACGAGCTGGGAGGGGCTGCAAACGCTGAGCTGGAAAACAGCGTGACAGCGACAGCAATAACGGAGAATAACTTCATAAATCGCGTATTAGAAAAGTATTAGATAATTAAGTCTAACACGCAGAATAATGATCAATTAAAGAGTTTTAAATCAACTATGAGAGCTGCTTGCCAGTAAACATCAGGGTGTGATCGCATTGCTGGCAGCGGTAAGAAGCTTGATGACGCATTACTTTGTTATGGCGACGAATCGAAAGCGGGTAGGTAGTACAAGCACATTGGTATTCAAAGGTTTTCCCTTGCACTGATTTCACAGAGAAACTGTGAGTCGTTTTGGCTGGGACGGCAAATACCGACTCCATCACGCCTTGCCACTCTTTGCCGTGTGGTCGGACACGACCATACACTTGGTGTGTAATTAAATGTGCGATCTCATGGGGGATCACTTCAGCTAGGAAAGCCTGCCGGTTTTCTTTGAATAGCACTGGATTTAAGCGGATCTCATTTAGGTTCAGGTAGGCTTTACCCGCGACTTTGCCTCTGAGTTTGAAATGCACGGAAGGGGAAGGAAATGTGCGCTGAAATGCGGTTTGCGCCTGTTGGATGCAACGAGCAACCACCTTATTGATCTGATAATGCGTTTCTATATCCACCCTTACTCCCAAAAATAACCCCAGCACAATGGCTGGGGCGCATCATAAACCGAATCTTACTGAGAAGTTAAGGAGTATGTTTTTTCTTAATGGTCTCATGGTAACCATGCCAGGTCGCATAACCTAAGATAGGCATGGTAAACAGCATTCCGATCCCGTAAGTGGCAAAGCCGACCAAAATACCGCCGCAGATCAGTAGTGCCCACACGATCATCGCTGGAATATTCGATTTCACCGCGTTAAAGCTACTGAATACCGCAGTCATAACGTCAACGCGGCGTTCCATCATTAGTGGAATTGAAAATGCAGAGATGCTGAACACTACTGCTGCAAGCACAAAGCCCACCAGCGAGCCGATCACCAAGAAAGGTAAGAAGTCAGCCAGCGGCGCGCCTTGCACTGATGGGTAAAGAGCATGAAGCAGGGCTGCGATACGCATCCAAAAGATCATTGCTACCGCGAGTAAAACCGCAAATGCCCATTGAGAGGTTGAGTTACGTCCAATCGCTTTCATTGAGTGGAACAGACTGGCTTTGTGGCCTTTTTCTCGCTCCCAGCTCGCGTCGTATAGGCCGAGTGCTAAAAATGGGCCGATTAACATGTAAACAATTAGGCTCGGTAGTACGACTAGGTGTGTGCCTTGCCATTGCACTAACAGTACGATACCCACCGCGGCGGCCATGAAGCAGAGCCCGTAAAATGCACTGATGAGTGGCATGCGGACAAAGTCATGCAGTCCGAGGGACAACCAATGAAAAGGAGCGGATATGCTCAGTTGGTTGCAAGGTATCGTGCGAGCATATTCTTTATCTGAGACTTCCTTTCGCTTGTTGCTGAAGTCATGTTGGTTCACCGTACGAGGCATAGATCCTCCTTGATCGATTCTCTGTTCTCACCAAGCGATATGCTTGGTGCGTTTGAAACTCGATGCCCGGCTTGCGTGACTTCTGTTGGGGGCAAGAGTTTATTGTATCAACGAACTGAGCCGGAGGACTTAGCTCGTTAACATACTCTTAACTATTGACCGCTTGGCAAAAAAATACAAATTTGTTGTGTGCTTTTATGCGCAATAAAAAAGAGCTTCTGGTTGCCCAGAAGCTCTTTCGTGTTTGATATGGGTGAGGTATTAAATTATTTAATACCAGCAAACTCGCGCAGAAGTGCTGCTTTGTCTGTTGCTTCCCATGGGAATTCTTCGCGACCGAAGTGACCGTATGCTGCGGTCTTCTTATAGATAGGCTGAAGAAGGTTAAGCATTTCTTGTAGGCCGTATGGACGCAGGTCAAAGAACTGGCGAACCGCTTTAACGATAACGTCGTGAGAGACTTTCTCAGTACCGAACGTTTCCACCATGATAGAGGTAGGATCCGCCACACCGATTGCGTAAGACAGTTGGATTTCACAACGGTCAGCCATACCAGCGGCAACGATGTTTTTCGCTACGTAACGTGCTGCGTATGCTGCAGAACGGTCAACTTTTGATGGATCTTTACCAGAGAATGCACCACCACCGTGACGCGCTGCACCGCCGTAAGTGTCAACAATGATCTTACGACCTGTTAGACCACAGTCACCCATTGGGCCACCGATTACGAAACGACCGGTTGGGTTGATGAAGAAGTCTGTGTCTTTGTTGATCCATTCAGCAGGCAGTACCGGCTTGATGATTGTTTCCATCACCGCTTCGCGTAGGTCAGGCGTAGAGATTGAGTCACAGTGCTGAGTTGAAAGTACAACTGCGTCAATACCAACGATCTTGCCTTGGTCGTATTGGAACGTTACCTGTGATTTTGCGTCTGGACGCAACCAAGGTAGTGTGCCGTTTTTACGCACTTCCGCTTGCTTTTGCACAAGACGGTGAGAGTAAGTGATTGGCGCTGGCATTAGCACGTCAGTTTCGTTACATGCGTAACCGAACATAATGCCTTGGTCGCCTGCACCTTGTTCTTTAGGGTCTGCTTTATCAACACCTTGGTTGATGTCTGGAGACTGCTTACCGATGGTGTTCAGTACCGCACAAGAGTTAGCGTCAAAGCCCATGTCTGAGTGCACGTAGCCGATTTCGCGAACGGTTTCACGAGTTAGCTCTTCGATGTCTACCCATGCTGAAGTTGTGATTTCACCACCGACCATTACCATGCCGGTTTTTACGTAAGTTTCACATGCAACACGAGCCTTAGGATCTTGCTCTAGAATCGCGTCAAGAACCGCATCAGAAATCTGGTCTGCAATTTTATCTGGATGACCTTCTGATACTGACTCAGAAGTAAACAGGTGCTTAGCCATGTTAGCTCCACTATATCTGGTTTAAAACCGGAGCATGATAAACGCTCCAGCGCAAAATAATACTAATATATGCAGGTGTATCTACATCTAGACGGCTATTCTAATTTTGATTGCTCGAATTACAAGCTCTTTTTTGGTTTTTGTTATAACCAAACGTTTGCTTAGTTTCGCTTGATTAAATTAAATCAGTAGGAATTGGGATAAAAGGTGCAACAATTGTGAGGTCTTGGCTTGGAAAACGTTTGCACACCCTGTGGTGCTTTGAGAGAATTATTAACCAAATTTTTCGTATCGCTTAATGTACTCAGGAGCAGACATGTCGTCTCGTAAACATCTTGCCAATGCAATCCGCGCTTTAAGCATGGATGGCGTTCAAAAAGCCAACTCTGGCCACCCAGGTGCACCTATGGGTATGGCTGATATCGCCGAAGTTCTTTGGCGCTCTCACCTAAATCACAACCCAACTAACCCAGAGTGGGCCGATCGCGACCGCTTTGTGCTTTCAAACGGCCACGGTTCTATGTTGATTTACTCTCTGCTTCACCTAAGCGGTTACGAGCTATCAATTGATGATCTGAAAAACTTCCGTCAGTTGCACTCTAAGACTCCGGGTCACCCAGAGTACGGCTACGCACCAGGTATCGAGACTACGACTGGTCCTTTAGGTCAAGGTATCACCAACGCGGTTGGTATGGCGTTGGCAGAGAAAGCGCTAGCGGCACAGTTCAACAAAGAAGGCCATGACATCGTTGATCACTTTACGTACGTGTTTATGGGTGACGGTTGTTTGATGGAAGGTATCTCGCACGAGGCATGTTCTCTGGCAGGTACATTAGGTCTTGGCAAACTGATCGCATTCTGGGATGACAACGGCATCTCAATTGATGGTGACGTGGAAGGCTGGTTCTCTGACGATACACCGAAGCGTTTTGAAGCGTACGGTTGGCATGTTATCCCAGCGGTAGACGGGCACGATCCAGAAGCGATCAACGCAGCGATTGAAGCGGCAAAAGCAGATCCTCGTCCAACGCTAATCTGTACTAAAACGATTATTGGTTTTGGCTCACCAAACAAAGCGGGCTCACACGACTGCCACGGCGCACCACTAGGCGCTGACGAAATTACTGCAGCACGTGAGTTCCTTGGTTGGGAGCACGGTCCTTTTGAAATTCCAGCTGATGTATATGCAGAGTGGGATGCGAAAGAAGCAGGTGCCGCTAAAGAAGCTACATGGAATGAAAAATTCGAAGCATATGCAGCGGATTACCCTGAGCTGGCAGCTGAATTCAAACGCCGCGTAAACGGTGAACTACCAGCAGAGTGGGAAGAGAAAGCAAGCAAAATCATTGCGGATCTTCAAGCAAACCCAGCAAACATTGCGTCACGCAAAGCCTCTCAAAATGCGTTAGAAGCATTTGGTGCGCTAATGCCTGAATTCATGGGTGGTTCTGCTGACCTTGCGCCTTCTAACCTGACTATGTGGTCGGGCTCTAAGTCGCTAACAGCTGATGACGCGTCTGGTAACTACATCCACTACGGTGTGCGTGAATTCGGTATGACAGCCATCATGAACGGTATCGCGCTACATGGCGGTTTCGTTCCTTACGGCGCAACATTCCTAATGTTTATGGAATACGCACGTAATGCAATGCGCATGGCAGCTCTGATGAAAGTTCAGAACATCCAGGTTTACACGCACGACTCTATCGGCCTTGGCGAAGACGGTCCAACTCACCAACCAGTTGAGCAAATGGCGTCTCTACGTCTGACTCCAAACATGAGCACATGGCGTCCATGTGACCAAGTTGAGTCAGCAGTGGCTTGGAAACTGGCTATCGAGCGTAAAGATGCGCCAACCGCACTTATCTTCTCGCGTCAGAACCTAGCACAACAAGAGCGTACGGCTGAGCAAGTTGCAGACATCGCAAAAGGCGCTTACATCCTGAAAGATTGCGAAGGCAAGCCAGAGCTTATCCTTATCGCAACAGGTTCTGAAGTTGAGCTAGCAGTAGAAGCTGCAGCACAACTAACTGCAGAAGGTAAGCAAGTACGTGTTGTTTCAATGCCTTCAACAGACGCATTCGACAAGCAAGACGCAGCTTACCGCGAAGCAGTTTTACCATCAGACGTAACAGCTCGTATCGCTATCGAAGCGGGCATCGCAGACTTCTGGTACAAGTACGTGGGCTTTGATGGTCGCATCATCGGTATGACGAGCTTTGGTGAATCTGCGCCTGCTGGACAGCTGTTTGAGATGTTCGGTTTCACAACTGAAAACGTAGTAAACACAGCGAAAGAATTGCTAGCGTAAGCGAACTAAAACGTTGTTGAAAGAGGGCCATCATTGATGGCCCTCTTTTTTTAATTCTTATTACTGTGACTGAAGTGATTGATAGATAAAGTTAAAAAACAGAGTTGAAGGTCTATACTCAATACTCACATGAAGGTATCTGGGACCAAATTGCGGAGTGTGTATGCGAATAGCAGCTTATTATATGCTTGGTGGTATTATCGCTTTAGTTTTATCAATGCTCGGCCTTGGTTGGTTGTTCAGTTTAATCATGCTTTGGACAGCCGTATCTTTGGCGTTGGTGGCGTTGGCCTACTTTAGAAATAATGCAGCTATTTTTCGTAAACGCAGTGATGGAACCATCCCCAAAGCCGTTAGGGTCTTGTTTTGGCCGTTTATGCTGGGCGTGTACACTTACAACCGCGTAATACGTTCGATTACCTCACTGCCCAGTATTCAGCGTATTGAACCCGGTCTATTCCTAGCTGCACGTTTAACTCCAACGGATATTGAGGCTCTGCATGAACACAACATTGATGCGGTACTTGATGTCACCGCAGAATTTGAAAGCCTGAATGTTTCTTTGCTTGGCGAGGGTATCGACTACCTAAATGTCCCTGTCTTAGACCACTCCTATCCTGATTTCCCCACCCTGTTAAAAGCGGTACGCTGGATTGAATCACAGCGGAAGAAAAACCGTTCGGTAGTCGTTCATTGCGCGCTGGGGCGTGGCCGCTCTGTGATGATTATGGTCGCTTATTTACTAGCCAGATCGCCAAATAAGAGCATTGCTGAGGTGATGAAACAAATTCAATCGATTCGCCATCGTGCTCGACTGAATTCGGCACAGTATAAAGCGTTGCAACAGTATATGAGCAAGCAAGAATTTGGTTTGGCAAAACCCAAAGTGATCCTGGTTGCTAATCCGGTGTCTGGCGGTGGCAAATGGCCCGAAAATAAAGCGAATATAATGGCAGCATTGTCACCCTATTTTTCAATCGAGGTGCAAGAGACAACTGAGGAGGTAAGCGCCACTCAACTAGCCAAGCAAGCTCTTACCCAGCAGCCTGATATGATCATTGCCGCAGGTGGCGATGGGACAGTAAACGAAGTGGCCTCAGAAATCGTTGGAAAGCCGATACGATTCGCAGTCTTACCTTGTGGTACGGCGAACGCGCTTTGCCATGCTTTGTGGGGAATTGGTTCTAAGTTTACGCCTATTGAGATGGCGTGTGATGCCATTATCCATGGTGAGGCGAGGAAGATCGATGTCGCCAAATGCAATGAGCAGATTGCATTATTGATTGCTGCTGTGGGTTTTGAGCAGCAAATGATCGAGTTTGCTAACCGTGATGCGAAGAACAGTGATGGGCAAGGGGCCTACTTGAAAGGGTTTCTTGACGCTGTCGCGAATGGTGAGGTTTTGTCGCTGAACGTCCGTTTTGATGATGAAAAAGAGCAAGTGATCGATACGCACAGCATGGTGATCGCCAATGCGGCGCCATTTAGTACCTTATTGGCACAAGGCAGCGGAGAGCCAGACATTAACGATGGAAAGCTAGACGTAACCTGGATCCCCGAAGCCGAGTCACCAGGTATGCATGTGCTTTCGTTAACCGAGCTGGTGGTTTCAGGTTTCACCTCAGAGAAAGTGGGCGGCTTTACCGAGCACCGCCAAGTCGAGTCGGTTCGAATTCACCACCCGCAGGGAATCAAATACGTCATAGATGGTGAATTGTTTGAAAGCGATGCGCTCGAGGTCTCGATCAAGCCGGATGCGCTATCAGTGATGTCCCCCAAACGAGTTGACACCGCAGGCTAATTCTCTAGTGAGTGTAGACCCACTACCAACCTGGCGGAATGTTCTGATGAAAGCTTTCTAGCAAAGCGGACAGGCGCAGCGGAGGCCGGCCAGCGGGGGTGTAGCAATTTATCGCAATAGGCTCGGAAAGCCAGCCTTCAAGACAAGCCTGTATTCTGCCTGGGTGATGTTTTTCATACCCTTTAACTGTCCACGTTGGGAGTAGCCCCACGCCATGTCCGTTAGCGATAGTATCGATCTGCATCGCAATATTGTCACTGTAAAGTCGGCTGACAAAGGGTTCTAGGAAGTACTCTCCGCGTTGTGGATGCGCCAATATCAAGCCATTTTCTCGCACGGAGCCAAAATCGATCCAAGGGTGGTTTTCTAGTTCTTCTGGGTGGCTAAATGGGCCATATTTTTGCACATACGCACGTGATGCGAACGGTGTGTAGCGAAAGTGGCCCAAAGTTTCCTTACGCCAATCCAATCCGCTTCGATCTCCTAGCCAAATGAATAGATCTGGGTCGTGGTGGTCATCTGAAAAATCACTGGTGAGCTTAATGCGCACATTGGGGTTGTCTGCAATAAACTGATTCAGAATGCTGCCCAGCCAGCTTCGCACTAATGCTGCGTGGCAGACAATGTGAAGCTGGCCTGAGATTTGATTATTCAGTCCTTGCAGCGCGTCATGGCTTTCTTCGCTCAACTCAATCATTTGTCGGCTGTAGTGAGCAAACACTTCGCCAGCACGCGTTAGGAGCAGCCGGTTTCCTTGCCGAGTCGTCAGGGCTTGGCCTAAATCTTCTTCTAACTGAGCAAGCTTACGACTAAGCGTTGATTTTGGTTGGTTAAGAGCCTTGGCCGCCGCCGTCAGGCTTTTATGCTGGTTAAGCGCATCAAAAGCGCGAATTGAAGCTAAGTCATGCATCTATTACTTCTCACCCTCACCGTATTGATGTTCCATATTCGGGAAGAACCGTTCCATAAGTCTCTCTATGAATTTCATTCTATTTATGAATAATTCTCGTTCGGAAATAATAATCATTATCAATTATGGAGATCGGAATGTCCACTCATAAACTGCCAGTGATCACGACTGGTGTTTTAGCCTTCGTCAGTGCACCTTACGTCTTTGCGTCTGAAGACACGCACCAACTAGAAACAGTTGTTGTGACCGCATCTGGTTTTGAACAAACTCAAGCCGATGCACCTGCGAGTATCAGCGTTATTTCACGCGATGAGCTTGAGTCTCGCTACTACCGCGACGTTACCGATGCACTGAAAAGTGTGCCGGGTGTTGTTGTTACTGGTGGTGGCGATACAACGGATGTCAGCATTCGTGGTATGAGCTCAAAGTACACCTTGATTCTGGTTGATGGTAAACGTCAAACAACACGTGAAACACGCCCAAACAGTGATGGTCCTGGTATTGAGCAAGGGTGGCTTCCACCGTTACAAGCGATCGAACGTATTGAGGTGATCCGCGGTCCTATGTCTACGCTTTATGGCTCTGATGCGATTGGTGGTGTGATTAACATCATTACGCGTAAAGATGCGACGGAGTGGACTGGTAACATTCAACTCGGCACAGTGATCCAAGAAGATCGCCGTTCTGGTGGTGAACAAAGCGCTAACTTTTTCCTAAATGGTCCATTGGCAGAAGATCTGTCAATGCAGGTATCTGGTCAATACACGACCAGACAAGAAGATGATATTGAATATGGCTATGAAGACAAAGATCTGCAGAGTATTAGCTCAAAGCTAACTTATCAGATTAACGACTACCACTCGGTACAATTGGAGGGGGGAACTTCTGCGCAGACTCGCCGAGGTAACGTTGGATTATCGGTTCCTGAAACGAGAAAAGACTCGTTCAATGATTATCGCCGTACTTACTTTAGCATCAGCCACAGTGGTGACTGGCAAGGCATAGGACACTCCGATACTTACTTGCAACGTGAGAATAGTGAAAACAAAACGCGTGAAATGCTCATCACTAACACTACGTTTAAGTCGAGCTTATCAACTGAGTTGGGATCTCATATCTTAACGACAGGTGTTGAAGGAACCCGCGCAGAGCTAGAAGATTACACATCGAATAAGGCATCATCTCAAACAGAAGCGTCTAACACTAAGTGGGCAGCCTTTATTGAAGATGAATGGACCATTGTGGATCCGTTTAGCCTTACACTAGGTGGACGTTTGGATCATGATGAGAACTATGGTTCTCACTTTAGCCCGCGTGCTTACGGTGTGTGGCGTCTTGATTCGGATTGGACACTAAAAGGCGGTGTGGCGACAGGTTTCCGCTCTCCTCAACTGCGCGAAATCACAGCTGGGTGGGCTCAGGTAAGTGGCGGCGGTAACATTTACGGCAACCCTGATCTAACCCCTGAAACGTCAGTAAACAAAGAGCTCAGCTTGATGTATCAAAATGAGTCAGGCTTAGATGCCTCTTTAACTGTGTTCCATAATGACTTTAAAGACAAAATTACGCGAGTAACGTGCCCAGATACTCTGTGTACAGACGGTCCAAACCAGTGGGGATCTGACCCTACTTACCGTATTAACGTCGATGAAGCGGTTACACAAGGTGTCGAAGCGACCTTAGCTACCCCTGTCACCGAGACGGTGTATCTAAGCTCAAGTTACACATTTAACGACTCAGAGCAGAAAACAGGTAAATACAAAGGTCAGCCACTGCAACAGCTACCAAAACACCTGTTTAACTTAGACGTCAGCTGGCAGACAACATCTGCGCTTGAGAGCTGGACCAAAGTTACTTATCGCGGTGAAGAGATGGATCCAACAACGACGCCATCATCACGAACTAGAATCGAACCTGGGCATACGTTTGTTGACGCGGGTATTACCTATCAACTGACCAATAACACCACGCTAAAAGGTGCTATTTACAACCTGCTTGATGAAGATATTGATTACGCAGAGTACGGTTATGTTGGCGATGGACGTCGCTACTGGCTAGGGCTTGATGTCGCATTTTAAGCTTGAATTGGCCGGACGTTGTTCCGGCCTTTTTATTCCTACTTAAGCACGATACAACAGGTGCGCTTTTCAGCCTTATCAGTTACTATCTGTGACACGAAATGTCAGTAGGGCGAAGGAATCATGCTAAAAGTTGCGATCAATGGATTTGGACGTATCGGTCGTAATGTCTTAAGAGCGATATATGAAAGTGGCAAAAGCCAGCAAATAAAGGTAGTCGCGGTTAATGAACTAGCCCAGCCAGATGCGATGGCTCACTTGCTTCAATACGATACGACGCATGGTCGTTTTGGTAAAAAAGTCACTAACGATCAAGAACACATTTACATTCACCATGACAGCGGTGAATTTGACCCTATTCGCATCCTTCATCTCTCAGAAATCAATTTGCTACCGTGGCGTGATCTGGAAGTCGATATTGTACTCGATTGTACGGGCGTTTTTGGCTCTCAAGCGGACGGGCAAGAGCATATTGAAGCCGGCGCGAAGAAAGTACTCTTCTCGCACCCAGGAGCGAATGATGTCGATAACACCATCATCTATGGTGTGAATCACGATACACTGACAGCCGAGCATAATGTTGTCTCTAACGGTTCTTGTACCACAAACTGTATTGTGCCGATCATTAAAGCACTGGATGATGCATTTGGCATCGACTCCGGCACCATCACTACCATCCACTCTTCTATGAATGATCAGCAAGTGATTGACGCTTATCATTCTGATCTTCGACGTACCCGCGCAGCCAGTCAATCTATCATTCCTGTGGACACTAAGTTGCATAAAGGAATTGAAAGAATATTCCCGAAATTTTCCAACAAATTCGAAGCAATTTCAGTCCGAGTGCCGACTGTCAACGTCACAGCGATGGATTTAAGTGTTACGATTAATACAAATGTGAAAGTTAATGACGTAAATCAAACCATTGTTAACGCATCTCAGTGTACATTACAGGGCATAGTTGACTATACTGAAGCGCCGCTTGTTTCTATCGACTTTAATCACGATCCCCATAGCGCGATTGTCGATGGTTCACAGACACGAGTGAGTAACGGGCAATTAGTAAAAATGCTTGTTTGGTGTGATAACGAATGGGGCTTTGCGAACCGCATGCTGGATACTGCGCTCGCAATGCAGGCTGCAAAGTAAGCTATCTTGCAGTTTTGGAGAAATATTTATTTTCCCCTTGAAATAAATATTCAATATCTCCATATCAAAACCAGTTTGAAGAATTAACAGGCTTGGCAGGGTTGCCGGGCTGCTGAAAACTTTACTTTTTGAATATTTGAGAGGACACATCATGTCTGTAATCAAGATGACTGACCTGGATCTAGCAGGTAAACGTGTATTTATCCGTGCGGACCTAAACGTACCAGTGAAAGAAGGCAAAGTGACTTCTGATGCACGTATCCTAGCTTCTCTACCTACTATCAAGCACTGTCTAGAAGCAGGCGCGAAAGTTATGGTTACTTCTCACCTAGGTCGCCCAACGGAAGGTGAGTACGCTGAAGAGTTCTCTCTACAACCTGTTGTAAACTACCTAAACGACGCACTAGATTGCGAAGTTAAGCTAGCAAAAGACTACCTAGATGGCCTAGAGCTGAATGCTGGTGAGCTGGTTGTGCTAGAAAACGTTCGCTTCAACAAAGGTGAGAAGAAAAACGAAGAAGAGCTATCTAAGAAATACGCTGCACTATGTGACGTATTCGTAATGGATGCATTCGGTACGGCTCACCGTGCTCAAGCGTCAACTCACGGTGTTGGCATGAACGCACCAATCGCTTGTGCTGGCCCTCTTCTTGCGAACGAGCTAGAAGCGCTAGGTAAAGCAATGGACAAACCAGAGCGTCCAATGGTTGCTATCGTTGGTGGTTCAAAAGTTTCAACTAAGCTGACTGTTCTTGAGTCTTTATCTAAAATTGCTGACCAACTAGTCGTTGGTGGCGGTATCGCAAACACATTCATCGCAGCGGCTGGCCACAACGTTGGTAAGTCTCTATACGAAGCAGACCTAGTCGACACAGCTAAAAAGCTAATGGACGAATGTGCGATTCCAGTAGCGACTGACGTTGCATGTGCAAAAGCATTTGATGAAAACGCAGAAGCTGAAATCAAGAACGTTGCTGACGTACAAGACGACGACATGATCTTCGACCTAGGCCCTGATTCAACGGCTGAATTGGCAGAAATCCTTAAGAATGCAAAGACTATCCTATGGAATGGCCCAGTAGGCGTATTCGAATTCAAGAACTTTGAAGCGGGTACGAAAGGCATCTCTGAAGCTATCGCAGCTTCTGAAGGCTTCTCTGTTGCTGGTGGTGGTGACACACTAGCAGCTATCGACAAGTTCGGTATCAAAGCTGACGTTTCTTACATCTCAACGGGCGGCGGTGCTTTCCTTGAGTTTGTAGAAGGTAAAGTTCTTCCAGCAGTAGAAATGCTAGAAGCGCGCGCTAAGTAATTAAATGGAAGCGGGGGAGTGATTCTCCCGCTTTCTTGTTTGCTGCATGCCACACTATTCTTTGTTAGAATGGCCAGCGTTGTGAGCAAACGTTTGCAAGAATTTAAACTTAACAAGTTTTATTTTAAAACGACAGATAAATAGGATTACATCCATGTCTAAGATCTTCGATTTCGTAAAACCAGGTGTTATCTCTGGCGATGACGTTCAGAAAGTATTTGAAGTAGCAAAAGAGAACAACTTCGCGCTTCCAGCTGTAAACGTTGTTGGTACTGATTCTGTTAACGCAGTACTAGAAGCTGCAGCAAAAGTTAAAGCTCCAGTTGTAGTTCAGTTCTCTAACGGTGGTGCTGGTTTCTTCGCTGGTAAAGGCGTTAAACTTGAAGGTCAAGGTGCTCAAATCCTTGGTGCTGTAGCGGGTGCTAAATATGTACACGCAGTAGCAGAAGCTTACGGTGTGCCAGTTATCCTGCACACTGACCACGCGGCTAAGAAACTTCTTCCATGGATTGACGGTCTACTAGACGCTGGTGAAGAGTACTTCGCTCAAACTGGTAAGCCTCTATTCTCTTCTCACATGATCGACCTTTCTGAAGAGTCTCTAGAAGAAAACATCGAAATCTGTGCTAAATACCTAGAGCGTATGGCTAAGATGAACATGACTCTAGAGATCGAACTAGGTTGTACTGGTGGTGAAGAAGATGGCGTTGACAACTCTGATATGGATGCGTCTGAGCTATACACTTCTCCAGAAGACGTTGCATACGCATACGAAAAACTAAGCGCAGTAAGCCCACGTTTCACTATCGCAGCATCTTTCGGTAACGTACACGGTGTTTACAAGCCTGGTAACGTTGTTCTAACTCCAACTATCCTACGTGATTCTCAAGCACACGTTTCAGAGAAATTCGGTCTTCCAGCGAACTCTCTAAACTTCGTATTCCACGGTGGTTCTGGTTCTTCTCAAGAAGAAATCCAAGAGTCTATCGGCTACGGTGTTATCAAAATGAACATCGATACTGATACACAGTGGGCAACTTGGGATGGTATCCGTCAGTACGAAGCGGAAAACCACGATTACCTACAAGGTCAAATCGGTAACCCAACTGGTGAAGATGCACCAAACAAGAAGTACTACGATCCACGCGTATGGCTACGTGCTGGTCAAGCTTCAATGGTTGCTCGTCTTGAGAAAGCATTTGCTGACCTTAACGCAGTTGACGTACTATAATCGACGACGTTAAATTAGTTCTTAAAACCCGCTCATTGAGCGGGTTTTTTATTACCTATTACTTAGATTAGATGTAAATAACCTTTCTGATATATCCATTCGTTTTTATTCGTCCAGATATCATTGATGTAAGGAATGAATATCTTTTGTATGAATATTCACCATGTGGTGCAAAACTACGCAAAAAATCTGGCGAAATGTAAAACCTTTACGTACCCTGTAACAAGCCGATATCAAGCAATACATATAACCACTTGTTTCATAGGTATTTGCAGAAATCTGACTTGTAAAAATCAATTTTAAGATATTGTGCCAAAATTCTGACGTTCGGTCAGTTTAACAATATGGATGTAGTTAAGATTTAGAGTCTCAGGTTTTGTGACTCATATTTTTTGAAAAACTTTAAGTTAAATAAGAATCTGTATTTAGAGGATACGAATTATGGCAGGTGAATCAATGGGCGTGGAAGCACCGATTGTTGAAGGGCTTTCCCAGGCGGAAAAGTGGCTGACGAATAACTCAGATCTACTTATTCAATATGGTGTGAATATTCTTTCTGCGCTGATTATTCTGTTTATCGGTAACATCATCGTAAAAGCGGTAGCGGGCAGTGTTTCTAAAGTTCTAGAAAAGAAAAACATGGATAAAGCGGTTGTTGAGTTTATTCATGGTCTTGTACGTTACCTATTGTTCATCATTGTATTGATTGCCGCTCTTGGTCGAGTAGGTGTGCAGACAGCATCTGTCGTGGCGGTTATTGGTGCGGCTGGTCTTGCTGTTGGTCTTGCTCTTCAAGGATCACTATCGAATTTTGCGGCGGGCGTTCTGATCGTTGCATTCCGTCCATTTAAGTCGGGTGACTACGTAGAAGTTGGTGGGGTTGCAGGCAGTGTTGAAGCGATCCAAATTTTCCAAACAGTACTTAAAACACCAGACAACAAAATGGTTGTGGTTCCAAACTCAGGCGTGATTGGCGGGCCGATTACAAACTATTCTCGCCACGCGACTCGTCGTATTGACTTGGTTATTGGTGTTTCATACAGTGCGGATCTAAAGAAGACAAAGCAAGTGCTTCGCGAGACGCTAGAAAAAGACAGCCGTATTCTGAAGAATCCAGACATTACCATCGGTGTACACACACTGGCAGACTCTTCAGTAAACTTTGTTGTGCGCCCATGGGTTAAAACAGCGGATTACTGGGATGTATACTTTGACTCAATGCTGGCTATCAAAGAAGCGTTGGATGAAAATGGTATCGAAATTCCATTCCCACAGATGGACGTTCATCTAAACAAAGTCGAAGCTTAATCAAAGCGAGAGATATTCGAAAGCGAGGCATTGGCCTCGCTTTTTCTATATTTCAAAGTGAGGATTTGGTAGGTGTTTAAGGATCTTCGGTAGCTCCGCACCCGCAAAGCCAATGGTTCGTTCAGGAAGCCCTGGTGTATAAAGAATCTCATCATGCAGGTAAAGCTGACGGTCGACAAAAATGGTAATCTCTTCAGGCAGGCCAAAAGGGCATACGGCACCAGGTATACAGCCAGTGAGATCTGTCATTTCTTCATTGCTTACGATCGAAACTCTTTTCCCTGCGACGTTTTTTATCGCCTTACTATCCAGCCGGCTGTCTTTATCCGTTATGTATAGAGCGTATCCTGACGGCTTCATCTTCAAAAACAAGCTCTTACTGTGAGTTCCTGTCCAGCCTAGCTGATTGGCGACTTTGATGTCGGTTTCGAAGTCTAGTATCGGCTCATGCGTCCACTCTGTATAGCGTATGTCTAACTGACTTAATAACTGGGTATTGAAGTGATAAATTTTTTCTAGTATTTCCATAACTCTCTACCAATATGTTGCGGCAAGCTCTTTGGCCAAAAGAAACGCGATGACATACATCATAAGACCAATAGTGATATCAATTCCTTGCTTAACTCTTGGTTTCGACAATGTGGGGGCTAGCTTGGCTGCACCCAATGAAAGCGAGTAAAACCAAACGAATGATGCGGTCATCGTGCCAATAGCAAATGACGCTCTATCCGGCCCTTCAAATTGTCCTCCGATGGAGCCGAGAATCACCACAGTATCGAGATATAGGTGAGGGTTAAGCACGCTGACTGCGACGGCGCCTACAATTACCGCTCGTCTCCCACCAATTGCTTTTATTGAATCGGTCGTTGTCTGGTTTGAATGCGCAAAGGCACTTTTGAAGGATAAGAACCCATAAAAACTTAAAAACACAACTCCGCCGAGCGTGACGGAAGTCAGTAGTGTTTCGTTTTGAGATAAAAGGGCGCCGCCCCCAAATATACCAAGCGAGATAAAGAAGATGTCGAGGAAACTACACACCGTCGCGGTTGTTAAGTGGTGATTACGTTTTATCCCTTGATTCAATACATAAGCATTTTGAGCACCGATCGGAATGATCATACTTGCGCCTAAACCAAACCCTTGAAGTAACAACCAAATATTCACTCTATTTCCTCCTCGACTTATATGTAGTAATGGTTTGGTCACAAGATAACTATTATAAGAATATAAATATAATTAATGATTTTCATACTATATTAGAAAAACTAATGAGATGGTGGAGAAATATGAGTGGGAATGGGGAGTAAACGTGCGCGGTTTAGACTATAAATGGATTGAAGCTCTGGAAGCTGTCGTGAGTAGCGGCAGTTTCGATAAAGCTGCGGAAGCGTTGTTTGTTTCTCAATCTGCGGTGTCTCAAAGAATTAAGCAATTGGAAAAGTTCATTGCTCAACCTGTAGTGATAAGAGAGCAGCCACCACGTCCGACATTGATAGGAAAAAAGCTACTTGGATTTTATCAACGAGTACAACTGCTTGAGAATGAGCTTATTCCTGAGCTAGGCAATGACAGATCAAGTCATCCAATAAAGGTATCAATAGCGACTAATGCTGACAGTTTAGCAACTTGGTTATTGCCAGCATTAGCTCCGATCATGCGTGAACATAAGGTAGAACTCAATTTTGTGGTGCACGCAGAAGCCCGCACGTTATACAAGCTAAGAAATGGTGAAGTAATCGGAGCGATAAGTATGGCGACTAAGCCTGTATCTGGTTGCCAAGCCGAATACCTAGGACGGATGGATTATGTGTGTGTGGCTAACCCAGAGTTTGCCAATACGTACTTTCCCAATGGAGTGACACGAGAAACGCTTCAGCATGCTCCAGCCGTTTCATACGATCAGCACGATAACTTGCACCGTAATTTCCTTCTGCAGCATTACAACATTGACCCTGATAGCGTCATCAACCATCACGTTGCAAGTTCTGAAGCGTTTGTGAAGATCGCCTTGATGGGAAGCGCTTACTGTTTGATTCCGAAACTTCAGATAGAAAACGAACTGGCGGATGGCACTTTGATCGATTTGATCCCCGGCTTTTTCATGACGTTTAGAATTTACTGGCACCACTGGGAGCTTGAGGCGGGGATGTTAGAGGATATCAGCCAAGCAATTACCTCTTACGCGAACTCCATTTTGCCTAAGTGATTACATCCAGTGAGTTAATTCTCTGTCATATCCACGGTAGGGTACTTGGTCAATTGATTTTGTTTTTCTATGATGTATGAATTCCATCACATACGGAGACGAGGAATGAAACAAGTTCCAACATTATTGGCAACGCTATTAACGGGTGTAATGAGCTTTGGGGCTATGGCAAATACGCCTGATTTTCCACATCTATCGACATCGGGCTACGGTGAAGTGATCGCAAAACCCGATATGGCGGAGTTTTCGGTCAGAGTGGTGGAAACGACCATGACCGCAGAGCAAGCTAAAGAATCGGTCGATAAGGTTGTATCAGACTTCCTGTCTCAGTTGAAAAAGCAAGGCGTGCATGCGGACAATATCAATAGCTCAAATTTATACCTTTCTCCTCAATACCATTATCCAAAAGATGGTAAGCCGGAGTTAGTGGGGTATCGTGCAAGCCGAACAGTCAGCGTGACCGTGAATGATCTTAAGAATCTCAATCAATATCTTGATACCGCGCTGAATGCGGGAATTAATCAGGTTGATAACATTCAGCTGAAGGTTAAAGAGCCCGCTAAGTACCAAGAGCAAGCGCGCATGGAGGCCGTGAAGGACGCCAATATGAAAGCAGAATCGCTGGCGAAAGGGTTTGGCAAAGAGCTGAAAGGGGTTTGGCGAATTGACTATAATATGCCTAGCACGCAGCCAGTACTAATGCGTTCTATGGCGATGGACGCGAAAGCGGAGTCGAATACTTATCAGGATTCCACTATGGTAATACGCGACCGAGTGGATGTGATCTTCCAGCTAGATTAAACCTGCGCGAATTAACTGAAACAAAAAAGAGGGCTGAAGCCCTCTTTTGATTCATCTTATAAACGTTAGGAATTAAAGAACGTGTACAGATGCAGTGTTTGTAGTACCTGAAGCTACTAGAGCACCAGAAACCATCACTACGATGTCGCCTTTGTTGCCTAGGCCTGACTCTAGTGCAAGCTCTTTACCGCGTAGGTAGAAGGCGTCAGTGCTGTCGATAGCTTCAACAACAACTGGTGTAACACCTTTAGTCAGAACAAGCTGTGCTGCAGTTTTAGCGTTAGTTGTTAGCGCTAGGATGTTTGCAGTTGGGAAGTACTTACGTACTGAACGTGCAGATTTACCGCCTTCAGTTGCCACAACGATCAGTGGAGCTGCAAGTTTTTCAGCTGTGTCTACAGCGCCTTTACATACTGCTTCAGTGATGCGAAGACGTGGGCTGTCTAGGCGAGAACCTAGCTCAGCTTTAAGCGCTGAATCAGTACGGTTCGCGATTTGCGCCATGATAGTTACTGCTTCAACAGGGTACTTACCTTTCGCTGTTTCACCAGAAAGCATTACTGCGTCAGTACCGTCCATTACTGCGTTCGCAACGTCGCCTGCTTCCGCACGAGTAGGACGTGGGTTGTTGATCATAGAATCAAGCATTTGAGTTGCAGTGATAACCATCTTACGAGCACGGTTACACTTCTCGATCATCATCTTCTGAGCGAAGATTACTTCTTCCGCTGGGATTTCAACACCTAGGTCACCACGTGCAACCATGATGCCGTCAGAAAGCTCTAGGATCTCGTCGAAGTTATCAACACCTTCTTGGTTTTCGATCTTAGAGATGATGTGGATGTTTTCGCCGCCGTTTGCAGTAAGTACTTCACGGATTTCCTTCACGTCAGATGCTTTACGGATGAAAGATGCCGCAACGAAGTCAACGCCTTGCTCACAACCAAACTTAAGGTCGTTTTTATCTTTTTCAGATAGAGCTGGTAGGTTTACAGAAACGCCAGGTAGGTTAACGCCCTTGTTTTCGCCTAGAGCACCGTTGTTAAGAACTTTACATTTAACTTCAGAGTCAGTTGTTGCGATAACTTCCATCTCGATTAGACCGTCGTCTACTAGGATAGTGTTACCCACGTTTAGGTCTGCTGCGAAACCAGCGTAAGTGACTGCTACTGTGTTTTTGTTGCCTACTACTGACGTGTCAGTAGTGAAAGTGAATTCTTGACCAGCTACTAGATCAACGTCGTCGCCGTTTTCTAGTTTGATAGTACGGATTTCAGGACCTTTAGTGTCTAGAAGGATCGCTAGCTGTTTACCAGACTCTTCCATTACTTTACGGAAGTTCGCGATACGAGTGCCGTGCTCTTCGTAGTCACCGTGAGAGAAGTTTAGGCGCATTACGTTCATGCCTGCATTTACTAGTTCAGTTAGCTTCTCTACAGATTCAGTTTTAGGGCCAATCGTACATACGATTTTGGTCTTTTTCATGGAAGATACTCTCCGGTCAATAATAGTTACAATTTGAAAGTTGTTGCTGTGCATGAAGTCATTCGCTTTTACCGGGCATTTTGTGCCTGCCCATTACAAGTTAAAGCGGCTTTTTGCATAACTTCAAAACTGAAAGTCTTTCACTAAGTTTAGTCATTTTATGACTAGTGTTAGACGCTAATATCCAGTGTTTATGTGACTAACCTAGTATATATGTGGCTAGTTGCAAAAATATAACGTTCAATTCTGTAATTTTTTTTCGTTTAGGTGGCGCATTCTACCACCGAATCTAGCCAATATCACTGTCTAAGAATTGTCTTAGGACAAGGTTTTATCGCTATTTATTAATTTTTTGGTTCAAAATAAATGGACTAAAAAGTTTCGATTCGACTATAATATCTTTCGAAATGAAACTATAAAAATATAGATAAATGTCGAAACGAAATACTCAACTTCGCAGACACACTATTTCTAACCTTGTAAATGAAAAAGGTGAAGTGAGTGTTGAAGAATTATCACATCAATTTGCCACTTCAGAGGTCACCATTAGGAAGGATCTCGCGTCTCTGGAAAAAAATGGCCAGCTACTCAGACGATACGGTGGGGCGATTGCACTGCCGAAAGAAGTGGTTAGTGATGAAATGAGTGATAACGTTTCGGTTCGTAAGAATGAACTGGCTCAGGCTGCGGCGAAACTGATCCGCGAACATAACCGCATTGTGATTGATAGTGGCAGTACCACTGGCGCATTGATCAAACAATTGGATGGCATGCATGGCTTAGTCGTCATGACCAACTCGTTGAGTGTGGCGAATGCCCTCAATGAACTTGAAAGCGAACCGACATTATTAATGACCGGAGGCACGTGGGATTCACATTCGGAATCTTTCCAAGGCCAAGTCGCGGAATCTGTTCTGCGCTCTTACGACTTTGACCAATTATTCATCGGCGCAGATGGTGTCGATTTAGATCGTGGAACCACCACTTTTAATGAATTAGTGGGTTTAAGTAAAGTGATGGCGGAAGTGTCTCGTGAAGTCATCGTCATGGTTGAGTCTGAGAAAATCGGCCGCAAAATCCCCAATTTAGAGTTGGCCTGGGATGTGATTGACGTCTTGGTGACCAACAAAGATCTCCCCCAGAATCTAAACAGATCATTGAGTCCCATGGGATCAAAGTGATCTGTGTATAACAAATTTTTGAATTAATCACCCAGTTGGCCCTTGCTTGTAGCCACTGGGCATAAACAGATATTGGAGTAAAAATATGTGCGGAATCGTGGGTGCAGTAGCACAACGTGATGTAGCGGAAATTTTGGTTGAAGGCCTACGCCGTTTAGAGTACCGCGGTTATGACTCGGCAGGTGTCGCGATTGTTGATGCGGAATCGAATCTAACGCGTCTTCGTCGCTTAGGTAAGGTTCAGGAGTTAGCCGACGCTGTTGCCAGCGAAGAAGTGGTTGGTGGTACTGGTATTGCACATACTCGTTGGGCAACGCACGGTGAGCCTTCTGAAGTCAACGCGCACCCACACATGTCTGGCGATATCACAGTGGTTCACAACGGTATTATTGAAAACCACGAAGAGTTGCGTGAAATGCTTCGTGAGCGTGGTTATGTATTTGAATCTCAGACTGATACTGAAGTGATCGCTCACCTAGTTGAATGGGAGATGCGCACTGCTGATTCACTCGTGACTGCGGTACAGAACACAGCAAAACAACTGGAAGGTGCGTATGGCACGGTCGCCATGGATCGTAAAGATCCGTCACGTATTGTAGTGGCACGTTCTGGTAGCCCAATCGTGATCGGGTTTGGTGTGGGTGAAAACTTCCTCGCGTCAGACCAACTTGCGCTGTTAAACGTAACTCGACGCTTTATGTACCTCGAAGAAGGTGATGTTGCTGAGATCACTCGTCGTGAAGTAACGGTATTTGATGAGTCAGGTGAGAACGTTGAACGCGAAATCACTGAATCAAACGCAGAACACGATGCGGGCGACAAAGGCAAATATCGCCACTTTATGCAAAAAGAAATTTACGAGCAGCCAACGGCGCTGATCAACACGATGGAAGGCCGAATCACAGGTGACTCTATCGTCACAGAAGCGATCGGTGTGAATGCGGCAGAGATCCTAAGCAAAGTCGAGCACGTGCAGATTGTTGCGTGTGGTACGTCTTACAATGCTGGTATGACAGCGCGCTACTGGTTTGAAGATATCGCAGGTGTAAGTTGTGATGTAGAAATTGCCTCTGAATTCCGTTACCGCAAGTTTGTGACTCGTCCAAACAGTCTATTGATCACGCTTTCTCAATCTGGAGAAACGGCTGATACTTTAGCGGCGCTTCGTCTGGCGAAAGAAAAAGGTTACATGGCGGCAATGACAATTTGTAACGTCGCAGGCTCTTCGTTGGTTCGTGAATCTGATTTCGCCTTTATGACTCGTGCTGGCGTTGAAATCGGTGTGGCGTCAACCAAAGCGTTTACTACACAGCTATCTGCGTTGCTAATGCTTGTGACAGCTCTGGGTAAACAGCAAAACCGTGTGAGCAAAGAAAAAGAGAAAGAAATCGTGGAAGCACTTCACGCTCTTCCTACTCAAATCAATGCCGCTCTTTCTTTTGAAAAAGACATTGAAGCGCTAGCAGAAGATTTTGCCGACAAGCATCATACATTGTTCTTAGGTCGTGGCGAGTTTTACCCAATTGCGATGGAAGCTTCGTTAAAGCTAAAAGAGATCTCTTACATCCACGCAGAAGCTTATGCGGCGGGTGAGCTGAAACATGGCCCACTTGCTCTGATTGACGCAGACATGCCTGTTGTTGTTGTGGCACCAAGCAACGAGCTGCTGGAAAAACTGAAGTCAAACGTGGAAGAAGTTCGCGCACGTGGCGGTTTGCTGTACGTATTCGCTGATGCAGAAGCTGGCTTTGAAGCGGATGAAACCATGAAAATCATCACGATGCCACACGTTAGTGACATCACTGCACCAATTTACTACACCATTCCAATGCAGCTACTGTCTTACTACGTCGCGCTTATTAAAGGCACCGATGTAGACCAACCTCGTAACTTAGCGAAAGCGGTAACAGTGGAATAAAAGCGTCACTGAATAGAACGATAAAACCTCTTGTTTGGCATAGTCAGGCAAGAGGTTTTTTGATCGTATCGCACTTGAACAGCTTAGGGATAATAAGGGTAGGTGTATAAATATCAACGGGGTGTTAGGAAGGAGGGATACCCCAAGTGATAGGCGGCTTGGGGTATAAAAAGCAAACTTATAGATCGCTTGCTTCTATCCAAAGAACGGCATCTTGAGACAGCTCTTTGCCGTTAAACTCTTTGTCTGGGCCAGAGCCTAAGCATGCAAAACCCCATTTGCCCGCTTTCGGCACACCAAAGGTGAACATGCCATTGTCGTCAGTAATCGCGACGATAGCAGAAGCCGGGGTATCACGATGTGTTCCCTTAGCAAACGCGTTTTTGTTCAGATCCACGTCGGTATTCAGGAATTCAATTTCACATTCAACACCAGCCGCTGGTTTACCTTCAGAAAGTAGTTGGCCTGTAAATGTGCTGCCAGCCAGAACTTGATAGGGTTTGTTTTTTGGCACGATCTCTGTTTTAAGGCCTAGTGGTTCTTCCCAGCTCGTAGGAAGGCCACCTTTATTGATGTAGCGCTTGGTGATCTGCTGAATATAAATATCTTCACCACCTTCATAGTAAGGCGCAGGAACCATGCTGAAGATGTAATCCCCATTACGGCGAATTTTGTAGTCTAGCTTGAATGCATCTGCCTGATTATCAGGGCCAGTCCATTTGACTTGTTTAAGCTTGGTTAATAAGTCAGTCTGTTTACCTTTGAATGTAACAGAAACTGCTTCTGGCTTCGCCATATCCATCACATGGCCATTTTCCATCGGGTGACCAAATACCAATTTCATGTCGAGAGTTTCTGGCTTCTCTAACTGAGAGTCAGGGGTATACATCAATTGGAAGTGGGCATGGGAGGCCGCAGAAAGAGAGAGCGCAGCTGCACCTAGAGCGAGTGTGATTTTTTTCATTATCGTTTTCCGTAAGTCAGAGTGAAATTATTCAACAATATCTTTGCCATCAACTTCGATAGAGTGGCCAGGACCTGCATTGAAGAGGACTTTGTAGTCACCCGCAGGCTTTTTGAATTCGAACTCGCCATCTTCGTTGATTTCACTTTTGATTAGTTCATTACCTGCTTTATCAAGTACCAACATTTCTACGCCAGCAGCAGAAGAACCATCTGAGAAACCGCCTTCACATAAAATCGTGTTGTCACCAAAATCGTAACACGAGAAAAGCGGGGTATGAGCGAACGCAACGCCAGGTAATGTGGCACTGACGAGTAATGCCATTAATGCTCTTTTCATTTATTTATCCTCTTAAATTCAGATTCTTATGATGCTTTGAACCAAAGAAATGGAATGCATATCCACTAAGTGATGCTGAGACTAACGATTAAATAATACAAATGTAAGTGATAACCATTCGTAATAGCGTCTTTCATTGATTTGGATCATGTATATGAGATTTATTCTCAATTGAAATTGGAAATAATTGATTACAATTTGAAGCATTCAGGTTTTAGCAGGTTAGTTTCACATGCACACATCTCTTGCGCATTTTTCTCCCGGCCATAAAGGCGTGATTGTTTCTCATCAGTCCCAAGGGGCGACTCGACAAAGATTGCTTGATCTCGGTTTGATCCCTCAGGTCGAAATCGAATTGATCCGTTTTGCACCATTAGGTGATCCCTTGGAGTTCAAGGTTGGGCAGACCAATGTCGTGATCAGAAAGGCAGAAGCGCTAACCGTGATCGTGGAACGCATCACCGATTGACCGAAACAGGAATCCAAAATGGAACGCAAAAAAATACTGCTTGCCGGTCAGCAAAATGCCGGTAAATCGACACTGTTTAACATGCTCACTGGGGCGCGTCAGCATGTGGCGAACTATCCCGGTGTTACGGTTGATAAGAAGACAGGTTATTTTTCTAATCAACATGGGGCTTACCAGTTAGTGGATTTGCCTGGAACATACAGCCTGACCAGCTTTTCATTGGAAGAGCGAGTGGCACGTAAAGCGCTACGAGAAGAAAACGCCGATGTGGTGCTAAACGTGCTCGATGCTGCGAATTTAAATCGTTCGCTGCATTTAACGTTGCAGTTACTGGAAATGGAGCAGCCCGTGGTCCTAGCCCTCAATATGATGGATGTGGCTGTTACTGAGGGTATTCATATTGATAGCAAGAAGCTGGCTGATAGCTTAAAAGTGCCCGTTGCCGAGTGTATAGGCCGAAAGGGGAAAGGCATAAAAGATATCGCCAATGCTCTGACTCAGGCTCAAATTGGCGGCTTTTGTGTGGATTACCCTGAGCTTGAAGGAGCGGTTGCTGAACTTTGCTCTGTGTTAGAACCTCATCAATTAGAGTCTAGTCCAAGCCGACGTTGGTTAGCATTACGCCTGCTCGAAAATGACCAAGAAACGCAACGTTGGTTGCAGTCGGTCCTAGACGAGCAATCCATGTTAGAGCTGAACAATGTGGCGATCCAGCAACAAGCGCAAGTGGAGCAAACACTGCAGCTGGCCGTCAGTGATTATATGGCCACTCAACGCCAGAAAAGGGTATCGCAGCTGATCGATGACTGTGTTACTCAAGTCCAAAGAGAAGCCAATCAAGGCAATACCACACAAAACATTGACCGTGTGGTACTGAGTCGATTGGGGGCGCCGTTCTTTCTGATCGCAACCGTATTCATTATCTATCAAAGCGCGATTGTTTACGGCTATGAGCTCACGAACTATTGGTGGCCTTACCTCGCGGCTTGTCGTGAGATCATTGCTGGAATGCTGCCGGAGGCGGGGTTTCTTTATGACCCTTATGTCCGTTCTTTAGGGCTTTGGATTGTCGATTCAGCTAACACACTACTTAACTACATTCCGATCTTCCTGATTTTGTTTGCCCTGATTGCGGTACTGGAAGATTCAGGTTATATGGCGCGTATTGCTTTTATCTCTGACAAAGTGCTGCACAAATTTGGCTTACACGGCCAGAGTACGTTGCCTATGATTTTAGCGGGCGTTTTTGCTGGTGGTTGCGCGGTGCCAGGGGTGATGGCGACCAAAGGTATTCCAGATACGCGCGCCCGCATCGCGACTATCTTAACTGTGCCTTATATGAACTGTTTGGCGAAGATCCCCTTGTATACCTTGTTGCTCAGCATTTTCTTTGTTGATCAGAAAGGATTGATGACGTTTTACATCTCGACCATTTCCATTATTGCCGCGCTTTTAGTGGCGAAATTGCTGACTCAAACGGTGCTGCGTAAAACCGAAGTCGCTCCTTTTGTGATGGAGCTGCCTCGTTACAATTGGCCGACATTGCGCAGTGTGGTGACTCGTTCGCTGGAAAGAACTTGGGTGTATGTGCGTAAAGTCGGCACGATAGTCTTGGCGGTATCGACGATTATTTTTGTGCTGCTGCAGTTTCCTGGTATCCCAGACGATCAGCAGACCGTATTTCAGCAACAGGCTCAATCGGCAGTGAAAAAGTTCCAAACTGTGGCGGATAAAACGCAATTTGCTGGCCAATTTGACGATCACGCTTTGACGGAACTCGTGAACTTTTATACCGATTATCGCCGCGCAAAACTCAATGCTCAAGGTGCCGAAGCGTCAGCTAAAGTTAATCAAACGTTCAAACAACGCAATGAAGACTTTTTCGCGATAACGGCGGCAAAAGGGGGCAAAGATGCGAAGAAATTGAATCGAGCGTTAAGGAAGCTGACCTCAGCACGTAAAAAGATCCGTCGTGAAATGAAAGAGCTTAGATTGGAGAGTTCGCTACTTGGTAGCTTTGGGCGAGCGCTAGAGCCTGTTACACAATACGCGGGTTTTGACTGGAAGATTAACGTGGCGCTGTTTTCTTCTTTTGCGGCTCGTGAAAGCAGTGTGGCGACGTTAGGTGTGCTATTTCAACAAGATGAAGAGAGTAATGAAAAACTAGAAGACAGAATCGGGGGATCGAGTGAACTGTCACAACATGGTGATGTAGCTGCGGTGGCATTGATTCTGTTTTTTATTCTTTATCCACCTTGTTTAGCCACGGTGATGATGATCAAAGTTCAAACGGGCGAATATAAATGGATGATTTTATCCATTGTACTGCCGACCGTGATTGGTTTTGCCGTCGCGACAGCGGTCTATTCGATCGGTATCCAGTTTGCGTTGTCGGGAATTCAAGTGATGTCACTGGCGTATTTCTCTGGGCTGTTTTTACTGTTGTTCTTGGGCCTTAAAGATTGGATCTTCAAGAAAAACTCTGATGATCGCATTCCGATTAAACTGATTGAGGATTGACGATGTTCGAACAACAATTCCAGTTATGGGATCTTGCTATCGTCCTAATAGTCGTGCTCGCCGCGGGGTTTTACCTTTATCGTAGAATGCGCCCTGGTTCAGGTCCGTGTGGGAAAGGCTGTGGTGGTTGTCCGAGCCAAGCGAAAGAGGATAAAGGGCAGAGATAATATCTGCCCTTAGAGAGAGTGAAGGGATTAGTTTGCGTCTAAGTAAGCTTTGGAAGAAATATCCGTCCAAGCTCTGACTTTGGAGAGATATTGCTTTTGTGAAGCAATGATCTCTTTGGCTAGTGGATCTTTGTCTGCTTCCTCTTTAAGTAGCTGAGAGGTCGCAGCCTTCATGGCATCCAAGACTTCTGGTGGGAAGTCCCTCACTTTGATATCTGGGTAGTCGCTACTCATCGTTTTCCAGCTGTTGGCGTTGGCATCAATCGATTGGGTGTACATATCAAAAGCCGTTACGCGGAAAGCGGTTTCAAGAATGCTTTGCAGATCGCTGGGCAGTTTCTCCCACGTTTTTTTGTTGACCAAGAATTGGGTTTCTGAGCCCGGCTCGTGCCAAGCGGTGTAGTAATAGGGCGCGATTTTTTGGAAACCCATCCGTAAATCAAAGGCAGGGCCAACCCACTCTAACGCGTCGATGGTGCCTCTTTCTAATGAGGTATACAGTTCGCCTGGAGCGATGTTGGTCGGTTTGGCTCCGACACGCGCCATGACTTCACCAGCAAAACCGGGAATACGGATCTTTAAGCCTTTAAGATCGTCTAGGGAGTTGATCTCTTTTTTAAACCAGCCGCCCATCTGAATGTCAGAGTTGCCGCCGGGGAAAGAAAGCAGGTTATGTGGACCATAGACTTTCTCCATCAGCTCCATGCCGCCCCCGCGGTAAAACCACGCGTATTGCTCAGTGGCCATCATGCCAAAAGGCATAGAGGAAAAGTACAAGGTGTTTGGTACTTTACCTTTCCAGTAGTAAGAGCTGGAATGCCCCAGGTCGTATTGGCCAGATTTGACCATATCAAAAATGCCCAGTGGCGCTTTATGCTTGTTGGCGGAATCGACGCGAATTTTAAGTCGACCGTTCGACATTTCTTCGGCCAACTGGGCCATGTTTTTGGTCGCATCACCTAAAATGGGCGTATTTGGCCCCCAGGTTTCTGCGAGTTTTAATCGGTATACCTTGTCGGCAGCAAGAGTACTGGCTGAGAGCAGGGCCAGTGAGAGTGTGAGGGCACCCGTTAAAGTCGAGCGCAGGTGTTTTCCGTTTGGCAGCATGACTGAACAATTTCCTTATTGTTTTGATTATCGCGTTGCTTAGCTTTCAATTAGATGATTAGGCCGTCAACGTCTTTTGTCAGTCGTTATGGTCAAGGTTTTAGTGGATCTTACTAGCTTGTAATGGCCAGTTGGTTGGATCTTTCCCAGTACGCCATTGATACCAATGATTTGTACGCATAGGTGTGGGAATGAGGTTGATGATCTTGATAACAAAAGTGCCGCATGAGTCACGCGGCACAATTAAGGCTGAACGGTTAGAGTGGAATTTGGTGATATTCCATATATTGGCGGGCCTTATCGGCACCCATATACCGGGCTAGAGTTTTGACAGGTACTTGTCGTAGGTCGACCATAATTAATCCATCCAGAGCGTTATTGAAATCTGGGTCGACGTTAAAAGAGACTAATTTTCCGTTTAACGCCAAGTACTGCCTGAGCAATACTGGTACGCTTTTTCCTTCATCAATACGTGCAATCACACGCGAGAGCAGTTGTATGTCTCCAAGTGCGGTGAGCATGCTGGTGTTCCAGCCATTGTGCTGACTTGGCAAAGGGTTAGTGGGCGTCACGTATTCTGCCTTTTCTGCATCGTAGTGATGCAAAGTCATCGTCTCAGCGAGCAATTGTCTGGCTTGATCACTGTAGTCATTGCTGATGCTTACCGGGCCGAATAGATGGGTGTAGTCAGGGTTGCGCTGAATGTATGTCGCAATCCCTTTCCAAAGCAGTAGCAGGGCGCCCATGCTTTTTTGGTATGGTTCATCGATCACTGAGCGTCCCATCTCGATCGCTTTTCCCATACTTTGCAAAAACGGCTGTTCATAATGAAATAAGGTACGAGAATATAGACCATTTAGCCCACAGGTATCTAAAAGGTTATCGACCAGCCCTAAACGGTACGCGCCCACCAAGCACTGGTTGTCTCTATCCCAGATAAAAAGGTGGAGGTAATGACGGTCAAATTCATCAATATCCAGTGCGAGCCCGGTGCCTTCGCCGACTTTGCGAAAGTTTTTCTCTCTTAGTCGACCGATCTCATGCAGGAGTGATGGGATATGCTCTGAGCTTGTGCAGTAAACTTCAAACTCACCACTGGATAGCATGTGGTGATCGTTAGGCAAGGTATCAAGATCGATCAGCAGATCATTAAGCGGCAGAGGATCTGCGATGGGTAAGGCTTCTGTAGTATGTGGGCGGGTATCACTCGTTGTCAGTGTTTTGTTTTGTAGCAGGTAAGTATTGAGGCGTAAATAATTCACTATTTGGCTATCAGTCAGGCCATTCAGCTCTTTGAACTTAATGGCAGATCCAATAGATAAGTTAATACACTCTTTGGACTTATTGAGTAACTCTCGTCCGAGCATCAGAGTTCTTAGCAATGGGTGAACCTTACCCGCCATATAGAAGCGTTTAGAGTTTTGGCCGTCAATAAAAACGGGGACTGTGGTGGCGCGTGACTTCTTAATTAAGCTACTGACGGAGCGACTCCATTCTTTGTCTTCCAAACGTTGCGTTTTTCGGTCCACCAGCTGTGAGACTTCCCCAGCGGGAAATAGGAGTAACAAACCGCCTGCTTCAAGATGTTGATGTGCTTGTCGAAGCGCCTTTAGGTTGGCCTTATGTGCGTTTTTTCCTTCGAAAACATCCACACCAATGAATAATTCATCCAGCTCTGGCACCGTTTTCAGGTACTGATTCGCGAGTATTTGAACATCGCTTCTAAGTTGCAATAAAAGCTCTGCAAGGATCACGCCTTCTACACAGCCAAGGGGATGGTTGGCGACGATTACGGTGGGCCCTGAAGTCGGGATGTGAGCCAATGATCCTTTTACCACTTGGTAGTCGATCCCTAGGATCTCTAATGTGAATGTCAGGAACGCCTGGGTATCACAACCTGCCGGACGCTGGGCATAAAATTTATCCAGTTTGCTGAGACCGGTGGCCCACTCTGCAAAATTCTCACCTAAACCAAACAGGGTTTTTCTTGGTAAACGAAACGGGCTAGAGACTTCCATATAAACCTCGTTAGAACAAAGACCCTTGAGAGAGTAAGAAAGGGATATTGCAAAAGCGGGTCAGTAAAATGAGGAATCAGTGACAGAATAGTGAAGAGCAGATGACAGGGAGAGGAGTCAGAGAGCCTAAGTCGGTGAGAAATGTAAGAATGGGAAACAGTCTTGTTTTAAAGAATATATCGCTCACAAAACATACTAATTTTGCATCTATTGTTAAGTTTTATTGCTAATTTCAATATCGAGGGTACGTACATTGTTGCTTATAAATATCGAGCTTAAGACTCACGCCAGTAACGCCGTACAGCCAATTTGCCTTCGTTTTGCTGATCTGGAATAAGCCATCTGACTTATACAAATAGCTTGGGTAGCGGTACTTAAGTGAAGGAAATAAACAAGATGGAAAAACGGGAACCCTAGCGGGTTCCCGTTGCTGTTTCTATGGTGTGGCTTTCTATTTGCTGCGATGTACCGCCATGTGCGCCAGTGCTACCATCGCTTCTTTGTATGGAGATTCGGGTAGAACGCTGAGTTCAGCAATCGCTTTATCTGCTTCTTCGTACGCTTTTTGGCGTGTGTATTCCAAAGAGCCTGTTTCATCCATCGCAGCCAGAATATCGTTTAGCCTTTCCATGCCATTGGCTTTTTCGATGGCTTCGCGGATCATGGTCGCTTGCTCAGGCGTACCGTTTTGCATCGCATAGAGAAGAGGCAGCGTTGGTTTACCTTCTGCTAGGTCGTCACCGACGTTTTTACCCATCTCATCGCCGTCTGATGTGTAGTCCATCACGTCATCGATCAACTGGAATGCGGTACCAAGAAATTTACCGTAATTTTGCATAGCCAGCTCAGTTTCTGCTGACGCATCGTTTAGAATGGCACCAATCTGTGTTGCGGCTTCGAACAAGCGAGCAGTTTTGGAATAGATGACCTGCATGTAGCTTACTTCAGTCGTGTCTGGGTCGTTGCAGTTCATTAGTTGTTGAACTTCACCTTCCGCAATGACGTTAACCGAATTGCTCATCAGTTGAAGGATCTTCATTGATCCTAACTCTGTCATCATTTGGAAAGAGCGGGTATAGATGAAGTCGCCGACGAGGACACTGGCCGCGTTACCAAATGCAGCGTTGGCCGTCGCTTTACCACGACGCATGTCGGATTCATCAACAACATCGTCATGCAAGAGTGTTGCAGTGTGAATAAACTCAATAAAAGCAGCCGCTGTTGTATGAGCGTCTCCTTGGTAACCCAAAGCACGGGCTGATAAAACAGCCAAAAGTGGGCGTATCCGCTTACCACCACCACTGATGATATAAAACCCGAGTTGGTTGATTAAAGATACGTCAGAGTTAAGTTGAGCGTGAATTGTTTCGTTCACTTTTGCCATGTCATCGGCAGTAAGCGCTTGGATAGCTTTAAAATCCATGGTACATCCGGCTGAAGTTAGAACTTATAAGGTATTCTTATCTGTTTTAATCGTTGGATAATACACTAAAAAACGTTGATTAATACATGGTTAAAAGGCATGATTGCCGCACTTTTCATTGGCGATTAGCTTTTCGCCAATTTTTTCAAAATATGGCTTGTCATAGGGACGTCTCTTCTGTAGAATCTGCGCCCTATTGATGATTAGTTTAGCGCACACCCTCAAGAAAGGCTGTGCGGAAAAAGCGGAGTAAGATATGTACGCTGTTTTCCAATCTGGTGGTAAACAACACCGTGTAAGCGAAGGTCAAACTCTTCGTTTAGAGAAATTAGACGTTGAAACTGGTGCAACTGTAGAATTTGAAAAAGTTCTTCTTGTTGCTAACGGTGAAGACATTAAAGTTGGTGCTCCTCTAGTAGAGGGCGGTAAAGTGGTTGCTGAAGTAGTACAACACGGTCGTGGCGACAAAGTTAAAGTCGTTAAGTTCCGTCGTCGTAAGCACTCTCGTAAGCAACAGGGTCACCGTCAGTGGTTCACTGAAGTGAAGATCACTGGTATCAACGCTTAATCTAATAGGAGAGTTTAACAATGGCACACAAAAAAGCTGGTGGTTCTACTCGTAACGGCCGCGATTCAGAAAGCAAACGTCTAGGTGTTAAGCGTTTCGGTGGTGAATCTGTACTTGCAGGTAACATCATTGTTCGTCAACGCGGTACTAAGTTCCACGCTGGTAACAACGTTGGCCTAGGTAAAGACCACACTCTATTTGCTCTAACTGACGGTAAAGTTAAGTTCGAGACAAAAGGTCCTAAGAACCGTAAATTCGTTAGCATCGACGCTGAGTAATTTTAGCTGAGATAAGAATTTAGGCTTCTAGCTGAATTCAAAAGCCCTGCCAATTCGGCGGGGTTTTTTATTTATAGTAACTCAGTATCTTCTGGGTGGAGCCAATACTAAGGCACTTTGAAAAAAGTCCCTCATTATTTGTTCCTGGGTAGCAGACGATCTTAGGTTTAGGTGATCGATCTGAAAATGGGATCTGCTAGAATTTATATCATTCACGACCATATTTTGGGGTGAGATGATATTTGCAACGCTGCTATGTAAAGTAGCAATTGAGCGGAGTAAGAGATGAAATTCGTTGATGAAGCGGTAGTTAAAGTTCAAGCCGGTGATGGCGGTAACGGTGTAGTGAGTTTCTGGCGTGAGAAATTCGTTGCAAAAGGCGGACCTGATGGTGGTGATGGTGGTGATGGCGGTGATGTTTACATCCAAGCTGATGAAAACCTCAATACGCTAATTGATTATCGCTTCCAGCGCTTCTACGAAGCGGAACGTGGTGAAAATGGCCGTGGTGGTAACTGTACGGGTAAGCGTGGTAAGGATAAAGTACTACGTGTTCCTGTTGGTACACGCGCTGTAGATATTCACACAAATGAAATTGTTGCTGAAGTTGCTGAGCACGGCAAAAAGCTGATGGTTGGCAAAGGCGGCTGGCATGGTCTAGGTAACACGCGTTTCAAGTCTTCAGTTAACCGTGCACCACGTCAAAAGACGATGGGTACTAAAGGTGAAGTGCGTGAATTGCGTCTAGAGCTATTGCTGTTGGCGGATGTTGGTATGCTAGGCCTGCCAAATGCGGGTAAGTCTACCTTTATTCGTTCTGTTTCTGCTGCGAAGCCTAAAGTGGCAGACTATCCGTTTACGACACTGATCCCAAGCCTTGGTGTTGTCAGTGTGGTTCCAGAGAAAAGCTTTGTGGTTGCGGATATTCCTGGTCTGATCGAAGGGGCATCTGACGGTGCAGGCCTTGGTATTCGATTCCTTAAACACTTAGAACGTTGTCGCGTACTGCTGCATATGATCGATATCATGCCAATTGATCAGTCGGATCCTGTTGAAAATGCACTGACGATCATTGATGAATTAGAACAGTACAGCGAAAAGCTTGCGGATAAACCGCGTTGGTTAGTGTTCAACAAAGTTGACTTAATGCAGGAAGAAGAAGCGGATGAAATCATCCAACGCGTTCTTGATGCTCTGGGTTGGGAAGACGAATACTTCAAGATCTCGGCAGTGAATAAGCAAGGCACAAAAGAGTTGTGTTATAAGCTGGCTGACTTTATGGATAACTTGCCTCGTGAAGAGGAAGAGCTTTCTGAAGAAGAGAAAGTCAACTTCATGTGGGATGACTACCATAAAGATGCGATGTCTGGTAACAACGTTATCACCGAAGATGATGATGACTGGGATGATTGGGACGACGAAGAAGATGACGGGCACGTTGTTTACGTTCGCGATTAATTCCTGACGAAATTGAAGCCGCAATTATCTATTGCGGCTTTTTTTGTGTCTAAATCAAATCATTCAGGTAGATTATTCGCAACAATACATAGCTTGAAGAAAACGGGGTCATTACCCGTGTTGCACACTTGAACTATGTTCATTAAATAGTGGAATAGCTTGATTTGTTAATGTTGAGGTTGGATTCTAAAGGAGTAGAGCAGGTTCATGGATTCTAAACAACGGTCAGTGTCTCGTTTAATTGCTCATGCGGGGCAAATGCTACTGGCTCATGGTGCTGAAAGTACATTGGTCGGCGATTTAATGCGTCGTTTTGGTATTGCGGCGGGTATGGATGAAGTCGAAGTTTCACTATCGGCAAGCTCCATTGTTGTCACGACGGTTTACCAAGAGCACTGCATCACGACTGCGCGTCGTTGCCCTGATCGCGGGATAAATATGCGTGTCATCACACAAGTGCAACGGATTTGCATTATGCTTGAGCGCGGTATCATCGACTACTCGATGGCAAAGAAAAAACTCAACCAGATCAGCCCGGAGCGTTACAACCGATGGTTGGTTGTGTTTATGATTGGCTTATCCTGCGCGGCATTTAGTCGCCTAGCAGGAGGGGATTGGACGGTGTTTGTCATGACCTTCATCGCCTCTGCTATCGGGATGGTGGTCAGGCAAGAAATCGGTCATCGCCATTTCAACCCTTTGATGAACTTTGCGGCGACGGCTTTCGTTACTACGGCTGTCTCGGCACAAGCCGTGATTTATAACCTTGGCAATGCTCCTTTTGTAGTGATGGCTTCTTCGGTTTTAATGTTGGTTCCTGGCTTTCCTTTAATTAACTCGGTCGCAGACATGCTCAAAGGTTACATCAATATGGGCATAGCGCGCTTTGTGATGGCCAGTTTATTGACCTTGGCTACCTGCCTGGGCATCGTTGCCGCGATGAGTTTGGTTGGCGTGTGGGGGTGGGTACTATGATGACTTTTGAACTATTGCTCGGTCTTCTTAATGACATGGCGTTTGCGTCAATCCCCGCAGTCGGTTTTGCATTGGTATTCAACGTTCCGCAAAGGGCTTTAATCTATTGTGCTTTGGGTGGTGCGATTGGCCATGGTTCACGTTATTTAATGATGCAGTTTGGTGTGCCGATTGAGTGGGCTACTTTTTTCGCGGCGATGATCGTCAGTATGGTCGGCATTCATTGGTCGCATCGCTTTCTTGCGCATCCTAAGGTCTTTACGGTAGCCGCTTTGATCCCAATGGTGCCAGGTGTGTTTGCCTTTAAAGCTATGATCGCCTTGGTGGAGTTGAACCACCGTGGTTACAGTCCAGAGCTCGTTGCGATGCTGATGGAAAATTTCCTTAAAGCGATGTTTATTATTGCAGGATTAGCGGTTGGCTTAGCGATGCCAGGGTTGCTATTCTATCGCCGCAAACCCATTGTTTAAGGTCGTTAGGCCAAGCAGAATCCAGGAGTATTAGGAATGATCATTAGTATGATCGCCGCAATGGCACAAGATAGAATCATTGGTAAAGATAATCAGATGCCTTGGCATTTGCCAGCGGATTTCGCTTGGTTTAAACGCTGTACCATGGGGAAACCAGTGGTGATGGGGCGTAAAACCTATGAGTCGATAGGGCGTCCTTTACCTGGACGTCAAAATATTGTGATCAGCCGCGATCCAAGTTTAGCGATTGATGGTGTTGTAACAGTGACATCGATTGACGACGCGATTCAGGCCGCTGGTAATGTTGAAGAGGTGATGATCATTGGCGGTGGTACGATTTATGAAGTGTGCCTGGCCAAAGCTAACAAACTTTACATTACACATATTGATGCAGAGGTTGAAGGTGACACTCAGTTTCCCGAGTGGGGCTATGAGTTCAAAGAGACTTATTCCGAGCAATACCCAGCCGATGAAAAGAACGCGTATGATATGCGATTCGTGGTATTAGAGAAGTAACTTCATACTGCTAAATATGTCGTACAAGGCCAGTGTTTCACACTGGCCTTTTCTATTTGGGTCTATAGAGCAGGCTGGGTAAAGAACTGTTTATCTTCCCATCGCAACATGGTCAAACTGCCACCCCAGACACAGCCAGTATCTAAGCCGATGGCATCTTTTCCATGGTAACCTTCTAGGGCCGCCCAATGGCCAAACAAAATGGTTTTATCGAGCATGACGCGATCTTTGACTTCAAACCATGGAACTAATCCAGCTTGGTCGACGTTTTCTGGAGGCAGCTTACATTCCATATCGAGACGACCATTGGCAAAACAGAAACGCATTCGGGTATACGCGTTAATGATATAGCGATAACGATCTAATCCTGTCAGGTCTTCGTCCCAATAGTCAGGCTGGTTGCTATACATGTTTTCAATCAACCATTGCCAATTGTCGCTTTGCAGAACCGCTTCGACTTCTCGTGCGCTTGAGCGCGCTTGTTCTAGAGTCCATTGAGGCGATATTCCTGCGTGGCACACTACGAACTCGTCGTGTTCAGCAAGTAAAGGTTGGCTTCGTAACCACGCTAACAATTGGTTTTTATCCTCCGCAGCAAAGATAGCGGCGGTTTTATCTTTGTTCTTTACTTTATGTATGCCTAGCGATACCGCTAAAAGATGCAAGTCATGGTTACCCAGTACAACTTTTGCACTGTTTCCTAGTGACTTAATAAAACGAAGAGTTTCAAGAGATTTAGGGCCGCGTGCGACTAAATCTCCGGCAATCCAAAGTGTGTCTTGCTCGGAATTGAAATCGACTTGCGCAAGAAGATGCTGCAACTCATCAAAGCAGCCTTGGATATCACCAATAATGTATGTGGACACAAGCTTATCCTAAATTGAGATTAGTTGAGAATATTGGGAAGAGCGAGGCGAAAAGGATCGATGTCCGCCATGAACTCTTGGCCATTCTCATCCTGCATTATGTATTGACCTTGCATCACGCCAACAGGTGTCTCAAGAGCTGTACCACTGTTGTAAGTGTATTCATCATTGGCAGAAATAAAGGGTTGTTGACCTACAACACCTTCTCCTTCTACTGTCATCTGTTTTCCGTTGGCGTCAGTGATCAACCAACGGCGACCGATGAGTTGAACGGTCTGAGAGCTGAGGTTCTTTATGGTAATGATGTAGGCAAATACGTATCGCTTAGCATCGGGCTGAGATTGCTCAGGAATGTATTTGGTATGGACTTGGACTTTTATACAAGGGGCGGATTCCATTTTAACTCCTGCTTAAAGCCAAAAAATAGAGTTGTCGCCGTCAAGCGTACAACTCTAAGTATATGAAGATTATTTATGATTTGCGTCTAGCCAGTTAGCTAAATCAACAAATTGCTCTAGTGTTAGGTTCTCTGGTCGCATGCCCGGGTTGATGCCAAGCTCTTCCAGTGTTTCTGCGGCAACCAGGCCTTTGTAGCAGTTTCTAACTGTTTTACGGCGTTGGTTGAAACCATCACGACACACACGCTCTAACCAGCTAAGGCTAGTCGCTGGGTAAGGCAGTTCTTCGTACGGCACGAGGCGAACAACCGCAGAATCCACTTTCGGTGGTGGGACAAACGCGGTTGGCGGCACTTCTAACACAGGTACAACTTTACAGTAGTACTGCGCCATGACCGTTAGACGACCGTATGCTTTAGAACCAGGGCCAGCCGCTAGACGGTTAACCACTTCTTTTTGCAACATAAAATGCATATCTTGAATATCTTTATGGTATTCAAAAAGGTGGAACATCAGCGGGGTCGAGATGTTGTATGGCAGGTTACCAAAGATACGCAGCTTGTTATTTGGTTTTACTAGCTGTGTGAAGTCAAAGCGCATGGCATCGCCTTCATGAATTGTCAGCTTATCTGCGAGTTCTGGATGGTTACGCAAGCGATCTGCCAAGTCACGGTCAAGTTCAATCACCGTAAACTTATCGACTTCGCGTCCAACAGGTTCTGTGATTGCACCTAGGCCTGGGCCGATCTCAACTAGGTTTTGACCAGGTCTAGGGTTAATTGCAGAGACAATACCGTCGATAATATATGGGTCATTTAAGAAGTTTTGACCAAAGCGTTTACGCGCTTTGTGCCCTAGATGGACATCATTTCTCATAATTTTCTCAAGTTAACTGGTTTTCTTTTCCACTAGCTCAATCGCATGAGCCAGCGCAGTCCTAAAACTTCCTGTATCCGCATCGCCTGTCCCTGCAAGGTCTAATGCGGTTCCGTGATCAACGGAAGTCCTAATGAAAGGCAGGCCTAACGTGATATTCACCGAACGCCCAAAGCCTTTGTATTTTAGTACAGGGAGCACCTGATCGTGGTACATCCCTAGCACAGCGTCAGCATCTTGAAGGTACTTCTCATTAAAGATAGTGTCCGCTGGAAGCGGCCCAATCAAGTTAATGCCATCACGCTGCTGCAATTTTTCTAGTGTCGGGGTGATGGTTTCTATTTCCTCGTTGCCGAGACAACCATCTTCACCTGCATGCGGATTCAATCCACATACATAAATTTTAGGTGACGGGATAGCAAACTTTTCCACTAAATCTTTGTGCAGAATGTGGATGATTTTTTCCAATCTTTCTTCTGTTACCGCTTTCGATACGCTTGCCAGAGGAATATGAGTGGTGACTAATGCGACGCGTAATCCTTCTGTCGCGAGCATCATCACAACCAGTGGAGTATTGGATTTTTCCGCAAAAAACTCGGTATGCCCACTGAACGCTACCCCTGCACGGTTAATAACCCCTTTGTGCACAGGGCCGGTGACAATAGCATCAAATTCACCATTCATACAGCCCAAAGCCGCTCTTTCTAGGGTTTTTAATACATAGTGACCATTGGCTTCATTGAGGGTACCAGCGACGGCCGTTTCTGCTAGCGGAACGTGTTCAACAATGAGTGTCCCCGCTTGCTGAGGCGCTGCGGTTTGTGTTGCATCATAGTCGATGAGGTCCACTTTGATACTGAGTTGTTCCGCGCGTGCTTGTAGCATGCTCTTGTCTGCACAAACGACAATCTGGTGAGTCCAGTCCTCTTTAGACAATGCGAGAACGAGATCTGGGCCAATACCAGCTGGCTCGCCAGCGGTAACGATAATACGTTTAACGGTCATTTTCGCTATCCTCTACCATTTCAATGTAGGCACTGGCTCGCAGCTCTTGTAACCACGCGCTCACTTCTTCATTAAACTTACGATTGAACAAAATGCGATACGCTTTGTTCTTTAATGCGGAATCGGTACGGTCGACTTGACGGCGATCCAACACTTCGACGATATGCCAACCATGCACGGTTTTAAATGGTTGACTGATTTGACCGATTGGTAGCGTATCCACTTGGTGTTTAAACTCAGGAACGTAGATGTCAGAGGTTTGGTAGCCGAGTTTACCGTTTTGGGCAGCCGAGCCAGGATCTTGGCTGTATTGCTTTGCCATTTCGCCAAACGTTGCTTCGCCTGCACGAATACGTCGAATGATATCGTTGAGCTCTCTTTGTACACCTTCATCACTTAGGATCACGGTTGGGCGGATCAGGATATGGCGGGCATTAATCTCTGTCACCGCTACGGTTTCAAGGCCTTTTACATCTTCGATTTTTAATATGTGGAAGCCGACACCGCTACGAAATGGTCCAATCACGCTGCCTTTATTCTCTAGATTGATTTGGTCGGCGAAAATGGTCGGCATTTCTTCTTTTCTCATCCAGCCCCAATCACCACCTTGCAATGCTTTCGGTCCTTTAGAGTAGGTGTAAGCCATGGTGCTAAAATCGGAGCCCGCATTCAGCTTATCAACGATCTCTTGTGCTTGCGTTTTTTTTGCTGCAGGGTCATCACCGTCATTGAGTCGCAATTGAATATGACCAATTTTATATTGCACAGTGGCATTGGTTTCTTTCGCGAGAATATTGGCTAAGTTGTCCACCTCCGCAGGAAGGATGTTAATACGGCGGCGAACGAGTGCGTTGCGAGCTTCACTGGCGGCGATTTCCTTACGGATTTGCTCACGAAATTCAGAGTAAGTAAGGCCTTCTTCGGCTAAAGAGGCGGTCAGCTGCTCAACGGTTTGGTTGTTTTGCTTGGCAATATCGTCAATAGCGGTGCTCAGACGGCTGTCATCTATGCGCACACCAATACGTTCTGCTTCTTGCTGCTGGAGCGTATCAATGATCAGCTTTTCAGTCACTTGCTGACGCAGTACGTCATGGCTTGGTAGCGCTTGATCGCTCTGTTTTGCATTTGCTTTGAGGGCTTTAATGGATGTGTCGATATCACTTTCTAAAATAACGCCACTATTAACGATGACGTTAATCTTATCCAGCTCGACAGGCTCGGCATTGGCAAATGTGAAATGACTGACCGCAATTAATGCAAGCAGCGACTGTTTCCAAAGTTTCATTTGTGTTCCTATCCATTGATTCGTTTGCTGCGGTTAGACAGCAAACGGGGAAATTAGTTGTTCAAGAAGAATGGGCGGCCATAGCCTAGTGAGTTATCACTGCTGCCAGAAATGCCACCAACTTGAGTGCCGAATCCAACAATACCGATGTTAATACTGAAGTTGCTCTCGTAGTCAGGCTCTGCGGCTGGGTAACTGGTAAATTCTGGTTCCCAAGTTCTAAGCTGATTGCTGTAAGAAAATCCGACGTACCAACAATCTGATGTGTAGCTGACTTGGCCAAGCCATTCTATCGCTTGGTCGGTGGTTAAGTCGTAGAAGTATTGGACATTCGTATCCCAGTGTCTGGACAGTTTATAGTTGGCCAATAGTCCAACTTGAGAGATGCCATCTTCGGTAATCGCATCCAGATCACCCAGGCTATCCCCTAGCGTATTATTGATGTACTCGCGCGTTACGTAGCGGTAGTTACCTTGGACATACCCCTTATCAAAGCGATATTCCAGCGTACTGTTTCCGGATTGAACGCTATTGGTGTCGATATCGTATTGAATACCACCATGATAAAAAATGGCGTCATTGTAGTTGAAGTCCATCTCTACAGCCCAGGCTGAATAATTTGATGGGCTGTCAGAACTGATGTCTAAACGGTTGGCTTTATCAATGTATAAGATTTGACCAAAAGAGAGGCTAAGGCGCTCTTTATAGTTGTCATCGTAGAAACGAGTACTCGCACCATAACTGAGCTGATTTGCCCCTTGGATTTTATCGACGCCGCTGTATTTTCGGCTGCGGAAGAGTCCGTAATAATCGCTTTGTAGCAACGTCGTATCGTAGTTAGCGATATTATTTTGCTCTTCTTCCGGGATATACAAATACTGGATTTTCGGCTCTAGGGTTTGCGTGTAATTGTCTAAAACAACCGTATCACGCTCCAATATAATACCAGCCACGGTTCTAAACTCTGGAATGACACGTGACACATTCTCTTCCAAATCTGGGTCACTCACACCATCAAGCTCTTGTTGATAGTAAGTCCCTAATACGCGAGCTTCCGTCGTCCATGAGCCCCAAGTGGTGCCGATAGGTAAGGAAATACCTGGTTCAATGTGAACACGTGTGGCTGATGGCTTCCCTTTGGCGTCGGTGTCAAAGCGCGTTACATGGCTTATCACATCAAAGTCAAAGGCATTGAGCAGCTCTGGCGCGTAATAGTTAAACGAGAGCTGAGGGAGAATCCGGTAGGGGAGGTTATCTCTTTCCGTCAGTACCTGGAAGTCACGGCTGAGTAATTTGGCATCCCAATTATTGGTACGATACTGAACACTGCCTTCTTGCACGAGCTGGCCGTCTTCTCGACTACCAATATTGGAGTCTAAATCCGTGAAATAGTTGATATCACTAACCTGAGAGTAATCAATATGAAACTTCCAAGCTTGCTGATAAATACCGCTGTGCGTGTATTGAACGCCCCAGCGGTCTTCTAACTCTGGGTACTTCTCGTCATCGGCGAGGTATTCTGCTTCCAACTGGCCTTGGCCAAATGCAGAGAGATAGCGGAATTTATTGTTTAGCTGAACGCCACGCTTTTGCATGTACTTCAGCGTGGTTTCTAAATCGTAGTTGGGCGCGATATTCCAGTAAAAAGGCACATCGATTTCAAGGCCATCACTAGAACCGTAAGAAATAGTTGGGTACAAGAAGCCTGTTTTACGTGTGTCGCCAATAGGTAAGGTTAAGTAAGGCACATAGAAAATTGGCACATCCAAAACCTCGAAACGAGTGTTGTAAAATGTAGCTTCTTCTTCATTTTGATCAATCTCGATATCTGATGCGAGCATTCGCCAAGCATTATCGCCTTCTGGGCAAGAAGTAATGCTGCCATCTTCAATCTCGTACACCGCTTTGCCCGTTTTTGAAACGTAGACCGCTTCCCCGCGGCCCGATTCACACAGGAATTGGTATTGCGTGTTTTCTAGCGTGACATCGTCGGTGTTTAGGTTGTTCGTGACCTTATCGGATGTGGCTTTTACTTGACCGTCACTGAATGCGACATGTCCTTCTGCCACGATGATGTTTTCTTTTTCATGCAGCGTGACTTGATCGGCCTGCACACGTTTTTTACCCTGAACGACGACCACATTGCCGCTGTAGGTCGCTTTATCTCCGCTGATCGCTTCTAAGCTATCAGCTTCAACAGTTACGGGTTGTTGATTTGGGTCTTCAGGCTCGTGTTCGTCGATCAAACATTGATCTATAGCGGGCAGTTCCTGCACACTATCGTCTAACATAGCTTCTGCTTGAGTCTGAGGCACAAAAAGAGCTGCACTGATTGAAGCGGCTAATAGGGTGCGGGAAAAAGGTGACATCGAGTTTTACTATCCTGTTGATCTTGTTATTTCCGGTTATCGATTCCCAGCCGTTCCAGAGAGTTAACCTCTTGGCTTTTAGGTTACCGAAATAAAAATAAAACGGTGCTTATGATAAAGGAATTTGTAGCTAACAGCACTATCAGACCGCTTTACGATGAAAAAATTCATAGATTGAGAGCACATAATGCATATTTTTGGCAAAATTTTAGGGGGCTTTTTTGGCTTTCTTTTTGGCAACTTGTTCGGTGCGCTGTTAGGCGTATTTATCGGCCATCAGTTTGATAAAGCTCGCCGTTTAAGAGACGCTGGTTTTAATTCAGGGTTTGGCGGAGGGCCAAGTCAGGCCGAGCGGCAAGAAGAGTTCTTTAAAGCGGCTTTTGCTGTGATGGGGCACTTGGCAAAAGCTAAAGGTCAGGTGACACGACAAGAAATTGAATTAGCCAGCACCATGATGGATAGGATGAATCTACATGGGGAACAGCGTCGAGCCGCACAAGATGCTTTCCGAGAGGGCAAGGGGGCAGATTTTCCTTTAGAGACCGTCCTGCAAAGAGTCCGAATTTCAGCGGGAGGGCGTTTTGATTTAATGCAGTTTTTCCTTGAACTGCAAATTTCCGCGGCGTTTGCGGATGGCGAAATTCACCCTAGTGAGCGACAAGTATTACACAAGGTGGCAAAAGGGTTAGGTTTCTCATCTGAACAACTTGAGCAACGTTTGCGAATGCAAGAAGCGGCGTTTCGATTCCAACATGGTGGATTTGGCGGCCATGCTGGTGGGGGACAATCTCATCAGTCAGGAGGGAGCTGGCAACAAGCCTCGACGGCGGATCAACTGAGTGATGCGTATAAAGTCTTGGGCGTTGATAGTAGCGCGGATGCGAAGGCGGTGAAGCGAGCGTATCGTAAACTTATGAATGAGCACCATCCAGATAAGCTGATGGCTAAAGGCCTACCACCAGAAATGATGAACGTGGCCAAAGAGAAAGCACAAGAGATCCAAAACGCCTACGACTTAATTAAGAAAGCTAAAGGCTTTTAAGCTGATTGAGTTAATGTAGTGCTTAAGAAGAAAAAACATCGCTCATGTCTTTGAGCGATGTATCGCGTCGAAAATCTTACCTTAGAGACAGTATTGAAAATAAAGCGTGTTTGTTGCACGTGGATCATTATCTACAACTAGTATGAATATGAACACGCATTGCTAAGGTCAATACAATGAGAAATACTTCCCTTACAGTCAGTCTTGCTATGACACTGTTTTCTTCTTCAGCGCTATCAGCAACGGATTATCAACTTGCTACAGATCTATCCTCGGTAAGCTTTGCCACCATTAAAAAGCAATTTGTGGTAGAACCCGCGACCATGAGTTTATCGTCAGGCTCGCTTAATGAGAATGGTCAATTCCAAGTGGTGGGTGATGTGAAAAGTGTGAGCACCGGTGTCCCTATTCGTGATACACGGTTAAGTGAATTATTCTTTAACGTTGCAGCGTACCCTCAGGTTACGGTTTCTGGTTCAGTCGACTGGAAAGCAATGTCTAGCGGCCCACAAAAAATGACTATTCCTGCCGAGGTGACAATGTATGGCACTACTCACATGATGGAATTCCCGGTTATCGTGATAAGTGCAGAAAGTGCTATCACCGTTAGTTCATACTCTCCGGTCATCGTAAACGCGGAGGATTTTGGTATTCCTGCAGAGAGCTTAACCAAACTATCAGCGACCGTTGGGGATATTCCTATCTCTACTCAAGTGCCTCTTAGCGTCACGCTGACCTTTATGAAGTAGGGTAACGGCAAAGCCTAATGATCTCCTCATTAGGCTTTGATTGTTTGTGCCATACATCTTTTTTACCTAAAGAGAGAGATTCTCAATCGTTGAGGATACTCTTTTCGCATCTTCTGTTATTTCATCAATGATTTCTGATGTTTTTGCTGTGTGATTTTCACCAAGCGTGGTTTTTTCGATCACGGTTTGTAATTTGCTATCTAAATCAGACGTGATTTTGGAGTTATCATTGATCACATTGGTGATTTCTTCGGTTGATTTTGATGTTCTCGCCGCCAGATTACGCACTTCATCTGCTACGACAGCAAAGCCACGTCCTTGATCGCCTGCTCGTGCGGCCTCGATAGCTGCGTTGAGTGCGAGCAAGTTGGTTTGCTCTGCAATTGCGCTAATGGTTGATATGATCTCTTCAACATTTTTTGACTGTTTGTTGAGATCTGACACTAAGTGGTTGATGTCTTCCACTGACTGGTTGATTGCTTCAGAGGTTGATAAGAGGTTAGTGACGTGGTGCTTGCCTTGGATCGCAGAGTTTACGGTTTGCTGGGCGATTTCTAGCGATGTGGTAGCGGCTTCATTGACCTTCATCGCTTTATCTACTCGCTCAGTAATGTCGCTGGCGAGCTTAATGATCCTCACTACTTTACCAGCATGATTGTAGATAGGGTTGTAGGTAGCTTCTAGCCAGAGCCTTCTGCCCATTTTATCTATACGCTGAAATAGCCCTTGTTTAATCGCTCCAGAACTGAGTTCGTTCCAGAAATTGGGGTTGTCTTGGTAGAATTCAGGTGTGCAGAATATTTGATGGTGTTGCCCTGAAATTTCTTCGGCTTGGTAGCCCATACAGGCTTGAAAGTTCTTATTGGCGGTAATAATTGTGCCGTCAGGTTCGAAGTCTATGACGGCCAAAGACTTATCTAAGGCACTCAGCAGAGCTTGGTTTCTTTCTCGTTCTTGCTGTTCGGCCGTTACATCCGCTGCGACTTTTGCCACATATTCGACATTGCCAGCGTGTGAGGTGACAGGGAAGTAGGTTGCTGCCAGCCAAATAGCCGTGTCTTGCTTGTTCTTGCGAATGAATCGGCCACTTTGAGGTGTTCCATTCGCAAGGTCATGCCATAGCTGTCTGTAATTTGGTTTTTCAACATCTTCTGGAAAACATAGAAAGCTATGGTGTTTTCCAAGTACCTCGTCCAAAGAGTAACCTGTGACCGCAAGAAATTGTTCATTAGCGTACAAAATAACGCCTTCTGGCGTGAACTCAATGTACGGGACTGTGTTTTTTAGCGATTCTCTAAAATTAGCGGCTGCTACCAGCTCTGTATCTAATTCAGATCTTTCTTTTGATTGTGTGCGTTTGAAGCCAAACATCCGTGTTTCTCCAACACCGTAGTCATTAATACTTGTGAAATGAGTTTAGTAGGACATCGGGCAACTGCAATTAAGTGGGGGATGAAAATTGCGTTTACGGAGTATTTCGTACTGAAATTGCGCCTTAGACATATAATTTAGGTGTAAGAAGAGAAAAGGCGTAGTAGGTATTAACCTGCTACGCCTTTCTAAATATGGTGGCCCCTCGCAGACTTGAACTGCGGACCAATCGATTATGAGTCGACTGCTCTAACCACTGAGCTAAGGGGCCTTTGTAGGGCACTGATTATAGGGGATGAAGATTATGCTGTCTAGACAGGTAGTGGGGTAATTGCGCTTAGTTTTTATCCATTTAAATCAGATAAATACTAAAAAGGTGAGCCATAGCTCACCTTTTAATCATATAAACCAAGAGTTTGGTAAATTACTCATCTAAGAAGCTGCGCAGAGTTTCTGAGCGGCTTGGGTGACGCAACTTACGTAACGCTTTCGCTTCAATCTGACGGATACGCTCACGAGTAACATCGAACTGCTTACCCACTTCTTCCAGAGTGTGGTCAGTATTCATGTCGATACCAAAACGCATACGCAGTACCTTCGCTTCACGAGGAGTCAGACCTGCCAGTACATCTTTCGTTGCGACTCTTAGGCTACCTGAGGTCGCTGAGTCTAATGGCAGCTCTAGCGTGGTATCTTCAATGAAGTCACCTAGGTGCGAATCTTCGTCGTCACCGATTGGTGTTTCCATTGAGATTGGCTCTTTCGCGATCTTCAGTACTTTACGGATCTTATCTTCTGGCATTTGCATACGTTCAGCCAGTTCTTCCGGTAACGGTTCACGACCCATCTCTTGCAGCATTTGGCGAGAGATACGGTTCAGCTTATTGATCGTTTCGATCATGTGAACCGGAATACGGATTGTACGCGCTTGGTCTGCAATTGAACGTGTGATCGCCTGGCGAATCCACCAAGTAGCGTAAGTAGAGAACTTGTAACCACGACGGTATTCGAACTTATCTACTGCTTTCATCAAACCGATGTTACCTTCTTGGATCAGATCCAAGAATTGTAGGCCACGGTTGGTGTATTTCTTCGCGATAGAGATAACCAGACGCAAGTTCGCTTCAACCATCTCTTTCTTCGCGCGACGAGCTTTCGCTTCACCGATAGACATACGACGGCTGATGTCTTTAATGCTTTGAACCGTTAAAGATGTCTCTTCTTCAAGGTGTTTTAGCTTAATGATTGAACGACGAATATCATCTTCGCTACGACGAATTTTTTCAGCGTAAGGTTTATCAGACGCTAAAATCTCATCTAGCCATGCGTCGCTTGATTCATTACCAGTGAATAGGGCAATGAAAGACTTCTTAGGCATTTTTCCATATTCAACAGACGCTTTCATGATCAAGCGCTCTTGAGTACGTACTCGTTCCATGGAAGTGCGCAGCTCATTCACTAGGTAATCAAACTGCTTTGGTGTTAGACGAAACTCTTTGAATACGTCCAGCACTAGCTCGTGAGCAATTTGTGCTTTAGGGCTTTCTTTGCCGTACTCATTACAAGCCAGCTGGAAATTTTGGAACGTATTACGAAGTGCTGTGAACTTCTCTAGAGCAAGTTCAGGGTCAATACCTGTATCTTCCTCTTCGTCAGAGTCGTCTTCATCTTTTTCTTCATTCTCATCGGCGTCTTCTTCGTCTTCATCTTCAAGATCAGATTCAGCGAGTTCAGAACCAATGTGGGTAGCAGTTGGTGCAGTTGTTTCTTCTGCATCAGGGTCAACAAAGCCTGTAATCAGGTCAGTCAGGCGAAGTTCTTCCGCTTGGATTTTGTCAAACTGCTCAAGAATGTAAGGGATTGTGCCTGGATACTCAGCCACTGCGTTTTGAACTTGGTTAATACCATCTTCAATACGCTTAGCGATGTCGATCTCGCCTTCACGAGTTAGTAGTTCAACTGTGCCCATTTCGCGCATGTACATGCGTACTGGGTCAGTTGTGCGGCCGATTTCGTTCTCTACGCTTGACAGTGCTGCCGCAGCAGCTTCTGCTGCATCTTCATCGGTGATAGTCTCATCGTCATTCAGAGCCAGATCATCAGCATCTGGTGCTGTTTCTACAACACGGATACCCATGTCGTTGATCATCTGAATGATATCTTCTACCTGCTCTGAATCTACGATTTCTGCTGGCAGGTGGTCATTTACTTCTGCGTAGGTCAGATAGCCTTGTTCCTTGCCTTTAATGACAAGCTGTTTTAGCTGTGACTGCGGATTTTGATCCATAGACGGTATCCAACTTAGTATCTGGTGAAGGAATTAGTATGCGAGTTGCAAACCACACATAGTAACAAATTAATTGGTTGCTGACTATTCGAACAGGGTTACGCTTTTAAATCTAGCATGAGTGCTAGCAGCTCCCTTCTTTCTTCGGCTGATAAACCGACACTTCTTTCTTTGGCCTGCAGGTTCTCAATTTGTTTTTCAACACACTGAGCAAGTATTTTGTCCAGTGAGTCTAAAAATATATCTTGTTCATTATCTTCATCTAGGGGAATCTCCCATCCTGCTAGACGAGATAGTAAAGCCTCTTGGCTTGTATTACGCCAGTGTTCTATTAACTGGCCCGTATTTATATTGGGATGCTGATGACAATATTCAAGCACTTCTACAAATAATCTTAGTCCAGGAACTGTTAGATCTCTCACACTTGAGAGATCTGGTACCATTTGAGCATAGTTCGGATTCTGGATAAGCAAAGTGATCACTTCCCGCATTGGAGTGCGTTTTATCTCTTTATGCGGTTGAGGTCGGGTTTCACCTTTATGTTTTCTTGCTTGTCGAAGGCGATTATCGAATCCTGTTCGTTCATCTAGCAGCTTTTCTAGCAGTTCTTGGAAGTAAGGATCGGGGATTTTCTCGATCAAAGCACTGGCGTGCGCGCGCAGAGCAGACTTACCTTCATTACTGCCGAGGTTGAGCTGGTGGATTTCTATTAGATTATCAAACAGGTAGTTTGATAACGGTGTCGCTTGCTGGATTTGTTGCTCAAGCGCCTCTTTGCCATATTTTCGCACGTAGCTATCTGGGTCTTCACCATCTGGTAAAAACAAGAATTTAAGCGTGTTACCTGTTTTAAGGTATTGAAGAGCATTCTCTAGGGCTCGCCATGCGGCTTCTTTACCCGCACGGTCACCATCGTAGCAACAGACAACGGTATTGGTTTGGCGAAACAGCAGTTGGATATGATCGCCAGTGGTTGACGTGCCCAGTGAAGCAACAGAATAATCGACGCCATATTGCGCTAAAGCGACAACATCCATGTAGCCTTCAACGACCAAGATTTGTTTGGGTTCTCGATGCGCTTGCATTACCTCATAAAGGCCGTATAGCTCTTTGCCTTTATGGAAGATAGGGGTTTCTGGCGAGTTGAGATATTTTGGTGTTCCATCCCCAATGACTCGGCCACCGAAGCCAATGACACGGCCACGACGATCACGGATAGGGAACATCACTCGACCACGGAAGCGGTCGTAGCGGTTGCCTTTGTCATTTTCGATCAGCATACCGCCAGATACCAGCATATCTTGCGTTTGTTTGTTTTGGCCGAAGTTCTTACGGATTAAATCCCACTCATCAGCGACATAGCCAATACCAAATTTTTGTACGATCTCGCCGGACAAACCGCGATCTTTGAGATAATCGATCGCGATCTTACTACTTGATAGCTTTAATTGATCCCGATAAAACTGAGCGATACTGCCCATTAAATCGTAGAGGTTGCGCTTTTGCTCGGTACTGGCTTGTGGACGATTGGACTGAAAACGCCCATTACTACTTTGCTCGCGGGGAACATCTAAGCCTAGGAAAGAGGCAAGCTCTTCAATGGCTTCGGGGAACTCTAGGCGCTCGTATTCCATCATAAAGTCGATGGCGTTACCATGCGCACCACAGCCAAAACAGTGATAGAACTGCTTTTCTTGGCTGACGCTAAAAGAAGGCGTTTTTTCGTTATGGAAAGGGCAGCAAGCGCCGTAGTTTTTGCCTTTTTTCTTAAGTTTTACACGAGCGTCAATGATATCGACGATATCAAGTCGTGCGAGTAGGTCATCAATAAAGCTGCGAGGGATGTGTCCTGCCATAAAACCTAACAAAGAAAGAAAATACTGAGGATAGATACAAACAAGCCGTGCGCTCCAAAGGATAGCACGGCTTGCTGCAATTGGGTTGGGTAATTAAGCGAGTTTAGAGCGAACTAAACCACTTACTTTACCCATATCTGCACGCCCTTGAATTTGTGGCTTAAGCACTGCCATCACTTTACCCATGTCTTGCATGCCCGCAGCACCCGATTCCGCAATTGCACTTTCAATCAGTACACTTACTTCATCTTCTGTCAACGGTTGAGGCATAAAGTCCTCAAGTACAGCGATTTCAGCTTGCTCAGCGTCAGCAAGATCTTGACGTCCTGCTGCTTCAAATTGCGCTACAGAGTCGCGACGTTGTTTAACCATTTTAGTCAATACAGCAAGAATGTCGTCATCGCCCAGAGTGATCTGTTCGTCAACTTCACGTTGCTTAATTGCTGATAGAGCTAAACGAATAGTACCAAGGCGCGTTTTGTCCTTGGCTTTCATCGCTAATTTTTGCTCTTCTTTGAGTTGTTCAATGAGAGCCATAACTGAATCCTTTTGGACCGAGTTATTAGTACAGGCGAACGCGACGAGCGTTTTCGCGAGCTAGCTTCTTAGCGTGACGCTTTTGAGCTGCTGCTTTAGCGCGTTTGCGAACTGTAGTTGGTTTTTCGTAGTGCTCACGACGACGCACTTCAGAAAGGATACCTGCTTTTTCGCAAGAGCGTTTGAAACGACGTAGAGCAACGTCGAACGGTTCGTTTTCACGTACTTTAACTACTGGCATATGCCTTTCACCTCAGGGGTTAATTCGTTAATGCTGGAACGTTAGTGAGCCAAACACTTATGTTCAGTCTCAAACCAGCTTGATCAAAAATGGTGCGGAATTTTAATCCGATCGCTACTGCTTTGTAAAGCACTTTGTCGATTATAGTCTGTACAAAATTTGTTTGAGAAGCAAAGGCGAGGTAATATTGCGCCAATTTTGAATTATAGACAGAGACATCCAGGGTAAACCATGCGCATTATTGGTATCGAAACCTCTTGTGATGAAACAGGAATCGCGATTTACGACGATGAGAAAGGCCTGCTTTCTCATAAACTTTACAGTCAGGTAAAACTGCATGCAGACTACGGCGGTGTTGTGCCAGAACTGGCGTCTCGTGACCATGTAAAAAAGACCATTCCATTGATCAAAGCGGCAATGGCTGAAGCCAATGTGACACCTCAAGATATTGATGGTGTGGCTTATACCGCTGGCCCAGGTTTAGTCGGTGCGCTGCTGGTTGGTGCGACCATAGGTCGAAGCCTTGCTTACGCATGGGGTGTGCCTGCTGTGCCTGTGCATCACATGGAAGGACATTTGCTCGCGCCAATGCTGGAAGACAATCCACCACCATTCCCGTTTGTGGCTGTGTTGGTATCCGGTGGTCACTCAATGATGGTGGAAGTGAAAGGCATCGGTGAATACAAAATTCTGGGTGAGTCGATTGACGATGCTGCGGGCGAAGCGTTCGATAAGACCGCAAAATTGATGGGGTTAGATTACCCAGGAGGCCCACTGCTTTCAAAGTTAGCAGAGAAAGGCACTCCTGGACGCTTTAAATTCCCGCGCCCGATGACAGACCGCCCGGGATTAGATATGAGCTTCTCTGGCCTTAAAACTTTTACCGCGAATACTATCGCAGCAAACGGTGACGATGAACAAACCCGTGCAGATATCGCGTTAGCATTTGAAGAGGCGGTATGTGCCACTTTGACGATCAAGTGTAAGCGCGCTTTGGAGCAAACAGGGTTTAAGCGCATTGTTATTGCTGGTGGCGTTAGTGCCAACCGCCGTTTACGTGCTGATCTGGAACAGTTGGCCAAGAAAGTTGGCGGTGAAGTGTATTACCCTCGTACAGAGTTTTGTACCGATAACGGCGCGATGATCGCGTACGCTGGTATGCAGCGCCTGAAAAATGGTGAATTAGCGGATCTTTCAGTGCAAGCAACGCCGCGCTGGCCGATTGATCAGTTGGATCCTATCGCTTAAAGCAAAGTTTAGATGAAAGGCCGCTTATTACAGCGGCCTTTTGTTCTTCTGTAATAGAAACAGATAATGGCTCTAAACCGAATATCATTTGTAGTCTGTATTGATAAATATAACGGAAAAAATATGCATAAGTTTTCTATCGATGGGCGTGAAATGGCCTACTTGGATGAAGGGCAAGGGCCGGTGATCGTATTTGGCCATAGTTATCTTTGGGACAGTGCGATGTGGGCACCTCAGGTTAATGCTTTACGAGCACAATACCGTTGTATTGTTCCTGAACTATGGGCTCATGGTGAGTCAGATCATGCACCGTCTTCAACTCGATCTTTGACGGACTATGCGCAACAGATTTTAGCACTAATGGATCATTTGAATATCGAAGAGTTTTCGATCGTTGGCTTGTCTGTGGGAGGAATGTGGGGGACAGAGGTTGTGACCTTAGCACCACAACGAGTTAAATCTTTAGTATTGATGGATACCTTTGTCGGGCTAGAGCCGGAAATAACACATCAAAAGTACTTTTCGATGCTGGATACCATCAGTGACGCTCAACGAGTCCCTGAGCCAATTATTGATGCTGTAGTACCAATGTTTTTTGCTCGCAATGCGACAAATGATTCGCCAGCGTTAGTAGAGTCTTTCCGTCGTAAGCTAGCTACACTCTCTGGAGAGCAAGCCGTGGAAGTGGCGAGAATAGGCAAAATGGTGTTTGGTCGTCGTGACCAATTTGAAGATATCGAAAAATTCGCACTACCTGTGTTAATTGCCGTTGGTCAAGAAGATGCTCCGCGCCCAGTACTGGAATCTTATTTGATGGTTGACTGTATTTCTGGTGCTGAATTAGTGCAGATCCCGAATGCTGGCCATATTTCGAATCTTGAACAACCAGAGTTCGTTTCCAATATTCTGTTAGAATTTTTAGCGAAACACGCTCACTAAGAAATGGATAAGGCCTCTGATTATGAGGCTTTATCCAAGCCGTTCTTTTTCTCCCCCACCTTAGGCTCAGATCCTTCAAGCAAGCGTTTAATGTTTTGGTGGTGCCTAAAAACGATCAAGCAGCACAGCATTGCCACGGGCAGGGTGTATTGGGGTTTGATCATCCATGTGTAGAACGGTGCCAGTAGTACTGTTGTTAAAGAAGCTAGGGACGAGTAGCGAAAGGCAAACACGACGGCGAGCCATGTACCAAGTACCATAACGGTAAAATCTAACCCGATAGGCGCGATTGCCCCCAGCGCGGTTGCCACACCTTTGCCCCCTTTGAAGTGAAAAAATATCGGATACATATGTCCAAGGCATGCCGCGATAGCAATGACGCCTAAAATGATTGGCTCAATATCAAGAAAGAATGCGCCCCATACAGGAATGGTTCCTTTAAGCATGTCACACAGTAGGACCGATGCTGCCGCTTTCTTGCCTCCGATCCTTAGGACATTCGTGGCACCTGGATTATTGGAACCAACTTGCCGAGGATCCTGCAAACGCAGAATCCGGCAGATCAAAACAGCACTCGAGATCGAACCTAACAGGTAGGCGGCAATGATCATCACAAGTGCTAATGGGGTCATACTGATTTAACTCATCTTTTAGAGGTGTTTGCTAAGCAACTAATTGATATCATATCTTGCTTAAGACTCCCAAACCACCCAGGTAGGGAGTTTGAAAAAATGAAATAGTACGACTTTTTAATCAAATTGGGTATCCGACCTCTAAGGAAGCAAAGCGCATGGATAAAGTATTTATCGAGCAATTAGAAGTGATTACAACAATCGGTGTTTATGACTGGGAACAGCAAATTAAACAAAAACTTGTGTTGGATATTGAAATGGCTCACGACAATCGTCCTGCAGGGAAAAGCGACGATGTCATCGATGCGTTGGATTACTCTCAGGTAAGCGAGGCTGTACTCAATCATATTGAAGGTGGTCGCTTTTTACTGGTTGAACGCGTTGCAGAAGAAATCGCTGAGCTCATCATGACACGCTTCAATGTGCCATGGATTAAAATCCGTTTAACTAAGCCAGGTGCGGTTGCTCAAGCAAAAGGTGTTGGTGTGATCATCGAACGAGGCAATGCATGATCACGGCTTACATTGGGATTGGCTCCAATGTGGAACGACGTAAGCATATTCAAGCGGCTATTGATGAGCTGAACAGTTTGGGTAGTGAACTTCGCTTATCAACCATTTATGAATGCGAATCGGTGGGTTTTCAAGGAAATGCCTTTTTCAACCTTGTCGTAGAAATGAAAACGACACTAAGTTTGTCAGAGTTTTCACGACAATTACGCCAAATTGAGTTCAAATGGGGCCGTTCTGAGCAAGCGAAAAAGTTTGAACCTAGAACGGTAGATCTTGATATCATTTTGTTTGGCGAGCATACCTCTCAACAAGATCCCGAGTTACCGCGTAGTGATATCTATAAGTATGGCTTTGTGATAGAGCCTCTTAATGAACTTTGTGCTGAACTAATTATCCCAAATGATGGTCGAACCGTCCGTCAAGTATGGCAGGAATCATCCTATAAAGAAGTACTGAACCCAGTTCCTCTGTGGTTCGTTGTCCCAAAATAATGAGAATACCATGAGTTATTTCGAAGCGTTTATCTTGGCTTTAATACAAGGCCTTACCGAGTTTTTGCCCATTTCCAGCTCAGCGCACCTTATTCTTCCCTCGGCGATATTGGGTTGGGAAGATCAAGGCTTGGCGTTTGATGTTGCTGTTCACGTCGGTACGCTAGCGGCTGTTGTTATTTATTTCAGGCGTGAAGTGGTTTATTTATTACGCGCATTTTTTGCTTCGATTTTTAAAGGGGACCGAAGTAAAGAGGCCAAACTGGCTTGGATGATCGTTATCGCGACGATCCCTGCGTGTGTGTTTGGCTTGCTGATGAAAGACTTTATTGAGCTTTATCTGCGCAGTGCGTGGGTTATAGCCACCACGACTATCGTTTTCGGTCTTCTGCTTTGGTATGTGGATAAAAACTCAAAGCTAACCGATGACGAGTACACGGCGGATTGGAAAAAGTCGGTTTTTATTGGCCTTGCACAAGCGATGGCGATGATACCAGGGACATCTCGTTCTGGTGCAACAATCACCGCAGCCCTTTATCTTGGTTTTACGCGTGAGGCTGCTGCGCGTTTCTCGTTTTTAATGTCTATCCCGATTATTACGCTGGCGGGCAGTTATTTAGGGCTGAAGCTTGTGACTAGTGGTGAGCCCATTCATTTCGGTTTTCTGATGACAGGAATCGTCACTTCTTTCATCAGCGCGTACATTTGTATCCATTTCTTCCTGAAATTGATTTCTCGGATGGGTATGACGCCTTTTGTTATTTACCGTTTGCTACTTGGTGTGGGTTTGTTCGCATTTTTGATGATGAACTAACCTTAGCTAAGGTAACGTAATCTAGTCAGAGGCCACATATAAGCCACCTCGCCTGAACGGTGACATTGTGATATATATGTGGTCTTTCTTTATCTCACTTCTTTGAATCAACCTTATGCGAATTTTTGCACTGACTTTACTTTTGGTTCTGGGCTGGCTGCAGTTTGAACTGTGGTTTGGTAAGAATGGTATTGCTGACTTTCAACTTGTTGAAGCGGGTATCGAGGTTCAACACCAAGTGAATGCAAGTTTGAAAGATCGAAACAACGAAATGTTTGCTGAAATTGATGATTTACGTCAGGGGCTCGATGCGATTGAAGAACGTGCTCGGCACGAGTTAGGCATGATCAAAGAAGGTGAAACTTTCTACCGCATTATTGGAGAGGATAACTAATGTCCGATCTCAATACATTTGCTCTTATCGCTATCGTGCCTGCCGCTGGCGTTGGCAGTCGAATGAAAGCCGATCGTCCCAAACAATACCTCACTATTGATGACAAAACCGTGCTTGAGCATACAGTCGATAAACTGCTGTCACACCCTGCTATTCGTCAAGTCGTGGTGGCTATCAGTGAAAGTGATCCTTATTACTCTGAGCTAGCCATAAGTCAACGTGCCGATGTGGTGCGTGTTAAAGGTGGTAAAGAACGGGCAGATTCCGTACTGTCTGGGCTTGAGTATGCCTCCACACAATCTAGCAACTGGGTTTTAGTGCATGATGCTGCAAGGCCATGTGTTAAACACGATGATATTGACCGGTTGATTGAGGTGGCTCGCACACATAAAACGGGAGCGATTTTGGCGTCTCCGGTGCGAGATACGATGAAAAGAGCAAATACAGATAATAACATTGACCATACGGTTGAAAGGGAAGCTTTGTGGCACGCACTCACTCCACAAATGTTTAAAACTCAGCAACTGACTCACGCACTATCCTCGGCCCTTGCTGAGAATGTCGCAATCACCGATGAAGCGTCTGCGCTTGAGTGGCTTGGAGAGCACCCTGCTTTAGTTCAGGGTAGCGCCGATAATATAAAAATAACCCAGCCCGAAGATTTGGCGCTTGCTGAGTTTTATCTACAGCGAAATAAAGGATAAGTTATGATTCGAATTGGCCACGGTTTTGATGTTCACAAGTTTGGTGGTGAAGGCCCAGTCATTATTGGTGGGGTTGAAGTCCCTTACGAGCAAGGCCTTATTGCACATTCTGATGGTGATGTCGCGTTACATGCCTTGTGTGACGCGTTGCTTGGTGCGATTGCCGCCGGAGATATCGGCCGTCATTTCCCTGATACGGATGATAAATGGAAAGGGGCTAATAGCCGAGACTTATTGCGCGACGTTTATCGCCGCGTTAAAGAACAAGGGTATGTCTTAGGCAATGCTGACGTAACTATTATGGCGCAAGCGCCTAAAATGGCGCCTCACATTGAGTCTATGTGCCAAGTAATAGCAGAGGATCTTGAAACCGACCTTGGCAATGTGAATGTAAAAGCAACCACCACCGAGCGTTTGGGCTTTACCGGACGAAAAGAAGGCATCGCGACGGAAGCGGTGGTATTACTTATCAAAAAATAACTCAGTTATGTGTCGCTCGGCCTTTTCAGTCAGAGCCGCACGTAATGGAACAAAATATGTCTGATATTCTATCTTCTCTGGCTTACCTTAATGGTAAACCAACAGCTACCGCTAAAATTAAAGCGCAGCCTGAACACTTTCAAGTCAATGAAATTTTGGGGTATGAATTCGCTGGTAGCGGCGAACACCTCATGGTTCATATTCGTAAAACTGGTGAAAATACCAGCTTTGTCGCCAACGAGTTAGCCAAAGCGTGTGGCGTAAAATCAAAAGATGTGAGCTGGGCAGGCTTAAAAGACCGTCATGCGGTAACGCAACAATGGTTAAGTATTCATTTGCCTAAAGGGGAGACTCCTGACTTTAGTGCATTCCTTGCGCAGTATCCGAGTATCGAAATTCTGGAAACGACGCGACACAATAAAAAGCTGCGTCCGGGAGAATTAGCGGGTAATCACTTTACCGTTACGCTATCTGAAGTCAGTGATGTCGATAGCGTACTCAAGCGTTTAGAGTCTATCGCCAAAACGGGAGTGCCAAACTACTTTGGCAGTCAGCGTTTTGGAAATCAGGGTAGTAACCTTGAAGAAGCTCGACGTTGGGGCCGAGACAATGTACGCACTCGCAATCAGAACAAGCGTAGCTTATTGCTTTCGGCAGCACGATCATGGATTTTCAATAGCATTGTGTCTGCGCGAATTGAACAAGGCTTCTTTAGTCAGGTCATTGATGGTGATCTTGTACAGCGTGAGGCAGAACAGTTGCTAGTGGATTCTTCGAACAAAAGCATGCTTGAGGAACAGGTCCTTCAAGGGTTTGCAGATATTACGGCTGCCATGGCAGGTGATAACGCACTGCCTACGCAAACGGAAGCACTGGCATTAGAGCAACCACATTTAGATGCAGAGCCCGATTTAATGGCTCTGATCCGTGGTAATCGCATGCGTCACGATCGCCGTGTGGTCTCTCTTAAAGCGCAGGATCTCACCTGGAGTTCAGACAACGATTCTGTGACTTTGAGCTTTTCATTAGATTCGGGCTGTTTTGCCACCGCTATCGTTCGAGAGTTGATTGAAGAGGTGGAAGTGGAGCGAACTTACTCATGAAAGACAAAGCGCTAAAGATCTTATTAAGCAATGACGATGGTGTTTATGCTGAAGGTATTCACGCGCTAGCCGCTGCAATAAAAGATATTGCAGATGTCACCATTGTTGCTCCTGACCGGAATCGTTCTGGAGCATCAAACTCTTTAACACTAGAGCAGCCTCTTCGTGTGACTGAAATTGCTGATAAAGTTTTTTCTGTTCAAGGGACGCCCACAGATTGTGTGCACTTTGCTTTGAATGAACTAATGAAAAATGATCTCCCTGATTTGGTCTTAACCGGCATTAATCATGGTGCGAATCTGGGCGATGATGTGTTGTACTCAGGCACAGTCGCTGCTGCGATGGAAGGGCACTTTCTTGGGGTTCAAGCGGTCGCATTTTCTTTGGTAGGGAAAGTCAATTTTGCTGCGGCTGGGAAAATTGCCAGACAAATTGTTGAACAGCATATCCAAGCGCCCATCCCGACAAACCGACTCTTGAACGTTAATATTCCTGACTTGTCATTTGAACAGCTCAATGGGGTAAAAGTGACTCGTTTGGGGGCTCGCCATCACTCAGAAGCGATGATCAAACAGCAAGACCCACGTGGCCATGATATCTATTGGCTTGGCCCACCGGGCAAAGAGCAAGATGCTGGTGAAGGAACAGACTTTCACGCGGTGGATAAAGGCTATGTTTCAGTCACCCCGTTACAGGTTGATCTGACCGCGCATGAGTCATTAGCAAGTATGGATAATTGGTTAAAGGGTGATTGAGGATGGCAAACCCACAGGCTGATCGTTTAGTCGAATTTCTTGCAAAGAATGGCATTCAAAACACTAAAGTTTTGGACGCCATTCGTTCTATACCTCGTGAACGTTTTGTCTCTCAGGCAATGATGCACCAAGCGTACGATAACAATGCGCTACCGATCGGGTCTGGGCAGACGATCTCACAGCCATATATTGTCGCTAAGATGACAGAAACACTGGAACTGACACATTCAAGCAAAGTCCTAGAAGTAGGGACGGGCTCGGGTTATCAAACGGCCATCTTGTCCCAGTTAGTGGATCGTGTTTTTTCAGTCGAAAGAATTAAATCTTTGCAGTGGGAAGCCAAGCGCCGTCTTAAACAGCTTGATATTTATAACGTCTCAACAAAGCACGGCGATGGATGGCAAGGGTGGTCCGCTAAGGCGCCTTTTGATGCCATCATTGTTACTGCTGCGGCTGAAACAGTGCCTCCTGAACTTTTGGCACAGTTAAGCGAAGGGGGGATTATGGTGATCCCTGTTGGAACCGATGTTCAACAATTGCTGAAAATTACTCGTCAAGGTGATACATTTCATTCGGAAGTTATTGAACTTGTTCGTTTTGTTCCTTTAGTGGCTGGTGATCTCGCTTAAACATGACATTTAAATCTTACTCAGTTCTGATGCTAGGTGTATGCAGTGTGCTTTTCGGGTGCGCGGCACATACTCCTGCTCCTGTTTCTGGGTTAAAGAAAGATTACAGCTCCATACCGCGCGGTAGTTATCGTGGTAGCTACTATGAGGTCGAAAAAGGTGACACACTGTACTTTATCGCGTACGTCACAGATAAAGATGTAAAAGAGATCATCCGTTACAACGACCTAGCGCCTCCCTATACCATTTTTCCTGGTCAGAAGTTAAAGCTTTGGCAGCCTGCTTATACCCCGCCATCATACGGGCAAAAAACACCGACTGTTGTTAGCGTGCCAGCGGCAGTGACCGTACCAGCGGTAGTTAGCGTAACGCCACCTCCTGTTCCCGTATCTCCTCCCGTCAATGTGAGCAAAAACTCTAGTCAACAAGCTACTCCTAAAGAGGTAAAAAAATCACCACAAGTGGTTAAAAAAGATCCACCTAAGAAGGTTGATCAAAGCAAACCAAAGGAGTATGTTGAACCTACAAAGAAACAAAATGTTAACAAAACGGTCAGTACACCCAAGCCAAAAAATAACAAAATATCGAAGTGGTTATGGCCGACAAAAGGAAGAGTAATTAAAAACTTTTCTGCTGGAGATCAGGGTAACAAGGGCATTGATATCGCAGGACAACGAGGCCAAGCCATTGTGTCTACAGCAGGAGGCACCGTCGTATACTCGGGGAACGCACTTCGTGGATACGGTAATCTTGTAATTGTAAAACATAATGATAATTACTTGAGTGCATATGCACACAATGATCAGTTGCTAGTGAGTGAAGGACAAAGTGTTAAAGCTGGCCAAAAAATAGCCACAATGGGCAGCTCAGGAGCCAACAGTGTTCGATTACATTTTGAAATTCGCTACAAAGGTAAGTCTGTGAATCCAAAGCGCTACTTGCCGTAACAATTTGACTGGCTAAAGGAATATAGCGACATTAGAAGTAGTAATGTCTTGCTAGCTCGCCGGGGGAGGCACTATGAGTATCAGCAATACAGCAACGAAAGTCGAAGTAGTCGAACAGGAAGCAATGGATGTACTTCCTAGAGACGATGATCAATCCGTAACTAATAAAGAGTTTGATGCGTCATCTAAAAGTTTAGATGCAACACAACTCTACCTCGGTGAAATTGGTTTTTCACCACTACTCACCGCAGAAGAAGAAGTCTTATATGCTCGCCGTGCCCTACGCGGGGACGAAGCAGCACGCAAGCGAATGATAGAAAGTAACTTGCGCCTAGTGGTTAAAATTTCTTCGCCGATACAGCAATCGAGCCGATACAGCAATCGAGGTTTAGCACTTCTCGACTTGATCGAAGAAGGTAATCTTGGTTTGATCCGTGCGGTTGAAAAATTTGATCCAGAACGCGGATTCCGCTTCTCTACCTACGCCACTTGGTGGATTCGTCAAACTATCGAACGCGCATTGATGAATCAAACGAGAACAATCCGTCTACCTATTCACGTAGTAAAAGAATTGAATATCTACTTACGTACGGCTCGAGAACTCTCTCAAAAGCTTGATCATGAGCCTACGGCAGAGGAAATTGCTTCTGAGTTGGATAAGCCGGTAGACGATGTCAGTAAAATGCTTCGTTTGAACGAACGCATTAGCTCAGTGGATACGCCAATCGGTGGTGAAGGTGAAAAAGCCTTACTGGATATTATCCCTGATGTGAACAATTCAGACCCCGAAGTATCGACGCAGGACGATGATATTAAGCTGTCTTTAATTCACTGGCTTGATGAGCTAAATCCAAAGCAGAAAGAAGTATTAGCGCGTCGATTTGGCCTGCTTGGCTATGAACCATCAACACTAGAAGAAGTCGGGCGAGAGATTAATCTTACGCGTGAGCGTGTTCGTCAAATTCAGGTTGAAGGTTTACGTCGACTAAGAGAAATCTTAGTGAAGCAGGGGCTGAATATGGAAAGTTTATTCAGTGTCAATGAAGAGTAGCGGATAGATTAGCATGTAAAAAAGCCTTGGGTCTTCCAAGGCTTTTTAGTTTGTATTTGCTTTACTTTATTTCTTAGCGGTCTTTGGGAATACCTTCACAAGCTTTATTCGATTTTCTTCTAGTTCGATAATTTCCATGCGATGACCAAAAACATGTACGCTGAGGTGGCTTTCAGGAATATGCTCTAAATGTTCAAGTATTAAGCCATTCAACGTTCTAGGTCCGTCAGTAGGCAGTTTCCACTTCAGTCCTTTGTTGATATCACGAATGTTGGCACTGCCTTCGATTAAGAAGCTTCCATCGACTTGAGGCACAATCTCTTCAGATAAGCTCGGTGCGATGGATGTTGTAAACTCACCGACGATTTCTTCCAAAATATCTTCTAATGTGATCAGGCCAATAATGTCGCCGTACTCATCAACAATCAGGCCTATGCGCTGTTTGTTGCGTTGGAACTTAAGCAGTTGAACATTGAGTGGTGTGCTTTCTGGAATGAAGTACACTTCATCAGCGGCTCTTAGAAGTGTTTCTTTAGTAAACTCATTCTTTTCAAGCATTAATCGGTAAGACTCACGCAAACGTAACATGCCGACCACTTCATCAATTTGGTCTCGATATAGGACGACACGGCCATGAGGCGAGTGGGTCAACTGACGAACAATTGACTTCCAGTCATCGTTAATATCAATACCTGTGATCTCGTTACGTGGCACCATGATGTCATTAACAGTAACGTGCTCAAGATCTAGGATGGAAATCAGCATATCTTGGTGACGTCTTGGAATTAAGCTCCCTGCTTCATTCACTACAGTTCGCAGCTCTTCTGAACTCAGGTGGTCAGCACCACCATGATCGGCTCTTATTCCCAGCAACCGGATAAACCCATTCGTGATGAAGTTGACAAAAATCACTAAAGGAGACAATAGTTTCATTAGGATTGTTAACAGCACACTGCTTGCGTAAGAGACTTTCTCAGGGTAAAGCGCAGCAAGGGTTTTAGGCGTGACTTCTGCAAAGACCAAAACAACCAATGTGAGGGCGCCTGTTGCTATTGCGACACCCAAATCACCATAAAGTCGCATCCCGAGTATGGTCGCAATGGCTGAGGCTAGGATGTTAACTAGGTTGTTACCGATTAGGATCAAACCGATAAGACGATCTGGACGGTTAAGCAGTTTTTCAACGCGCTTAGCTCCCTTGTGGCCTGTATTGGCTAGGTGCTTAAGGCGGTAGCGGTTCAAAGCCATCATCCCTGTCTCTGAACCCGAAAAATATCCTGAAATTACAATTAGACACGCGAGTAGCGCAAATAAGATACCCGTTGATATGTCGTCCAAAGCTTATCTATTCCTTGTGGTGTTTAGTTAACCATGACTTACCGACTAAGATAAGTTCTGTCAAAAAGGGAAGTGGCATTGTAAAAGAAAGGTGCCACTTATGCACCTTTCTAGCCTGTTTAGTTAAGAATGATTTCTCGCACAAAGCGGCTGCCGAAGTAAGCAAGAGTCAACAAAGTTGCACCCGCGACGGCAAACCAAGTGACTTTTTTCCCTCGCCATCCTTTTTGATAATGACCCCACAGTAATACTGTGTAAACCATCCATGCGATAAAGGAGAGGATTGCCTTATGGGCCTTACCTTGAACAAACATATCTTGAACAAATACAAATCCTGTTATGAGAGTTCCGGTAAGTAATAGGGTTCCTATCAGGATAATATTAAAGAGTTGGCGTTCTACCATAAGCAGAGGAGGCAAGTTGGGGTTAATAGCCAGAGCTTTTTTGGTTTTCAGCTTATGATCAAGCCATGCCAGTTGGAGCGCATAGAGTGCACCAATCGTCAGTGTTGAATATGAGAATAAAGCCAAGGAAATGTGGATGAGCAATTTGGGGTCTTGCTCTAAATGAGTAATAAAAGTACTTGGCAGGAAAGCAGCTGCACTGAGGTTGATTGCTGAAAAACTGTATACCACAGGTAATAAGAACCATAGTCGAGTCTTCAGCATTGCTATGCTCATCACCAGAGAGATAATGAAGCTAATCAATGAAGCGACATTAAGAATACTTAAGTTTTGACCTGCACCTTCAAAGATCAGATCACTGAGTAACCAGGCATGAAAAATGAGCGCAAGCGAAGCGCTGACAAAAACAGTTTTTGCTCGAATACCGGTTTGATGGACTAAACCCGGTATGATGGTCGCAATTGCCAAAAAATAAAGTATCGCGGCAACAACGGCTATTAAGTTGTCCATGGTTCTCTAACAGCTGGTGGATTTTTAACAAATTATACCCTGACTCAACGACTTGAGCCATGACTTATCTGGTTCATTTACGTGACTTGAGATGTCAAAACTGATTAGAGCTGTGCACAGGACCATCTGCTCAGGTATACTCGCAGTAGTTTGTCGCGAAATTTAGGGTGCGTTTGATAACAAACACCCGGGTAAAGAGACTGAAGATGTTTGAGAATTTAACGGATCGATTGTCCAAAACGCTGAAAAATATCAGCGGTAAAGGTCGCCTGACCGAAGACAACATTAAAGAAACGCTACGCGAAGTGCGCATGGCACTTCTGGAAGCTGATGTAGCGTTGCCTGTTGTCCGCGATTTTATTAAACGCGTAAAGGAAGCAGCAGTAGGTGTAGAGGTATCTAAATCTCTAACGCCAGGCCAAGAGTTCATCAAAATCGTTCAAGGTGAACTTGAAGCGGTAATGGGTGAAACCAACGAAGCGCTTAATCTGGCGGCTCAACCACCAGCGGTTATTTTAATGGCTGGCTTACAAGGTGCGGGTAAAACCACCTCAGTCGGTAAGTTATCTAAGCTTCTAAAGGAACGTGACAAGAAAAAAGTTCTGGTTGTTTCTGCCGACGTTTACCGTCCTGCCGCGATTAAACAGTTGGAAACCCTCGCATCAGATATTGGTGTGGATTTCTTCCCATCATCACCCGATCAAAAGCCTATCGATATCGCTAATGCTGCGATTGACCACGCGAAGAAGAAATTCTATGACGTATTGATTGTCGATACGGCGGGGCGTCTGGCGATTGATGAGCAGATGATGTCTGAGATTCAGGACCTTCATACTGCTATTACGCCAGTGGAAACCCTATTCGTTGTTGATGCCATGACGGGTCAGGATGCGGCGAATACAGCCAAAGCGTTTGGCGATGCGCTACCTCTAACGGGTGTGATCCTGACAAAAGTGGATGGCGACGCTCGTGGCGGTGCCGCCCTGTCTGTTCGTCATATTACGGGTAAGCCAATCAAGTTCTTGGGTGTGGGCGAAAAAACCGACGCGCTAGAACCTTTCCACCCTGATCGTGTCGCATCACGTATTCTTGGCATGGGTGACGTACTGTCACTGATTGAAGATTTGCAACGCAATGTCGACCAAGAAAAAGCTGAAAAGCTGGCGAAGAAATTCAAAGAGAAGAAAGGCTTCGATTTGGAAGACTTCCGTGAGCAACTTGGCCAGATGCAGAACATGGGTGGTATGATGGGGATGATGGACAAGCTTCCTGGTATGTCTCAACTGCCTGACAACGTCAAAGATAAAGTCGATGACAAAATGTTTAAGCAGATGGAAGCGATCATCAACTCGATGACAATGAAAGAGCGTCAACGTCCTGAGCTGATTAAAGGCTCACGCAAGAAACGTATTGCTGCTGGCTCAGGTACGCAAGTACAAGACGTTAACCGCCTACTCAAGCAGTTCACCCAGATGCAGAAGATGATGAAAAAAATGCAGAAAGGTGGCATGAAAGGCATGATGCGCAACATGCAAGGCATGATGGGTGGCATGGGCGGCGGCGGTGGTTTTAACCCGTTTGGTCGCTAAAAGTTTATTTTCAGTCTGTTAGCTAGTTCACAAACTTAAATCTCCTAGATTGTTTTAGAAGAAAAATAGTTGTTGGTGAAAAAATAGCTAAAGACCTTGCATTGCTCCGGAATAAGAGTAAAATTCCGGAGCTTTATTTTGGCACGAGCCCCAAACTATTTAGCGATAAATGGTTACTGGGGTTAATTTTATTTTTGAGAAAGCAAAGAGGACGACATGGTAACCATTCGTTTGGCACGTCACGGCGCTAAAAAGCGTCCATTTTATCAAATCGTAGTAGCGGACAGCCGCAATGCAGCAACTGGCCGTTTCATCGAGAAAGTTGGTTTCTTCAACCCAACTGCTAAAGGTCAAGAAGAAGGTCTACGTCTAGACCTAGATCGCGTTAACCACTGGGTTGGTCAAGGCGCATCTGTATCTGACCGCGTTGCTAAGCTAGTTAAAGACGCTCAAAAAGCGGCTTAATTCTTAAATAAGAAGTAGAAATTAGCTTATGTCGATGAAAGGTAAAGAAACAATGAGCAGCGAGAAAATTGTTGTAGGCAAGTTTGGTGCTACTTACGGCATTCGTGGCTGGCTTAAGGTTTTTTCCTACACAGACAATACTGAAAGCATATTTGATTACAGCCCTTGGTTCATTGAACAGGGTGGCAAGTGGGTTGAATACAAAGTTGAAAGCTGGAAGCGCCATAACAAAGGTTTGGTAGCTAAGCTGGAAGGTCTGGATGTGCGAGAAGAAGCACAACTAATGACAAACTTTGAAGTCTATATCGACCCTGCTGTTCTTCCAGAATTGCCAGAAGATGAGTTCTACTGGCGTGATTTGATTGGAATGCAAGTGGTAACTGATAAAGGTTACGACCTCGGCACAGTTTCTGATCTTCTAGAAACTGGCTCCAACGATGTTCTGGTTGTAAAAGCAAATCTGAAAGATGCTTTCGGACAAAAGGAACGACTAATCCCGTTCCTTGAAGAGCAAGTGATCAAACACATTGATCGCGAAGCTCAACGGATCGAAGTTGACTGGGATCCTGGGTTTTAACTCCAAGTAATGAGCGATAGAACAATGTGGATCGGCGTAATAAGCCTATTTCCTGAAATGTTCCGCAGCGTTACTGGTTACGGAGTAACAGGCCAAGCGGTTAAAAAAGGTCTTTTGTCTATTGAGACATGGAATCCTCGTGATTTCACTCACGACAAACATCGCACTGTCGATGATAGGCCTTATGGTGGTGGTCCTGGTATGTTGATGATGGTTCAGCCTCTGCGCGATGCCATTCATACTGCCAAAGAGGCCTCACCGGGAAAGACGAAAGTTATCTATCTGTCTCCTCAAGGTCGTAAGCTCGACCAAAAAGGAGTTGAAGAGTTAGCAACAAACGAGAACTTGCTTCTTATTTGTGGCCGCTATGAAGGGGTAGATGAGCGTATCATCCAATCAGAAGTTGACGAAGAATGGTCAATTGGTGACTTTTGTGATGACGGGTGGTGAAATACCAGCCATGACGTTAATCGATTCTGTCTCTCGGTTTGTACCGGGAGTGCTAGGGGATTTTGCGTCGGCAGAAGAAGATTCTTTTGCAAATGGTTTGTTAGATTGCCCTCACTATACGCGTCCTGACGTGTTAGATGGAAAAGAAGTGCCAGCGGTACTCAAATCCGGTAACCATAAGGACATTCGTCGCTGGCGACTAAAGCAGTCGTTGGCCCGTACTTGGCTAAGAAGACCAGAGCTCCTGGAAAACCTAGCTCTGACTGACGAACAGGAACAATTACTTGCCGAGTTCATTAGAGAGCATCGAAACAAGTAACCTATTTAATTTAGTATCAGTTTATTCTAGGAATATTGAAAATGAGTAACATCATCAAAGCTCTTGAAGAAGAGCAAATGAAAAAAGACCTACCTAACTTTGCACCAGGTGACACTGTTGTTGTTCAAGTTAAGGTAAAAGAAGGTGAACGTGAGCGTCTACAGGCTTTTGAAGGCGTTGTAATCGGTATCCGTAACCGTGGTCTACACTCTGCATTCACTGTACGTAAGATCTCTAACGGTGAAGGTGTTGAGCGTACGTTCCAAACTCACTCTCCAATGGTTGATAGCATTGAAGTTAAACGCCGCGGTGCAGTACGTCGTGCCAAGCTGTACTACCTACGTGAGCGTTCTGGTAAGTCTGCTCGTATTAAAGAGAAACTTGCTAAGAAGTAATGCTATAACTAGCGTTCTCATAGTATTAGCGGAGGCCATTAGGCCTCCGCTTTTTTATTTTGTTGCTTATAACTTGCTCTTTCCCTTCCTATCGTTGTCATCGCTGCTTATTTACTGGCACAGTTGTTTCAAGAAAGGTCCGCGCCTTTTTCTAGGTAGAAAGAAAAATATCTACGTTCTAAGACAAAAAATGGTTTGACCTAAGAGCTTGGGTAATACACAAGAAACAAAAAAGCCGATGTTTTCACATCAGCTTTTCTATTTGCGAGTGGCAATTGTGTTTCTTTAGTATTGGTCTTCTGACCATCCATCGCTGTCAGACATGTCCGGTGCTCCCGGAATAGCATTTTCTTCATCAGCCCATTCCCCAAAATCAATCATCTGACATTTTTTGCTGCAAAATGGGCGGTGTGGACTTTGCTCTCCCCACTCAACATCAGCACCACACTGAGGGCAAGGCACAATGGTAATCTTTGACATGATGATTCTCTAAGCTGTATTTAAGATATTTTGAGAAAGATTATAACGCGTTTTGGTCATATTAGCTGCATACAGCCAAGCGGAACTCAATGTTTTGAGTGCTCGCTTGCCCTGAAGAAAAATCGAGAAACTTAATTGCAAAGCGATTTTTGTGACCAGAAATCATAGGGTAGACATCGTAGTGCATTGGGATTTCCAAGCGCAAGATATTGGCTTCGTCAGCATCACTTTGATAGAAACCAGAGTGAGCAGCGATATTGTGGAAATCACCAGTTTCTCTGGTGAGGTTGAGCCATAATGTCAGTGCCTCAGATAATGGTTTTAGTGAAGCCATCCATTTGTGTGCATCGGACTTTTTGGCCTCCTCTGGTAAATGAAGCCAATGATGCAATGCGGGTAAATCAAAACAGCACGAGCCGCCAGGCAAGTTAAATCGTTGACGGATAGTACTCAAAAAGCGGTCTTCTCTGAGGCTTTGCCCAAAGCGTTCAGCTGCCATTAACTTACTGTGCGTGTTGTCTACATTATTCAGAATTTCGCGCAGCATTTCCTGATCAACACCATCAATATCAAGCCACGCTCGATAGGTAAGCCTTTGCTTCTCTATGTCTTTGGCTAGCTCACTCTTTAATTGTATCTGTTCAAAGATCTCCAACATGTCAAATAGTGAGCGGAAGAAAACTAAATGTTGCATGTCATCGTTAAAATCAGCAGCGATGTTGAGCTGATTTAGCAGAGCTTCAACCCTCAGATAAATTCGGGTTTTCTCATTGAGTGGATGTTCGAAGTAGTGAGTGGTCATTAAAATGCAATTCTGGATGAGTCTACTGCTATTTTCACAGATCTTCCCTACTCATTTCTAGGAACTTTTTATGCAATTCTGTGATTTGAGGCAAAAGTTTTTGGTTTTCTGTATTATTTTTAATCACATAATCAGCTGATGCCAAGCGTTGCTGGCGGCTTGCTTGAGAAGCGAGAATCGATTCTGCTTGTTGGCGGTCAATATGATCTCTGGCCATAGTCCTGGCCAATTGTGTTTCTTCATCTACATCGACGACCAAGACATTATCCGCTAGTGTCTGGAGATTATTCTCGACCATGAGTGGGATCACGAGCAGGGCGTATTCGGAGCGAACACGACTCAAATCAGAGAGCATCTTTTCTCGGATCATTGGGTGCAATAAAGCGTTTAACCATTCTTTTGCTACGGGATCAGAAAAAATGACTTCTCTCAGTTTAGCGCGATTTAAAGTGCCATCTGACAGTAATATCTCAGAGCCAAACTTGGCTTCGATAGCGTTTAACCCAGGGCTGTTAGGCTCTACGACCTCCCTTGCAATCACATCCGCGTCAACGATTTCAATTCCAAAATGTTGGTTAAAAAGGTTAGCTATGGTTGTTTTTCCACTGGCAATCCCACCAGTTAATCCCACAACAAAAGGCATATTAGATCCCAATATAATTTGCTAGATACCAATTCAAGACGCTTTCTCCCCATATCATGCTTATCCAGCCAGCTATCGCCAGGTATGGACCAAATGGGAAGGCTTGCTCAATACCTTGCTTTCTTAAACGAAGTTGGATTAAACCAAAAATCAGTCCGACAAAAGAAGAAAAAAGAATGATCATTGGTAGGTACTGCCAACCTAACCAAGCCCCAAGCGCAGCGAGAAGTTTGAAGTCTCCATAGCCCATCCCTTCTTTACCTGTCAGCAGCTTAAAAATCCAGTAGACAGACCAAAGTGAAAGGTAGCCCGCAATAGCGCCTATAACCGAATCTTGCAGTGATACGGGACTAATTTGCATTAAGGCTAACACTATTCCTGCCCAAACTAGTGGCAAAGTGAGTGAATCAGGAAGCAGCATCGTGTCTAGATCGATAAACGTCGCGGCTATGAGTACGAAGGTAAAAAGCAGCATTGCGATAGAAAAATAACTGAAGCCAAATTGCTGCGCAATTACAAAACATAGGGAACCAGAAAGTAACTCGACCAACGGGTAGCGAGCGCTGATTGGATTGCCACAATGATGGCACTTTCCTTTTAGGAAAAGCCAACTGATTACAGGGATATTATCAATAACGCGTATAGGTGTTTGACACTTTGGGCACGTTGACCTTGGGACGCTGAGGTTATAAATGCCCTCTGGCGGGGAAATATTATATTCAGGGAAGCTGTCCGCACACTCCTGGCGCCACTCGCGCTCCATCATTATTGGCAAACGGTGGATCACGACATTCAGAAAGCTACCGATGACCAAGCCAAATACTGCAGATAAAATAGGGTATAGCCAAGGGTAGAAATTAAAAAGTTCCATGAAGTACCGTTACCTGAAAAAGATGGTGTGAGGGGTAGGTTCCCCAAAAACGTGAGTTAAACGCAATTCTATCCTAAGACACTCATTAAGTTAAAGATAGGTAAGTACATCGCGACGACTAATCCACCAACTACGACACCGAGGAAAATGATAATCAAAGGTTCTAAGATTTTCCCTAGGTTGTCTACCGTATTATCGATTTCAAACTCATAAATGGTCGCGATTTTATTGAGCATATCATCCAGTTTGCCTGACTCTTCACCAATCATCACCATTTGTAACACCATTTCTGGAAAAGTTTGGGAATTGCGCATCGCAATGTACATAGGCATACCCGCAGCAGTGTCGTCATATACCCCATCAATAGCGGTTTGGTAATGGACATTATTGGCGGTTTTAGCCGATGTTTTTAAACTTGAAAGTAAAGGAATACCCGCACTAAAACTGGTTGCCAGAGTCCGACTGAATTTGGCAATTGACGCTTTCGTCAGGATGCCACCAATAATGGGGACCTTTAGGCCGAATCGACTAGATGCTAAGCGAATTCTGAAAGATTTTTTTCGTGCGACTTTTAACGTTATTAGCGCGGCGATAAAAGCCAATAGCGTTAGTCCGCCGTATGCTTGGGTGACATGCGAAACTTTTAAAACCTGTTGAGTAAACCAAGGTAACTCGGCTCCAAACCCCTTGAACATGGACTCAAATTCAGGAATTACTCTTGTCAGCATTAAGTAAGAAACACCAATGGCGGTTAATACAACCATAGTCGGGTAGATTAGCGCTTTGATCACTTTAGAACGTAGTTGTTCTGACTTTTCTCTATATGTCGCAATACGCTCAAACACTTCTGGGAGATTACCCGATTGTTCGCCTGTCGCCACAAGGTCGATATAGAGTTGATCAAAGTGAGAGCTGGCTGTGTTTAGTGACTTGGATATAGGCGTACCTGATTCGACGCCTTTGATCACTTGCGACAGGATGGATTTCATCTCTGCTTTACGGTGATTATCCGAAACCAGTTTTAATGCAAGAATTAGAGGAACACCAGTGACAAGCATGGTGGATAGTTGGCGGGTAAGTATGGTGATATCTTTGCTTTTTACTCTTTGTGTGGCTCGAGTGATAGCAGAGACATTGCGCTTTTTAAGTTTTCTGACTTGTATATGCTGTGCTTTAAGCTTGTCTCTTACCTCTAGTTCACTTAGCGCCAGCAGTTGCCCTGAGACAGGCTTACCGGTGCCGTTGACACCTTTCCAGTAATAGTTTTTTAACTGGTTGGAATTTTTGTGTTTCATTATTTGTCTCCAACTTATAGATACAAGACCCGCTGTAGCTCTTGCAAGCTAGTGACGCCCTGTAGCATTTTTTCAATTCCCGACTCTTTGAGCGTTTTCATCCCTTCTTGGCGAGCAAGTTTTTCAATGCTTTGTATATTGGCACCTTCTGCTACGGCTTGAGATAGGGACGGGGTAAAGTTCATCACTTCGTAAATGCCTACGCGCCCCGAATAACCATTGTTGCACTCTGAGCAACCGTGGGGGGAGGCTTGATAAACAGTGGCGCTTGTATCTAGACCGAAGCGCTCCGCAACCTCCGGTGGAGGGGCATATGGATCCTTGCAGTGTGAGCATAGTCTTCTAGCAAGGCGCTGAGCGATAATCAAGCTGAGAGAGGAAGCAACATTGAACGATTCAATGCCCATATTGCTTAGCCGAACCACACTTTCTGATGCTGAATTTGTGTGGAGGGTGGAAAGGACCAAGTGGCCCGTTTGTGCGGCCTTTACTGCAATTTCTGCCGTTTCAAAATCGCGAATTTCACCGACCATTACAATATCAGGGTCTTGTCTCAAAAATGCTCGTAGTGCCTGCGCAAAGCCAAATCCAATCTGGGGTTGCACTTGCACTTGGTTGATACCAGGCAAGTTTATCTCAACAGGATCTTCTGCAGTGGCGATATTAACTTCAGGCGTGTTAAGAATCCTTAATCCGGTATAAAGGGAAACGGTTTTGCCACTCCCTGTCGGGCCTGTCATTAATATCATTCCTTGAGGCTTTTTCAGCGCTTGAAGGTAAAGTTCTTTTTGTTGGTCGTTATAGCCCAGTACATCAATATTAAGGTTCGCCTCACTGCTATCGAGTAGGCGAAGAACAATCTTCTCTCCCCACAATGTGGGTAGCGTCGATACACGCATATCGATAGCCGTATCTTGGTTGAGCCTGAGCTTAATTCGACCGTCTTGAGGTAAGCGTCTCTCCGAGATATCCAGTTTAGAGAGTATTTTAATTCGTGCAGACAATCGTCGGCTAAGGTGGTGAGCGGGCTGCTGTATTTCAATTAAGATGCCATCGCAGCGAAGTCGTACACGGTAATACTCTTCGTAAGGCTCAAAATGGATATCAGATGCACCCTTGCGGACCGCATCCAATAAAATTTGGTTGATATAACGACTAACGGGTGCGTCGTCTTGGCTTAAGTCTTCGATTGAACTGATTTCATCATCGGCAACATCAACTAAGTTTGCCAATTCTTGCTCGCTAATTTCTTTCTTGCTGTCTTGCGAGCCGGAAATAGATTTACCGTAGAGTTTTCTTATTGCGCCTTGTAATTCCTTAAAATCCGCTAGAACCAGTTCTACTTGTAGGCCCGTTGCAAACCGGAAATCATCCTCAATATCTGTGTCACTCGGATCCGCAACAGCAACAGTAAGTACGTTACCGCTTTTTTCTAACGGTAAAGCGTAAGAGCGAGTAATTAGCTCACGTAAACCAAGTTGGCTACAAAGTTTTGAGTAATTAAAGTGCGATATGTTGGTTTTTGGCAGATTTAATATATTTGATAGTTGCCTTGTTAATTCATTACTATCAAAAATGTTTAAATAAATTAAAGCTTCAGGCACAGTTTGGCCTGAAGCTTGTGTATGTTCTATAACCTGAAGTTCTTGCTTTGAGTCCAGATGACTAGATTGGCGCAAGATCGAACATAGGCCTTTTAACATTATGAACAGCTAGTAGGTTGAGCTGCTGATGGGATATTGGCTGTAGTGCAAGCCCAGCCTGCAGAAGAGTTTTTGCTTAAAGGTGATGGTGCCTTCTGAACCTGATTCGGCCATAGAGCCTTTAGAGAATTTAAATTGGATAGCGTTATTGCCACTAACACTTAGAGTCCCCAAAGTATTTGAACCTGAAGAAATGCCAACTGCGCCAAAGACTGCAGTTTGATCTGTGGCTGAAAAATCCCCATTCTCTTGAATATAAAGCTCTGCTGGCGTTACAACTGACTTAAGAGTAGCTAAAGCTGAAGCTGCTTCGCTTTTTGCTACGTAGTTTTGGTATGCAGGTACTGCTATTGCAGATAACACACCAATGATCGCTACCACGATCATCAATTCAATTAAAGTAAAGCCCTTTTGCTTACGACGTTGTTGTTGCATTGTTTTTCTCCATGAACCAAATGCGAAATTTCACAGAGAGCATAATGGGGATGTCCCAAAGTGGATATTATGCGGAATAGGCTTTCCGAGCCAAATTAGAAAACAAGCAGACGAATTTCATTTGGCACTCAAATTAATTCGAGTGACCACAAAAATACGAGGTGTTTTGTCTTAAAAACAAACAAAAAAAAGAGGTCAATAGACCTCTTTTTAATATTTGAAAAATAAGATGTTTCTCTAACTTTTCCAGTGAGCTAATTACTTAAAGCGCATCGACAAATCCATTGCGCGAACGTGTTTTGTTAGTGCGCCTACTGAAATGTAATCAACCCCAGTTTTAGCGTACTCACGAATAGTCTCTAGGGTAATGTTGCCCGAGTTCTCTAATGCTGCTCGACCTGCATTGATCGCAACAGCTTCTCGCATCATCTCTTTGGTGAAGTTATCCAGCATAATGATGTCTGCGCCCGCATCGATCGCCTCTTTTAGTTCGGCTAGGCTTTCTGTTTCGACTTCAACGGGTTTGCCTGGGTTAAGTTCTTTGGCTGTTTTGATGGTCTGTGCGATACCGCCATTGGCGATGATGTGGTTTTCTTTAATTAGATAAGCATCAAATACACCGATACGATGATTAAAGCCGCCACCACATGCGACGGCGTACTTCAATGCGCTACGTAAGCCTGGGATGGTTTTACGTGTATCGAGCAAACGGCAGTCGGTACCTTCTAACTTTTGCGCGTATTCGGCAACCATTGTTGCGCAGCCAGATAGCGTTTGGATAAAGTTCATCGCATTACGCTCGCCCGTCAGTAGCATACGAGACGAGCCTGAAAGCGTACAAAGTACTTGGTTAGGCTCTACCTTATCACCGTCTTTCACGTGCCATTGAATTTGAACTTCGCTGCCATTTTCTTGTTCGGCCAGTTGCTTAAACACTTCATCAGCCCAAGCTTGTCCGCAGAATACGCCGTGCTCTCGGGTAATAATGGTGGCTTCGTTTTTCGCGTCTGCTGGAATCAGACTTGCAGTGATGTCTGCTGCAGGATCAAGGGTTCCCCCTAAATCTTCTTTTAGTGTGTCTGCCACAGCACGCGAGATCTCAAGAGGTAGTTGTTGTTTCAGATACTCAAGACGTTCTTGGCTATTGTGTGTGTTTTTCATCGCAAATCTAATACGCAGTTAAATAGAGGGAGGAAATGATACGCTGACTGCGCATGAAATTCAGCCATTAATCTCGCAATTCATAAGCAAATAGATAAAATTGTGCAGAGCCTACAACACTAGGACTAAGATATGATTGACGCCCAAGGTTGGTATAACCAGGCACGCCACGTTCCCTCGCCATTTTTTGACCAACGGTCAGATGTTTCAGACATTTCACTGTTGGTTATACACAATATTAGCTTGCCACCAGGGCAATTTGGTGGGCCGTATATTGAGCAGTTTTTTACTGGAAAACTGAACGCGGACGAGCATCCGTTTTTTAAAGTGATTCATAAAATGGGGGTGTCGGCTCACTGTCTTATCCGTCGTGATGGTGAAGTGGTGCAATTTGTGCCGTTTACCGCAAGAGCTTGGCACGCAGGTGTTTCGAGTTTTGCTGGCCGGGAAAAGTGCAATGACTATTCCATAGGGATTGAGCTAGAAGGGAGTGATTTTGTCGCGTATACCAATGAACAATATCAGGCATTGGCAAGCTTAACCCAGGACCTACAGCTGACGTACCCGAAAATTACTCCGCCACGCATTACTGGACACCAATACATTGCGCCGCTGCGTAAAACCGATCCTGGGCTTGTGTTTGACTGGGGTAGATACCGAAATATGTTGGCAGATGACAAATAGTGAGGTTGTTTCCCCCTGCGTGTTAAGAGGCAGGGGGGGGGAGCGATTTTATAGCGTCTCTTGGTATTCTACTAGAATCTGCTCAACCCAGTTGGCAATACGTTCATCGCTGAGTTCATATTGAGAGTCTTCATCCAGTGCCAGTCCAACGAATTGGCTTTCATCTGCAGTTAGTGCCTTTGAAGCTTCAAACTCATAGCTTTCATCATTCGGCCAATAGCCGACAATGTTCGCTCCGGTCTTTTTCAACTCGTCGTGCAGCATCCCCATCGCATCGAGATACCATTCGCCATAGCCTTCTTGATCGCCTAAGCCGAATAGTGCGACAGTTTTGCCACTTAGCGGAACGCCGTCGATTTGATCCCATATTTCGTTCCAGTCTTCCTGAATTTCACCAAAATCCCAGGTAGAGATACCAAGGATAAGAAAGTCGTACTCTGCCATTAAAGATAATGGAGATTCTTTGACATTGTGAATATCAATCAGATCTTCACCAATAATGGTACGAATTTTTTCTGCCGCCATTTCGGTATAACAAGTGGTTGAGCCGTAAAACAGACCGATTTTCATAACTTTCTTTTCTTTAGGTTGACTAGATAGCGAATTCTAACCACAAAACCGTCTGCTTTGCAGTGAATATCCTCTTCAAAGCGGAATTTTTATGGCTTTCTTTGGGTTAGGAACTTACAGTGAGGCCATAAAAATAAATAGAGGTAGCACGTGTCTGAAGTAATGTCTCCTGATCAAGGAATTGTAGAACAGTTTTTAGATGCTATGTGGATGGAGCGTGGTCTGTCTGAAAATACATTGGCTTCGTATCGCAATGATCTGATGAAATTATTGCACTGGATGACGGCGAACAACTATCGCTTAGACTTTATCAGTGTATCTGGTTTGCAAGAGTACCAAAGTTGGCTTGTCGACCAAGATTACAAACAGACCTCCCGCGCTCGGATGTTGTCGGCGATTCGGCGACTTTTTCAATATTTACACAGGGAAAAGCTCCGTGCGGATGACCCGAGTGCGTTATTGGTTAGCCCCAAATTGCCTAAACGGCTGCCCAAAGACTTGAGTGAAGAGCAAGTCGATGCTTTATTAAGCGCGCCTGATCCCAATGATCCGATGGAGTTGCGCGATAAAGCCATGTTGGAGTTACTATATGCAACTGGGCTTCGTGTGACCGAATTGGTCAGTTTGACGATGGAAAACATCAGCTTACGCCAAGGCGTCGTACGAGTGACGGGTAAAGGTGGTAAAGAGCGTTTAGTACCGATGGGCGAAAATGCGGTGGAATGGATTGAAACTTTTCTCCAAAACGGAAGGTCTGAGTTGTTAGGGGAAAACACTTCCGATGTTGTATTTCCCAGTAAGCGCGCCCGTCAAATGACCAGACAAACGTTTTGGCATAGAATTAAACATTATGCCGTACTGGCGGGAATTGATACTGAATTACTCTCTCCACACGTGTTGCGACATGCATTTGCAACGCATTTACTGAACTATGGGGCAGATTTACGTGTTGTACAGATGTTGCTAGGTCATAGTGACTTGTCGACAACGCAAATCTATACTCATGTAGCGACCGAGAGATTGAAACAATTGCACAGTGAGCACCATCCAAGAGCGTAAGGTCTCCTGTAAATTAAGGTGAATAGAATGAGCGTATTACGCCGAGCAACCCTAATGACATTGCCGCTTCTACTCGCAGGACAAGTTTCTGCGGCGGGTGTGAAGATAGATAAAGAACAATTGGAACAGCGTTTTTCCAAGCTGGGTCTAGAAGTGAGTGATGTAGTGCCTGCCGATATCGACGGTTTGGTGGAAGTTCAAACCAGCGGAGGTGTTTTGTTTGCCTCGCCAACCGGGGATTACTTCCTTGCGGGTACTTTGTACAAGTTGGCTGAAAATGGTCAATACGAAGATGTTTTAGCGAAGCGACAAGCGCCGGTTAACGCTAAAAAAATCGAAGCGCAAAAGGCGAACATGATCGAATATAAAGCAGAAAACGAGAAATACGTCGTGTCTGTTTTTACCGACATCACATGTGGTTATTGTGTACGTCTGCATAGCCAGATGCAGGGTTACAACGACTTAGGTATTACGGTTCGCTACATGGCGTACCCACGCCAAGGTCCAACAGGACCGGTGGCAGATCAAATGGCTTCTATCTGGGGTGCCGAAGATCCAAAGGCTGCAATGAACAAAGGGAAAATTGAGCGAAATTTCCCTGAAAAAGGCAAAGACTTCGCTAAGCACCAAGATATTGTTAAGCAGCAATTTGCTTTAGGTCGTGAGCTCGGTGTGAGTGGTACTCCTGCAGTCTTTCTCCCTAATGGCGAAATGGTTGGAGGTTACCTTCCGCCCGCCGATTTATATAAACGTCTTCAACAAACTCAGTAGTGAATAAAGAGCCTCTCCAGCAGGGGCTCTGCTTAAATTTATGATAGAAATTCAACGTCGAACAGAACCCGATTTATCTCTCCTTCCTGACTCCATTACACCACTGTTAAAGCGCATTTATATTAACCGTGGCATAACGTCTCCAGAGCAACTTGAAACCACCGTTCGTTCACTGCATTCGTACCAAAGATTGCATGGTATTGATGCGGCTGTCGAACTGCTGTTTGAAGCCATTCAGACCCAAAAACGTATTATTGTCGTCGGTGACTTTGATGCCGATGGTGCAACCAGCTCGGCTTTGTCTGTCCTTGCGTTGCGAATGCTGGGGTCAAACAACGTTGACTACCTCGTTCCAAACCGTTTCGAAGACGGCTATGGCTTAAGTCCGGAAGTGGTGGATCAAGCGATCGAAATCGGCGCTGAAGTGATCATGACCGTTGATAACGGAGTTTCCTCGATTGAAGGGGTGCGTTATGCCAAAGAGCAAGGCTTAAAAGTCTTGGTCACCGATCACCACTTGCCAGGTCATGAATTACCTATTGTCGATGCGATGGTGAACCCAAATTTACAGGAATGTTCTTTCCCGTCGAAGGCGCTGGCTGGTGTTGGTGTGGCGTTTTATTTGATGATGGCACTGTGTGTCCATATGCGAAAAGCGGGTTGGTTCGCGCAGCAGGGCATGGCTGAGCCTAAGTTAATGGAGCTGGTGGACTTGGTGGCGCTAGGAACGGTAGCTGATGTGGTTCCTCTGGATGAAAATAATCGTATCTTAGTTCATCAGGGTTTGCAGCGTATCCGTGCAGGTAAGGGGCGACCGGGGATCCAAGCTCTCATTGAAGTAGCAAAACGTGATGCTCGCCGTTTGGTTGCATCTGATTTTGGCTTTGCTTTAGGCCCGCGTATCAATGCGGCGGGTCGGTTGGATGACATGTCATTCGGCGTGGAACTTCTAATGAGTAATAACATCCACGCAGCGCGTCGTATGGCGAGTGAATTGGACGGTTTAAACCAGACTCGCAAAGAAATCGAAGAGGGCATGAAGCAAGAAGCGATGGCGTTTTGTGAGCGACTCCAGTTCGGAGAAAATGCCGAATTACCTCATGGTTTGGTTTTATTCCAGCGAGACTGGCACCAAGGCGTGATTGGTATTCTGGCTTCTCGCATCAAAGAGAAATTCCACCGCCCTGTCATCGCATTTGCTGATGGTGGAGAGGGCACGGTCAAAGGCTCCTGTCGTTCGATCCCAGGCCTGCATATGCGTGATACGCTCGATAGAATAGATACCCAAAACCCAGGATTGATTTTAAAGTTTGGTGGTCATGCCATGGCGGCGGGTTTAACGATCATGGAAAAAAACTATGAGCGTTTTACTCAGTTGTTTGATGAGGCGGTGAAGAAAGAGTTGGATGAAGCGGCGCTTAAAGGTGTGATTCTCTCTGATGGTGAACTCAAGCCCGAAGAGTTTAGTATGCATATTGCAGAATCACTTCGCGCGGGTGGTCCTTGGGGGCAAGCGTTCCCTGAACCTTTGTTTGACGGTGAATTTAAAGTACTGCATCAAAAGCTGGTTGGCGAAAAGCACCTGAAATTGATGCTTGAGCCACTGCACAAAGGTCACCCGACCAATATTATGATTGATGGTATTGCTTTTAATGTTGATTTACGTCGTTGGCCTGACGCTTCCGTGAAAACGGTGCGTCTTGCTTATAAGCTGGATATCAATGAATTTCGAGGCAACCAATCGCTGCAGTTAATGATTGATCATATCGAAGCCAAGTAGTTCTTACTGGTCTTACCTTTATTTTCTAGAGCAAAACCGAACCTGGGTTTTGCTCTGGCTCGCTTCCCTTATTTACCCCACTTGTCACGTTATCCGATTCAACGCATTCCAACACTTTTAAATACCTTCAGACACGTTTGCTCATACTCGTTCATTTTTCTTTAAAGTTGGATGGTTAGTGTGTGATATCTGGCACGTTTTCCACCCATCTGTTTATAAATTGTAATTGGTAAGACCAATTTGATTGATGTTTCAATCGACTATTGTTGCCAAAGTGTTTAAGCGTGAGCTGTTCTATGATTTGGGTCAACTTTTGTCTGGAACTTGCGTTTTAATTATGTTAATTTCCACGCCAACATAAAATTGGTATTACCAATTGTCTGCAAAGAGTAGAAGAACAATAACTATGGCTTATCAAAGGATTCGTCAGCCAAAACTTTCTGATGTAATTGAACAGGAATTAGAAAGGCTGATTGTGGAAGGAACACTGGCTCCGGGGCAACAGTTGCCACCAGAGCGCGAACTGGCAAAACAGTTTGATGTGTCTCGTCCATCTGTCCGTGAGGCAATTCAACGCCTTGAAGCTAAGCGTCTTCTTACTCGCCGTCAGGGCGGTGGCACATTTGTTAGCGAGAACATCTGGACGAGCTTTTCAGATCCTTTGCTAAATTTATTGTCTAGCCACTCTGAAACTCAGCTGGATTTACTGGAAACGCGTCATGCGATGGAAGGTATTGCCGCTTATTTTGCAGCCGTTCGTGGTACCGAAGAAGATTTTGCGCGCATCCAAGCCAGCCTTGAGCGCATTGGCAAAGAGCAATCAAACGACGTCGAAGCTGAGTCGGCAGAAGTGATGCAATTCTTGATTGCGTTAACGGAAGCGGCTCATAACGTAGTCTTGCTGCACATCGTTCGTAGTTTGGCGCCTTTGCTTGAGCAAAATATTCTGCAGAATTTTAAATTGTTACGTCGCCGCCCTGAAGCGGTCGAAAAAGTAAGTAAACACCGAGCTAATATCGTGGATGCGATTGTTTCTGGTCAGCCAGAAAAGGCGCGTGAGATGTCTCATTCACACTTAGCTTATATTGAAGAAACATTGTTGGATTTGACTAGAGAAGAGTCTCGTCGCGAGCGATCTTTACGTCGAATGCAACAGGGCAATGACTCGTAAAGACGATTTGCAAGTTTAATAGATCCAACCAACAGAAGGATAGATCGCCATGTCTGATATGAAGCATGACGTAGATGCACTGGAAACTCAAGATTGGCTACAGGCACTTGAGTCAGTTGTACGTGAAGAAGGCGTAGAGCGTGCTCAGTTCCTACTTGAGCAAGTTCTAGACAAAGCACGTCTAGACGGTGTTGACATGCCAACTGGAATCAACACGAACTACATCAACACGATTCCAGCAGATCAAGAACCAGCTTACCCAGGTGACACAACACTTGAGCGTCGTATTCGCGCAATCATTCGTTGGAACGCAGTCATGATCGTATTGCGTGCATCGAAGAAAGACTTAGAGCTAGGCGGCCACATGGCGTCTTTCCAGTCTTCTGCAGCATTCTACGAAACATGTTTCAACCACTTCTTCCGTGCTCCAAACGAGAAGGACGGTGGCGACCTAGTTTACTACCAAGGTCACATTTCACCAGGTATCTACTCTCGCGCATTCGTTGAAGGTCGTCTAACTGAAGAACAGCTAGATAACTTCCGTCAAGAAGTAGACGGCAAAGGTATCCCTTCATACCCGCACCCTAAACTAATGCCTGAATTCTGGCAGTTCCCAACGGTATCGATGGGTCTAGGTCCGATCTCTGCGATCTACCAAGCTCGTTTCCTTAAGTACCTAGAAGGCCGTGGCATGAAAGACACGTCTGAGCAGCGCGTTTACGCGTTCCTAGGTGACGGTGAGATGGATGAGCCAGAATCACGTGGTGCTATCTCTTTCGCTGCGCGTGAGAAGCTAGACAACCTATGTTTCCTAATCAACTGTAACCTTCAGCGCCTAGACGGCCCTGTAATGGGTAACGGTAAGATCATTCAAGAACTTGAAGGTCTATTTAAAGGTGCTGGTTGGAACGTAGTGAAAGTAATCTGGGGTAACAACTGGGATTCACTACTAGCGAAAGATACGTCTGGTAAGCTTCTTCAGCTTATGAACGAAACGATCGACGGCGACTACCAAACATTCAAATCAAAAGATGGCGCGTACGTACGTGAGCACTTCTTTGGTAAGTACCCAGAGACAGCTGCACTAGTTGCTGACATGACTGACGACGAAATCTTCGCACTTAAGCGTGGTGGTCACGAGTCTTCTAAGCTTTACGCGGCATACAAAAACGCGCAAGACACCAAAGGTCGTCCAACGGTTATCCTAGCTAAGACTGTTAAAGGTTACGGCATGGGTGAAGCGGCTGAAGGTAAGAACATCGCGCACCAAGTTAAGAAGATGGACATGACTCACGTACTACACTTACGTGATCGTCTAGGTCTACAAGACATCCTAACTGACGAAGCAGTGAAAGAGCTTCCGTACCTGAAACTTGAAGAAGGTTCAAAAGAGTACGAATACCTACACGCTCGTCGTAAAGCGCTACACGGTTACACACCTCAGCGTCTACCAAACTTCACTCAAGAGCTTGTTGTTCCTGAACTAGAAGAGTTTAAACCTCTACTAGAAGAGCAGAAACGTGACATCTCTTCTACGATGGCATTCGTACGTTCACTAAACGTTCTACTTAAGAACAAGAACATTGGTAAGAACATCGTTCCTATCATTGCTGACGAAGCACGTACATTTGGTATGGAAGGTCTGTTCCGTCAAATCGGTATTTACAACCCGCACGGCCAAACTTACACACCAGAAGACCGTGGTGTAGTTTCTTACTACAAAGAAGCGACTTCAGGTCAGGTTCTACAAGAAGGTATCAACGAGCTAGGTGCTATGTCTTCATGGGTTGCAGCAGCAACTTCATACAGCACGAACGACCTACCAATGATCCCGTTCTACATCTACTACTCAATGTTCGGCTTCCAACGTGTTGGCGACATGGCGTGGATGGCTGGTGACCAACAAGCACGTGGTTTCCTACTAGGTGCAACAGCTGGTCGTACTACACTGAACGGTGAAGGTCTACAGCACGAAGACGGTCACTCGCACATCATGGCGGGTACGGTTCCTAACTGTATCTCTTACGACCCTACATTCGCGTACGAAGTAGCGGTAATCATGCAAGACGGTATCCGTCGCATGTACGGCGAACAAGAGAACGTGTTCTACTACCTAACGCTAATGAATGAGAACTACGCAATGCCAGCAATGCCAGAAGGCGCTGAAGAAGGCATCCGTAAAGGTATCTACAAGCTAGAAACTTACACTGGTTCTAAAGGCAAAGTTCAGCTAATGAGCTCTGGTACTATCATGAACGAAGTACGCAAAGCAGCTCAAATCCTAAGCGACGACTACGGTGTTGCCTCTGACGTTTACTCTGTAACGTCATTCAACGAAGTAACTCGCGACGGTCAAGCAGCTGAGCGTTACAACATGCTACACCCAGAAGCGGAAGCGCAAGTACCTTACATCCAGACTGTTATGGGTACTGAGCCAGCTATCGCAGCAACTGACTACATGAAGAACTACGCAGAGCAGGTTCGTGCATTCATCCCTGCTGAATCATACAAAGTTCTTGGTACTGACGGTTTCGGTCGCTCAGACAGCCGTGAAAACCTACGTCGTCACTTCGAAGTGAACGCAGGTTACGTAGTAGTAGCAGCGCTAACTGAACTAGCGAAACGTGGCGAAGTTGAGAAATCTGTAGTTGCAGAAGCAATTAAGAAATTCGACATCGACACTGAGAAAACAAACCCGCTATACGCTTAATTAAGAAGGTAGATACGAAATGGCAATCGAAATTAATGTACCAGACATCGGTGCGGATGAGGTTGAAGTTACTGAGATTCTTGTAAGCGTTGGCGACAAGGTTGAAGAAGAGCAGTCTCTGATCACAGTTGAAGGCGATAAAGCTTCTATGGAAGTACCTGCTTCTCAAGCAGGTATCGTTAAAGAAATCAAAGTTGCAGAAGGCGACAAGGTTTCTACTGGTTCTCTAATCATGATTTTCGAAGCCGAGGGTGCAGCTGACGCTGCACCTGCTCCTGCGGCGGAAGCAGCTCCAGCAGCAGCTCCAGCTCCAGCAGCAGCGGCAGAACTAAAAGAAGTTCACGTACCAGACATCGGTGGTGACGAAGTAGAAGTTACTGAAATCATGGTTGCTGTTGGCGACAGCATCGAAGAAGAGCAATCTCTTCTAACGGTTGAAGGCGACAAAGCTTCTATGGAAGTTCCAGCGCCATTCGCAGGTACGCTTAAAGAGATCAAAGTAGCAGCTGGCGATAAAGTATCGACTGGCTCTCTAATCATGGTATTCGAAACTGCAGGTTCAGGTGCTCCATCAGCTCCAGCAGCTCCAGCAGCTCCAGCAGCTCCTGCGGCAGCAGAAGCACCAGCGGCGGCAGCTCCAGCAGCGTCTGCGGCAAAAGAAGTGAACGTTCCAGATATCGGCGGCGACGAAGTAGAAGTGACTGAGATCATGGTTGCAGTTGGCGATACAGTGGAAGAAGAGCAATCTCTAATCACTGTTGAAGGCGACAAAGCTTCTATGGAAGTACCTGCACCATTCGCTGGTACGGTTAAAGAAATCAAGATTGCAGCTGGCGACAAAGTGTCTACTGGCTCACTAATCATGGTATTCGAAGTGGCCGGCACTCCGGTAGCGGGCGCAGCACCTGCACCTGCTCCTGCAGCGGCTCCAGCTCAAGCAGCAGCACCTGCGGCAGCTCCAGCTCCTAAAGCAGAAGCTCCAGCGGCAGCTCCTGCAGCGACTGGCGATTTCAAAGAGAACAACGAGTACGCACATGCATCTCCAGTTGTTCGTCGTCTAGCTCGCGAGTTCGGCGTAAACCTATCTAAGGTTAAAGGTACTGGTCGTAAGAGCCGTATCCTGAAAGAAGACGTTCAGTCTTACGTGAAAGATGCACTTAAGCGTCTTGAGTCTGGCGCAGGTGCTGCAGCATCTGGCAAAGGCGACGGCGCAGCTCTTGGTCTACTGCCATGGCCAAAAGTGGACTTCAGCAAGTTCGGTGAGACAGAAGTTAAACCTCTATCGCGCATTAAGAAGATCTCTGGTGCTAACCTACACCGTAACTGGGTAATGATCCCGCACGTTACACAGTGGGATAACGCAGACATTACGGCTCTTGAAGCATTCCGTAAAGAGCAAAACGCGATTGAAGCGAAGAAAGACACTGGCATGAAGATCACGCCACTTGTGTTCATCATGAAAGCAGTTGCTAAAGCGCTTGAAGCATTCCCAGCGTTCAACTCTTCTCTATCAGAAGACGGTGAGAGCCTAATTCTGAAGAAATACGTGAATGTTGGCATCGCAGTAGATACGCCAAACGGTCTGGTTGTTCCTGTATTTAAAGACGTGAACAAGAAAGGCATCTACGAGCTATCTGAAGAGCTAATGGCTGTTTCTAAGAAAGCACGTGCTGGTAAGCTAACTGCGGCTGACATGCAAGGTGGCTGTTTCACTATCTCTAGCCTTGGTGGTATCGGCGGTACTGCGTTTACTCCAATCGTAAACGCGCCAGAAGTTGGTATCCTAGGTGTGTCTAAGTCAGAGATGAAACCTGTATGGAACGGTAAAGAGTTCGAACCGCGTCTACAACTTCCACTGTCTCTATCATACGACCACCGTGTGATCGATGGTGCTGAAGGTGCGCGCTTCATCACTTACCTAAACGCATGTCTATCTGACATTCGTCGTCTAGTTCTTTAATAGAAGTTAGATGAATGAGAGGCGGCAATTTAGCCGCCTCTGCTAGGGTCTGTTGACCTTTTGAGATGATTTTTGCAGCAGCTTGTGGGTTCTTTATACAAGGCAGAGGCTTTGAAATGTAGTTACTCTACCTGATAAGCCGATAACGCAGTAGAAAGGAGCCACAAACGCTGCCCGAAGGGTTCGGCTAAAAGCGTTTTACTCTTTGTTGAGAGGTATTTGCTTAGAATGACTAGGCGGCACACCTCTCGCCGCGATTAAAAAGCTTTTATCTCGAACAAAAATTAACCGCAAAAGATAAACAGACCCTTATGATAATTACCGGACAATTTGATTGTCTCCCTAGTCTCTACAGGGTTTTCACAATCGAACTGTTGTCTAGCTCACAGGCTAAATTGATTTACTTTTCACACCATTAACATCTCTGTAAACTGTTGGCGGTCTGAAAATAACTGTTTAAAACCATTCTCTCTTAAACATAAAAAATCGATACCCACTCAGCCTGTTAGGGATAATGACTACAAGAGGTCAAAATGAGCAAAGAAATTAAAGCCCAAGTTGTTGTACTTGGTTCTGGTCCTGCTGGTTACTCCGCTGCCTTCCGTTGTGCGGATTTAGGTCTTGAAACTGTACTTGTTGAACGTTACAGCACTCTAGGTGGTGTATGTCTGAACGTGGGTTGTATCCCATCTAAAGCACTTCTACACGTTTCTAAAGTAATTGAAGAAGCGAAAGCGATGGCTGATCACGGCGTTGTATTCGGCGAGCCTCAAACAGACATCAGCAAAATCCGCATCTGGAAAGAAAAAGTTGTTAACCAACTAACTGGCGGCCTAAGCGGCATGGCTAAGATGCGTAACGTGACAGTTGTGAACGGTTACGGTAAGTTCACAGGCCCTAACTCGATCCTTGTTGAAGGTGAAGGTGAGCCGACAGTGGTTAACTTTGACAACGCGATCGTTGCGGCTGGTTCTCGTCCAATCCAACTGCCATTTATCCCACATGAAGACCCACGTATTTGGGATTCAACTGACGCTCTTGAACTGAAAGAAGTGCCAGAAAAACTGCTTATCATGGGTGGTGGTATCATCGGTCTAGAGATGGGTACGGTTTACCACTCTCTAGGTTCTAAAGTTGAAGTTGTTGAAATGTTTGACCAGGTAATCCCTGCGGCAGACAAAGATATCGTTAAAGTATTTACTAAGCGTATCAAAGACAAGTTCAAGCTAATGCTAGAAACGAAAGTAACAGCAGTTGAAGCGAAAGAAGATGGTATCTACGTTTCAATGGAAGGCAAGAAAGCGCCTGCTGAAGCAGAGCGTTACGATGCAGTTCTAGTTGCTATCGGTCGTGTACCAAACGGTAAGCTAATCGACGGTGAAAAAGCGGGTCTAGAAATCGACGAGCGCGGCTTCATCAACGTTGATAAGCAAATGCGTACTAATGTTCCTCACATCTTCGCAATCGGCGATGTTGTTGGCCAACCAATGCTTGCGCACAAAGGTGTGCATGAAGGTCACGTAGCGGCTGAAGTTATTGCTGGTAAGAAGCACTACTTCGACCCTAAAGTTATCCCTTCAATCGCGTACACTGAGCCAGAAGTGGCTTGGGTTGGTAAGACTGAAAAAGAAGCGAAAGAAGAAGGCATCAAGTACGAAGTGGCAACATTCCCATGGGCAGCATCAGGTCGTGCAATCGCATCTGACTGTGCAGACGGTATGACTAAGCTAATCTTCGACAAAGAAACTCACCGCGTAATCGGTGGTGCTATTGTTGGTACTAACGGTGGTGAACTACTAGGCGAAATCGGTCTTGCGATCGAAATGGGTTGTGATGCAGAAGATATCGCTCTGACTATCCACGCTCACCCAACTCTACACGAGTCTGTAGGTCTGGCTGCTGAAGTATTTGAAGGTTCAATCACTGACCTTCCAAACAAAAAAGCAGTTAAGAAGAAAAAGTAATTTTTCTTAAAGCTTAATAAAAACCGCTGATGAACTCAGCGGTTTTTTTATACGTGTGATTTAGCCAATGCACGACGGACAATAAAAAAGGCCGATGTAAACATCGGCCTTCTCTGTACTCGCGCTTATCTTAGTGATCGCGTTTGTAGATGCACAGCATATCCAAGTAGCTTTGCGTAAGATTCGCTAACGCTTCAGGGCTTTGTGTGCGGTTGGCTTGAACAAACAACGAGTAGCACATACCGTGGAAAAGGGTCGCCAGATCAGCAGGATCGTGCTGATCACAAACTTCTCCACGTTCAATTGCCTTGATAAACATGTTTTGTACTAACAGCTGATTAGTACGGTTTGTTGATACAAACAACGGCCACACTTCATCACGCGTTGATGCACTCCACTCATACCACACTTTAAGCCAGTGGCAATCGTTAATCACGAGATCCACCATCGCAGAGGTGAGGTTTGCCAAATTTTCTTTTGCGTGCAGATCTAGGTCAATATTGTCAGAAAGGAAGTTCGAAAACTGTCTAACGACATGGTTTAGTACATCATCGACTAAGTCTTCACGAGTGGGAAAGTAGTTGAAGACAGTTGCTACTGAAACTTGAGCAATTTCAGCAATATCCGCATGGCCGCCACGGCCAATACCTCGTCGAGCAAACACCTCTAATGAAATTTCCATCAGTTGTTGCTTTCTCTTTTGTGGAGATAGGCGCGTACGTGGCCTTTTAGCTATAGAGTCCATTATCAATATCCTTGCCAAATGAGTTGGTTGGGCATTGCCCTATTTAGTATTTTGTAATTTTTATACAGCCTTATGAGTGTAATGGTGCATATGCATAAGGTCAACGTTTTGAGGTTATTTTATAACCATAATTGTTAATATACGTATTCAATCTCATCCGCGTTGTTCATCCGTTGTGTTATTTCTGATGCATGAGACTTTTTCCTTATTCTTTAGCAGTGGTACACTACGCGCTCAACATCATCAGCTAGTATCTACATGGTTGACAGGTACTAGGAAACGCGACAAACGAGATTAGTATGAAACATACAATAGAAGTAATGATTTCTGAGCAAGAGGTTCAGGAACGCGTACGTGAACTTGGGAAACAAATCACCGCCCACTATGAAGGCAGCGAAGATCTGGTTCTGGTTGGACTACTGCGTGGCTCATTTGTTTTTATGGCAGACTTAGCACGTAATATTGAACTGACTCACCAAGTGGATTTCATGACGGCTTCTAGCTACGGCAATACAATGGAGAGTTCTCGTGATGTGCGCATCCTTAAAGATTTGGATGATGACATCAAAGGTAAGGACGTACTTCTCGTTGAAGACATTATTGATACAGGTAATACGCTGAACAAGATTCGCGAAATCCTGTCGCTTCGTGAGCCTAAATCTATCGCGATTTGTACTCTGCTCGATAAGCCTTCGCGCCGTGAAGTTGAAGTACCTGTCGATTGGATCGGTTTTGCGATTCCAGATGAGTTTGTTGTTGGCGTCGGTATCGACTACGCTCAGAAGTACCGTCACCTACCATTTATCGGTAAAGTGGTCCCACAGGAATAAGCTTTATTGCTTGAAACACGTTCAGAGCAATGACGGGTCTGAACGTGGCCTACAGATACAAAAAAGCGCCCATTTTCGAGTGGGCGCTTTTTTAATATCATGGATGACCGCTAAGGATTAACGACAAAGCAGCTTGTGCGATGGGTTAAGGATTTCTTCCATTGCTTTTTGGTAAGAGGCATCAACACTTTCACGCGAGTGAGAGCGCACACCTAAATACTCCAACTTACCATCGCCAATGCCGTATACGACGCCGTGGATCTCCACATCTTGTCCTCGTTCCCACGCATTCTGCATAATGGTGGAATTACCAAGGTTGTAGACCTGCTCTGCAACGTTAATTTCACCAAGCTTATCGGCGCGATCCGCGGGCTGCATGGCATCTAAATATTCACGGTGCTTAAAGTACAGATCACGAATATGTAAAAGCCAGTTATTGATTAAGCCAAGTTGTGGATTATCAATCGCCGCATTCACCCCACCACAGCCGTAGTGGCCACAGACAATGATGTGCTTAACTTTAAGAACATCGACGGCGTATTGGACAACCGATAAGCAGTTTAGATCCGTGTGAATGACTTGGTTTGCCACATTGCGGTGAACAAACAGTTCGCCCGAGTAAAGGCCTGTTAGGCGCTCTGCAGGAACTCGGCTATCTGAACATCCAATCCATAGGAAGCCCGGGTTTTGACCTGCTTCTAACTTAGAAAAGTACTCAGGTCGTTCAGCTTTGATTGATTCAGACCATTTCGAATTGTTTTCAAATAGCTGTTTGATTTCTGGCATTTTATTAATAGTCCTTAAAAAATACTTTCATCACTATACACAATGTTACAAATTCCTTCCCGTAAAAAGTATGTTAAAAGGCACTCATCTGACGTCTTTGAGCGTCAAAAAACATAAACTTAGTGGCTATCCTAATTAATTGTTATAACGCATAACAAGGAGGCTGGTTAATACTTATCTCGCTTGGGTTATAATTGTTAAAACTAGGTTTATCTCTGTATTTCGATGCAGATGTGCGCATATTTTGTTTAATTCGGTAAGTTTTAACGTGGAGTTGAGTTGTGTTCAGAAGCCGTTTTGAAGATATCAATCTCAAAGGAGATTTATTTGGTGGTGTCACCACAGCGATAATCTCGCTGCCTTTGGCCTTAGCATTTGGTGTTGCTTCCGGAGCTGGGGCTGAAGCCGGTTTATGGGGCGCGATTATGGTGGGCTTTTTTGCTTCACTATTTGGCGGTTCCAATACGCTAATTTCCGAACCTACTGGCCCAATGACGGTAATTATGACCGCGGTACTCACCAGTATGATGGCCAAGTACCCAGAGTCAGGGATGGCCATGACCTTTACCGTGGTGATGATGGCGGGTGCCTTTCAAATATTATTAGGTACGCTTAAGCTCGGAAAATACGTCACATTGATGCCTTATAGTGTGATCTCCGGCTTTATGTCGGGAATTGGCGTGATCCTTATCATTTTACAGCTCTCGCCTTTGTTGGGTCATGCCGCTCCATCTGGTGGGGTCGCGGGAACATTAACTGCGTTGCCAGACACCGTCGCTAATATGAAATTTAGCGAGCTTTTCTTAGGCTTGCTCACACTCGGAATTTTATTTCTGTTCCCGAAAAAGTACCGTAAGTATGTGCCTGCCCAACTAGTGGCTTTAGTCGCGGTCACGTTGCTTTCGGTGATCGTCTTCGATATGGAGTCGATTCGTCGTATTGGTGAGATTCCTGCTGGTTTACCGTCTTTGGTCGTTCCTCATATTAATGCCGAAATGTTTACTGAGATGGTGATCGATGCACTGGTACTCGGAACATTAGGTTGCATCGATACACTGTTGACGGCGGTAATCGGTGACTCGCTGACGCGAAAAGAGCACGATTCGGATAAAGAACTGCGTGGTCAAGGCTTGGCAAATATGCTTTCAGGCCTGTTTGGTGCGTTGCCTGGGGCTGGTGCGACGATGGGCACCGTAACAAACATTCAAGTTGGCGCACGTTCTCCGCTCTCTGGTGTCGTTCGGGCACTGATGCTGGCATTGGTTGTTTTGGTTGCGGGTGGTTTGACCGAACCGATCCCGATGGCCGTATTGGCAGGTATTGCTGTCTATGTTGGTTTTAACATTCTTGACTGGAGTTTTATCCAACGTGCGCACAAGGTCAGCGTGCAGGGCATGGTGATCATGTATGGTGTTATGCTACTGACCGTATTTGTGGATCTAATCGTGGCGGTTGGCTTAGGTGTCTTTATCTCGAATGTGCTCGTGATTGAGCGTTTGAGCCGTGAACAAGCGCGCCAAGTTAAAGCAATCAGTGACGCCGACGATGATGATGTGCCGCTTACCGACAGTGAAAGGGCGTTACTCGACAGAGCAAAAAGCAAGGTGCTGTTCTTCTATTTGTCTGGGCCGATGATTTTTAGTGTTTCTAAGGCGATCTCGCGTCAGCACACCAGTATTTCCGATTATGAAGTGATGATCCTCGACTTAACCGACGTGCCAATGATCGATGTGACAGTAGGCTTAGCGTTAGAAAACGCGATTAAAGATGCGCTCGACGCCCAATGCCAGGTGTACTTGCTGTGTCCGAATGAAAACACCCGCCAGCAGCTAGAAAAATTCCATGTCGTCGACTTAGTCCCTGACGACAAGATGTTTAAGTTTAGATACGAAGCTCTCAAAGCGGCGATTAAGCACATGGATAGCGATGAACATCAACTTAACGCGGTTTAACCTCTTCTAACTCCACTCTCTCGAACGCCTCAGCCCTGCTGGGGCGTTTTTCATCTATGCCCAAAAGGTTTGAGAATCGGCGTTTTTATTTTAAATATCAATATTTCTAAAAAAATAGAAAGGTTTAATTGTAATCAACCGTACGCAACGATAGACTAATTTCCATTCACGACCCATAACGGCAAATAGAAAGTATGTACGCTTTAGAGATTGAACAGCTACGTAAAACGTATGCAGGTGGCTTCGAAGCTTTAAAAGGAGTGAGCTTAAAAGTTGAAAAAGGGGACTTTTATGCTCTGTTAGGTCCAAATGGAGCGGGAAAGTCGACCACGATCGGGATCATTTCCTCGTTAGTGAACAAAACCTCGGGCAAAGTGACGGTATTTGGTCACGACATTGATAACGAGTTGGAGTTAGCGAAGCAAAACCTTGGTTTGGTGCCACAAGAGTTTAACTTCAACCAATTCGAAACGGTTGAACAGATCGTTCTTCAGCAAGCGGGCTATTACGGAGTACCAAAATCTGTCGCGAAGCAGAGAGCTGAAAAATACCTAACTCAACTCGATCTGTGGGAAAAGCGCAACGAACGTTCGCGAAACTTATCGGGTGGTATGAAGCGTCGCTTGATGATTGCTCGCGCTTTAATGCACGAGCCTAAGCTTCTGATTTTGGATGAGCCAACCGCGGGGGTCGATATCGAGTTGCGCCGTTCGATGTGGCAGTTCCTTAAAAAGATCAACCAGCAGGGGATTACCATCATCCTCACTACGCACTATCTCGAAGAAGCTGAAATGTTGTGTCGTAATATCGGCATCATCAATAAAGGTGAGCTGATTGAGAATACGACAATGAAAAGCTTGCTGGGTAAGTTGCAAGTAGAAACATTCATTCTGGATTTAGAAGAGGGTACTCAAGAGCCTGTTTTAGAAGGGGTGGTGAACCAACGTATTGAGTCCGGTTCGTTAGAAATTGAGATAGAGAAAACCCAAGGTTTGAATGGTATTTTTGGTCAGTTAAGTGAGCAGGGGATCAAAGTTCTCTCGATGAGAAACAAAGCGAACCGCTTAGAAGAACTGTTTGTCAGTATTGTTAGAGAGGAGAGCAAGTAAATGTACCGTATTTACTGGACTGCATTTCGCAGTTTACTGGGTAAAGAGATCACGCGTTTTACTCGTATTTGGGTGCAAACTCTAGTTCCCCCAGCGATCACAATGACACTGTACTTCATCATTTTTGGTAACTTGATTGGTTCAAGAATCGGTGAGATGAACGGCTTTAGCTACATGGAGTACATAGTTCCTGGCCTGATTATGATGTCTGTGATCACCAACTCGTACTCGAACGTCGCTTCCTCCTTTTTCAGTGCAAAACTACAAAAAAACATCGAAGAGTTACTGGTTGCGCCAGTGCCTAACTACGTGATCATCGCGGGTTATGTGATGGGTGGCGTGACACGAGGCTTACTGGTTGGCGCGATTGTTACGTGTGTGTCGCTGTTGTTTGTTGATCTGCAAGTCGAGCATTGGGGCATTATCGTCGCGACAGTCTTCATGACTTCAGTGGTGTTCGCGCTAGGCGGCCTGATTAACGCGGTTTATGCCAAGACGTTCGATGATATTTCAATCATCCCAACGTTTGTGTTAACGCCCCTGACGTATTTGGGTGGGGTATTTTACTCGATCAGTTTGCTGCCAGAGTTTTGGCAAGGTGTGTCTAAGATTAACCCAATTGTCTACATGGTCAACGCGTTCAGATATGGCTTTTTGGGAGTCTCAGATGTGGGGATCGTGACCTCATTTGGGGTGCTAGGGATCTTTGTGATTGCACTGTACTCGCTAGCTCACTACTTGGTGACACGTGGTATCGGTTTACGCTCTTAATCAATAGGTATAAAAAAAGGGTTGGCAGTTGCCAACCCTTTAATTTTTATGTGATTAAGCGTCTTCTTCAGAAGATGGCTCAGAGTCATCACTCTCTTTAGTTTCAACAATCATGTCGACAACTTGGTTATCGATCAAGCGCGCTTTACCCAAGAATGCAGACATCAGAATCACGGCTTGAGTGCTTTCTGCACCAATCGGCTGTAGCGTGCGGGCATCACGAATGAATATTTCATCTGGGTGAAGGCCTGCCGCGCGCAGTTGATCGCTGGCATCTTCAATAATCGAGGCATAATCATCGCGCCCACCACGGATCGCACTGCTGATCCAGCGCATGGTGCGAGCCAGTACTGGCGCGCGTTGACGCTGATCGAGAGTCAGCAAGCCATTGCGAGAGCTCATGGCTAATCCGTCCATTTCACGCACGGTCGGAACGCCAATGATTTCGATGTCCATCGCGAGATCTTCGGTCATCTTGCGGATAACAGCCAACTGTTGGAAGTCTTTCTCACCAAAGCAAGCGATATCTGGCTGAACAATATTGAATAGCTTGGTGACAATCGTCGAAACACCACGGAAGTGACCCGGACGAGAAGCGCCTTCCAAAATAGTAGACAGCCCCGGCACTTCAACAGAGGTTTGTTTATCTAAACCTTCTGGGTAGATGATGTCTGGGGTTGGCGTGAAGACGAGCTCAACGCCTTCATTGCTTAGTTTGGCCAGATCGTCTTCCAATGTACGCGGATAGTTATTGAGATCATCAGCGCGATCAAATTGCATTGGGTTGACGAAAATGCTTACCACGACAATGTCGGCATGCTCACGAGCTTTACGAACCAGCGTTAAGTGACCTTCGTGTAGGTTGCCCATTGTCGGAACAAAAGCAACTTTGCGGCCTTCACGCTTGTACTGTTTGATCTGCTCGCGTAGAGCCGAAATTTCAGTAAAAGTCTGCATGATAATTGTATCCTTAGGCAATCGTATGAGATTCGTCTGGGAAAGCGCCGCTTTCGACATCCGATTTGTATTTAGCGACTGCCTTACGCATATCACCTGTTTCTGCTAAAAAGTCTTTTGAGAACTTAGGCATATAGTTGGCTGAAATGCCAAACATGTCGTGCATAACCAGAATTTGACCATCGGTTACGTTGCCAGCACCAATGCCGATCACAGGGACATCACACACTTCGGTAATACGTTCTGCAAGCTCTTGTGGTACACACTCTAGCAAAATGATCTGCGCGCCAGCTTTTTGTAGAGCCAGTGCATCGCTTACCATGCGGTCTGCTTTTTCTTGCTCGCGGCCCTGTACTTTAAATCCACCAAAAATGTTTACCGACTGAGGCGTTAAACCTAGGTGTGCACAGACAGGGACAGCACGTTCTGTCAGCATTTTTACAGTGTCGACCAACCAGTCGCCACCTTCAATTTTTACCATATTCGCGCCGGCACGCATTAGCTGCCCAGCGCTTTCACAAGCTTGCTCAGGTGTTGCGTAGCTCATAAATGGCATATCGGCCATTAATAGGCAGTTTGGGCTGCCTGCGCGTACACAGCGAGTATGATAAGCGATGTCTTCTACTGTGACAGGTAGCGTGTCGCGCGTGCCTTGAAGAACCATTCCTAAGGAGTCGCCGACCAGTAGCACAGGCATTTCTTGGCTTTCAAATAGCTGTGCAAAGCTCGCATCATAAGCGGTAGAAGTTGCAAATTTACGACCTTCCTGCTTCCATTTCATCAGGTCGTTGATGGTAATTTTTTTCATGATTTTTCCTTTTAAGGAGTTGGCTATGATTGCCAAATATTCAGGCCATTCTTATCTACGACTTTTAGTAAGTCTTCTAGCCTGCTTCCACATGGGAGGGTTAAATTTGGTGCGATTTCAGCAAGCGGGTAGAGCACGAACTCACGCTCTTTCATTCCATAATGTGGAACGACCAAGCGCTCTGAATCAATCACCTCATTGCCATAAAGAATAATATCAAGATCTAAGGTTCTTGGGCCCCAGCGCTCTTCTTTACGGACGCGCCCTTGCTCTAACTCAATGGCTTGGGTGCAATCGAGCAGTTCAAGTGGCGTTAATTTTGTTTTTATTTCAACAACTGCGTTGATGTAATCGGGCTGATCTTGTGGCCCCATCGGAGTGCTACTGTATAGCATTGAGCTTTGAATGAACTCTGAGCTAGGTAGACTTTTTAATGCTTCAATTGCATTTTGTGCCTGCCCGACGGGATCGGACAGGTTACTTCCTACCGCAATGAATGCCGTGATCATGAGGTTGCCTTCGGTTTGCTTTTGCGGAAGTTTTTACGACGGCGTTTTTTGGGTGCGCCCGATCCTGACGTTGATCCATCAATGTCAGCAACCATGGCTTGGCGCATATTACGACCTGCCGATTGGAAGGTATTCCACCATTTGGCCAGCTGTTCTGTTTCACCGCCTTCGACTTCACCACGCATTTCTAAGAAGTCAAAGCCTGCTCTGAACTTATTAAGCTCCATTAAGCGGAAGGCACGTTTACCGTTGCGACGCGGCATGCGGAGCTGAAGCTGCCAAATCTCTCGAATAGTTGCCGTGTGGCGACGAGGAATGGCAATGGAGCGTACTTGTTCATCAAGAATGATATTGCTCGCTTCCATGATGGCGTCGTAATGGGAGAGTTTACGCTTCTCCATTAACCACTTCGCTTTCTCTTGCAAAGGGTACCAAAGCATGGCGGCAAACATGAACGCTGGGTTGATACGTTTGCCTTCTTCAATACGTTGGTCTGTTGCGTCCAGAACCAAATCCAGCATTTGCTCAGTGTTCGATGTGTACTCTTCGGTGAAGTATTCCGCAATGGTTGGGAACAACTGCTGGAACAAATTGTATTCACGCATCAGGTGATAGGTTTCTAGGCCATGACCTGATTGCAACATCTTGAGAGATTCTTCGTAGAGACGCGCTGGTGGAATGTCTCGTAAGAGGGGCGCCATGTATTCAATAGGCGCTGCTGTATCTTCTTCAATGTCGAAATCGAGTTTGACGGCAAAGCGGATCGCGCGCAGCATTCGCACCGGATCTTCGCGGTAACGCGTTTCTGGGTCGCCAATTAAACGCACCAGTTTATCTTCGAGATCTTCAATACCACCTGCGTAATCATGGATAGAGTAATCCGCGATGCTGTAATACATGGCATTAATCGTAAAATCACGACGTTCTGCGTCTTCATCAATGGTGCCATAGACATTATCACGCAACAGCATCCCTTCTTTGGACTGCTGAGAGACGTTTTTGCTTGGTTCCTGGTGATGACCTCGGAAAGTGGCGACTTCGATGATATCGCGGCCAAACATGATATGAGCCAGGCGAAAACGTCGGCCAATTAGGCGACAGTTTTTGAATAGCTGGCGGATCTGTTCAGGGGTCGCGTTTGTCGCAATATCAAAATCTTTAGGGTGTTGGCTGAGTAATAAATCTCGTACTCCGCCACCCACTAGATACGCATCAAAGCCAGCTCCATGAAGTCTGTATAGCACCTTCAATGCATTATCGCTGATTTGTTTACGAGAGATATTATGCTCTTGGCGAGTTATGACATTCAGAGAGAGCTCTGGGTATATGTTTGTTTCGCTTGGTGTATAGTCGTTTTTATTCATGTGCTTCTGGCAATAATATGGTGAAAACCAACCTTGCTTCAGGCTAATTTGGTGCCTATTGAGGCGAATTGCGGCTAATAATAGCTTACAGCGAGCCTTTTGAGAATCTCGGTGTGATCTCAGTCGATTCTGGCAACTGCTGCAATTGCCAATGTTTTACGCCCCAAGTAATGATTTTAGATATTTCCAATTGTGCAATATCTTGAGTGATTTCAAAGCCTAGGAAGCGCATTGCGTCGAGCAGTGCAGGCTTAGGATTACAGTTATCAATAGCCGGAGCATGATTTTGTTTGGACAGTTTTTGTCCGTTGTCACCGAGCGCCAACGGTAAATGCAGATAGTTGACCGGTGTTTTTTCTAGCATCTTATAAAGGCTGATCTGGCGTCCAGTTGGTTCAATCAGATCCGCACCGCGCACGACTTCAGTGATCCCTTGCTCAATGTCGTCCAATACTACCGCAAGGTTGTAGGCATATAAGCCATCTCGGCGTTTTATAATAAAATCTTCATCTGCCAGTGCGGTCGGGATGTTGAGCTGTCCGTGTTTTTTATCGTCAAAGTGGTACACAGGGTGAGTCATCTTCAATCGAATGGCACAATTTCCTGTGTCTGTCAGCACTAAGTCGCGACATGTTCCGGTATAGAAGCCACCAGACGCTTTAATTTGCTTGCGAGTACATTGACAGTAGTACGCTTGACCAGATTCAAGCCACGCATCAATTTGGGCTTGATAAACCTCGTGGCGCTGGCTTTGATAAATGACCTCTCCATCCCAATGTAAGTGATACGCTTCCAGAGTTTCCAGTATCAGTGCCGAGGCGCCTGGCATTTCTCGGGGTGGATCTAAATCTTCGATACGCACCAGCCACTGGCCATTATTGGCTTTCGCTTGAAAATAGCTGCCTAAGGCCGCAACCAGAGAGCCGAAGTGGAGTGGCCCTGAAGGGGAAGGCGCAAAGCGTCCGATATAACTCATAACAATGTCGTGAATCTTATTAAACCAAAAAGGGAGCCAAAGCTCCCTTTCTCTTTATCATAGCATCCAGCTGGTGATTAACCCTGCATCTGCTTTTCTTTGATCTCTGCAAGTGTTTTGCAGTCAATACAAAGATCGGCGGTTGGTCGTGCTTCAAGACGACGGATACCAATTTCGATACCACAAGACTCACAGAAGCCAAAATCATCTTCTTCGATTTTGTCTAAAGTCTTCTCAATCTTCTTGATTAGGCGACGCTCGCGATCACGGTTACGTAGCTCAAGGCTAAATTCTTCTTCTTGCGAAGCTCGGTCAACGGGATCCGGGAAATTTGCTGCTTCATCCTGCATGTGGTGAACAGTGCGGTCAACTTCTTCCCTAAGCTGGTTGCGCCAAGCTGTCAAAATTTTTGTAAAATGAGCCAATTGTTCTGGTGACATGTACTCTTCACCAGCTTTCTCTTGGTATGGCTCAACCCCTGCAATGGCTAGGATGCCTAGCGCTTTTTTCTTCGATTCTGGCATGCAGCATCTCCTACTAACACCTAGTCAACTGAACTCAGCAGTCTATTTTAAGGCGGGTATCTATAGCAAAAAGCTACAAGTGAGGCAAACTCTGATTTGTAAACTTGTTGTCAATGTGAAGGTCACGTCACTTTTATCGTTAATTGATAAACTCAATCGCTTTGACCAGTTTCATCTCAGAATTGGAAAGTTCCGCTTTGTAACAGAGAACTTCCACCCCTTGTTCCTGTGCTTTTTTCAGTAATTGTGAATATGTCGCGTCTATATGGTGTGCGGCAGATACTTTTTCAATGCCTGAATGTAAAACTGCAAATAAAAGTACAGCTCTGCTTCCACTTTGTGCCATTTCTGAGAGTTCTCTCAGGTGCTTTTGTCCCCGTGTTGTCACCGCATCTGGAAAGTAGCCTTGGCCGTCCATCTCGGCATCCAATAAAGTGACGCTTTTCACTTCTATATAGCAGCTTGGCTGATTTTCTGAGTTGAGCAAGATATCAATCCTACTATTTTCACTGCCGTACTTAACTTCCGTTTGAAGTTGATCGTATCCAGCGAGCTCATTGATCACCCCTGATTGAATCGCTTCTACCGCGAGTTGGTTGGCTCGAGCCGTATTGATGCAAATTTTATGGCCCGCTTTGGTTTCGCTGAGTTCCCAACTGTTCGGGTACTTACGTTTGGGATTGTCAGAGGTTGAATACCACACGGTGTTACCGGGCTCTGCACAGCCCGTCATCGCGCCAGTGTTGGCACAGTGAATCGTGCGCTCGCTGCCGTCGGGCAGGGTGATGTCTGCAAGGAAACGTTTGTAGCGCTTTATTAAGGTGGCAGATTCTAATTGGGGTTCAAACTTCATTTGGCACTGGATTTATGTACAATATTTGCATCATTACACCATAAGGTTTTTCCATTGTCACAACTGCCTATAAAGGGCGTGATGCCAGAGCTTTTGTCTGGCGTGCGTTCTGCTTCTCAACTGATCCTAAAAGCCGCTCCAGGTGCAGGTAAATCGACCTATTTTCCCTTAAAGCTTCTGCAAGAGAATGTGGTAGCAGGCAAAATCATTATGCTTGAGCCTAGGCGATTGGCGGCGCGTAACATTGCACGTTATTTAGCGCAGCAGTTAGGCGAATCAGTCGGTCAGCAAGTGGGTTATCGCGTTCGTGGCGATACCAAAGTAAGCGCTGCGACCAAGCTGGAAATTGTGACAGAAGGGATCTTAACCCGAATGATTCAGTCTGATCCTGAATTGTCAGGGATTGATATGGTGATCTTTGATGAGTTTCATGAACGTAGCATCCACGCAGATACCGCACTCGCTTTTTGCCTCGAAATACAGGAAGCGCTGCGCGATGACCTTAAGCTGGTGGTGATGTCCGCCACGCTCGATCAGCATGCGCTCTGTAAACTGTTGCCCGATGCGCGTTATGTCGAGTCGCAGGGTCGAAGCTATCCAGTCGAATATCGCTACCATCCGTTAAAAGCCAATGAGCGTTTAGAAGATGTGATGAGCCGACAGATTTCCAGTTTGATCGCGTCTGAATCGGGATCCTTGCTTGCGTTTCTGCCTGGTGTGGCAGCCATTAAGCGTGTGCAAGAAAGGCTCGAAAATTTGCCTCAGGATATTCATGTGTGTCCTTTATATGGGCAGCTCACGTTTGAGCAGCAGCAGGCCGCGATTCAACCCGCAGCCAAAGGACAAAGAAAAGTTGTGTTAGCGACCAACATTGCGGAAACGTCTTTGACGATTGAAGGGATTCGCCTAGTGGTGGACTCTGGCTTGGAGCGCGTTGCGAAGTTTGATTTAAAAAGTGGCGTGACTCGATTAGAACAAGTACGTACTGCAAAGTCCTCTGCGGAGCAAAGAGCGGGGCGTGCGGGGCGTACTGAACCCGGCATGTGCGTTCGTTTGTTTAGTGAAAGCCAGTTGAATCAGCAAGCAGATGTACCAACTGCTGAAATTCTTCATTCAGATTTGGCGAGCTTAACCCTCGAACTAGCACAATGGGGGGCTCAGGAAGCCAGTGATTTGAAGTGGTTGGATGTTCCCCCTGCAAATGCGGTAGATCAGGCGAGAGAGCTCCTGAAGGCACTGAACTTGATGAACAGTAAGCATCAACTGACCGAATCCGGCAAGCTAGCGATAGAGCTTGGGGTAGAACCTCGCATGGCTGCGATGTTGTCGCGTTCTAAATCGATGAAATGTACCAATACCGCGGCGTTGGTAGCGGCACTGTTGGAAGAAGTTGAACGAAATACCGTCGACTTGCTACACAGTGTTCATCGCTTTAAGCAAGGCAAGCATAGCAAGCAAAAAGTGGTGTCTCAGCGGGCTCAGCAACTTATGAAAAAGCTCGGCCACCCATTTGCCGCGCAAGATATTGATGAGCAGTACGTCCCTGTGTTGCTGGCGGCGGCATTTCCTGACCGGATCGCGCAAGCCAGAAACAAGCAACACGGGCGATTTGTACTCGCCAACGGCCATGGCGCTGACCTCCAAGAGGCAGAACGTTTAGCGGCCAGTGAATATTTGGTTGTGGTTGACTTGATGCGTGGGCGCTCTGATTCATCGATGATTTTTTTGGCCGCTGAGTTGGATCTTGCTTTGCTCGAGCAATATTGCCCCGAGCTGTTCACGGAGCAAGAGGTGGTCGATTGGGATGAAAACAAAGGTCGTTTGGTCGCTGAGCGACAGCAAAAAATAGGGCGTTTAGTGGTGTCGACGCAGCTACTTCCGGAGCCTTCTGGTGAAAAAATGACGAAAGCTTTACTTAATTTCGTTCATCGTAAGGGCATTTCGGTATTAAATTGGACACCGAAAAGCCGAGAGACACTGGAACGGCTGCGCTGTGCTGCTGACTGGCTACCTGAGCATGAGTGGCCGCGTTTGGATGACAGCGCATTGCTAGACGACTTAACGAACTGGCTTGAGCCGTATATGACTGGGGTTCATTCAGTCAAAGGGCTTGGCAAGATTGATCTGACAGAAGCGTTAATGGCGTACATCGGCTGGCCTTTAAACCAGGAAATAGACCAATGGTTACCAACCCATTATCAGGTGCCGACTGGGTCAAAAAAAGCGATACGTTACCAGCACGGGAAGGAGCCAGTTTTGTCCGTGCGGATGCAAGAAATGTTTGGTGAACAATGTTCGCCCGCGATTGCTCAAGGGCGTAAAACTTTGGTGTTGGAATTACTTTCGCCGGCACAAAGACCACTCCAGGTAACTCGGGATTTGGCGAGTTTCTGGCAAGGCGCTTACAAAGAAGTGCAGAAAGAGATGAAAGGCCGCTACCCAAAACATGTTTGGCCAGATGATCCGGCAAGCCATGTTGCAACCACTAAAACGAAACGACAATTAAACTCATGACCAAAAAAACGACGACAGGCACTAAGCCTAAGGCGACGAAAGCGGCCAAAAAGCCGACCCGAAAGCGTACAGGAAAAGCACCCAAGCGCTCACCGAAGCCATCCAATAAACGCCAATGGTTAAAAAAACTGTGGGGGATCAGTTGGAAGTTGGGTGTGGCGGTATTTGCCATTTTAGTGTTTGTGGGGATCTACCTAGACAGCGTGGTTAAGCAGCGTTTCGAAGGCCAGTTATTCTCGTTGCCAACCGTCGTGTATGCGAGGATTTTGAACCTTGCTCCAGGGGATTCCATTAGCCTCAAAGAAGTGCGCAACGAATTGGATGTACTGAATTACCGTAAAGTGCGTCAACCTCGTTATCCGGGCGAGTACTCCTCTTCTTCTACCAAAATTGAGTTGATTCGACGTCCTTTCGAATTTACCGATGGGCCTGAGCCTGATCGTCATATCATGCTGCATTTTGATCAAAGTGGTTTGCAACGCATTCAATCTCTAGAAAAAAGAGGCGATTTAGGCTACTTGCGCATTGAGCCTAAGATGTTGGGCATGCTGGAAAAAGGCCAAGATGAACAACGCCTTTTCCTTCGTCGAGAGCAGTTCCCAGAAGCCATGGTGGATGCACTTTTGGTCACCGAAGATAGAGACTTCTATCAGCATGACGGTGTCTCTCCGCTTGCGATCGCTCGTGCGCTGGTCGCCAATGTCAAAGCGGGCCGAACCGTGCAAGGGGGCAGTACGCTGACTCAGCAGTTGGCAAAAAACATCTTTCTTTCCAGTGAGCGAACGTTATGGCGAAAAATACGTGAGGCCTACATCGCGCTCATTATTGATTATCGCTACAGCAAAGACCGTATTCTAGAAGGCTACCTCAATGAGGTTTACTTAGGTCAAAGTGGTGGCGAAGCGATCCACGGTTTTGGTTTGGCTTCTCGACTTTATTTTGGCCAGCCGATTCAAGAATTACGCATTGACCAGTTAGCGATGCTGGTCGGCATGGTCAAAGGTCCTTCTTATTATAACCCGGTTCGTTACCCTGAACGCGCAAGAGAACGCCGAGATCTGGTGCTTCGCTTGATGATGCAACAAGACATCCTCACTGCTGATCAATTTGAGGTAGCGGCAAGCCGACCGTTGGATATTCAGGATAATCCTCGTGTGGCTAGCAGGCAGCCTGCTTACTTCCAACAGCTAGAAATAGAACTAAAAGAGAAAGTGGGTGGCGCTTTTCAAGCAGACTCTGGCTTGCGAGTGTTTACCTCTCTGGATCCCGTTTCTCAGCAAGAATTGGAAAAGGCGATCGCGAAAAAGATTCCTGACTTAGCAAAAGTGGCAGGCAGTTCACTCGAAGGCGCTGCGATTGCCGTGGATCGTCATACGGGAGAAATTCGTGCGATGGTTGGTGGTAAGCGAACTGGATACGATGGTTTCAACCGTGCACTCAACGCTAGCCGCCAGATAGGGTCTTTGGCAAAACCAGCGATTTATTTAACCGCGCTTGAGCAGCCGGAAAAATACAACCTAGCGACAACCTTGCAGGATAAACCCATCAGCTTAAAAGGCAGCAAAGGAACGGTTTGGTCTCCACGTAACTATGACCGAAAGTTCCGAGGTGAGGTGCCGCTTTACCTCGCACTCGCGAAGTCTTACAACGTGCCAACAGTTCAGTTGGGTATGCAATTAGGCATCCCTAGCGTAGTCGATACATTAGAGAAGCTAGGTGTCGACCGGAACGAAATTAAGCCAGTACCATCTATGTTGTTAGGGTCGTTTACCCTGACGCCGTTCCAAGTGGCACAAATGTACCAAACGCTGACGAACTCTGGGCGCCGAGCACCACTATCGGCGTTGCGCTCGGTCGTGGATCTCGACGGAAACGTGTTATACCAATCTTTGCCGCGCGTATCACAGGCGGTCGATCAGCAAGCGGCTTGGTTAACCACCTATGCGATGAAGCGAGGAGTTCAAGAAGGCACGGGTAGACACCTGAACCATAAATTTGGTTGGGCCGCGTTAGCTGGTAAAACAGGGACCAGTAACAACACCCGAGACAGTTGGTTTGTCGGTATTGATGGCCGTGAAGTGACTACTGTTTGGCTTGGTCGGGACGATAACAAATCGATCAAATTGACGGGCTCAAGCGGTGCGCTGCGCGTTTATGCAGAGTACCTTCAACATCGCATTCCAGAAAAATTAACATTACCTTGGCCTAGCGGAGTGAGTACAGTAGGTTTTGCTAAGTCTTCGCATGGCAGCTTAGAGTTAAGCTGCGGCAGTGCGTTTAAGCTGCCGGTTTGGGATGTGAATAACACCTTCAAACAACATTGCGAGAATCAACCGACTGATTGGCTGGAAAAATTGTTTACTTGGTAATGAGCAGGTATGCCCCCATTAAATAGGCTGTAACCTGGGTAATAGGCATGATAGGGACTTTGAGAATGAGAAAACTGGCTTGGATTGTATTGGCATCGGCTGTTTCATGGGTGAAAACTGGCTACGCCAATACCGATCTGGAGCAGAAGGCCCCTCAGCGTGAAAAAATCGCGGTTGTTCTGGCAGGCGGTGGCGCCAAAGGTGCGGCTCATATCGGTGTTTTGAAAGCGCTTGAGGAGCTCAAAGTTCCTGTCGATTATATTACAGGGACCAGTATGGGGGCGTACGTAGGTGGCCTGTATGCCACGGGCATGAGTGCCGATGAAATAGAAGCCTTAGTGGATACTGTGGATTGGAACAGCGGTTATCGTGATCGAGTGAACCGCAGTGATCGTCGGGTTCGAGACAAAGAATATGAAGATCGCTATCAGCTCACGACCGATTTAGGTTTAAGGTGGGGCGAGGTTCGGGGCTCTAAGGGGATCGTGCAAGGCCAAGGAATGCTGCGTATTTTGCGTGAAACGACGGGGAACTTGCCGCCGTTTGAGTCCTTCGATGAGCTTGCTATTCCATACCGCTCGGTCGCGACCGACATCATTGAGCTTCAGCCGGTAATATTGGATGATGGTTACTTGGTCGATGCCATGATGGCAAGCATGTCGGTACCGGGGGCTTTGCCGCCTTATCAGTTGAATGGACGACTGCTGGTGGATGGTGGCGTAACCAATAATATGCCAGTGGATGTGGCTCGAGATTTAGGCGCTGATACCGTGATTGCGGTGGACATCAGTACCAGCTACAAACAAGAAAATGACTTTACAACGCTGCTAACGGTTGCGGATCAGTTGTCCAATTACTTAGTTCGCAGCACTACCCACCGACAAGCGATTACTCTCACGGATGATGACGTGTTCCTGCTTCCTGACGTAGGGGACATGGAAACGACCGAATTCGACAGAATGCCCGAGGCGTTTAAAAAAGGCTATTTGGCAGCGATGCAAAACCGCGAGCAGCTTGAACGGTATAGTGTGTCATCTGCGGAATACCAGCGATATATCGATCAGAAAGAAGACTCTCGTAAGCGCCTGACTTATGGCGATGAGATTGAAGTTCAACAGGTCGTGATCAATAACAATACGCACTACAGTAATACGCTGTTGGAAAATCGTCTTAACTTGGATGCTGGCAACATATACAGCTTGGAAGAAGTGGAGCAGAGCGTACAAGATTTGTATGCGCTGGACAGATTTGAGCGGATCACTTATCGCTACGATGAAATCGATGGCCAAGACACCTTGGTTGTGGATGTAAATGAGAAATCGTGGGGGCCAAATTATGTTAACTTCCGTTTTTTCCTCGAAGATGACTTTAGCACTGATAGCCAGTACTCGATTGGTGTTTCTACCAACTTTACCGATCTCAATATTCATGGTGCAGAGTTCCGCACCAACCTAGAAATGGGTACCGATAAGCTGATCGAAGGGGAGCTGTACAGCCCGATTCTTTCTGGCCAAAAAGCCTTTATGACGTTGGGCCTCTCCTACAAAAAAGAGAAGCGTAATGCACCCGTTTCAGGCTTTGGTGATACTAGCTTAGAGGCAACCAATAACTTTTTGCCTATTTCATTTATGGAATGGGAGGCTGATGTAGCCTTAGGTTATCAGCAAACACTGTGGAGTGAGTTTAAAGTCGGGCTGAGATTTACTGACGGTGACGGACAGTTCTCTACGTTGCCTACTTTAGGTGATATCGCCTTTAAGCGGATTGGCGCATTTGCCAGTTACCGTATTGATACCCTCGATAGCTTCAGCCTTCCAACCAAAGGCATCTACCTAGATTTAAATTATTTGATATCGATGGATGAAAGTGTCGATGAGGAAGAGTTGGTCAGTGAGCGGTACAGTGAAGACACTTCTTATGAACTAGGGGCCAAATTCAAAGCCGCTCACAGCTTTTCACGACATACTTTGGTCGCAAATTTAGACGTCGGTGTCGTGAAAAGTAAAAATTCGTCCATTCCTATCGACCCGCGAGAAATTGGTGGCTTTCTGCACTTATCTGGTATTCCAAGAAATAGCTTAATAGGCCAGAACAAAGCATTCAGTAGTTTGGTGTATCGATATAAGTGGTTCGATAACGACTTTGGTTTGTTCACCTCCCCATTCTATCTGGGGGCATCGTTAGAATACGGTGGTGTATGGTCTGATCCGGATATCTCCCTACGAGATGCCCCTATGTATACAGCGGGTTCGGTTTTTGCTGGCGTAGATTCACCGATTGGCCCAATCATGTTGGGCTATGGCCGAACCGAGCAGCGATTTGATTCTGTTTACCTGATTGTCGGCACGACATTCAAATAAAAATAGAAAGAAAACTGATGGCATTGACACTTCTCATATTGTGGGAATTTTCGCGATTAGTGAGTCAAAATCATAAAACTTTAGTCTTAAGTTGCTATGTTGGTCAAAGTGATGAGATTTTAATTTAAGGTTAAATTTGCTATTCTACCGCCCACAGTTTGGCCTCTCTGGCGCTGTTTCTCACTCAAATTGAATGAAAATATGGCAAGGAGAGCCAAGTTTCCAAGGATGCTCACTCCCTTATTCTTTGATTAAATAGCAACAAAAGGGAGGAGCCGCAATGAGAGGAAAAAGTCGTGCTTGAAGCCTACCGTAAACACGTCGAAGAGCGTGCTGCTGAAGGAGTTGTTCCTAAACCACTCGATGCCGAGCAAGTTGCTGGCCTCGTAGAACTTCTTAAAAATCCCCCTCAAGGTGAAGAAGCATTTATTCTTGACCTACTAGAAAACCGAATCCCACCAGGTGTTGATGAAGCGGCTTACGTAAAAGCTGGCTTTTTGACCGCAGTAGCGAAAGGTGAGGTGTCTTCGCCTCTAGTGAGCCGCGAAAAGGCTGCTGAGCTACTTGGTACCATGCAAGGTGGTTACAATATTGAACCACTAGTAGAGCTACTCGATGACGAGTCTCTGGCCCCAATTTCAGTTAAAGCGCTGTCTCACACACTGCTAATGTTTGATGCTTTCTATGATGTAGAAGAGAAAGCAAAAGCAGGAAATGCGTTTGCACAACAAGTACTACAATCGTGGGCTGATGCTGAATGGTTCCTAACTAAACCAGAGCTTCAAGAGAAAATTACGCTGACGGTATTTAAGGTAACGGGTGAGACTAACACGGATGACCTGTCTCCAGCACCAGATGCTTGGTCGCGTCCAGATATCCCAGTTCACGCACTTGCAATGCTGAAAAACGAGCGTGATGGTATTAACCCAGATCAGCCAGGCAGTATTGGCCCTATCAAGCAAATCGAAGAACTTAAGTCGAAAGGTCACCAGCTAGTGTATGTGGGTGATGTTGTTGGTACGGGTTCTTCACGTAAGTCTGCAACCAACTCAGTGCTTTGGTTCATGGGTGATGACATTCCTAACGTACCAAACAAACGCGCTGGCGGTTACGTACTGGGTGGTAAGATTGCACCTATCTTCTTCAACACAATGGAAGACGCGGGTGCGCTACCAATCGAAGTTGACGTCTCTAAGCTGAACATGGGCGACGTGATCGACGTTTACCCATTTGAAGGCAAAGTATGTAACCACGAAACTGGCGAAACGCTGGCTGAATTTAAACTAAAAACTGACGTACTGATCGATGAAGTACGTGCTGGTGGTCGTATTCCGCTTATCATCGGTCGTGGCCTAACAGACAAAGCTCGCCAATCTCTAGGTCTAGAGCCTACAGACATCTTCCGCAAGCCAGGTGACGTTGCGGACTCAGGTAAAGGTTACTCGCTTGCGCAGAAGATGGTGGGTAAAGCATGTGGCGTAGAAGGTGTTCGTCCGGGCACTTACTGTGAGCCTAAGATGACTACGGTTGGTTCTCAGGATACTACGGGTCCTATGACGCGTGATGAACTTAAAGACCTTGCGTGTCTTGGCTTCTCAGCAGACCTAGTGATGCAGTCTTTCTGTCACACGTCTGCGTACCCTAAACCAGTTGATGTAAACACGCACCATACGCTACCTGATTTCATCATGAACCGTGGCGGTGTTTCTCTACGTCCGGGTGACGGTGTTATCCACTCGTGGCTAAACCGTATGCTTCTGCCTGATACCGTTGGTACAGGTGGTGACTCGCATACTCGTTTCCCACTCGGTATTTCATTCCCAGCAGGTTCTGGTCTGGTTGCATTCGCAGCCGCGACAGGCGTTATGCCACTGGATATGCCAGAATCAATCTTGGTTCGCTTTAAAGGTGAAATGCAGCCGGGTATCACGCTACGTGACCTAGTACATGCCATCCCTTACTACGGTATCAAGCAAGGCCTACTAACGGTTGAGAAAGCGGGTAAGATCAACGAATTCTCTGGTCGTGTACTAGAGATCGAAGGTGTTGAGCACCTAACGGTTGAGCAAGCGTTTGAATTGTCAGATGCATCAGCAGAGCGTTCAGCAGCAGGCTGTACGGTTAAGTTGTCTCAAGAGTCGATCGAAGAGTACCTAAACTCGAACATCACTATGCTTAAGTGGATGATCTCTGAAGGCTACGGTGACCGTCGTACTATCGAGCGTCGTATCACGGCAATGCAAGAGTGGCTGGATAACCCAGAGCTGATGGAAGCAGACGCGGATGCAGAATACGCACACGTGATCGAGATTGACCTAGCGGAAATCAACGAGCCAATTCTATGTGCGCCAAACGATCCAGATGATGCACGCCTACTTTCTGACGTGCAAGGTACACAAATCGATGAGGTATTCATCGGTTCATGTATGACGAACATCGGTCATTTCCGCGCGGCAGGTAAACTGCTTGAGCAATGGGGTGGTCAGCTAGATACGCGTCTATGGGTGGCTCCGCCAACTAAGATGGACCGCGATCAGCTAACAGAAGAAGGTTACTACGGTATTTATGGCCGTGCTGGTGTTCGTATTGAAACTCCAGGATGTTCACTATGTATGGGTAACCAAGCGCGCGTAGCAGACAAAGCGACAGTCATGTCGACTTCAACGCGTAACTTCCCGAACCGTCTGGGTACAGGTGCGAACGTTTACCTATCTTCTGCGGAACTTGCGGCAGTAGGTGCAATTCTTGGTCGTATTCCAACTAAAGAAGAGTACCTAGAGTACGCTGAGCAAATTAATGCAACTGCAGCGGACACATACCGTTACTTGAACTTCCATACAATGGAACAGTACACCAAGAAAGCGGATACGGTTATTTTCCAAGAGCCTGCTTAAGATAAACATTGAGTAATAAAGCGTCTGCTTCGGCAGGCGCTTTTTTTTGTGCTTTAGAAAGCTGCGCTATATACTCTCGGGCTAGATTTTTTGAAGTGGTTGTCCGATGGAATTCGAATTTATCAGAAATACACTCATGGGTGAGTATTACGTCAAATCGAGTATGGGACACGAGATTGTCGGTCGTTGGTTGCAAGAAGAGATCGGCAAAGACTGGAACAAAATTGATCGAGTAGATCAGCTTCTGGATAAAGCCAGACGCGAGCCTCAGCATGAGCATATTCTTGAAGGCAAAGAGATCACCCTGAATGTTCAAGGTGACGAAGTGGTCGTACAAGAAAATGTGCTTGCTCATGGCGCAGAGCTCGATTCTGACAGCGAGTTTGATTTCTATGACAGTGAAAGTACCGCTAGCTGTGGCTTAGAAGATTTTGAGTTGATGATCGAACAGTGGAAAGAGTTTCTGACCACCAAATAGGGCAAAGTTATTTTACTTGCACAGAGATGGTGAGAGGCACAAAGCTTGCCTTAATGTTGTGAAAAGGGCGCACTAATATAGTGCGCCCTTTTTGTTTCTATCAGCTAAAAATAACACTAAATATTTATTTATCAATTACTTAAATAATTGGCACGCACCTTGGATTCTATTAAGTAAAAGGACGAATGCTTCATAGAGAGGATGCGATGAAATTAGTAAATGCGATTATCAAACCGTTTAAATTGGACGACGTACGCGAAGCACTAGCGGATGTGGGTATAGAAGGTATGACCGTTTCTGAGGTGAAAGGCTTCGGACGCCAAAAAGGACACACGGAACTCTACCGCGGTGCCGAGTACCAAGTGGACTTTCTCCCTAAGGTGAAGCTGGAAATCGCTACTCATGCGGAAAATGTCGACAACGTGATTGAAGCCATTACCAAAGCGGCACAGACCGGAAAAATTGGTGACGGCAAAATTTTTGTCTACGACCTGAGCCAAGCGGTGCGAATCCGTACAGGTGAAATGGACGCAGAAGCGCTTTAAGAATTCAAAGGACTGGAGACAAAGCAATGGAATTAACAACTACAGTAACAGAGTTAAGATACGCACTGGATACTTTCTTCTTTCTCATTTCAGGTGCGTTGGTGATGTGGATGGCGGCTGGGTTCGCTATGTTAGAAGCGGGTTTAGTACGTTCTAAGAACACCACTGAGATCCTCACGAAAAACTTTTGCTTATACGCTATCGCCTGTACGACCTATCTCATCGTGGGCTACAACATCATGTATGTTGGAAATGGTGAAGGCGGTTGGTTGCCATCCTTTGGTGCATTGATTGGTACCCAAAGTGAAGGAGCAGACCACTCGTTAGAATCAGATTTCTTCTTCCAAGTTGTGTTTGTAGCAACCGCGATGTCGGTGGTATCGGGTGCGGTCGCTGAGCGTATGAAATTATGGTCTTTCTTAATCTTTTCAGCGGTTTTGACCGCCTTTATCTATCCAATGGAAGGTTACTGGACATGGGGCGGCGGCTTCCTAGCTGAAGCGGGTTTTAGCGACTTTGCAGGCTCGGGTATTGTGCATTTAGCTGGCGCTTCAGCGGCTCTCGCGGGTGTGTTATTACTTGGTGCGCGTAAAGGTAAATACGGTAAAAATGGCGAAATCTACCCAATCCCAGGCTCTAACATGCCTCTTGCAACACTGGGTACCTTTATCCTTTGGTTAGGTTGGTTCGGCTTTAACGGTGGTTCTCAGCTAATGGTGTCTGACTTTGAGAACGCAACCGCAGTTGGTCAAATCTTCCTTAACACCAATGCAGCCGCTGCAGCGGGCGCGATTGCAGCCTTATTTGTGTGTAAAACAACGTGGGGTAAAGCCGATTTAACCATGATTTTGAATGGTGCTTTAGCTGGGCTAGTGGCGATTACTGCTGACCCGCTTTCTCCATCACCGCTTTACTCAGTTGCTATTGGTGCCGTTGCCGGGGTAGTGGTTGTGTTTAGCATCATTGGTCTTGATAAGCTGAAGATTGACGATCCTGTGGGTGCTATCTCAGTGCACGGTGTGTGTGGCTTCTTTGGCCTAATGGTTGTGCCAATCAGTAATGCTGATGCTAGCTTTGGTGCTCAGCTACTGGGTGCGGCTGTTATCTTCGCTTGGGTATTTGCAGCAAGCCTAGCGGTATGGGCAGTGTTAAAATACACAGTTGGCATCCGAGTATCTGAAGACGAAGAAATGGAAGGAATGGATATGCACGATTGTGGAGTAGGCGCTTACCCAGAGTTTGTAACTGTGAAGTAGGTCAATGATGAACCAATTGGTTGCATATTGTTAATGAAAAAAACTGCTAATGTTGGCAGTTTTTTTTGTTTTTGCTCATTGTTTTCTAAATAGTCATGCATATAATAACGCAACTGATAAACGTTATCATTACGAATACATAAAGGACTGACCCATGAAAAAAGTGCTAACTCTTTCTGCTTTAGCGTGTGCAACACTTGCTCCAACCGCTATGGCCGCTGAAGAAGTGAACGTATACTCATACCGTCAACCATTCTTGGTTGAGCCTATGTTCAACGAGTTCACGAAAGAGACTGGTATTAAAGTAAACGTTAAGTTTGCTAAAAAAGGTCTTGCAGAAAAGCTAGCTCAAGAAGGTGAGTACAGCCCTGCTGACGTTGTTCTTACCGTGGACATCAGCCGTCTTGCTGAGCTAACGAAAAAAGACGTTGTTCAATCAGTAGAAAGCGCTGTACTTGAGCAAAACATTCCAGCTCAGTACCAAGATGCAGAAAACGAGTGGTTTGCCCTAACAACTCGTACTCGTAGTGTTTACTCATCTCGTGACCGTGTAGGTAAATTGGGTGAAGACTTCACTTATGATGATCTTGCTAAACCAGAATTCAAAGGCAAGATCTGTACTCGTAGTGGTAAGCATCCTTACAACGTATCTCTAGTTTCTTCAATGATTGCTCACAAAGGTGAAGCAGAAACTAAAGAATGGTTGGAAGGCGTGAAAGCGAACCTTGCTCGCAAACCTCAAGGTAACGACCGTGCTCAGGTTAAAGCAATCAAAGAAGGTCTATGTGACGTTTCTCTGGGTAACAGCTACTACCTAGGTAAGATGGTAAACGATGCCGAGCAAAAAGCATGGGCAGACGCGGTTTACATCAACTTCCCGAACCAGAAAACTACGGGTACGCACGTAAATATCTCTGGTATGGCGATGGCGAAGTACGCGCCAAACAAAGAGAACGCGCTTAAACTGATGGAATTCCTATCGGGCGACAAAGCACAAAGCATGTACGCAGAAGTAAACTTTGAGTACCCAGTGAAAGAAGGCGTGAAGCGTTCTGAACTAGTTGCATCTTGGGGTGACTTCAAAGCGGATACAGTTTCTCTAGATGAAATTGCAGGTCACCACGAAGCAGCAATCAAACTGCTAGACGAAGTTAAATTCGACCTTTAATCGTTAGTATCAATCGGTAAGCTGATTACCGATGATAAATTACAGCCTCAAGTCGCTCTTTTGTCAGGGTAACTTGAGGTTGTTTGTTTATAAGAGTATAACTACCCTAAACGATGGAAAGGATATGAGATGTATTTGCAAATGCATTTATCTCTCACTCAGCCTGGCTGTAATTAGGCGATGAAAGAAAAGAATTATTTATGGAAAACCAGTAGTGGAGCACTTGCTTTGCTACTGGTTTTACCGATCTTAGCGATATTTATTACCGCTGTCGGTGAAACAGACGATCTCTTCGCACATTTGATGTCGACAGTGTTACCCACTTATACCTATAACACCATACTTTTGGTACTCGGCACTATGGTGCTGTCTTTGGTGATCGGGATTCCTTCGGCGTGGATCATGGCGATGTGTCGCTTACCGAGTGAGAAGATCTTACAGTGGGCTCTCGTATTACCGTTGGCGATGCCAGGCTATATCGTAGGGTACATTTTTACCGACTGGTTTGACTTTGCTGGCCCTGTACAAGTGTTCTTGCGCGATGTCACAGGTTGGGGCCCCGGTGAGTATTGGTTCCCTGATATTCGGACACTCGCCGGAGCGACGTTTGTTTTGTCCTTGGTGTTGTATCCTTATGTTTACCTGCTGGGTCGTGCCGCTTTCATGGAGCAAAATGTCTCTTTGCTGCAATCCGCCCGTCTTTTAAAGTGCTCGCCTTGGGAAAGTTTCCGTCGTATCTCGCTACCTTTAGCACGTCCATCCATTGCTGTTGGTTTATCGCTTGTCGCTATGGAAACGGTCGGCGACTTTGGCACGGTGAGTTACTTTGCAGTAAATACGCTGACAACGGCGGTCTATGACACTTGGCTTGGCTATTCCAGTTTAACCGCAGCAGCCAAGATCTCAGCCATTATGTTGGTGATCGTTATCTTGCTGTTGAGCGCTGAACGTTATAGCCGCAGAAGACAAAAACTATTCCAAAACCAGTTCAGTAGCCGTGAAGATTTTCGCTATGAACTTCAAGGCTGGAAGAAATGGCTAGCGCTGACTTGGTGTTGGGGACTGGTTTGTATCGCGTTTATCTTCCCGCTTGGACAGTTATTGATTTATGCCTATAAGTACTTTGCGCAAAGTTGGACCAGTGAGTTCCGTGAATTTGCCTTAAATAGCCTTTATGTTTCTATCACTGCTGCCATTATTGGCGTGGCGGTGGCGTTGTTGGTTAACTTCTGCCAGCGAGTAAATCCTGGCCGTCAGAGTTTGGCGTTCATGAGGTTAGCATCAATGGGTTATGCGGTACCAGGCACGGTGTTAGCGATTGGTGTGATGGTGCCTGTGCTGTTCATGGACCACATGGTCAACGATATAGCCAAAGCAATGGAGTGGGGTCGGCCCGGTCTTATCTTTTCAGGATCCATGTTCGCAATTATCTTCGCCATGGTGGTGCGATTCTCTGCTGTCGCGATCGGCAGTATTGAGAGTAGTTTAGGTAAGATTTCACCGTCATTAGATATGGCATCTCGTACCATGGGGTGCAATTCGAACCAAATGCTGTGGCGAGTCCACTTTCCCCTTGTTCGTCGCGGCGCCTTAATTGCTGGGCTTCTGGTGTTTATCGAGTCCATGAAAGAGCTCAATGCGGCGCTCTTACTGAGACCGTTTAACTTTGAAACACTGGCGACTTATGTCTACAACTTTGCCTCTGATGAGCATTTAGAGCTGGCGGCTCTTCCTGCTGTTTTACTGGTTTTAGTCGGTCTAATTCCTTTGGTTCTCATCAACCGTTCACTGGAGCATTCACACTAATGAGCTGCGCACTATCTATCCAAAATCTGACTTGTAAGTATGACCCTCAGACTACGGTTCTGGAGTCGTTGTCATTGGAAGTCGAGCACGGTGAAATTGTTTGTCTGCTTGGCGCGAGCGGCTGTGGCAAAACAACGTTACTGAAAGCGATCGCTGGCCTACTACCATTAAGCTCGGGCACGATGAGTCTTAATTGTATGACGATTGATGATGGTGAAAACTGGACGCCGCCAGAGCAGCGCAATATTGGCATGATCTTCCAAGATTACGCGTTATTCCCTCATTTGACGGTAGAGCAAAACGTGTCGTTTGGGTTGAAAGCGATGACGGCAGAAGAGAAAAAAGCGAAGGTGCTCGAAATGCTGGAGCTTGTTCACCTGCAAGACTTTGCTGATCGTTACCCGCACCAGCTGTCCGGTGGCCAACAGCAGCGTGTCGCGATTGCCCGCTCACTTGCTTATAAACCGGATTTGCTTCTTCTCGACGAACCTTTCTCCAATATTGATACTCAAGTGCGCCATGAGCTGATTGCCGAAATCCGTAAGATTTTTAAAAAGCAGGGCGTGACGGCGATTTTCGTTACCCACAGCCGAGAAGAAGCGTTTGCCTTTGCCGATAAAATGGCGGTAATGAACCACGGCGTGATTGAGCAATACGGTACGGCCAGTGAACTCTACTACCAGCCATCGAGTAAGTTTGTTGCTGATTTCTTGGGAGGAGGGAGCTACCTGACTGCCAAACGAGTGTCTGAATCTGAATTTGAAACGGAATTGGGCCTGATAGAAGCCAAGGCTCAGCAGAGTATTGACGTGGAAGCGCAATGTGAGCTATTACTTCGACCACAGCACGTACAGATCAGCGCAGCGGAAGAAAGCAGTGTCGTCGTGCTAGAGCAGCAGTTTATGGGTGATCACTGCCGTTATGTGGTGGATGCGGGTGGCAGCCACTTACTGGCAAGCTCGTCAGAGCCACTGTCTATTGGGCAAATGGTGTCGGTAAAAGTTGATACCCAAGGCGTACTGGCTTTCTGATAAAAAAAAGCCCAGCGGATGCTGGGCAAATGATAGCCACCTACGGAGTTAGGTGGTTGTTAGCAAACTCAGAGTTGTAAGAAGTCCTTGAATTGTTGCACCACGTGCTCAGCGGTTTCTTTGTCTTCCATTTCTGCGAAAATACGCAGTAACGGTTCCGTCCCAGAGAACCTCGCGATAATCCAGCCGCCATTGTTGAAATACACTTTAGCGCCATCATCGTAGCTGACTTTTTCGATCTCAAACTCAAAATCTGGCAATTGTTTCTCAACGTAGATACGGTTGTGCAGAATCTCTTTTTGTGCGGGTTTAAACTTGCAGTCCCCTTCCGCCATATAGGCATAACCGTACTTGGCATAGATCTCATCTAAGAGTTCAGAAAGCTTTTTACCTGTGACAGAAATCATTTCCACTAATAGGCTTGAGGCAAAGACGCCATCTTTGCCTTTGATGTGTCCACGAATGGTTAAACCGCCAGAACTTTCTCCGCCGATCAATGAGTCATCTGCTTCCATCTGTGAGCTAATGTGTTTAAAGCCAACAGGGACTTCAAAGCACTTTTCGCCATGGTCAGTTGCGATCTTGTCGAGTAGGTGGGTCGTGGCGATATTGCGTACCACAGAGCCAGACCAGCCTTTGTATTCAAGTAAGTAGTAATACAGCAGGATCAGCACTTCATTTGGATGGATGAAATGGCCTTTTTCATCGATGATACCGAGTCGGTCCGCATCACCATCGGTACCAATACCGATGTCGTAGCCTTGCTCTTCCACTAGGTGCATCAAACGGTAAAGTGTCGCAGCGCTTGGCGACGGCATTAAGCCACCAAAATCTGGATTTTTACCATCGTTGATCACGTCCACATCACAACGACCGTTAATTAATACCGTTTGTAGTGCGTTTTTTGCTACACCAAACATTGGGTCAATCAGTACGCGCAAGTTGGCTTTCTTGATCGCCTCAATGTCGATAAAGTCGATGATTGAATCAACAAATTCGTTCATTGGGTTGATCACTTCGATTAGCTTGTCGGCCACCGCTTGTTCAAAGTCAACACTGTTCACGTTATCGGCCGTTAGCACCGAAATTTGGTCTTCAACTTTTTGTGTGATCACTTCATCTGCGTCACGACCACCTTCGATGAAAATTTTCACACCGTTGTAATCGGCAGGGTTGTGCGAGGCAGTGATACACGCTGAATACGCGCAGCCCATCTCTTTTGCTTTGAACATGACGATAGGGGTTGGGACAAACTTATCGATAAAGCTGACCGTAACCCCATTTGCGGCTAATACTTCAGCAAACCAACGCCCCGCTTTATCTGATAGGAAGCGGCGGTCATAACCGATGACAAATCCTTTATCGGCCACATTCTCGGCATTGATGATGTTGGCGACTGCCTGAGCGACAAGACGAACGTTATCTTTAGTAAATTCTTCACCAATAAAGGCGCGCCAGCCACCTGTTCCGAATTTGATCATAATAAATAATCCTTAACTCAAATTAGGAGCCTATCGATGACAGGCTCCCAGATAGGTCATTAACCTAGGGTGACGACCACGTTGTTAACGCTGCCTTCCGCTTGAACTGGCACTGATGCGCCAGTGATAGCTTCGCCGTTCAGAGTGATAGATTTCACGCCTTTACTGACGGAATTCGGGTTCTCTACTTTGATGTTGTACGTCGCCCCTAGCCATTGGCGAGTTACTTCAAAACCTGGCCAGTCAGTTGGGATACATGGGTCGATAGTTAGACCATCGAAACCAGTACGTACACCCAGAATAAAGTTAGTCACCGCAAAGTAAGCCCAACCCGATGTACCGGTTAACCATGGGTGGTTGGCACGACCATGGTCTTGATGGTCACGGCCCATGATGAACTGTACGTATGAGTAAGGTTCGGCGACACGTTTTTCGATGATGTCGTTTTGGTTGTATGGGTTCAGTGCGTCGTAGAACTTCATCGCGCGGTCACCACGGCCCAATTTCGCTTCTGCTACCCAAGCCCATGGGTTTGGATGCGAGAAGATCGCGCCGTTTTCTTTTACGCCTTGGTATACACGCGTTACGAAGCCGATATCATCATTTGGTGTTGCGAATGATGGTGAGTTCAGGTGCAGGCCGTACTCAGAGAATAGGTTCTCATCGACCGCATCCATTGCTTTCTCACCGCGCTCTTGAGATACCGCACCAGACAGTACCGCGAGTGTGTTTGACTCTAGGTGGACTCGGCCTTCTGTTTGTTGCGCTGTACCGATCTTGTCGCCATTCTTTGTTAGACCACGGATGTACCAGCCACCTTCTTCGTCCCAAAGGTGCGTTTCACACGCTTCACGTACGTTGGCAGCCATCACCGTGTATTTCTCAACGTCAGCTTCTTTGCCTAGGTACTTGGCTAGGTCAATGAATTCTTGCAGTGCCCAGAAGTGTAGGAAAGACACCATTGAAGATTCGCCACCACCTAGGTTGAGGCAGTCGTTCCAGTCCGCACGCAGGCCTTTACAGATACCTGTTTGACCCACGTATTCAGCCGAGAAATCGAGCGCGGCTTTCATATGGTCATAAACCGTTGCATCGCTGCCATCTGCGTACGGGAACACTTCATCGAAGAAGCTGTGTTCGCCGGTTTCCATCACGTACTTACAGATGGTCGGTACGAGCCATAAGTGGTCATCAGAACAAGTATCTTCGATACCGTGGATCTTATCTTCATCCGATGGTGTTGGCACAACGGTTGGAGATTTAGACGGTTTAACGTCTGCTTTCTCTGGATCGAACCAATCTGGATCGAATAGGTGCAGACCGTAACCCGCTTTCACTTGACCACGTAGGAGGTCAACGATGCGCTTACGTGTCATCGCTGGGTTTGCGTGCGGTACGGAAATCGCGTCTTGCGCCGTATCGCGGTAACCCAGACCAGTACGACCACCCACTTCGATGAAAGATGCAAAGCGAGACCAAACCACACAGGTTTCTGCTTGGTATAGTGTCCAAGCGTTGATCATGGTGTCTAGACCTTCGTTTGGCGATTTCACTTGGAATTTGCCACAACGCTCATCCCAGTGTGCTTTGATACCCGCGAACGCGTTGTCTACTTCTGCGAGATCTTGGTATTTCGCACGTAGACGCTCACCGTTGCCTTTACCGATACCTAGGATGTATGCGAAGCGAACTTCTTCACCTGGTTGGATAGTGAATTGTTTGTGTAGAGAGCCGCAGTGGTTGTAACAAGTTTGCGCGGTGTTGAAACACTTACCTTGCTCTACCGCTAGTGGGTTGGCTTCATCACGGTATAGGCCTAGGAAGCTATCGCGTTGGCCGTCGTATGAATCTGGGTCAAACGTTGACGCCAGGTAGTAGAAACCTTCGAAGTCGTTGGTGTTGTAATACAAGTCGTATTCAATCACGCCCTCTTTGTATGCTGTACCCGCCGAGTACAAAGACATCTGATGGTTTTGGTTGTCGGATTGAATGTGGCTGAACGAGAACTCAACGAATGAGAAAGCACTTATGGTACGTGGTTTGTCCGAGGTGTTCTTGATCACCACGTCCCATACTTCGGCATCTTCGCCTTTTGGTACGAACAGCGTTTTGGTTGCGGTAATACCGCTGTATTCACACTTGAATTTAGAGTAAGACAAGCCATGACGAACTTCGTAGTTTGCTTCGTCTAGGCTTTTTGCTACTGGCTGCCATGAGATTGACCAGTAGTCACCCGTTTCGTCATCACGCAGGTAAACATAATGTCCCGGGCGGTCTAATGTCGCGTTCGGACGGAACTTAGTAACACGGTTATATTCAGGAGAATTGTAGAACGAATATCCCCCTGCATTGTGAGAGATAACAGTACAGAATTTTTCTGTGCCTAAGTAGTTGGTCCATGGCGCAGGAACGTCTGGGCGAGTGATGACGTATTCGCGATTGTCGTTATCGAAATAGCCGTATTTCATGTTAATTTCCTTTTTACCAAGCTACCACATTGGTAGCCAAAATTTTAAGCTAGTGAAAACTTTAAATAAGTTGCTCATTGGCCACGTGTTATTTCCAAGGTTGTCTGTATTGAATGCCTTGCTTGTCGAGGAGTGGCAAGTGGCCTTTCAATCGAGACAGATAATCTTTCCAGTTACGATGCGTTTTTTCCGTCCAGCAGGCTTCTGCCATCGCGGTTAGGCGCGGGAATACCATGTAATCCATGCGTGGTTGTGTCAGGATGATTTCACTCCAGAGGGCACATTGGATGCCTAAGATTCGCTTTCGAATTGGGTCTGTATCAGGAATGTCAGCGAGCGGTTCATACTGATAGGCCTGTTCTAGCGGAATCACTGCTGCCCAATCGACGCCTGGTTCTTCTGGTGCGTAATCTTGGGTCATATCCAAATAAGTCGATTGACCTGGTTGAAGGATCACATCAAAGCCTTGCTTAGCACAATTCAGAGCCGCCTCTTCGCTTAGCCAAGAGTAGATAACGGTATCCTTACTGACTTTATTGCCATGCTGCGCTTCTTCCCAGCCGACCATGCGCTTACCGAGTGAACGTAGTTTTTTCTCGGCGTAACGCAGTAGGTGCCCTTGCAACTCTTTAGCGGTTTGGTAACCGTGTTGCTTCATTAATTGCTGGCATGACGGGCTTTCAACCCAAACGCCATCGGGCACTTCATCCGCACCGATATGCACCCATTTAGACGGGAAGAGTTCAGCGACTTCCTCGAGTACTTTATCGAGAAACTCATACGTTCCAGGCAAAGCAGGAGAGAGAATATTGTCGTTGTAGTGTTGAATACTGCGATATTGTGATGCGTCTTGCGGGTCTTGGAGCAGCTCTGGTAACGACTTTATCGCGGCGCGGCAGTGGCCTGGGATGTCGATTTCTGGAATAACGTTGATGCCTCGCTCGTGAGCATAGGCGATGACCTCTCTCACGTGATCCTGAGAATAGAACCCACCGTAAACACTATTTAAATGACTGTATTGCGGCTCCAATGAGGTGCCAGTACCACGGTAAGCACCGATTTTGGTCAGTTGTGGAAACGCTTTGATCTCTATGCGCCAACCTTCATCATCGGTTAAATGCCAATGAAAAGTATTGAATTTGTAATGGGCCAATTGGTTGACTAAGCGTTTCACTTGCTCCACTGGGTGAAAATGTCGCGCGCAGTCGAGCATCATTCCTCGATACTTAAAGCGCGGGCTATCAGTGATTTTGATGTAAGGCACGACTAGTGAATCGTTCTCACGTTGGATCAGTTGCAGCAAAGTCGCACTCGCGTGCACAAAGCCTACGCTCGATGCGGCCTCCAGGCGGATGCCTGAGCTGGAAACGGTCAGATGATACGCGCCTTCATCCAAGGTTGGATTGTTGCGAAATAGAATGTCACTCTGGCCGATAGCTTTACTTGTGAAAGCAAATAGGTTTACCAGCTCTTCTTGTAACCACGTTGCGGCTTTTTCCGCTAGTGCGGCCTGCAATGTAATTTGGCTTGATGCTGAGATATTGAAATGGCCGTCTCGCAGCTCCGTATGATTAGGCTTCGGTATCAAGGCGAGTCGACTCGCGTCAACATTCGGTAATTCGGTACGCTCTTTGTATGGTGACGCAAGTGCTATGGGGGTTAAGATCACGGGGGAGGTGATCGCTTTGCCTTCTGCCAGAATGAGCGCGTCTTTTAACCCGTCGGAGTAAAAGCGAAGTGGTGCGTTGCCAATACTGAATTCACAGTAATAATGCTGATTCGCTTTTAGTACGCTTTCGTCGGGTGTAACCGTGCAGAAACTGCCGATTTGGTGAATGCTACCTTTGCTGAAGCTATCCGGTTGGATATAGCGATCCGTGATAAATTGCAGTTGCCAATTCGCCAGATCTTGCTCTGTTAGGTTGTGGATAGTGAGGCCAAAGCGACAATAGTGTTTGTGCTCTGATAATACGGCTAATTCAACACGAAAACTCATGAGATGTTCCTTCCGTAGAGGTTGTGCTCTGGCTTGCCAGCAAACATTAATGCGCCTTCAATCGCGTCAAATTGCGGCTCGACTACCCAATTTTGAACCGGTGGAGAGAGCCATTTTAAGATGCGTTCGGCGATGCTGCCCATCAGGCAAATGCGCGTGGCCCCTTTTCGATTAAGGGCAAGTAAGAACATTTCTACGTCGGATGCCGTTTGTTTCAGCATAGAGATGGCGAGGCTATCGCCTTGCGCTGCATGTTCAAAAATTGCGGGTGAAAACTGACCATAGTCTCGTGGTAAGGCGGTTTTTGACCATTCAACGACTTGGTCAACATCGTGGTTGAAATGTGCCATGACATGGGTGCAGAGTGGGGTTTTATCGATGATGCCATCTTCAGCGAGAAGGACTTGCTGTACTAGGCGTAAGCCCATGACGGCGCCACCACCTTGATCCGAAATAGGGAACTCTCTGCCTCCCACAACATGTTGCTCACCATTGGTTAAATAAATGCCACAAGATCCTGTTCCTGCGATCATGATGGCCCCATCATCACCGTTGTGAGCGCCGACACACGCACCGTACGCATCGGTATTTAAGACCATAGAGGCAAACGGATGGGGCAAAGCCATAAATGTTTGCCACGATGATTTATGTTCTGCACCAGCGAGAGCTAAGCCAATATGCATTTCGGAAAAGTCTTTGGATGATAACCCTCCCTGAAGGGCGGCTTGTGTGATTGCGTCTACAATCGATTTCATCGCAACGTCTGCGCCGAGCATAATGTTCGCACTGCCACTTTTCGCCTCACCGATAAAATTGCCTTGTTCATCACGAATACGAGCGCGGCAAGATGTGCCACCTCCGTCGATACCCACATAGTAAAGTGTCATATTAGTCCTCCTTGCGTCCGTTGAAATGGTGGAACTGAGCAACGATGGCTAGCAGATACCAAGCGCCATGGGGGATCCATTGTTCGCCCCAGCGCCAGTTTTGTAGCATGTCATCTTTGTGCTCAGGAGGATTAAATGCGATGTCATTTTCATCTTCGAAGCCACCAGTGATGCCGTTGCAAACGCCGCCTTTAGCATTAAAGAAGCCTAAGTGTGGCAGATAGTCTGGGTTGTTATGTCCATGCCCATCAAGCATGCACATGTGGTACGGGTTCAGGCCTAAAATCCAGTTCAGGGCATTGTGTGCGAATGCTAAAGCTTGCTCTTTGAGTTGTGTCTCTTGTAGATGAGGAAGGGCGAACAGCGCCATGGTACTTAAGGAGCCCAAACGTGCATTTTCGCCTTGCCACCAATACCCTGTTTCGTTGTCATGAGCGACAAAAAACGCGTCTCTTTTAGCGCCATTGATGGGTTTAACGTATTGGCGCGGATAACCAAATGGGTTTGCCTTCGCGTGCGTAATGGAGAGTTCAAACTCTAACGCCTTGTTCACTACGCTTATAACTTTTGCCGCGTGTTGCTCGTCCTCTTCTATGTCTAAGTAATTGCACAGTGCAATTACTGGTAGTCCAGCTTCTGCCGCGTGATAATACGGGCGAGCGCCATCAGAGGTTGCAGACCAGTAGTGTTTAAACGCGTCATCGCTCATTTGACGTTGCTGCAGTTTCTCTGCCCAGTAACGGCTTTCCGTTAAGTAATCACTGTTTTGTGTGGTTTGAGACAGTTCGACACAAGCCAGTAGCGCACAGTATTCATCAATGATATTTTCTTCACCGTCATCAAGGTATTGATGATTACACTCACGCAGGTGCCAGTAACCTTTTTCCGCTGCCGCTAAGTATTCACTTTGTGAGAACTCACCACATTCAGCCTGGCGAGCCGCGGCCGCCAACGCTGCGATTGCAGCACCGCCGCCTTGGCGTAATCCAGCTTGATAATTATTGGATTTATGGCCGTCTTGAGTCGCGTAAGCGCAGATTTCGCGTTGCTCAATGTCTTTTGACCATTTGTCAAATACAGTCACATAAAAGAATCCCTGCTCGTTTTGCATGCGGATTAAAAAGTCCGCGCCATAGAGAGCTTCTTCAAGCAATCGCACTTTGGTATTTGTGGGAACTTGCTCGTTGTCAGCGGTTATTTCCAGACTCTTAAGCATGTTCCACACAACCATTGGGGTTTGCTGTGGATTAAAGTAATTTGCGTAAGATAGGTGACTCAGGTATTTGCTTACATCACCAGAAGCGTCATACCAGCCGCCATGAACATCAACAAAGGTCTCTGTTCCCAGAACAGGGACAGAGTGATCTTTTTTATCAAATCGGCCGCCACAGCGCTGCGATTTAAAGTAATGTAAAACGTCTGAGAGTGTTTCATTGAGCAATAAACCTTGTTCAATTTTGAACGTTTCAGACTGGGATGAATCCACTTGTAGGTAATAAGTACCAGGTTCAGAATATTCGGAGAAATCAATGCGAAAAAAATGCCCTTGGTGCCAATTTGCAACTTTGTCGCCATTTTCGACAACAAAGCTCGCGACGGTTTGATGGCTGTCAGCACACACTAAGAGTGCAGTGGAAGTATTTAGGTGCGATGTCCCAGACATCAGAACAGCTTGTTTGGGACCAAGGGGTTCATAACCAATGTGGTTAGTAAGTAGCAGCATGAAAAACTCCGGAAAACTGATAATTATTATGTCGTATTCAAGCCAAGAGCACGGGCTCTTGGCTTGTTTGGCCTTAGTTCTCGTATAGGTAACAACGTACGAAGTGGTTGTCTGATAGTTGGGTTACGGCTGGCAATTGCTCGCGACATTTGTCCGTTGCATGCTGACAGCGACCCGCGAACGGGCACCCAAGCGATTCAGGAGTCCATAAAGGGATTTCCCCCTTATTCCCTTTCAGCTTTTCGTGGATTGACTTGCTAGGATCTGGTACAGCCGACACTAATAGCTGGGTATAAGGATGTTGAGGATCGTGGATGATTTCTTCCGTGTCTCCCCATTCAACCATGTGGCCGACGTACATAACGGCAAGATCTTCCGCGATGTAGCGAGCGGTTGCGATGTCATGGGTGATGTAAAGCAGAGACATTTCTTTCTCAAACTTCATTTCTTCCATTAAGTTGAGGACACCCGCACGAATCGATACATCCAGCATTGAGGTCGGTTCGTCGGCCAAAACGACTTCCGCGCCGACGGCAATGTTTCTTGCTAGGTTAACGCGTTGACGTTGCCCACCAGAGAGTTGGTGTGGAAACTTTTGTGCGGTTTCCTTCGGTGGAATGAGGCCAACTTGCTCAAGTAAATCGTATACGCGTTCTTCCAATTCTTTCTTGTTGCCTGCCGATACCTTCTTGTGGATCAGTAGCGGGCGAGCAATATGGTGGAAAATATTGTGAGTCGGGTTAAGAGATCCAAATGGGTCCTGCCAAACCATCTGCACACCTTCGCGGTAAGACATTAAGTCAGAACGCGAGTTGATGGTTTGAATGTCGCGACCTTTGTACTCAATAGAGCCGCCTGTTGGTGCGTACATTTTTGCAATCATCTTAGCCGTGGTTGATTTGCCTGAACCAGACTCACCCACAACGGATAAACCGCGACTTTTGTACATCTTGAATGATACGTCGTTGATTGCACGCATCATCGGTTGGTTTAGGGCGTTGCTGTTGATCGGAAAGTCCTTTACTAGGTTTTTTCCTTCAACCAGCAGTTGGCCAAATTCTTTGCTCATAATTGTCTCCAGTAATCTTTTTATTCTTTTCTCACCGCGTTGCTAGAGTTTGGTCTGCGCAATTGGCTCACCGTACAAGTGACAATTGGAGAAACGATTTGGCTCTATCTGCCTTAGCTGAGTTGGTACTCGGGTACATGCTTCATGCACTCGGTCACAACGAGCTTGGAAGCGACAACCTTGAGGAATGTCCAGTAGGTTGAGTGGGTTACCAGGAATACCAGTTAACTTAGTTTTAGGGCCTGTTAATGGAGGGAAAGAGCTGCCCAGTCCTTTAGTGTAAGGATGGTAAGGGCTTTCCAATATTTGTTTTGAAGGCGCGACTTCAATCAACTCACCGGAATACATGATGCCGATGCGGTCTGAGAATTCGACCATCAACGAGATATCGTGAGTAATGAACAAGATAGAGAAGCCAAACTCTTCTTTCAGTGCGTAGATTTTTTGTAAAATCTCTCGCTGTACAACGACATCCAGTGCCGTTGTTGGCTCATCCATAATGATCATTTTAGGGTTCAGGGCTAGAGCAATTGCAATCACCAGACGCTGACGCATACCACCAGAAAACTGGTGCGGGTAATCCGTCAGACGGCTAGGGTGGATATCAACAATCTCTAACAATCCTTCAGCACGTTTACGTGCTTGCTCGCGCGTCATTTTAGTGTGACGCATAATCACGTCACAGAACTGTTCTTCCATGGTCAAAACGGGATTAAGAGCGTTCATCGCACTCTGGAATACCATCGACATTTCACTCCAGCGGAAGGATTGCATGCGTTCATCACTGTACTGGATGATGTCTTCACCATTAAAAATGACTTCACCACCAGTAATGAATGCAGGCGGTTTATGTAGACGCATCAGCGAGAAGGCTACGGTTGATTTACCACAGCCGGACTCGCCCGCTAGGCCAAAAACTTCGCCTGGTGCGATATCAAAGCTGACATTGTTACAAGCGCGGACATCGCCCGCGTCGGTAATATAGTCAACGCAAAGGTTGCGGATAGAGATGAGTGGTTCAGTCATGATTATTTTTCTCCGCTCCAAAGTGCATTTTGTGGTGCTAGTTCTGTTGGCTCACGTTCTTTTTTCTCGCTCTTGGCTAGTTTCTTCCAGCGTTTCATGCCTTTGTGAGAGCGAAGCTGAGGGTTCGCAATTTCATCAACGGCGAAGTTAAGTAGCGCCAAGCCAGTCACGAGTATTGTTAGTGCTACACAAGGTGCGATCACTTCCCACCAGGCACCAATCAACATGGCTGATGATGTTTGAACGTTGTAAAGCATGATGCCCCAACTGATCGTGCTTGGGTCGCCAAGCCCTAGGAATGAGATGATGGATTCCATACCAATCGCGTACATTACTGAGCCGATAAAGCTTGCGCCAACAATCGGGATAAGGTTTGGCAAAATTTCGACAAAGATAATGCGGAAAGACGACTCACCCAGAACTTCAGCGGCTTTAACAAACTCTTTTTCTCTTAGGGCTAGAGTCTGAGAGCGGATAACCCGCGCGCCCCAGGCCCAGGAGGTACAACCGATAATGATCGCTATGGTCAGAGGGCCTGCCTCGCCAATAAACGCCGCCAGAACAAACAGTAATGGGTATTGAGGAATTACCAGCATGATGTTCATGGCAGCCGTGAGTGCGTCATCGACGCGGCCTCCAAAGTAACCGGCTGAAATACCAATGACGGTGGCAAGAAAACATACGGTGATGCCTGCACCGAAACCCACACCGAGAGATATACGAGCGCCATAGGCTAACTGAGACCAAATATCTCGGCCCATTCGGCTAGTACCTAGCACATGATCGGCTTTTTTTGACATGATCATAGTGCGGCGGTCCGTCGCTAAGTTTTCCGCAACCCAACCATCGGGGTTTGCTTGAGCAGATTTCACCACAAAGCCTGGGTACTCATGCGGGTTACCAGTGCGCTTATCCGGAGCATGTTTAGTCAGCAGAGGCGCCGCCACTGCGACAAATATGAACAGCGAGACAATCGCCAAGCCAGTGCGAGCGTATGCGTTGCCTAAAATCAGTTTAAATAGATCTTTCATTATTATTTCCCTCCTTTACGAAGGCGAGGATCAAGTACCACGTAAAGCATGTCGGCAATTAAGTTAAAGGACAGCATGAACAGCGTCATGATGATCAATTGCCCTTGAAGTACTTGGTAGTCACGTGCATGAATTGCGTTCAATAGTACGGTTCCGAGGCCTGGGTAGTTAAAGATGATCTCAATAATTAACTGACCACCAATTGCCATACCCAAAGACATAGAAAGAGCAGTGACACTAGGAAGAAGCGCGTTTCGTGCGGCGTAGTTAAATACCACTCGGTTCTCGCTCAACCCTTTGCCTTTTGCCATGGTGATGTAGTCTTCTGCTAGCAGGTTAATCATGTTGTTACGCATGTTTACCAAGAAGCCACCCACCTGGATGATAGACGCACAGAACAGAGGCAGTACTGCGTGGTAAGCTGCATCTTTGTAGAATTCCCAGCTTGTCCAGTCAGGCATTGTGCCTGCGGTGTATGCATAGCCTGTTGGGAACCACTTTAAGCCGATGGCAAAAATGAACAGGGCCATCATTGCAATTACCACTTGAGGTACGGCTTGTACAATCAGCATTCCTGGCGTAATGAAAGCATCGTATTTACTGCCACGCTTCCAAGCCGCGAATATGCCCAGTACCGAACCTAGAGAGAAAGAAAGAATGACCGCTGAACCTGCTAAGAACAAAGACCAGCCGAAAGCGCCGCCTAGTAATTCGTTAACAGACAGAGGATAGAATTGAATTGAAGTGCCTAGCTCCCAACTTAGAATGTTCTTCATGTAGGCAATGTATTGAACGAATAGGCCGCCATCGACAAAGCCAAGAAGCTCTTTCATCGCAGCAATACGTTCTGGCGTTACTTGAACGGAAGCGTTAGCAAACATCATGGTTACCGGATCACCCGGCATTGCACGAGGAATAATGAAGTTTAACGTCGCAGCAACCAATAAAGCGACAAAGTAAAACGACAAACGTCTTAAAAAATAACCCATAACTCACACCTTACTTATCCAGATTTTCCCTGTTTCTGGTTTCAGGTCGCTCCTAGCGAAAATCAAAATTTAGAGCGAATAATCCCCTGACGACTGGCGCCATACTTTAAATAGATAAAGCGTTGGGGGTATGCGGCGCACAAGAGGTACGCCGCAAAGATAGAACGATTACTTAACTGGTTTTAGGTCCAGTACGTGTAGTAGACGCTCTGGGATACCGGCCCAAATGTTTGGACGGCCTTTTGGATTCTCTTCGTTCCACCAACCAGTGAAGCGAGTTGTGTTGTACTGGTACATGTATGCGCCAGACATCACAGGAATCGTTACTTGGTTAGAAGCTAGGATCTCTTGGATACCGTGAGCGATTTCTAACTGCTCATTCTTGTCAGCTGTCTTGTAGAAGCTGTTTAGAAGCGAATCGACTTTTTCGTTCTTGTAGAAGTGCATTGCGAAGCGAGGCATACCCTCACCAGACTGCAGCGCTGAGTTGTAGCCACTGTTCCAGTAAGTGTGTGGGTCGGCACCGTGGAAGTAGTTCGTGTACGCAACGTCGTAAGAACCTTCTAGCATCGCTTGGTTGTACACAGAGAAGTCAGGTGTACGTGCTTTTGCCTTAATACCCACTTCCGCTAGCTGTTCAACTGCAAGTTGTACTGTGTTGTTGAAGTCTGTCCAACCATTTGGTGATTGAATAAGCAATTCGAAAGATTTACCAGAAGGAGTGTCTACGAAGCCATCTTTGTTCACGTCTTTAAAGCCCGCTTTCTTCAGTAGCTCTTTCGCACCATCAACATTGTACGTGTTGAAACCTTTGTACTTGTTGTGTGTCTTTTCATCAGACCAAGCTTCGAACGCGTAGCCAAGGCCAGATGCGAAGTCGTTCACTGTACCGCCACCGTAGAAAGCGATATCAATGATAGTTTGACGATCTAGAGCCATTGAGAATGCACGACGGAAGTCGAGGTTATTCAGCGCTTCATTCTTCGCTGGATCTGGGTTTTTGTAGTTAACTACGAATGCCTGAGTACCTGATGGCGGGTACCAATATTGGTGGTTAGGGCTCGCTGCAGCGTAAGTACGATCGATATCTGGAATGAACGATGAAGTCCAGTCCATTTCGCCGTTAACGACTTTTCCTAGGAACTGGTCGTTGTTAGCAATTTGAGGTACGCGTAGACAATCAATGTCTAGGTTGTCTGCATCCCAGTAATTAGGGTTAGCACACTGGATGTATAGCTGAGGAGTAAAGGTATCAATTTCCGTGAACGGTCCAGAACCAACCGGGTTTTCGTTAGTAAAGGTTGCTGGATCTTTTACGTCTTTCCAGATGTGCTCTGGTACTACCGGTACTTTAGCAATTTCGTAAGGAACATTGGAGTTCGCTTCTGTAAGCATGAACTTAACTTGGTAGTCGTTAACTTTCTTAACGCCAGAAATCCAAGAGTTAATGCCGCTTTGGTCTAGCTCAGGTTTGTTCTTAACGAGGTTAAATGAGAAAACAACGTCATTTGCATCGAACGTTTGACCGTCAGACCATTTTACGCCTTTACGAATATCGAAAGTCACGCTCATTAGGTCATCAGACATTTTGAAGTTTTCAGCTAGACGGAATACCGGCGTATTGCCGTGCATTTCGTTGAAAACGACTAACTGTTCGTAGATAAAGTCTGTTGTTGTGTGCAGGTTAGTTGCACCCAAAAACGGGTTGAAGTTACGGACGAATGTGGTGAACTCTTTTGGGTGAACGGTTAGTTCACTGCGTTCAGCGGCTGTTGCTACTGAAGCAAACCCAGTTGTTGCAGTCGCAATAATTGCTGTCGCTAGTGCTGTTTTTTTAAGGTTGGCAAGCATAGCTGTTCCTTACTATTTGCTTTCATTTCACTTATGGAATTGAATGTCATCAATTGATAAACACTCTCTAAGGCCTACCTCTAATATTGAGATTCAATCCGGAGGAGAAAGAATGTCAGAGAGTGGCCTGTAGGCCTTAGGCAAGTGTAAGAAGACACCCTCAAGCTTTTTTTCGCAATCTTAATTCCCGTCAAAAACGTCAAATACCCCGAATCCTACGTTAATAACGTTAATAGAGGCTGTTTTGAGTATTAATTGTTCAATAATTGCCAGGTGATGTAGATCGCATAATGCAGTTGGTTTGTGTTTATTTGTAAGTGATTACTTACTGTTTGGGCGTTGCTATATTTGGTATTGTGACTTGGGTTCTTATATTGAGATCTGAATCACCTACTATTTTTAGTGTTATTTTTTTGGCTAAATAAAATCTGCCGAATTGTTGTGATTGGCCTCGCAATACAGATTGTTTTTACGTCAAATACCGAAGAATACGTCGTTATCTAGCGAAAACTATATTCTTGAGCCGATGTGTAAACGGTTGCTTTTGTCTTTTTTTATTATGCGTAATAAGGTGGTTTGATAGGTGAATTTCAGAAGGTAACTCAGAGGGGGAGAGGAAGTGTATTGGCTGTTATTGGGGACGAATGAAAAGAAAGAGGCTAAATCTTAGTGCAGATTTAGCCTCGTCGGTTCGTCATGGAATGCCAGTAATACTTGGTTTAGTTAGAGAGTAGGTGTTGGAGTTTATTGCGTAAGTTTTCAATGTGTGTGCGTTCAGGGCTTTGCTCACTGCAGTGCTCTAGAATGTATTCCAATGAGCTAAGTACTGTTCTCCAGCGTGGAGTTTTGGGCAGTGTCTCTACACGTAAGTATTTGTCTAGTGTTCGAGTCTGCAAAGTACTTCTGTCGAGGTACACTCTCCATAAGCCGCTTTGCTCTGCAAAGGCAAACTTGGTTTGCCCGGTGACACGTTCCCAGTAGTCTAAGGCACTCGTCATCGCTTCGACGAGCACCTCTCGCATCACGTCTTGTTTGGATTTACTGTCAGAGGAGACTTTATCTGCAAGCCGCGTGAATTCTCCACCAAGTTCTTTGAGTTCCTGAAGCTTTTCACTGTCTCCGCTGAAAGCATAGCTTGAGAGGGCATCCACGGCGGCTTCTAGGTTTTTAATTCTGCTGGCATTGATCGTGCCTCCGACATTGAAAATATACATGGAATGTAAGTCAGATCCTTCCGGTAATTTTAATATGTCGGCAGATAAGTGTTGCCTAACATCTTCTACATACACATCAATCGTACCGCAATAATGATCTTGTTGAATGCTCAGGAATTTGGGTGCGATGAGCTCTTCTGCATTAGAGCGTTTTAATTGTTCTGTAGAGCGCTTAAACAGCTTGGAAGCGGCTTCATTGGCAAACTTCACTTTATTGTCTTCACGAACACAAATAATCGCTTCGGCTGAGGTCTCAAGTTGTTCGAGCAATCGATTTTGTGTTTCAAGTAGGTTGGACTCAATCAACGTGCGCTGTTTAAGTTCAAGATGCAGTTTTTGGTTTTCGATTCGGCGAATTTCTGCCTGACTTGCGGTTAGATGCGCTTTGATACGCGCCGCGAGTTCTTGTTTATTAAACGGTTTTGATAAGTAGTCATTTGCCCCGGCCTCAAAGCCTCGGATGCGATCATTGGCTTGATTCAGCGCGGTCAGCATGATGATAGGTAACTGTGCATGGTCATACGTTTGGCGCAGTGTTTCGCAGACATCATAACCGCTTAGTCCTGGCATCATGACATCGAGCAAGACGAGCTCGGGTTTATCCGCATCAATACACTCTAGAGCTTCTTTTCCATCTTGCGCTGTTTTGACCCGGTAGCCTTCTAAGCGCAGGAAGCTGTCTAGTACGCGCAAATTAACAGGTTCATCATCGACAATGAGCAACAACGGACCATCTGGGTTTTCAGGTAAATGGATAGGTTCAGTGATTTCTATCGAGTTGTTATCTGGTGCTTGGAAGTGCGGAATCGCATGCACATTTGCGTTTGCGATCTCATCCTTGGTGGCTACCGGAAGCGTAAAGCTAAATGTCGTTCCGACCATGGGTTGGCTGCTGACATAAAGCGTTCCTTTCATCAACTCAATCAGTTGACGGCTTATAGATAGACCAAGCCCTGCGCCTTGGCGGTAGTGGCTTGAATCACTGCCTGCCTGAATCAAAGGTTCAAAGATATGATCTAATTGATCCGCAGGAATTCCCTGACCCGTATCAACGACTTGGACGCGAATTTTATCGTCAACAGGCGTGGCTGAAATGACGATTTTTCCTTCGCTGGTGTATTTGATCGCATTACCGACTAGGTTATATAAAACTTGCTCTACGCGCTGTGGGTCGGCTATGACCCAAACGGGTTCATCGGCGATTTGATTGATGATCCGTAGTGGTTTATTACCAATGAGGTGCGCAGACAATTCTAATACCTGACGTGTGGAGGCTGATAGCTCGACAGCACAGGTCTCTATATCTAGATTGCCGTATCTCATCTTATGGTAATCGAGTAGGTCATCGACCAAGGTGGCCAACCGTTGTCCACTGTTTATGATAATGTCGAGCTGATATTTGTGGTCAGAAGTTATCGGGCCATTGGCGCCCGAAACCAAGGCTTCAGCAATCCCTACCATGCCGTGCAGTGGTGTGCGGAGTTCGTGAGAAGTGGTTGCCAGGAATTCATCTTTAAGCTTATTGGCTAGTTGCAGCTCATCATTCTTTTTTTGTATCAGCTTTAAGTTGCTCTCTAATTCTTCATTTTGTTGTTTGATTAGTTGCATTTTAGCGCGGATCGAGCGCTGCATTCTCTCAAAACTGACCGCTAAGCGACCAATCTCATCTTTCCTTTCTGTATTGATCATACTGGCGTCTAAATCGCCGGCAGACACCTTTTCTGCTGCCCATGTAAGCTTGAGCAATGGAGAAGTGATGAAGTTAGATAAGTAGTGTGAAGCCACAACAACCAGCAAAACGGCCACCAGCATGGCGACAATGAACAGCTTTTCGAGCTGGTGCACTCGAGCAAAGGCCAGTTTCTCTGGGACTTCAACCACCAATGCCCAGTCGATGTTTTTGACCGATATAGGGCTATAAGCCGCGATTACATCCTCGCCATCTGTATTGGTGTAAGTCCCTACATTGGTTAAGCCGTTTAATGCGAGCTCAACCACCTCTTTGCTGCGCTCGATATCTTCTTGTTGATACGCGAGCGTTCTTGGGTTGTAGTCATTACCAACCAGCAATGTTTTGGTTGAAGCTACATTGTGCGTATCAGAGATGAGCTTAGTGATGCCATTGTTTGGTAAGCGGAACATGGCGTAGCTATGAAGATACCCTTGCTGAATGATAGGGGCTCCGAGCCAAGCAACAGATTTGCCTTTTTCAACGTGGAAATCTGAGATGATAACGGGTGTAAAGTCTTCGTTGACCTTGCGCTTTTCATTGACCAAGTTTCGTAATTCTTTGAAGGTCTGGCCTAAATTACTGTCAGTATATTTACCAGCGAGCAGGTTGGTCCCATAGTTGTCATTTTTGTAAATGGAATAGGTCACATTACCTTCGCGATCAACCAACAAAATATCGTCAAAGTCTGAACGTTTTAACAGTTCTAAGTAGGCCCAGTGATAGCGCTTGTGAAGCAGGCGATAGCGTTCAGTACCGTTGTAAATGGTGGACTGAGGTAAAATGGAGGTTTTGATTTGGTCGCCTGAACCTGGTATATAACGCTTTTGCGCGTACTCCCGAGCTTGTTCTATATCTAACCCCAAACTTCTAAAGGCGTTGACTAAGCCGTAAAAGCGTCCACCGCTGGCATAGGCGAGTTCAGAGCGAACAAACCCCATCACTTCGGACTCTTTCGCGTACAAATAGTCGGTTATTTGTTGCTGTTTGCTGTCTCTAACCGAAACGAGGTGAGAAGTACTTTGCTCTCGTAAGTCGGTGGTATGAGAGTGTAAGAAGAAGAGTGCAGTGATCGTCAAAGGGGTAATACTTAAGACGAGAAATGCCAACATTAGCGTGTTTTGAAGGCGCTTAAATCTTTGCTTTCGATACAACTTAAACATGTTTTCGCTAGACTTTCCGTGAGAATGCGGCTCTGCAATATCACGGAGTCGTCATCGATGACACCATGTATGGATACAGAGCTAAGTAAAAAACGTTAATTCCTGAAATGACAAAATTAACGAGTTTTTTTACTTTGACAAGTAAGTTGCGGGGAAAGCGTGCAGAGAGGCGCAAATTTTTCTTTAACGCGTAAGTTAGCCCCAGTTACACGCTAATAACTGGGGTTTCGGCTATTTTTGGGCGTGATAGATAGCGAATTTGTTGGTCTTATTTAGTGTCTCGCAATTACCGAACGCTTTTTCAATAATTGGTTGATATTTAAGAAAACTGTTCGCGACGATGAGCAGCTCACCGTGGGCGTTTTGATAGTTAGGTGCTTGCGCTAAAAGCGTTTCTGTTGCGCTATAGCTGGTATCCAGCCCTGCGTGGAAAGGGGGGTTGCTAATGATAAATTTGTAATCATTGCTCGTGTTTGAATACACATCAGACGCAAATACTTTCCCTTTAAGGCCATTGGCTGCCAGCGTTTCTTTACTTGATTCGACAGCCAGCGCACTGATATCACACATTTCAAGTTCAATGGAGGGGTTAAGGATCGCCATCACAGAGCCAATGACACCTGCACCACAGCCAAAATCGAGGACTTTGCCTGATAGCGTCGGGAGTGTATCTAACAATAGCTGACTGCCAATATCGAATTGGCCGTGGCTGAACACACCCGGCAGGCTTTTAATTGTTAACTGGTGGTTGTGATAATTGACCTGATAGCTTTTGAACCACTGCTGTATATCAAATGGCTGTGGTTGGTTTAAACATTTACCCCAGTAAAATGAGCAGCGACGAGCTGAGTCAAACTTAGTAATTGGCCCGTATGGCTTGAACATTTTTTCGATGCTTTTTACGCCTGAACGGTTTTCTCCTACCACAACTATTTCTGTGTCATCACCCAATTTCGCCATAAGCATGGCTAGCAAATATTCGGCTTCAGCTTTTGCTTTCGGCCAATAGAGCAATACCAAATCTGCTTGGGTGTCACCAGTAAATTCAGCCCCAAACACAGATGTGATTTGATCGTAAGGCTGAAGCTGGCGGTAGTAGCCGTAGTTGGTTGTGAAAACCGTAACCGATTCGCAATGGTTAACCAATTCGACAGGAAACAGATCTTCAGATTCACCAGCAACAAGAACGTGCTTGCCTTCAAAGTAAGCAAGTTGCCTTTGAGCAATTTGGCTCGGTGCGATATAAGCAGACATAGTGGACTCTATCAGATAAAAAGACGGGGGATTTTCGCATAATCCCCCGCATTCTTGAAGCTATTCGGTGTTAGTTCTGATCTTGTCGGTCAAGGAAGTCTTGAAACTCTTCTTCGTAAATTTTGAACAACACCATGGTGACGGCAAAAACCAGTGGACCGTAGATCAATCCAATTAATCCAAAGAGGTGCAGGCCACCCAGAAGGGAGAAGAAGATCATCAAGGTATTCATACCTGCGCTGCCTTGCATCAGGAATGGGCGCAGCAAGTTATCGATTGAGCCCACGATGACGACACTCCAAACCATTAAGAAGATAGCCCAAGTGGTGTCTCCAGTAAGGAACAAGTAGAGCACCGCAGGGATCCAGATGAGCGCGGTGCCCACCACCGGAATGAAGGAGGCAAACCCCATCATCGTTCCCCAGAATAAGCCCGGAAAGCCTGCCAGCCACATACCGATACCACCAGCGATACCTTGGGCTATCGCCGTAAGGAAAGACCCCATTACCGCCGATTTTGACACTTGCTCGATTTCATTGAGTAATTTGTCTTCCTGGCTGCGAGATAGAGGCAGGATATGACGAATGGCACTGATGATTTTGTCGTGATCTCTTAATAAGAAAAACAACACGAACAACATCAAGAAGAAGTCCATCAGGAAGGTGGTCGCATCACCTAGGATCTTGGCACTGATCCCAACGAGATTTGAACCGAAAGATGTCGCAAATTTCGCGATTTTTTGTGCGATCTCTTGCGGGTTGACGGTATCAAAAGGTAAATAGGTGTTGATTAGCGTCAGCCCTTTTACCACCCAAGGGTGTTCAAACAAGGTTTGAATGCCACCATTGGTTACCCATTGGTATACGTTTTGAGAAAAGGCAGAACCTTGTTGGACAATGGCGGCAAAAACAAACAACAGGGGAACCACAATGATAAATGTTAAAATGACGCAAGAGAGAAGAGAGGCGACATTTTTGTGTTTGGGAAGCCGTTGTTCTATCCACTCATGAATGGGAAACATCAGTAAAGAAATGATAAAGGCCATCACGATAGAATTGACATAGGGTTCGACTAACAGAAAGCAAGCGAACCCAGCGGCAAGTAAAGCAGCGATCAATACCCAGTGGTTAGAAGTGATTTTGACTTTGTCTGTCACGTGTTTGTCCAGTTTTTCGGCGTTGTAACAGTATAATGGCGATAAATCAGAGAGTCTTCAACGCAAAAAATCTAATGTTATCAAAGAAGAGTGAAATGTATGGGATGTTGTAAGAATGAGAAAGGTTGCCACAACACCAATAAGCCGAAGCGTTCCGTCTCTTGGTTTGGGCTAATGCTGTTTTTGATCGCCGTTTTGGTGGCAGTGAACTGGCAATAGTTGTAAATAAAATAAAGGCTGCGTTTGCAGCCTTTATATTTCAGGGAATTACGCTTCTTTAGCCAAAATAGCAAAGCAACGCTCAGCGGCTTCTAGAGTCGCATCGATTTCTTTGCTGCCATGAGCAAGAGAAGTAAAGCTCGCTTCGAATGCTGAAGGGGCTAAGTAAACGCCGTGAGCTAGCATCAAGTGGAAGAAGCGTTTGAAACGTTCAACATCGCACTTCGCCACTTCTTCGTAGCAGGTTACACGTTCTTGATCGGTAAAGAAGAAGCCGAACATACCACCCACTTGGTTTACAACCAGTGGAATACCATGGCGATCTGCAAGCTCTTTAAAGCCATCAGCAAGTTGTTTCGTCTTTGAAGCTAGGCGCTTTTCATTGCCTTCTTCTTTCAGAACGTTAAGACATGCATAACCTGCCGCCATAGCCACAGGGTTACCAGACAGAGTACCTGCTTGGTAAACTGGACCTGTTGGCGCAACGTATTGCATGACTTCTTTGCGGCCACCAAATGCACCGACAGGCATACCGCCACCGATCACTTTGCCTAGTGTGGTTAGGTCTGGTTTGATGTTGTAGTAACCTTGAGCACCGCCAAGTGCTACACGGAAGCCAGTCATCACTTCATCAAAAATAAGCAACGCGCCTTCTTCGTCACAGATTTGACGTAGGCCTTCATGGAAACCTTCCACTGGTGGAATACAGTTCATGTTGCCTGCAACAGGCTCAACGATAATACACGCGATTTCACCTTTATTTGCCGCAAACAGTTCGCGTACAGAGTCTAGGTCGTTAAATCTTGCTGTTAGCGTGTATTTGGCAAAGTCGGCTGGAACGCCTGGAGAGCTTGGTTGACCAAGTGTTAGCGCACCAGAACCAGCCTTAACAAGCAAGCTGTCTGCGTGGCCGTGGTAGCAACCTTCGAATTTCATGATCTTATCGCGGCCTGTAAAGCCACGAGCTAAGCGGATGGCACTCATGGTTGCTTCTGTACCAGAGCTCACCATACGAACTTGCTCCATCGAAGGGACAAGTTCAGACACAAGTTCTGCCATTGTGATTTCAGTTTCAGTCGGTGCGCCAAAGCTTAGGCCACGTTGTGCTGCACTGATCACTGCTTCACGGATGACGGCATGGTTATGGCCCAGGATCATTGGTCCCCAAGAGCCAACATAATCAATGTACGCTTTACCATCAGCATCGAAAATTAATGGGCCATCTGCACGTTCAATAAATACAGGTGCGCCACCAACACCATTGAAAGCACGTACTGGAGAGTTCACACCACCAGGAATGGTTTTTTGTGCTTTCTCGTAAAGCTCTGCCGATTTGGTCATTGATATATCCTCTTTTGATTGCTCGGACCAATTTGGCTGGCATTGTACCTGCCCAATCCACCACAATAAAACGCTTTACACCACATTCTGAGCAGTTTTCCGGACAGATATTGGTGATTTTATAAAAAATTGGTGCGAAAGCTGGCGAATACTTGAACGCTTCACTCAGGTATTAGATAATCCCTCTATTATATAAAGATGATTTATCCGCCGCTGCTGGCAGCGAGTGGATTTACACGAATGAGAGAGGTCATCGTGAGCGAAGTAAATATCCCATTAACATTCTCGGATGCTGCTGCAAAGCGTGTAGGCGCTCTGATTGCTGAAGAAGAAAACCCAAATTTGAAACTACGCGTTTATATCACGGGTGGTGGTTGTAGTGGTTTCCAGTACGGTTTTACGTTTGATGAGACCGTTAACGAAGGTGATACAACGATTGAAAACAGTGGTGTGACACTGGTTGTAGACCCAATGAGCCTGCAGTACTTAGTGGGTGGCCAAGTGGATTACACAGAGGGTCTAGAAGGTTCACGCTTCTTTGTGAACAACCCGAATGCGACCACTACTTGTGGTTGTGGTGCATCTTTCAGCGTGTGATCGTTGCTAAATGATTCTCAAGGCTACAGTTTTGTAGCCTTTTTTTGTTACCGCATAGTTTCCAGAAACTGAGATCTAACCAAGATTCCTTCCTACTCTATTTTATTTCCTGCTGGTTAATTTATATCCTGAGCTGACTCGCTTTAAGCGCTGATGATAAGCAAAGGATTGTTATGGCTAATTTCTCTGTCGCACGTTTTCTTTCCGCACGTCCCTATCTTGTATCGTTGTTTATCGTCCTTCTGCTGTCATTTTGGCTCGGGCTAGGAATGCTACAGGCCGAAGATTCGCCACCGCAGCACGACGTCGAGAAAGCATCACTGGCCAAAGTAGTTTACTCCTCATTTTCTGCCAGCAACACTTTTAAATCTATTGAATTGTATGGGCGCACAGCCCCCGACAAACAAGCCAATTTAGGTGCTGAAATCGCTGGGAAAATTATTAAGGTCAAGGTGAAAAAAGGGCAGGTAGTTAAGCGTGGGCAAGTGATTGCTTTGATTGATAAAGGTGATCTTGAGGTGCAGCTCGAACGTGTTCGTGCCATGTTAAAAGTGCGAGAAAAAGAATACAAAGCGGCTCAAGCCTTAAAGAATAAAGGGTTACAGGGTGAAGTAGCGTTTACTAACGCTCAAGCTTCGCTGGTGGAAGCCAAGGCGATGGTGACGAGCGCAAAAGTCTCGCTACAAAATACTTCGGTCACCGCGCCGTTTACTGGCATTGTCGATCACTTATTTATTGAGGAGGGCGATTTTGTTGGTGTCGGTGATCCGGTTGCTCAACTTATTGATTTGACGAATTTGGTGATCGAAGCCGATGTCAGTGAACGACATATAAGGGAGCTGTCACTCAATCAATCGGCAAACATTACCTTTATTTCTGGTGAGACCGTCGAAGGACACGTCAATTACATCTCCCGCATATCTTCCCCTACCACCAATACATTCCCAATCGAGATCATCTTCCCCAACCCTGAGCAATCGATCCCCGCAGGTATGAGTGCCGAGGTCACCCTCAATTTAAAAGAGCAATCTGCGATTAAGTTAACGCCTGCTATGTTGGCCTTGGATGAAGACGGCAACCTAGGTGTTAAAACGTTAGTTGACAGCCAAGTCGAGTTTGTTCCTATTCAACTGGTTAAAGCAGAAAAAGACGGAGTTTGGTTAACGGGATTGGGTGATGAAGTCAATGTTATCACCACTGGGCAGGGGTTTGTTCGTGATGGTGATGAAGTGATTGCCGTTAGAGACGAGAAGTAAGGAGACGCTACATGTTCGCTTTGATTGACGCGGCCTTATCTCGTACTCGAACCATGATGGTTCTGCTGCTCTTTGTCTTGGTGTCAGGGGTATTTACCTATATCACGATTCCTAAAGAGTCGAGCCCAGATATCACCATCCCGATCATTTACGTATCGGTTGGTCACCAAGGAATATCGCCTAAAGACGCAGAACGTTTGTTGGTTAGACCGATTGAGCAAGAGCTGCGCTCGATTGAAGGGGTTAAAGAAATGACCTCAACCGCCTCTGAGGGGCATGCATCGGTTATGTTGGAGTTCAGTGTCGGTGTGGATTTGAATAAAGCAATGGCCGATGTGCGAGAAGCGGTTGATTTGGCTAAGCCCAAACTGCCAACGGACAGCGATGAGCCCACGGTGAATGAGGTAACCTTAGCCTCTGAAGAACCAGCGTTATCGGTCGTGTTGTATGGCACGGTACCAGAGCGGGCGATAGTGCAAATCGCTCGGCAGTTGAGAGATAAACTCGAGAGTTACAAACAAATACTCGAAGTCGATATTGCCGGAGACAGAGAAGACACGGTTGAAATCATCGTTGATCCGCTATTGATGGAAAGCTACGGGCTTGATCAAGCAGATATCTATAACCTAATTGCGATGAACAACAGGGTTGTGGCCGCTGGGTTTGTTGATACCGGATATGGGCGTTTTTCCGTAAAGGTGCCTTCGGTATTTGAGTCTTTGCAGGATGTGTTAGAACTGCCAGTAAAAATGGATGGCAAGAAAGTCATTACCGTGGGGGATGTCGCCACGGTAAGGCGAGCTTTTCGAGATGCAGACAGTTATGCGCGGTTGGACGGTGAGTCTGCGCTGGTCCTAGACGTCAAAAAGCGCGCGGGTGAGAACAGTATTGAGACCGTCGCACTGATAAAAGCCGTGCTAGAGGAAGCTCAACAGAGGGAAGAATGGCCCAGGAATTTACTGATTAAGTACACGTGGGATCAATCTGAAGACGTTAAGATGATGCTCAATGATCTGCAGAACAACATATTATCGGCCATTATTTTGGTTGTTATTGTGATCATTGCGATTCTTGGCGTGAGGACCGCTTTTCTGGTTGGGATATCTATTCCTGGCTCTTTTCTTACAGGTCTATTGGTCTTATCTGTGTTCGGTCTTACCGTCAATATCATTGTGTTGTTCTCGCTGATTATGGCGGTTGGTATGCTGGTTGATGGCGCGATAGTGGTGACGGAGTTTGCAGACAGGCGCATGCAAGAAGGCGTGCCTAGGCGTGAAGCATACAGAGATGCTGCAAAGCGTATGGCGTGGCCAATCACTGCTTCGACAGCGACTACCTTAGCGGCTTTTGCCCCGTTGCTTTTCTGGCCTGATGTCACAGGCGAGTTTATGAAGTATTTACCGCTGACGCTCATTGCCACGCTGGCGGCTTCGTTGGTTATGGCGTTACTGTTTGTACCCGTATTAGGAGGGTTAATTGGTAGGCCACAAAACGTTACGCAATCTCAGCGCGAACAAATGGTTGCCTTACATGACGGAAATTATGAGCAAGCGACCGGACTGACTAAGATTTACTATCGCAGTCTGGATATTGCGTTGTGCCACCCGTTCAAAATTCTACTGAGTGCGATTCTATTGGCGATCGGTGTGGGTTTTACTTATGCCAAAGCAGGTTTAGGTGCGGAGTTTTTCCCTGAAGTGGACCCACCGTTCTTTAGTGTCAAAGTGCGCTCTTATGGCGATCTCTCCATTGACGAAAAAGACGTCATCATGCGCGATATTGAATTCATCATGTTAGATCATGATGAGTTTGAAAGTGTCTATACCCGAACAGGGGGCGAAGATGAAATAGGTGTCATTCAAATCACGCCTGTGGATTGGCAATACCGACGTAAAGTGAAAGACATTATCGAAGAGCTAAAACAGGAAACGGATCGCTATGCTGGTGTTGAGATCGAATATAAGTTTCCTGATGCCGGGCCGCCAGTCGAGCACGACTTAGTGATTGAGATGTCCTCTCGGGATTTGGCTGACCTAGATGCGGCCGCTAAATTGGTCAGACACTGGGCGGATTCATATCCTGCTTTTACTAACATCAGTGATAGTTCAAACAAAGGTGGCATCGACTGGCAAATCGATATTCGGCGGGAAGATGCGGCCCGATATTTAGCCGATGCGACACTGGTGGGCAATACGGTGCAGTTTGTCACCAATGGCCTGAAACTAGGGGATTATTTGCCCGATGATTCAACAGAAGAAGTGGATATCTTGGTTCGTTATCCGGAAGAAAAGCGCGATATTGGCCGATTTGAGCAACTGAGGGTAAAAACACCTGCAGGCATGATACCGATGACGAATTTTGCCAGCATCACCCCGGAAGAAAAACAAGATACGATCCGTCGCGTAGATGGCCATCGCGTGATCAGTGTTTATGCAGACATAAAAGAAGGGTTTAACCTAGCACTTGAGTTGCCCAAAGTGGATGAAGAGCTACGCCAGTTACCGCTGCCTGCTAGTGCCGAATTTAAGCTGCGAGGCCAAAATGAAGAACAAGAAAACTCCTCTGCCTTTCTACAAAGTGCCTTCCTCGTTGCTTTGGTGTTTATGGCGCTGATCCTGATCACTCAGTTTAATAGTTTCTACCAAGCCTTTTTGATCTTGAGTGCGGTGCTGTTTTCCACCGTCGGGGTTTTTGCCGGGTTGCTGATTTTCCAAAAACCGTTTGGTGTGATTATGTCCGGGATTGGAGTGATTGCCTTGGCAGGGATCGTCGTGAACAACAATATTGTATTGATTGATACGTACAACCAGTTACGCCGTCGAGGATTAGAAAAACGTGAAGCCATTTTAAGGACAGGGGTTCAACGTTTACGCCCAGTGTTGTTAACCACGGTCACAACAATCTTAGGGTTATTACCAATGGTATTAGAGATGAATATCGATCTTATTAATCAGACGATTGAGTTCGGAGCACCTAGTACACAATGGTGGTCTCAACTCGCGACAGCTGTGGCTGGTGGATTGGCCTTTGCCACCGTGCTTACTTTGGTTCTAACACCATGTTTATTAATGCTTGGTCGCGAGCATCAATTAGAAGAGCAACCAAGCCCCAAAAGCGTGACCTAATAAAAACCCCCCGCTCTTGATGCTAAAGCGGGGGGTTAACAATGCTAGAGGTTTAGTTTGTCGCCAGAAGCCGACTGTAACGGTCGAGGTTCTTCAACCTTATTCCTGCATTTGCCATGAAGGTGGCTTTGGTTTTCCCTGTCAGTGACTTCGATTGAGGTAACTTCACGGTCCTTGGGTTTTTATGTACGCCATGGACTAAGAACTCATAATGCAGGTGAGGACCTGTTACACGACCCGTTCCGCCAAGCGTACCGATAGTTTGCCCCTGTTTTACTCTTTGTCCTGTTTTCACCATACGTTTCGTAAGGTGCAAGTATTTGGTGATGTAGGTATTACTGTGTTTAATAAACACGTAGTTACCGTTAAATCGGTTATAACTCGATTTTTGTACAATACCATTACCTGCAGCCCAAATTGGTGTACCAACCGGAGCAGCATAATCGGTACCGCGGTGCGCTCTGACTTTTCCTGTCACAGGGTGGCGGCGAGTCGGGTTAAAGTTCGAAGACACACGACGAAAATCTAAAGGTGAGCGTAAGAAGGCTTTTTTCATCGCGCGGCCATTTTCATCAAAATAGTTACCCGTTTTATCGTCTAAAATGGCTTTAAAGGTGTCCCCTTGGTTGGTAAAAATGGCCGCAATAATTTTACCTCGACCGACAACCTCACCTTCCACTACCTTTTCTTGATAGAGGATTTCAAAGCTATCGCCTTTACGGATATCAAGCGCGAAGTCTATATCCCAACCAAATATCCCTGCTAACTCCATGATTTGGTTAGCCGTTAGCCCAGCCCCTATACCCGCATTCCAGAAGTTAGACGTGATTTGATTTCCTGCATAATTGTATTGGTAGAACACTTCTTTCTTATCCATGCTGGATGTGTAGCCATGCTCTGAGCGAGTAATTAAAAACGTTTCGTATGGGTTTAATACACGCTTGATTTGCAGCAGTTGATTATCGGTGTCAAAGCCAAACTGAAAGGTATCACCGGGCCTAATTCGAGTCAGTTGGTCTGCAATGTCTTTATTGGTGTTGGTGAGTTGATACAAAAGGCGGGAAGACAGGCCAGCCCGCTGAAAAAGGAGTGCCATACTATCACCCGAACCAATCGTGTGATTTTCCCATCTAAGTACAGAGAGTGAAGGTGTGGTGTCCTGAATAGCTAATGCTTCGTAGTTGATATCAATAGGGTAGGCTTTACCGATTTGGTAAATACTTTTTTCCTGCTGCAGCTCTTGAGGGGCTGGGAGAAACAGCGCAACAATAATCAGCGCACTGAAAGTGGCAATTAAAGCTCGGTGAATCCGGGGTAGTTGAGCGAAAAGCGACAACATTGTATGTCCGTTCTAAAAAAATTCGAGAAAATGCTAAGCCGTTTAGTCTAACTGGTTTCAAAAAGCATCGCTATTCAAGTAATATGTCGAACTATTAAATTTTTGCCAAATCTGTGGGAGTGAACAAGAATGGCGAGCATTGAAGCTGCACTAGCCGAGATTAAGCGCGGTGTTGAAGAGCTGATTCCAGAAGAAGAGCTGATCGCGAAATTAAAAGAAGGCCGTCCTTTACGTATTAAGTTGGGTGCGGATCCAACGGCACCGGATATTCACCTAGGCCATACGGTTATTTTCAATAAGCTTCGCTTGTTCCAAGAGTTAGGCCATGAAGTGACATTCCTTATCGGTGATTTCACGGCAATGGTTGGCGACCCAACAGGTAAAAACACGACACGTCCACCACTGAGTCGTGAAGATGTATTGCGCAACGCTGAAACTTATAAAGAGCAAGTCTTTAAAATTCTAGATCCTGCAAAGACTAAAATTCAGTTTAACTCTGAATGGTTATCTGAGCTGGGGGCTGAAGGTATGATCCGTCTTGCTGCCAACCAAACAGTAGCGCGTATGCTGGAACGTGATGACTTTAAAAAACGTTACGCGGGCGGTCAGCCAATCGCAATCCACGAATTTATGTACCCACTGCTGCAAGGTTGGGACTCGGTTGCGATGGAAACTGACGTAGAGCTGGGCGGTACCGACCAGAAGTTCAACCTATTGATGGGCCGTGAGCTACAAAAATCAAATGGTCAAAAGCCTCAGGTTGTATTGATGATGCCACTGCTTGTTGGTCTCGACGGCGAGAAGAAAATGTCGAAATCGGCAAACAACTACATTGGTATCAGCGAAGCGCCAAGTGAGATGTTCGGTAAGATCATGTCAATTTCTGACACCCTGATGTGGGACTACTACGAGCTACTGTCTTTCCGTCCTCTTGAGGAAATCGAGCAGTTTAAAGCGGATATCGCAGCGGGTAAAAACCCACGTGATATCAAAGTGCTTCTTGCGAAAGAGATTATCGCACGTTTTCACAGTGAAGCCGATGCTGATGCAGCTGAGCAAGAATTTGTTAACCGTTTTGCTAAGAACCAGATCCCGGATGAAATGCCAGAGTTTGACTTTGAGGCCGGTCTTCCGGTAAGCAACATGCTCAAAGAAGCGGGCCTGTGTGCATCAACGTCTGAAGCGATGCGTATGGTAAAACAAGGCGCCGCGAAAATTGATGGTGAGAAAGTTGCAGATGCGAAGTTTACACCTGAAGCCGGTACATACGTATTCCAAGTTGGTAAACGTAAGTTTGCTCGTATTACTGTGAAGTAATCAACTACGCTAGATTACTAATAATAAAAAGCGCCTCGATGGGCGCTTTTTTAATGTTCGAACATCAGTACGATTCATCAATTCGCTGGCATTTGGCTAAACTTTACGACATCTTGGTAAAACAATGTTTCAAAGTGAGTGATTGGCGCCACTACTGGCGTTGCATCTGCACGTGGTTTCTCTGGGAAGTAGTCCGTGACAAATTGGACAAATACAGAGTTAGGTTTACCAGAACCATCTAGGCCATAACCCGCCATATTATAGCTTCCGTACAAAGAGCCGCTTTTACCTACAATGGCACCCGTTACCGGTTCCTTTCGCATGCTACGACGATATTTTAGTGTGCCACTTTCTCCTGCGGTTGGGAGTAACGATACTAAGTTTAGCGTTTTGTCGTTATTCCAAATGTAGTGGAGAATATCCGCCATTTTTTCGCTACTAAATCGGTTATTACGCGATAAACCCGACCCATCCGCGAGTGGAAAAGCCTCTAGGTCAATGCCAGTATGAGTAAAAATGATCTGCTTGATGGCCGATGTTCCGTTATTGAAGCTACCCGGTTGATGGAAAAAAGTTCTACCTAATGTTTTAGTGAGGTTATCCGCGATAAGGTTATCGGATTGCTTCAGCATTTCTTCCAAGAGTACGTCAAGTCTGTCAGATTGGTGACTTGCCAATAACTGGCTATCCGTAGCTATCAGCGATCCAACCTTTATGTTGCCTTTCAGAGTAATCCCAACTTGTCGTAGCACAGTGTGGAGCATCCGTTGTGTATACAGTTCGGGATCTTGCACAGCAAATTTCAGTGGTAGAGGTTTCTTCCGTTCGACTAAACATCCGTAAAGCTGATAATGATTATCTGGGGAAGAGGTAAGCTGTAAGTCGCATTGGCTGCTTTCTTGCTCTGTTTTGGTCACGCTTTTTACCGTCGTTGAGGCGTAAATAGGGAAGTGCTCTGGCACGTAAACGCGAGTTTTCCCTTCTTGCTCGGTGTAAATGGAAGCGTGCACACAGTTGCCATCTAGGGTCACTGCGGTAGCTGGGGCACTGTAACAAACGCCAAGAATATCCCATGGCCAGCCAACGGCTCGGTTGTAGCCATTGAAGGCTGAGTTATCCAGCCAAATGTCTCCGTTGATTTGCTTTAACCCTTTTTTTCGTGCCTTAGCAAGCATCTGTTTGAGGTCTTTGGTACTCAAGGTTGGATCGCCAGAAAAACGAATCACCCAGTTTTTACCAACTTTCTCTAGACGAGTTTCAAAGCGAAAGTTCTCATCCAACTCTAATTTGGCGGCGAGTGCGGTCACGACTTTCAGTGTGCTGGCTGGTGGAAAGTACTTATCGTTGTTATGGGTCGTGAGTAGGGGAGAGTTATCGAGCTTTTCAACTAACAAACTGGCACGGTTGCCATCAGGCAATAATTCTAGTGGGGCATAAGCCCAGGACAACGTGGAGTATAAAAGAAGAAAACTAACCGAGAAAATCTGTGTGAGCCGCATAGTAATGAAGACAGTTGAATAATAAACAGTGGCCAGTATACCGATTAAAAAAAACGCCTGCTACAGAGCAGGCGTTTAACATTTACGACATTGAGCCAGAATTAGAAGTTGTAACGTAGACCAATTGCTAGTTCGTCTTCAGCATCTGTCGCACCAACGGTACCTGTACCTAGTTTGTCACCTTCATCTAGAAGGTTGAAGTTGTAAGATACATAACCGAAGAAGTTAGGTTTGAAGTAGTAAGTCGCGTCTACTGCAACATTGTCAGCAGAGGTGTCATCACCAGTTTCTGCGTTGTTGTAGGTAGTGCTGAATACAGTTTGACCTAGCGTGTAAGCCGCTGCGAATTCGTAACCAGTGTAGTCTTGTACGCCAGAGAAATTGTTCGAATCGAACATGAACGCGTTATTGAAGTCTTTTTCGCCATCTGTGAATACACCTGCGATGTATAGATCAGAGATAGAGAATGACGCAGCTGCCATGTACTCGTTGCTTTCGTCTTGATCAGCGTAACCAGCACCTAGTTTTAGGCCTGTATCAGCAACTGCATAAGTCGCAGATAGAGAGTAACCATCTTGCTCGTTATCAACGTATTGGCCTTGAGATTCACCACGGTCAGCAAAACGGTAGCTTGCTTTAACGTCTAGATCGTTAAAGTTACCTGAGTAAGAAACCATGTTGTCTGTACGGTCTGCTACAGATAATTTGTCTGCTGCAGAGTTACCGTGGTAAGCCATGATATCTGTGAAGTCTGTGATGATGCCTAGTGCGCCTTCGTTTTTACCGTAAGTGACTTCACCAAATGCACCACCTAAACCAGCGTACGCGTAACGAGTGTTTAGGTCGTTGTTGTCGTCTACGCCGCCTTGTTCAGCAGTCGTGAACTCACCTTCGTAGAAGCCAACGCCGTATAGGTTGTCAGTTACTTGAGTTTTACCTAGGAAGTTTAGACGTACGCGAGATTTGTCTTCTGCTTTACCGTCTTTTAGAGATAGACGCGCTTCAGCACGACCGCCCATTTCAAGAGAAGTACCATCTTGGTTGTAGATTTCAGCTGCGTTTGCGCCAGTAGCCACTGCTGCAGCTGATACTGCTAGAGCAATCAGAGTTCTGTTCATCTTATTAGTCCTAATTCACTGTCTATTCATGTTTTTGTGAGTCATACCTCGATACTTGGGTATGCTCTTACTATTGCTCGCGGGAATCAATGTTCATAAACAAGACTTGAGTCAAATAATTGAAATAATTGATAAACGCTCAATAAGCAATCGCTGAACAATGTTTTAACGCTAAAGTTCCTTGTTCTGGTAGTAAAATCTTATAAAAACGAATTTTGAACAATGTTTTATTTGTTGAATTTTATCTTTAAGTAATTGATTTTAATTCTTTATTTGTTGATTGTTAAAGTTGTATTGCTTGATGAGTATTTACCTTTTTTTATCTATAGATACCCTTAGATAGGGTGTTCAGTGATAGGTGTGTGGGAAGGCTTCGAAGCGGAATCAAGACTTGTGGATTTATGATGATTTAGTTGCCAAGTTTGTTTACACTAGATCAAACCGATTAATTTATTCACTACCTAATCTCCAAGATTGGGTGGTTTTGTTTTGTCCAAAGATAGCTTTGGAATGAGGTAAACGATGGAAAATGTCCCAATGACCCTACGTGGCGAACAAAAGCTGCGTGAAGAACTAGACCGACTATTAAAACTTCGCCCACAGATTTCTGAAGCAATTGCAGAAGCACGTGAACTGGGTGATCTAAAGGAAAACGCTGAATATCATGCCGCTCGAGAAGAGCAGGGTATTTGTGAAGCTCAAATCCGCGATATCGAATACAAACTGTCTGTTGCTCAAGTTATTGACGTTACCAAAATGGACAACACAGGTAAGGTTATCTTCGGCTCTACAGTCACTTTGATTGACTGTGATACAGAAGAAGAGAAAACTTACCAAATCGTTGGTGACGATGAAGCAGATATTAAAGCGGGCCGCATTTCAGTCAGCTCGCCAATTGCGCGAGGCTTGGTTGGTAAAATGGAAGGTGATGAAGTGGTGATTTCTACCCCTGGTGGTGAGCGCGACTTTGAAATTGATCGTGTTGAATATATCTAATCATTCCGGATTAAAATCAAAAAAGGTCGCAATCGCGACCTTTTTTAGTGCTCGTAATCTATAGCAGAAACGTATTATTTGCGTGGAAGCTCGATTTTACGCTCGTCCGTTTGACGGAATAGAACTAGAGTTTTACCGATTACTTGTACTTTCTCTGCGCCAGTTTCGCGCACAATTGCTTCAATAATCAGGTTCTTAGTTTCACGATCTTCAGACGCTACTTTCACTTTGATTAGCTCATGGTGATCTAGAGCAATCTCGATTTCCGCTAGAACAGCTTCAGTAAGTCCGTTTGCGCCCATAAGCACAACAGGTTTTAGACTGTGCGCTAGGCCTTTAAGATGCTGCTTTTGTTTAGTGCTTAGGTTCATTACGCGGCCAATTTTCTTTAATATAAGGGTTGAAAAATACCATTTTAACGCCATCTATCCCTGAAGACTATAATTTATTGGGTATGTTGGTCCCTCTATCTGTTAGGAATCAAATGAGCAAACAAAAACATTCAGCGAGCTCAGGTCGTTGGTTGAAAGAGCACTTCGATGATAAATATGTGAACGAAGCCAAGAAAAGAGGCTACCGCTCGCGTGCGATTTTTAAAATCGAAGAGATTCAAGATAAAGATAAACTGCTAAAACCTGGAATGACGGTTGTGGACTTAGGTGCCGCTCCAGGAGGCTGGTCTCAGTACGCAGCAAAAATAGTTGGTGACGAAGGTCAAGTTATTGCATGTGACATTCTCCCAATGGACTCTATTGCTGGTGTAGCATTCCTACAAGGCGATTTTCGTGAAGAGGCAGTGCTCGATGCACTACTTGAGCGAATTCAGCCGGATATGGTTGATGTGGTCATGTCGGATATGGCACCGAACATGGCCGGAAATTTATCTGTTGATCAACCTCGTGCAATGTATCTTGTTGAACTAGCATTAGATATGTGTCGACAAGTTCTTGCGCCAAATGGTAGCTTTGCTGTCAAAGTGTTCCAGGGCGAAGGTTTTGATCAGTACGTAAAAGACGTTCGCGACATGTTTAAAGTCGTGAAAATTCGCAAACCGGACTCTTCACGAGCGCGTTCTCGAGAAGTTTATATTGTAGCCACTGGTTACAAAGGTTAACTATTTGGCTTTTTTCGAAGCAGTTAACAATCTAGCTACAGCTTACAAACTGTAGTACCCTACCTTTTAATTACAATTAGTTATCGCGAGGCTGACACCTTGAGTGACATGGCAAAAAATTTAATTCTGTGGCTTGTAATCGCCGTAGTCTTGATGTCGGTATTCCAGAGCTTTGGCCCTGGTGAAAGTAACGGCAGGGCGGTTGATTACACTACATTTGTACAGGAAGTTGGCCAAGGCCAGATTCAGGAAGCAACATTTAAAGACAGTGAAATTACCTTCACTCGTCGTGGTGGTGGCGCGCGTTATGTTACTTACATGCCGGTCTATGACCAGAAGCTTCTTGATGACCTGATTAACCAAAACGTGAAAGTACAAGGCACGCCTCCAGAAGAGCAAAGCCTGCTTGGTACTATCTTTATTTCATGGTTCCCAATGATCTTACTGATCGGCGTTTGGATTTTCTTCATGCGTCAGATGCAAGGCGGCGGCGGCAAAGGCGCTATGTCCTTCGGTAAGAGTAAAGCTCGTATGATGAGCGAAGAGCAGATCAAAACAACGTTTGCTGATGTTGCTGGCTGTGATGAAGCGAAAGAAGACGTAAAAGAGCTAGTCGATTACCTACGCGATCCAAGCCGATTCCAAAAGCTGGGCGGCAAGATTCCAACGGGTGTCTTGATGGTTGGTCCTCCTGGTACTGGTAAAACGCTTCTAGCGAAAGCCATTGCTGGTGAAGCAAAAGTACCGTTCTTTACTATCTCTGGTTCTGACTTCGTAGAAATGTTCGTCGGTGTTGGTGCGTCTCGTGTGCGTGACATGTTCGAGCAAGCGAAAAAAGCCTCACCTTGTATCATCTTTATCGATGAGATCGATGCAGTCGGTCGTCAGCGTGGCGCTGGTGTTGGTGGCGGTCATGATGAGCGTGAGCAAACATTGAACCAAATGCTGGTTGAAATGGATGGCTTCGAAGGTAACGAAGGTATCATCGTTATCGCTGCGACTAACCGTCCAGACGTACTTGACCCTGCGCTACTTCGTCCTGGTCGTTTTGACCGTCAAGTAGTCGTTGGCTTGCCAGATGTACGTGGCCGTGAGCAAATTTTGAAAGTGCACATGCGTAAAGTGCCACTAGCGGGTGACGTTGAACCGTCACTGATCGCACGTGGTACACCAGGTTTCTCTGGTGCAGATCTGGCTAACCTTGTGAATGAAGCTGCGCTATTTGCCGCTCGTGGTAACAAGCGCAACGTGTCTATGGTTGAATTTGAATTGGCGAAAGACAAAATCATGATGGGCGCAGAACGTCGTTCTATGGTGATGTCTGAAGAAATCAAAGAGTCAACAGCATACCACGAGGCAGGTCACGCGATTGTCGGCCGTTTAGTGCCTGAACATGACCCTGTGTACAAGGTGTCTATCATTCCTCGCGGTCGCGCGTTGGGTGTCACTATGTACCTGCCAGAGCAAGATCGTATCAGCATGTCTCGTCAGCATCTTGAATCAATGATTTCCAGCCTTTATGGTGGTCGTCTGGCCGAAGAGCTTATCTATGGTTTAGACAAAGTATCAACGGGTGCTTCAAACGATATCGAACGTGCGACGGAAATTGCTCGTAAGATGGTTACTCAGTGGGGCTTCTCAGAGAAACTAGGACCTCTTCTGTATGCTGAGGACGAAGGTGAAGTTTTCCTTGGCCGTAGCGTAACCCAGACGAAACATATGTCGGATGATACAGCTAGGCTGATCGATGACGAAGTTCGTCAAATTATCGACCGCAACTATGAGCGTGCAAAACAAATCCTAGAAGACAACATGGATATTATGCATGCGATGAAAGATGCGCTCATGAAGTATGAGACCATTGATGCAGGTCAGATTGATGATCTGATGGAACGCAAGGCTGATATTCGCGAGCCAGCTGGTTGGGGGGATAACCCAAGCAACAAGCATGAAGCGAAAGCCGACAAGCCTGTTGATGAAAAACCAGCTCAAACTGAGCCGGTAAACGAATCTGATGATAACTCTAGTGAAGCACCAGAGAAGAAAGATTCTGAATAATTGATTATTAAGTATAAACCCCGAGGCAACTCGGGGTTTTTGTATTTTTATTATGATTCTTACAGCAAACAATAAGACCCTCGACCTATCGACTCCTCAGGTTATGGGGATTTTAAATGTCACACCTGATTCATTCTCTGATGGTGGTAAATTCAATTCACTCGATAACGCGCTAACTCAGGCAAAACGCATGATTGACGTAGGTGTTACGATCATTGATGTCGGCGGTGAATCTACGCGCCCCGGTGCCCCGGACGTCTCTGTCGAGGAAGAGTTAGAGCGCGTAATCCCTGTAATTAAAGCGATTCGCCAGCATTACGATGTTTGGATTTCTGTTGATACCAGTAAAGCTGAGGTTATGCGTCAAGCCGCCGAGGCTGGGGCAGACATCATAAATGATGTACGCGCTTTGCTTGAACCTGGTGCTTTAGAAGTCGCTGCGCAAGCAGGTTTGCCAATTTGTCTGATGCATATGCAGGGGCAGCCCCGTACGATGCAAGAGGCACCTCACTACGATAATTTGATGGAAGAAGTAGGTAAGTTTCTACAAGAGAGAGTGGCTGCTTGTGAAGCCGTAGGGATTAGTAAAGAGCAACTTATTCTTGACCCGGGCTTTGGATTTGGTAAAACGCTACAACACAATTATCATATGCTGGCTCACTTAGAAGACTTCCATCAATTCGGCTTACCTATATTGGCGGGAATGTCTCGCAAGTCGATGGTTTTTAAATTGTTGAATAAAACCCCAGCAGAATGTGTTGCTGCTAGTGTCAGCTGCGCGACGGTTGCCGCACTGAAGGGAGCGCAGATTATTCGTGTCCACGATTTTGAAGAAACTTTAGATGCGATGAAAGTGGTTTCTATGCTGAAAGCGAACCATTAAAAAGAACATAAAGGAAATATCATGTCTGATAAGAGACGTTATTTTGGTACAGATGGTGTCCGTGGCAAAGTTGGCCAATACCCAATTACACCTGACTTTGTATTAAAGCTTGGCTGGGCGGCAGGTCGTGTGTTGGCAAAACAAGGCACAAAAAAAGTTATTATCGGTAAAGATACGCGTATTTCGGGTTATATGCTGGAGTCCGCTCTAGAGGCTGGCTTAGCTGCGGCGGGTTTAAAAGCATCATTTACTGGCCCAATGCCTACACCTGCAGTAGCGTACCTGACACAAACATTTCGTGCTGAAGCGGGGATTGTGATTTCTGCTTCACATAACCCATATTACGATAATGGCATTAAGTTCTTTTCGTCAGAAGGGACCAAGCTTCCGGATGATGTAGAGTTGGCTATTGAAGCTGAGTTAGACAAAGAGATTGACTGCGTAGAGTCGGCTTTATTAGGTAAAGCATCTCGACTGAATGACGCAGCAGGCCGTTACATCGAATTTTGTAAGAGTACATTCCCGTCAGAGCTTAGTTTAGGCGAGTTAAAAATCGTGGTTGATTGTGCTCATGGTGCGACTTACCACATTGCACCGAGCGTCTTCAAAGAGCTTGGCGCAGAAGTGATTGCGATGGGTGTAGAGCCTAACGGCATCAACATTAACGAAGAAGTGGGCGCAACAGATGTTCGTGCTCTACAGAAACGTGTTGTTGAAGAACAAGCGCATCTAGGTCTCGCATTTGATGGTGACGGCGACCGTATCATCATGGTTGATCACCTCGGGAATAAAGTGGATGGTGACCAGATTGCTTACATCATTGCACGCGATGCGTTGCGCCGTGGTGAGCTCAAAGGTGGTGTGGTAGGTACGTTAATGACGAACCTAGGCATGGAGAATGGCCTTAAACAGCTCGGAATCCCGTTTGTGCGTGCTGCAGTTGGTGATCGCTATGTTATGGAGCAACTACTAGAGAAAGGCTGGAAGATCGGTGCAGAAAACTCTGGCCATGTCATCTTGCTTGATAAAGTGACGACGGGTGATGCTATTGTTGCTGCGCTGCAAGTGTTAGCTTCAGTGGTGGGTAGCGATATGTCTCTGCATGATCTGTCTCAAGGTATGACGCTTTACCCACAGGTTTTGGAGAATGTTCGTTTCTCTGGTGACTCCAACCCATTAGAAGCTGAAGCAGTCCAAGCTGCTGTAGCTGAAGTGGAAGCCAAGCTAGGTGACAAGGGACGAGTATTGCTACGTAAGTCCGGAACTGAGCCTCTGATCCGCGTTATGGTGGAAGGTGAAGATTCCGAATTGGTTAAAGCGTCTGCTTTGAAGATTGCTGATACGGTTAAAGCCAGCTTTTAAATCTCGCTGGAAAGTTTCGTTATAATAGAGGCGTCACTCATAGAGTGGCGCTTTTGTATTTCACTTTATGGGATAAAGAGTAGCGGTAAATGCTAAGACAAGAGTGATAAAATGTGTCATCGAACTTCTTAGTTTTATGTTAGGATTGGCTCGTTCTAACCAGTAACGATTCTTTATGTCACCACACGAGATGCAATATTTACAAGAAATGGGTATTCAGAGCTATGAGCTCGCTCATCCTGAAAGGCTGCAAGGCTATCAGGCGCCACAGTTAGTATTGCAAGAAACGTGTCAGTTGTTACTCGTCTCCCCTCAATTTCCCCAAAAAGAGACCGCACTTCTTTTTGAGCGTGTGTTGAAGAGTATCAATTTATCTCTTGAACAAGCGTTACATGTTTATCCCGAACAGTTGCATCAGCTATCGGAACACCAGCTAGAGTGGATCTGGTTTGCGGGTTGTGAAGCTCAAGAGAAGCTTAATGCCAAAGTGTTGTCCTCTCCTGAGTTAGGTCAGATCAATGGAAATCAAGCACAACGCCGAGCGTTGTGGCAGCAAATTTGTTCGTATCAATAATATGTCTCTTTCTATTTTACCATTAGCCGAAAAACACTTAGAGCAAGTGGAAGCTATCGAAAAGGTGGCTCATTCTCACCCGTGGTCAACAAACATGATTCGCGATTTAAACTCTCGTGGCGGATGCCATCATGTTCTTACTGATGGAGAGCGGGTTCTAGGCTACTTCTACGCACAAAACATTGTTGGTGAAGTCACTTTATTGAATGTGGCAGTGAACCCTGAACATCAAGGCAAGGGGTATGGTAAAAAACTCATCAATGCCTTTATCGATATGTGCGAGAGTCAGGGAGCTGAAAGTGCGTGGCTCGAAGTAAGAGAAAGCAACACCAATGCGTTTGGTTTATACGAATCAACAGGCTTTAATGAGGTCGATCGGCGCATAAATTATTACCCCACAGAGAAGGGTAAAGAAGATGCTATTATCATGAGCTACATCTTCTTTTAATGGGATAACTCCACCGGTTAAACTCTTAGCGCCGTGGAATTACAAGTCTCTTCCAAAGGGTAATAATTGGACTTAAATCGGCTTACTAATTCTTCAGCTGGCAGTGGTTTATCGAACAAGTATCCTTGAAATTGATGACAGCCAAGTGCTTTGAGCGCGCTAAGTTCGTCAGTATCTTCTACCCCTTCAGCTATCACATCTAAGTTAAGGCGTTTAGCCGTCATAATAATCGCATCGACAATGGCTTGATCGCTTTCATCTAAATGAAGTTGCGTAACAAAAGAGCGATCGATTTTTAAAACATCAACAGAGAGGTGTTTTAAGTACTTTAATGAAGAGTAGCCAGTCCCAAAATCATCAATTGAAATCTTGAGTTGGTTTTCTTTTAGCTGCTCCATTTTGTTTATCGAACCTTCGACATTTTCCAGCAGTAAGTTTTCGGTAATCTCTAGTTCAATATTCTTGCCACTAATATCTGCTTGCTTTAACGCGCTGTTAACTTGTTCTACAAATGAGTCTTGAGAAAACTGTAACGGACTGATGTTAATCGCCACGCGGCAAAATGTGTCAGGAAGTGCACCCTGTTTTTTCCACTCGGCGTACTGGAAGCAAGCCCGTTCAATAATCCAATTACCAATTTGCAGTATTTGTCCTGTTTCTTCGGCGATTGGCATAAAGACTCCTGGGGGGAGAACGCCTTTCTCCGGATGGTTCCAGCGAATGAGTGCTTCAACACCGATAATTTGGTGTTTTTCGTTGACTTGAGGTTGGTAGTAAAGCTCCAACTGGTTTTCTTTTAGCGCTTCGTGCAATCCCCGTTCAATTTCTAAGACGGATTCGACCTGAGCATGCATTTCTGGATGATAAAATACATAGTTGTTCTTCCCTCCTACTTTCGCTCGATAGAGCGCAGTATCAGCTTGGCGCAGCACTTCGATATTGGTTGTCTTTGTTGAATGGAATGTTGTGATCCCCGCACTAACCGTGCAGTAGAGCTGGTGGCCATCGATCGAGTAAGGATTAGAAATCAGTGATAAAAGTTGCTGAGCTCGTATCTTGGCCTCTTCTTTGGATGTATTAGGGAGCAGGATAACGAATTCATCACCACCAATTCGAGCAGCCGTATGCCCCTCCTGTAGCCACGATTTTAAGCGTAATGAGACTGCTTTGATTAGGTTGTCACCGATATCGTGACCAAGAGAGTCATTGATGGTTTTAAAGCGGTCCAGATCCATATAGAACAGGGCTCCAGCTTGCTGAGTGTCTTCTGCCTCTCTCAGAGTATTCGAAAGTAATTGAAGCACTTGGCTACGGTTCGCTAACCCAGTTAAAGAATCATAGTAAGCGAGCTGGTTGAGCTTACGTTTAGCGCTCTCTTTGTCGTTAAACAGGTTGTGGAATGACTTGGCTAAATCTCCCAGTTCATCACCCCGGTGTAGGGTAGAAGGGGGTAAGGTATCTTGTCCATTGTGCAGAGATTTAACCCAATTAATTAGGGTGACTAATGGTTTAGATAACTTGTGGTAAAAGAAAACCAGCAGGATAAAAGTCAGGACTGCATTTCTCAATAAATCAAAAAGTAACACCTTACTGGCTTTATTAATGAACCCTTTGGCAATGTTGATGCCACTGACGGAAAAGCTCAACGTACCCACGGTAATGTGTGAGTTGGGTTGATGAAGCTCCGTTTTAAAAACCGGAGATGGCGGTGTTAGGTAGCTCGAAACAATATCAATTAATAGGCTGGATTTTGGCACTGGGCTTTCTTGTTTGTCTAAGATTTCACCAAAATCGTCAATTATCTCGACTTTGTAGATAGCACTATCCATCATTAAGCTCGTCGCGACTTGTTCTGCCAACAGTGGGTTTAGGTGGTAAGCGGCTTGACTGGCATTGGAGTAGTTCTGCAGCAGCTTAAACTGATAGTGCTCTTCAATTTTTGTTTGTTCTTGGTGCAGGTCCATCAAAATGTGATAGAAACTAAAGCAAATACCAAGAATAACCGACACTAAGAAAACGGTTTTAGCTTGACGAAAGGCGAGAGAATGGATTTTTTTGCTTTTCAGCATAGTGATATCTAGTTCCTTGCTTCTTCTATTAGTCACTTGGATCGATAGACATTGTTGCGTTTACGCTTGCATTTCCTTACTCGGTCATTTTTACCGTGAAAGTTGCCCCATCAGTGAATATAAGAGAGAATACCGCGCAAAATTGAATCGAACACCCAGAAGCATCAGGTTAACTGATTTTTTCCTTCTGGTAACCAGACAGAAGAAGAACTTTTGATGTCAAATACAGCTTTTTTGGGCGAAGTGTCTAAACGTAGGACTTTCGCTATCATCTCGCACCCGGATGCGGGTAAAACAACCATTACTGAAAAAGTACTACTTTTCGGACGCGCGATCCAAACGGCGGGTAGTGTAAAAGGCCGTGGCTCTGCGCAACATGCCAAATCTGACTGGATGGAAATGGAAAAAGAGCGTGGTATTTCGGTCACGACCTCGGTAATGCAGTTTCCTTACAACGAGTGTCTGGTTAACCTGCTGGATACTCCAGGGCACGAAGACTTCTCAGAAGATACTTATCGTACGCTGACCGCGGTTGACTCTTGTCTTATGGTTATCGATGCCGCTAAAGGTGTCGAGGACCGTACTCGTAAGCTGATGGAAGTGACGCGTCTTCGTGATACACCGATCGTTACGTTCATGAACAAACTTGACCGAGATATCCGTGATCCAATGGAGCTACTCGATGAAGTAGAAAGCGAACTGAACATCGCTTGTGCTCCGATCTCATGGCCAATTGGCTGTGGTAAAGAATTTAAAGGTGTGTATCACATTCACCGTGATGAAACGATTTTATACACCACAGGTCAAGGTCATACAATCCAAGAGCAGCGCATCGTCAAAGGTTTAGACAACCCAGAGCTGGACGAGGCCGTTGGTGCGGAACTGGCTGAGCAACTGCGTGAAGAGCTTGAGCTTGTGATTGGTGCGTGTCCTGAATTCGACCAAGAGCTATTTTTAGCGGGTGAGCTAACGCCAGTTTACTTTGGTACTGCACTGGGTAACTTTGGTGTTGACCACATGCTAGATGGTCTGACCGAGTGGGCTCCGGCCCCAATGCCACGCCAGGCGAATGAGCGTCAAGTTGAAGCTAGTGAAGAAAAATTCTCTGGTTTCGTGTTTAAGATCCAAGCGAATATGGATCCTAAGCACCGCGACCGTATTGCATTTATGCGTATTGTATCGGGTACGTATACTCAAGGCATGAAGATGAACCATGTTCGTTTAGGTAAGCAGATTAACATCTCGGATGCTGTTACCTTTATGGCTGGAGATCGTTCACGCGCTGAGAATGCCTACGCCGGTGATATTATCGGCCTACACAACCACGGTACTATTCAGATTGGTGATACCTTTACTCAAGGTGAAAACCTGAAGTTTGCGGGCATTCCTAACTTTGCACCTGAATTGTTCCGTCGTATTCGCTTAAAAGATCCTTTGAAGCAAAAACAACTGCTTAAAGGTTTGGTACAGCTTTCGGAAGAAGGCGCAGTACAGGTATTCCGCCCATTGCAAAATAATGACCTTATCGTAGGTGCAGTAGGTGTGCTTCAGTTTGATGTAGTCGTGGCGCGTCTTAAAGCGGAATACAACGTTGAAGCCATTTATGAAAGCGTGAACGTTGCAACCGCGCGCTGGGTAGAATGTAGCGACGAGAAGAAACTGGAAGAGTTCAAGCGTAAGAACCAAACCAACTTGGCGTTGGATGGTGGCGATAACCTAAGTTACATAGCGCCAACGATGGTGAATCTGAATTTAGCGAAAGAGCGATTCCCTGAGGTTGAGTTCCGCGCGACCCGCGAACACTAATACTCTTTATATTTGGAGCTCTAGCTGCGTTAGCTTCACTCATCCGCCCCAGTCACATAGCGCACTATGCTCCTGGGGTCGGATTCGATTGCTGCCTTGCTATAGCACCAACTATTTTGAGTATAGCGTCTAGCAGAAGAGCTCTTTAGGCGTGAATTCTGTCGCCTTGTTCTAGCCTCAAACGCTTTGAAGGGGTGATTAATAGTCGGCTTCGAATATTAATCACCTACATATCGATATAAAAATGCCGCTTCAATCGAAGCGGCATTTTTGTTTGCTTAAAAAGTAGTGACTACTTTTTCTTCTTTACGACTTTCTTTTTCGCTTTTGTAGCGACCTTTTTCTTGTCGTCTTTTTTCTTTTTCTTAAACACAGGCTTTTTGTGCTTTGGACGAAGCTCTTTTATAAAACGTTCTTTGATATCTTCGTTTACGTAACGAGCTACGCGATCCATCATCGGTTGGTCGTGGGCTTCTACCAAAGATACCGCGTTACCTTTCTTACCCGCACGAGCCGTACGGCCGATACGGTGTAGGTAAACGTCTGCGCTGCGTGGCATGTCATAGTTGATAACGTGGCTGACATCCGGTAAATCGATACCACGCGCAGCAACGTCAGTCGCCAATAGTACGTTAACTGTGCCGTCGCGGAAGCGAGCAATCGCGTTGTTACGGCGATCCTGAGGCATTTCACCTTGGATCCATGCACATGGAATCTGAGCACTTTCAAGTTCAGCACGAAGTTCAGCCAAGCGTTCGCGAGTCTTCAAGAAAATAATCGAACGTTCTGCTTGTTCTGTGATGATTTTCTTTAGCAACTCAAGTTTGTGGTTCATATCGTCGGCACGGTGATACCATTGCGCGATTTTTTTACGTTCGCGTCGTGATGGTTCTGCATCGATTTCTGCAGGATCTTTCAGTAGATCGGCGGTAAAGCCTTCAACCCCTTTGCCTTCGAGAGTAGCGGAGAAAAGGAGCGTTTGTTTACGCCAGCGACATTCAGAAGAAAGGCGGTCAACGGTTGGACCAAAGCCCATATCCAACATTCTATCTGCTTCATCTAGGATCAGCCATTCAATTGCGCGGCAGTCAAAGCGCTCGGCTTCGATGTACTCCATCAAACGGCCCGGTGTTGCAACAACAATATCTTGTGTGGTTGCCAGAATATCTGCGTGCTCTTGATACTGAACGCCGCCAGTAATGGTGAAGATGTTCAGCTTGGTATTCTTTGCAAGTGCGCGAGCTTGATCTGCGACTTGCATGGCTAGTTCACGCGTTGGGGTTAGGATAAGAACACGTGCAGGTCCAGGTTTTCTGCGAGGAAAATCCTGTAAGTATTGCAAGGCTGGCAGAACAAAAGCGGCCGTTTTACCCGTGCCCGTAGGAGCCGATGCAAGAATATCTCGACCATCTAAAGCTTGTGGGATCGCTTCAGCCTGAATCTGTGTTGGACGGGTGTAACCCATTTCTTCGATTGCGACGAGTAGGTTAGGATCTAACTCTAATTCAGCAAAATTTTTGATCACTCTGATGTCTCCACAAGCTTGTTGGTGTGAACATTATATAAAGGGGAAGCATTATAGTGTGTTCGGTGATAAGGATCACACCTTTATTACTACATCTTCAAATAAAAATCTTTGGTCAGTGTTACAAACGCGTCGCTGTATCCATCTTTCTCTCGTATGGTCAGTGACTCAAGGCTGGCCTCGCAAGGAGATTTAACCAGTTCAATCAACAAACGATGTATTGCTTTTCGCTCCGTTGGTTTTACTTCGCACAGTGTTTGAAGGTGCCATCCGTCAAGCTTGGCTGTCTCGATAAACTGGCGTCCTTCTTCTAGCGGAAGGATAAAGTTGGCATTCCCTTCTGGGTTTAGTAACTGAGAGCATCGAGCTAATAATTCACTGTGCTTTAGCGAATCGGTATGTCGAGCGGTTGCTCGTTGGCTACTTTTCGCCTGTTCACCACTATTGAAGTAGGGTGGGTTGCAGACGATGGTATCGAAGAGGGCGTCAAACGAATGGTTTAGTACGTCACTGTGATACAGGCAAATGCGCTCAGCCCAAGGTGATTGTTCTACATTGAACGCAGCTGCATCCATAGCATGTACGTCGATATCAATGGCTTCGATGGTCGCGTTTTGGTTACGTTGGGCGCACATTAATGTCAGAAGACCTGTTCCAGTGCCTATATCCAATATGCGTTGGGCCTTATCTATTCTTGACCATGCACCTAGCAGTACGCCGTCGGTGCTGACAGGCATACCAGAGGATCCTCCTCTAATCGCAAACTGCTTAAATAGAAAATCCTTGGTTGAGTTTTTTTTGTTGTTCATTATTTATTCTGAAAATTAATGTTTGTTGAGTGTTTTAATTTAATGTTAACTAAAAGTTTGGATTCTTGTTCTAATTTCATATTTATCATTAATGTTTATCGTTAGCGGTTTTTTCTGGTTTTCTTTTTAAAGTTGGTGTTTTTCACTGCTTTTTGGTTTGAATGGTAAATTTATATGGTGTTTTTGGCTTTAGGGTTGCGAATAGATGAGCGTTTGGTCATTATGCTATTCCATATATATCGATTGAGTAGCAAATATGACTGCTCAGCACGCACAACATCAATGAAAATATAAGTAAAGGGTCTCTAGTGAAACAGACTTTAAAATTAACAGACATCATAGCCGTAGGCTTTATGCTTTTTGCCTTCTTTTTAGGCGCGGGTAATATTATTTTTCCTCCTTTTGCAGGGCAACTAGCTGGTGACAACCTTTTACCTGCGATGACAGGTTTCCTTTTAACTGCCGTTGGTTTACCCCTGATTACTATTATTGCTATTGCACTGGCTGGTGGTAGCTGGGAGCACATGACGAAAGATCTGCCTAAGCGTGCCGCAATTATTATGGCGGTGTTGATCTTTATCATCATCGGCCCTGCATTTGCTGCCCCACGTACAGGTTTGGTTGCCTATGAAATGGCGGTGAAGCCTTTCATTGCTGATGCAGGCCAATTCCATCTAACGGCATTTTCAGTCATTTTCTTTGCTGTTGCTATGTTGTTTGCATGGTTCCAAGGCCGCCTGATCGATATGATCGGTAAAGTACTGACTCCTGTGCTATTCATTGGCCTGATCACGTTGGCAATTGCAGTGTTTGTCGATCCTCAAGGTGAAGTTTTAGCGGCTCAAGGTGAGTACCTCGCTTACCCGCTACAAAAAGGCTTCCTTGAAGGTTACAACACGATGGACACTTTTGCGTCTCTGATGTTTGGTGTACTAGTGGTTGACGCCTTGCGCAGCAAAGGCATTACAGATGATGCTGCGACCACGAAATACTTGATCAGTGCGGCATTTATTGCAGCGGCAGGTCTAGCGTTTGTTTATATTTCGCTGTTCTACCTAGGTGCGACTAGTGCTGCTGTTGCAGGTGGTGCGGACAACGGTGGTGCTATCTTGAGCGCATACGTGCAGTCTCTATTTGGACCATATGGCCAGCTAGTTCTATCTGCCATTGTACTGCTGGCGTGTTTAACAACAGCGATTGGTTTGATTTCTGCGTGTTCTGATTACTTCCGTTCGATCTCTGCAGTGCCTTACAAAGCTTGGGTTATCATTATCGGTACAGCATGTGCAGTCGTTGCGAATGTCGGTCTTTCTCAGCTAATTTCGCTATCGGTTCCAGTACTGTTTGCACTATACCCGGTTGCAATTGCGCTGGTGGCTCTAACCTTTGTGCGCAAGCTACTGCCAAATCCAAAAGTCGCTTATCGCGTGGTTATCTTAGTGTCGCTGCTATTCGCTCTTATCGATGCTGCAAAAGTCGCTGGTGTAGATGTTTCAGCACTAAACGTATTGCCACTATTTGATGTGGGTATGGGCTGGTTACTGCCGACTGCTGCTGCGATTGTTGCAATGTTCTTTGTAGCGAAATCTGCTGAGCCATCTTTCGTCGAAGAAGCTGCATAATCAAGCGTCATAACTGAAAGGAAAATCCCCTGCAATGCAAGGCGTAGCAGGGGATTTTTGTATCTGATGGATTATTACGCAATATCAAAAAATTCCTGTATCTTCATCACACTTTTCAGTACAATTCTTCGGTTAAATTCTACTCATAAATGTTGAGCAAACATGTTTGAAATCAATCCTATTAAAAACCGCTTACAGGACGTGTCTGAGCGCACGAATGTCCTGAGGGGGTATCTTTGACTATGACGCTAAACACGAGCGTCTAGAAGAAGTAAACGCAGAACTGGAACAACCGGATGTATGGAACGAACCTGAACGTGCCCAAGCGTTAGGTAAAGAACGTGCATCATTAGAAGCCGTTGTTGAAACGATCGACCAACTAGATCAAGGTGTAGAAGACGTTGAAGGTCTACTAGAGCTTGCTGTTGAAGAAGAAGACCAAGAAACATTTGATGAAATTGAGCCTGAACTGGCTGAGTTAGAAGCTAAGCTGGAAAAGCTGGAATTCCGTCGTATGTTCTCAGGCGATCATGATTCGTCCGATTGCTATATTGACCTTCAGTCTGGTTCGGGTGGTACTGAAGCACAAGATTGGACTTCAATGATGCTGCGTATGTATTTGCGCTGGGCTGAAGCGAAAGGCTTTAAGACCGAAGTGATCGAAGTTTCGGAAGGTGAAGTTGCTGGTCTTAAAGGCGCAACAGTGAAGATCTCTGGCGAATACGCTTACGGTTGGCTACGCACAGAAACAGGTGTTCACCGCTTGGTACGTAAGTCACCATTTGACTCAAGTGGTCGACGCCATACTTCGTTTGCATCTGCGTTTGTTTACCCAGAGATTGATGACAACATCGATATCGACATTAACCCATCGGATCTGCGTATTGACGTTTACCGCGCATCTGGTGCGGGCGGTCAGCACGTTAACACCACGGAATCTGCGGTCCGTATTACGCACGTACCGACGAATACAGTGGTTCAGTGTCAGAACGACCGTTCTCAGCACAAAAACAAAGATCAAGCGATGAAGCAACTACGTGCAAAATTGTTTGAACTTGAATTGCAAAAACAGAATGCTGAGAAACAAGCAAACGAAGATGCTAAGTCTGACATCGGTTGGGGTAGCCAGATCCGTTCTTATGTTCTGGATGACTCCCGAATCAAAGACCTACGCACAGGCGTTGAAAACCGCAACACTCAAGCGGTCCTAGACGGCGACCTAGACAAATTTATTGAAGCTAGCCTGAAATCAGGCCTTTAAGCTTTTCACCGACACTCAAAGCGAAACAGGATACATCGAAAAATGACTGATGCTGTTCAAAACGACAACGTACAAGAAGAAAACAAGCTGATTGCTGAACGCCGCGCGAAACTGGACGAGATCCGTAAGAGCTGCAAAGCAAACGGCCACCCAAACGACTTCCGTCGTGACGCACTAGCGGGCGACCTTCAAAAAGAGTTCGGTGAGAAGACGAAGGAAGAGCTAGAAGAGCTTAACCACGTAGTTGCAATCGCAGGCCGTATTATGGCGAAACGTGGTCCGTTCCTAGTGATCCAAGAAACTTCAGGCCGTATTCAGGCGTATGCTGCAAAAGACGTACAGAAAGAGCTTAAAGCAAAATATCAAGGTCTAGATATCGGTGACATCATCGGTGTGAAAGGTGCGCTGCACAAGTCTGGTAAAGGCGACCTATACGTCAACATGGAAGAGTACGAGTTGCTGACTAAAGCGCTACGTCCTCTACCAGAGAAGTTCCACGGTCTAACAGACCAAGAGATGCGTTACCGTCAGCGTTACGTTGACCTAATCGTGAACGAAGACTCGCGTCAGGCATTCATCGTACGTTCTAAGCTGGTTTCAGCGATTCGTAACTTCATGAGCGCAAAAGGCTACTTAGAAGTCGAAACGCCAATGATGCACGTGATCCCTGGTGGTGCGACAGCGCGTCCATTTATCACTCACCACAACGCGCTAGATATCGATATGTACCTACGTGTTGCACCAGAGCTATACCTCAAACGCTTGGTTGTGGGTGGTTTTGACCGTGTATTCGAAATCAACCGTAACTTCCGTAACGAAGGTTTGTCTCCTCGTCACAACCCAGAATTCACTATGATGGAATTCTACCAAGCTTACGCGGACTACAAAGATCTGATGGATCTGACGGAAGAAATGCTAAGCACAGTAGCGATGGAAGTTCTTGGTTCAACATCCATGCCTTACGGCGAAGAGACGGTAGAGTTCGGCGGTACTTACGCGCGCATGAGCATGTTTGAAGCGATCAAACACTACAACCCAGATCACGAACAAATTCAGGCTCTGACTGAAGAAGATCTGCAAAACCGTGAACTAATGGTTTCGATCGCGAAATCGGTACACGTTGAAGTAGAAACTTTCTGGACATGTGGTCAACTACTTGAAGAGATCTTTGGTGAAACGGCGGAACCTCAGCTAATTCAACCAACGTTCATCACGGGTTACCCAGCGGATATTTCTCCACTGGCACGTCGTAGCGATGACAACCCATTCTTCACTGACCGTTTCGAATTCTTTATCGGTGGTCGTGAAGTAGCGAATGGTTTCTCTGAGCTGAACGATGCGGAAGACCAAGACGCACGCTTTAAAGCGCAAGTTGACGCGAAAGACGCGGGCGATGATGAAGCAATGTACTACGATGCAGATTACATCACTGCACTAGAGCACGGCCTTCCACCAACAGCGGGTCAGGGTATTGGTATCGACCGTCTAGCGATGCTATTTACCAACACGCACACAATCCGTGACGTGATTCTGTTCCCAGCAATGCGTCCGCAAGCTTAAGCAATAGAATGAGTTAAGAGTTTAAAAGCCACCTCCGGGTGGCTTTTTTATTGCCGAAAAATCAGTATTAAAGAAATCATGCGGGATTAGTCAGCTTCGCTAAGGCAAACAATATCGTACTCTAATTACCTATTTGCTCTACATTTACGTGCTACATATCCTTATTTTCGTAAATCAAATCGTTTGTAACAGGAAGCGGGAGCCTTATATCGTGAAAACTTTCTTTGAACCGCATTCCATATCGTGTGGAAAAATCGATATCCACCGCGTAGTCTTATAAGTAAGACAGATTCTCTGCTTAAGTCTCTATATTGTAACTGCAAAATTACATGTGCTATTGATAGCACTGCATTGGTTTTATTAATAATAAGGATTAGACCGTATGCGTAGTCAGTTTAGGATGGATTCCGTTCCTGGTTCCCTTGTTGTGGTTGGGGGGACCTATGAGCCTTGGCTTTCAGTATTAGAACAAGTGGGTTGGAGATGTACACAGTGTGCCGATTTGCGTAAGGCAGACACATTATTCAGTGAAACTGGCCCATGCATTGGCATTGTCGATCTCAGTCATGATGAGTTCAGTTTAAATGGCATTGCGAATTTAGTGAGTAATCACAAGCAAATTCGCTGGATCGCGTTTATTCGTGAGTCTCAACTGAGTTCGGATACTATCTGCCAATTTATCGTTAACTTTTGTATCGATTTCTTTACTGCGCCGATCCCGGATGCGCAGCTACTCAGTACCATTGGACACCAGCTAGGTATGTTAAAGCTGGAAAAAAAGGTATGGCCTCACTACGGTAATAACAGTGATATGGGGCTGATTGGCGAGTCCGTTCCAATGAAAAGGCTGCGAGATCAGATTAAACGCATTGGGCCGACCGATGTCAGTATTCTTATTTATGGTGAGAATGGAACAGGCAAGGAGACAGTTGCTAAAGCTGTTCACAAAACCTCTTCGCGTGCCAATAAGGAGTTTATCTCCGTTAATTGCCGAGCGATGCCTGAAAGAAGTATCGAAAGCGATCTATTCGGTATCAATCGTGAAGATCCTTCAGAGCCTTGTTTATTAGAGCGGGCAGACGGAGGGACCATTCTCCTAAATGATATTCTCACTCTGCCGAAATCTCAGCAAGTGAACTTATTGAGGTTCCTTCAGGAAGGGACAGTAGAAACCGATAGTGGTCGCAAAGAAGTGGACGTTCGTGTTCTTGCAGCAAACTCTGCTGATATTGAAAAAGCCTTGATTGATGGTGACTTTAATGAAGAGCTTTATCATTACATCAATGTTTTGCGTATTAATGTCCCAAGCTTGAAAGAAAGAGCGGGAGATATAGCGATTCTGGCGCGATATTTCTTGCAAGAGTATTCCAAAGAATACAACGCACAGGCAAGGAGCTTCACGGAGCAAGCAGCGCGTACATTAACGCGTTACCATTGGCCAGGTAACGTTCGAGAGTTGATGAACCAAGTCAAACGTATCGTCTTAATGTCAGATACGGTGATGCTAGACGAAGAACATCTCGACCTACCTAAGCGCAGCGATGGCAAGCGCAGTCTTAAAAGTATTCGTGAACGCAGTGAAAGGGACGCATTGTTGTTGGTTCTAGAGTCGCATTCGGGACAAGTTTCTATGGCAGCGAAAGAGTTGGGAGTATCGCGTGCGACGATGTATCGCCTACTGAATAAACACAACCTAATTAGTGACGCAACGGTCTAATGTATGCGAGAGAGTGAATAAGCTGCCCTGAGGAACAGTGTGGCTTACTCACCAGATAACAGTATCTACGGCTAACTTGTTATTTACAGGGTGAATATCTTATTCCAAAGCATTGTTAGGCTTCATTTCTGGGGTAATACATTGTTTTAATTTTAAATGTTACAAAGTGGTTGAAATATCACCTCATATGCATAGAATTTAACAATGAGCTTAGGCTCATAACCTACATACACACCTATTTGGATTAATACATAGCTAGGAGGCACACAATGAAACAATTGAACGCAATGTCATTGAACTGTGCTTCTGATGATCTAACCGTATCTGTAGCCGCTTTTACCAAGCATTAAGCTCGATATGTCTGATCATAAGTCTAACCAAGCAATGTAGTTAATCCGTAACCTTTTTCTTTAAATTGGCTGCGGAAAAGCAGCGAATTTTTAGATCCGCCTTATTTTCATGGATTCGTTGATCTTTTCTCAGCCTCATTGTAACTGGAGAATTATCATGAACCATTCTTTATATCTAAAATTAGCCACCGTATTGATTAAAGCCGATCTTCGCCGTGAAGAGCGCGCGTGGAAACGTAAAGTAAGACGAAGCGCTTTTGATATCCCTTGGCACAACAAACATTTGCTCAAAGATATAGGCTTAGGTTTGGATGGTCGTTTGCTAGGGCGCAGTGAGCCTGAAAGCGTCACCGTTGAACGTCGTATTCGTCACCTTCGCCGAGTGCTGACTGCGCGAATACCGACGTAATTAAGAGGGGCTGGTTTAACTTCCAGCCCCTCTAACTTCGCGCCAGCTTTATGAACTATAAGGCTGGCAACTTTGCATTGATGGATGAGCACAAGCTTTATGTGCTGCATTTATCACTTGATAACAAATACGTTACCCCGCTCTCGCTCCATTAGGCATTATTGATTCAGGGCAAGCCAAACAGGGTTGTAGTTTATCTTCATAGCCGATGTCAAAAAGCATCCCTTGAGATACCTCACCAGCCATCTTTCTTTCAGGCAGGTTGACTACGAATAGCGCCTGTTTTCCCTCAATTTCTTTTGGGTTGTTTCGTTCTTGTTTGATGCCAGCCAAGATAGAGCGAGTATGATCCCCAAAATCTACGGTAAGTTTCATCAGTTTGTCTGACTTTATGACTTCACTGACTTCGATAATTGTGCCCACTCGGATATCCACTTTGGCAAAATCGTCGAACGTGATCTCTTCTTTAATTGGAGCTTGCTTCATATCTTAATCCTTAGCGTTTTTCTTTCCGTGTCATTTGCCAATTAAGGACACGGGTTGGAGTAAGTTGTGCCAATCTCTTGTAAACCTTGCAGTAACTCATCCGTTAATTCGACATCTAAGCTGTCGATATTGGATTTGAGTTGCTCTAAGTTTGTGGCTCCGATGATGTTGGCGGCGACAAACGGACGTTGGTTGACAAATGCAAGCGCCATTTGTGCCGGGTCGAGACCATGCTCTCTCGCTAAATTGACATAGGCTTCCGTGGCCTGGATGCCTTGTGGCGTAAAGTAGCGTACGAATCGTTCGAATAAAGAGCATCTTGCCCCACTTGGCTTTTGTCCGTTTAGGTATTTACCGCTTAAACAGCCAAATGCGAGGGGAGAGTATGCGAGTAGTTGGACGCCTTCATAGTGGCTGATTTCAGATAGGCCGACTTCAAAGCTTCTGTTCAATAAATTGTATGGATTTTGGATGGAGACAATTCTTGGTAACTCGTGTTTTTCTGCCAGACGCAGCAAGCTCATCACTCCCCACGGTGTTTCATTGGAAACCCCGATATAACGAACCTTGCCCGCTTTGATGAGTTCAGCGAGTGCTTCTAACGTTTCAATTAATGTGACTTCTTCTTGCGAGTCAGGGTTGGGGTAATTTAACTGACCAAAGCAGTTTGTCTGTCGCTGCGGCCAGTGCAGTTGATAGAGGTCGACATAATCAGTCTGAAGCCGTTTTAAGCTGTCATCAATGGCTAAGTGGATATTACGTCGATCAAGGCTCATATTGTCGCGAATATACGGCACGTTGCGAGGCCCAGCGACTTTGGTAGCAAGGATGACTTTTTCTCGTTTTCCTGATTGTTTCAACCAGTGTCCAATATACTCTTCTGTTCGTCCTTGTGTCTTTGCCTGCGGAGGGACCGGATACATCTCTGCTGTATCAATAAAATTGACGCCTCTTTCAACAGCATAATCCAACTGCTCAAAGGCTTCCTGCTGAGTATTCTGTTCACCAAAGGTCATGGTGCCAAGACAGATTTTACTCACCTCTAGTGTAGAGTGAGGTAACTTATTGTATTGCATGAACCTTCCTTGTCATTTTCGATTTTATCTCTCCAATATAGGGGATTAAAGCATCGGAAAAAATGGGGCGGGCCAACAATTTCGCAATTTTTGTGCTATTGGCTAAAATTATCTGATGGAGGTGAACTATGAAGATGACCCAGTTAGATAAATGGATGCATGCGTACCATAAGCACAGCCAATCTCCGAAAGTATTTGTGATTGGCTGTGCAGATCTATCTCAGTATTTGTTGGCCGTTGAGTACAAACATAAGCTCGAGCCCATCAAAGTGGATGATGAGCCTGTCCACTTTGACTCTCTTGATCAGGTCAAAGAAGAGCTGACAAGATTAGGGGTAGAGCGTGCGTATTTACGATTACACAATGCTTATGATGAGTGCGGGGCAGGCGACGGACCACTGTATCAGGATGTCGAACTTTCGCTTGTTCATTAAGCGAAGTTCTGCTCCAAAATCTTCGCGGTAAACTGGGTGCGTAGGTAAAAACCGCGCGGAAGGGTTTTGATTGGTTTACCACTAGCGCCATACGCTTCTGTGAGGGCTCGGCTGTTGGCTGCTTTTGGTCTCAGTTGCAGCACTTCTCCATGACGCGCCGTGATTTGCTCTACTTGACCGATAACGATCATTTCCATCAGTTCTTCCCAGTCTACTTTCAACTGCGACTCTTCTTCTTTTGTTGGCGACCAGATCAGTGGAGAGCCAACCCGTCTTTCTGCCAAAGGGATTTCTCGTTCACCTTCAACCGGAATCCACAGGACGCGAGAGAGCTTATTACGAACATGGCTCGTTTCCCACGTGAGTCCTTGTACACCAATAAGAGGAGCCACGCAGACAAACGTGGTTTCTAGAGGTTTACCCGTATAGCTAATGGGAATGGTTTTGAGTTCAATCCCCAGTCGCTCAAAGTCTTGTTGAGGTTTGCTTCCTGAATTAGCGCCTAAATGCCACTCTAGAAGCTGTCCGACCCAGCCTTTATCTCGTTTTAAATCTGGCGGTACAAGCATTCCGGCCTCTTCAGCAAGCTCTGCGAAAGTGATTCCTGCGATGTTCTGCGCTCGCTCCATAAGCTCTGCTTCGGATTTTGGTTCTGGTTTCATAGTGATCTTATGCTTGGGGTTACTAGGCCTTATTGTAGCGGAAATTAATCTTATTTTTATCGTGTGGACTTCGATCATTTTGTCTGAATGATCGTCACTTTATGGTTATCCACAAGCTATCTCAAGAAATCACGGTAAATAAAAGAACATGTATGAATAAACAGTGTTTTATCATTCGCTTTGTACTTGAATAATTTAAAATAAACGGAATCGATACATATTGTTTGTGGGTAAGTGTAGGGGTGGTTGATCTTTGACCGATCTAAGTCGGTTGTAAGTCTATTTACACATCCAGCTGATTTTAAACTCTCGTTTCTTTTCCAAGTTGTTGTTTTTGTTTTTATTTTTGTTTTTGTTTTTGAATGGTAGAGTAATGAAATGGCGCTATGTTTTTTTGAGGGAATCGCTTGCGCTCTAATTCTTCACATAGTTATACACAGAAAAGGTGAATAAATGTGGTCTATGTCTCACCCTAGTGTGCATAACCTTTGTTCTGGCGAAAACTTATCCATTATGGGGGAGGAAAGCGATATTTTCTGGCTTAGTCACACTAGTAAGTTTGCTCCTATTGGGGATATGTGGAAAAATCACTGTAATTAAAGATTTTATTAGAGGTTGGCCAGTGATAGATGGCGATGGTTACCGCTTAAATGTGGGTATTGTAATCTGTAACAACCATGGTCAGGTCTTCTGGGCTAAACGATACGGACAACATTCATGGCAATTCCCTCAAGGGGGCATTGATGAAGGTGAAACTCCCGAGCAGGCAATGTATCGAGAGTTGTATGAAGAGGTTGGTCTTACTAAGGATGATGTGAAAATCGTTGCAACAAGTCGTCATTGGTTAAGATATAAATTACCCAAACGCCTTGTTCGTTGGGAGTCCAAGCCCGTTTGTATCGGTCAAAAACAGAAATGGTTTCTACTGCGTTTGGACTGTGATGAGTCTAAAATCAATATGCTCCGTGGTAGCTCCCCTGAGTTCGATGGTTGGCGTTGGGTAAGTTATTGGTATCCAGTTCGGCAAGTGGTTTCTTTTAAACGGGACGTTTACCGTCGTGCAATGAAAGAATTTGCTTCGATGGCGATGCCATTTAAAGAACGTAAAGCAAAACATAAGCGTAAACACAGAAGAGGATAGACATGCTTTCTCAACTAAGGGAAATAGTTGAACAAGTCTCTAAAGTCGAAGATGTTCATCAAGCTTTAGACATCTTGGTTAAGCAAACATGCAGTGCGATGAGCACTGAGTGCTGTACCGTCTATCTGGCTAATGAAGAAATGCAGCGCCTTGAACTGATGGCGACACAAGGGCTGCGTTTTAAAGGCGATAAAATTCATATTCGCTTCAGTGAGGGGTTAGTTGGTTTGGTCAAAAGGAGTGCCGAACCCCTTAACTTAGCTGAAGCGTCTAAGCATCCTAACTTTAAATATTTTTCAGAACTCGGCGAGGAGATTTACCAAAGCTTTCTTGGTACGCCGATCATTTACCGCAAACAAGTCTTGGGCGTTCTCGTCGTTCAGCAAAAGCAGCCTCGTCAGTTTAACGAGATGGAAGAATCTTTCCTCGTTACTCTAGCGGCGCAGTTGGCGGTGATCATTGCGCATGCGCAAACCCAAGGGTTATGGCGTTTAGAAAAAAAACAGCAAGCGATACGTGGGGTACCGGCTTCTCCTGGTGTCGCGATCGGGGAGTTTTGGCTAGACGACACTCAGCCAGAGTTGTCGGAAGTTTGCCCCGCATCAACGTTAGATGTTGAGCGTGAACAAGAGCTTTTGTTGCTTGCGATTGAAGCGGCATTAAATGATTTTCGCCGCATGCGTAAAAAGCTAGATAGCGAAATTAACAAAGACGCTTTGGCCATTTTTGACTTGTTTACGCACTTACTCAATGACCCTATGTTGCGTAAAGATCTGAAGGCGCAAATCCAAAAAGGCGATCGTGCTGATTGGGCGCTGAGACAGATTGTAGAAAGTTACTCAAATCGCTTTGCGCGTATGTCGGATGTCTATCTTCGTGAACGGGCACAAGATATTCGTGAACTAGGGCATCGATTACTCTACTTCTTACACAATACCGAACAAGAGCAACCAGTATTAGAACACCCTGTTATTTTGGTGGTTCGGGAACTGACTGCTACCACATTAGCTTCCATTCCTAAAGACAAACTCTTAGCGGTGGTCTCGACGGAAGGGGCTGCGAATTCACACGCGGCAATACTGTCTCGCGCGTTAGGCATCCCTGCTGTGATGGGCGCGGGTATTAACCTTAAAGCAATCAGTGGTAAAAAGGGTATTGTTGATGGATACAGCGGTAAGATTCTGGTTACCCCAAGTCGTCAGTTATTAAAAGAATACCGCGCGCTGGTCAATGAAGAGCGTGAATTGTCTAGCATGGTGAATCAGCGCATTCTTGAGCCTGCATGCACCAAAGATAATCAGCGTATTGAAATCTTGCTTAATGCAGGGCTGAGCGCAGATACCAATATTGCTGAAAACCAAGGTGTTGATGGTGTAGGTTTGTATCGCACTGAAATCTCTTTTCTCCTACAGCATCGTTTTCCGTCTGAAGAAGAGCAGACTCAGCAATACCAAGCGGTGCTCAACACCTATCCAAACAAACGTGTCGTCATGCGGAGCTTGGATATCGGTGGTGATAAAGCGCTGCCTTACTTGCCTATTGAAGAAGATAACCCATTCCTTGGGTGGCGGGGAATTCGGTTTACTCTCGATCACCCAGATATCTTTTTGATGCAGATACGAGCGATGATGCGAGCCAGTGCAGAAAGTCAGAATTTGAGCATTTTGCTGCCTATGGTGTCTGGCGCGCAGGAGTTAGACGATGCGATTGATTTGATTGAGCGTGCTTATCAGGAAGTATCAGAAATTGATGAGCGTATCAGGATGCCTGAAATTGGCGTCATGATTGAAGTGCCTTCGATGATTTACCTGTTACCTCTGATCGCGGATAAAGTCGACTTTGTTTCAATTGGTACCAATGATTTAACTCAGTATTTATTGGCTGTTGACCGCAATAACGCGCGGGTATCTGATGTGTACGAATCTATGCACCCAGCAGTTATCATGGCCCTCGACCAGATACAAAAAATGTGCGATCGCTTGAATCTACCGGTCTGTATTTGTGGTGAGCTGGCAGGGGAACCTATTGGTGCTTTACTGATGGTTGGCTTGGGCTACCGAAGCTTAAGTATGAACACCTCCAATGTCGCGAAAGTGAAGTATTTATTGTGCCAGGTTGATAGCACAGAGCTCAAAGCACTGGCCGATAAAGCGTTAATGCAACCTTACGGCAATGAGATTTACAATATGATGCGAACCTTCTTCGAAGATAAAGGGTTTGCTGGATTTATTCGTGCGGGTAAACGATAGGAAATACCGTGAACATTGAGTTTTTGATTCTGCTTCTCATGCTGGGTGGCTTTGTTGGCATTATGGCTGGGCTACTTGGTATCGGTGGAGGCCTAATTGTCGTCCCCGCATTGATCCTGTTATTACCGATGGCCGGTATTGACCCCCAGATCAGTATGCAAATCGCGTTAGCCACTTCTTTAGCCTCTATTATTGTCACCTCGGGCTCGTCAGCGTTTAACCATTTTAAATTGGGGAATGTCGATATCTTCGTCGTCAAGTGGTTAATGCCAGGTGTGGTCATCGGCGGCTTTTTAGGCGCAAACGTCGCAGATTGGATCCCTTCTCATTATTTGCCTAAGGTCTTTGGCGTTATCGTCTTATTGCTTGCCATCCAAATGCTGCTCTCCATTAAAGGTAAATCCGAGCGAGTCATGCCGGGTAGCGGAGCAACCATGGCGATCGGAACAGGAATCGGTATGGTGTCAAGCTTGGCTGGTATCGGTGGTGGGTCACTTTCTGTGCCATTTCTAAACCGACACGGCATTGAAATGAGGCGAGCGGTGGGGTCGTCGTCCGTATGTGGTTGCTTTATCGCTATGTCTGGGATGCTTGGTTTTATCCTCAATGGATATAAAGTGGATGCCTTACCGGATTACAGTATTGGCTACGTTTACCTTCCTGCGCTGATTGCTATTACTTCTACCTCCATGTTAACCACTCGATTTGGCGCAAAATTAGCGACCACGATGCCCACTGCGAGGCTTAAGAAAATCTTTGCAATATTTTTGATGTTTGTTGCAGGAACTATGTTACTTTGACGCACTCTCATCTCTATCTTCGTAATTTTTGAACTTCAAAAGAGTAATAATCCTATGTCTCAGGGGTATCTTGATTTTCCTAATATCGATCCTGTGTTGATCTCTTTCGGGCCAGTATCCATTCGTTGGTATGGCTTAATGTATCTGGTTGGTTTTGTGTTTGCTTTGTGGTTAGCAAATCGCCGTGCAGATAAGCCCGATAGTGGATGGACTCGCGATCAAGTCTCTGATCTCCTGTTTGCAGGTTTTTTAGGTGTAGTGGTTGGTGGCCGAGTCGGCTACGTACTTTTCTATAATTTTGATTTATTTCTGCAAGATCCACTTTATCTCTTCAAAGTGTGGACGGGAGGCATGTCATTCCACGGTGGCCTGCTGGGTGTGATCACTGCCATGTTCTGGTACGCGAAGAAGAATGGCCGCACGTTTTTTGGCGTCGCAGACTTTATCGCGCCATTGGTACCATTTGGATTAGGTGTTGGTCGTTTAGGTAACTTTATGAACAGCGAGCTATGGGGCCGTGTGACTGATGTGCCGTGGGCATTTGTGTTCCCAAATGGTGGACCTTTCCCAAGACACCCATCCCAGCTGTATGAAATGCTGCTAGAAGGCGTTGTTCTCTTCTTTATTCTGAACTGGTTCATTAAAAAACCGCGTCCACTTGGTTCGGTGTCAGGGCTATTTTTAGCTGGATATGGTACATTCCGCTTCCTCGTAGAGTACGTGCGCGAACCTGATGCGCACCTGGGCTTGTTTGGTGGCTTTATTTCCATGGGGCAAATATTGTCATTGCCTATGGTCATTGTCGGTATTCTGATGATGATTTGGGCTTACAAACGTGGCCACTACAAAGACGAATTACCACAACAGACGAAGTAAGGAATTGGTGTGAAGCAGTATTTAGATCTTTGTCAACGCATCGTTGACCAAGGTGAATGGGTTGAAAACGAACGTACAGGCAAGCGCTGCTTGACGGTTATCAATGCTGATCTTACGTACGATGTTGGCAACAACCAGTTCCCTTTAGTAACAACGAGAAAAAGCTTTTGGAAAGCGGCCGTTGCAGAGCTACTGGGCTATATCCGTGGTTACGACAATGCGGAAGATTTCCGCAAGCTAGGTACGAAAACTTGGGATGCAAATGCCAACCTGAATGACGCTTGGTTGAATAACCCATACCGTAAAGGTGAGGATGACATGGGACGCGTTTATGGCGTTCAAGGCCGTGCTTGGGCTAAACCAGACGGTGGTCACATCGATCAATTGCGTAAGATAGTCGATGATTTGACGCGTGGAGTGGATGATCGTGGTGAAATTTTAAATTTCTACAACCCAGGTGAATTTCACATGGGGTGTCTGCGCCCTTGCATGTACAGCCACCATTTCTCGCTACTCGGCGATACTTTGTACCTAAACAGCACGCAGCGTTCTTGTGATGTGCCGCTAGGCCTTAACTTCAATATGGTTCAGGTTTATGTTTTCCTTGCTCTGATGGCTCAAATTACGGGCAAGAAGCCTGGGCTTGCGTACCATAAGATTGTTAACGCACACATTTATGAAGATCAGCTCGAGTTAATGCGTGATGTTCAGCTTAAGCGTGAGCCACTAGCATCACCAACGTTCCACATTAATCCAGAGATTAAATCTTTGGAAGACCTAGAAACCTGGGTCACATTGGATGACTTTTGGGTTGAAGGCTACGAGCACCATGACGCGATTAAGTATCCGTTCTCTGTGTAATTAAGCGGAAATAAATTGAAAGGGCTAACCCATTGTGGGTTGGCCCTTTTTTGTTGGCCTGGGTTATACCTGTAAGGCGGTTTTTGTGGGAATACCCTGAATACGTATGGTTGTGTTTGTTCACTATGGAAAGTCTGATCTAACAACCTAGGCTAAGTATTTTTGAGCTTCACTTGTGTCTCTGGGCAGATATTCAAGATTAGTAGTAAGACTCATCGGTGCAGACTTGGGGTGGTAGAAAGTTGAGAGATGAAACGGGAGATGTAAAAAAGCCCTCTACTTTCGTAGAGGGCTAAATAAGCAAGCGATGGTGTTCGTTTGTTATTATGCTGTCAGAGTCAAGATAGTACCTGGTAGTACGATAAACACTGCCATTAGGTATCCTGCCACAACTGCCTTATTTTTTACTGCCATGTCAGAAATAATGTCTGCACCTTTTACTGGCAGTTCACGTAGGAACGGGATGCCGAAGATAAATACGGTTGCCATTAGGTTGAATACTAAGTGTACCAGCGCAATTTGCAGAGCGAATACAGCAAACTCACCAGATACAGCGGTTGCAGCCAGCAACGCAGTAATACAAGTACCGATGTTCGCGCCTAGAGTGAATGGGTACACATCACGTACTTTAAGCACGCCTGAGCCAACCAGTGGAACCATTAGGCTCGTTGTTGTTGATGAAGACTGAACCAGTACCGTCACGATAGAGCCAGACACGATGCCGTGAACTGGGCCACGACCGATGGCATTCTTCAGAATTTCACGTGCACGGCCAACCATTAGGCTCTTCATTAACTTACCCATTACGGTAATAGCTACGAAGATCGTCGCAATACCCAATACGATAAGCATGATGCCGCCGACAGTATCACCAAAAGTTGCTAGCGGTTCTTTAATCGCGCCTACAACAGGCTTCGTCATTGGCTTGATGAAGTTGAAGCCTTTGATGCTCATGTCACCAGTTGCTAGAAGAGGAGACACCAACCAGTGTGAGATCTTTTCTAGGATGCCAAACATCATTTCTAGAGGTAGGAAGATAGCTACCGCAAGAAGGTTAAAGAAGTCATGGATGGTTGCACTTGCGAACGCTCGCTTGAACTCTTCTTTGCAGCGCACGTGTCCAAGTGACACAAGAGTGTTTGTTACTGTTGTACCGATGTTCGCGCCCATAACCATTGGAATGGCGGTTTCTACCGGTAGACCGCCGGCAACAAGGCCCACGATAATTGAAGTCACAGTACTAGAAGACTGAATAAGAGCGGTAGCGACTAGACCAATCATTAGGCCTGCGACAGGGTGAGAAGCGAACTCAAACAACACTTTTGCTTGATCGCCTGTTGCCCATTTAAAGCCGCTGCCAACCATAGATACAGCTAGTAGCAGTAGGTATAACATGAATGCCAAGTTAGCCCAGCGCAGCCAACGAGTCGTGCTCGAAATAGGAGCCGCTGTAGTAGTAGCTTGGTTCATAATTTTTCTCCGTGGACCGTTTTTGTCTATTGGTGGTCTGTTGTTGAAACTGAGGGCGATGTTAGAGAGGAAATATTTCAGTAATATTACAGTTGTATGTAACGAAGAATATTTTGTGAGCAGGTGTTCAATTAGGAGTGAGGGGAGAGTTTTTTGTGTGGTTAAGTTTTTGATATTTAATTAATTTGTCTTTTTTGGGGCTAGAGACGAATTTAAATTTATTTTTGTTCATTCCATCTTTTTCGGCCTAATTATGACAGGCCTGTCATAAATCTTTTTATAACCTTTCGGTAAATATATTACTATTGAGAGTTTTGTTCGTATAAATCGAACTATTGTTGTCTGATGGAGGTTTTGCTATAACGCACAATTGAGTTAGTGATTCGAGTTCGTGATATGTCCCACCTAAATTACAATCATCTTTATTATTTTTGGATGGTTTGCAAACAAGGTTCTGTAACCAAAGCGGCTGATGCATTGTTTCTTACTCCGCAGACGGTCACGGGCCAGATCAAAGCGCTGGAAGAGCGTATGGACGGCAAACTGACTAAGCGAAATGGGCGCACTATTGAGCCAACCGAGCTAGGGCAGTTAGTGTTTAAATATGCTGACCGCATGTTTGGCCTGAGCTACGAGATGCTTGATATCGTGAACTACAGCCAACGTTCCAACATCCTGTTTGATGTTGGCGTGGCAGACGCGTTATCTAAACGTTTGGTCAGCAAAATTCTCATGACAACGGTGCCGGATGACAACAGCATTCACTTGCGCTGTTTTGAATCTACCCATGAAATGTTGTTGGAACAGTTATCGCAGCACAAGCTGGATATGATTTTGTCTGATTGTCCGGTGGATTCAAGCCAAAGCCCGGGGTTATACAGTAAAAAGCTTGGCGAATGTAACATGAGCTTTTTCTGTGCTGGTGGTGTTGAAGGTGTTCAATTTCCTGCGGTACTGGAACAGCGGAAATTATTGATCCCAGGCAGCCGCACGGCCATGGGACGCAAAGTTTTACAGTGGTTTGATAGGCAAGGGTTACAGCCGAATATCTTGGGCGAGTTTGATGATGTTGCGCTGATGAAAGCTTTCGCACGTTACCATCGCGATGCTATTTTTCTTGCGCCTTCTCTGTATTTTTCTGAAGTGGAAAGTGACCTTCCTTTGCAGTTAATTGGTCATATGGAAGAATTGAAAGAAGAGTATTATGTGATCTTCGCAGAACGAATGATACAGCATCCAGCGGTAAAAAATGTCTGCGATGCGGACTTCACCTCGTTGTTTAAGTAAGCTTTTCTTTTATAACAAATAGATTAGTTGTCACGGATCGATTACTATCTTTGTTGCAAAAGTGCAACGCGGTTGGTAAGTGAAGCCAAGTAGATATCCTTATAGGTATAGAGGATAGAAGCGTTGCGAAGGTATTATAGTTGTATTGTGGTTTCAAGAGGTGCTAGCCGATGGATTTACAAGAGATGGAAAAAAACTCTGCGCAGGCGGTAGTACTATTAAAAGCAATGGCGAATGAGAGAAGGCTGCAGATCCTGTGTTTGTTACACAACGATGAGCTTTCCGTAGGTGAGTTGTCGAGCAAGCTTGAACTTAGCCAGTCTGCGTTATCTCAGCACCTCGCTTGGCTAAGACGTGATGGGTTAGTGAATACACGTAAAGAAGCGCAAACCGTGTACTACACACTGAGTAGCGAAGAAGTAAAATCCATGATCCAGTTACTTCACAGTCTGTATTGCGAGAAGTGATTATTTTTGAAGAGGCGAATGCCTCTTTTTTATTTTCTCGAGATATAAAAAAACCGGCGTTAGCCGGTTTTTTCTTTCACTGAGAAATCAGAGTTCTATTAAAGAGCTTTGATTGCTGCAGAGAAACGAGACTTATGACGTGCAGCTTTATTCTTGTGAATAAGGCCTTTAGTCGCCATGCGGTCTAGGATTGGTGTAACTACTGCAAATGCTTCAGTTGCAGCAGCTTTGTCGCCTGCTTCGATAGCAGCAACAGTTTTCTTCATGTAAGTGCGCATCATAGAACGACGGCTAGCGTTGTGCTGACGACGTTTCTCAGCTTGGATAGCGCGCTTCTTAGCAGATTTACTATTTGCCAAGGGTCTAACTCCCAAAAACTTAGTTCGGTGACAATTTAAGGGCGAGGAATATCCCCTATTTGCGCTTAAATGTCAAATGGTTTGTGTAAAAACCCATCAAAACCAAACAAATTTTGGATAAGAGAGGTCTTCACGGTTAAGATGGCGGGATTCTAACAGTATTTTTTTTTCATTGCTAATACTAATCTGCTCTCTACCAAGTTATTCCTAAGAAACAGAGACGCTTTATTTTTGGTATTAGAACATTCCAGGGGTATTTGTGAGTAAACGTCTTCTTAGGTCAGGCATGATTGTCAGTGCTATGACTTTGATTTCGCGCGTGCTTGGCTTAGTGCGTGATGTAGTGGTGGCAAATTTAATGGGGGCAGGCGCCAGCGCGGATGTCTTCTTCTTCGCCAACAAAATTCCTAATTTTTTGCGTCGCCTATTTGCTGAAGGAGCGTTCTCCCAGGCATTCGTGCCCGTTTTGACAGAGTACCACGCGAGCGGTGATATGGATAAGACTCGGCAGCTTATTGCAAGAGCGGCTGGTACCTTGGGGGGTATTGTCTCTGTTGTGACGTTATTCGGGGTCATTGGATCCGGTGTTGTAACAGCACTATTTGGCTTTGGCTGGTTTTTGGATTGGCTTAATGGAGGCCCATCGGCAGAAAAGTTTGAACTGGCGAGCTTTATGCTCAAAATCACCTTCCCATATTTATGGTTTATTACCTTTGTTGCCCTTTCTGGCGCTATCCTCAATACCCTAGGGAAATTTGCTGTCTCTTCATTTACCCCTGTTTTTTTGAATGTGATGATCATTTTTTCTGCATGGTTCATCGCACCTCAGCTCTCTCAACCAGAAATAGGTTTGGCTATTGGGGTCTTTCTAGGTGGTTTGGTTCAGTTTCTCTTTCAGATCCCATTCCTAATCAAAGCGGGTGTGATGGTGAAACCCAAATGGGGATGGCGAGATCCCGGAGTCGTTAAAATTCGCACATTAATGATCCCAGCATTGTTCGGTGTGTCTGTCAGCCAAATAAACTTACTGTTTGATACTTTTATTGCGAGTTTTCTTCAAACGGGTTCAATTAGCTGGCTTTATTACTCTGATCGTTTACTGGAATTCCCACTAGGCCTGTTTGGTATTGCGATTGCGACCGTTATTCTGCCAGCGCTTTCACGTAAACATGTTGATGCTCACAGCGAAGGTTTCGCGCACACAATGGATTGGGGTGTTCGCATGGTCACCTTGCTGGGTATTCCCGCAATGCTCGGCCTAATGGTGCTCGCGAAGCCTATGCTGATGGTGTTATTTATGCGTGGTGAATTTTCCCCACAAGATGTTGAGTTTGCGTCGATGTCTTTAATTGCTTACGCAACAGGGTTGTTGAGCTTTATGCTAATTAAGGTTTTGGCGCCTGGTTACTACTCGCGCCAAGATACGAAAACCCCTGTGAAGTACGGCATTATTGCCATGGTCTCTAATATGGTGTTTAACGCGATATTTGCCTGGTTCTACGGTTATGTTGGGTTAGCCATTGCGACAGCACTGTCTGCACTGGTTAACATGTCTCTATTATATAGAGGGCTACATCGCTCAGGTGTATATCAATTAAGTAGAAAGACCATCACCTTTATCGTGAAGCTGATTGTCGCTGGTGGTGCGATGGTTGCAGTTATATTGTGGCAATTGGAAGAAATGTCTGTTTGGCTGCAATGGAGCCTTTTGGAACGCATTATGTGGTTGGCGATTTTGATTGCACTTGGAGTTGGGGTTTATCTATTCACCTTAGTGACTCTAGGTGTTCGCGTAAAAGATCTAAAAGCAGCGACAGAATGACGGTGATTAGTATATAATTCGCCAGTTTCACGCAATGTAAATTATTAGAACACAGGTTTTAGCAGCGTCCAATGGAATTGATTCGAGGTATTCACAATATCAAACCACACCATCATGGGTGTGTATTGACGATCGGAAACTTCGACGGTGTGCACTTAGGGCACCAAGCGGTATTACGTCAAGTGTCTGAACAGGCAGAAAAATTAGGCTTACCTTCAACGGTAATGACGTTTGATCCCCAGCCATTGGAGTTGTTTGCGAAAGACAAAGCGCCAGCGAGGCTAACTCGACTGCGGGATAAATTTGTTCAGCTGAGCAAACTGAACCTAGAACGCTTGCTGTGTGTTAATTTTAATCAACATTTCGCTAGCCTGACGGCAGACGAATTTATTCGCGACTTGTTGGTGGAGCGATTGGGTGTTAAGTTTCTGGTCGTAGGTGATGATTTCTGCTTTGGTCGTGGCCGACAAGGCAACTTTGAAATGCTTAAACAAGCAGGACAAAAATACGGTTTTGAAGTTGTTAGCACCCAGAGCTTTTGCATGCAGCGACTTCGCGTAAGCAGTACTGCGATACGTGAAGCATTAGCGCAAGACAAACTTGATGTTGCTGCAGAAATGCTGGGTCGTGATTACAGTATTAGTGGTCGAGTTTCTCACGGTCGTAAATTAGGAAGGACCATAGGTTTTCCTACCGCTAATATCCCACTGAAGCGTTGCGTGTCGCCAGTCTCTGGGGTTTATGTCGTACAAGCACTAGGCTTGGGAGATAACCCAATTGGTGGCGTAGCAAACATTGGCAACAGACCAACCGTGAATGGTGTGCGCCAACAACTAGAAGTACATTTATTCGACTTCCATGCTGACTTATATGGTAAGCAGTTGGAAATTGTACTTTTACATAAGCTTCGAGATGAGCAAAAGTTCGAGTCTTTTGAAGCCTTAAAACAACAAATTGAATTGGATGCTGAGGCAGCAAGGGTGTGGTTGCGTCAGCTTAAACGTCAAGTGGTTTAGTCCACCAACTTGGCATAATGTCTAACATTCGCCCAACACAACGGAATTAAGAATCGATGAGTGAGTATAAAGATACCCTGAACCTTCCTGAAACAGGGTTTCCGATGCGCGGCAATCTGGCGAACCGCGAGCCAGAAATGCTTAAGCGTTGGTACAAAGAAGACCTTTACGGTGAAATCCGTAAAGCGAAGAAAGGCAAAAAATCTTTCGTTCTACACGACGGCCCTCCATATGCCAACGGTGACATTCATATTGGTCACGCGCTAAATAAGATTCTTAAAGACATTATTATTAAATCCAAAACACTTTCAGGTTTTGACGCACCTTATATTCCTGGCTGGGACTGCCACGGTCTACCAATTGAATTAATGGTAGAAAAAAAGGTAGGTAAGCCAGGTCAAAAAGTGACAGCTGCTGAGTTCCGCGAAAAATGTCGTGACTACGCTGCTGGTCAGGTTGAAGGCCAAAAAGAGAGCTTTAAGCGTCTTGGCATTATGGGTGAGTGGGATAAGCCTTACCGCACGATGGATTTTGGCACAGAAGCGAATATTATCCGTGCATTAGGTAAGATCGCCGATAACGGTCACCTACTGAAAGGTTTCAAACCAGTTCACTGGTGTACAGATTGTGGTTCGGCGCTTGCTGAAGCAGAAGTAGAATACAAAGATAAAGTATCACCTTCTATCGATGTACGTTTTAAAGCGGCAGATGAAGCGACACTGTTGTCTAAATTTGCGTTGAGCGAAGGTCATGAAGGCAAGGGCGATATCTCAATCGTTATCTGGACAACAACGCCTTGGACGCTACCAGCAAACCGTGCAGTCTGTCTACGCGACGATCTAGAGTACGTATTGATCCAAGTTGAGGGTGACAACCCAGAGCGTATTATCGTGGCTTCTGAGCTAGCGAAAGACGTGATGGACCGTGCAGGTATCGAGCACTTCCATAACTTGGGCTTCGCGAAAGGTGCGGACTTAGAGCTTGCTCAGTTCAACCACCCGTTCTACGACTTTAGTGTTCCTGCAATCCTTGGTGATCACGTCACAACGGATTCTGGTACAGGTGTGGTTCACACAGCACCTGGTCACGGTCAAGAAGACTTCGCAGTTGGTCAAAAATACGATTTAGAAGTGGCGAACCCAGTCGGTTCAAACGGTGTTTACTTACCTGACACTGAGCTATTTGCTGGTCAGCACGTATTCAAAGCGAACGATGCTGTGGTTGAAACGCTTAAAGAAAAAGGTGCGCTGCTGCATCACCATGCGTACGAGCACAGCTACCCGCACTGTTGGCGTCATAAGACTCCAATCATCTTCCGTGCAACACCACAGTGGTTCGTATCTATGGACCAAGCAGGCTTACGTGCTAAAGCACTAGAGTCAATCAAAGGTGTTCAGTGGATGCCTGAGTGGGGTCAAAGCCGTATCGAAGGTATGATCGAAGGTCGCCCAGAATGGTGTATCTCTCGTCAGCGTACTTGGGGTGTGCCAATCGCACTGTTTGTTCATAAAGAAACGGCAGAGCTTCACCCGAACACGTCTGAGCTGATTGAAAAAGTGGCTCAACTGGTTGAACAAAAAGGCATTCAAGCTTGGTGGGATGTTGATGCAACAGAACTACTGGGCGAAGACGACGCAGCAAACTACGAGAAAGTGTTAGATACACTAGATGTATGGTTTGACTCTGGTGTCACCCACTTCTCTGTTGTTGATGCTCGTGAAGAGTACAACGGCCATAGTGCAGACCTTTACTTAGAAGGTTCTGACCAACACCGTGGTTGGTTCCAGTCTTCGCTGATTTCATCGATCGCGATGAAAGACGAAGCGCCGTACAAACAAGTTCTGACACACGGCTTCGTAGTTGACGGTCAAGGCCGTAAAATGTCGAAATCTATCGGTAACGTTGTTGCGCCTAAAGATGTGACTAACAAACTGGGTGCGGACATTCTGCGTCTTTGGGTTGCATCTACGGACTACACTGGTGAAGTTGCGGTTTCAGATGAAATTCTAAAACGCAGTGCTGATGCGTACCGTCGTATCCGTAACACAGCACGTTTCTTCCTAGCGAACCTAAACGGCTTCAACCCTGAAACGGACCTAGTTCCAGCTGAAGAGATGGTAGCATTGGATCGCTGGGCAGTAGGTCGCGCGCTAGCGGCTCAAGAAGAGATTGTGAAAGCGTACGGCGAGTACAACACGCACGCGGTTACGCAGCGCTTAATGCAGTTCTGCTCAATTGAAATGGGCTCATTCTACCTAGACGTGATCAAAGACCGTCAGTACACAGCAAAACATGGTGGCAACGCGCAACGTAGCTGTCAGACTGCGCTTTACTATATCGTTGAAGCTCTCGTTCGCTGGATGGCACCAATCATGTCGTTCACAGCAGATGAAATCTGGAATGAAATGCCGGGTCAACGTGACAAGTTTGTCTTCACTGGTGAGTGGTTCGACGGTTTGTTTGGTCTAGCGGAAGGTGAAGAGCTAAACAACGACTTCTGGACTGACATTCAAGCTGTTCGTGGTGGTGTAAACAAACTGCTAGAAGCTGCGCGTAACGAGAAGACTATCGGTGGTGCACTGCAAGCGGAAGTGACGCTATTTGCGGAAGACGCTCTAGCGGCGAAAATCAACAAGCTAGAAGATGAGCTTCGTTTCGTTCTACTAACTTCAGCAGCGACGGTTAAGCCTCTGAGCGAAAAAACGGACAACGCGCAAGAAACAGATGTTGAAGGCCTGTTTGTTGAGGTGAAAGCAACAGATTCTGAGAAGTGTGAGCGTTGTTGGCACCACACTCCAGAAGTTGGCACAATCGAGGGGCACGAGAAAATTTGTGGCCGTTGTGTGTCGAACATTGATGGTGAAGGTGAAGTGCGAAAATACGCATAACACATTGAACTTTCTTTAGTATTTGCAGCCCCAGTATTTACTGGGGCTGTTTTTAGGTAAAGTAATGAGTGAAAAAGCACTAACATTGAAGCAATCAGGAGTGCGCTGGCTTTGGCTCGCGATCCTAGTGTTTGTCGCCGATATCGGTATCAAGTTTTTGGTCATGGAGAATATGGGGTATGGCTGGCCTAATCGCATAGAAATCTTGCCATTCTTCAACCTTCTCTATGTACACAACTATGGTGCTGCCTTCAGTTTCCTGAGTGATCAGGCGGGTTGGCAACGTTGGCTATTTACAGGCATTGCATTTATTGTCAGTGGTTTACTGACGTATTGGATGAGCAAACTACCAGCGACTGAAAAATGGAATAATGTTGCTTATGCGCTCATTATTGGTGGTGCGGTCGGTAACGTGTTTGATCGCGTCGTGCATGGTTTTGTGGTGGATTACTTAGACTTTTACTGGGGTAACTATCACTGGCCAGCATTTAATTTAGCTGATATGGCCATTTGTCTAGGTGCAGCGATGATCATCTTTGATGGTTTCCGCTCCAAACCAGACTCAACCTCGTAGTCAGAAAATCGATAACCTTAGGCGCTGTCCGTTGATTCGGAGAGCGCTTTTTTATATAAGATGGTTAACGCTGCCACCTTCTCAATTGGCGGCAAAAAATAAAATATCAAGGACGCAGTAACGTGACGACAATTTCCCAAGATTCAGCAGTAACTCTGCACTTTACAATAAAAATGAACGACGGCTCAGTCGCTGATAGCACTCACAGCATGGGCAAGCCAGCCAAACTCGTTATTGGTGATGGAAGCCTGAGTGAGAACTTTGAACAGTGTCTGTTAGGCTTGAGCACTGGCGATAAAGCTGAGATCGAACTAAAAGCCGCAGACGCATTTGGTATGCCAAATCCAGATAATATTCACCATATGGACCGCACAAAGTTCGTTGGTGATGCTGAAGTTGAAGTAGGCACTATTATGGCTTTTTCAGGCCCTGATGGCATGGAAATTCCTGGAATCATTACGGAAATCGCTGGAGACTCGGTAACCGTCGACTTCAACCATCCATTAGCAGGGCAAGATGTCACTTTTGAAGTTGAAATTTTGTCAGTAGAATAGTCAGCCAGAAGTTAAAAAAACCATGAGCAATGAAATGAAAATCCTGTTAGCTAACCCTCGAGGTTTCTGCGCTGGTGTTGACCGTGCCATCAGTATTGTTGAGCGCGCTCTAGAAATGTATCAACCGCCGATTTACGTCCGCCACGAAGTCGTCCACAACCGTTTTGTTGTTGAAGGGCTAAAACAGCGTGGGGCTATTTTCGTCGAAGAGCTGAGCGAAGTGCCAGACGACAACATCGTAATTTTCTCTGCTCATGGTGTATCGCAAGCGGTACGAAAAGAAGCGAAAGAACGTGACCTGACGGTTTTTGATGCGACATGCCCACTGGTAACAAAAGTGCATATGGAAGTCGCCCGTGCGAGCCGCAAACATATGGAAGTGGTGCTGATTGGTCACGCAGGCCACCCGGAAGTCGAAGGTACGATGGGGCAATACGCCAGTGAAACAGGTGGTATGTACTTGGTTGAAAAACCAGAAGACGTACAAAATCTGCTTGAGATTGTTAAAGACCCAACCAACCTTCATTACGTAAGCCAAACAACACTGTCGGTGGATGAAACTGCAGATGTGATTGAAGAGCTACGTCGTGTGTTCCCAGACATCCAAGGGCCACGCAAAGACGATATCTGCTATGCAACGCAAAACCGCCAAGACGCGGTGCGTGATATGGCAGAAGATGTCGAAGTGGTTGTCGTGGTCGGTTCTAAGAACTCATCGAACTCAACTAGATTAAAAGAGTTAGCTGAGAAATTAGGCACGCCAGGATACCTAACAGATTGCCCAGAAGATATTCAAACGGAATGGTTTGACGGCAAACGTAAGGTGGGTGTGACAGCCGGGGCATCTGCACCGGAAGAGTTGGTCAATCAGATCCTAGACCGTATTAAACAAATCGTTGGCACCGAGTCGATTGAAGAGATCCAAGGCCGCGAAGAAAACATGTTCTTCGAAGTGCCAAAAGAGTTGCAGATCAAACAGGTCGATTAACCGCGAGCTTTGGCTTCATCATCATAAAACCAGTACCCGCGTACTGGTTTTTTTATATCTAATTTCTGCATAAAAGAAAGGGCTCCCGAAGGAGCCCTAGTAGCAAACAAAGGTGAAGTTAGCGTTAGGCAGTTTCTGTGACTGCTTGTGGTTTTTCTTCGTCAGCCAATTCTGTCTCGCCTTTTCCTTTTGAGCTTTTAATTACGTATACCGTTACCGCAAGTGAGAACAGGATGCCTGAAATAGTCGAGATTTGCATTGGTAAACCAAAGCCCAGTGTGCTGTTGTTCAAGATGAAAGTGACACACACTGTGGTCATGAATACCGCTGGAATCGTCGTAATCCAGTGCAGTTTGTTGTGACGTAGCAGGTAAGCCGAAGCTGTCCACAGCATCATTACCGCTGTTGTTTGGTTCGCGAAACCGAAGTAACGCCAGATAATGCCGAAGTCTACTTGAGTCAGAACGCCGCCAATCACAAATAGTGGTAGAGCCATGAATAGACGGTTGCGCAGTGTTTTCTGTTCCATGTTGAAGTATTCAGCAAGGATTAGACGGCTTGAGCGGAACGCCGTATCACCTGAAGTGATAGGCAGAATAACCACACCTAGGAAAGCGATAACGCCACCAAACACACCCAGTAGACCAAATGAAGCGCTGTAAACTACGTTACCAGGGCCGCCATTATTCACAGCTTCTGATAGAGCTTCTAGAGAGCCGAAGAAAGACAGAGCAATAGCACACCAGATCAGTGCAATCACACCTTCACCAATCATCGCACCGTAGAATACGAAGCGGCCATTCTTTTCGTTTTCCATACAACGCGCCATCAGAGGTGACTGAGTTGCGTGGAAACCAGAAATAGCACCACACGCGATAGTGATGAATAGTGCAGGCCATAGAGGCATGTCATTCGGGTTTAGGTTCGACAGCATGTCTGAAACCTGGAAGTCACCCATTACAGTGTGCTCGCTAGAGAAAGCAACCGCAGTCATTAGGCCGACAGACATGAAGATGAGCAATGCGCCAAATAGTGGGTAAAAACGACCGATAATCTTATCAACAGGAACGATAGTTGCGATGATGTAGTAAGCGAAGATTGCGACAACCATTGTCGTCATGCTGACATTTAGGCTAGTTTGATCATTGATTAGGTTCGTGATCATGCCCGCTGGCGCTGAAACGAATACCACACCAACAAGAAGTAGCAAGACAATGGCAAAGATGTTCATAAAGTGTTTTGCGCCATTACCTAGGTATCGACCTGTAATAGTTGGTACAGAAGCGCCACCGTTACGGACTGAAAGCATGCCAGAGAAGTAATCGTGTACAGCGCCTGCAAAGATACAACCAATCACAATCCATAGCATCGCAGCTGGGCCGTACAAAGCACCCATAATAGGGCCAAAGATCGGGCCGACACCAGCAATGTTAAGTAACTGAACTAAGTAGACTTTCTTGGTTGACATTGGGACATAGTCAACGCCGTCTTGTTTCGTATGTGCAGGAGTTTGGCGCTTTTCATTGATGCCAAAGATTTTCTCTACGAAAGCACCGTAAATGAAGTAACCGCCTATTAGGGCAGCAACACAGGTTAAAAACCACAACATAACACTCGTTCCTCGGTAAATTTTATAAGCTCAGGGTCGATACTACGCACCATGATGACAATCAGCATTCACTAATAAAGTGAGTGGTCGTATTGAGTGTTGAGTGGTAATTAAGGTGATTGAGTGGTTTTTGCGATTGGTGAGTGGCAATTACAGACATTTAGTGGTTTAGTTAAATGACATAAACATAATTGTGAAGAAAAACAATGAAAAAACTATGGGTGAGTTTGTTGGCTTTGTCTTTGGCCGCGTGTGTCGCCTCGACTGAGCAGTTAGCAGAGCAAGGAGACTGGTATCAAATAGGTTACCAAGATGGTCTGTCTGGACATACGCAGCGGTCGTTTAACAACTTGGCGTCACTGGGGAGTGCCAATCAGGGTGAGTATGAGCAAGGCTACCTTGTGGGTGTAGAAGAGTACTGTAATGCCGATTTTGCCTATCAAATGGGGCTATCTGGGCAATATTATGAAGGTGTGTGTGAAGGCACAGCACAAGCACAGAAGTTTCGTATGGAATGGCAAAGAGGCTGGAACGAATACAATCAATAAGTTGCTAAGATAAAGCAGGGATGTTTGCTCCCTGCTGTCATTAGGTCAACGTTTGGAATTTAGCTATTTTGGTGGCTTTGTACTGCCTTTCTTAAAAAACCATCTTGAGCATGGAGCTGTTTACGAGCCTGCTCGACATCCATCCCCGTTAGAATCATCAAAATAGCCAGCTTTACGTCGTAGCCTGTTTTCACCAAGGTTTCCGCCGCTTCACAACTCTCACAATCGGTGGCCTGCATTACAATGCGCGCCGCACGAGCAACCAGTTTTTTATTGGTTGCTTTGACGTCCACCATCAGGTTTTGGTAGCTTTTTCCGAGCCGGATCATAGAGGCGGTCGTCAGCATGTTAAGGACTAACTTTTGCGCCGTACCTGACTTGAGACGAGTCGATCCTGTTAATGCTTCTGGGCCGACGACTGGGCTGATTGCGATTTGCGCAATATCAGCGATGGTAGAATCGGGGTTGCATGACAGCGCTACCGTTGCCGCGCCAATGGTATTGGCATATTCCAAGGCACCTATAACGTAGGGAGTGCGGCCGCTGGCAGCGATACCTACCACAACGTCGTCCTGATTAAAGCCAATGGATTTGAGATCCTCCATGCCAAGTTCCATAGAATCTTCTGCCCCTTCTTGGGCTTTCAAAATGGCTTCTGGTCCTCCCGCAATCAGGCCGATGACCATGCCGTCAGAGACACCAAAGGTTGGCGGGCATTCTGAAGCATCCAATACGCCTAAGCGTCCGCTGGTTCCGGCGCCAACGTAAACTAATCTGCCGCCTTTTTTAAACGCGGTGCTAATCGTATCGACAGCTTGGGCTATCTCGGGCAGTACTTTTTCAACGGCGAGTGGCACGAGTTTATCTTGCTGATTAATACGCTCAACAATCTCCAGCGAGGAGAGTAAGTCGATATCCATGGTTTCTGGGTTACGCCCTTCAGAAACTAAATGTGAAAGCGCTGAGATGAGAGCATCGTTAGTCATAGTGATCCTTATTTGTCGGCAAAGTACATAACGCCAAGAGAGGCTGGGCGGCTTGCTCCCGTGACTTCGGGTAAGTTGCTTGGCAGGTTATGAACGCGGCGATAGGCCAGCCAAGCAAACGCCATCGCTTCCATATTGTTGCTATCGACCCCTCTCGATTCGGTCGGCGTTACTTGCCATTCTGGCAGCAATTCACTCAACCTTTGTATGAGAAGTGGATTATGCACACCACCGCCACACACCAACAACTCTGGTTTTGAGCCTTCTGTGTACTGCGTGACTTCATTGGCAATTGTTAATGCAGTGTACTCGCAGAGTGTCCGCTGGACGTTTTCGGTACTGAGGTTGAATTGAGAGAGTTTATTGTCCAGCCAAGTCAGATTGAATAGTTCGCGGCCTGTGCTTTTTGGGGGGCGTAGATTGAAGTACTTCTCTTCAAGTAGTTGAGCGAGTAGTTCATCATCTACCGTGCCTTTTAGCGCAAACTCGGCATTCTTATCGAACTTCTTGCCCCAATGGCGTTGGCACCAGGCATCCATCAACATATTTCCTGGGCCCGTGTCATAGCCAATCACAGGTTGGGTAGGGCGAAGCACTGAAATATTGGCGATGCCGCCAATATTGAGTACCACAACGCTAGATTGTTCAGAGGTAAAGATCGCCTGATGGAAAGCAGGCACAAGCGGCGCACCTTGGCCGCCCAACGCCATATCTTTACGTCTGAAGTCGGCGACTGTATCTACTCCGGTTCGAGCGGCAATGATGTTGGCGTCTCCCAATTGCATGGTAAACGGGGCGTCTCCCGTTGGCTGGTGGAAGACGGTTTGGCCGTGATTTCCGATAGCCGAAATATGCTCTTTCAGATAGCCAGAGTGAGCAATCAGGTGATTGACGGCATCTGCATATAAATGACCCAGTTCATGGTCGATTTGGCCAATTTCGACTAAGTTGGTTGGCTGACCAAGACAAATATTCAGCACCCGTTCTCGCAAATTATCTGGGTAAGGGTAGTCTTGAGAGCAAAGTAGCCGAACATCGTCACCTTCAATTTCGACCAGCGCGGTATCTACGCCATCCAAACTGGTGCCAGACATCACACCGATATACAACTCTTTTGTTCTCATGCTCAATTTTTACACCTACTGACAACTACCCATTGTAAACAGAGGATAATCCTAATAACCTCAGCCGCATAGTGAAAATCATTAAAATTAGCTGGGTTAGGAGAGATTATGGGACCGTTGTGGCTTGATGTAGAGGGCTGTGAGTTAACCGCTGAAGATAAAGAAATTCTTGAGCACCCAACGGTAGGTGGGGTGATTCTTTTTTCGCGCAACTATCATGATAATCAACAGCTTCTGGCCTTGAACAAATCGATTCGTCAGGCTGCCAAACGTCCTATTTTGATTGGTGTTGACCAAGAGGGAGGCCGAGTGCAACGTTTTCGCGAAGGCTTTTCGCTCATTCCTGCCGCTCAAGAATACGCTAAGCATAACAACGGCGAGCAACTAGCCGAGCTTGGTGGCTGGCTAATGGCGGCAGAACTGATCGCCCATGATATTGATTTGAGTTTTGCTCCGGTCTTGGATAAAGGACATGAGTGCAAAGCAATCGGCAACCGCGCTTTTGGTGAGGATGTTGACAGCATTATCCGCCACAGCACCGCTTATATGCAGGGGATGAAATCTGTCGGCATGGCAACCACCGGTAAGCATTTTCCCGGCCACGGTGGTGTGATTGCAGACTCGCACTTAGAGACGCCATACGATGAACGGGATGATATTTTTGAGTTAGATATGCAAGTCTTTCAAGCGCAAATTGATAGCGGTATTCTTGATGCCATGATGCCGGCTCACGTCGTGTATCCGCATTATGATGATCAGCCTGCAAGTGGCTCTGAATATTGGTTAAAGCAGATCTTGCGTGAAAAACTTGGCTTTAGAGGCATTATTTTCTCTGATGATCTGACGATGGAAGGGGCGGCGATTATGGGCGGTCCTGCAGAGCGGGCGCATCAGTCTCTGGTCGCCGGTTGCGATATGCTGTTGGTGTGTAACCAGCGCGATGCGCAAGTCGCAGTATTAGACAACTTACCAATCCTGGAAACTCCCGCCGCAGAGGGATTACTTAAGAAGCAAAGCTTTACCCTGCCTGAGCTACAAAGTAGCGAGAAGTGGAAGCAAGCCTCAGAAGCGATGAAACGTTTACTCGACGTCTAAAGATAACCTTCCCAAGAGCCACTGTTGTGGCTCTTATTAATGGAAACCGAGCAACTCTTTGAGAGTTTTTAGGTAGCGGCGGCTGACTGGAATTGGGTGGTCGCTTACTGTGATGATCTCGGCTAGGCCATTCTCCAGCAACTTGATTTCTTTGATCATTTTTACGTTCACCAAAAACTGACGGTGGCAGCGTACCAATGGGGTTTTTTCTTCAAGCACTTTGAGTGTGAGTTGTGAGGTCGCTTTTTGTTCGTGGGTTTGGATATGAACACCACTAATATCTGTGTATGCGAACTCCACATCCTGAGTAGGTATGATCACAATACGATTGAGGCCAATACAAGGCACTTGATCCAGCGTTTGCGGCGCAATGAGCGAAGGGTGGGGTTGGCCTTTTTGCTCTGACTTGATGAGACGTTTGACGGTTTTTTCAAGCCGTTTGGTATCGACAGGTTTTAACAAGTAATCGAACGCGTTGTCTTCAAATGCTTGGATGGCGAACTCATCGTAGGCGGTGACAAACACCACTTTTGGCATCGTATCGGGATCGAGCATACCAAGCAGTTCAATACCAGTGATTTGTGGCATCTGGATATCAAGAAAGACAACGTCGGGTTTTAACTGATTGATCTTTTTTAACCCTTCAATCGCATTGCTCGCGTGGTCGATCACTTCAACCTGTCCCGTTTCTTCCAGTAGTTCCGTTAAATCTTCTCGGGCGAAAAGTTCGTCATCTATGACTAAAGCTGAAAGCATGTTCATACCTTAATACGTGTTTTGATCAGGAATGATAAAGCTCATTCTGGTTAAGTGGTTAGGCTCAACTTCGACTTTAAGTGCCGAAGTGTGGCCAAATTTGTTCGTCAGCCTTTTATCTACAATTTGCATTCCAAGGCCAGCGTGGTCGTCTTTGGGGGCCACATAGCTGCCCGCATTGTCTTCTACAATAAGTCGGTAACCGCCTTGCACCATTTTACTGTAAATGCGTATATGTCCGCCTTCCAACAAATTGGAAACCCCGTGTTTAATCGCATTCTCCACCAATGGCTGCAGCGTAAAAGTGGGCAGCTTACGGCTTAGTAGCGAATCATCAATATCGATATCGACTTCTAATCGGTCGGTAAAGCGTGCTTTCTCTATAGTGAGGTAGGCATTGACGTGCGCTAGCTCTTCTTTGAGGGTTACGGTATCAATGTCTTGCTTTAAGTTACTGCGGAAAAAGTGCGATAGATGTTGAATAAGCTCACGCGCCTTAGCCGGATCACGGCGAACCACGGCACTTATTGTATTCAAAGCATTAAAGAGAAAATGTGGGTTCACTTGCGCTTGCAGAAGTTTAATCTCTGCTTGTGACAGTAGTTCTCTTTTTTGCTGATAGTCACCAAATAGAATCTGGCTCGATAGCAATTGCGCGATCCCCTCTGCCATAGCCATATTGATGGTTGAGAAGAGCTTTCGCTTAGGCTCGTACAGCTTGATCGTACCGATCACCTTATCACCCGCTCGAAGAGGGATGATCAGCGCACTACCTAACTTACAGTCAGGCGATATTGAGCATTGGTAAGGCTTGTCTTTACCATCGAGATAGATGATGTCGTTTTGACTGATTGCATCCAAAGTGCTTTGAGATGAGATTGGCGTTTCGGGTCTGTGGTGGTCTGCACCAATTCCGACGAAGGCTAGAATCTTTTCGTGGTCGGTGATGGAAACGGCGCCTACATTGGTCTCTTCATACACAATACGTGCGACTTTTTCGGCGTTGGCGGTATTAAAGCCAGTAATAAGAATACCAACGGAACGTTCTGCGATGTTCAAGGCGCGTCGAGAAAACGTAGCAGAATACTCTTCAAAAATGGTTTTGCGATCCTGAAGGATGCTCATAAACAACGCAGCGCCCACCGAGTTGGTAATAATCATCGGTGCTGCGATAGCGGAAACCAGTACATACGCTTGATCAAATGGCTTGGCCACCATCAAGATGATCGCCATCTGGATGATTTCAGCCACAAGCGTAACGCTGAATACCACACTTGGGTTAAACAGTTGTTCTCTTTTGCCCTTACGCAAATAGTAAGTGTGGAGCAAGCCGCCTATCAGCCCTTCGGCTGTGGTTGAGATTGCACAGGCCAGGTCGGTAAAGCCACCCAGAGTGTATCGGTGAATCCCTCCCGTCAAACCAACGAAAAAGCCCACGACAGGTCCGCCGAATAGGCCGCCCATCACCGCGCCCATTGCGCGAGTATTGGCGATAGCGTCGTTTATCTGCAAACCGAAGTACGTTCCCATGATACAAAACAGAGAAAACAGTACATATACGCTAACTTTATGACTGACTCGGCTAGAAATATTCAGCAGAGGAAGAAAGATGGGGGTTTTGCTCAGCATATACGCTAAGACAAGATAGACACACATCTGTTGTAGTAAGGAGAGGACGAGATCCATAGCAATTTCAGTCAGTGGTTTTGGGTTATTTTAGATAACTTCTTTTATAGAAAGTATCCTTATCTTGTGATTTTATTCTTAAGTTCAAGATTACCATTGGTGTAAGAATAAATTTACACTTAATGTTTTTTATTGTTTACAGTTGAAATATATATTTAGATTGTTATTGTAGAGTTATTCACCGCTTGAGATGAATGGAATGCTCAGGTGTAAAATATAATATACAGGCTAGAAGTTATGCAAAGAAGTGAACTTAGTAACATCAATATCAGTGATGAGCAGGTTTTAATCACACCTGATCAGCTAAAAGCAAAGATCCCACTGAGCAGTAAAGCAAGGAATTTTATCCAAGAATCTCGTCAGACGATCGCGGATATTATCAATAAGAAAGACCACCGCCTGTTGGTGGTTTGTGGGCCTTGCTCTATCCATGATGTAGAAGCGGCGAAGGAATACGCGCTGCGCCTTAAAGCTCTGTCAGAGCAACTGAGTGATCAACTGTATATTGTTATGCGCGTTTACTTTGAAAAGCCTCGTACTACGGTTGGCTGGAAAGGGTTAATCAATGACCCTCATCTAGATGGCTCATTTGATATTGAGCACGGCCTTCACGTGGGTCGCAAACTGTTGGTCGATCTGGCTGAAATGGACATTCCGTTAGCGACAGAAGCGTTAGATCCGATTAGCCCGCAGTACTTAGCCGATACGTTTAGCTGGGCAGCGATTGGTGCCCGTACTACGGAATCACAAACTCACCGTGAAATGGCGAGTGGTCTGTCGATGCCAATTGGCTTTAAGAATGGCACCGATGGTAGCTTGGCTACCGCAATTAACGCGATGCAGGCGGCGTCTTCTAGCCACCGCTTTATGGGTATCAACCGTGAAGGTCAAGTCGCGCTTTTGACTACTCAAGGCAACCCTAATGGTCACGTGATTTTACGTGGTGGCAAGCAGACGAATTACGACTCTGTTTCGGTGACGGAGTGTGAACAAGAGATGGCTAAAGCCGATCTGGATGCTTCACTTATGGTCGATTGTAGCCATGCGAACTCGCGTAAAGATTTCCGCCGTCAACCTCTAGTAGCGGAAGATGTTATCCACCAAATTCGTGAAGGCAACAAGTCTATCATTGGGCTAATGATTGAAAGCCACATCAATGAGGGTAATCAGTCATCAGATATTCCTTTGCAAGAGATGCAATACGGCGTATCTATTACCGACGCTTGTATTAATTGGGATGCAACTGAGGCACTATTGCGTCACGCACACAAAGAATTAGTACCGTTCTTGGAAGACCGCCTGAAAGGGTAAGCAGTAGAGATAACAAGGAATATAAATGGCTGTTGAACTTAACGAGTTACGCGATCAAATTGACGCAGTAGATAAGCAAATCTTAGATTTACTCTCCCAACGCTTGGCGTTGGTTGAGAAAGTCGGTGAAGTTAAGAGTGAACATGGCTTACCTATTTATGCTCCGGATAGAGAAGCAGCCATGTTGGCTTCTCGCCGTAAAGAGGCAGAGAAGAAGGGCGTTCCCCCTCAATTGATTGAAGATATTCTTCGCCGCACGATGCGAGAGTCATACGCCAGCGAGAAAGACTCAGGCTTTAAATGCTTGAACCCTGAATTGCGTTCGGTTGTGATTGTGGGTGGTAACGGTCAGTTAGGTGGGTTGTTTGGACGCATGTTTAAACTATCGGGTTACCAAGTCAAAGTACTTGGCAGCCAAGACTGGGATCATTCGGATGAGATCTTGCATGATGCTGGGCTGGTGGTTGTGACTGTACCGATCCATCTGACTCAAGGTGTTATCGAAAAGCTAGGCAACTTGCCAGACGACTGTATCTTGTGTGATTTAACCTCGATTAAGTCTAAACCGCTTCAGTCAATGATGACTGTGCATAATGGACCTGTTGTCGGTTTGCACCCTATGTTTGGCCCGGATGTACCAAGCTTGGCGAAGCAGGTGATTGTATACTGTGATGGCCGTGGAGAAGAACAATACCAGTGGTTGCTGAAACAGTTTTCCATTTGGGGAGCAAGTTTGTGCAATATTGATGCATCGGAGCACGATCATGGTATGACGCTGATTCAAGCCTTGCGTCACTTTACTTCGTTTGCATACGGTCTGCATCTAAGCCGAGAAAATCCAAACATTGATAAGCTCTTACAGTTGAGCTCGCCTATCTACCGCCTTGAATTAGCCATGGTAGGGCGCTTATTTGGGCAAGATCCGAATCTCTACGGCGATATTATTCTTTCATCAGATGAAAACATTGAAATGATCAAACGTTTCCATGCCTGTTTTGGCGAGGCGTTAGAAATCTTGGACAGAAAAGACAAGCAGGCGTTTGTTGAGAGCTTTAATAATGTTGGTCAGTGGTTTGGTGAGTACTCGCAGCAATTTATGAACGAAAGTCAGAACTTGCTCAAACAAGCGAACGATTCCATCCATCGCGGATAAGATAAAAGCCAACTCTGATTCAAATAAAAAAGCTGCCATTGGCAGCTTTTTTATTATTTATTGAACGCTGACGTTTTCGACTGGTTTCGGTACGTCTTCATTTTTTACCGTACTGACCGAGTCATCCACGTAAGGGTTGTTCGTCAGGTTGACTTGTAGTCGTACTGTATTATCAATCAGCTGCACTAACGGTGCCCACTTAACCGTCTTTTCTTTTTCAAACAGATAGTTAAAGTTTTCAGGCGTCCACTGCATGGTGTAGTAAGGGTTGAGTGGTCGACCCAAAAAACGGACTTCGTAGTGAAGGTGAGGCCCGGTAGAGTTACCTGTTGTGCCACAATTCCCGATCAGGTCTCCTTTACTGATGAACTGGCCACTGCGAACTTTAAATCGAGATAAATGCGCATAGGTGCTGGTGAAGCCATATGAGTGTCTTAACGTTAAGTAGTTTCCGAACCCTTTTGAGCTAGGTCTTACGGACTCAACCACCGCATCCGCAGGCGCATAAATTGGGTCCCCTCTGTCACACGTGAGGTCGATGCCTTTATGGATATGAACTATCCCAGAGATAGGATTGGTACGGCGGCCATAGTGAGAAGAAATGCGATCATAATCGAGCGGGCTATCGTTTGGGATCATACGAAACAGGGTCGCACGCACTGCAGAGTCGATAGCTGCCGCGTCGATCCGGTTTTCCAAATTGCCTTCTTCAGGCGCAAATGGGTCGGCGATCCCTAGTACGGCTTCGACATCGTAGACGCGTCGGCCTAAGATGTTGATCATACTGTTCTTATCTTCCAGTTCTTGAGATAAAGAGTGAGTGGTTCCCACTTGCTCAGTGTAGAGCTGTTCTAGGTCGTTTTTTTCTTGTTCGACTTTGCTCAGTTTATCAATCAGAGTGTCGTACTTCTCTTGGGCGGCAAGTTCTTGTGTCCAGTTGGTATAGACGTACCCAGTTGCAGCGGCTAGAGCTAAGAAAGCCGTTGAGAGTAGCGCTTTACGTGATATATCAAAAATCTGAGTTCCCTCAGACTTCGGCACTGAAATGGTTATTTTTTTAGACATACTATTTTCGTTAGGGGGATTCACCCAGATCCGACAAACTCTCAATATCTCTATGAAGAAGTTCGTCATCTCCTACATTTAATTCAACTAAACGTTTTAGGTGTCCGATACTGTCAATATCAATATGATCAATGCTCAGACGAATCATATTATTATTAACTCCAACCACATTCGCGATGAGCTGGATCGTGACATCGCTTTCAGGAAGCGTAAACGTTACATTCACTTGCTCGGTATCTTGCAATACCGAAGAGTGTTCACTCGTCAGCAGTAATCCGTGTAGTGATAGATCACAAATAGACGCGCTGAGTGTGTTCAACCCTTGAGTAATGACGGCTGGCATACGATATACAATACGTGAGAAATGGCGTCGTTCTTTCATAACGGTCCTCTGAGTCTGATTCATTACACTATCAGAATAAAAGTAGTTGCTATGCGGAACTGTTCTCAATCTTTGTTATCGCAAAAATGCACATTTTCCCGTAATTCGAGCAATATAACAAAAGGCCGCTAATTTAAGCGGCCTTTGCATAGATTTCAAGCGTATTATTTTGTAATACGTTTGTATTTGATACGGTGTGGTTCCGCTGCTTCTGGACCGAGTGTCTTCTTCAGCCAGTCCATGTACTCAGTGTAGTTGCCTTCGTAGAAGTTCACCTGACCTTCATCGCGGTAATCGATGATGTGCGTTGCGATACGGTCTAGGAACCAACGGTCGTGCGAGATAACCATGGCACAACCTGGGAACTCTAGTAGCGCTTCTTCAAGTGCACGTAGCGTTTCAACGTCAAGGTCGTTGGTCGGTTCATCGAGTAACAGTACGTTACCGCCCGCTTTAAGTAGTTTAGCAAGGTGAACACGGTTACGCTCACCACCAGACAGTTCGCCAATCACTTTTTGTTGATCGCTGCCTTTGAAGTTAAAGCGAGAGCAGTACGCGCGTGCTGGGATCTCGAAGTTGTTGATCTTAATGATATCAGCGCCTTCTGAGATTTCTTGGAATACCGTGTTTTTGTCATTCATTGAGTCACGGAATTGCTCAACAGACGCTAGCTTCACGGTATCACCCATTTCGATAGTGCCTGAGTCTGGCTGCTCAGTACCACTTAGCATCTTAAACAGGGTAGATTTACCTGCACCGTTGGCACCAATAATACCGACGATAGCACCTTTCGGAATGCTGAATGACAGGTCGTCGATCAGTACGCGGCCATCAAACGATTTAGTCAGGTTATTGACTTCGATAACCTTGTCACCTAGGCGGTCACCTGGCGGGATAAACAGTTCGTTGGTTTCGTTACGTTTTTGGTGATCGGTGTTTTGCAACTCTTCAAAGCGCGCCATACGTGCTTTAGATTTCGCTTGACGACCTTTCGGGTTTTGACGAACCCATTCAAGTTCTTTCTCGATGGTCTTCTGACGAGCTTTCTCTTGAGACGCTTCTTGTTGTAGACGCGCGTCTTTTTGCTCTAGCCAAGAGGTGTAGTTACCTTCCCATGGAATACCTTCACCACGGTCAAGTTCAAGAATCCAGCCCGCAGCATTGTCTAGGAAGTAGCGGTCGTGGGTAATCGCCACAACAGTACCTGTATAGTCAACAAGGAAGCGTTCTAGCCACGCCACTGACTCTGCATCCAAGTGGTTGGTTGGTTCGTCTAGCAGAAGCATATCTGGCTTTTCTAGAAGCAGGCGACAGATCGCCACACGGCGGCGTTCACCACCTGATAAATTGCCGATCTTTTGATCCCATTCAGGTAAGCGAAGGGCATCAGCTGCGCGCTCTAGAGCGTTTTCTAGGTTGTGACCGTCTTTGGTTTGGATAAGTGCTTCAAGTTCACCTTGCTCTTTTGCTAGTGCGTCAAAATCAGCATCAGGTTCTGCGTAAGCTGCATATACCGCATCAAGGCGTTTCAGCGCGTCTGCTACGTCAGCAACCGCTTCTTCAACAACTTCACGAACTGTTTTTGATTCGTCAAGCACTGGCTCCTGTGGCAGATAACCCACATTTAAGCCTGGTTGTGGACGAGCTTCGCCGTCGATATCAGTATCTATGCCTGCCATGATGCGTAGAAGGGTTGATTTACCCGCACCGTTCAGACCTAGAACACCGATTTTTGCACCAGGGAAAAAGCTCAGAGAGATGTCTTTTAGAATTTGACGCTTAGGTGGAACAATTTTGCTCACCCGCGACATGGTATATACGTATTCAGCCATTGCCGATCGTTCCTAACATTTCAATTCACGTAAACGGCTATTCTATACCATGACGCTTATGTTTGTTACTCCCGAAAGGTGCTAAGTGGTAAATTGATAACCATTATCGATAGTTTTGTATCTTGTGTTTGGGGAAACCACGGCAATTGTCACAGTTGTGTGAATTTACATTGAATTGCTTTACGGCCGTTAAAAGCGATCCGTAGAATGAGCAGTCTTTAGTGATTTTTTTTATCATTCTCAATAGGAAGAGAATTTACCATGCTGACGTTTTTTAAGTCGCTACATCGCATTCCTTCATCGATGGTCGTGGTTGCCTCGGTGGTTTGTAGCGCAGGTTATGCCACAACTTCAATGGCGACAAATCTCTCGCACCAAAGAGAAGTGTACGATCAAGCACAAGACTTGCTTGACCAAAAACAAGTCGATGAATATCAAAGCATCCGCGGCCAGATTGCGGATTACCCGCTGACCCCTTACGTTGACTACCGTGCATTTTTAGTCGGTTTGTCAGAGCGAACGCCGTCGGAAGTCACGCAATTCATTAATACGCACAGTGATTTCCCTTTTTCTGGTCGCATTAGTGCACCTTATATCAGCAGTTTAGCGCGTACTAATCAGTGGCAGACGTTATTGGAGTTCCAGAAAACAGAGCCAAGAGGCGAAACGTACCAGTGCCATTACTATACGGCGATGTTCCATCAAGGGAACAAGACAGAAGCCTTTAAAGGTGCGCAAAAGCTATGGTATTCGGGCCGGAGTGTCTCAGACGCCTGCGACCCTTTATTCAGTGCATGGAATGAAGCTGGCTTAAGAACGGATGAACACGTAATTGAGCGTATGTTACTTGCGTTTGAAGCACGCAATGGCGCAATGATGGGCTATTTGACCAAGCTATTGCGCTCTAAAGAAGCGAAGCAGCAGGCTCAAGTGATGACCTCTTTGTTTAATAACCCAGAGTCCGTACTGGAGTTTGCCAAGAAGCAATCTGCAACGTCTTTCTATCAAAAGCAAACGAAGCTTGGGTTAAAGAAATTGGCGCGTAAAAATGTAGGGCAAGCGCAGCGTATATTTGAGAAAGTGGTGAAAGCGCAAAAGCTGGCTCAAACCGATGCGCAGGAACTTGCTGATTACATAACGTTCCGATTAATTAATACCAGTAACCAAGCTTTAATTGGTTGGAGAGACAGCAAAATAGCAACCTCTAATAACCGTTCATTGGTAGAGAGAAGAGCTCGCCTTGCAATCCAGCATGGGGATTGGAAAGGTTTACAAAACTGGATCAGTCTTTTACCTGACGACGCGCAGCAATCTTTACGCTGGCAATATTGGCTAGGGCGCAGTGAAATCGAAACTGGTCAACAGGTGGCTGGTCAACAGCGTCTGGAGTCAATTGTCGGTAAACGTAACTTTTATAGTGTCGCGGCGGCGACAGAGATTAAACGCTCAATAGATTACCCGGTATCAACTGTTGAGCTAGATAAAGCCTCTATCCAACCATTTAACACCTCTTTGGCACGTATTGAAGAGCTGATTGAACGAGATAAGATCGCAGCGGCGAAAAGTGAATGGCGTTGGCTGTTATCCAAAGTTGATGAAGAGCAGAAAGAGATGTTGGCTGCGTATGCGTCTTATAAGCGCTGGCATAACCTATCTGTCACCGCGAGCATAGAAGCAAAAATGTGGGATAACCTACAATTAAGGTTCCCGATTGCTCACCACTGGTGGTTTAATTTCTATGGTGAGAAACATAGCATTGATCCAATCACACTGATGTCTTTGGCTCGTCAAGAGAGCGCGTTGGATGTAGAAGCCAGATCGCCAGTTGGGGCACGTGGCATCATGCAGATTATGCCTTCAACCGCCAAATATACCGCGCGCAAATATGAGATAAACTACAGTGGTAGCGATGAGCTGTACGAAGTGGGTAAAAACATCGAAATTGGCAGCCATTATCTGAAAGGGTTGTTAGAGCAGTACGATAACAATCGAATTTTTGCGCTTGCGGCGTATAATGCTGGCCCGCATCGAGTTAAAACATGGCGTAAACGGACTCAGGGTCAATTGGATGCCTACTCATTTATTGAGGCGATTCCATTTAATGAAACCCGAGGTTACGTCCAGAATATCTTGATGTTTGAAACCTATTATAGAGACCTAATGGGTGTTGATGGCGCTTTCTTAAATCAAAACGAAATCAACACCAGGTACTAAAAGCCTAGGCGGAGATTAGATGGCGACAGAACCTGAGTACACTGAGTGGCAGCAAATTCTAGATTTGGTCAAAAGTAGCACAGAGACTGATCAGCACGAGATGTTGCTGACCATGCTTTTAAGTCCGGATGAAAGAGAGTCTTTGATATCAAGAGTGAACATCTTTCGTGAACTACTGAAAGGTGAGCTTTCTCAAAGGCAAATCAGTCAGATGCTCGGTGTCGGTGTTGCGACAATTACTCGTGGTTCGAATGAGCTTAAGTCGAAATCGGATGACGAGAAGAGTGAAATTTCTCAGTTGTTAGAAAAAAAATAAAGGTGCCATCGGCACCTTTATTTTTATCTATTTCTTTAGCACGACTAGCTGAATAACCTTAAAGGTTTGAAGGAAAGTGTTCAGGGTTGGTAAATGGGATCAGCGCCAGAATTAACGCTTGGTGGTAGACGCTGCTTCGCGTGAGCTGGTCTTGGGTCAGCAAGCTTATAGCGCCGCCCTTTTGCTTAATGTTATCGGTGCCAAATACATCGTCCATAACATCACCTAACTCATTCGCGTAACGTAGCTTTTCAATCACAACGGGGGGCAGCATTAAACTCGCTGAACGGGATTCCCCTCTGTGAGTTTGAGATTCAATAACCATCCAAGCAAAAGTCACACTTTCTTCAATGCCTGCTTCTAAGCCCACATAGTAATCGGCACTTTGGCACTCTACTTTGGCATTCTTAACGCGATTTAATGCCCCGAGATGGGTTTCGTTGTTACTCATCGGTTGATCGGCGACTTCGCTGTCTACACTGACGCCTATAAACTCAAATTCTTGTTGAGCAAAAGTGGCCTGAAACGCACTTTTTACGGCATTGATTTTGGCAGGGTTAAGTGAAGCGACGATCACCTTTTTCACTGTCATTGTTCCTTCCTTCCAGCTTTAAACTAACTTAACTTGGGTTGGTTGCACATTCTCTCTAGGATAGCAACCAAGGACTTTTAAGTGCTTGGTTAGTTTTGTCAGCTCGCTCAGAGCTTGTTGCATCTCGTTGGAGTCTAAATGTGCTTCAAGATCGACGTAGAACATTTCTTCCCATGGGTTACCCATAATAGGACGCGATTCCAGTTTCATCATGTTTATGCCGTAACGCTGAAGTACTAACAGCGTTTCTACAAGAGAGCCTGCCTCTTGAGACGTTGACATGATCAGGGTCGTTTTAGCTGGGATTTGCGATGAGACTTCCACGGGCTTGCGGGCTACCACGATAAAGCGAGTATGGTTTTCTGTTTGGTTAGCAATGTTACCTTGAATGGATTGTAAGCCGTACAATTTACCACTTGATGCGTTGCCAATCGCGGCCACATCATCACGATTGAGTTCTTGCACTTTTTGCATGGCGTCAGCTGTACTGGCGCATGATTCAAGCTTCACACCTTTAAGCTTGCTCAGAAACTCACTGCACTGCTGGTGTGGCTGAGGGTGTGAATACAGGGTTTTAAGGTCTTCTAGGCGAAGCTCTGAAGTGGCCACTAAGCAGTGTTCGATTGGCAGTGTGAGTTCACCGACAATGTATAACGTAGTGTGTTGGAGAAGGTCGTAAACTTCATTAATTGAGCCAGAGCTGGTGTTTTCAATCGGTAGAACGCCAAAGTCCGCATGCCCAGATTCAACCGTATGCGCGACGTCTTTGAAATGTTCGCAGTTGAGTTCAATTAACTCGGTATTCTTCCGGCTGAAGTACTCTCTGCTGGCAAGATGAGAATAGGAGCCTCTAGAGCCTAAGAAGGCGACTCGGGCAAGTGGTTTTCGGCTTAATTCAGGGTTTGCGAGGTTTTGCAGATATGCTTGTTGAAGAAGAACAGAATCTTCAATAATGGTATGGAACAGTTTAGTAATGTACTGGGCGTCCAATTCGTATTTATCTTTACCTGCATTAATCAGTTTTACTAGCAGTTGTTGCTCACGAGTGGCATCACGAACAGGTTTTGATGTCTGAACTTTGCTTTTGGCAACTTCAATACTCATTTTTCTACGCTCAGATAGCAGCTTTAATAATTGATCATCGAGCTCATTTAACCTTAAGCGAATTTCTTCAAGCGAGTATTTTTGTTCAGTCATCCTGTATTCCTTAAATAAAAAAAGCCTCCCTTTTGGGAGGCTTCCTGTTCGTTTTTGACTTATCTTTCGAAAACGAGAGAGCCTCCAAACCTAGTGGAGAAAAAAGAAGTCAAAAAAGAACAGGTTGGTTGTTGTCATAAATCGTTACTTTTTAGTGAAGTCCTACCCACAATAAGCAACCACTTAGAGAGCGTCAAGCAAAAAAATAGCGCCTTTCGGCGCTATTTTTCTATTCCTCTCTAATCCGCTTGGTTAGGTAGAGTTTATTCTTCAATTTCCGTCTCTTCTTCTAGCTCAGGCTTATCTGCTCTTCGAGCTTCTGGTTTGTGACGTAATTTGTTTAGCTGACGTTCCAGTTTCTGTTCTACCTCATTAACGGCAGCGTATAAATCTTCATGTGATGATGATGCAACAAGTTTGCCTTTAGGTACGGTAATCACAGCTTCAAATTTCTTCTGTTTGTTTGGCTCCTCACTGAAGCTTGCCTGACAACCGATGATGTCTACTTGCCACTTTTCCAGCTTTTTAAATTTGCTCTCGATGTGAGCACGGATTGCAGAGGTAATGTCGATGTTTTTGCCAGTGATGTTTACTTTCATAAATGTTTTCCTCTGTGTCATCCCTTATGGGTTAACTCCAGATTACTTATCCGAGCGTATAATAATGTGATATATATCACTCTTTGCTTGGGTGTTTTCGGCATTAAATTTAAACGTGATCTATCTCAAAGAGTCGGCCTGCTTTGATACAAAAATGCTTGTGAAAGGAAAAAATCTCATTAGATTGGGAGTAGTAAGGTACTAAAAATCATCTGTTTTTTAGCGGCTTTATTCGGCTTAATAAAGACTGGCGACTAGATATTGAGCAACATAAAATGTGAATTATCTTCCAGATATTTTTAGCACTTCATCCAGCCGTTCTCTTCTATCCTTTTCTGAACCCTACTCGTAGGAAGCTTCTTACCTTTACTTCCGATTCAACGGGTTGTACTAGAACTAGAGATCTGTTTTGTAAGCATAAAAAAACGCTCATATGTATGAGCGTTTTGTTTTTTTGGGAGTGCTTAAAGTGGGTTTAGCTCTATTAGCTTTTCAGTGCGTTTGACAGCATCTTGTAGCCCAAGAGCTTTGTAGGCGGCTAATTGAATTTTTAGCGATTTACGCGCAGCCTCAGTATCTGGGTAGGTTTTCTGCAGTTCTTGGGTTCGCTTAATGGCTGCAATCCATGCTTCGCGGCGGAGATAAAAATCAGCGGTTGCTAAGTCATATTCAGCTAAGCGATTTTTAAGTGCAAACATACGTTTTTGCGCATCTTCAGCATAATGACTGGTAGGGTAGCGCTCTAATAGACGTTTGAAATCCGCAAAGGCTTTTTTTACGGGCTCTGGATCTCGGTCTGCTCTATCAACGTTAAATAGATCATGCATAAAGTTGCGATCTTGCGCCATGTGAGTCAGGCCTCGCATGTAAAGCACCCAATCGAGCTTTTCGTGAGTCGGGTTTAAACGAGTGAAACGTTCGATCGTCGCCAAGCCCAAAGCCAAATCATCATTTTTGTAATAAGCATAGATAAGGTCGAGCTGAACTTGCTCCGAATAGGCACCGAAAGGATAGCGAGAGTCCAAAGCCTCAAGCTGACTTATTGCTGATAACCAGTTACCACTTTGAAGCGAAACCTGGGCTTCTGAGTACAGCTCAGATGGCGGTACATCTGGAACGATCTCTTCGCTGCTTGTACAGCCAACCAGTACTGATAACGCCAATAAGCCAGATAAAGTATGCTTTTTCATGTCAGGATTCGATTCCTTGAGATAATTATTTCTGTCGCTTCCGTTACTTTCAGGGCAGTAACAGATACAATGTCCGATAGTATATTTTTCCACAGTAGTGACAATTAGTCTCACAGTTTTTAAAAAAGTTCGATATGGCTCAGCAGATTGTATTAACCAACACAGTAAAAGATAGCCAGTTAGGTCAGCGCCTAGATCAGGCTATTGCCGAATTGTTCGCCGATTTCTCGCGTTCTCGACTCAAAGAATGGCTTTTGGACGGTAAAGTCCAGGTCGATGGTGAAGTGATCATTAAGCCCCGCACGAGAGTGATGGGAGGCGAGGTGATAACTCTGCAAGCGGAACTTGAAGATGAAGAGCGCTGGGAAGCGCAAGATATTCCATTAGATATCGTTTTTGAAGATGACGATATCATTGTTATCAACAAACCGCGTGATTTTGTTGTACACCCAGGTGCGGGCACGCCTGATGGCACGGTACTTAACGCCTTATTGCATCACTATCCAGCGATTGCTGAAGTGCCCCGTGCTGGTATCGTACACCGTCTTGATAAAGACACCACAGGTTTGATGGTGGTCGCGAAAACCGTACCATCACAAACTCGATTAGTGCGTGCATTGCAAAAGCGTAAAATCACTCGTGAGTATGAAGCGATTGCGATTGGTCGAATGACCGCTGGTGGTAAAGTGGAGCAGCCAATTGGTCGCCACTCAACCAAACGAACTCTGATGGCGGTTAGCCCGATGGGTAAGCCAGCGGTGACTCACTATCGCGTAGCAGAGCATTTCCGTGAGCATACTCGTATTCGTTTGCGTCTAGAAACAGGCCGCACTCACCAGATCCGTGTTCATATGTCATATTTGCAGCACCCACTGTTAGGTGATGCTGCGTATGGTGGTCGCGCACGTATTCCATCAGGCGCTACCGAAGAGCTAGCGGAGAAAATCCGTAGTTTCGATCGCCAGGCCCTTCACGCGGTGATGCTAAGGTTTGATCATCCAGTGACGGGTGAAGAACTGGAGTTCCACGCCCCGGTACCTGACGATATGGTAGAAATTGCAGAAGCGCTTCGCCAAGATACGCAAGAACACGGCTTAGAAGAAGAGTATTAATCATGGAAATGATCATCCCTAACTGGCCTGCACCAAGTAAAGTGAAAGCTTTTTCGTCTACCCGATTAGGCGGCTTTTCATCTGCTCCTTATAATGGGTTAAACCTTGGTAGTCATGTTGGGGATGATACAAATGTGGTTGAGAGAAACCGAGAGTTGCTATTTGAGCAGTCACAGATGCCTTCTCGACCTATTTGGCTTAACCAAACTCATTCTTCGGTTGTCTTGGAGTCCAGTACTCCAACAAATATGGTTTTGGATGCCGATGGTCTTTTTACTCAGTCTGCTGGTGTTGTATGCAGCGCGATGACGGCTGATTGCTTACCTGTGTTACTGACTAACACTGCAGGGACACAAGTCGCAGCAGTGCATGCCGGCTGGAGAGGCCTAGCTCATGGAATTGTTGAACAAGCCGTTAAGAAATTTGATGGTGAAGTTATGGCTTGGGTTGGTCCTGCTATTGGTTCAGGGGCATTTGAAGTCGGTCAAGATGTTTTAGATGCCTTTACCTCTGTTGACCCGCAAGCTATCCACGCTTTCTCTGCCAAAGAAAGCGAGGGGAAATGGTTAGCTGATATGAACCTGTTGGTCACGCAAAGACTCAATAAAGTCGGAGTTAACCAAGTTTACTACAGTAATTTATGTACCTTTGAAGACGGCGAGCGTTTTTACTCTTACCGCCGTGACGGTAAAACTGGTCGCCAAGCTAGTTTTATCTGGATCGAAAATGAGTAACCGCATTAATTTTAGGGAAACCTAACATACTCCCCTTGAAAATCTGAACAGACGTAACCATCTTTCATACTGTCAAAAGAATTCTCTTATTTGAGGTTAGGAAGGTAGATATGCGTCTTGATAGGTTTACAAGCAAATTCCAAATCGCAATCTCTGACGCTCAATCATTAGCGTTGGGCCGCGACCATCAATACATCGAGCCAGCTCACCTTATGGTGGCCCTTATGGATCAGGACGGAAGTCCGATTCGTCCTCTGCTTACGATGCTCAATGTTGATGTCACTCAACTGCGTTCTAAGTTAAGCGAAATCCTTGATCGTTTGCCAAAAGTCAGTGGTATCGGGGGGGATGTTCAATTATCTAGTTCAATGGGCACCTTGTTTAACCTGTGCGATAAAGTGGCACAGAAGCGCCAAGATGCTTACATCTCCTCAGAAATATTTTTACTTGCAGCGATACAAGATCGCGGCCCGCTAGGTAAGTTGCTAAAAGAGCAAGGACTAACTGAAGCCAAAGTCGGTGAAGCAATTGATAAAATCCGTGGCGGGCAAAAAGTGAATGACCCGAATGCGGAAGAACTCCGCCAGGCATTAGAAAAGTTCACTATCGATCTAACCGAACGCGCTGAACAAGGAAAGCTTGATCCAGTTATAGGCCGAGACGATGAAATTCGTCGCACTATTCAAGTGTTGCAACGCCGTACTAAAAATAACCCAGTTATTATTGGTGAGCCGGGTGTTGGTAAAACCGCGATCGTTGAAGGCTTAGCACAGCGCATTATCAACAATGAAGTGCCGGAAGGACTCCGTGGTCGACGAGTGCTTGCATTAGACATGGGTGCATTAGTCGCAGGTGCGAAGTATCGGGGTGAATTCGAAGAGCGTTTGAAGTCTGTTCTGAATGAGCTAGCAAAAGAAGAGGGTAATATCATCCTCTTTATCGACGAAATGCATACCATGGTTGGTGCCGGTAAAGGCGAAGGTTCAATGGATGCAGGGAACATGCTGAAGCCTGCATTGGCACGTGGTGAATTACACTGTGTTGGTGCCACAACACTGGATGAATACCGTCAATATATAGAAAAAGATCCGGCGTTAGAACGTCGCTTCCAAAAAGTGCTGGTGGATGAGCCAACTGTAGAAGATACCGTTGCGATCTTGCGTGGGTTAAAAGAGCGTTATGAACTGCACCATCACGTTGAAATTACCGACCCGGCAATCGTTGCTGCGGCAAGCTTATCGCACCGTTATGTTTCAGACCGACAGCTGCCAGATAAAGCGATCGACTTAATCGATGAAGCGGCTTCAAGCATTCGCATGCAAATGGACTCTAAGCCAGAATCATTGGATAAGCTTGAGCGAAAAATTATCCAGTTGAAGATAGAGCAGCAAGCGCTAAACAACGAACACGATGAGGCGAGTGAAAAGCGTCTAAGTATCCTCAATGAAGAGCTGTCGGAGAAAGAGCGTGAGTTCGCTGAGCTTGAAGAAGTATGGAATGCAGAAAAAGCCTCGCTTTCAGGAACTCAGCATATCAAATCTGAACTAGAACAAGCACGCATGGATATGGAGTTCGCGCGTCGAGCGGGTGATCTTAATAGAATGTCCGAACTGCAATATGGCCGTATCCCCGAGCTAGAAAAGCAACTCGACCTAGCGACTCAAGCGGAAATGCAAGAAATGACCTTGCTCCGTAATAAAGTGACGGATAATGAAATTGCCGAAGTGCTCTCTAAGCAAACGGGAATTCCTGTTTCTAAAATGCTGGAAGCGGAAAAAGAGAAACTGCTCCGTATGGAAGACGTGCTTCATAAACGAGTCATTGGCCAAATTGAAGCGGTGGAAGTGGTGTCGAATGCGATTCGTCGTAGTCGAGCTGGCTTGTCTGATCCAAACCGACCAATTGGTTCGTTCCTATTCTTAGGTCCGACCGGGGTAGGTAAAACTGAGCTCTGTAAAACATTGGCGAGCTTTATGTTCGACAGTGAAGACGCGATGGTTCGTATCGATATGTCTGAGTTCATGGAGAAACACTCCGTGGCAAGATTGGTCGGTGCTCCTCCGGGTTATGTCGGCTATGAAGAAGGCGGTTATCTAACCGAAGCGGTAAGACGTAAGCCTTACTCGGTCATCCTCCTTGATGAAGTAGAGAAAGCACATCCAGATGTGTTCAACATTCTGCTTCAAGTATTGGATGATGGCCGACTCACTGATGGGCAGGGCAGAACGGTCGATTTCCGCAACACCGTGGTGATCATGACCTCGAATTTGGGCTCAACGCGTATTCAAGAGAATTTCGGCTCGTTAGATTACGAAGGTATGAAAGAGCAGGTGATGGATGTTGTCAGCAAACATTTCCGTCCTGAATTCCTCAACCGTGTTGATGAGAGTGTTGTGTTCCACCCACTAGGACAAGACCACATCAAGTTGATTGCTTCTATTCAATTGCAGCGTTTAGCGGCGAGAATGGAAGAAAAAGGTTTTGTACTGGATGTATCGGACAAAGCTCTAGAGCACGTTGCGCAAGTAGGCTTTGACCCTGTTTATGGTGCGCGCCCATTGAAACGTGCAATCCAGCAAAGTGTTGAAAACCCGTTGGCAAAAGAAATACTGGCAGGGAATGTTGTCCCAGACAAGCCAATCAAACTGGTTGTAAGTAACGATCAAATAATTGCTCACCAGTAGTTAACACACAAATTAAAGGGCTGACGTTGGCCCTTTTTGTTTGTTTTGAATACGTTTTGATTAAACTGTGACCGAACGGGCGCGGGGTGCGAGTTTTTTTCGCGTTTGCTCTTGTGCGAACCGAATTACACCCTATAATGCGCTCCCACTGGCACAGAAGACGGCTTTAAGCTTCAGGTGTGTTACAGAGGTGAAAACTTTCTGAGAAAATAAATTTAAAAAGTGTTTGACTCTTTAAATTATCTCGCTAAAATTCACCTCCGCTTTGAGATAAAAGGTATCGCAAAGCATTGTTCTTTAACAATATAAATCTATCAATCTGTGTGGGCACTCGTTGATGATAATCCAATTAGAAATTTCCTCTAAATAAAGAGGGGTTTCAAATT
>NZ_BCUD01000005.1 GCF_001591105.1 Vibrio nereis NBRC 15637 | reverse complement strand
CGAGAGTCGTCTCACTAAACACGAACTACAGGGGTGTAGCTCCAATTGGCAGAGCAGCGGATTCCAAATCCGCGTGTTGGGAGTTCGAATCTCTCCACCCCTGCCATATTTAAGGCTCTAGTCGAAAGACTAGAGCCTTTTTCATTTCATGAGGTTTCAAATTTTAATTAGCAGAGCTGCGGATTACCCGACTTACCAAAAAACAGTGAGTATTGAGGCGAAGCTTTGAATCTCTGGATTGCCAACTCGGTCCACCCAGCCATATATAAAGCCTCAGTCGAAAGGAAGGCTTTTGTAGGTTGGAGGCGTCTTAGTTTAATTACATCGCTATGTCACTATTATAGCCTTCAAATTTCACACCAACCTCATTGACAAAGGTTTTCCCAAAATACTGGCTCCATCACCAGTCTATCCTCGGAAGTGTTTTCTTTTATTCGCTTCAAATCTCATCTATATCTAATGTTCTCTACTTCTCTATACAGAATGTTTCCCGTTTACCTATAGTCGTTTATGACTAGTTTTGCTTGAAGGCCCTAGCGATTTTCTGAGTTAGGATCAGAACGCTTCAAAGCTTAGTCGAGAACTCTGTGACTGGTGGAGTTATTAATGTTTGCAATTAGGCCGTAGTTATTTAGATACAAAAAAAGCCCACTCGAAGAGTGGGCTATTCAGCTGTGACGGAGCTAGATTATTTAAGCATTGCTTCGTTACCGTTTTCACGGATGTGCTTAAGCATGCTTTTAACGCCGCGAGCACTAGAGGCTACAACGTTGCCAGATTTCATGTAATCAGTACCGCCTGCAAAGTCAGTAATGATAGCACCAGCTTCACGTGCAATCAGCTCACCAGCAGCGATATCCCAAGGCTTAAGACCTAGTTCGAAGTAACCATCTACACGGCCTGCTGCAACGTAGCATAGGTCCAGTGCTGCAGAACCTGTACGACGGAAGTCAGAGCAGTCAACGAATAGTGAAGACATGATCTTGAAGTAAGACTCAGAGTGTTGCTTCTGCTTGAATGGGAAACCTGTCGCTAAAACAGTACCTTGAAGATCTTTAAGTTGCTTCACGCGAATACGAGCGTTGTTTAGTTGAGCGCCAGAACCACGCTGTGCTGTGAAGAGCTCGTTCTGCATAGGGTCGTATACACAAGCTACTTCGGTTTTACCTTTAAAGCGAACCGCGATAGATACAGAGAAGTGAGGCAAACCTTTTACAAAGTTTGTTGTGCCATCCAGTGGGTCGATGATCCATTGTACTTCTTTATCTTTACCTTCAATAACACCATTTTCCTCTGCAATAATGCAGTGCTCAGGGTATGAGGCTTTAATAGTGTCAATGATGATAGCTTCTGCTTCTTTGTCTACATTAGTAACAAAGTCGTTCGTGCCTTTTTGAGTAGATTCGATCTTCTCAACATTTTCTAAAGATTTAGCAATATGGTTGCCAGCTTTTCGTGCAGCACGAATAGCGATATTAAGCATTGGATGCATACTAATTTCCCAACGGATGTTAAAGAACAGAAAAACGGGCGGCAGTATAACAGATTAATCCCTAAATGGAAGTGGTGGTTTTTTGAACTTTTAATTTTATTAGTAGTAAGGACCTGACCATTTTACTCAGGTATATGGTAATATCTTGCAGCTCATTTTTTGTCTTGGAAATCATCAATGCTAAACAATGTAAAGGTCGTACTAGTTGGTACCTCACACTCAGGAAATATAGGCTCAGCAGCAAGGGCAATGAAAGTGATGGGACTAACGAATCTGGTACTTGTCGATCCACAATGTGAAGTTGATGAACAGACTCTTGCGTTAGCGGCTGGTGCTGCTGACATCGCAGAAAACGCCATTATTGTTAAGACTCTGAATGAAGCTGTAGCCGATTGCAGCTTAGTTGTTGGTTCAAGCGCACGTTCTCGCACTCTAGAGTGGCCTATGTTAGAGCCTAGAGAGTGCGGCCAAAAATTTGTATCAGAAGGGCAAAGCTCCCCGGTGGCTTTAGTGTTTGGCCGCGAGCGTACTGGCCTGACAAATGAAGAGCTGCAAACTTGTCATTACCACGTTTGTATTCCTGCGAACCCTGATTACAGCTCTTTGAACCTAGCCATGGCAGTTCAGACACTAAGCTATGAAATTCGCATGGCTTATCTAGAGCGTCAGCACAGCCAATACACAGTTGAAGAAGAAAGTGTGTATCCGAGACATAAAGAATTGGAAATGTTCTTTGAACACCTTGAAAAAGTGGCAATTGATACGCAGTTTATTAACCGTGAACAACCGGGCCAAGTGATGAATAAACTACGACGTTTATTCCACCGCGCTCGCCCTGAATCGCAAGAGTTAAATATTCTGCGTGGTGTTTTGAGTTCAATCGAAAAGCGTATCTCTAGCAAATAGAGCCATACTTTTTGTAAGGATGAATACCTGACTAATTTAGTCAATTAAATACTTGACCATTTTACTCAAGTATGAAAAACTTCATACCACATAAACGATGTGGATATGGTGTTATATGAGACTTACATCTAAAGGAAGATACGCAGTGACAGCCATGTTAGATGTGGCTCTGCATTCACAGAAAAGCCCAGTACCGTTGGCTGATATCTCAGAGCGCCAAGGTATTTCTTTGTCTTACCTTGAGCAGCTTTTTTCGAAATTGCGTAAAGCTGGCTTAGTTGCAAGTGTACGTGGACCAGGCGGTGGTTATCGTCTAGGTGCAGAAGCACATACCATTGCTATTGGTACAGTAATTGCGGCGGTAGATGAGTCTGTAGATGCAACCAAGTGTAATGGTAAAGGAGATTGCCAAGGTGGCTCTCGTTGCCTAACACACACATTATGGCGTGACTTAAGCTCACGTATTAGTGACTTCCTGAATAACATCACTCTTGGTGAGTTGATGACTGACAATGAAGTACTAGAAATTTCAGACCGCCAAGATATTGATCTTGCGGTAAACCATGGGTTTACGAACAAGAATACAAGCACCGCACCCATCGGTGTAAACGTCCGCTCTTAAGCGGTCTGCCTGTTACATTGGAGTAGAGAATGAAACTGCCTATTTATTTAGATTATTCAGCGACCTGTCCTGTTGATCCTCGTGTAGCTGAAAAGATGGTTCAGTACATGACTATGGACGGCACATTCGGTAACCCAGCATCACGTTCACATCGTTACGGCTGGCAGGCAGAAGAAGCAGTAGACACTGCGCGTGAGCAAATTGCTGATCTACTAAATGCAGATCCACGTGAAATCGTGTTTACGTCTGGCGCAACAGAATCTGACAACCTTGCAATTAAAGGTGCGGCTCATTTCTATTCAAAGAAAGGTAAGCACATCATTACTTGTAAAACAGAACACAAAGCAGTTCTGGACCCATGCCGTCAGCTAGAGCGTGAAGGTTTTGAAGTCACTTATCTAGAGCCAGAAGCAAACGGTATCATCGATCTTAAAAAGCTTGAAGCTGCGATGCGCGAAGATACAGTTCTTGTGTCCATCATGCACGTAAACAACGAAATTGGTGTAATCCAAGATATCGCATCTATCGGTGAACTGTGCCGTGAACGTAAAATTATCTTCCACGTAGACGCTGCTCAATCAGCAGGTAAATTGCCAATCGACGTGCAAGAGATGAAAGTAGATCTTATCTCACTGTCGGCGCACAAAGTATACGGCCCTAAGGGTATTGGCGCACTTTACGTTCGTCGTAAGCCTCGTATCCGTCTTGAAGCACAAATGCACGGTGGTGGTCATGAGCGTGGTTTCCGTTCAGGCACACTAGCAACTCACCAAATTGTGGGTATGGGTGAAGCGTTCCGCATCGCGAAAGAAGAGATGCAGAAAGATCACGACCACGCATTGGCACTGCGTAACCGTCTACTTGATGGTGTTAAAGATCTTGAAGCGGTAACGATCAACGGTGACCTAGAGCAGCGTGTCCCACAAAATCTAAATATCAGTTTTGCATTCGTAGAGGGTGAATCTCTACTGATGTCACTAAAAGACCTAGCAGTTTCTTCTGGTAGTGCATGTACATCTGCAAGTCTAGAGCCTTCATATGTTCTTCGTGCACTTGGCTTGGATGATGAATTGGCTCATAGCTCAATCCGTTTCTCATTCGGTCGTTTTACAACAGAAGAAGAAATTGACTACGTAATTGAACAAGTACGCGTAGCGGTTAATAAACTACGTGACATGTCTCCTCTATGGGATATGTACAAGGAAGGAATCGACCTGAGCACAGTTGAGTGGGCACACCACTAATCTAAGCGGTTGTTTCTAAGGAATTTAATAGAGGATTCGAGGTAAAATATTATGGCATACAGCGAAAAAGTAATTGATCACTACGAGAACCCACGTAACGTAGGTTCATTTGACAAAGAAGACCCATCGGTAGGTAGCGGCATGGTTGGCGCTCCAGCTTGTGGCGACGTAATGAAACTTCAAATCAAGGTAACACCAGAAGGTATTATCGAAGATGCGAAATTTAAAACTTACGGCTGTGGTAGTGCAATCGCATCAAGCTCACTAGTAACTGAATGGGTTAAAGGTAAGAGTGTTGATGAAGCAGCAGCAATCAAAAATGCTGAAATTGCAGAGGAACTAGAATTGCCTCCAGTGAAAGTTCACTGTTCAATTCTTGCGGAAGATGCAATCAAAGCAGCTGTAGCTGATTACAAGAAAAAACACCAAGAATAAGTAATCTGTATATAATGGGAGTTCAGTACTCCCATTCCATTCGCTAATTAAACAAACTAAGGTGCAGTATGGCCATCACAATGACAGAAAACGCGGCAAGTCGCGTAAAAACATACTTAGAAAACCGTGGAAAAGGTATCGGTTTGCGCTTGGGTGTGAAAACGACTGGTTGTTCTGGCATGGCTTACGTCCTTGAGTTCGTTGATGACCTTAATGAAGAAGACGAAGTGTTTGATTTCTCAGGCGTAAAAATCATTATTGATAAGAAAAGCCTAGTGTATCTCGATGGCACAGAACTCGATTACGTTAAGCAAGGGTTGAACGAAGGCTTTGAGTTCAACAACCCAAATGCGAAAAGTGAATGTGGTTGTGGTGAGAGCTTCAACGTTTAATTGATAGCACCTGCGAGTAGCCACTATTCGCAGGTTGATTACCAAGGACCGAATTCTCCATGAATTACTTTGAATTATTTGGGCTACCAAGTCAGTTTAATCTGGATGGTAGCCTTCTTTCTTCACAATTCCGTGAACTTCAAAAGCGTTTCCATCCTGATAACTTTGCGAGCGGCTCAGAGCGTGATCGTCTGATGGCTGTGCAGAAAGCGTCTGAAATTAATGATGCTTATCAGGTGCTTAAGAACCCAATTTCACGTGCTGAATACATGTTAGCCGAAAATGGGGTGGATATACGCTCAGAGCAGCAGACGATGCAAGATCCTATGTTCTTGATGGAGCAAATGGAGTTACGCGAAGAGTTAGAAGAGATCCCAGGCAGTTCAGATCCTGAAAGTGCACTGTTTGATTTTGATAGTAAAGTCAGCAAAATGTACAAACAGCACATGCAGTCTGTAGAAGAAGAACTTAATAATAACCTTTGGGATCAAGCAGCAAACCGCGTGCGTAAGCTGAAATTTATAGCCAAATTAAAACATGAAATTGAACTGGCCGAAGACAAACTACTTGGCTAGCGAATAACAAGGACCAATCATGGCGTTACTTCAAATTGCAGAACCGGGTCAAAGCTCGGCACCACATGAGCATAAACTGGCGGCAGGTATCGATCTAGGCACAACCAACTCATTGGTTGCTGCTGTTCGAAGCGGCAGTGCCACAACTTTGCAAGATGAACAAGGTCGCAGCATCTTACCTTCAATAGTGCATTACTCTGATGATGCTAAAGAAGTCGGCTATGATGCGAAAGCGAAAGCGGAACTTGACCCGAAAAATACCATCATTTCGGTAAAACGTCTGATCGGTCGCTCTTTAGACGACATTCAATCTCGTTATCCCAACCTCCCTTACCAGTTTAAATCTAGCGATAACGGTCTTCCGGTATTGCAAACAGCTTCAGGCGATAAGAATCCTATCGAAGTCTCTGCGGATATCCTAAAGTCTCTGAACAAACGAGCTGAAGATGCATTAGGTGGTGAGCTTTCTGGTGTAGTTATCACAGTTCCTGCGTATTTTGACGATGCACAGCGCGCAGGCACAAAAGATGCGGCTAAACTTGCGGGTTTGCATGTACTGCGCTTGCTCAATGAGCCAACAGCCGCTGCAATCGCTTACGGTTTAGATTCGGGTCAAGAAGGTGTTATCGCCGTTTATGATTTAGGTGGTGGGACATTTGATATTTCTATCCTTCGTTTGTCGAAAGGTGTCTTTGAAGTATTAGCGACTGGCGGCGACTCTGCTCTTGGTGGCGATGATTTTGATCACCTACTGGCTGATCATCTAATCGAAAAGGCGGGACTGTCTAGCCAATTGAGTGCAGAGCAGCACCGTATGTTGCTTAATGTAGCAACGGAAACCAAGATAGCCTTCTCCGAAAAAGAAGTCGTTGACGTTAATGTTCTTGGTTGGCAAGGCAGTGTGACTCGCGACGAGTTTGAAGATCTGATTCGACCATTAGTTAAAAAGACACTGATGTCTTGCCGCCGTGCTTTGAAAGATTCAGACGTAGACGGTGAAGAAGTGCTTGAAGTGGTTATGGTCGGTGGCTCGACTCGTACCCGTCTTGTGCGAGAAATGGTCGGTGATTTCTTTGGCCGAACACCGCTAACCAGCATTAACCCAGATGAAGTTGTCGCGATTGGTGCAGGCATTCAAGCTGATATCCTAGCGGGTAATAAGCCTGATTCAGAAATGTTACTACTGGATGTTATTCCGCTGTCTTTAGGCATCGAGACTATGGGTGGATTGGTAGAGAAGATCATTCCTCGTAATACCACTATTCCTGTGGCTCGCGCGCAAGAGTTCACCACCTTTAAAGATGGCCAGACCGCGATGAGTGTTCACATCGTTCAGGGCGAGCGTGAGATGGTCGATGATTGTCGTTCACTAGCACGCTTCTCATTGAAAGGCATTCCACCAATGGCTGCAGGTGCGGCTCATATTCGAGTGACTTACCAAGTGGATGCGGATGGATTATTGTCCGTAACAGCGATGGAAAAGAGCACTGGCGTACAGTCTGAAATTCAGGTGAAACCTTCTTACGGCCTGAGCGATGATGAAGTGGCGAACATGCTGCGTGATTCTATGGATCACGCCAAAGATGATATGTTGGCCCGTGCGTTAGCTGAGCAACGTATTGAAGCTGACCGTGTTATTGAAGGGTTGCTTGTAGCAATGCAGGAAGATGGCGATGAGTTGCTGTCTGAACAAGAAAAGCAAGCTCTGGTTAAAGCTATTGAGTCTTTAATTGAGCTACGCAACGGTGAAGATGCAGACGCGATAGAACAAGGTATCAAAGATACTGACAAAGCGAGTCAGGAATTTGCATCACGTCGTATGGATAAATCGATTCGAGCTGCTCTGTCAGGTCAATCAGTAGATGATATTTAAGAGATAAGAAGTTATGCCTAAGATTATTGTATTACCGCATGAAGAGCTTTGCCCTGAAGGCGCTGTCCTAGAGGCGAATTCCGGTGAAACGGTTCTTGATGTAGCGCTTAAAAACGGTATTGGTATTGAGCACGCTTGTGAAAAATCATGTGCTTGTACAACTTGTCACGTGGTTATTCGTGAAGGCTTCGACTCCCTTGAAGAGAGCGACGAGATGGAAGATGACATGCTGGATAAAGCCTGGGGTCTTGAGCCTGAGTCTCGTTTAGGTTGCCAAGCTAAAATCGCTGATGAAGATTTGGTTGTTGAGATCCCGAAATACACGCTAAACCTCGCTTCAGAAGATCACTAATTAAATAGTGGCGTAAGCTGTGGTATTCGATGAAAAATCGCAATAATTAAAAAGGAAGGTGAGCAATGAAATGGACAGATTCAAGAGATATCGCTATTGAACTGTGTGATAAGTTTCCAGAAGTCGATCCAAAAAACGTTCGTTTTACCGATTTGCATCAATGGATCCTTGATCTAGAAGAGTTTGATGACGAGCCGAACCGATCTAACGAAAAAATCCTAGAAGCAGTGATTTTATGCTGGATGGATGAAATGGACTAGTTTGCTCTGCTAAAAACCATCGCAGTTAACAAAATTTACTAAAAATAACGGACCTAAGGGTCCGTTTTTTGATCAACTTGACAATTTCATCGTACAAAATGCTAACATTCTGACGTTTATAGAATAAGGCGTAGGCAGCGCCGCTTAAGACAAGGAGAAACCATGTCTACACAGATGTCAGTATTTATTAGTCAAGAACCCGCCTCTCCTCAGTGGGGTGAAAAAGCCATTCTTTCTTTCTCAGAAAAAGGCGCAACGGTTCACTTGGGTGAAGGCCATGATTTAGGTGCTATCCAGCGTGCATCTCGAAAACTAGAAGCGCAAGGCGTGTCTTTTGCCTCTCTAGAAGGCGAAGGTTGGGATTTAGAAAGCGTTTGGGCGTTCCACCAAGGCTACCGTGATCCAAAGAAAAAGAATCAACTTGTTTGGCAACCTCTAGCTGAAGCAGACCAGGCAGAGCTTGAAGCGCGTATTAAAGCGACAGAGTTTACTCGCGACATTATCAACAAATCAGCGGAAGAAGTTGCGCCTCGCCAACTGGCAACAATGGCGGCTGAATTTATCAAGTCGGTCGCGCCAGAAGGCACAGTGACAGCGCGTATTGTGAAAGATAAAGATCTTCTTTCGGAAGGTTGGGAAGGCATTTATGCCGTAGGTCGTGGTTCGGAGCGTACTTCGGCAATGTTGCAGCTAGACTTCAACCCAACGGGTGATGAAAACGCACCAGTTTACGCGTGTTTGGTTGGTAAAGGCATCACATTTGACTCTGGTGGCTACAGTATCAAACCTTCTGGTTTTATGGCTGCGATGAAAGCTGACATGGGCGGCTCTGGTACTGTTACTGGTGGTTTAGGTCTTGCGATCATGCGCGGTTTGAACAAGCGCGTGAAACTGATCTTATGCTGTGCAGAAAACATGATTTCTGGCCGAGCGCTTAAGCTGGGCGACGTCATCACCTACAAAAACGGTAAGACCGTAGAAATTTTAAATACAGACGCGGAAGGCCGTTTAGTGCTGGCTGATGGTCTAATTTACGCGAGTGAGCAAAAACCGGAACTTATCATTGACTGCGCAACACTGACAGGTGCAGCGAAAAATGCGCTGGGTAATGACTATCACGCACTGATGAGTTTTGATGATGAGTTAGCACATCAAGCACTGAACTCTGCACGTGAAGAGAAAGAAGGCCTATGGCCGCTACCTCTGGCAGATTTCCACCGCGGTATGCTGCCTTCGAGCTTCGCTGATCTGGCAAATATCGGTAGTGGTGACTACTCACCTGGTGCTAGCACGGCTGCGGCATTCCTGTCTTACTTTGTTGAAGACTACAAAAAAGGCTGGTTACACTTCGATTGTGCTGCGACATACCGCAAAACACCGGCAGATAAATGGGCGGCAGGTGCGACAGGTGTTGGTGTTCGTACACTAGCTCGTGTACTGTTGGATCAAGCTCAAAAATAATCTAATAATTCGAGGCCGAAAGGCCTCTTTCAATAATTAATACAAGAGAAAGGACACCCTATGGCTCTAGAAAGAACTTTTTCGATCATTAAGCCTGACGCAGTAGAACGTAACCTTATTGGCGAAATTTATAACCGTATTGAAAAAGCAGGCCTTAGTATTATCGCAGCTAAAATGGTTCGCTTAACAGACGACCAAGCTAGTGGCTTTTACGCAGAACATGAAGGCAAAGAGTTTTTCCCACCACTGAAAGAATTCATGACATCTGGACCGATTATGGTGCAGGTACTTGAAGGTGAAAATGCGATTGCTCGTTATCGTGAACTGATGGGAAAAACCAACCCAGAACAAGCAGCATGTGGTACGATTCGCGCTGATTATGCACTAAGCATGCGTCACAACTCTGTTCATGGTTCTGATAGCCCTGAATCGGCAGCCCGTGAAATTGAATTCTTCTTTCCTGAGTCAGAGATCTGCCCAAGATAAAGGGTGATAACTGATAGCTCCAATTCGGTGCTGTTTACTTTCTAGTAAACAGCATTTTTTATTGGCACAAAGCTAAAATAGGCAATAAAAAATCACAGGAAACTAGAATATTTACTGCTAGTATTGGTGAGGCAAGTTTTTTTTAGCGCAACCGCACGCAAGGGTATCAGTATTGACAGAATGTGATATACTCTGCGCGCACTTTATACCTTATTAACAGAGTAAGACAATGACTGATTTATCAAAATACAGAAACATTGGTATTTTTGCTCACGTAGACGCGGGTAAAACTACCTCTACAGAGCGTATCCTTAAGCTAACTGGTAAAATCCATAAAATGGGTGATACGCACGACGGCGAATCAACTACTGACTTCATGGAGCAGGAAGCTGAGCGTGGTATTACAATCCAGTCTGCAGCAACAACTTGTTTCTGGAACGATCACCGCCTAAACATCATCGATACTCCTGGACACGTTGACTTCACTATCGAAGTTTACCGTTCTCTAAAAGTACTTGACGGTGGTATCGGTGTATTCTGTGGTTCTGGTGGTGTTGAGCCTCAGTCAGAAACTAACTGGCGCTACGCTGACGAATCAAAAGTATCTCGTCTAATCTTCGTTAACAAACTAGACCGCATGGGCGCAGACTTCTACAAAGTTTGTGACCAAGTACAAAACGTACTAGGCGCTACTCCACTAGTGATGACTCTACCTATCGGTATCGAAGATGATTTCTCTGGTGTTGTTGACGTACTAAGCCAAAAAGCTTACGTATGGGATGACTCTGGTCTTCCAGAAAACTACGAAATTCAAGACGTGCCTGCTGATATGGCAGACAAAGCGGCTGAATACCGTGAGATGCTAATCGAAACTGCTCTAGAGCAAGACGAAGATCTAATGATGGCTTACCTAGAAGAAGGCGAAGAGCCATCTCTAGAAGACATCAAGCGTTGTATCCGTAAAGGTACACGTGACCTAGCATTCTTCCCAACTTACTGTGGTTCAGCGTACAAGAACAAAGGCATCCAGCTTGTTCTTGATGCGGTAGTAGATTACCTACCATCTCCGACAGAAGTTGACCCACAGCCTCTAACTGATTCAGAGACTGGTGAACCAACTGGTGAAGTAGCAACTGTATCTGCAAGCGAGCCACTAAAAGCGCTAGCGTTCAAAATCATGGACGACCGCTTCGGTGCACTAACCTTCATCCGTATCTACTCTGGTAAGATGAAGAAAGGTGATACTGTTCTTAACTCTGCAACTGGTAAAACAGAACGTATCGGCCGTATGGTTGAGATGCACGCAGACGAGCGTAACGAGATCGATTCAGCACAAGCTGGTGACATCATCGCTGTAGTTGGTATGAAGAACGTTCAAACTGGTCACACTCTATGTGATCCTAAGCACGAATGTACTCTTGAACCAATGATCTTCCCAGAACCAGTAATCTCTATCGCTGTTAAGCCTAAAGATAAAGGCGGTTCTGAGAAAATGGGTATCGCGATCGGTAAAATGGTTGCAGAAGATCCATCATTCCAGGTTGAGACTGATGAAGATTCAGGTGAAACTATCCTGAAAGGTATGGGTGAACTTCACCTAGACATCAAGGTAGATATCCTTAAGCGTACTTACGGCGTTGAGCTAGAAGTAGGTGCTCCACAGGTAGCTTACCGTGAAACTATCACTCAGCCAGTTGAAGATAGCTACACGCATAAGAAACAGTCTGGTGGTTCTGGTCAGTTCGCGAAAATCGACTACCGTATCAAACCAGGTGAGCCAAACTCTGGCTTCAAGTTCTCTTCATCAGTTGTTGGTGGTAACGTACCTAAAGAATTCTGGCCTGCAGTAGAAAAAGGCTTCGAAGGTATGATGGAGAACGGTGTTCTAGCTGGCTTCCCTACGCTAGACGTTGAAGTTGAGCTATTTGACGGTGGCTTCCACGCAGTTGACTCATCAGCAATCGCGTACGAAATCGCTGCGAAAGGCGCATTCCGTCAATCTATGCCTAAAGCTGGCGCGCAACTTCTTGAGCCAATCATGAAAGTTGACGTGTTCACTCCAGAAGATCACGTTGGTGACGTAATCGGTGACCTTAACCGTCGTCGTGGTATGATCAAAGACCAGCAAGCTGGTACTACTGGCGTACGTATCAAGGGTGATGTACCTCTATCAGAAATGTTTGGTTACATCGGCTCACTACGTACAATGACATCTGGTCGTGGTCAGTTCTCTATGGAGTTCTCTCACTACTCAGCGTGTCCAGCAAACGTTGCTGAAACAGTAATCGCAGAAGTTAAAGAGCGCAACGCTAAGAAGTAATTCTTTAAGTTGACTCAATAGCTCGAAAGCCTCTGAAGTGAAAGCTTCAGGGGCTTTTTTATGGCTGCTACATAACGCTGACGTTTACCTTGGGCTGCGTGTATCAATGATCTCGCAATCAAGAATACAAGACGATCGGCTTCCCTCGACTTGATTGAATATCCACTCACAGAAATTTCGAATCTTCTCGCGTTTAAAATAGGCGCTTGGGGCGCAGAGAAAGTAATTGTAATCTGTTCGCTGGGCAAGGTTCCCAATCCTCACTAATTTACCTTCTTCGATATACCGTTGAGCTAGAGTATGTTTTGCTAGTGCTACCCCTTGTACCGCGAGTGCTCCTTCTAGCACAAAATGTGAACCATTGTATTTTAAGGTAGGTTTGTGAGCCTTGTACCCAACATTTTGTAGCCAGATGCCCCAATCAATATCGCGCCAGTAGTCCTCAATTAAATCTGCACCCGTTAAATCACTTAAGTCATAAATTCCGTGTTGTTGCTGATAAATAGGGTGGCACACAGGATAAAGCAACTCTTCCATCAGGAGCTTTGTTTCAACATTTGGGTAGTGTCCTGGCCCATAGCGGATACAAAGATCGAGGTTAGAGTTTTGGAAGTCAACCAGCTCGCTGGTGGGCTCAATCATTAACTCTTGCTCGGGGTTGAGCTCTCTAAAATGGCCAATGCGAGGAACTAGCCAATGCTGTGCAAATGAAGGCAAAGTAGAAATAGACAGCTGGTTTGGGTTTGGGTCTTGGTTGATTTGCCTGACCCCTTGATGCAAATGCTCGAACCCTTTTTGAGCATGCTGGAATAACAGCGTCCCTTCCTGGGTTAACGCCACTTTTCTGTGTTGGCGTACAAACAGATCCGCACCTAGAAACTCTTCTAGCTGCCTTATTTGCTGGCTGATCGCCGCCGCAGTCACAAACAATTCGTTCGCTGCCTGCTTAAAGCTGCCAAGCTTTGCTGCTGTGTAGAAATAGTATAACCCTTGTAGAGGGGGCAATCGTTCTTTCACTTAAGTTTTCCTTAACTGACTGTTAGGTACTATCGTTTGAGACTTATCCTATCATAGCCGATTATTTACTCATCAAACGCAAAGAGAGTAAAGAAAATGGAAACTTCAGAATTCGGTTACAAAGTGAAATTAACACACACACTTGTTTGGAATAAGAAAATATTAACTAAAGCGAAAAGATGGTGGAGAAATTTCACGACGAGAAAAGACCTGACTCATTTATCAGATCGTCTTCTTGATGATGTAGGCTTGACACAAGAGCAAGCTCATCAGGAGAGTATTAGAACCTTTTGGGATGGTTAAGCTTGCTCAGAGATTTCCTGATGCAGCCAATTGGAAAAAGCGGCAATGCGTTTTCTGCGGGGGGACTCTTCATCATAAATAAGGTTGAAGCGTATACCAGGCGTCATTCCAATATTGAATGGTTTGATGAGTAACCCCCTTTCAATATAGTCGGCAGCTAAAGAGTCAGATGCGAGACAAGCACCGTGACCGGCCATTACGGCATTCATTGCGTGATCGAAAGTGCTGACTTCCATCCACTGTACCGATTCTCGATTCATTGTTACGCCAGCCTGCGCAAACCAGCTTTGCCAAGGGTACCCACCGGATTCATAATGAATAAGCCAGCAGCTTAACAACTGTTCTGGTTTCGTTAAATGGATCGCTTGTGCGAGGTGAGGTGAGCAAAAAGGGTAGATAGTTTCTTCAAAAAGAAACTCTTTGTGGAGTTTTTCAATACCGCTAACTTCTAGATCTTCACCTTGCCAAATGGCGAGGTCAGCTGCACCTTGTTTTAAATTCGGCGCGTCGCAACTGGTTAAGATCCTGATCGGGATGTTTGGATGCTGCGTGGAGAACTTCCATAAACGTGGCAGTAGCCAGCGAGAAGCGAATGACGGTGTAGAACTGACGCAAAGCAAGCCCTCGACGGGTTCACTTTGGATCTGGTTAAGTCCGGTGACGATCTGAGATAGCCCCAGAGAGACATTTTTATAAAGAATTTTGCCTTGCTCAGTTAAGCGCATTTCTCGTCCTTCACGGACAAATAACTTACAGCCTAACCCATCTTCAAGCTGGCGAATTTTTTGGCTAACGGCAGCTTGGCTGACAAACAATTCCTCAGCCGCACGGCTATAACTATTGAGCCGTGCTGCAACTTCAAAATATCGCAGGCCTGGTAAGTGGTGCAGCCTAGAATCCATTCTTTTGCCTTCTTCCCTGATTGATTTGGAGTAGCATCATAAAGGCTATGGTGAGAAAAACAAAGGAGAGCGAAAGGCTCTCCATCGATATCGATCACTCTTCCCAAACAACTAATTTGTCTTTTGGCCAATTGTGTCCGGTTTCATGGTACTTCTGTTCTAACACATGGCGTTTGATTTTGAGTGTTGGTGTCAAAATACCATTCTCAATCGTCCAAGGATATTTGATCATCAGCACACCTTTGATTTGCTCGTGAGACTCTAGCTCGGCATTTATTTTCTCTATCACTTTCTTTGTGGTGCGTTCATAGCGAGCGCGATCAAAGTTAGGAAAATCGTGCGGTACGACCAAAAGAATCGGAGCAGGCAGCCCAAGCCCAATTAAGCACATCATTTCAACGCGACTGTATTCAAAGAGTTTTTTCTCAATCGGAACGGGAGAAACAAATTTACCCTTGGCGGTTTTGAACGTGTCTTTTTTACGGCCTTGAATTGTGAGGTAGCCTTCGGAGTCAATGGCGCCAATGTCTCCCGTATGTAGCCAGCCTTCGGAATCAAAAGATTCCTGAGTAGCGATGTCATTTTTATAGTAACCGTTAAACAGCCCTTGGCTACGAACCATGATCTCATCGTCGTCTGCGATTTTTAATTCGACGCCAGGCCCTGCATTACCCACGCTTCCTATTTTATCCGCTCTAAACGGATAGTTCAGTGTGCTATAAGCGAACGACTCCGTCATCCCCCAAGCTTCGGTGATATTTAGCCCTACACTGTGGTACCACTCCAATAACGCGGGTGATACAGGAGCGGAGCCGCAGCCAAGTACGCGTGCCTTGTCCAACCCGAGTCCATCAGCGAGTTTCTTTTTAATCAGCGTATTAACAAAAGGGATCTTCAGTAAGAAATTGAGCTTTTTCTGTGGCAGTTTGTCCTGGATACGTTGTTGAAACAAGGTCCATAATCTCGGTACGGAGATAAACAGTGTAGGGCGCTGCATTTTGACATCTTCGATAAAGGTATCGAGAGACTCAGGAAAGGCCGTTGGAACACCTCCCATAATCGAGGAGCCGAAAATATACACACGTTCGGTGATATGGGCTAATGGAAGATAAGAAAACAGACGGTCGTCTTCTTGAATGCCGATATGGTTAATCAGTTGCTGCGCTGACCAACTAAATGCACCGTACGTGAGCATCGCGCCTTTAGGCAGCCCTGAGGTACCAGAGGTATAAACCAGTGACATGAGCTTATCATCATAGTGCTGAGGTCTTTCGGTACTTGGTTCTACGTCCGCAATTAACTCTTCATATTGATACTGGCATTTGGCCGCAGAGTCATACGGTAAGGCAATACTGATAATGTCGCTAAGTTGATCCAGAACTTGCGTAGTAGCCATCGCATCATCCAGTTTTCCCACGATCAGTGCCTTACTTTCACTATGGGTTAAGCAGTACTCGATAGTCTCGGCACCCGCGGTAGGGAAAATGGGCACGCTGACGTAATCACCAAGCATTAAAGCCAAGTCAGTGATGAACCATTCAGCACAGTTTTTGGAGATCAGGGCGACTTTGTCACCGGGCTCTATGCCTAAGCTTCGTAACGCACTCACCAGCCTTAGAGCTTGGTCTGCAACGTCTTTGTATGTGAACTCGACAAACTTTCGATTGATAATTTGTCTTAGGTAGACCTCGTTAGGGCGTTCCTGTGCCCATTTTAAGATCATTTCGTTTGGAGGCGGGAGAGCGCAACCAGCAGGTGTATTTTGTTTTGGCTGATTCATGTGAGTGACTCCATGTCATTGGGTGGTTTTATATTTATAGTTGTTAATGCATTGTTAAATTTAGCATGTTTTATATTGAGAAGGGAATGACATGATGAAAATAGCGTGGCTTTATACTCCAATGGCGGGTTTTATTTCCCTTTGAGAATGCGTTGTCGATAGGTAGCAGGAGTCAGGCCAATGCGTTTTTTAAAAATGCGGGCAAAATAGGAGATATCTTGATAACCACATTGATAAGCGATGTACGCAATTTTCACATTTGGCTGCTCTTCTAATAGCATTTTAGCTAAAGTGAGCCTCTGCTCTATTAGGTAATCTCTAAAGCACACCTCCATATGTTTATGAAAATAACGAGAAAAGTAGGTTGTTGAGTAGTGACACATGTTGGCAACGTCGTCTTCTCTGATCTCTCGGTGCAGGTTTTTTTGGATATAGCGCAAGACTTTTTCTATATCATCTGGCAAGAGAGGATTTTTACGGCTTGGCTTATCATTGAAGCCTAAGAAAGGGGCTCGTGTAGAGAAATATTTGTTTTGCACTTGGTTTAACCACAAGGTGAAGCTCTCTGGATCAAAGGTATAGACTTCATCCGTGACTGACTTATCTGGTAATTCCGCCTCACTATCAGCGGTGATCAGTACGATCAATCGTTTGGTCAAATTTTTACACAGTGTGCTAATACATTGTGATGAAACCGCGTTATTCCCCCCAACAAAAAAGATACAAACGTGAACATTGGGATCGCTAAGAATAGAGATATCGTCACCGTACTCTACGATGTTGAACTGCTCTGTAATCCTACTTGAGCATGAACTAGGTAAATCTTTAACTGGTCTTCCTAACCAGTGAATCTGCGGGCTCACCTTTTTACTCCCATTCCATTAGATAGTCTACATGGTTAACAATTGTTCTTTAATAAATGTAGATGAAAAAGAGCGAATTAGTAGCGCCATACATTAGGAGTTTTGAATATTCTTAGTGTTTCAGTGCACAAAAATAAAAGGATCAAAACAATCCTACAAAAAGACAAAAAAGTCCTAACTAACAATTTAAATACTAATCTACCTTTAATTTGTGACTTCGATCTAAAGGATGAAATCACTTAACCAAGTAAAACCTTTAATAGGATGAAGGGGAAAGGAAATGGATAAGTTTACTAAAGTAGCAAAAGAGTTCTGGAATGACGAAGAAGGTCTAACTGCGGTGGAATATGCGGTAGCAGGGGCTTTGATTGTGGCTGGGCTAGCAGCTGCTTTTGGAACATTAGGTGACAGAGCGGAAGCCGTAATCCAGAGTATTGCTGATGAGCTTCCAGAAGCTCCTGCTGGTTAATAAGGACCGATAATGCACATATCAATGACTACTCTCTTCCTTTGGTCTGTGCTGCTTGTTATTGGTGTATCCGATGCGCGTGAGCATCGGATACCTAATAAACTGTTGCTGGCACTGCTTGTCATCGCAACACTGGATGTGTTGTTTACACCACGGTTTGAACAGTGGTCTGAGGTGTTTACCGACAAAGCAACCAGTTTTGTCTTGTGCTTTGCAGTCGGTTTATTGCTTCATTTCATGCGAGTTATGGCAGCAGGTGATGTCAAATTAATAGCGGTTTTAGGGTTTCTTTTGGGTTTAGAGCCACTGACCGATTATTTGTTTTATACCTGTGTCTCAACGGTATTTGTGGGCTCAATGTATTGGGCGTTAAACAAATTACCCTCAAATTTGGGTTCTTTTACTGGTTATAAAAATAGAGGTGACTTTAGTTTGCTTAGTGTATCAGCGGCGGCTTATGTGAGTGGTGAGAAAATCAAGCATACGGTGACCACCCAACAAGGTTTGACCTACATGCCATTTGCACCGGTGCTGATCATCGGTTTAGCGATGTACCAATATTTTTCTTATTAGCACCAGCCACTTTTGGGTGCTTGCTATCATTTTGGAATCGGGGCTAAGGAGTTTGCTATGGCAACAACGGCTCAATCTTCATATCACAGGGACGCGTTAGTACCACAAGCGGAAGCTCCGAGAGTACCAACCTCGGTCGATGAATTGGGTATTCCTTTTGTTGTGCTGGAAAACTTACTTCTGAAACATCTTTCTGCGTATCCGAAATCGGACATTCTTCAACTTACCCGCTTTATGGCGATTGGTAGCCACATGGTGGAGGATGCGCTCGCGAGTTTACGTAAGAAATCACTAGTGGAAGTGTTTCAAGCGGAAACCAACCAATACTACCAAACCGACAATACAGGACACGTAAGATATGGCTTATCGGAAGCCGGATTGTATCAAGCGGAATTAGCCTTTAAGAAAGACGCGTACCTCGGTCCTGCACCAGTCTCTTTGGGGGATTATGAATCCATGGTCCAGGCGCAAGATGTACGTGCTCAACTTATTACCAGACCAGATGTAACGTACGCGATGCGTGATGTGTATGGCGCAGAACGTATGACATCGGTGCTGGGGCCAGCTATTAACTCAGGTCGAGCCTTATTGCTTTATGGTGATGCTGGTACAGGTAAAACCTATGTCGCAACGCGATTACTTAATTCACTCAACACTTCCGTTTATGTTCCTTACGCGGTTTATGCGGCGGGTAATATTATTAAAGTGTTTTCTAAGCAACACCATAAACCGGTTGTTAAGAGCGAAGGAGAAGAAGCGCTTTCTTATAAAGATCAGCATGATAAGCGTTGGGTGTTGTGTGAACGCCCAAGCATTCAGGTCGGTGGTGAGCTGACGATGGAAATGCTAGAGGTGAACCATAGCGAGCATAATCGCGTTTGGATGGCACCTCTGCAAATGATGGCAAATAACGGCATCTTTATTATTGATGACCTGGGGCGCCAACCTATTCCGGTCGATACCATACTAAACCGTTGGATAGTTCCGATGGAGTATTGCTTTGATTACCTCTCGCTACCTAATGGCCAACAGATCACCATACCATTTGTTTTAACCTTGGCTTTCTCTACCAACTTAAACCCAGAAAAAATCAGCGATCCCGCTTTTTTACGTCGCCTTGGCTACAAAATTCAGTTTCATCCGCTAGAGCAAAACGAATACCACGCTTTGTGGGATGAAATGGCTTCAACCAGAGATGTAACCATTCAGTCTGAATCTTTCGAAGAACTTTATAACCTTCATCGTCAACACCAAGTAGGTTTTTACCCTTGTTTACCGAAAGATTTAATAGGAATCAGTCGAGACATCATTGCCTTTGAAGAAATTACTCCTGTCGTCACGCCAGAGATTGTTAAACGTGCTTGGGAGGTGTACTTCACCGCTGATGGCAAAGGAGGAGGTGCGCGATGAGCCGCAGTCAAATTATTTTACTCATACTACTATCCGTCATATTTGGTTTAGGTGCCGTATTTTTTGCCAAACAGTGGATGGATAGCCAAACCCAACCAACAACAGAAGTTGAGGTGGTTGAAAGGCAGCCTGTCGTTGTCGCTGCGTTAGAGATATTGCCTGGTACGGTGATAGAAGAGCAGCATCTCAGCACCAAGCTGCTAGAAAAAGCGTGGACAACTGAGCATCAATTTACGGCGCCTGAAAACGTGTTAGGCAAAGTGGCTTCAACCACTATTTACCCAAACGAGATACTGCTCAATCAAAGGCTAAGTGTTCCTGGTGAGGGGGCCACATTGGCTGCCATTATTCCTGAAGATAAACGTGCTGTTACCATTCGGGTAAATGATGTTATCGGGGTCGCAGGCTTCTTGCTTCCAGGCAACAAAGTCGATGTGTTGAGTACGGTGAAATACAACAAAAACTCAGCAAATACTCTGACGGTGCTTAAAGAGATCAAAGTGCTGGCAGTAGACCAAACCGCAAGAACGAACGACAACAAACCCGTTATTGTACGTGCCGTCACCTTAGAAGTTACGCCTAAAGAAGCAGAAAAACTGCTGACGGCCAAAAGTAAAGGTGACATTCAACTAGCATTGCGTAACCCGCATACCATTGATGAGAAAGTGGTTCGTCGGTATGTAGCACCACCAAGAGTCACCATTATTAAGGGGACAAATTCATCCAGTGTCCGTGTCAGGGAGTGAGGTAAATTATGAAAAGAATAATCACAATATTGGCACTATTTCTGACTTGCAGCAGTTGGGTTATGGCCGCTGCGCAAAGTGGAAAAACAGTGACTGTGCCTCATCACAAATCGACCTTTGTTCAACTTCAAGGAAAAGCTAAACGCGTTTCGTTAGGGGATCCGGAAGTACTAGACATTGTGATGATCAAATCGAACGAATTATTTTTAATCGGTAAGAAGTTGGGTTCAACGAACTTAATGGCTTGGGATAGACGCGGTCGTTTAATTGAATCAATCAACATTGATGTTACTCATGATGTAAACAGCCTAAAAGCGAAGTTGTATGAGTTTTTGCCTAACGAAAAGGTAGCCGTGCATAGCTCTCAAAACCGTTTGATTCTAAGTGGCCAAGTTAGCTCACAAGAGAAGATGAACTTAGCTCTACGCTTAGCTGAAACGTATGCTGCGGGTGAGTCAGCTGATAAAGGGACCGACTCGAGAAATAAAGAAGCCGAAGATACAGGGGTAGTCAACCTGATGAGCATCGGCGGTGCACAGCAAGTGATGTTAGAAGTCACCGTCGCGGAAGTGCAGCGCAGTCTGGTCCGCCGTTTTGACTCTAATTTCCATTTCTTTGAGGGTAACGGTAGCTTCTCATGGGGCGGCACATCTGCTGGTGGTTTCATTGACGATTTGGTCGGTGGTGGTGTTGGTCCTGTATTTAACGTTCCAACCATTGAAAGCACTGGGTTACTTTCCACCTTTATTGATGGGGATACCTTGTTCACTTTAGCGCTAGATATTGCGAAAGAAAATGGTGTGGCCAAAGTGTTGGCTGAACCGAATTTGACCGCACTGAGCGGAGCGAAAGCTGAGTTTCTTGCAGGTGGCGAATTCCCAATTCCAGTGCCAGACGATGATGGCATCACCATTGAATACAAACCTTATGGTGTAGGTTTGAAATTCATACCGACAGTATTGAGTGACAAAAAAATCAACCTCAACCTAGCAGTTGATGTCAGTGAAATTGCTAGCTCAACCACATTGACATTCACACCAAGTGGCTCTAACGCGGCGTACTTTATTCCACCAATCACCCGTCGCAGCGCATCATCAACATTAGAGCTGGCTGACGGTCAAACAATAGGTATTGCAGGGCTGTTGAGTGAAAACGTTCGTGATTCTATCTCAAAAATGCCTGGTTTAGGCGAGATCCCACTACTTGGCCAGCTATTCAACAGCCAAGAGTATATCTCGGGAGAAACTGAGCTGGTGATATTAGTGACCCCACGCTTAGCAAAACCGATAGACCGAGAAAGAGTGACGCTGCCAACCGATGCCTTTGTAAAACCGAACGATCTTGAATACTACTTGCTTGGACGTGGTGCATATTTAGCGAAGCCAACCGATGTTGAGCGTAAGCAAATGAACTCGAAAGAGATGAGAACGACAACGGGTGTCGGAGGAGCTGAAGGCTCATTTGGACATGATCTTTAAGGAGAGCACCATGAAAATGTATCTAACTATAGCGGCTGTTTCGACATTGGTGTTTCTTGGCGGTTGTGCCAATGAGCCAGAAAGCAGTTTGGGTTACCACATGGCGAAGGTCAAAAGTGAGCAAACCTACAACCCCAACGCAACCAGAGACAACATGCATGTGATTCCTGATGGTAATGGTGAACGGATGGAGGATGCCTACAGCTTTTACACTGGTAAAAAAGGTGAAGAGTTGAAAGGCAGTTCGACCAGTCAAGTCATAAAAGGATTTTAGATAGCTGAGGTTACTATGAAAACACAACGCCCACTTCGAGGTGCACACAAGGAACGAGGTTTGGTGGTTGTGATTGTTACCATTGCAATGCTGGTTATTCTTGGTGTTACAGCACTCGCGATTGATATCAACCACGCTTATATGAACCGAACTAAGCTACAAAATGGCGTCGATGCCGCAGCTTTGGCTGCAGCTGTGATACTTGATCAAAGCGGTACAGAGGCACAGGCCGAGACGGCTGCCAATGCGGCATTAACCAAGATGTCAGGCTCAGAGGGCAATGCAGAGCTGGATATGACTACCGCAGATATCAGTGTGACCTTCAATAACAGTTCTGATTTCTCAGGAGGAGCCTGTGTGGTTGGTAGTGATTGCTATGTTCGCGTGGTGGCGACCAACTTAGACCTGAACAGTTTCTTTATGCAGATGTTTAGTGATACCAAACAGGTTGGTGCAACGGCGGTAGCAGGGCCAAGTGCTGGAGGAAATTCGTGTAACGTTGTACCGATGGCAATTTGTGATTTTGATGAAGATTCAGAGGAAGAATTTACTAATGGTAGTAAATATGACCTTAAGTTGTCATCGAATACATCAGAGATGGGGGCGGGTAACTTTCAATTACTTGATTTTGATGTCGATGAAAGTGAAGTCCAAGGAAACAAAGATGATCATATTCGCCATCAGCTTGCTGGCAGTTATGCACAATGTCTTGAGCAAGGAGATATTGTAACCACTAAACCAGGGGGCACCGTTGGTCCTGTTGGACAAGGGTTAAATACTCGTTTTGGTGAGTATAAAGGTGGTGGTTTGAGTAGTTCAGAGTACGACTCTGATGAGGATACCGTGTCGTCAAACTACGAAGATTACATTGGAGAGGTGCACGGGATCGGGAATCTACGTCGAGTTGTCAATGTTCCTATCATTGACTGTTCAGATGCAGCAACCGGTCACCAAGATTTTGAAGTGGTTGAGTTAGGGTGTTTTTTTCTCGTGGATAAGGCACCAACGAACAATAGCGGCAAAGAGGCAATAGTAGGTGAATATTTGTCCGATTGTCCGATTAGGAACAGCAGAAATAATGGTGCTAGTTCTACTGCAGGCCCGTATCGCATTGTTCTCTACAAAGATCCATTTAACGAGGACTCATAAATGAAATATGTGCAACGAAAAGAATCAGGTATTGCTGCGGTTGAATTTACCATTGTTCTGCCGTTGCTGCTGCTATTTCTTGTGGCGATTGGTGAGTTTGGTAATGCGTTTATTCGTTACAATACCTTGAGCAAAGCGGTACAAAACGGTGCGCGCTTTGCTGTCTCAGAAGTTTATGGAACCGCGAAAGCTGAGAATATTGCACCCACGAGTGAAATTCAAAATGCCGTTATGTATGGAAGTCCGAGCCCGGCGGATGGAGCGACGCCAGTGTTGGAATCGTTAACCGTGAATGTGTCTTACGATGATGTGAATAATTACGTGGTGGTGACAGCTGCGTATCCTTACACGCCGATAGTGGGCGCATTTCTGGGAGATGCGCTATCTGACGTGACGTTGACAGCATCGTCAGTGATGAGGGTCGCGCCATGAAAAAAATGAAACGTAGCCAAGCAGGGATAACGTTGGTTGAGTTCACAATTGTCGCTTCTGTGTTATTCCTGATTTTATTTGCCATCATTGAAATTGCCATTTTTGCCTACTCGCTCCAGTCGATGAATGACATTAGCCGCCGTACTGCTCGAATCGCTGCCGTATGTGTAGTCAATGATGCCGATATACGCACTTTAGCGTTGAGTGAAGGCGCACCAAATGGATTTGCCGCAGACAATATTGAAATTGCTTATTTAGATGCGTCTGGTTCGGCTATTGCAGACCCTGTTACTAATCACGTCAACATTCATTATGTGCGTGCGCGGATAATTGATTTTGATTACGGTTTTTCAGGGTTACTTAGCTTTTTAGGAGACAGCGGAATTGTCCCTGTTCCTGACTTTCAAACTATTTTACCAGCGGAATCGCTAGGGGTATTAAGATCTAATGACCCCACAGCTAAGACCGATTGCTAAGGGAGAAGAGCCATGGGTGAAACAATACAGTTAGCAAGAGGTGACAGCAGTCATATACGGCTCAAAACTAACATTTTAATTTGGGTGCTTTACTCAAGTGAGAAGTTTAAGCTCCATATGCAATCGGAACTCTCTCTTTGTGCGAGTATTAGCTATGAAGCAGTCCCTCTTAACGATGCTATGTCCGAGAAAGTAAAAAGCTTGGCGCTACCTGATCTGATTTTTGTTGAGACAGGGCCAGGTTGGGCACAAAAGGTTGTTGAGTTGCAGCAGGGATCGATTCCTGAAATGGCTGAGAGCGAAGCGAATACATCACTGGTGGTGTTTGGTGACGAAAACGACAATGGAGCGCTGAAAATTGCGTTGCGTATAGGGGCCGTTGACTTTGTGTCTGATCGAGCAGAGTTGAATGACTTGGCACCTATACTTAAACACAGTGCTGAGGAAAAAGTCGCAACGAGACAATCCGGACAACTTTTTGTGTTTGTTAATACCAAAGGCGGCTCTGGTGCCACAACTCTTGCGCTAAATACAGCAGTCGAAGTCGCCAGCCAAAATAAGAAAAAAGTGTTGTTGCTTGACTTAGATATCCACTTTGGCGTCGTGGCCGATTATCTCAATGTGAGTCCTACCTACAGCATTAATGATGCCATCGTAAATGCTTCAGATTTGGATGAAATGTCCTTACAAGGACTCGTGACTAAGCACCCGTCGGGGTTGCATATTCTGAGTTTTAAGCACGAAAACCACAACGAGAACTTTGATAAAGCAGCGCAGTTGGGAGCTTTGTTACCAACATTGCTTGAGTTCTATCCTTACGTGTTTGTCGATTTATCCACTGGAGTGGATCGTATGTTTGCTCCAGTGCTTTCACAAGCATCTAAAATATTTATGACCACTCAGCAAAATCTCGTCAGCGTGAAGAACGCGACGCGTATTTTACGTTCATTGATGATGGATTATGGTGTTGCAAAAGATCAAATTGAGTTGATCGTGAATCGTTTTGATAAAAGCCAACAGATAAAAATGAGCGACATCGAAAATACGCTACCCGAGCTTAAGGTTCACGTTATCCCTAATGATTTTAAAGCGGCAATAGAAAGCGCCAACTTGGGTAAGCCGTTTGTTGAAGTGAAGCGAAATAGTGCGATGACGAAATCAATCATCGAATTGTCTCAAATATTAGCGCCAGAAACGCAAGAGCGGAAAGGATGGCTCAAGCGTTTATTTTCCTAAGGAATAGGAGGGTGGTATGTTTTTCAAAAGAAAAAACATCAATGTAGAGTTTCAAGACCAAGATGTTAAAGAAACGCTTGTTTCGCTTGATGACAGTAGTGAAAGGAAAGAGAACGAACTCGTAGATGTAGATAATGAAGCGCTACTAGAGCGTAAACTGCGAGAAGCAGAAAATAAAAACCGCGTTATTGATGATGCGCGTAAACAGCTAGAGCAAGAGCTAGCAGTTAAACACTATTTTCATCAGCGCTTGCTTGAAACTCTCGATTTAACTCTTTTATCGAGCTTAGAAAAAGAACGCGCCAAAAAAGATCTGCATGATGCCGTTGTACAGTTGATGGCCGACGACCAAACCCACGCTTTGAGTGCGGAAGGACGAAAACGCATCATCAAGCAGATTGAAGATGAGGTTTTTGGTCTCGGCCCGTTAGAGCCGCTGCTGCATGATTCCACGGTATCTGACATCTTGGTCAATGGCCCGAAAAGCGTCTACGTAGAACGTAAAGGTAAGTTAGAGCGAACGCCATATACCTTTCTTGATGACCGTCATTTACGCAACATTATTGACCGTATCGTTAGCCAAGTTGGTCGCCGTATTGATGAAGCTTCGCCAATGGTCGATGCGCGTTTGGCTGACGGTTCGCGTGTGAACGCGATCATTCCACCTCTGGCACTGGACGGTCCTTCGGTTTCTATTCGTCGCTTTGCGGTCGACAAGTTGACGATGGATAATTTGTTAGATTTCAACTCCATTTCTGAACCGATGGCGCGTTTCGTTGAAGCGGCGGTGCAAGGTGAGCTTAATATCCTTATATCCGGTGGTACGGGTTCAGGTAAGACTACTACTCTAAATATTTTCTCAGGGTTTATTCCTGTAGAAGACCGCATTATCACCATTGAAGATTCGGCCGAGCTGCAACTACAACAGCCTCACGTGGTGCGCTTAGAAACCCGCCCTGCCAACCTTGAAGGCAAAGGTGAAATTACTCAGCGTGAATTGGTCAAAAACTCACTGCGTATGCGCCCTGATCGTATTGTTCTCGGTGAGGTAAGGGGCAGTGAAGCGGTGGATATGTTGGCGGCAATGAACACGGGTCACGATGGTTCATTAGCAACTATCCACGCGAATACTCCGCGTGATGCATTGAGTCGGGTTGAAAATATGTTTTCAATGGCTGGCTGGAATATCTCTACCAAAAACTTACGTGCGCAGATTGCTTCTGCGATCCATATTGTTGTGCAAATGGAACGCCAAGAGGACGGTAAGCGCCGCATGGTCAATATATCCGAAATTAATGGGATGGAAGGGGATGTCATTACCATGTCTGAGATCTTTAGATTTCAGCGCCAAGGGATTGATGAAGAAGGCAACGTATTAGGATATTACACCGCGACGGGTGTTATTCCACAGTGCCATGATTCGCTATCCAAACGTGGGCACCCTTTACCGTTCGAACTGTTTAATGAGACGCACCGTTAGGAGGTCTCCATGCAAGAGTATTATGTGTACTTCCTTGGGCTTTTGTTTATTGCGGTATTTCTTATATCCCAGGCATTTCTATTGCCTACAGCGGGAAGAAAAGCCAAAAGTACCGCGATTGCGAAGCGTTTGAAGGCCAGCCAATCCAACTTGGATCTTGAAAGCCGAACTTTGCTCAATGAGCATTATTTGCGTAGTTTGTCACCCATTGATCGCAGATTGGTTCGTTGGTCATTCTTTTCAAATATGAAAAAAAACTTAGAGCTAGCGGGTTTGGATTGGTCTTTAACCCAAGTAGTCTCAGTACTTGCTATCTTGCAACTTTTAACCGTGATTATTTTTGTGTTGTTTTTGCAACCGATATATATCGCAGTATTAGCTTCGTTTATTTGGTGGCCGATGCTGTACTTTTACACTGTTAAAAAAACTGCTGCGCGTTTAGCGACTTTTGAAGAGCAGTTTCCTGAAGCGTTAGACATAATGAAACGTATGTTGCTTACAGGTAACCCAATCACTCAAGCGTTCAATGAGGTAGGCAACCAACTTAATGATCCTATAGGGGGTGAGTTTAAGAATACCTTTAACCTACTTAACTACGGTTACGATTTGCGTTTAGCGATCATGCAAATGGTGGAGCGTAACCCTACCGTCTCCATGTTTGCTTTTTCTAGTGCAGTGTTATTACAGAAAGAGACAGGGGGCAATCTTGCGGAAAACCTAGACAAGGTATCGCAGGTACTTCGTTCTCGCTTCAAATTATCACGCAAAATAAAGACACTCTCGGCGGAGAGCCGATTATCGGCTTGGATACTACTCCTAGTTCCTTTTGCGGTGTTTGTGATGCTCAATGTTGTTAATCCGGATTTTGTTGCACCGCTTTACGATGATCCTAGAGGTATAAAAATGATCTTGGTTGGTGTCACGGGTATTGCTATCGGGGCGCTGTGGATCAGAAAAATCATCAACTTTGAGGTATAGCATATGGATACGATATTAACGTTTATTCAAAGCGCTACACTTACGGAAGAGACGCTGATCCTTTCGATGGTTTTGCTGTCTACGGTGACGATTGTTGTTGCTGTGTTTTTAGTTGCTACTGGCAGTAGAACGGAGCTAAGGAAAAGGTTAGACACACTACCAGCGACCGGAACCGAAGGTGCCAAGAAAGAGGCATTGCATGACAAGGTTCACTCTCTGTCTCCACTGCTCACTCCTAAAAATGCCAAAGAGCGAGAGGATGTTCGCTTGAAGTTAATTCAAGCAGGATTCCATCATGAGAGTGCCATATCTTATTTTTACGCCATTAAAATTTTTGCGATGTTTTTAGGGTTACTTATCGCTGCTATCTATTATTTGTTTTCTGGCTCCGATTCTAGCTTATTGATTGTGGCTGGCGTTGGTGCTGGGGTTGGCATGTTCTTACCCAATATTGTTCTCGGCCACTTAGTGAAAAAACGTCAATTTCGAATTAAACGCGGTGTGCCCGATGCACTGGACCTTTTGGTGGTGTGTACTGAGTCGGGCTTGGGCTTGAATATGTCGCTTAATAGAGTGGCAAAAGAGCTGTTCATCTCTCACCCTGATTTGGCAGACGAATTAGATACGGTGTGTTTGAAGATCAAAGCGGGTTATGAAATGCCATTGGCATTCAAAGATATGGTCGAGCGCACAGGTGTGTACGAGCTGTCAGGGTTGGTTGGAATGCTCTCCCATGCTTCAAAGCTGGGTGGTAGTTTGGCCCAGACTCTGCGTGACTATACTGAAGACTACAGGGATAAACGAAATCAGGAAGTCGAGGAAATTGCTGCGAAAATCCCAACTAAAATGGTATTTCCAATGCTAGTGTGTATTTGGCCAGCGTTTTTCATCGTCGTTGTTGGTCCAGCCGCACTTGGTTTGATTGATACATTTAGCTCATTGGGCAATTAGGGAGAGATGCTTATGAACAAACTTTTAGTGATTTGCTCAGTGCTGTTGTTAAGCGCTTGTGCAAACAATAATACTCAGCAGAATGCGTTTGATAGTGAGCTATATGATGGCCGCCCTGTGGAAACCTTTAACACAGATACCGCGCCGACCACCGAGGTAGAAGCGATTAAACGTGGCGATTATGCATTAAATAGTCAGAATACCGATTTAGCGTTGTATGAATATATTCGCTCACTAGAGTTTGAAAACGCCGAGTACAAAGATAAAACGCTTTTCACTATCGGCAGAATTCATCAGTCACGAGGCAACTTAGCACTATCAGAAAAAGCCTATTTACTCGCACTGGAAGCGAACCCTAATAATATTCAAGTGCTTCAGCAATTAGGCTCGAATTACAGTAAGCGAGGAGACGTTGAGCAAGGGGCAAGTTACTTTGTGAGGGCCATCAATGCGGATCAGCTCCGTTTGGCCAGCCGTGAAAAAATCAATCAAGGAGATGTCACGGTCGATGCAATTAATAAGCTCAGCAGTGACACACAATCGCCTGCATTAGCGTATACAGGGTTAGGCGTACTATACGATGTCAAATCTAAGCCTGATATTGCACAAGCCTTTTATGAGCATGCATTGAACATTGAGCCTAACTCAAGTAAAGCGTTAATGAATTTGGGTTACTCTTACTATATGAATGGCGATTATGAGAGCGCCAAACGCTACACTTTGCGAGCTATCGAAAAAGATGGCAACAATGAAAAAGCGCAGAATAATTTGGCTTTGATTTATTTAGCTCAAGATGATGATCAGCGTGCGCTGAATGTCTTTATGCGTTTTATGGGCGCGCCGGAAGCATTGAACAACGTTGGGTATTTTTTGATGTTGCAAGGAAAACCAGAAAAAGCAGTGGCATACCTTCAGCAAGCGATCGATAAAAAACCGACTTACTATAAAGTAGCAAATGAAAACTTAGAGCGAGCGTTATTAGAAGTCAGAGCGAACTCTGCTGATTTGAGAGTGCGTACACAATAGAATTGCTCGATAGAATAGTATTAAAGCCTACCTTTCGTATATGCATCCATTTGAATCATCAAGGAAAGGTAGGCTTTTATTTGTGTCCGAACGCTAGTTAACGTAACCGATTAGGCCTCCGGAAAGAACAAAGAACCCTATCATCCAAAGAATGGATAAATTGAGCTTTTTGAGTAAGTAAAACCCTGTAATGATCAGCGCAACATCTATCGGCGCTGCTACGGCACTGCTAAATACGGGCTGATAGAGTGCTGCAAGCAAAAGGCCGACAACCGAAGCATTAACCCCATTTATCGCGCCTGAAACGATAGGCTTATTCGCTAAGGCTTGCCAGTTTTTGAGTACTCCGAGAAGCAACAAAAAACCCGGAAGAAATACAGCAGCAGTTGCAACCAATGCTCCTAAAATCGGTGTATCGGACAACTCATAACCAATAAAAGTCGCGAAGGTAAACATTGGGCCGGGAACGGCTTGGGCAGCAGCATACCCCGTTAGGAATGCGTCTTGACTCAGTTGATCTCCCACGATGTTCTGCAAAAGTGGTAGCACGACATGGCCGCCACCAAACACTAAGCTACCTGCTTGGAAAAAGTCACTAAACAGACCCAGCATTGGAAGGGTATGGGCAACCAGTGGTAAACCAAACAGTAGAACCGCAAACAATGCCAGCGGCGCGACGGACGGTTTAAATGCATCTGTGTGTTCGGTGGATTGGCTTTTCAGCCATTGCATACCAATCAAGCCCGCGATGACTAAAACAATCATCTGAGTGGCAATACCCGGCGCAACAAGCAGTGCGATGGCTGTTGCGACACACAAGCCCGCCGACAGTTTGTTCTGGCAGAAGTTTTTGTACATTCCCCACGTGGCATCAGCGACCACAACCACCGCCAGTAGCTTCAAGCCATGAACGATACTTTGGAACAGGCTGGTATCGGTAATTTGGCTGCTTGCCGCGGCTAAAGCGAGCATGATCAATACCGAAGGGAGCGTGAAGCCTAAGAATGCCGCGCAAGCACCTCCTAAACCACCACGTTTGTAACCTAACGCAAAGCCAACCTGACTAGAGCCCGGCCCAGGGAGAAACTGGCTAAGCGCGACGATTTGGGCGTACTCACTGTCATTTAGCCATTTGAGCTTCTCAACGAAGGTCTGGCGAAAGTAGCCTATGTGGGCGGCGGGGCCACCAAAACTAATCCAGCCAAGCCAGAAAAACGTTTTGAAAATAGAAAACATTGCTTACTACTCATATCAACCAATTTGCTTGAAATGTACGCAAAAACAGTAAATGACTCAAATTGATAATTTCGATACCCTTTATGAATCAAATGGGATTGGAAAATTCAAGATGAAAGAATTCAATTGGAAAGGGGTAGATTTAAACCTGCTGGTGGCATTTCAGGCGTTGTATCGTGCCAAGAGTGTTAGCTTAGCGGCCGAGCAATGTCACGTCAGCCAGTCTGCAATGAGCCATACGCTGCAACGAATGCGTACCTTATTTGATGATCCGCTCTTTGAGCGTGTTGGGATAAAAATGGAACCCACGCGGTATGCTCAAGAGATAGCTCCCACCATTGATCTGCTACTGGGTTGCATAAAGAATGATTTGTTGAGCAAAAAGCACTTCTCGCCGGACGACTACAGCGGAGTATGGAAAATAGGCCTGACTGACTACGCAGAGCAGCTCTTTGCCCCGCAGATTTATGATGCCATTAAGCAGCACTCGCCTAATGCTCAAGTTAGCTTTTATAACGTTAACCGCAGTAATTACTTAGAGATAGCGGAAAATGAAAAACTGGACGCCATTATCGGTAGCATTGAAAACTTAAATCGACGTTTTCTTTGCGAGCATTTGTATACCGAGCAACACTTATGCCTGTTTGATCCGCAAAGTGTTGCGTTCGATCTGCCGTTAACGCTTGAGCAATTCGTTAAGGTGGAGCATGCCTTAGTGAGCCCTGATGGAAGTTTAAAAACGCAAGTTGATAAGCTGCTTGCTAAGAGAGGGTTAGAGCGTCGCGTTGGTGTCGCATCGCGTCATTTTCTGACCATCAGACGTTTACTGATAGGAAGAGAACTGGTGTGTATTATTCCCAAACGCTTTGCTGAGTTAGAACTGTACAGCCATACGCTCGCGGCCGTTGCCGCACCGATAGAAGTGCCTGATTTTGATATTCGCTTACTGTATTTCAAGTCCAACCAATATGAAGAGAAGAGTGTGTGGATTCGAAAGCTAATCTCGCAGATTGTTAAGTAGATGAACTGGTATCGCTGACCAGTTCATCATCAATCAGTGAGCATAATCGACAACATACTAGGCCACGACATTACCAATCAGTTTATCTATTTGTGCATGGTGTTCTGGCCTGACTCCCGCAAGGTTGCCATATTTGGGCGCGTGGCGATCATTTACCAACGGGTGGTGCCAACCCAGCGTGCTGTCAACAAATTGTTTGGCAAACTGTTCTGAAATTTCCAAGCAGCCTGCTAAAACGGTATCGACGTATGTTTGGACGATAGGGCTTAATTTACAGGGTGGCTCTGGGCTATCTTTAATGTACACCCAGACTTGATCGTCTTTCGTTATATGAAGATCACAGTCAATGTCTGAGGCAGGAACCAGCACGCGATGGTAGCCACGTTCACGGATGTCGAATTCAGCTAACCCTGCTTCATTTACTTGCAGCAAAACACCATTCACGGAACCATGGCCTTTATCGACAACAAGAGGAGAGAGTGTGTAGCTGCTGTCGATTTTACCCCAATGGCGCTGAAACCCAGCTACGATTGCGGGGGTGGCTGCTGAAGTTTGCCCGGTTAATTGGCGGGATGCAGAGTTCATCAAACTGCCATAACCAAAAATATACGTCGTCATCCTGATCTCCTTTAAGTTGATGGTTCTAAGCTACCTATTTAACCGCTAAAAGAGAAGAGTTACCTTTTTACTCTTTGTAGTCTTTTTGACATTATTTTGGGTGTCATTTTGACTCTTTTTTGTGGTTGTTATGTTCGTAAGGTGCTGAAAATAAACGATTGATGAGTTGGACTGAATCTTGCTGTACTTCTATTAGTATTTCGTTATTTGGGGGCAGACAGTGCTCAATATTACAGACAAAAAAGTAGAAGAAGCGATTCCACCACTACTACGTTTAGGCTTTAGACCATTCTTTCTTTTCGGTTCTCTTTATGCGGTTATCGCCATTGTCCTGTGGGTTTGGATGTTTCAGACAGGCCAGCCTTCCATACTTAAAGTCCCTGCACTTTGGTGGCATGTGCATGAAATGTTGTTCGGCTTTGCTATGGCAATCGTGGTGGGCTTTGTTCTGACGGCGGTGCAGAATTGGACCGGCATAAATGGCACAAAACAAGCTCGGTTAGGGCTTTTAGTCGTGCTTTGGCTTTTGCCTAGAATCCTGTTTTGGACGCCTGCGCCACTGTGGTTGATCTCCAGTATTGAAGCGTTGTTTCTTGCCTTTACCGCGTTTGAAGTCGGCACTCGGGTGATTAAAGCAAAAGGGTGGCGAAACCTATTTTTTATCCCACTATTTATTTTGGCGATTATCGCCAATTTCGCTAGTTACGCGACGATCAAAGGTATGCCTCCTTTCCCAGCTTCGGCAGTATGGCAAGCGATGCTATGGTGGTTCACCTTGCTACTGTCAGTAATGGGTAGCCGTGTCATCCCATTTTTTACCGCCAGACGATTCAACTTTGAGAAGCCCCAACCACTGATGGTACTGGAGTGGGCCGCTAACCTGCCGTTAGTGGGATTGTTTGTGCTCAGCTTCTTCCCGATGACGTTTGAACAGTTAGGACAACCCTTGATGCTCGCTTCAGGAATCGCACACTTGATCCGCGTGCTCAGATGGCAGCCTTGGCGCACTTTGAGTGAGCCATTGGTTTGGTCATTGCATGCCGCGTATTTGTGTATTCCAGTCAGCTTGTTGTTGCGTGGGGTGATTGATAATCCGTTTGCAAGCCACAATATGATCCACCTGTTTGCGATTGGTGCGTTAGGGGGCTTAGTTCTCGCGATGATCGCGCGTGTGACCATGGGGCATACCGGACGTGCGATTTACCAAGGGCCAAATATGGCACTCGCATTTTCCGCGCTTATTCTAGCTGCTTTGATTCGTGGTCTTGGCGTTGCGTTCATGCCTGAACATCTGATGATGTGGGTGAATGTTAGTGCAACGCTGTGGGTGTTTGCGTTTGGTATGTACTTATGGCGCTTTGGCTACATGTTAATGACGCCAAGAGCTGATGGGCACCCAGGCTAAATACCTGTTATTGTGTAAAGAGAAAAATCCCTCGATTAGCGAGGGATTTTTACGTTTTGGGGTATTAGCTGGCGGCGGATAAGCGAACCACCTTATCCTTGGGGTGCTTTGCTGCGATATAGTCAGCGATGGCGGTTTGGGTTTGACCATCCAGATACAGCCCCAACTTGGTTCTTCGCCATAACAGGTCATCGATGGTTTTGACATGCTCATGGTCGATCAAATAATCAATTTCACATTGATAAACGCCGTCTGCGAATTGCTGCCCCATTTCTTCTTCAGATCCGATATTGCTGAGCAATTTATGCGTGTAAGTACCAAATTGACGCACATAGCGCATCGCTAATTTATCTGATAGCCAAGGGTATTGCTCAGTTAGCGATCTGACTAATTGCTCACGAGAGCAACTGAAGTTCCCTCCTGGTAAGGCTTGGCTGTCTGTCCAAGGTTTACCCATAGCCGAGAAGAAAGGCTCGAGTTTCTTCATCGCCGCTTCGCCTAACTTACGGTACGTGGTGAGTTTACCGCCGAAGATTGAAAGCAGAGGCGCTTGATCTAGCTCTTGTTCAAGCTCTAAGGTGTAATCACGCGTGATCGCTTGAGGAGAGTCCGACTCATCATCGCATAGCGGACGCACACCGCTGTATGTCCAGACCACATCGTTGGATGAGATCTGTTTAACAAAGTGTTGGTTAACGATATCGACCAAGTATTCCACTTCATCATTGTCAATCGCCACATCGCGAGGATCACCCTGGTATTCCACATCGGTGGTACCAATGATCGAAAAGTCATCCATATAAGGAATAACGAACACAATACGGTTGTCTTTGTTTTGCAGAATATAAGCTTGTTCCTCATCGTGCACCTTTGGCACCACAATGTGTGAACCTTTGATCAAACGAATATTGCGTGGCGATGGGGTGTCTAAGCTATCATCAAAGAACTGCTTAACCCAAGGGCCCGCTGCGTTCACTAACGCTTTTGCTTTTCGTTCAAATTGCTCGCCAGTTAACTGATTGGTGATGGTGATTTTCCAGATCCCTTGTTCACGCACTGCACCATCCACTTTGCAGTAGTTAGCGACTTCAGCACCGTTTTCTTGTGCCGCTAAGATATTGAGCAGCACTAAACGCGCATCATCGACCCAGCAATCCGAATATTCAAAGCCGACTTTCATTTCTTCTTTGAGCAAGCCCGATTTGGCGAGGTTAACCATGTGGCTTGAAGGTAATGTCGTGCGCTTACCCAAGTTATCGTATAGGAACAGACCACAACGGATCATCCACGCTGGGCGAAGGTAAGGGCGGTGAGGTAGACGAAAACGCATCGGCTGAGCGACATGCGGCGCTTTTTTCAATATCACCTCACGCTCGGCGAGTGCTTCCGAAACCAAACGAAACTCATAATGTTCAAGGTAGCGTAAACCGCCGTGAATCAACTTTGAACTGGCTGAAGAAGTGGCTGAAGCAAAGTCATTAGCTTCAAAAAGGGCAACAGACAAGCCGCGTCCTGCAGCATCTGCCGCGATACCTGCACCATTGATGCCACCACCAATGACGAGTAGATCCAACACCTGAGAGTCTTTGTTTTGTTTCTTTGTATACATAGTCACTGACCTAGCTAAAATTGAGCGAACGAACATTTAACAACATAAATAAACTGTAGCTCAACTTTCGTTTTTGGTCATTATTTATTTTCGATAATGTTCGTTTTGTGTGATTTGTGCATAAAAAAACCTCTCCTTGTTGGAGAGGTTTCAGTTTCAATGACTAAACGAGCAAGCTCGCTTAAAGGGGAGATGCGATTTCCACCGGGATCTTATGTTCTTTTAAAATGTCCTGAATCTCGTCTGGTGGCAGCTGGTCGGTGAACAGTGTGTGGATTTGCGTTATGTTGCCCAGCTTCACCATTGCGTTGCGACCAAACTTAGAGTGATCGACTGCTAAGAACACGCTACGGCTGTTTTCTATGATCGCCTGTTTAACGCGAACCTCGTGATAATCAAAATCCAATAAAGAACCGTCGTAATCGATACCGCTGATACCGAGAATGCCGAAATCGAGCCTGAACTGTTTCACAAAGTCGAGTGTTGCTTCGCCGACGATACCGCCATCGCGGTTTCTGACTTCGCCGCCCGCTAAAATCACGGAAATATCGGGGTTAGGCAGCAGAATGCTGGCAACGTTTAAGTTATTGGTGACTACGCGAAGTTGTTTGTGATCTTCACTCAGTGCTCTGGCCACCGCTTCGGGAGTCGTTCCGATATCGATAAACAGTGTTGCACCATTTGGGATATGCTTAACCAGCTCTTCGGCAATCAAGTCTTTTTCGGTGAAGTTCTGCGACTTTCGAGTCGAATAAGCGGTGTTTTCCGAGCTGAGTGGTACGGTAGCCCCACCATGATAGCGTCGGATTTGGTTGGCATCTGCGAGTTCATTTAAATCGCGGCGGATGGTTTGCGGGCTGACATCAAATCGTTCTACGAGCTCTTCGGTGCTGACATAGCCTTGTTTTTTAACCAGTTCAATAATCTGCTGATGCCTTGGGATTTGTTTCACACATGACTCCTTGATGTGTTCGGAAGGCTAAAAAGAACCTTCGAAAATGCGCACTTACGCTATTGTGCGTCAATTTAGGAGCACAGAGAAGCAGCAATCGGCGGGAATCAGGCGTTAGACAGAAAAAAAGAGCATTCTTAGAATGCTCTTTTGCTCATTTTCATGGATGAAGTGGCTAAGTCGTTGTTGTCTTAGTCGTCCATGTCATGCAGTTCTGCCCAAGTTTGCGCACATTTCACCGCACGCTTCCAGCCTTTGTAGCGTCGAGCGCGCTTTTCTTCATCGTGATGAGGGTTAAAGGTGCGATCGAGCTCTGCTTTGTCTTTTAGCTCATCAATGCTATGCCAGAAATCCACGGCCAAACCCGCCAGGTAAGCGGCACCTAATGCAGTCACCTCAGTGACTTTCGGGCGGTGAACTTCGGTATCGAGTACGTCAGATTGGAACTGCATTAAGAAGTTGTTCGCTACTGCACCGCCATCGACGCGAAGGTTGGCCAGTTTTATTCCTGAGTCAGCTTGCATCGCATCCAACACATCGCGAGTCTGATAAGCAATACCTTCCAATGTTGCACGGATAATATGGTTAGAGTTTACGCCTCGGGTTAAGCCAACAATGGTTCCGCGTGCATACGCATCCCAATATGGCGCGCCAAGACCTGTAAAGGCTGGTACTACATACACGCCGTTAGAGGTGTCAACTTTGGTTGCAAAGTATTCAGAGTCTTTCGCATCTGCTAGCAGTTTCATTTCGTCGCGCAACCACTGGATAGACGCGCCACCCATGAATACCGCCCCTTCTAGAGCGTAAGCCGGTTCACCCGCAGGTCCACAAGCTAGCGTGGTCAACAAACCATTGTGGGAGGTAACTTTTTCTTCGCCAGTGTTCATTAGCAAGAAACAACCTGTACCGTATGTATTTTTCGCCTGGCCGGCTTCGACACACATTTGGCCGTAAAGTGCCGCTTGTTGGTCACCGGCAATCCCTGCGATTGGAATACGCGTACCGCCTTTACCACCAATGTTGGTTTTGCCGTACACTTCTGATGAACGTTTTACTTCCGGCATCATTGATGCAGGAATGTTGAGTTCTTTCAGTAGCTTCTCATCCCAGCACAGGTCGTTGATGTTAAACAGCATAGTACGTGATGCGTTGGTGTAGTCGGTCACGTGGACGCGGCCTTGAGTCATTTTCCATACCAGCCAAGTATCCACAGTACCAAACAACAGCTTACCGGCTTCCGCATCTTCACGTGCCCCTTCCACGTTGTCTAGAATCCACTTTACTTTTGTGCCCGAGAAGTAAGGGTCAAGCACTAGGCCTGTGTTATCACGCACATAGTCTTCCAGTCCACGCGCTTTTAAATCTTCACAAATGTCTGCGGTGCGGCGACATTGCCATACGATCGCGTTATAAACAGGTTTGCCGGTTTCTTTGTTCCAAACAATCGTGGTTTCACGCTGGTTAGTAATACCAATTGCGGCAACTTCATCACTGCTGATACCAGATTTATTTAACACTTCCACTAATGTTAAGCTTTGTGTTGCATAGATTTCCATCGGGTCATGTTCAACCCAGCCTGCTTCAGGATAAATCTGAGTGAATTCACGTTGTGAAACGGCAACGATGTTTGCATCGTGATCTAAAACGACAGCGCGTGAGCTCGTGGTACCTTGGTCAAGAGCAACAATGTATTTCGGGTCGGTCATGGTCAGATCCTTTTAGTCTCGTTCTTTATATTTTAGTTAATTGATTAAGCGCGAACTTCTGTCGCTTCTTCCGTTTCGTCACATTGGTTAGGAATAGTACAGCCTTGACCTGTTTGTGGCAGGTAAGCGGCGATTGCTTTCGGGTATAACCAGCCCCCAAAGCATGCACCAGCGATCGGTGCCAAAATTGGTACGATAAAGTAAGGGATATCTTTTGCTCCGCTCAAGGCGTAGTCCCAGCCAGCAAAGTATGCAAACAGCTTAGGGCCAAAATCACGTGCAGGGTTCATCGCAAAACCTGTCAATGGACCTAATGAACCACCGATCACTGCGATAAGAATACCAATCAGAAGTGGGTTCATTGCACCACGAGAGGCGCCATTATTCTCATCACCTAATGCTAGGATGGCGAACATCAGCACAGCCGTAATGACAAACTCAACCGCAAAAGCACCAGAGAAAGACAGTGCGGCATTCGGGTAAGTAGAGAAGATGCCTGCGGTTGCTAAACCTTCTTGGCTTGAACGCACAAAGTTGTGCGCGATTTCGTATTCGCTAAATAAGTTGGCGTATAAGCTGTAGACCAGCGCTGCAGAGCTGAAAGCACCTAAAAGTTGAGCAAGAATGTAAGGGATAACTTTCGCTTTATCAAAACCGTGGAATGCCGCCAACGCAATCGTGACTGCTGGGTTAATGTGTGCGCCGGATACGCCCGCCGTACAATAGATCGCGATAGTGACGCCAAGGCCCCAAACGATACTGATTTCCCATTGGCCAAATTGAGCGCCAGTCAGTACTAGAGCTGCGACACAGCCGACGCCAAAGAAGATTAATAATCCTGTGCCGATGAATTCGGCTAAGCACTCTCCAAAGAGAGTGGGTTGTTTATTGTTCATAGTGAGAGTCCTTAAGTTCCATTTATACGTGTTATCTGTAGTGGTACAACGCACATTCTGCATATCTAAATTCATTCGAAAATAGAAATGCGACAAAAATGAGCGTTCGAGCATCATTTTGATAATGGAAAGTGGTTTTTTTGTTAAATGAGTCATCGTTTTGATGCTTTTGTGAGCGGTTGTGATGTCTGGGCGGAAAGTAAGTGGTCTCAGGGGTAATGCGCAGATGATGATTTGTGAATGAATATATAACTATATGTATAAGCTACATTTTATTAACCATTCTATGCGTGACTTGTTGTTGGTATGTAAGTTTTAGGTGGGGAAGGACAACAATCGTTTGCTGCTATTGATTTTGTTTTATCTGGTCATACCAAATAGAAAGTAATTGAGCGAACGGGATTATGGTGAGTGAATTCGCTCAATAAACGGTCATTATTTATTTAGGATGAGCTGAAGCTTTTCTTCTAGTTCTTGTAAGGCCTCATTCACACAGGGTAAAGGTTTACTCAGGTGGTGGATCAAGGTCATAAAGTAGCAATCCATTAGCAACGGGATTTTGGGGATCAAGTCACAGGGTAAGTCGACAGACTCAAACAGCTGCTGATTAAAATCTTGGTAATAATCGAGATCCCATATCACTTCTTTTAGCAGCGCACGACTCAAATCCACATTGTTAAAGTAGAAGTGGTAATACGTACTGACTAAGTGTTTTCCCAACGCTAAATCACTGTGAGCGCTTTCTTCAAGCGTTTGTTTACTTAGCTGAGCAAGTTGACTCAGCATCCCTTCGCGTAGCATTTCGAGTTTAGTCGGAAAGTGACTGAATACAGTCCCATCGGCCACATTGGCGTGGCGAGCGATTTGCCTGGTTGTGGTCTCTTCATAGCCGTTTTCAGCGAATAATGCCCAAGCGGCGTTGAGAATTCGTTCTCTGGTAATTTGTCGTTTATTCATGGTTAATCCCGCAAATGATTCGCGCTTGATCATACCGTTAGCCGACATATTTGACAAACTGAGCGCGCTCAATTATAAAAAATGAGCATGCTCAATTTAAGGAAAGTCGAATGAAGTATTTAGAGAAGTTGGCGCAGCTCATCATCTTTGCCCCTGCCATTTTTTGTTTTTCGTACGTGTTGAGACCCGTGTTAATGGTGATCTTGATCCCTGGAGGGTTGGTGTTTTTGGCCATCATTGGCGGAAAAGAGGTGAGAAAGGAACTGATTCAGATGATTAAGGAACAATTATGGTCAAGCCAGACAAGCTCCCGCAAGGCAGCGAATTAGTCAGTAAAGTGCATCAAACCGATTTTTGTGATGCGTTAACTTTTGTGATCTCTGAGGAGGGGATGAGCCCGGCGCAGGTTTATGTGGCCATTTTTGGTCAGTTACCTTCGTTTGTGCAGCAACTGATGTCGGTAAGAAACCGGATCGTGAAACCGTTTGGTTTTAAAGTCCAAGATGTTCAAATCTTGCAGTCTGTAGAGTCATTCAAGACAAGTGAAGGGGAGGGGTTATATCAAGTTCAACATATGGATGAACAAGAAATTATTTGTTCCAGTGAAGAGCAGCATATGCAAGTCTGGCTGTCTGTTTTTAAACATTCCGAGTGCCAGTTTACGGTATCAACCATGGTTGCGACGCGTTCGACACTGGGTAAATACTACCTGAAGGCGGTGATTCCTTTTCACAAGGTCGTCGCGATGGCGAGCGTAAGAGCGATGCTAAAAACACCCAATGCAAAACAAGAGCAGGGCAGTTAACCCAGCTCTTTACACTCAATAGGTGATATTAGTTGTTGCTGTGCAGCTCGCTGTTTAGTTCAACGGCGGTCTTGTTAGCCAGACACTCGATTTGACCAGTTACAGAGTTGCGACGGAATAGAAGATCTGAAACACCCGCAAGATCACGTGCTTTCACAACTTCTACTTCGTTGCCGTCTGAATCAAGCATACGAACTTTAGAGCCCGCTGTTACGTAAAGGCCCGATTCAACCGTACAGCGGTCACCTAGAGGGAAGCCAAGGCCAGCGTTTGCGCCTAGCAGTGAGTTTTCACCGATAGAAACGACGACTTTACCGCCGCCAGATAGCGTACCCATAATAGATGCACCACCGCCGATGTCTGAACCGTCACCGACCATAACACCCGCAGAGATACGACCTTCAACCATGCTTACGCCAGTTGTGCCTGCGTTGAAGTTGATGAAACCTTCGTGCATAACGGTAGTGCCTTCACCTACGTGTGCGCCCAAGCGTACGCGAGAGGTATCAGCAATACGGACACCAGCAGGAACCACGTAGTCGACCATTTTCGGGAACTTGTCGACACAGTCTACAGATAGTGCGCGACCTGCTAGGCGAGCTTCGATTTGACGATCGGCGAGCTCAGGTAGATCGATAGGGCCTTCGTTTGTCCACGCGATGTTGTGCAGCAGGCCAAAAATGCCGTCTAGTACTGTGCCGTGTGGCTGAACTAGGCGGTTAGAAATTAATTGCAGTTTTAGGAAACCTTCAGCAACAGACTGTGGTTGCTCGTCGCTTGCAAGAATAACCAAAACTAAAGGTTGAGCAGATTCAGCCGCTTTGTTTGCGAAAGACGCGTTCGCTGCATCACCGTTTGCTTCGAAGGCTGCCGCAAGTTCAGCACTTTGCGCCGCAGAGATCTCGATAGCTTGGTTGCCTTGTTCGTAACCCGCTACTTTTGCTACCGCTTCAACCAAAGCGTCGGAAGGGTTAAGAACTGGATTTGGGAAAAATGCTTCAATGATTTTTCCATCACGGTTTTTGGTTGCCGTACCGAAGGCTAGTGAAAAGTAAGCCATGTTGAATCTCCATGTATGTTTAATCTGTAAAGAGAGAATAATGCGCTCTCATCTGATGTTGATTTCATCATAAAGAGAGCCTTTTCGACTTTAAAGAGCAGAGCTGGATAAAGTCCGTAAGACGATATGTTTTGTCTCTTTGCCGATATCTTGTCTTTTTAGGTATATCCAATCAAGAGAGCCTGACCAGAATGAAAAAAGCCCGAAGCGGTGCTTCGGGCTTTTGAGACTTTACTTAGAACTGATTGGCGCTGTGCTGTGCACTGAGTGCTTTTGTATAATTAGCTTTATATCGTCCAACCATAACACCCGGATGAGCTAGGGTGTGTTAAGCAAATTACTTCTTGCCTAGGTCTTCTGCGTGCTCAGATAGGAACGCTGCAACACCTTTTGGAGATGCGTCCATACCTGCTTTACCTTCTTCCCACTGTGCAGGACATACTTCGCCGTGCTTCTGGTGGAAGTTAAGAGCGTCAACCATGCGTAGCATTTCGTCGATGTTACGACCTAGTGGTAGGTCGTTAACTACTTGGTGACGAACTAGACCGTCTTCGTCGATTAGGAAAGAACCACGGAAAGCAACGCCTGCTTCTGGGTGCTCAACGTCGTAAGCTTTACAGATTTCGTGCTTAACGTCTGCAACTAGTGGGTACTTAACTTGACCGATACCGCCATCTTCGATAGCAGTGTTACGCCATGCGTTGTGAGAGAACTGAGAATCGATAGAAACACCGATTACTTCAACACCTTTAGCTTGGAAATCAGCTAGACGGTTGTCGAATGCGATTAGCTCAGATGGGCAAACGAAAGTGAAATCTAGTGGGTAGAAGAATACTACTGCTTTCTTACCTTTAGTGAACTCTGCAAAGTTGAAGTTTTCAACGATTTCACCGTTACCTAGAACAGCTGCTGCAGTAAAATCAGGGGCTTGACGACCTACTAGTACCATTTTTTTGCTCCTAAAAAGTATGGTTAGTTCCAAACCAAATTCAGTGTGATTGGTTTGGTTCGTGTTTGTACAAGACAAACTATAGTACAGGTTGTAGTATGGAAAAAAGCGAATTAAATAGATTAAGTTAATCGAAAAAAGCGATAAGCGTAAAACTTTTAACTTGGTCAAACTCTCGACAGGTGTAGAAAGTAAAACTATGAATAAATGGCCCAGTCTCAAACAGTTACATTATCTAGTGACTTTGCATGAAACGCGTCATTTTAGTGAAGCAGCAGAAAAGTGTTTCGTTAGTCAATCTACCTTAAGTAAAGGCATCCAAAACCTCGAAGAGCTGATAGGTTGTCCTTTATATGAAAAGAAAGATAAAAAAAGCCCATTGGTGTTTACTCAAACTGGCGAAATGGTTGTACAGCAAGGCCGAGAGTTGCTGGCTAAAGGACAGGATTTGGTTGAGCTGGGCCGACTATGCCAAGGCAGTGAAATGCAAGGGCAGTTAAAAGTAGGCTGTATACCAACCATTGCGCCTTTCTTGTTAAGTAACCTGGTCCAAGAGGTCAACACCCGTTTTCCTCAACTCAACATGTTATTAAGAGAAGACACCACAACCAATTTGCTTGCGGCGCTGCGTCAGGGCGAGTTGGATGTGTTGATTCTGGCGTTACCCGTCAATATCGATGGTATGGAGAGCCGCATTGTAGGGACGGATCCGTTTCGTATGGTGATCAGTCGTAACCAGGCTGACGCGATTAAAGTGCCTATCCGCTATGCTGACTTACCCAATGAGTCTGTGTTTCTGTTAGAAAATGAACACTGCTTAACCGAGCATGCGGTTTCTGCCTGTCAGTTGACGGATAAAGAGAAGATTAACCCATTTTCAGCGACCAGTTTGCACACCCTTGTTCAGATGGTCGCTAATGGCTTAGGTACGACTTTTATCCCACAGATGGCTATCGACCATGGTCTTATCAATAACCAAAATTTAGTGGTGGTGGATCCCCCTGGTCAACAAGCTCACCGACATATTGGTTTAGTTTGGAGGCCGAGTTCATCAAGGGTTAGCACATTTAATCAATTAGCGGATGTCGTGTCAGAGCTACTTTAGCTATTAGTATTAGTCGTCACTTTCCTATTAAGCAGTAAAAAGCACACTAGTTTTGGTGTGCTTTTTAGCATTTTATACTGCCGGTTAACTTTGACTTGTAAAATTTTACAAGTAAATTTTGATGAAGCTTTCATTAAATTGTGAAATTTCACAATGTCAATTTTACAGCTTTCGCAGAGTTGGCTGTTTAATCATCCCCATCTCATTCTCTTGCAAAGTATATAAATAAAGGCCTATGCCATCTTGCTATGTGTTTAAACGCGTGTTTGAAACACTTTTACAGCATGAATTTCACTGTAATTAAATTACGTAACTAGTTACATTTTTTTGGTCATAATAGGGTGTTTTAGCGTTGCGGAATAAAACTTCGAATTTAACTTTTTGTTTACTTGTGGGGTTTTTAATCAGGCGTGGTTGGTATAGCTTAAATACAAGCTTTTTAAGACCTATGTCTAGATTGCAAACCATAACCAGGTTGGCGAAAGTAGAGCCACAGACAGGATAAAGCCGGACACGAGCAACGATTAAGTAGGAAGTTTGATTGTTGTTTGATACTTACAAATGTAACCCGGCGTCAATTACGCTAGTAAGGAAAAAATTATGCTTGCTCAAACACCAGATAGAGAAACAGCAACAGAAGCCCAGGAAGGCAAGCTTGAAGTGATGGGGACCCTTTCACCAGAGCATCAAGCCATTTTCCCTGTTGAAGCCCAAAACCTACTGTCTCTTCTGTGTGCGAAGTTTGCAGGACGCATCGACGGTCTGTTGGCGGCTCGAGAAGAGAAGCAAGCCGCTATCGACGTAGGCGAACTGCCGGACTTTCTCGAAGATACGCAAGATATCAGAGAAGGGAGCTGGAAAATCCAGGGGATCCCACAAGATCTGCAAGATCGCCGAGTCGAAATCACTGGCCCGACGGATCGCAAGATGGTTATCAATGCGCTGAACGCCAATGTGAAAGTATTCATGGCGGACTTTGAAGATTCGATGTCTCCTGCTTGGGAGAAAGTGCTGGATGGCCAAATTAATCTGCGTGATGCAGTCAATGGTGACATTAGCTACACCAATCCGGGCAACGGTAAGCAATACCAGCTAGAAGATGATCCAGCGGTGCTGATCTGCCGTGTACGTGGCTTACATCTAAAAGAAAAACACGTGACGTTTAACGACCAGATCATCCCAGGCGCATTGTTTGATTTTGCACTCTACTTCTACAACAACTACAAAGCGTTGTTGAAAAAAGGCAGTGGTCCTTACTTTTACATTCCGAAACTGCAATCCCACAAGGAAGCACAGTGGTGGAGTGATGTATTCCACTTTACTGAAGATTACTTTGGCTTAGATACAGGCACGATTAAGGCAACGGTATTAATCGAAACATTGCCAGCGGTCTTTGAGATGGACGAGATTCTGTTCGCCCTCAAAGAACACATTGTGGGTCTGAACTGTGGCCGCTGGGACTATATCTTCAGCTACATCAAAACCCTGAAAAAACACCCAGATCGCGTTCTACCGGATCGCCAAGTGGTGACCATGGATAAACCGTTCCTAAATGCATACTCGCGTTTACTTATCCGCACTTGTCATAAACGTGGTGCGTTCGCTATGGGAGGTATGGCCGCCTTCATCCCAGCGAAAAGCCCGGAAGAGAACCAAAAAGTGTTGGATAAAATCTTTAACGATAAATCACTGGAAGCGAACAATGGCCACGATGGCACATGGGTAGCGCACCCTGGTCTGGCTAACACGGCGATGGAAGTATTCGGCAGTGTCTTGGGAGAACGCTCGAACCAACTGGATGTCTCTCGCGAAGAAGATGCACCCATTACGGCCAAAGAGCTACTTGAGCCATGTGACGGTGAAAGAACCGAGCAGGGGATGCGCCATAACATCCGCGTCGCATTGCAATACATCGAAGCGTGGATTTCAGGTAACGGTTGTGTGCCTATCTACGGTCTGATGGAAGATGCCGCGACCGCAGAAATCTCGCGTGCTTCAATTTGGCAATGGATCCAGCACGGCAAAGCATTAGACAACGGCAAGGTGGTGACGAACGAATTGTTTGAACAATACCTGGCTGAAGAAATTGACGTTGTAAAACAGGAAGTCGGAGAAGAACGCTACAACGCAGGCCGATTTGAAGAAGCCGCTGAGTTGATGGCGAAACTGACCACTAGCGAAGAGCTGACCAACTTCTTAACTGTTCCGGGTTACGACTACCTAGATTAAACGTTCACTCGTAAAAATATTATTAGCTAACAACCAATAACGTAAACATTCCAAGGCGGATAAGGATGTACCGCCGAAGAAAAGGAAAATCAGCGCCCACTACTGACAAAAAGAGGCGCTCATCTAAAGAGGGATAGACCATGACTACATTAACTCGCCGCCAACAAATCGAAGCTCTGGAAAAAGACTGGGCAACTAACCCACGCTGGAAGAACGTTAAGCGTCCGTATACTGCTGAAGAAGTCGTAGATCTACGCGGCTCACTGGTTCCGGCTAACACAATTGCACAACGTGGTGCTGATAAGCTGTGGTCACTGGTCAACGGCGATGCGAAAAAAGGCTACGTAAACTGTCTTGGTGCACTAACGGGTGGTCAAGCGGTACAGCAAGCGAAAGCAGGCATCGAAGCTATTTATCTATCTGGCTGGCAGGTAGCAGCGGATAACAATACCGCTTCAACCATGTACCCAGACCAATCACTTTACCCTGTCGACTCTGTACCATCGGTGGTTAAGCGCATTAACAACTCTTTCCGTCGTGCAGACCAAATCCAGTGGGCGGGCGGTAAGTCAGCAGAAGATGAAGGTGGTATCGATTACTTCCTACCTATCGTAGCGGATGCGGAAGCAGGCTTCGGTGGTGTACTTAACGCTTACGAACTGATGCGTTCGATGATTGATGCAGGCGCGGCAGGCGTTCACTTTGAAGACCAGCTAGCTTCAGTGAAGAAGTGTGGTCACATGGGCGGTAAAGTACTGGTTCCAACTCAAGAAGCGGTACAAAAACTGGTAGCGGCACGTCTTGCTGCCGACGTTTCAGGCACAACAACGCTAGTTATCGCTCGTACGGATGCGAACGCAGCAGACCTACTAACATCAGATTGCGACCCATACGATAAAGACTTTATTGAAGGTGAACGTACTCAAGAAGGTTTCTACCGCGTACGTGCCGGTATCGATCAAGCGATCTCGCGCGGCCTAGCGTATGCACCATATGCAGACCTTATCTGGTGTGAAACAGCAACACCATGTTTGGAAGAAGCGCGTAAGTTTGCAGAAGCTATCCACGCTGAATACCCAGACCAGCTACTGGCTTACAACTGTTCACCATCGTTCAACTGGGAGAAGAACCTAGACGCTGAAACTATCGCTAAATTCCAGCAAGAACTTTCAGACATGGGCTACAAGTACCAGTTCATCACGCTGGCGGGTATCCACAACATGTGGTTCAACATGTTCGAGCTAGCGCACGACTACGCGCAAGGTGAAGGTATGCGTCATTACGTTGAGAAAGTACAGCGTCCAGAGTTCCAGGCTGCTGAGAAAGGCTACACATTCGTAGCGCACCAGCAAGAAGTAGGTACTGGTTACTTCGATAAGATGACCAATACGATTCAGGGCGGTAACTCTTCGGTAACAGCACTAACAGGCTCAACTGAAGAAGACCAATTCTAATCCCTAGCCTTAGTACCACGTTGGCGAGTCTAGGAATGCAGGCCTTGGACTCGCCCCTATTTTGGTATTGATATTCTGTTTTAGGCATAAACTTTGACATGCTTTTGAGCGGTGCAGACCGCTCTTTTTTATGCTTGTCTGAAGTTAATCACCTCACGAAAAAGCCGCTTCAGTTTAAAAAATGTTGAAGCAACTGTTCCTTAGTGGGTAGTGCTGTCATCGCCCCTTTCTTGGTGGTCGCTAATGCCCCGCAGTGATTCCCCCACCTAACGGCTTCTAGTATCACTTCTGTATTATTCCATTGCTCATATTGATATAAGTAAGCCAGTAGTCCACATACGAAGGCATCGCCAGCCCCGGTGGTATCTACGGCTTGTACTGGTGAACTCGCAACGCTGTGCTGTTGCCCCAAAAATACAGCCAGCGAACCTTTGGCTCCTAATGTAACCAGCACTAAAGGGAGGTTGAGTGGCTCCAGTGCCGTTAAACCACTTTGTAAAGAGGAGGTGTCAGTCAAAAACAACAACTCTTCTTCAGAGAACTTCACCACGTCTGCCATGGCAATAGCTTGCATCACTACCGGACGAATCTCTTCTGGATTAGCCCACACTTCGTCCCTCAAGTTAGGGTCAAAACTGACGAATCCGCCTGCATGTTTGAGAGCGTTCATTGCGTTTAGCGTGGTACTTCTGCTTGGCTCGTTGGCTAAGGCTATTGAGCAACAGTGCAGCCATTCCCCGTGCGAAAAATTGGGCACATCTTCTGGCTGGGTAAATTGATCGGCACTTGGCTTTACCATGAAGGTAAAAGTACGCTCACCATCGCTATCTAAATCGACTAACACGGTTGAGGTGCGGTGATTGTCATCCAGAGTAAGAAAGCGTGTGTCGACGTTTTCTTCTTTCAATCGATGTTGCATGAAGCGACCGAACGGATCGTTGCCAACTCGACCAAAAAATCCGCAATCACCGCCCAAGCGCGCAATACCGACCGCAACGTTGGCAGGGGCACCACCCGGGCATTTCAGGTATGTATTTGCGCTGTCGGGAATCAGGTCGACAACCGCGTCGCCGGTTAACCACACTTTGTTCATTTTCTGTTTCCTCAAAATCTTTACAAGATGCCGCATTGATGTGTTTAAAAGAGACACCCACCAGAACAGCCTGGTGGGTGGGTGCAGAGTCAGGGTGGGGGGACTCTACCGTTATACCTATCTTCGTAATTATTTATTTAACCTTGGTTGCTAAACGTCGTGATAAGTTTGTCTTTAATTTCATGATCCTTTAGGCGGTGGTTACTCACTTAATCACGATGATTGGTATGAAAGTGCTAAGCGCGCTTAATCGGGTTATACACACGGGTTAAACAAAATGCAGTGGCAAATGCGCTGGCGATTACGGTTAGGTAGCCAAGTACCGATGTTAGCGATTGTGAGTAAAGCAGCACACCAGGAATAAACGTGATGCCCATGCCTGTTGCGCTAATACCGAGTAGGTAAGTCACCAGTCCACCGACCGCTCCCCCTGCCATACCAAAGACAAACACTTTGCCGTATTGTAGGTTGACGCCGAAGAGTAGCGGCTCGGTAATACCAAACAGAGTCGACATTGAAGCGCTGTACGCATTCCCTTTTTTCACTTTATCTTTAAGCAGAGTGGCAACGGCAATCGCTGCGCCAAATTGCCCAGCCATTGATGCGGTCATCAGTGGTTGAATTGGGTTCACACCAGTCTCGTTCAGTAGACCGATTTCAATTACACCCAAAGCGTGGTGCAGGCCAGTAATCACAATCATCTGTTGCAGTGCACCAAACAAGATGTAACCGATGCCCATTGGCAGTTCCAATGCCATGCGAACCAGGGAGGTACAGCCGTGCTCAATGCTTTGTAGAATAGGACCAAAACCAAATAGGATGACAAAAACGGCGATAGTAATGGTTAAAAACGGGGTAAAGACTAAATCCATCATAGCCGGGACAAAGCGTCTTAGGTTACGTTCAAGATAAGAGACAAACCAGCCAGCGAAAATGGCAGGCAGAACGGTACCTTGGTAGCCAATCAGAGGGAAGTCGATACCAAATAGCGACACCATCATCGGCTCTGCGCCGCCACTCGCAACGGCCCATGCATTAGGCAGTTGTGGTGCAACCATCATTAAGCCGACTACGATAGCAATAATGGTGTTACCACCAAACTTTTTCGCTGCCGAGTAGGTGATCAAAACGGGTAAAAAGGCGAAGGCGGTGTCGGTGAGCATGCTAAACAAAGCCAGCAACTCAGGAGAGAACTGCGCACCAGAGTGAAGTAGCATGCCACGCAGCCCCATCAACAAGCCTGTGGTCACAAGAGCTGGGATCAGTGGGATAAGAATATCAGCGAGTGTGCGCACTAACTTTTGGCTTAACGTCATATCGGCAAACGCGTCTTGTTTGAAGTCTTGTGATTCAAACTCGCCCCCCAGTGCTTGCTTTAGCGTGTTGTAGACATGAGAGACTTTACCTGTGCCAATGATAAATTGATGCTGCCCAGATTGGTAAAAGTACCCGCTGATCTGTTCAATATCTTTCGCTTTATCACTGTTTACTTTGTCGTTGTCTTTTAGGATCAGACGTAGTCTCGTCGCGCAGTGCTCTGCGTTACGAATGTTGTCTACTCCACCGATACTGTCGAGTATCTCGTTGACGGTTGCTTGATAGTTCATTCTGTTCACCATTTTATTATATTGTAAGGTACTTAAATTCGATATCTAGTGGTTTATTTTTATCTGAAGAAACCTCGATTTGATGGTCTGTTTCGTCAGGGAAAAATAAACAAGTGAAAACATCCATTCCATCGTTGATGTAGACTTCCAGAATACTTTCATCACTAATTATCTTGATGTTGTTGATTTCGTAATTGGTATCTAATTGACGTTCGTTACCAAACTTCCAATCTGAATTATGGTGGTCATAATTTTTTCTATTTAATATCACTCTATTTTTATTGATTGATATATTGATCTCTCTTCCCTTCTTGTTATTTAAAGAAATGGAAAAATCATTTTGATTAGAATTGACCATCAAATAAAAAGAGAGGTTACTTAACTCAATGGATTGATTGGTTACGTCTTGGAAATTTAATTGATGGTGACTATTCGCAGCATTAAATAGCTGATCTGGAAATTGGCAAAGGCGATGGTTTTTGACTGATAAACGTCTAGGTAGCGTTAAGCAATGAATCCAGCCTAATTCCATACTCGGCAGTTCTTCGTCGGTTCCGGCCCATGCGATTAATGTTGGGCTGTCTGGTGTGTTTGCCAGAGTTTGAGGGGCGTAAAAATCAAACCCTCTATCGAGCTCATCCCAGTGTTTGACTGTGAAAGTCAGTGAGTCAAAATCAATTTGGCCTAAACAGTAGATGACATTAAATTTGTTGTGGAAGCGAAACTCGTTAGGCTCAACCCCTTGCGGAGAAAAGATCAACACATCATGACCGTCAACCTGGAGCAGATCTGGGCACTCAAACATATAGGCGTGTAAGAATGGGGCTGTGACTTTAATGTCTAGTTCGCCTTTAAATACCCAATCAATCATATCATTCGATTGGTAGACAATAATGCAGCCTTGCATGTCTGCTTCACGTTGAGCGCCGAGCAGCATAACGTAGCCTTCACCGTGTTTGACCACTTTTGGATCTCGAACATGTCCGGTATAACCTTGTGGTACCGATTTGATCACCGGGTTGCCCGCGTATTTCGTCACGCTGTTATCCGCGTTTAATAGTGCTAAGCATTGATTGGCATCTCGGTCTGAGTCTAATTTTATATTTCCGGTATAAAATAAAAATGCTTGTTCATCTTCTACAACGGCGGCGCCAGAATAAGCCCCGTGTGACTCGTAGCTTTCTATGGGTGTTATTTTTGAACCGTGTTCTTGCCAATTACAAAGATCGGTTGATGTTAAATGCATCCAGTGCTTCATTCCATGAAAAGTATCGAATGGAAACCACTGGTAAAATAAATGGTATTGATTATTAAAATAACAAAAACCATTCGGGTCATTGAGCAGGCCATGAGGTGGTGTAATATGAAACTTAGGTCGATATTTTGATTTTTCTTTGATTTTTTCAAAATTATCAAAGTCATATTCTGAAGCTAAGTTGATGGTTTTATATTTAAGCTCTTGCACGGTCGGCTACCTAAAAATGTTGCGTTGGAAAAATCATAGTATTTGACCTTTAGAGAGAAAATAGAGGTCGAGTTGTAATCACCTTATTAGTGAGCCAAATAGCTGAATAGGATTTGATTTGTGATGTAACACTAAGTCTTGTTACATGGGTAAGAGCTAAACTTAGCGGGAGATGAATTTTCAGTATGAATGGGTTGCAGTGTGACGATTAGAGAAGTGGCCAAACGCGCTGGCGTGTCGATTGCGACGGTGTCGCGTGTACTCAATAGCAGTGAACGCGTGTCGAGTGATGCCAAGCAAGCGGTTGAATTGGCGATACAAGAACTGAACTACCAGAAGCCTACCGCTAAACGGAAAAAGGCAACCAAATTGTTTGCTGTGGTTGTTCGTAATATGTCTAACCCGTTTTTTGCTCAGTTGATTGATGTATTGGAACAAGAAGCTTACAAGCATGGCCGCAGTATCTTACTGTTCAATAGCCGTAATAACTTGCAGTTAGAGAAGACTTTTTTATCGGAGTGCGTCAATCATAAGGTGGATGGGGTCTTTTTGATCCCTCGTTCACTAAAGCAAGAGCACCTGAGCGAACTGGGTAAGCTGCCTTTTCCTGTCGTACTTCTGACAACCACGATCGCGGGAATGGCGAGCATCGGCACTAATCATAAGCACGGGGGCGAGCAGGCCGCCGAGCACTTTATTAAATGTGGTTATCGTAGGGTCGGATTCATCGGTGCCAGCGATACAGTGTCTGAACGATTTATTGGATTTAGAGACAGACTGGTCCAGAAAGGGATTGAGTTAGCAGAAGAGCGAATTTTAGCGCCTTACACGCTGAAGCAGTTGCAGAGTTACATGCAAGCCAACCTAGTAGAGGCGTCCAATCCAATCGAAGCGGTATTTTGCTCGGATGATATTGCAGCGGGTCATGTCTACAACGAGCTAAAAGTGCTTGATAGTCGAGATACGCTCGCCATCGATCTGGTTGGCTTTGACGATACGGTGATCGCCCAGTCACTGGGATTTTCCAGTATCCAACAGCCTATCAAACAAATCGCGTTGCTGGGTTTTGATACCATGATCGCGGCGCTTAATGCTGGTCAATTAGAGCAGGCTCCCACCTTGTTGGAACCTTCGCTGGTGGTACGTCATGCACCGAAAATCGGTCAAGTTGAACGTACACCGGAAATATTACGGAACGAGTAACCCTTATCGTCATGCGCTATACGAGCATGCCAAGCTCTACAGGAGAGAACGTGATTCTCTCCTTAATCTCACCGGAGGAGGGGATCAATCCATTTCTTCTGGTTCAATCTCTTCAGGTTCCACTTCTTCTTGCAGTTCTAGCAAACTAATAGCAATGGAAACAAAGTCGGTGTCAGTAATAATGCCGACTAAACAGCCTTTATCGACGACAGGTAGACAGCCTACTTTGTGTTTTTGCATGTAGATGGCGCTTTCTTTTAAACCCGCCAGTGGCGACACCGACATAACGCTGTTTTTCATCACCTCCGAAAGAGGTGTGTTGAGTGTATAAGATTGGCTTTCTGGTAATTTTTGCAGACTGGATTCTTGAGCGGCCAGTACATCACGGTGCGACACCACACCGAGGAGTTTTTTCTCGGCATCAACGATAGGCACATGGCGAATATCCTGGGCCTCCATCAAAGTTTTGGCATCAGATAGGTGTTGAGAGCGAAGCAGCGTGTGGGGATTACGCGTCATCATATCTTCGACCTTAATCATGGCAGCCTCCTGAGTTATTATTTTATCCTCTTTTAATATAGTAACTTTTTCCCCCATAGTTTGAGAGCTAGGCGGTCTTTTATCGCTCATCACCCAAAAATTTGTTGCGAATCATGAAAGGTCTGTTTTTCTCACTGGGTAGGGTTTTTTTACGCCGCATGCCTTAGGGATTACAATAATTCACATCTCTTTTCTTGCTATTGCGACGGTGCGACATATACTAGTCGGCTGCGAAAAACGCGCCCTTTTATCGACACAGACCACAGCAGAAGACTAGGAACATGCAAGTATCAGATTTCCACTTTGACCTGCCTGATGAGCTTATTGCTCGTTACCCTCAACCTGAGCGTACCGCGAGCCGCTTGCTACAACTTGATGGCAATACTGGTGAGCTGGTTGATGGCTCCTTCACCGATGTCCTAAGCCAAGTACAGCCAGGCGATTTGGTTGTTTTTAACAATACTCGAGTGATCCCTGCTCGTATGTTTGGCCGTAAAGAGTCAGGTGGCAAACTTGAAGTCCTTGTCGAGCGCATGCTGGATGAAAAAAGTATCTTAGCGCATGTTCGCTGCTCGAAATCACCAAAACCAGGCTCAACAATTATTGTTGGTGAAAATGATGAATACGCAGCAGAAATGGTGGCTCGCCATGACGCACTATTCGAGCTGAAGTTTAAATCGGACAAAACGGTTCTGGAGATTTTGGAAGAGATTGGCCACATGCCACTTCCTCCATATATTGACCGCCCGGATGAAGACGCAGACAAAGAACGCTACCAAACGGTGTACAACCAAAAACCGGGCGCCGTTGCCGCACCAACAGCAGGCCTGCATTTTGATGATGTTCTATTAGAACAAATCAAAGCCAAAGGTGCTGAGTTCGCTTATGTCACCCTTCACGTTGGTGCCGGTACATTCCAGCCAGTGAAAGTTGAGAACATTAACGATCACCATATGCACGCCGAGTACGTTGAAGTGCCACAAGAGGTAGTAGAAGCCATCAATGCGACTAAGGCGCGTGGCGGCCGAATTATTGCGGTTGGTACAACGTCTGTTCGCTCACTAGAGAGTGCCGCTCAAGACGCCTTGAAAAATGGCACTGAGCTTAAACCATTCTTTGGTGATACCGAGATCTTCATTTTCCCAGGTTACGAATACCAGTTGGTGGATTGCTTGATCACTAACTTCCACTTACCAGAATCAACGTTGATCATGTTGGTGAGCGCATTCGCTGGATACGACAATACCATGAACGCCTACAAGCACGCGGTGGAAAACCACTACCGCTTTTTCTCGTACGGCGATTCAATGTTTATCAAAAAGAAAACTGACTAGCGCGTTTGTCGTTAGTCGGCTTGTTGTAGACACAGAAAAAATTTACGAGTGCTAGCAGTAGGCTAGGAAGCAAAGCAGTACGCTGTTTTGCCTCTCGCATGGATAGGCGACCGCTCCTCAGTAGAGCTTGAAGGCTCTGAATTAACCGTCAGACTGTTTCTCTGACACCCCGGAGGCATCGTGAAATTAAAATTCGATCTTAAAAAGAAAGATGGTACGGCTCGTCGTGGTCAATTGACTTTCGAACGTGGCACAGTACAAACCCCTGCTTTTATGCCAGTAGGCACTTACGGCACAGTAAAAGGCATGACGCCAGAAGAAGTGAAAGGCACAGGTGCTGAAATTCTTCTGGGTAACACATTCCACCTTTGGCTACGCCCTGGTCAAGAAGTGATGAAAATGCACGGCGACCTGCACGACTTTATGAACTGGCAAGGTCCTATCCTGACTGATTCAGGCGGTTTCCAAGTCTTTAGTTTGGGTGATATTCGTAAGATCACAGAAGCCGGTGTGCATTTCCGTAACCCGGTAAACGGTGACAAGATTTTCATGGACGCAGAAAAGTCGATGGAAATCCAAAACGACCTAGGCTCTGACATCGTCATGATCTTTGACGAGTGTACGCCTTACCCAGCGACTCACGCAGAAGCGAAGAAATCGATGGAAATGTCACTGCGTTGGGCACAGCGTTCACGCGACCATTTCAACAAACTAGAAAACCCGAACAACCTATTTGGTATTGTGCAGGGTGGTGTTTACGAAGATCTGCGTGATGTTTCTGTTGAAGGCCTAACTAAGATTGGCTTTGACGGCTACGCGGTAGGTGGCTTGGCGGTTGGTGAGCCTAAAGAAGATATGCACCGCATTCTAGAGCACACTTGTCCTCAGCTTCCAGAAGATAAACCACGTTACCTGATGGGCGTAGGCAAACCTGAAGACTTGGTTGAAGGTGTTCGCCGTGGTATCGACATGTTTGACTGCGTAATGCCAACGCGTAACGCGCGTAACGGTCATTTGTTTGTGACTGGTGGTGTGATCAAGATCCGTAATGCGAAACATAAAACAGATACAACGCCTCTAGATCCGCATTGTGACTGTTACACTTGTACCCATTACTCTAAGTCTTACTTGCACCATTTAGACCGTTGTAACGAAATCTTAGGTGCTCGCCTGAATACCATTCATAACCTACGCTACTATCAGCGTTTGATGGAAAGCATTCGTAAGGCGATTGATGAAGATCGTTTTGATGAGTTTGTACAAGAGTTTTATGCGCGTCGTGATCGCGAAGTGCCACCACTAAGTAAAGCAGAATAATTTTAAAGCCTTTGGTATTCGCCAAAGGCTTTTGCTAATAAAGTAAGCGGATGCGCGGAATTTTTGAGAGTGTGCTCTCTAATAATGAGCTCGGCTCTTGAATATAAAGTGCAAAAGCCCCATTTGGATTATTAATAATAAATAATGAGGATATTTTAATGTTTATTTCTCAAGCTCATGCAGCAGCAGAAGGCGGGCCAGCAGGCGGCGGTTTTGAAATGCTAATCATGCTAGGTATGTTTGCGGTAATTTTTTACTTCATGATCTACCGTCCACAAGCTAAGCGTGTAAAAGAGCATAAGAACCTAATGGCTTCTATGGGTAAAGGTGACGAAGTGCTAACAAGCGGTGGTCTTGTGGGTAAAATCACTAAAATCGCAGAAGACAACGATTTTGTTACTATCGAGTTGAACACCAACAACGAAGTAGTGATCAAGAAAGACTTCGTAACTGCAGTGCTACCAAAGGGTACGCTTAAGTCTCTATAAAACAGCAAAAGGGTCATCGCTGTGCTAAACCGCTATCCATTGTGGAAGTATCTGATGGTGGTGTTTACCATCGCTATCGCAGCACTATATGCACTTCCAAATATTTACGGTGAAGATCCGGCTATTCAAATTACAGGGGCGCGTGGCGCCTCTGTCGATATGTCAACGCTGGATACTGTCACTCAAGCTCTTGATAAACAGAGCCTATCTCATAAATCCATTGCTCTTGAAAATGGATCCATTCTTGTCCGTTTTAACGACACTGACACGCAAATCAGTGCCCGCGACATCATCAATGAAGCATTAGGCAAAGACAACATTGTTGCCCTTAATCTTGCTCCATCTACTCCTGACTGGCTGGAATCTATTGGCGCTGCGCCAATGAAATTGGGCTTGGACCTTCGTGGCGGTGTTCACTTCTTAATGGAAGTGGATATGGATGCTGCAATGGACAAACTGGTTGGTCAGCAGGAAGAAGCGTTCCGCAGCGAACTGCGTGAAGAAAAGATTCGTTATCGTTCTATTCGCCCTGTGGGGAAAGACTCTGTCGAAGTGGTTCTTCGTAGCGAAGAGCAGCTGGAACAAGCAAAAACGCTGCTGCGCAAGAACCACCCAGATATGACGTTTGTTGAGTCTGGTTCATCAAGCCGCTTTGCTCTAAAAGCAACATTTACTGAGCAACGACTAACTGAGATTCGTAACTACGCCGTTGAGCAAAACATTACCATTTTGCGTAACCGGGTGAACGAGTTGGGTGTGGCTGAGCCTCTAGTACAACGCCAAGGCGCAAGCCGTATTGTTGTAGAGCTACCGGGTGTACAAGATACTGCTCGAGCAAAAGAGATTCTGGGTGCAACTGCAACGCTTGAGTTCCGCGAAGTCGATGCAAGTGCTGACTTAGCAGCTGCGGCAAGTGGTCGTGCGCCAGCGGGCAGTGAAATCAAACAAGACCGTGATGGTCGCCCTGTGGTACTTAAGAAACGTGTTATTTTAGGCGGTTCAAGTATTACTGATGCAAGTTCAAGTGTGGATGAATATGGCCGTCCTCAGGTGAATATCTCGCTAGATAGCGAAGGTGGCAGCAAGATGTCAACGTTCTCTAAAAAGAACATTGGTAAGCTGATGGCTACGGTATTTGCTGAGTACAAAGACAGCGGTCGCCGTACACCTGAAGGTAAAGTGATTCTGTCTAAGCATGAAGAAGTGATTAACCAAGCCACGATCCAATCTGCGCTTGGCCGTAACTTCCGAATTACGGGTATCGACTCTGCAGCAGAAGCACACAACCTAGCACTGCTACTTCGTGCAGGTGCCTTGATTGCACCGATTTCGATTGTTGAAGAGCGTACTATCGGTCCATCAATGGGTCAGCAGAATATCGATATGGGTATTCAAGCGTGTATCTGGGGCATGGTAGCCGTAATGCTATTTACGCTGCTTTACTACCGTAAGTTTGGCTTTATCGCCAACATGGCTCTAATGGCAAACCTGGTATTGATTATTGGTGTGATGTCGATGATCCCTGGTGCGACGATGACGTTGCCAGGTATTGCCGGTATTGTTCTGACGGTCGGTATGGCGGTCGATGCCAACGTGTTGATATTTGAGCGTATTCGTGAAGAGCTACGTGATGGGCGCAACCCGCAGCAAGCGATTCACCAAGGTTATGCTAACGCATTCAGCACTATCGCCGATGCGAATATCACAACACTGATTACCGCGATTATCCTATTTGCGGTTGGTACAGGCGCGATCAAAGGTTTCGCGGTGACGTTATCAATCGGTATCTTAACCTCAATGTTTACAGCCATTATTGGTACACGCTGCGTCGTGAACCTAGTGTATGGCGGTAAACGTGTAAATAAACTGTCGATCTAAGGCTGGGAATTAGTATGCATCAAATTCTAAAGGCAGACAAAACGATCGGCTTTATGCGTTGGTCGAAAGTTGCATTTGCATTTTCACTCGTAATGATTGCGACAGCGATCTTCACTTTGTCTACCAAGTGGCTGAACTGGGGTCTAGACTTCACTGGTGGTACCTTGATTGAAGTGGGCTTTGAACAGCCTGCTAATCTGCAAGATATCCGTAGTGCTTTGGAAGCGAATGGTTTTGGCGATGCTACCGTGCAAAACTTTGGCAGTGCACGTGATGTTATGGTTCGCTTACGTCCTCGTGATGATATCGCGGGCGAGACACTAGGCAATCAGATCCTCGCTGCTATCCAAGAGGGTACGGGCAAAAGCGTTGAAATGCGTCGTATCGAGTTTGTTGGTCCAAACGTCGGTGATGAGCTTACAGAAGCAGGCGGCTTGGCTATCTTAGCGTCTCTGATCTGTATTCTTCTGTACGTATCAGTCCGATTTGAGTGGCGCCTGGCTGCGGGTGCGGTAATGGCACTAGCGCACGATGTCATTATTACACTTGGTATCTTCTCGATAATGCAAATCGAAGTGGACTTGACGATCGTTGCGGCATTGTTGACCGTTGTCGGTTACTCGCTCAACGATACGATTGTTGTCTTTGACCGTATTCGTGAAAACTTCCGTAAGATGCGTAAAGGCGAACCTGCGGATATTATGAACAGCTCGATCACTCAGACACTGAGCCGTACATTAATCACCTCTGCGACTACCTTGTTCGTAGTGATTGCACTGTTTACTCAAGGCGGTGCGATGATCCACGGTTTTGCTACCGCGCTTCTACTGGGTATCACTGTAGGTACTTACTCATCTATCTACGTTGCTTCGGCACTGGCTCTAAAACTGGGTATTACCAAAGAGCACTTGATGCCACCTCAAGTAGAAAAAGAAGGTGCAGAATTCGACGAGATGCCTTAAATTGCGTTGAAATCTAAATGAAAGCCGCTGCTCGTCAGCGGCTTTGTTTTATCTGGAGGTATGTATTGTTTGACCGTATTCGAGCCACCGCCGCTCTTTTCGCTTTAGCAGTGTCATGGCCTGCGTTGTCCAGTATCTATTCGTTGGCGAACCTGACACCGGAGCAATTGCGCCTAGAGGCGAAAAACGGCACTTGGTATCACTGTTCAGAAAGCAACTATGCATCGACTTGGTGCATGGATGAATTGCGTTACTACAAGCAGACCTATTTTGCTGAACTAGCGACAGAGTCAAACCAAGTACAGCTCACGCTTTTGAAAGCTTACTCACCATTAACGCTGGTCGATTTACAGCTATATCTACGACAAGATGGATTTAAGCTAGAGTACGTAAATATTAATGGTGATGCGTTTGACGTAGAAGGGCGGCTTCTAAAAAACACCAGTGAGACCGAAACCCTTAAGCTAGATAAAGAGCTGATTCTCTTTCTAAATAGCTACCCACAAAGCGCACATCGGCACATGGTTTGGGGTAACAGAAACTGGAGAGTGGATCTTACGAGCGATGGTGAGATGGTAGAAGTAAAACTACATAGCCAGTATTGAATCAAAGAGTAGGGTGGTTAATTTCTGCGCACCACGTTTTAGTTACCGCTATCTAGGCAAGACATCATCGCGTAACTTGGTATGATGACATCAAACATAAAAAAGGAAGCAAAGTTATGCCGCATTTACGTTTTCGAGCTGTAGAGCCGCAAATTGTTCAGAGCCTTTCTAAGTCTTTGATTGATGAGCTCCAGCCACATATGGACTGTCCTCGTGAGGACTTTACCTTTGAGTATATTTACACTACGTTTTACTACGAAGGCGAAGTAAGCCCGGCGTATCCGTTTGTCGAAGTGCTCTGGTTTGACCGTGGGCAGGAAACTCAAGACGCGGTTGCCAGCATCATTACCCAGCAAGTGCGAGGCATGTTTGGCGAAGATGTTGATGTTGCAGTTATTTTCACTGCACTGAATGCAACTGGCTACTATGATAATGGTGAACACTACTAAATAAGGATAAGCCAATGAGAAAGATATTTAGAAACCCCTACCGACATATATCTTTCCTATTATCCTCACTGTTGTTTGCTCCCCTGGCTGTTTCAAGTCCATGGGAGCAAGTTAAAATCCCCTCTACTCAAGCTCCTCAATCCATAGGGAGTTATGCCAATGGCTGCTTAGCTGGTGCGGCTTCCTTGCCACTGCACGGTGAAGGTTATCAAGTCTTACGCAGCGAACGGCTAAGATATTATGGGCATCCAAGTAGCGTAAGTTTTATTCAGCGCTTGGCTGCACTCACCTCTAAACAGCTCGATACCACCCTACTGATTGCCGATATGTCTCTGCCAAAGGGAGGGCGTTTCTCTACGGGACACCGTAGCCATCAAACCGGGTTAGATATTGATATTTGGCTTAAGCTTGCAGACAAAAGGTTATCTGCTCAACAACTCAGTAACCCAAAGCCTCTGAGCGTCGTAAACCTCAAGCAGTATAAATTGCTGAAACAGAACTGGGACTTACGCCACTTTGAATTGATTAAACTGGCCGCCAGCGATGAGGGTGTCGCGAGAATATTTGTTCACCCCGTTATTAAGAATAAACTCTGCACGACTGAAAATGCGGGGGATCGGGAGTGGCTGCGTAAAGTTCGCCCGTGGTGGGGGCATCATTCTCACATGCATGTGCGCCTAAGGTGTCCGGCAGGCAATGACGGGTGCGTAGAGCAAGCGCCGCCACCGAAAGGCGATGGTTGTGGGGCTGAACTGCAAAGCTGGAGGCCGAAACCAGTACAAGCAAAAGCGAATAAACCGAAGTCAAAACCCACAAACAGAGTAAAAAAGAAAAAAGTGATGCCGGAGCAATGCCTACAACTCATCAGACAACAGAGTTAGAAGCGATCGGGCTTTACTGATTTTATGACAGGCTTCTCCTTACTGCTTTCGTTTATTGATTGGATTGTCGTTATGAAACTGGAGAAACATGACTCTATTGTCTAAAGTGATTATTAGACGTAGCAAACTGAAGTTATCTCAGTATCACACTATGGAAGTGCCGCTTGATCAGTCGATTATGAATGTTCCTCTGTTTATGTGAGAACGCATGTGTCGAGTCTTGATACTTGAACTTCCGAGTGAAACCTCGTTGAGTTGGTGGAGTAATCACAACATAAATAAACGGTAAAGTGGGCTGCCATGCCTACTGAAACGTTAATCAAGGACAAGACCATGACGATGATTTGTGCAAAAGAATTTGCAGGGTGGTTGAGACATAGGTTTAGCAGTGAGACAACTGGTGTATCCATCTCTCGAGAAGACATCACCCATCTGACGGGACGGCAGAGACTTGACCCAGGGTTTGTTTCTGATGTGCATTATGAATTGATGCAGTATGGGATGGCATTTGTGACGGATACAAGCCGTGAAAACTTTTACCTTATTCCTGTTTCGGAGGCCTTAAACTGGCGGGAACGACTGGAATACAATTTCGAGAAAGATCTATTTTGCAATATCTATCCGATGGAAAAATCAGGTTAAAAAAAGGTCCAACTTATCTTTAAAGTTGGACCTTTTTATTTTTATGCTAAACCTTGAATAATAACGAATTTTTCCAGCAATTCTTCATCGGTTTCGACATGATTTGGGTCAGTGATAATGCACTTAGTAATTGGACAAACCGACTGACAAGTGGGTTTGTCGTAGTGACCTTTACACTCGGTACATAAGTCCGGGTCGATCTCAAAGATAGAGTCACCCATAGAAATTGCACCATTTGGGCATTCAGGGTCACACATATCACAGTTAATGCACTTATCAGTGATCAGCAGAGCCATTTCTTTTTCCCAAGCAAAGGTTACTTGCCAGTAGGGTTACGAGTATCCTGACCAGCATTTAGGTTACGCATTAGAAGGCCGTATTCTAGATCCATATCTTCTGGAACTGGAATAAACACAAAGTGGCCGTTGCCTTTTGCATCTTCAATCGACTCTGACTTGCGGTTTTCCATTGCTTCTAGGGTGAAGACAACATTACCTTTTGGCGTCATCAGCTCTAGACTGTCACCAACAACGAATTTGTTCTTCACTTCAACTTCTGCCATGTCGCCACGACGTTTGCCAGTGAACTCACCAACGAACTGTTGCGCGTCAGATACTGAGTAGCCGTAGTCGTAGTTTTGGTACGCATCGTGTGTGTGACGGCGTAGGAAACCTTCGGTGTAACCACGGTGCGCTAGGCTTTCTAGCGTACCCATTAGGTTTTCATCAAATGGCTTGCCTGCAACCGCGTCGTCGATCGCTTTACGGTAAACCTGAGCAGTACGTGCACAGTAGTAGAAAGACTTAGTACGGCCTTCGATTTTCAGTGAGTGAACACCCATCTTGGTCAGACGCTCAACGTGTTGAACTGCACGCAGGTCTTTTGAGTTCATGATGTAAGTGCCGTGCTCGTCTTCGTAAGCCGCCATCTTTTCTTCTGGACGATGAGCTTCAGAAAGTAGAACCACTTCATCCGTTGGTTTGCCACGACCGATAGTGGTTTCAGGGCGCTCGTCTTGAACTTCGACAGGCTGCGCTTCAGTTGGGTCAAATTTCTCAACGATGTCGCCAGCGTCGTTTTCTTTGCCTTCTTCAACTTTGTATTCCCAACGACATGCGTTTGTGCATGTACCTTGGTTAGGGTCACGTTTATTGATGTAACCAGACAGTAGGCAGCGGCCAGAGTAGGCCATGCATAGAGCACCGTGAACGAAAACTTCGAGTTCCGTTTCAGGACAGTGCTCACGAATTTCTTCGATTTCTTCTAGAGAAAGCTCGCGAGACACAATCACACGCTCAACGCCGTTTGCCGCCCAGAACTTAACCGTAGCCCAGTTTACCGCGTTTGCCTGTACTGATAGGTGAATTGGCATGTCAGGGAAGGCTTCACGAACCATCATGATCAGGCCAGGGTCAGACATGATTAGCGCGTCTGGGCCCATTTCTACCACGGGTTTTAGGTCACGGATGAAGGTTTTTAGTTTTGAGTTGTGCGGCTGAATGTTGCAAACCACGTAAAGCTTTTTGCCTTGGGCATGAGCTTCGTTGATACCAATTTGTAGGTTTTCGTGGTTGAACTCGTTGTTGCGTACGCGAAGGCTGTAGCGAGGTTGGCCTGCGTATACCGCGTCTGCGCCATAGGCAAATGCGTAACGCATGTTTTTAAGGCTACCTGCTGGTGACAGTAGCTCAGGTACGAATGCTTTCTCAGTAGTCATGTATAATTCTCTTAATCTGATCTCAAGTCAGGGCTATTCCACCACATGGAATAGGGGCGCAAATTTTACGTTAAAACGTGACCTGTGACTACTCGAAATAAGAGAAAGATAAAAAAGCCTGCAGATCAGCAGGCTTAAAAAGTGCAGGTTAGAATCGGTATCCCAACGCTAGAGAGTAGGTCAAGGTACGAGATTCGCTGAGGTGCTCGGTGTATTCCACCCCCGTATTGACCGCAAACGAGCGAGTCACGTTAAACTCAAAACCACCACCAATGGCGAAGTTTTCGTCTTCAATTTTTGATGTGCCTGCACCTACCACTTTGCTCTCGATAGTAAAATCAGAGTAGCCAAGTGTCGCGTACGAGCTGACTAATGGGTTGAAACGGAATGTTGGACCAACATGGATACTGCTGTAGCTACGTGTGGTTTCAGAGACGGTGGTTAGCGTTGGACCTGGATCAACACGTGAAAAGGTATCCACGTCAGCAGTACCTGTCCAACTTGCGATGAACCCAACGGGGCTGTGGCCTTCATATCGATATTTTAATGTCACACCATGCAGTGGATCATTGAATTGTTTGATGTCTGTTTGCGCGTAACCAAGGCTAAAGGTGTGGTCCGCAGCTTGAGCATTAAAAGTCGCTGCGCTGATCAGTGCAGCAAGAGTCAGTATTTTTTGCATTGTTATTCTTGTCTTTAAAAATGAATCAAGATAGTGAGAAAACTATCGCTGATGATCATAAGGCGACAAATAAATGTGACCAATACCTCATATGGTAAAAGTATTGTAATAGTCTTTGAGCAGGGGTTATTACTAACTGATAATGATAACAAGTTTCATTTGTTGGCTGTCAATGTGTAACAGAATTAGTGTAAATATACAAAAACGCCCTCAGGCAGAGGGCGTTTTAAAACAGGTTAAGCGTTCGGGTTTGGCAGGCCGCCGAGTGCTTCATAAAGACTCGGCAAAAAGGCACTTAACTCTCCGCACATAAGCGAAAAGTCCGCATCAAAGCGAGCGGCTTGATCTTCACGGGGAATGTCATCGTTTTGATCTTTTAAATCATCTGAAAATTTAAGACGCTTGATGCTGCCATCTTCAGCCAGAATAAATTCGATGCGCTCTTGCCACCACAAAGACAGCTTAGTTACCATCTTGTCAGCTTCAATATGACTGCGAATTTCATCGGCAGTCAGTTCTTGCTTCTTACAGCGGATCACGCCACCTTCTTCCAGCACCGATTTTAGCTCGGCTTCGTCTAGCATTTGGATGCCAGCAGGTGTATTGCCGGTTTTCACCCATTCCGTCAGAGTCGTTTCAATCGCTTTTTCTGGAATAGCAGGTACCACAGGAAGGCTGCCCATCGTTTTACGCAATAGCGCCAGTACGTCTTCGGCTTTCTTATAGCTGCTCGCATCAACCAGAATGAAACCTTCTTTTGGCAAGATCAGCACGTAAGTGTGGTTGCTACGGCTAAATGCGCGTGGCAGCAAATCCATCACGATGTCTTCTTTCAGGTTGTCTTTCTCTTTCTTTTTCAGAGGGCGACCTTCCTGTGCTTCCATCGCATCAACTTTCGCGTTGAGTGATTCTTTGATCACCGATGCTGGAAGCATTTTTTCTTCTTTTTTAGCGCAGATAAGAATGCGGTTATCAGACACGTGCGTCATCATGTCACCGTGTTTACCCATCGCGGTGACCCAGCCAAATTTTTGCTTATCTTGGCTGCCACAAGGAGTAAAACGAAACTCTTCGAGCTGTTTTTCTAATTGGTCTGCGTTGAATTCGATATCACGGTTAAATCGGTAAACCAGACAGTTTTTAAACCACATATTCTTTCTCTATACCTTAACTTAAGTTGCCAATCATAAAGACTTTTCATGCCGATGTCTTAACCTATCCGCACAATAGTGGGATGAAAGTTATATGAAAATTTGTTTTCAAAGGTCACAAAAGTGTCATAATTGCTAGTGATAATGCTTACCGTTGCACAGGCCTAATGCGCCTTAAATAATTAAATTAACATAAGGTTATTCAATTATGTCTAGAAGGATTCTAGTTGTTGAAGACGAAGCTCCAATCCGTGAAATGTTATGCTTTGTTCTTGAACAGAAAGGTTACCAAGCGGTAGAAGCGGAAGATTATGATACTGCGGTAACTAAACTGGCTGAACCCTTCCCTGATCTCGTGCTTCTCGATTGGATGCTGCCAGGCGGCAGTGGCATTAACTTCATCAAACATATGAAACGTGAAGAGCTAACGCGCAATATTCCTGTTGTGATGTTAACGGCTCGTGGTGAAGAAGAAGATAAAGTACGTGGATTGGAAGTCGGTGCGGATGACTACATCACCAAACCGTTCTCCCCGAAAGAGCTGGTGGCGCGTTTAAAAGCGGTCATTCGTCGAGTGACTCCAACCGCCTTAGAAGATGTCATTGATGTACAAGGCTTAAAGCTAGATCCGGTTTCTCATCGCGTAACGGCCAATGATTTGCCTTTGGAGATGGGACCAACAGAATTCAAAATGCTGCACTTTTTTATGACGCACCAAGAGCGTGTGTATAGCCGAGAGCAGTTGCTTAATAACGTGTGGGGCACCAACGTCTATGTGGAAGACCGTACCGTTGATGTCCATATTCGTCGTTTACGTAAAGCGCTAGAAAATGCAGGTCACGATAAGCTGATCCAGACCGTACGTGGTGCTGGGTATCGCTTCTCTGTTAAGTCGTAATAGCGAGTGGAGAGGTAAGTGGTAGAACGGTTAACTTGGAAAAAGCTAGCCTGGGAGCTGGCTTTTTTTTACACCCCTTGGATAGTGGTCGGGTGGATATTTGGCTACATGCCTTGGCTTTTGTTGGCGGCAACGGTTATTCAGTTGGCTTGGCATCTGAACAACCAAATACGTTTTTCAGCGTGGTTGTTAGATGAAAAAAGGCTGACCCCACCATCAGGCACCGGAAACTGGGAATCGCTGTTTAATGGTATTTATCGAATTCAGCAGCGACAGCGTAAAAAGCGCAAAGAGCTAACCAATCTTATCCGCCGGTTCCGCAACGGTGCGGAATCATTGCCCGATGCGGTGGTGGTGTTTCGCAGCGAAGGCAACATTGTTTGGTGCAATAAACTGGCACAAGACTTACTCGGCTTTCGCTGGCCAGACGATTCTGGTCAACCAATCTCCAATTTAATCCGTACACCTGATTTCATTAAATACCTCAATAAAAGAGACTTTTCTGATCCGCTTGAAATGCGTTCTCCGCTCAACGTAGAACGTATGCTTGAGCTGCGTATCGTGCCTTACACGGAAGGCGAGCATTTGATGGTTGTACGTGATGTCAGCCAACTTAAGCAACTGGAAGGTATGCGCCGTAACTTTTTCGCCAACGTGTCACACGAACTGCGCACGCCAATGACGGTATTGCAAGGTTACCTGGAAATGACCGAAGACCCTGACATGGTGGTAGGGCCAATGTGGACGAAAGCGCATGGCGTGATGACCGAGCAGCTGAATCGCATGAACAGTTTGGTGAACCAGTTGCTGACCTTGTCGAAAATCGAAGCCGCGCCGATGCATGAGCTGGATGAAGTGGTGAATGTGCCTGCGATGCTCGATGTGCTGGAAAAAGAAGCCGCGAGTTTGAGTGGTGAGCAAAACCATCAACTGAGCTTTGAGGTGGATGAACAATTACGCGTTTTCGGCGATGAAGATCAACTGCGTAGTGCGATTTCCAACTTGGTTTACAACGCCGTTAAGTACACCCCAGCGGGCGCTGAAATCAATGTGCGCTGGTATGAAACGCCACAAGGAGCGTGTTTAGAAGTTGAAGACAGTGGTGATGGTATCGAGCCGCAACACTTGCATCGGTTAACTGAACGTTTCTACCGCGTCGATAAAGCGCGTTCACGAGATACTGGCGGCAGTGGTTTGGGGCTGGCGATTGTAAAACACGCGCTCACTCACCATGACTCTCATCTGAATATTCACAGTGAAGTTGGTGTAGGCAGTAAGTTCTCGTTTGTTTTGCCCAAGCGTTTGGTGGTGTACTAATGAGAAAGTTAGTACTTACTACAGCTATCATTTCCTCAATATCGAGTTTTTTTGCTCATTCAACTGAGATGCCAGAGTATCAGAAGGTGACTGGGGTGACAGGGACTTTAACCAGTGTGGGGTCTGATACGTTAGCGGGCATGACCACGCTTTGGTTTGAAGAATTTAAACTGCTTTACCCAAGTATCAATGCTCAGGTACAGGCGTCAGGCTCTTCAACCGCGCCGACCGCTTTGACGGAGAGAACCGCGCAGTTTGGCCCGATGAGCCGCGCTATGCGCAACCGTGAAATTGAGGCGTTCGAGCAAGAACACGGCTACAAGCCGACAGCGTTACGTGTGGCCATCGATGCGATTGGTATTTTTGTGCATCGTGATAACCCCATTAAAGGCATTAACTTTGCTCAGATAGACAGTGTTTTTTCGGCAACCTTGCGCTGTGGTGCAAATGCGCCCGTTTCTACATGGGCAGAGCTAGGGCTCAATTATCGCTGGGCGAAACGCAGTATCCAGCTTTTTGGTCGTAACTCGGTCTCAGGCACATATGGTTACTTCAAGAACAATGCGCTGTGTGGCGGTGACTTCAAAAACAATGTCAATGAACAGCCGGGATCGGCGTCGGTGGTTCAGTCTGTGGCATCGGCGATCAACACCATCGGGTATGCAGGGGTGGGGTATCAAGTTTCTGGCGTTAAACTGTTGTCCGTCGCCGAGGTAGGCGATCAGTATGTTGAGCCAAGCAAAGAACATATTTTGTCTGGTGAGTACCCACTATCCCGTTATTTATATGTGTACGTTAATAAACACCCGTCAAAGCCACTTTCACCGATTGAAAGTGAATTTATACGCTTTATTTTCTCTGCTCAGGGCCAAGCACAAGTGACAAAAGAAGGTTACATCCCCATTTCTCCTGAGATTGCGCATCAAGAACTAGAAAAAGTAGGCTTAGCAATACCAGCAGGCAAAGGCGACTAGCGTGCAGTCGAGTCGGCTCAAAAACTAAAAAGCCGCTAATAGTGCTTTGAGCGCTGCCAGCGGCTGAATAGTTTACTGCTAAATGCAGCCCTATTCTGTTAGGTTAAAGCGTTGTAGATCTAATTCCCATCCAGCACTTTTCCAGTACTCTTGCTCTGTGAGTAAGTCGGCATATAGCAGTTTGTTGTGCTCCAGCCAGTCCTCTTGATCTGAAGTGAGTGTCCACTTATCTCCTTCAACCGAAAGCGACAAGGGCGGTAATGGGTCTTCATTTCGCTGGCCATTGACCAAAATAGCCAGCCGCAAGATGCGAATTAGGCCGACGATGTACTTTTTCTTATAAAGCGTAAAATCTTCCATTTCGTTCAGCTTGAGGGCTTTGCGCTGGAAACGGACCAACATCGCCAACACGCGTTGTTGCTCACGGTTAAAGCCGGGCATGTAAGTGTGACGCAAAATATACGCGGAATGACGATGGAATGCTTGCAAGCTGATGCTCAAACCGACTTCATGGAGCAGAGCACTCCACTGCAGCAGGTCTAAAAGTTCAGAGCTTTTCTTGATGCTTAAATCGGAGTGAACTTGCTGGAAAAACTCCGTTGCTTGCCCTTTGATTTTAGCTGCATGCTCAAGGTCGACTACATGCTTGCTGGCCAGATTTTCTGTAGTGCGCATGCGGATATCAGAGCGCTTGAAGGCATCTTCCATTTCAAACAGGAGCCCTTCGCGTAAGGCTCCTTCAGAAAAATGCATTTCTGTCACTTTCAGATCTTTGATAATGGCGGCCAGAATCGCCACTCCTGCAGCGAAAACGGGTTTACGCTCAGGGGTTAGTCCCACTAGCTCAATCTCGTCGATGGTTTGCCACTCACACAGCTTTTCTATCAGCTTATCTAGGCGTTTAGCCGTGATGATGCCATCGTCAAAGCCTAGACCAATGAGTACTTCGCGTATTGCTTTGATGGTGCCCGAAGAGCCAAACGCGGTGTCCCAGCCTTTTTTGCGATAACTGTGTGCAATGGACTCAAGCTTTTGCTCCGCAGCTAACGTGGCGTGAGCAAAGTTCTTTTTGGAAAGTTTGCCATTTGCAAAGAATCGGTCAGTGTAACTGACACAGCCCATTTGCTTACTGTTGATAAGCTCGGCCTCAAACCCTCTGCCAATGATCATTTCCGTACTGCCGCCACCGATATCAATCACCAGCTTAGAATCGGACTCCGGCTGTGTATGAGCAACACCAAGGTAGATCAAACGTGCTTCTTCGACACCAGGGATGATTTCGATCGGAAAGGGTAACACTTCCTGCGCACGCTGAAGGAAAATATGCGCATTATTGGCTTGCCGCAAGGTATGTGTCGCAGCAATGCTGACGTTTCCTTCCTCGAAGCCTTGCAGGCGCTCTGCAAACATGGCCAGGCACTCCAGGCCACGTTCGATGGACGCATTATCTAAGTTATTCTGTTCGTCTAACCCTGATGCAAGCCGAACTCGTTGCTTGTGTCGGCTGACGAGTTGCAAGTCTTGGTCAACGACTTTAGCAACGACCATATGGAAGCTGTTAGAGCCAAGATCAATCGCGGCTACATCACGAATCTGCGGAGATTGATTGTTCATATATCGGCTGTTCTTTACGTTTGCGAGTCTGCTTTTCTATATTTTTAAGATAGTCGTAAATAGCAATCTGCGAGCGAACTTTCTTACGGTTGCCGCGGGGAACGTAGCTATTGCTCATTTCTTTGTCTATCCAGCGAGCTTTAACTGTATCGGTAAAGTGGATATTAATGATATCAATAATGCGCTGTTTTAGACGTTCATCACGAACAGGGGCCGTGACTTCAATTCGATTATCGATATTTCGCGTCATCCAGTCGGCCGAAGAGATATACACCTGAGGATCACCATCGTTATGCGTAATCAGCACGCGCGGGTGCTCTAGGAAGCGGTCAACGATACTAATGATCTTGATGTTGTCGCTAACACCTTCCACACCTGGCACTAACGAGCACATTCCTCGAATAATCATCTTAATTTCAACACCAGCGGCACTGGCTCCGTAAAGCTTATTGACTAGCCCTTTGTCGACAAGGTTATTGACTTTCAATGTAATCGAGGCCTTTTTACCTTGCTTAGCATTGGCGATTTCACTATCGATGATGCGGTACAGCTGCTTGCGTGAATTACGCGGCGAGACGATCAAGTGATTAAATCGCACCGGGCGGTATGGGTTTTCGATGTAGCCGAAGACATTACGTACCTCTTCGGTGAGTTCCGGGTCCGCGGTCAGCAGTGAGAAGTCGGTATAAATTCGGGCTGTTTTCTCGTGGAAGTTACCCGTACCAATATGAGCGTATCGGACGATCTCGTCGTCTTCTTTTCGGCTGATCAGCAGAAGTTTTGAGTGAATTTTCAGGCCAGGAGCACCAAAAATAACGTGTACTCCTGCCTCGGTCAAAATACGTGACCACTCTATGTTTGCTTCTTCATCGAAGCGAGCCTGAAGTTCAACTACCACAGTGACTTGTTTACCATTATGAACCGCATCAATCAGCGAGTTCATTAAGCGAGAGTCTTTGGCAACGCGGTAGATGTTGATTTTGATGGCGAGAACTTTTGGGTCAAAAGAGGCCTGTCTGACTAACTCACTGATGTGCTCAAAAGTGTGGTAAGGGTAGTAGAGTAAGATATCCTGATTTCTGATCGCATCAAACTTGTTGGCGTAGCCTTCAAAATCCGCACACTTCATCGGTGGTAGGGGCTTATTTTCTAAGTAGTCGCGCCCAACGTTCGGAAAGCCGATAAAGTCTTTAAAGTTGTGGTAGCGCCCGCCAGGAATTAAGCTGTCGTAGTTCGAAATCTGTAGTTTTTTGCACAAGATACGCAGCATTTCTTGCGGCATATCTCGCTCATAGACAAAGCGCACTGGCATCGCGGTTAAACGCTGGCTTAGTCCTTCTGACATCTGTTCCAGCAGGCTGTGTTCTACTTCGTGGCTTAGGTCGTATTCGGCATCACGTGTCATTTTCATCGCGTAGCCGTTGAGCGATTCATAGTCGAAAAAGCCACTGAACAATTCATCCAAGCAATAGCGAATAATATTATCGAGCAAGATAATGGTTTTACGGCGTTTGCCTTTTTGCTCCGGAACCATAACAAAGCGCGGTAAATGATCGGTTGGGATTTCGAGCAGTGCGTAATGACTTTTGTCCTGATTTTTAAGATCAACCGCAATATAAGCGTATTCGTCTTTTAAAAATTCGAGCACATCTATATCGTCTCGCAAAAAAAGAGGCGTGATGTGGGGAAGGACTTCATTGTGAAAGTATTTTTTTATCCACTTTTGTTGCGTTTCACTTAGCTGAGTCTCATTGACCAAAAAAATGCGGCGACGTGCCATTTCACGGATCAGTTCTGCGTACAGTTCGTCAAAGCTCTCGTTTAACTTGAGTGCTTTGGTTTGCATTTTAGTCAGTAGGTGTTTGGAATTGCCGTTTCCACCTTGCTCTTGATTGATCAAAATACGGCGTTTGACATCAGCGAATCTAACTTTATAAAACTCATCTAAGTTGTTGGAAAATATACCTAAAAAACGAATTCTTTCGATGAGTGGAACACTTTTATCTGCTGCTTCTTGTAATACTCGCTCGTTGAATGATAACCAGCTGAGCTCTTTTTCTATATACAGCTTTTCTGCGCTCATGTTTTAACCTTCTTAACGTGACTGACGATGTGTAAAGGATCAAATTAGCCTTACAAGCGTAGCAAACTAAGTTCTTTTTATGACACTTTTATTGCATTTATTTATTACATTGTTTTCAGCTGTTTAATGAGATCTGTAATATAATTGTCACTTAATCGAAATATTATACACTCGGGTTAATTTAGGTAAGAGAGACAAATGGCTAAAGCCGAATTTTCATTGCGTGAACGTGATCGAAAGCGATTGATCAAAGATCGATTGATTCGGCTTGCGGTGTCGACTGGTGGGGTAGGGGTCTTGGCAGCTTTGGTGCTGATATTCCTCTATCTTGCCATGATGGTGTTACCCCTGTTTTCTGACGCGAAACTGACGCCTAATGTTGCCGAGCAAAGCATTTCTGTTGCTGATCCTGTTGCGTTGGGGATAGATGACCACGGTGAGCACGCGTATGTGATTGCTCAATCGGGTACGGTCGATTTTTTAGAATTACGCTCTCCGAACGCACAGTCACCCCACCGAGTTGAACTAGGCAACCACTTTACGCTGTTTGCCAAGAGTATTGCATCTGAAGGGTGGTTTGCATTGGCGACCCAAGAGGGAGAGGTTAAGTTATTCCGCCCTAAAATGACGAGCGTCGTTAATGGGAGTAAGCGGACATTTTCTCCCTCTGTAGAGCAGCGAGACCTTAAGCAAATGCTTGCCGGTGATACACCGCTGGTGGACTTCCAGTTTGCCACTGGCGAACAACTCACATTGGCTGGCTACTACCAAGACAAACGAGTCCGAGTGGTTTGGCAAGATCGATTGGGTCAGCAGCAACAGTATGAATTCAGTCAACCGTTCGAACAGCTTAGCCAGATGATTCTTACGCCTAATGGCGAAACATTATATTTGCGCAGTGGCTCTGAGTTGGTGATTGCCAAAAAAACGCAGCAAGGTTTTGTCGTTCGTGAGTTGGTGGATTTGAGTTTAGGGCGTGAAACACATGTTGTTTCCAATATCACCTTACTGTCTGGTGCATACTCTTTATTGGTGAGCTATCAAGACGGCTTAGTCTCGCAATGGTTTGATGTGTTGTCTGAAGAGCAACGTTCCCTGACTCGTATTCGTGACTTTCAGTTAGCCTCAGAACTGCAATTTATCTTGCCGGATACTTACCGAAAAGGCTTCTACAGCTTCTATATTAATGGCACGGTGCAAAACCATTACACCACCAGCGAGAAGTTGGTGATATTTAATCGCGCCTACGATAAAGCGCCAAGCATGGCGGCGATGTCAAACAATGAAAAGTACCTGTTGGCGCTCTCTGATTCAACTCTCACGTTGGCAGCGATAGACAACCCATTCCCAGAAATCTCTTTGTCCTCTCTGTGGCAGAAAGTGTGGTATGAAAGCTACCCAGAGCCCGCTTATGTGTGGCAAACCACCTCTGCCAATAATGAGTTTGAGGCTAAGTTCAGCTTAGTACCGATTGCTTTTGGGACATTAAAAGCCGCGGCGTTTGCGATGTTGTTTGCCGCGCCGATAGCGGTGTTAGGCGCCATTTATACCGCCTACTTTATGACGCCGAGCATGCGTCGTATCGTTAAACCATCGATAGAGCTGATGGAAGCACTGCCGACGGTGATTATTGGCTTTCTGGCGGGGTTATGGTTTGCACCAATCGTTGAGAGCAACCTTGCTGCGATTGTCGCTTTAATGCTGTTTTTGCCCGTTTCCACCATCTTAGTCGGAGCTATTTGGCATAAGTTACCTAAGGCTTGGATCAATCGTTTCGCAAACGGATGGCATGCGGCGATCTTGATGCCAGTGATTGTGCTGGTCTCCATGCTTATCTTGTCTCAAAGTGGCGCTATTGAGCAGTGGTTATTTGAGGGTGATGTTCGAGTTTACCTAGCTGAACATGGCATTGGTTTTGACCAGAGAAACGCGTTGGTGGTGGGCTTTGCCATGGGCTTTGCGGTGATCCCAACCATATTTACGATTGCAGAAGACGCCATATTCTCTGTGCCAAAACACCTTTCTGACGGTTCTTTAGCGCTGGGAGCCACACCGTGGCAAACGCTCATTTATGTGGTGTTGCTGACCGCCAGCCCAGGTATATTTTCTGCCATTATGATGGGCGTAGGGCGAGCAGTGGGCGAAACCATGATTGTGCTGATGGCAACAGGTAACACCCCAGTCATGGATTGGAATATCTTGGAAGGCATGCGAACCCTTTCCGCCACGATTGCCGTTGAAATGCCAGAGTCTGAAGTGGGCAGTTCTCACTATCGTTTATTGTTCCTTTCTGCCCTCATTTTGCTGGTGTTTACGTTCGCCGTGAACTCGGTAGCAGAATGGGTAAGGCAAAGGTTAAGAGAGAAATACCGTGCGCTGTAATCAAGTTGTATTAGGAAAAAAGTTTCGTGTTTAAGTGGTTTAAGTCTGGAGCACCTTGGATTTGGTTAACAGGCGGTGCGGTTAGCATCAGCTTGTTGTCTGTGCTTGGGCTATTGCTGTTGATCGGTTGGAAAGGCCTTTCTTATTTCTGGCCCGCGCCTTTGTACCAGTGGCAAACGCCACAAGGAGAGATTTTAGTCGGGCAGTTATATGCAGAAGAGTATGTAAAGACCAGCCACTTAAAAGAGATGTCACAGGAGCTTCCTCAAGAGTTAAAAGAGGGGGAGTTGGTCAAACGACTGAGCATTAAGATCGCAAACCGGGATATTTATCCGGCGGACTTTGTTTCTTTGCTTGAAGTCGAGCTGTTGGAGCGCAGCACGCCACAAGGTTGGGCTGTGGTAGAGCGTAATAGAGGCGGTGATTTTTATGGCGTGCCTCAGGGGTACTACCTTGCCGATGGCACCGTATTAAGCGACTACGATACAGAAATGGAGCGTGGGTTAGCCTTTGCCGAACAAGTGCGTGATGACATCGACCGTCTGGTGAGTAAGCAGATCCGTGTATTGAGTGCTCAGGCGGAGAAATTAAGGCTAGATCTGCGCAAACGAGAGCTTAATGGCAATTTGGATCAGGCATTTATCACGCGTTACGATACTCAGACAAGCATTCTCAGTCAGCAATTGATCAGTATGGAAGACGAGTTGGGTCAACTGCGCGCCCAACTTGAACAGCAAGGACTGTTAATCCAAGACATGAAGGGGCAGCAGTACAAAATCCCGTTGAGTAATGCCTTGGATATCTGGTATCCGAACCAGATGAGCTTGATAGATAAATTTATCCACTGGAGCCAGCAAGGTTGGAAGTTTCTCTCGCAAGACCCGCGAGAGTCTAACTCCGAAGGCGGGGTGTTCCCTGCCATGTTTGGTACCGTTCTGATGGTACTTATCATGTCGATCATCGTGATGCCGCTTGGGGTGATTGCCGCGATTTACTTGCATGAGTACGCGAAAAACAACGCATTGACGAGAATTATTCGCGTGGCGGTGATTAACCTCGCCGGTGTTCCTTCTATCGTTTATGGCGTATTTGGGCTAGGCTTTTTTGTGTATACCCTTGGTGGTTCTATCGACGCCTTGTTTTACGAAGAGCGGCTACCTGCCCCTACCTTTGGTACTCCTGGGTTATTGTGGTCTGCACTGACATTGGCGGTGTTAACCTTGCCCGTTGTCATTGTCGCGACAGAAGAGGGATTAACCCGCATTCCGAGTTCGGTGCGCCACGGCTCGTTAGCGTTAGGCGCGACGCAGTTTGAAACTATGTGGCGAATTGTATTACCGATGGCGAGTCCGGCGATTATTACTGGGCTGATTCTGGCGGTTGCACGCGCCGCGGGTGAAGTGGCGCCGCTGATGCTGGTGGGTGTGGTGAAGTTGGCTTCCAGTCTGCCTGTTGATAGTCAATTCCCGTTTTTGCACTTGGAGCGAAAGTTCATGCATTTAGGCTTCCATATTTATGATGTGGGCTTTCAAACGACCAATATTGAAACCGCAAGGCCGTTGGTATACGCCACGTCATTTTTGTTGGTCAGTGTTATTGTCGGGCTTAACCTGACCGCCATTAGCATTCGAAATAACTTACGCGAAAAGTATCGGACTTTGGGACAAGATTAGAGATGTTTTCAGTAGATCAAACGCTGGGTTACCCAGCTCCATTAGATGTTAATAATCTGAGTGACGAGCAAACTGCGATTGCTATCGAAGAACTCAACTTGTTCTATAAAAACAGTCAGGCACTTAGCGATATTTCTATGCGCATACCGAAAGGTCACGTAACGGCGTTTATCGGCCCGTCGGGGTGCGGAAAATCGACATTGCTGCGCTGTATCAACCGAATGAATGATCTGGTCGAGGGTTGTCGTGTTGAGGGTAGGGTTAAACTGCATAACAAAAATGTCTACCACTCAGATGTAGATGTGGCGACACTTCGCCGCAGAGTTGGAATGGTGTTCCAACGTCCGAACCCTTTTCCTAAATCGATTTATGAAAACGTGGTTTACGGCCTGCGTTTACAAGGTCTAAAAAACAGCCGTGTGCTGGATGATGCAGTAGAGCGAGCACTTCGAGCCGCTGCACTGTGGGATGAAGTCAAAGACCGCTTACACGAAAATGCATTTGGTCTCTCAGGAGGACAGCAGCAGCGATTGGTGATTGCCCGTGCTATCGCCATAGAGCCAGAAGTGTTGTTGCTCGATGAGCCAACCTCGGCATTGGACCCTATTTCTACCTTAACCATTGAAGAGCTGATCAACGATCTGAAAACCAAATATACTGTCGTTATCGTTACGCATAATATGCAGCAGGCCGCTAGGGTGAGTGATCACACTGCGTTTATTCATATGGGTAAGCTGGTAGAGTACTCAGATACCGATTCCATTTTTACATCGCCATTGAAAAAGCAAACCGAAGACTACATTACAGGTAGATACGGTTAATAACACTATAGGAATTAGAGACACTTCATGAATTTTGGTCGCCACATATCAGGTCAGTTTAACGTCGAGTTAGAGTCTATTCGTACCCATGTACTAACCATGGGAGGCTTGGTTGAGCAGCAGCTATCGTTTGCTATGCAGGCTTTGCATAAAGAAGACACCGAACTGGCGCGTAAAGTGGTGCGTGACGATCACAAAGTCAACGCGATGGAAGTCTCTATCGATGAAGCTTGCACGCGTATTATTGCAAAGCGCCAACCCACGGCGAAAGATTTACGCTTGATTATGGCGATCATCAAGACCATTACCGACCTTGAACGTATCGGCGATGTGGCGACAAAAATGGCGTATGTGGCGATTGAAAGCCCTTCTTCCCAAGAACGTCAGTTCCAAGTTTCGCTCGAGCCGCTATGCCGTGAAGCAATTACGATGCTACACCAAGTGTTGGATGCATTTGCACGTATGGATGTGGATGCTGCCGCGGAAGTACACAAACTAGACGATAAAATTGACGCAGAATACGAAGCGGTGATCCGTCAGTTGATGACGTATATGATGGAAGACCCGAAGAATATCCCGAATATTTTACAAGTTATGTGGTCTGCTCGTGCTATCGAGCGCGTGGGGGATCGCTGCCAGAACATCTGTGAGTACATCATCTACTTCGTTAAAGGCAAAGATGTTCGCCACTTGGGCGAACAAAGCATTGATGACGCACTCAAGTAGCTGGGTTAATACCTTTGCGGCACAAAGGTTTGTTCTTCTATTGGGGCTCTGATATAGCCCTCTTTATTCAGCTCAGGCAATTCAATCTCTGGGTAATGCACATCTTGATAATCGATTTGACTCAGTAAATGGCTGATGCAGTTCAAGCGGGCGCGCTTTTTATCATCTGACGGTACCACCCACCAAGGACAATGTTTGGAATCGGTGTGTAAAAACATCTTATCTTTTGCCTCTGAGTATTCAATCCAACGGCTGCGAGACTCTAGATCCATCGGGCTGAACTTCCAGCGTTTGATTGGCGTGTGAATGCGCTCTAAAAAGCGATGCTCCTGCTCTTCATCGGAAACAGAAAACCAGTATTTGATTAAAATAATGCCCGAGCGTTGTAGCATAAGCTCAAATTCTGGGCAGGAGCGCAGAAACTCGTCGTATTGCTCGTCAGTGCAAAAGCCCATTACCTTTTCTACGCCCGCACGGTTATACCAACTGCGATCAAACAGCACGATTTCTCCTGCGGCTGGCAGGTGAGCAACATAGCGTTGAAAGTACCACTGTGTTTTCTCTTTTTCTGTCGGCGCTGGCAGAGCAGCAATGCGACAAACACGCGGATTCAGTTTTTCGGTAATACGCTTAATGACCCCACCTTTACCTGCGGCATCGCGCCCTTCAAAGATCACCACTACCTTAAGGCCTTCTTGCTTAACCCACTCTTGAAGCCTAACCAGTTCTATCTGCAGCTTTTCTAACTCTTTTTGGTAGAACTTCTTATTCAACTTCTTATGGTTCATACAGCGCTCCTAGGCAGGTCGGTTCAGGTAATCTAAAGTTATCAATATGTTACCATTTGCAAGGTGCGGAGTATGGACGGAGCTTAGGAACTGAGAACTTTTACCACTTTTCGTATTGCCTCAGGATTAGTCACGGGGATCGCGAAATCATCAATCGAGCTACTGCCCATTTTGGCGTCGGCGGAGATGTTGGCCATCTGGCTATTACGCACCGATTTTCCAGACAGGTGTACTTCTTTCACTCCGGTTTGATTGACGATTGCTAGAGCATTCTCTGCGTTCAGACCTGCCCCCGCCATGATGGAAATGCGACCACCAGAGAGCTTGACCAGATCAGTAAGAACCTCTACGCCCTGTTCGACATTCGCAGCTAGACCAGACGTCAACACGCGTTTGCAGCCCAGCGTTATGATGTCTTCGAGTGCTTGCTGATAATCCACACATTGATCAAACGCGCGATGGAAAGTAACCCCTAGGCCATAAAGCTGGGCTCTCTCGACCAGTTGCTGAGTAAAGTGCATGTCCACTTGGGCTTTGCTATTTAAAGCGCCTAACACAACGCCTTGCAATCCGGCTTCTGCAGCGGCTTCAATGTCCAGCAGCATGGCGTCAATATCCTCTTGGTGATAAAGAAAATCGCCTTGGCGAGGGCGGATCATGGCGTAGGTGGGAATGGTCGCTATTTCCGCTGCTTTCTTCATAAAACCAAAGCTTGGCGTCAGGCCTCCTAGGGCCAGAGAGGAGCAAAGCTCAATACGGGTCGCACCACCTTCGATGGCGTTGTGCAGGGATTCTAAGTTGTCGATGCAAACTTCAATGTGGTAGGTCATGGTGTCTATTCAAAGGTAAAAGGTTGAGCTTAGTGTAGCCTGTCAGAGAGGAGGGGATTAGGGAAAACCCTCGGATTTTCTTTTCCCTAAAAACAAAAAACCTCAGCGTTTGCCGAGGTCTTAAATGTTTGTGACTTGCACATAAGATGAAAGCGATTAAGCCGCGTCTTCTTGATCAGCGTTTTTGTCTGTTACCGCTTCTACCTTTGCTTTTTTAGGCGCTGGCTTACGTTTTGCGCCCAGTGCATAAAGGACTTCATCTTTATTTTGCGCTAGGAACATCGCTAAGTCTTCTTGCTTACCGTCGTCTTCTAGCAACTCACTTTTACCTAGTAGCTCAAACAGCTCGTCCGCCATATCAAGCATTTTGTCGTATGCGTCAGCTTCCGCTTTAGAGGTAAAAGTCATTTTCTCTTCTCCATTGCGTTCTACCACGTACTTGACGATTACAGCCATGGTTGGTCCTCTAGTTAAATTTGCCCAAGTGATTACTGGCTGTTTATACAGTTTTTAATCAATTAAGTCCAGCCACGCCCCGGTTTCTGAGAGCCATGTGGTTACTCTTTATTCCACTGTTCACAAAATTCTATGAACGCTTTCAGCAGCGGGCTTTGGTACTTCTCTTTGTGGACCAAAAGCCAGTAACGGCGTTTCATATCGAGCGGTAATGTCAGCTCTCGAACTCGGCCATCTTTGATGGCGGGTTCCGCGGCTAAGCGAGACAAACACCCTAAGCCTAAACCCGCTGAAACACTGTTGATCAAGGCTTCGGTGGTGTTGAGCTGGAAGGCTTCTTGCCACTGCTCAATTCTTGGCGCAACCACGCGTAGGAAAAACTCCCGCGAGCCAGAGCCTGCTTCGCGCAATATCCACTCGCTGTTTTCGAGCTTTCCGATGGTGAAGTTTTCCATGTGGACCAAAGGTGAGGAGGGCGAGCAAATCACGCACATTTCATCTTGGCTAAACTGCTTAGAAATCAGCTGAGGGTGTAGGGTTTTCCCCTCAATCAGTGCGATATCCAGTTCATAGTCGACCAGTTTCTCGCAGATCAAAGCAGAATTAGAGATAAATAAGCTTTGGGACTTGTGTCCGGTGCGGTGTCGAAACTCGCTTAATAAGTACGGCGCAACCTGATTGCCGATCGTATCACTGGCACCAATTTTTAGTGCCCCAGTTAATGTTTGGTCGTCACTAAATAGCTGCTCGATGTTTTGCGTACGCTGGATCAGCTCATCGGCCAGTGGCAGCAGCTTTTGCCCTTCTTGATTGAGAATTAATCGATTATTGACGCGATCAAACAGAGAGTGGCCGATCTGCTTTTCAAGCTCAGACAGAGACATACTGACCGCGGCTTTGGACAAACAAAGCGCGTCTGATGCCGAAGTCAGCGTGTCATGTTGTGTGATCGCGATAAACACTCGCAGTTGTTTAAGAGAGATATTGGCGGCCATAGGTACGTTTAGTTTAGCTGAACAGTAGCCATCATTGTTTGGTTATGCTTAAACGTTTAGCAAGAGAAAAGCGCGAAAAACTGCAGGAACTGTGATGTTTCTGGGACCCCTTACCCTAAGTGAGCAATGGGTAACCTTTTGACTCATTTGAGGCGCATATTCCTCCGGAATGTTATGCACTTATGCTAATCTCATCGCTAACTGCGGCAAAAATAGTGTGAGTGCATTTTGTTTACTGTCTACCATTCCAATCAGGTTGATATCCTTAAATCTCTGTTGGTCGAACTTGTTCGACTTAATCCGCTTGAGAATCCATTTGAGCCTGAACAAATCTTAGTTCAAAGCCCAGGTATGTCTCAGTGGCTCAAAATGGAGCTGGCAAAAGAGTTTGGTGTAGCGGCAAACATCGAGTTCCCGCTACCCGCGACCTTTATCTGGAACATGTTTACCGAAGTGTTGCCAGATGTACCCAAGCGTAGTGCTTTTAACAAAGAGTCGATGACTTGGAAGCTGATGCACTTACTGCCAAGTATGCTTGATAGGCCTGAATTCGAAGCACTAGGCCGTTATTTAGAAAATGACCAAGACGCCAGTAAGCTGTATCAGTTGTCAGAAAAAATCGCCGATATTTTTGATGGTTACTTGGTCTATCGTCCAGAGTGGATCGCGGCTTGGGAGGCTGGCCAAGAAGTCGCTGAACTCGAAGGCGAGCACGCGTGGCAGCCGATATTATGGCACGCGCTGTATGAGCATACCCTTGAATTGGGTCAGTCACGTTATCACCGTGCCAACCTATATGAAGATTTTATTAAGGCGCTAGAGCGTCACGCTGGCAATTTTGAACATTTGCCTAAGCGATTGTTTGTATTTGGTATTACCTCGTTACCGCCGCGATATATGGATGCGTTGAAAGCAATTGGTGAACACATTGATGTCCACCTGATGTTTACCAACCCGTGCCGTTATTACTGGGGCGAAGTGCGTGACAGAAAATACCTAGCGCGGCTAGCGGCAAAACATCGTAAACACGTGGTTTGGCAGCAAGACCATTCCGAGCAACAGGGCGAAAGCGCGCTACTCAAAGGTACTATCGAAGAAAACCTCGCCGATGAACTGCATACCGATGTGGTCGGCAATAGCTTGCTGGCGTCAATGGGCAAACTTGGGCGCGACAACATGTATCTGTTGTCTCAGCTTGAATCACACGAAATAGAAGCCTTTGTCGACGTTGAGCGCGACTCGTTGCTTCACCATCTTCAGGCGGATATTTTAAACCTAGAAGAACACCAGCAAGACGATGAGCTTGAGAGCAGCTTTCATAAGCAGGTGATCCAGGCCGATGATCACTCACTGACGTTGCACGCCTGCCACAGCCCAATGCGTGAAGTGGAAGTGCTGCACGATCAATTACTGGCGATGTTCGATGCCGACCCAAGCCTAAAACCACGCGACATCATCGTAATGGTGGCCGACATCAATGCCTACAGCCCTGCGATCCAAGCCGTGTTTGGTAACGCACCGGGCGAGCGTTTTATTCCCTATTCGATTTCGGATCGCACCGCCGATCAAGAAAGCCCGATTCTAAATGCCTTTATGCAGTTGGTGAGTTTGCCCAATACACGTTGTTTGGCCTCTCAGCTGCTTGAGTTACTGGAAACACCGGCGATTTTGGCGCGCTTTGACCTCAGTGAAGGTGAGTTCATCCAAGCCAAACAGTGGGTAGAAGAGTCGGGCATTCGCTGGGGGCTGAATGAGTCGACGGGGTGTGAGTTTGACCTGCCAGAAACCGCGCAGAATACTTGGCAATTCGGCATTCAAAGAATGCTGCTCGGTTATGCCATGCCTGAGTCTGCGGGGCTGTTTGACTCGACTTCTGGCGCATTGTCGCCATATAACGAAGTTCAGGGTATGGGAGCGGAGCTAGCCGGAAAACTGGCGCACTTTATTGAAACGGTAGATACCTACCGCGGTAAGTTATCACAAACACAATCCATCGACAGTTGGCGTGAGGTGTTAACGCACCTTCTGGACGATTTCTTTAGTGTCGAGCTGGAAGGAGAAGCCGCGCTTAAGTCCATTCGGGATACGCTTGCTGCTCTTAAAGAACAACTCACGGACGCGGCATTTGAGCACCTGCTTGCCCCTACCATCGTGGCGCAGTACTTACAAAATAAATTGTCTGGCACCCGCGTTAGCCAGCGTTTTCTCGCAGGGCAAGTGAACTTCTGTACCTTGATGCCGATGCGTTCTATCCCGTTTAGAACCGTGTGCTTGCTGGGCATGAACGACGGTATTTATCCGCGCTCTGTGCCACCGGAAGGGTTTGACCTCATGAATGGTCGGGCCAAACCAGGCGATCGCTCGCGTCGAGATGATGACCGCTACCTGTTCCTTGAAGCGATGCTCTCTGCGCAGCAAACCCTTTACATCAGCTATGTGGGGCGCTCCATTCAAGACAACACCGAGCGCGTACCTTCGGTGCTGGTCTCCGAGCTGATGGAGTATTGCCATCAAAACTACTGCCTGCAAGGTGAAGAAGCGCTGACATGTGATGAGTCAGGTGCGAAATTGCTCGAGTCATTGACCTCTCATCATCCTATGGTGCCTTTTAGCCCATCTGCGTTTTCGTGTGAGTTACCGAGCTATGCCAAAGAGTGGCTACCAGCAGCTAATCGGCAAGGTCAAAGCAGTGGTGAGTTTAATCGCCAGTTAGCCGACTACCTTTCGGATGCGACCTACCCACTTGAGCTGGATCTGGTGGAGTTGCAGCGATTCTGGCGTTTGCCCGTGCAGTACTTTTTTAACCGACGTCTGAAAGTGATGTTTGAGCCACCACTGCCGGTGATGGAAGACGACGAACCGTTTGTATTGGATGGATTAGAAAGTTATCAAATGAGAGATAACCTTCTTAGTACTTTGCTTACGCACAAAATAGACGGGGACGGGGATACGCAAACCGTGATCGCCGAGTTTGTCGAACAGCAAAGAGCGCAAGGGAAATTACCGATTGGTGCCTTTGGTGATATCGAGTTTGAAACCAACCGTGTACAAGCCGAAGAACTGGTTGAGAAACTTACGTGGCTGTGTCAAAGCGACGATACCGACCTGGAAGTGAAGCTGACCTTTGATGTTCTGGGAGAAGGAAAAAACGTGTATCTTACAGGCTGGCTAACCCAATATTATCAATCGGGTTTGGTGCGTTTTCGTAGTGGTAAAATTCGTGCTCAAGATTATCTCTCGGCGTGGATTGACCATTTATCTATGTGTGCGATGGGTCATGCAAAGCGCACTCATATGATTGGTTACGATCGTAAAGAAGGCGTGGTTCACCTCGTTTACCCACCTACCGATGACGCCAGCCAAGCGAAAGCTCTTCTCTCAGAGTTGGTCCGCTTGTTCTACCAAGGTATGACCGAGCCTTTAGCCTATTTCCCGAAAACCGCGCTTGCGTGCGTGGAAGCGGGTTTTAGTCGCGGTAATTGGGTGGACGATGAAGAAAAGTCACTGAAGAAAATGGCGGATGCGTTTAACGACGGTTACATGGTGAGTGGGGAAGGAAACAACGCTTATATCGCTCGTATTTGGCCAACGTGGAATGAAGAGCTAGCAGCCCAGGCTCGCACTATGGCGACGCTTGTCATGCAAGGGCCTCGATTAGCGGCGAAGCAGCATGAAGATATGCAATAGCCGATTCGAAATGCGTAAAAGCAGGGGGAAATGAGTGGCCGCCAGTAAATCATTATAGTGTAGGGCGTTCGCTGTACGGCCACAGGTCAGAGGGACCATTATTCGTTGGGTATATTGCAGTGGTTTCCTGCTCAACACGTGCGGCGGATACTATCGGTTAATGTGCCCCTTTGCTGTGAGATGGTTCGCATAAACCCGTTACTTTCTTACATCGATTATTAATAGTTTTTATTTTTAAATCTGGATCACATTTGTCTTCCAGAGTGATATCTAAGGGCAATGAATTTATGACAGCTAAGTCAGTGGTTACTCCGCTTAACACCATGACTTTTCCTTTACATGGCGCTCGCTTAATTGAAGCATCAGCTGGTACGGGAAAAACGTTTACCATTGCAGGCCTTTACCTAAGGTTGCTTTTGGGTCATGGGTGTCCTGACACTAAACATCAGGTGCCACTGACGGTGGATCAAATCCTGGTGGTGACGTTTACCGAAGCGGCAACGGCAGAGCTGCGTGACCGTATTCGCGCCCGCATTCATGATGCGCGTTTGGCCTTCGCCCGGGGTAAAAGCAGCGATCCGGTCATTGAGCCACTGCTTGAAGAAGTGGTCGATCATCAGCAAGCGGCGGAAATTTTGTTGCAAGCGGAGCGACAAATGGATGAAGCCGCCGTGTTTACCATCCATGGCTTTTGCCAACGTATGTTAACGCAAAATGCGTTTGAGTCCGGCAGCCGATTTAACAATGAGTTTGTGACCGATGAGAGCCACCTAAAAGCGCAGATTGTCGCGGATTACTGGCGCCGCAATTTCTACCCATTGCCGATCCATTTAGCGGGTGAAGTGCGCCGCATATGGGCATCGCCCGCAGCTCTACTCGCTGATGTGAACAACTACCTAACGGGCTTGCCGTTAAAGTTGACGGTTGAAGCAATGCAAGGCAGCTTGGCGGAACTGCACCAAGAAAACTTGCAACGCATTGACGAGTTAAAAGCGCTCTGGCGCAAAGATCAGGATGATTATCTGGCGCTGATCAGCGACTCCGATATCAATAAACGCAGCTATACAAAAAAATCCCTGCCAACCTGGCTCGAAGCCGTCAATGTGTGGGCTGCATCTGAAACCACCAGCTACGACTACCCAGACAAGCTGGAGAAGTTTGCCCAGAGCACACTAAACGAGAAAACGCCAAAAGGGACGCCACCCACCCACGCCGTATTCGCTGCAATAGATGTATTTATTGCTGAGCCTGTCTCTTTAAAAGCGCCGCTGTTAGCTCATGCGATTGAACATTGTCGCGATATGTTGGCGCAGGCTAAGCAGCAAAAGCAGTGGCTATCGTTTGATGACTTGCTAACCAACTTGTCGGCCGCGATTGACAGCGATGACTCCGAGCAATTGACCGAGCGTATTCGCACGCTGTATCCAGTGGCAATGATCGATGAGTTCCAAGATACCGACCCGTTGCAATACAGTATTTTTAGCCGCATCTATCTCAATAATCCGGAATGTGGCTTGTTTATGATCGGTGACCCAAAGCAGGCGATTTACGGTTTCCGTGGCGCGGATATTTTTACCTATATCAAAGCGCGTAATCAGGTTTCTTCGCACTTTACCCTTGGAACAAACTGGCGATCCAGCGCCGATATGATTGCGGCGGTGAATCAGGTATTTGATTTGCCAGACAGCCCGTTTATCTATGATGACGACATCCCATTTCATCCGGTCAACCACAGTCCGAAAGCCCAGCAACGTATTTGGACTATGGGTGGTCAAAAGCAACCCGCGTTGACTTATTGGCTGCAAGAGGCGGAAGAAAAACCACTGCCGAAAGGGGATTACCTTAAGGCGATGGCAAAAGCGACGGCTGACCAAATTCAAGAGATCCTTAGTGCGTCGCAGGAGCAGCAAGCCTACTTTGAAAGTGAGAAAGGCAAGCAGCCGATACAAGCCGGAGACATTGCGGTGCTGGTTCGTACTGGTAACGAAGGGCGCATGGTCAAACAGGCGTTAGCGAAACAGGGCATTGCCAGCGTGTATCTGTCTAACCGCGATAGCGTATTTATCTCGACGATGGCACAAGACATACAGCGTTTACTGCAAGCGGTGTTGACGCCAGAAAACGATCGCGCGTTGCGCGCCAGTTTGGCTTCTGAATTATTTGCACTCGATGCGGGGACACTCGATAAGCTCAATAATGATGAGAACGAGTGGGAAAACGCGATCAATGAATTCAAAGAATACCGCAGACTTTGGGTTCAGCGCGGTGTGTTGCCAATGCTGCGCAGTGTGATGAGTAAACGCCATATCGCGGAGCGCCTGCTTGAAGAAGAAAACGGCGAGCGAGCGCTGACAGATATCATGCATATCGGCGAACAGCTGCAGCAAGCGAGTCAGGATCTGGATAGCGACCACGGTTTATTACGCTGGTTGGCTCAGGCCATCAGTGACGCCGACAATGGCTTGGGTGGCAGTGATGATCAGATCCAGCGTTTGGAATCAGAACGCAACTTAGTTCAAATCGTCACGATTCATAAATCCAAAGGCCTGGAGTATGATCTGGTGTTCTTACCGTTTGTGTTGAGTTACCGTGAAGCCAGCGAAGCGAAATACTATGATGCCAAATTAGACCGCACAGTACTTGATATTACTGGTCAGGATACGGCGTTAGCGCAAGCAGATAAAGAACGCTTGGCGGAAGATTTACGCTTGATCTACGTTGCGCTCACTCGTGCGGTTTACGGCTGTTTTGTCGGTGCGGCACCGATCCGCAATGGCCGATCAACCAAAGAGCCAACCGGGGTGCATCGCAGTGCAATGGGTTGTTTGTTGCAAAATGGGCAAGAAGGCGGCATCTCCGATTTAACCCAAGTGCTGCAACAGCAAGCGCAAGCGCTAGATTGTGTCACTTTGGCTGATTTGCCCGATGAGCAAGAGAGTCCATTTGCTCTTTTGCAATCAGAAAAGGTGCATCTCAGTGCCAGAGAACTGCAAAATGAGATAGACAGAAATTGGCGCATCACCAGTTACTCGGGGTTGATCAAGCAAGGGCATAGCCAGCATGGTGATGATGCATTAACCGATTTAATGCGCTTGGATGTCGATTCATCCGGCGAAGACGAGCAAGAGGAACTCGTTGAGCCAGAACAGTCAATCTTCACCTTTCCGCGAGGCGCACGCCCAGGTACTTTCTTACACAGCCTGTTCGAAGAAGTGGAGTTTACCCAGCCTGCATCCAGTGAAGATAATACGCAGATGATCGTCTCTCTAATGGAAAGCGAGCAACTGGACGAAAGCTGGTTGCCAATTCTACAGACACTGATCGATACCGTGCTGGCGACCCCTCTTGATGGCAAGAGTATTGTGCTCAATCAGAAACAGCCGTCACAGCGACTGGTGGAGATGGAGTTCTTACTGCCGATAGAGGTACTGGCATCACCAGCACTTAACCGTGTCATCCAGCGCCATGATCCATTGTCGGCCAAGGCGGGCGATCTGGGCTTCCAAACCGTGCAAGGCATGCTGAAAGGTTTTATTGACTTGGTGTTTGAACACAATGGTAAATATTACGTGCTGGACTGGAAGTCCAACTACTTAGGTGACGATGTTTCCCATTATCATGGCGCAGCGCTGCAAGCGGCCATGGCTGACCATAGATACGATCTGCAATATCAGATTTATGCGTTGGCGCTGCATCGTTTCTTACGCAGCCGACTACCTGATTACGATTATCAGCAGCATTTTGGCGGTGTGTACTACTTGTTCTTACGTGGCATGGATGGCGAAAGTGACAACGGTATTTTTTCTGCGAAACCAACCTTAGAGTTTTTACAAGATATGGATCGGCTGATTGATGGTCTGCCTCTCGATACCAAACACAACAGTTCTGGCCAGATGGAGTTAATTTAGTCATGACCAACCTTGTTGCTACGCTAAAACAATTGGCCGATAAAGGCTCTGTTCGTCAGCTTGATTACCAATTTGCTAGATTCATTCTCGCCCAATCGCAAGATGAACAACTGGCGTTCATTGCTGGAGTGGTGAGTAGTGAGTTGGGCAAAGGGCATATTTGTTTACCACTGAGTGACTCTCAGGGACAAAGCACCGACTTGGCCGCAAAGCTCGGGTTGTTTGGAGATTCTGCGTTAGAGCTGAACCAGCAACTTGTCACGATTGATTGGGCTAAAAAGTTAGCTAATGCTTCGTTGGTCGGTAAATCAGGCGAACCCGTACCGATGATTTTTGATGGTGAAAGGCTTTATTTACACCGTTACTGGCATTACGAAGTGGCCTTAGCGGAGCGGTTAAATAGCTTTGGGTCACCCATGAACCTAAAACTCGATGAAGTTAAAAAGCTTGCCGAATTATTGGATCACTTGTTTGCCAGGAACTATCGCTATCTGTTTGAAGATCTTAAAAAAGCGGAGCAAACGGGGCAGTCGTCGCATGTGCTGCGTCAGAGAATGGTTTGTGATCACCTGGATGTGGTCAACGAGGAAAACCTCGATTGGCCTGCCATAGACCAAAAGCTGATTGGCGTAAGCAGAGTGGAGCAGTTAACCGTATTGAACGAGTTAGTGCCGTTATTGCATTGCGTGAACTGGCAGAAGGTGGCTGCGGCGATCGCACTGACGAGAAACTTTGCGGTGATTTCTGGTGGACCCGGTACAGGTAAGACAACGACGGTCACCAAGCTACTTGCAGCGTTGATTGAGCAATCTAAACAAGGCAATGAGCCGCCGACCATTAAACTGGTTGCGCCAACGGGTAAGGCGGCAGCGCGACTCACGGAGTCGATTGGTAAAGCGGTAGCACAATTGCCTGTATCGCCGGAACTGAAACAGGCGATACCCACCGATGCCAGCACCATCCACCGTTTACTAGGGGCGATACCGAACAGCGCCGAGTTTCGTCACAACCAAAGCAATCCGCTGCACCTAGATATTTTGGTGGTGGATGAAGCCTCAATGGTGGATTTGCCCATGATGTATAAGCTGGTGGATGCATTGCCAAAATACGCGCGTTTAATTTTACTGGGTGACAAAGACCAGCTTGCGTCTGTAGAGGCGGGCGCAGTGTTGGGCGACATTTGTTCATTCAATCAATTTGGCTATAGCTCTGGGCAGGCGCAGTTGGTGTCGCAGTTGACTGGGTATCAAACCCTGTCGCGCGGAGTGAGCCAAAGCGAGAGCATTGCAGACAGTTTGTGCATGCTGCAAAAGAGTTATCGCTTCGACGCTCGTTCCGGCATTGGTCAGTTGGCGAAAGCGGTGAACGCTGGCTCGGCACAACGCGTTGACTTAGTGTGGCAAAAAGCATTTGCGGATATTAAGAATTTTCCAATTGATAGCCAGCACTATAATCAACTGATTCAAACTCTGGTCGGTGAATACAGTGGCTATTTAAAGCGTATGGATCAAATTGAGTTAAATCCAGATACGGAAGAACCAGAATCGATTGAACAGCGAGCGAAAGCCACCTTGGACGCATTTGCAAAATGCCGCCTGCTGTGCGCGATTCGGGAGGGGGATTTTGGCGTCACGGGGTTGAATCTACGTGTTGAAAAGGCGTTGGCGGCACGCAAACTGATAAAAGTGTCTGATGAGATTTGGTATCACGGCAGGCCAGTGATGGTCACGCGCAATGATCATGCATTAGGGCTCTATAATGGCGATATTGGCATTTGTATTCGAACTGATGTGGATGGTGAGAGTAAGTTAAAAGTCTTCTTTGAACTGCCAGATGGTTCGGTGAAATCGGTCTTACCAAGCCGCGTTCCTGAGCATGAAACCGCTTATGCGATGACTATCCATAAATCTCAGGGCAGTGAATTTGACCACACGTTGATGATTTTACCTCCGGAATTTACCCCGATCTTAACCCGGGAGCTGATTTATACCGGAATTACGCGGGCGAAAAATCGCTTGAGTCTGTATGCCGATGAGCGAGTGGTAAAGCGAGGGATCAAAGTGAGAACCGAGCGGGCAAGTGGTTTAGTCAGTCGTTTGAGGAACTGAACTGGTTAGGCATAACCATCCGTGGTTTGCACATGATCTCATGATTATTAGGCGTTTGCGGTGACCGTGGTAAAAGAGATGCTGCGAATACCGTATTTTTCTTTGTAGTTGAGAATAAAAGCTTTGAGCCCTTCCGTTGTTGGGAAGGCGCAATGGACATCCAAACCTTCGAGTAAGTGGTTGTCTGCCATATCCCAAAAGCTTTGAACAGAATTACAAATAATGGTTTTCATCGGGTTTTGCTCGTATTGATGTTGTTTCAACCTCAAGCAATCCTTGCGGCTCAGCTAAATAAAACTGAGTGGAGTAAGTCCAGTGGGCTCCCTGATGTAGGGAGCCGAAATATTAACCAATTATCAGGGCAATATAAAGGGGATCTAGAAGGTAATAAGAATGATATTGGTGAAAATTTGTCTCATTATTGATACATCTGTCGCTAAAAGAGCTCTATCGCCAATACTTTAGATTTCCTCTGATAATTGTATAAATTCTGTTTGTGCGAAGGGAGAAAATCTACGCTCATCTCGTGAAAACCTTGTTCGCGGAACCAGTGTAAGCTGTGCGTGGTTAAAACGAACAGTTGCTTTATACCTTGCGCTTTACATTGCAACTTCATGTGGTTGAGCAGTAAAAGCCCGCGGTTTCCATCTCGATATTCAGAGTGAATCGCCACGCATGCCATCTCGGCCATTTTCTCTTGAACATAAGGGTATAGCGCGGCGCAGCCGATAATTAACCCATCTTTTTCTATGATGGTAAATTGATGGATCTCTTGCTCGAGTTGCTCTCTTGAGCGGCGAACCAACACCCCTTGCTCTTCCAGTGGCCGGATCAAATCGAGAATACCACCAATATCATCAATATCAGCGAGTCGCACCTGCTCGGCACTGGCTTGCACAATTTGTGTACCGATACCGTCCAGAGAAAACAGCTCCTGAATTAGTGCACCATCAACTTTGTAGCTGACTAAGTGGCTGCGTGGTACACCGGCACGGCAAGCCGTCGTAGAGGCTCTTAAAAAACGCATGGTTCCAGACGAGTTTTCGTTCTGTAGCTCTGGAGAACTCAGCATGTTTTGTAAAATGTGTTCGGCTTCTTTAGGAAACAGTTCTGCGACGGCGTTACCATCTTCGTCAATCACGCCTTGTTCTGAACAAAACCCAATGAGCTTGTCTGCCTTCAGCTTTATTGCAACCTGAGTCGCCACTTCTTCTGATAGTAAATTAAACGACTCTCCGGTTACTGAGCTGGCGATGGGGCCAAGCAGCACTATCGACCCTTGATCCAGCATGCGATTGATGCCGTCAACGTCGATTCTTCTTATTTTACCGCTGTGGCAATAGTCCACGCCGTCATCCACGCCTAAAGGTTGTGAAATGACAAAGTTGCCACTCACCACGTTCAGCTGTGTACCTGCCATGGGCGTATTGCTCAGGCTCATCGAAAGCTGGGCAGTAATAGACAATTGCAATTGCCCAGAAGCTTGCATGACATAATTCAATGACGTTTCATCAGTCACCCTTATGCCCTTGTGGTAAGGCGTTGCATAACAGTTCTGTTCGAGGATTGAGTTTATCTGCGGCCTGGCACCGTGAACCAGAACAATTTTTACGCCTAGGCTATGTAAAAGTGCGAGGTCACTGATGATGTTAGAAAAGTTACCGTCAGCCACTGCCTCCCCGCCCAGCATGATGACCATGGTTTTCCCGCGGTGGGCATTGACATAAGGGACAGACTGTCTGAATCCTTTAACTAGAGCAGTATTTCTTAATTTCACGGCGTGTTCCATTGTGAATTTATATTTAAATATACTGCAATTTTATTCTTTGGTGGGCAAGCGGTTTTTAATGCTGAAAGGCAAACTATTTATTTAGATCATTGTTCGGTATCCTAGCCAGTGTTATTAGGTTGCCATGCATGGAGAGAGTGGGTGAATGCCATGTTCGCTTCATAGCAAATCAACGTTTAGAGAGATAGGTGAAAAAATTAGTATCACTGCAGCAAAAAATAAAGTGGATAAACTCACAGCCAATAAGAAAAGGTGGGTTGAGCGGCTTATGCATTTGGGTATATTCGCAAGCTTAATGATCACGCTTGTATTAGCTAGGCCACTTTATGACCTTTATCTATCAGTTGCTTATCCTAAAGCACCATTACATGGCACATGGGTTGAACAAGGTGTGGCTGGCTATTCGGCGCACAGTTTTACCCTTAGCGCCAAAGGAGTAAAAATGAACGGCCGTTTTGTCGGAACCGAGTTTTCATTTGACGGTAAGTACGTTGAATATCAGGTCGGAAATGCCGTGCGCCGCTTTAAGGTGTTGAACACTGACTATACGGAAATGAAGCTTATTTCGGCAAATCATTACCAGCCTGTGTATCGATTGTCAGAAAAGTTTAAAAATAACATGCGTTAACGGCCCTCTCGTTGCGCTATTCCTTCGAGTTTGTCATCCTGCACTGATAGCTGGAAAGGAATAAACCTGTGATTAAGAAATATCTTCCAATGGCCGCAGCCACACTACTTCTTGGCTGCGCGCAACCTAACGAAAGAGCTCAACAATACCTAGATGGTGAATTTAACTCAGTTTTGAATAAAACATCGTTGGTTGAATCTAACAAGCCGAGAGATTTTACCGAGTTCCATAAACAGGCTGAGCAAGTAGTCAATAAATCGCCGAGAATGGCTTCTATTTACCAGCCACTGTATGAAAAATTGAATGAATGGGTATTACAAAGTGGTGACCCGCGTGAATTATCCAATTTTGATATTCAAGCGGCTCAGTTAGGTGGCGGAGACAAAAAAGGGAACGTGCTGTTTACTGGTTACTTCTCGCCAGTGATGGAACTGCGCCATCAGCCGAACGAAACATTCAAATATCCGGTATATCGCAAGCCAAATTGTGGTTCAAATTGTCCAACCCGAGCACAAATTTATGCGGGGGCGTTGGAAGGGCAAGGGCTAGAGCTTGGTTACGCACCAAACAGAATTGATCCCTTTCTGATGGAAGTTCAGGGCAGCGGTTTTGTGCACTTTGAAGACGACGATACGCTGGAATACTTCGCTTACGGTGGCAAGAACAACAAAGCGTACGTCAGTATCGGCAAAGTGCTGATTGAGCGAGGAGAAGTCCCGCGTGAAAAAATGTCGATGAAAGCGATCAAAGAGTGGGTATTGGCGAACGATGACGGTGTGGTGCGAGAACTGCTAGAGCAAAACCCATCGTATGTTTTCTTTAGTCCACAAGCTGATGCGCCAGTGACTGGCTCGGCAGGTATTCCATTATTGCCGATGGCTTCTGTGGCGGGTGACCGCTCAATTTTCCCTATGGGTACGCCAATATTGGCGGAAGTACCGTTACTGAATGCCGACGGAAGTTGGAGTGGTGCTCATCAGTTAAGGCTGCTTATTGTGTTAGATACTGGCGGGGCCGTAAAGCGCAACCACTTGGATCTGTATCATGGCATGGGGCCTCGCGCTGGAACAGAAGCTGGGCACTATAAGCATTTTGGGCGAGTGTGGAAGTTAGGCTTAGACAACACCGCCACTCAGGCGCCTTGGGCATTGCCGCCCGAGAAGTTACAATAAGCTTCTCATCTAGACTTTTTTCCAAAGAGTGCGTATAAATCGCACTCTTTGTTTTTGGACTACTTTTTGGCGGAAGAATTGCACCATGCGCGAACTTGAAACTCCTGCTTCTGATAACTACAACCAACGCTTTGGCGGTACCCGTCGTCTTTACGGGAATAGCGAAGTCGAAATCCTACGCGCTGCTCACGTGTGCGTAATTGGTATTGGTGGCGTCGGCTCTTGGGCGGTGGAAGCGCTGGCACGAACAGGAGTAGGCGAGCTGACTCTTATTGATATGGATGATGTCTGTGTGACTAATATCAACCGTCAAATCCACGCAATGTCAGGCACCGTTGGCCAGAGTAAAATCGAAGTGATGGCAGAACGCGTTAAGCTGATTAACCCAGAGTGCAAAGTCAACTTAATCGATGACTTTATCACGCCAGACAATCAACACGAGTACTTAAGTAAAGAGTTCGACTATGTGCTTGATGCCATTGACAGCGTAAAAGCAAAAGCGTCTTTGCTGGCCTACTGCCGCAGCAACAAAATCAAAGTGATCACCACCGGTGGCGCGGGTGGTCAAGTAGACCCGACTCAGATTCAAGTCGCCGACCTGACCAAAACGATCCAAGATCCGTTAGCCAAAAAGATCAAAGACACACTGCGCCGTCATCATAATTTTCCGAAGAACCCGCAGCGTAAATTTGGAATTGACTGCGTATTCTCGACGGAGCAACTTAAATACCCTCAACCAGATGGTAGTGTATGTGGCGTTAAATCGACGGCGGAAGGCCCGAAACGTATGGACTGCGCAAGCGGTTTTGGTGCGGCAACCGTGGTGACGGCGACGTTCGGCTTTGTTGCGGTATCACGTATCGTTGAAAAACTGATCCAAAAATACAAAAACGCCTAATATTTTATCGAGCGACTTTTTTGCTCACAATGCCACAGCTAGGAGATTGCTATGTCATCTTTCCCACAATCACCGTTCGGTCAAGACATTACCGCTGAGGATATTGTCGCGACGATGCAAAACTTTAAGGGATGGGAAGACCGTTATCGTCAGGTTATTCAGTGGGGGAAAAAATTGCCTCAAATGCCTGACGATCTTAAGTCAGATCAGGTGACGGTCTCGGGGTGTGAAAGCCAAGTTTGGTTGGTGAGTGAGCAGGTAGAAGGAAAGTGGCATTTCTGTGCGGATTCGGACGCACGTATTGTCAGAGGCTTAATCGCTTTGGTGATGGCTGCTTACGAAGGCAAGTCTAGTGCCGAAATCCAATCCTTTGATGTGGATAGCTACTTCGAAAAGCTTGGGTTGATTGCTCATTTGAGCCCTTCTCGCGGCAATGGCCTTAAAGCGATTGTGGAGAAGATTAAGCAACTGTCTGCGTAATTAGTGTTCACTAAACCTACTAACCTTACAGCGTGTTTTCGGTTATTTAGCGATGAATTTCTTGGTTTAATATAGGTGGTTAAATTTTAATCGCATGGATATTAACACCTTAGAAAATACATGGCTTTAGCCCCCTTGTTGTCACTGCGTAAAGGCTGTACAATTCGCGCCCTTAATTAATGTTCCGTCGTCAGAGAGGCCACATGACTACTGAAAAAATCAATCTACTCGACTTTGATCGCAAAGGTATGCGTCAGTTTTTCGCTGAGGAATTAGGTGAAAAGGCGTTCCGTGCGGAGCAAGTCATGAAGTGGATCTACCATTTCGGTGTTGATGACTTCGAAAAAATGACGAACATCAACAAGAAACTGCGTGAAAAACTTCAACACAAGTGTGAAGTAAAAGCGCCGCTAGTTGCCGAAGCTCAACACTCTTCAGATGGCACCATCAAGTGGGCGATGAAAGTTGGCGACCAAGATGTCGAAACGGTATACATCCCTGAAGATGATCGCGCGACATTGTGTGTATCTTCACAGGTTGGTTGTGCTCTAGAATGTAAGTTCTGCTCAACGGCACAGCAAGGTTTTAACCGTAACCTTAAGGTTTCTGAAATTATTGGCCAGGTGTGGCGCGCTGCGCGTGAAATCGGCCTTGAAAAAGAAACGGGTCGTCGTCCAATTACCAACGTGGTAATGATGGGCATGGGTGAGCCACTGCTGAACATGAAAAACTTGATCCCTGCGTTGGAACTGATGCTGGATGATCTTGGTTTCGGTTTGTCTAAACGTCGCGTTACTGTATCTACGTCTGGCGTTGTATCTGGTCTGGATCAAATGACCGGCAAGATTGACGTTGCACTGGCGATTTCTCTGCATGCTCCAAATGACAAACTGCGCAGTGAAATCATGCCAATCAATGACCGTTGGGATATTGAAGACTTCTTGGCATCTGTACGTCGTTACATTGCGTCATCGAACGCAAACCGCGGCAAAGTGACGGTAGAGTATGTTCTACTAGACCACGTGAACGACGATATGGACCATGCGCGTGAGTTAGCGGAGCTAATGAAAGATACGCCGTGTAAGATCAACCTAATTCCGTTTAACCCGTACCCTGGCTCTCCATACAAAAAGCCAAGTAACTCGCGTATTGACCGTTTCCAAAAAACGTTGATGCAATACGAACATACAGTAACCGTTCGTAAAACCCGTGGTGATGATATTGACGCCGCATGTGGACAGCTTGTAGGTGACGTGATTGACCGAACCAAACGTACGGCGATGCTCAAAGCAGAAAAAGGCGAAGCCATCGCGGTGAAAGCGGTATAAACGATAAAGAAATACATTAAGCCAGAGCTCAGCTCTGGCTTTTTTGTTACAAAGAGTTGGTATCTAATGTCAATTTAAGGAAAAACCTTGAGCTGCCTGTAAATAATGCGTATCCACTGTGTTGTTTCATGTTTTATATCTATTAGAATTAAAGGTTAGCGCTTTAGAGTGACCACTCTGTTATTTTGTGGAGCGACAACTGATGAGAGGCTAGGTCTCCCAACAATAAATTTAGAGTATGTTTCTAGTCTCACTACCAACTAAGAATAAGAAAAGTGACCTGAAACTTGCTCGTTCAGTAAAGAGATGAAGTAAAGTATGACAGCTGAAAACGAGACGACAGCAACAGAAGAAAATCACACCGCAGTAAAAGCAGGTACATTATTAAAACACAAGCGTGAGCAATTAGGTTTAAGCCAGAAACAAGTGGCCGACAGGCTTCGTTTGCGCGTCACTATCATTGAAGATATTGAAAGCAACCAGTTTGCTTCTGATCAATCTGCCACATTTACGAAAGGTTATCTCCGCTCGTATGCGAAAGCGGTAGGTATGGATATCAATGAAGTCCTAAGAGCCTATGCAAGTGAGCATAAGCCTGAGCCAGAAGAGCACGAAATGAAAAGTTTCTCTGGCAAGGCAAAACGTGAAAAGCATGATAGCCGCATCATGATCCTGACTTGGGGGATTGTGGCTGTTATTCTGGGTATTTCCTCCGTATGGTGGTGGCAAAACCAGCAAACATCGATGGTCGACTTAACCGAAACCACAGAGCAAGAGCAAGAAATTGAGCAAGAGCTAGGTAATGCTGAGCAACAAGATCCAATGTTGTACCTTGAAGAGACTGCCTCGCAAGCAGAACATAAGTTCACCACTCTTGATGACACGCCTGCTCAGGCTACTGATACAGTGGATGAGCAAAGTGATAATACGCTGGCCGAAGGCGATACTGAAAACGCGATACTGGAAAGTGCTCCGGTTGAGGTAGAAGAATCCACGGTGCCTGAAGTGGCAGCTAACTTGTTGAATTTGCAATTTAATGGTGATTGCTGGGTTCAAGTTAAAGACAATTCTGGAAATACGCTCTCTTCGGGCGTAAAAAAAGCTGGAGAGAAACTGGAATTGACGGGTGCCATGCCATATAAAGTGGTTTTAGGCGCACCAGAAAACGTTTCAATGACATTATCAAGTGAACCTGTCGACCTTTCTGGGTATACTTCAGGCAAAGTCGCAAGATTCACCTTACCTTAGAAATTACTATGCATCACGAATCTCCTATTAAACGTCGCCCATCGACTCGTATTTATGTGGGTGATGTACCTATTGGTGATGGCGCGCCAATTGCGGTGCAGTCCATGACAAACACCAGAACAACAGACGTTGACGCGACTGTTGCACAAATTAAATCGCTGGAAAATGTGGGCGCGGATATCGTGCGTGTATCTGTACCAACCATGGACGCCGCTGAAGCATTCAAGCAAATTAAACAGCAAGTGAATATCCCACTGGTTGCTGATATCCATTTTGACTACCGCATTGCGCTAAAAGTAGCGGAATACGGTGTGGACTGTTTACGCATCAACCCAGGTAATATCGGCAATGAAGACCGTATTCGTTCGGTTGTTGATTGCGCACGCGATAAAAACATCCCAATCCGTATCGGCGTGAACGGCGGTTCTCTGGAAAAAGACATTCAGATGAAATACGGCGAGCCAACACCAGAAGCTTTGGTGGAATCGGCGATGCGCCATGTAGACATTCTCGAACGTCTTAACTTTGATCAATTCAAAGTGAGCGTAAAGGCATCGGATGTATTCCTTGCCGTAGACTCTTACCGATTACTGGCTCAGAAAATTGACCAGCCACTGCATTTAGGCATTACTGAAGCGGGCGGAGCACGTGCTGGTGCGGTGAAATCGTCTGTCGGGCTTGGCATGCTACTCGCGGAAGGCATTGGCGATACGTTGCGTATTTCTCTTGCAGCTAACCCTGTGGAAGAGATCAAAGTCGGCTTTGATATTCTTAAATCCCTGCGCATTCGTTCTCGTGGCATTAACTTTATTGCCTGCCCAAGTTGCTCACGTCAAGAGTTTGATGTTATTGGTACGGTCAACGCCCTAGAAGAGCGCCTGGAAGACATTATCACACCAATGGATGTTTCTATTATTGGTTGTGTTGTTAATGGACCGGGTGAAGCAGAAGTCTCACACCTAGGCTTGGCTGGCAGCAACAAGAAAAGCGCCTTCTATGAAGACGGTAAACGTCAGAAAGAGCGTTTTGACAATGATGATCTTGTGAGTCAGCTCGAAGCCAAAATCCGCGCGAAAGCAGCAGTGATGGATGAACACAATCGCATTGACGTTAAAGTTCAAGATTAAACACTCTCAACGAAAATTACGGTAATTATCGTGGCAAAAACTATTCAAGCAATTCGAGGCATGAACGACTGCCTCCCAACTCAATCTCCACTGTGGCAAAAACTTGAGAACACAGTAAAAAATGTAGTCAGCGCTTATGGTTACAATGAAGTGCGCATGCCAATCGTTGAGATGACTCATTTATTTAGCCGTGCAATCGGTGAGGTTACAGACGTTGTAGAAAAAGAAATGTACACGTTTGAAGACCGCAATGGTGACAGCCTAACGCTTCGTCCTGAAGGTACAGCGGGTTGTGTTCGCGCAGGTATCGAAAACGGCCTGCTTTACAACCAAGAGCAGCGCCTATGGTACATGGGACCAATGTTCCGCCACGAGCGTCCTCAAAAAGGCCGTTATCGTCAGTTCCACCAGTGTGGCGTCGAAGTCTTTGGTCTGAATGGCCCAGACGTTGATGCAGAGCTTATCATGATGACCGCGCGTCTTTGGCGTGAGCTTGGTATCGCTGAACATGTTCGACTAGAGTTGAACTCTATCGGCTCTTTGGATGCACGTGCAAACTACCGTACAGCGTTAATCGAGTTCCTAGAGCAGCATATGGACATTCTTGATGAAGATTGTAAGCGCCGTATGCACACCAACCCTCTGCGCGTTCTAGATACTAAGAACCCAGACGTTCAGGCGGTTTTAGGTGATGCTCCTCGCCTTTCTGATTACCTTGACGAAGAATCTAAGCAACATTTTGCGGGTCTGTGTGAACTTCTTGACGCAGCAGGCATCGAATACACAGTTAATGAGCGACTTGTACGTGGTTTGGACTACTACAACCGCACAGTATTTGAGTGGATCACTGAGAGCTTAGGCGCTCAAGGTACGGTATGTGGTGGTGGTCGCTACGATGGTCTTGTTGAGCAACTCGGCGGTAAACCAACGCCGGCAGTAGGCTTTGCAATGGGGCTTGAGCGTTTAGTACTGATGCTAGAAACGCTGGAGCTTACAGATGTACGCCGCAGTGTCGACGTCTACATGGTGACCGCAGGTGAAGGCACTATGATGGCGGGTATGAAACTGGCTGAGCAATTACGTGAACAAGTACCAGGCCTGCGAGTGATGAACCACTTTGGTGGTGGCAACTTTAAGAAGCAGTTCAAACGAGCAGATAAAGTTGGCGCAGCGGCGGCTCTTGTACTGGGTGAAAACGAAGTGGCTGACAACACTGTTGTGCTTAAAGACCTACTGGGTGGTACGCAAGAAACGTACAGCCAGTCAGAAGTCATCACAAAGCTCGCTGAATTAGTGTAAACAACATATTTTGGAAGTGGCGAACGTCAGTCGCCACTTTTTTAGATTTAAGAGGACAGGAAGTGGAACTCTACGATTCTGAAGAACAACAAGTAGAAGCGATCAAAGATTGGTGGAAAGAAAACGGTAAAGCGATCATTTTTGGTGCGGTTATCGGTTTAGGTGGCCTATTTGGTTGGCGTTATTACCAAGATTCTGTCACTGCTGCGCAAGAAGCAGCCTCTGAGAGCTACACTCAGGCAGTGCAAGAGTTGGCCGCAAAAGGGGCCGACGCTGAAGGTAGTGTGCAAAGCTTTATTGATGAAAACAGCGATACTCAATATGCCGTACTTGCTGCGCTTCAATTAGCAAAAGTACAAGTCGAAGCTGGTAGCTTTGATGAAGCGTTAGCTCAGCTAGAGTGGGCAAAAACTTCAACCTCTGACCAAGCACTTTTGGCGGTTATCCACTACCGCTTAGCGCGCGTTAAAGCTGAACAAAGCGATTTCGATGGTGCTCTGGCAGAACTGACCAACATCAGTGACGAAAGCTGGGCAGGCCGTGTTGCAGAGCTTCGTGGTGATGTATTGCTTCGTAAAGGTGACTCTCAAGGCGCTTACGCAGCATACACAGAAGCGCAACAATCTGGTGATGCAAGCCAAACGCTGAAAATGAAGTTGGATGACCTAGCCAAATAAGGGTGCAAAGCATGAAGGGAATGCTGAAAAAAGCCCTGTCAGTGGCGATATTTGCAGGAATACTGGCAGGCTGTGCAAGTGAAGAAGATACCGTCATCATGGCACCCGTTCCAAATATCGATAGTGAGTTTACTCCAAAGAAAATTTGGAACGCATCGATTGGTAGTGGCGTTGAACATTACTACTCTAAACTTTCTCCTGCGTATGCTTATGGCAAAGTTTTTGTCGCGAGCAGAGATGGCTTGGTTAAAGCCCTAGACCCTGAAACTGGCAAAATGTTGTGGGAACAAGACGTCGAAGGCGATGTTCCAGCTCGCTTGTCTGGCGGTATTACGGCGGGCTATAGCCAAATCTTCATGGGCAGTGAAAACGGTCAAGTTTTGGCGCTCAACGAAGAAACTGGTGAGCTAAACTGGCGTGTCGATGTGGACGGTGAGGTTCTGGCTGCGCCTGCGACAGATAGTAACCTAGTTATCGTGAACACGAACAAAGGTACGCTGCTGGCTCTAAATCAAGAAGATGGTAGCCAGAAGTGGGCGATTAGCACTGAAGTTCCAAATCTGACTTTACGCGGTAGCAGTGCTCCTGTTGCTCTGTCCGGTGGTGTGTTCTGGGGAACGGCAAACGGTCGTTTGGCGGCTGCAATTGCCGAGCGTGGTCAGTTAATCTGGCAACAGCCAATCGGTTCCCCGCAAGGTGCGACTGAAATCGATCGACTTGTGGACGTGGATGCGTCTCCGTTGGTTCTTGGCGGCGCTCTGTACACGATTGGTTTTAATGGCCAACTGACCGCGATTGACTTGCGTTCAGGCAAGCCAGTGTGGAAGCGTAACCACTCATCAGCGACCGATTTAGCAAGCGATGGTAGTCGTATATTTGTCGTGACAGACAAAGATCACCTTATGGCATTTGATGCACGCAGTGGCACGGAGCTGTGGTCAAATGACAAACTAGAGCACCGATTATTGACTGCTCCAAAAGTGATCGAAGGTTATGTTGTTGTCGGTGATAGCGAAGGTTACCTTTACTGGGTCGATCGTAGTAGTGGCGAATTTGTCTCAACACAAGAAGTCGACAGCAGCGGCTTTGCCGTTCCACCATTAGTTGTGCCGGGTGGTTACGTCTTAACGACTCGTGATGGTGATGTAAAGAAACTGACGATTAACGATTAATCGTGTGATACAATTCACATTCGGCTCCTAGCTGGTGATTCAGTTGGGAGCCGTTTTATTGATATAAGCATAAGTTAAAACTGTAGTTATAGGTAAACACTGGTCAGCCGACAAGTCATTACCTATAACTACATAAGTAAGAATATTGTAGAGGTTGTTATGGTACCTGTTGTTGCTCTGGTAGGGCGTCCAAACGTTGGCAAATCAACGTTATTTAACCGATTGACTCGCACTCGTGACGCTTTGGTTGCGGACTTCCCTGGCTTAACTCGTGACCGTAAATATGGTCAAGCTAAGCTTGGAGAGCACGAGTTCATTGTTATCGATACCGGCGGTATTGACGGCACAGAAGAAGGCGTAGAAACCAAGATGGCAGAGCAATCGCTAGCTGCGATTGATGAAGCTGATGTGGTGTTATTTATGGTTGACGGCCGTGCTGGTCTAACACCATCAGATATCGCGATTTCAAATCACCTACGTAAAGTTGAAAAGCCGTCCATGCTGGTTGTTAACAAAGTTGACGGTATTGATGCGGACGCGGCATCGGCGGATTTCTGGCAGTTGGGCGTTGAAAACATGTACCAGATTGCCGCTGCTCATGGCCGTGGTGTTGGCGCTCTGATTGACCGTGCTCTAAACCCATTCGCAGAAAAAATGGTTGAAGAAGCACAAGGTGAAATCGAAGATCTTACTGACTTTATCGACGAAGAAGAGAAGCTAGATTACACAGAAGAAGAGGCGGAAGCCGAGTTCAAGCGTCTTCAAGACCAGCCGATCAAACTTGCCATCATCGGTCGTCCAAATGTGGGTAAATCAACGCTGACCAACCGTATTTTAGGTGAAGAGCGTGTGGTAGTTTACGATATGCCGGGCACGACGCGTGACTCTATCTATATTCCGATGGAACGTGATGGTCGCGAGTACGTATTGATTGATACTGCGGGTGTTCGTCGTCGTAAACGCATCAATGAAACTGTCGAGAAGTTCTCAGTAGTTAAAACGTTGAAAGCGATCGAAGACGCGAACGTTGTTCTTGTGGTTATCGATGCGCGTGAAAACATTTCCGATCAAGACTTGAGCCTATTAGGCTTTGCGCTAAACGCAGGTCGCTCGATTGTTATCGCAGTGAACAAGTGGGATGGTTTGGATACAGACGTGAAAGAACACGTGAAAAAAGAGCTGGATCGTCGTCTAGGTTTCGTCGATTTCGCTCGTATTCACTTTATTTCTGCACTGCACGGTACAGGTGTTGGTCACTTATTCGAATCGGTTCAAGAAGCGTACAAGTCTGCGACAACACGTGTGGGTACCTCTGTTCTGACTCGTATTATGAAGATGGCGACAGAAGATCACCAGCCGCCGTTGATTCGTGGTCGTCGTGTGAAATTGAAGTATGCGCACGCGGGTGGTTACAACCCACCAATCGTGGTTATTCACGGCAACCAAGTAAATGAGCTACCAGATTCGTACAAGCGCTATCTGATGAACTACTACCGTAAATCTCTGGAAATCATGGGCACACCAATCCGTATCAACTTCCAGAGCAGTGATAACCCGTTTGAAAACAAAACGAACAAGATGACTCTCTCTCAAGAGCGTAAACGCAAACGCTTGATGGGTATGATGAAAAATCGCAAAAAATAAATAATGAGTTAATGTTTAAAGCGCCTTAGAATTCTAAAGGCGCTTTTTTTATGCTGGAAGGAAACAATGCAAGTCACACCCACTATTACACGTTTTTGCCATAACACTTGGCAACTCGACTCAAAGGTGCTTTTGAGTATACAGACTCCACAACAGACTTTTGTTGTGACAAAAGAGACTCCTTTTCACCCTGTTAGTCATATCTGGCCGGACCATCCTGCCGATCGCGGCCTGTTAGATGCGCACACAGTGACAGATTGCCAAGTAGGGGCTGTAGAGTTGGAAAATGGAAAGCTATTTATTGGTGAGGAAATTCCCGTAAAGCGCGACACCCCAGGATGGGCATTCGTGGTGGTCCATTGTTTAGAAGGTTCTGAACACGATATTCAGCCGGGGCAAATGGTTGAGCTAAAAGTGGATAAAGCCTATCAGGATGCACTGAGTCGAGGTCACAGCGCAGGCCATATCGCGTATTTAGCATTGAATAAAGTATTGAATGAAAACGGCTATTGGCGCAAAGATGCCGACCGTAAAGATCCTCATGGTCATTACGATTTTAACAGTTACGCGCAGGTTACGAGCTTTGTCACTCCTGATGAGTGTCACGATACTTATCGTTTAGGGAAGACGCTGCGTAAAAGAGGCCTTAACAGCGCAGATGTGTTAGCTAACCTAGCGAGCTTACAGAATCTGGTCAATCAGCAAGTGGTTTCTTGGTTAGAGTTGGGCTCAGAGATATCGATGGACTGCCATGGTGAGTTTTTGACGGACTCTCGTTACTGGAAATGCGATTTCCAAGAAGGGGAGGTTGCGGTGATTCCGTGTGGTGGTACTCATACTCAAAGTTTGGATGAGTTCGAGACAATACAGGTGCAATTGCGTCAGCTTGATGAGCAAAACATTGAAATGCTGACGCAAGTAAAGCCTAAATAAGTGCTTTAAAATGCCCGCAACATGCGGGCATTTTTACACGTGTCACTTACCACATTCCAAGTAGTTTCCACCATGCGCCGCCGATAAAGAAGAACACCGGAATCACGATAAGTGAGAACACAAAGCCAATCTTCCACCAGCTTTGTAGGCTGTGGAAGCCCGCACCAAACAGGATTGGAGCCGGCCCTGAAGAGTAGTGCGTGGTAGACATATAAAGGTTACTGAACATACCCAGAACAATGGCGGCCAGCATAGGGGGAGCACCCGCTGCAATCGCAATGGCTAAGAAGGCCGAATACATGGCGCTGATGTGTGCCATCGCACTCGCCATCATATAGTGGCTGTAGTAATAAACCAGTAGCAAGATAGCCATCGTGGTCAGCCAACCATAACCTGACAGTGAGCTACCAATCATGTCTCCAAACCAGCCAATAAAGCCCAACTTATTGAGTTGAGCGGCCATCATCACCAGTACCGCAAACCATGTGATGGTATGCCATGCTTCTTTTTCTTGCAGCACTGCATCCCAAGTAATGGTGCGAGTAAACAGTAAGAAGACCAAGCCTAACAATGCGGTTACTGTAGAATGAATACCGAGTGTTGGCCCCAGAACCCACAGGCTGACCATGCCAATAAAGGTAATGCACACCATCCACTCATCGCGGGTCATAGCCCCCATTTCAGCGAGCTTTTGTCGCGCGATAAGGCGCATTTCTGGCGTTTTCTTTAATTCCGGTGGGAAAACCAAGTACATCACCAGTGGAATTAAGAGCAAACACACCACCCCAGGTACAATGGCGGCGAGTGCCCAAGCGCCCCAAGTTATCTCAACTCCTTGCTCTTTGGCAAAGTTGGCCGCTAAAGGGTTGCCAGCCATCGAGGTTAAAAACATCGCACAGGTAATGGCATTACATTGGAAAATACACTGAACCAAGAAAGCGCCAATTTTGTTTTCTGTCCCTTTTTCTGGATCCGAGTCGTAAGCATTGGCGACCGAGCGAAATAGTGGCGAGATGATGCCTCCGCAGCGTGCTGTTGTACTTGGTGTCGCTGGGGCAAACAGGAGATCCGTCAACACAAGACCGTACGCCAACCCCAATGAACTGTTACCGAGCTTAGAAATAAACCAGTAACCGACGCGACGACCGAAGCCTGTGCTAATGAAACCACGGGAAATAAAAAACGCGGCAGCGATCATCCAAATCGTTGGATGGGCAAAGCCCGTCAGTGCGGTTCTAATTGGCAGTACATCCAGTAATGTTGCGGCAGTCAGGCCCATTAGAGCCATTGCGCCGAGTGGTAAGGGAGCGATGATCAAACTGAGGACCGTGACGACAAAGATAGTCATCATGTGCCACGCTTGTTCTGTCAGTCCGTCTGGGATCGGGCTGAACCAGAGTAGCACCCCGATAATTGCTAGTGAAAGCAATCGTATATTGGTTGAAGTCAGCATAGAAACCTCCTTAAGATTTCCTACTAACTTAGTGATTAAGCAGTGTATAAACCTGTGTTAAATCAACAAAAAAACCGCTTGTAACAAGTTTGATAAAACAATCAAAAGACAACCGCATTGGCGGTGAAAAAGTCATGAGATAAGCATTATTGAAATAATAAAAATCATAAACGTCATGAGTGGGATCTTTTTCAATTTCGCGGTGCTCTACACTGATCTCATATCAATAAATTCGTATGCTAAGGGCATGGTTCATCTACTTGCCTAATCTATGGCTACGCGTAAATTTCCTCACTCTTTTACTATGCATCTAACCTTGCTGTTATGTGGTGCATTGACGTTAAGCTCTATCGGTTGGTGGATGGTCAGTACCCAAAGACTGAACCAAGTGCTCTCAGATCAAGTGGCTTTGCGTGCTCAAGTGCAATCCATGCAACTTGCCAAATTACCAAGCTTACTCGCGGCGGTAGAAATGAAAGATCATACAAAGGTCAGCAGCATTATCGATGTTCTACAAAATGTGACCGATGCAGACTTTATTACCGTTAGTGACAGCAACGGCATTCGTTTAGCGCATCCCGTAGAAGAGAGGATCGGCTTGCCCGTTGTTGGTGGGGATATAGAGCGAGCGTTAACAACGGGCGAGTCTTATTTATCTCATAGTGTTGGCTCTCTTGGGCCCTCGGTACGCTATATTTCTCCTCTGCTTAATCAAAGTGATGACATTATCGGCATGATAAAAGTCGGTTATTTGAATCAATCTATAGCGGTCGTCAATGAAGAAACCCTGTCTCCTTTAATCATTTTCGCCGTCCTTACCTTTACGCTGTCTGTTGTTGTCGCTTGGCGTTTTTCAGAATACGTTGGGGATAAAATGCAACATTTGGAACCTTGGCAGTTAAGTCAAGCACTCAAAACCAATCAAGGAGTTTTACAAGCGGCACATGAGGGTATTTTGGCGATCAACGGCAAGAATAATGTTTATCTAATCAACGATTCTGCGCGATGGCTACTGGGGATAAAAAAGCAGGTAGCGACCCACCAGCCGTTGTCTGAACTGACCGCTGAAGAAGTGGCATTTTGTCTAACTGGCGAAGATTTTATCGATAAGTTAGTAAGAGTGAATGGAAGAAATCTAGTGATTACCCGCGTAACGTTACGTGATCAAGATGAGGAGACATCCGGTGCTGTGTTCAGTTTACGTACCCAACAAGAGCTTCAACTGCTGTCGAACAAGATCAGTCAAGTCAGCCATTATTTGGAGTCGTTGAGGGTGACTCGTCACGAATATCAGAACAAGCTGTCTACGTTAGCCGGGCTTTTACAACTTGGTCATGTAGAGCAAGCACTGCACTTAGCGCTCTCGCAATCAAAAACCAATCAAGCCAGCGTGGATAGCGTCAAACAGCTTCAATCTCTCCCGCTTATCTCCGGGCTAATTTTGGCCAATGTCGGAAAAGCGGCAGAAAAGGACGTGGACGTTAATTTGGACGAACTTGATGGTTGGAGCGAGCTACCGACACACTTAGACGAAGAGTTGTTAAGTTCACTGCTTGGTAACTTAATGAGCAACGGTATTGAGGCGGTAAGTGATACACCGACAGGAACAGTACGAATTACCATGTATGAAACGAGCACGGAGCACGTATTAGCCGTATCTAATAATGGTCCTATGATTCATGTCAGCCTAGAAGTGTTGTGCCAACTTGGTTATACGACGAAAGATAATTTTCAAGATCATGGTATTGGGCTGCACTTAGTGCAAACTATTGTGGAAGAAGCCGGAGGGCATATGGAGTTAGATAGCGACGCTGACGAAACGCTCTTTACGGTTTATTTTCCAAGGAGGCAAGATGTTTAATGTGTTGATTGTCGAAGACGACAAAGATATTGCCGCTTTACATGCGCACTTTATTCAGCAAGATGAGCGCTTTCAGGTTTTGGGGACAGCCGTTAATCTCGCTAGAGCAAGAGAAGTGATTTCGGTTGTTCAGGTTGATTTGCTGATTGTCGATAATTACCTTCCTGATGGGTTAGGTGTCGAATTTGTTAGGGAGCTGCTTTCACTGCCAAAGCGTTCCGAATGCATCCTTGTGACAGCTGCCAATGACGTTGATACAGTGCAAAAAGCGCTCCGCTATGGTGCTTTAGATTACCTAGTTAAACCGTTGGATTATAGTCGATTAAAAGACAGCCTTAACAAGTTTTGTCTGATTCAGCAGACTCTTAAAGAAAGGAAAAGTCTGGCTCAGGGCGTTGTCGACTCGTTGTTTCATCGCTCTCATCAGTCAAAAAGGTCTGCTTGTACCGATGAGTACACGTTAAAACAAGTTATCGAGCAGTTTCATAATGCAAATATCGATAAAACGGTGAGTGAGGTAGCAGAGTCTTTTGGTATGAGTAAAAGCACTGCCCGGCGTTATCTTGATAAAGCGGTAGAAAATGGAGATTTGATTGCATTTTTAGAGCATGGGAAAGTAGGAAGACCTACGCGAATTTATCGGCGTCCACAGCCAAACTAAACGGAAGCATTAAACAAATACGCTTTGTTACCCCGTATGTATTACCGTCATCAAATCGAAATACACACGCATGTAAGTTTTCCATTCCTCCGAGTGATCTTTTTATTAAAAACCAAAAAGCAGCTTTAACAAAGCTAATTTAAGATTATTATCCCTTTATAAATTCAAATACAGTATATGTAACTTATGCTTTCGGTGTGTGGTTATATAAATGTTCTTTTAGGGGCAGATCGCTGATCAAAGTGGCTTTTACCGATGATCGAACAAAGATCATTTGGAAGAATAGAAAATCTGGCCGGATAGGAGGACTAAAAGGACTATGATGAAGATCATAGCGGGTACTACCAAGAGAGTTTATTTTAGGTTTAGCTAATTTAGTCAGTAAGAGAGTTCAACAGCATGAACGAGAATAAGTGCCCAAATTGTCAAAGCGAATTAGTTTGGAGAGGACAATATCATTGTGAACCATGTTCGGTTAACTTTAAAAAAGTAGGGTATTGTCCTGATTGCGATGCGGAGTTAGAGAAGCTGCAAGCGTGTGGTGCGGCGAATTACTTCTGTAATACGTGTAATGAATTAAAGTCGAAATCACGCGTTCGTTTTGAATTTCAAAAACTTGAAGATTAAATGACGGTGGAATGGATTTCGCCATCGGATAAGCGGGTGACCAGAGTGTCACCCGTTTTAGTATCACTCGCTCTGGTGATCACTTTGCCCGACTCGCTTTGTGTGATGGAGTAACCGCGTTTTAAGGTGGCTAGCGGGCTTACGGTATCAAGCTTTTCTGCTGCTAACGCGAGTTGGTGCCTAGTACTGAGCAGCTTTCTGTCCATTGCATCAAGCAGTTTTTGTTCTAAATACTGTAAAGACGACTTTTGTTGGTTGAGTCGTTTTACTGGCGAGTGCAATTGAAGTTTGTACTGCTGGCGCTCGACTTTCTGAAGGCGTGAAGCAATAAACTGATCCATCGAACGTTGCAAACGCAGTTGTAGATCATCGAGTTGCTGGCTTTGGCGCTGTAGTTGATGGCTAGGGTGCTGCCTTTCCAAACGATGAGCCAACGAGGTGCATAGCTTAGCTTGCTGGCTGATATAATAACGCATTGCGTCCATCAGCTTTTGCTGTCTTGCAACAAACGCTTGCTCTTTATGGCTATTATCTCGGCTGACCAGTTCTGCTGCTGCGGAAGGTGTCGGGGCACGCATATCCGCAACAAAATCCGCGATGGTGACATCTATCTCGTGGCCTACGGCGCTAATGATAGGAATCTGGCTTGCTGCTATGGTGCGAGCCACAATCTCATTGTTAAAGCACCAAAGATCTTCCAATGAGCCTCCACCGCGACCGACGATTAACACATCACACTCGTCACGGCTATTGGCACGGCCGATAGCTTGCGCGATTTCAATCGCTGCCGAATCACCTTGAACCGTAGTTGGGTAGATCACGACAGGAAGAGACGGATCACGACGTTTCAGTACATCCAGAATATCGTGCAGTGCTGCCCCGGTTTTGGAGGTGACGACCCCAACACGTTTAGGGTGCTCAGGCAATGATAGCTTACTGGTTTGGGCGAATAAGCCTTCAGCCGCCAGCTTCATCTTCAGTTCTTCAAACTCTTGTTGTAGACGACCATCGCCTTCTGGCTGCATGTCTTCGATGATTAATTGGTAGTCACCACGAGGCTCATAAAGAGAGAGACGTGCTTTAACGAGAACTTGATTGCCGTTAGCAGGTTTAAAAGTGACGCGACGATTATTACCACGGAACATGGCACATTTAACTTGAGCGCGAGAATCTTTAAGAGTGAGGTACCAATGACCAGAGACAGGAGCTGAGAAGTTGGAAATTTCGCCAATCAACCAAACGATGCCCATTTCATTTTCAAGCAACAGACGGACTTCTGCATTAAGACGTGAAACGGTGAAGATATTTTGGTTGGTCTGAGATGGCACAGCTAATCTCGCGGACATAGGTATGGAAATTAGCGGCAATATAATACATATCAAGGGGGTAAATGCAAGAAAAAAATTGAAAAAACTTGTAGTCAAGAGATTGTGTTAACCGTATAATCCCTCCGCAATATCTAATCCAAATGTAGCTTGTTAATCAAAACTCGCTGCCCTCATTATGCGAAACGATGAGACTTTGGATTGTTCTTTTTACTCCTCTAATTGTGAGATATTGCAAATGCTAAGAATTGCCAAAGAAGCGCTGACATTCGATGACGTACTACTTGTGCCAGCACACTCCACCGTTCTCCCAAACACAGCTGATCTTCGCACTCAGCTGACGAAAAATATCACTCTGAATATTCCAATGATTTCTGCGTCGATGGACACTGTGACGGAAGCCCGTCTTGCTATCGCTCTAGCGCAGGAAGGTGGCATTGGCTTTATCCACAAAAATATGTCTATTGAGCAGCAAGCAGCAGAAGTTCGTAAAGTTAAGAAGTTCGAAGCTGGTGTTGTTTCAGACCCTGTAACTGTAAACCCAGAAGCAACCATCGCTGACGTTGTTGCCCTGACTGAGAAGCACGGCTTTGCGGGTTTCCCTGTCGTCACTGAGCACAACGAGCTAGTGGGCATTATTACTGGTCGTGACGTTCGTTTTGTTACTGATCTTTCTAAGAAAGTATCAGTAGTAATGACGCCGAAAGAGCGTCTGGCTTCTGTTAAAGAAGGCGCGACTCTGGAAGAAGTTCAGGAAAAAATGCACGAAGCACGTGTGGAAAAAGTATTGGTTGTGAACGATGAGTTCAAACTTACCGGTATGATCACTGCGAAAGACTTCCAAAAAGCGGAACGTAAGCCAAATGCATGTAAAGATGGCCGTGGTCGTCTACGTGTTGGTGCAGCAGTGGGTGCTGGTGCGGGCAACGAAGAACGTGTTGCAGCTCTAGTTGAAGCGGGCGTTGATGTACTGCTTATCGATTCTTCACACGGTCACTCTGAAGGTGTGCTGACTCGTATCCGCGAAACGCGCGAAGCTTACCCGGATCTAGACATCATTGGTGGTAACGTGGCAACAGGTGCTGGCGCGAAAGCCCTTATCGAAGCTGGCGTAAGCGCAGTGAAAGTAGGTATCGGCCCAGGTTCTATCTGTACAACTCGTATCGTAACTGGCGTTGGTGTTCCACAAATCACAGCAATCGCAGACGCGGCTGAAGTAGCGAATGAATTCGGTATTCCTGTTATCGCTGATGGCGGTATCCGTTTCTCAGGTGATATCTGTAAAGCAATCGTAGCGGGCGCATCATGTGTGATGGTTGGTTCTATGTTTGCGGGTACAGAAGAAGCACCGGGTGAAGTGATTCTTTACAACGGCCGTTCTTACAAGTCTTACCGTGGCATGGGCTCTCTGGGCGCAATGTCTCAAGGCTCTTCTGACCGTTACTTCCAGTCTGATAACGCTGCAGACAAGCTTGTACCAGAAGGCATCGAAGGTCGTATCGCATACAAAGGCCGCCTAAAAGAGATCGTGCACCAACAAATGGGTGGTCTACGTTCAAGCATGGGTCTTACTGGTAGCGCAACTGTTGAAGCTATGCGAACTAAAGCTGAATTCGTACGTATCTCTGGCGCTGGTATGCAAGAATCTCACGTGCACGACGTTCAAATCACTAAGGAAGCACCAAACTACCGCTTGGGTAACTAATTACCTGGCGTAAACGTTTGCTTTTTCCTTGAAGCATTAAGAAGAGGCGAGTACACTCGCCTCGGTTTTAATCACTTAGCCTTAAAAAGACTGCTCAAAATGACTAAAAATATCCATGACCAACGTATTCTGATCTTGGACTTCGGTTCTCAGTACACTCAATTAGTAGCTCGTCGCGTACGTGAAATCGGCGTTTACTGTGAACTATGGAGCTGGGATGTAGAAGAAGCGGATATTCGCGAATTCAACCCAGATGGCATCATCTTATCTGGTGGTCCAGAAAGCGTAACGGAAGAAAATTCCCCTCGCGCACCTCAATATGTATTCGACTCAGGTGTTCCTGTTTTTGGTGTATGTTACGGCATGCAGACCATGGCAGAGCAGCTAGGTGGCAAAGTAGCGGGCTCTAACGAACGTGAGTTCGGCTACGCTCAGGTTAAAGTTTCTGGCGAATGTGCACTATTTAAAGATCTTGAAGCGACTCAAGATGTTTGGATGAGTCACGGTGATAAAGTAGTAGAAATTCCGGCTGATTTCGAAAAAGTGGGTGAGACAGAGACTTGCCCTTACGCTGCGATGGCGAACGAAGAGAAGAAATACTACGGCGTTCAATTCCACCCAGAAGTAACGCACACCAAACAAGGTCTACAAATGCTAGAGAACTTTGTTCTTGGCGTATGTGGTTGTGAGCGTCTATGGACATCGGAATCTATCATCGAAGATGCTGTTGCTCGTATTAAAGAGCAAGTGGGTGACGACGAAGTTATCCTGGGTCTATCTGGTGGTGTAGATTCATCTGTAGTCGCAATGCTGGTTCACCGCGCGATCGGCGACAAGCTAACGTGTGTATTTGTTGATAACGGTCTGCTTCGCCTGAACGAAGGTCAGCAAGTAATGGATATGTTTGGCGACAAGTTTGGCCTAAACATCATTAAAGTTGACGCAGAAGATCGTTTTCTTGAAGCACTGAAAGGTAAGTCTGATCCAGAGGAAAAGCGTAAGACTATCGGCCACGTGTTTGTAGACGTATTCGATGAAGAATCGAAGAAACTCGCAAACGCAAAATGGTTAGCGCAAGGCACTATCTACCCAGATGTTATCGAATCGGCAGCATCTAAGACGGGTAAAGCTCACGTGATCAAATCACACCACAATGTGGGCGGTCTGCCAGAAGATATGGAAATGGGTCTAGTTGAACCACTACGTGAGTTATTTAAAGATGAAGTGCGTAAGATCGGTCTAGAGCTAGGTCTTCCTTACAACATGCTTTACCGCCACCCATTCCCAGGTCCAGGTCTAGGTGTTCGTGTTCTTGGTGAGATCAAGAAAGAATACTGTGACTTGCTACGTCGTGCAGACGCTATCTTCATTGAAGAGCTTCACGCTGCTGACTTATACAATAAAGTGTCTCAAGCGTTCACGGTATTCCTACCAGTTCGTTCTGTAGGTGTAATGGGTGACGGTCGTAAGTACGACTGGGTTGTATCACTGCGCGCAGTTGAAACCATCGACTTTATGACAGCGCATTGGGCACATCTACCATACGACTTCCTAGGTAAAGTATCTAACCGCATTATCAATGAAGTTGACGGCATTTCACGTGTTGTTTACGACATTTCTGGTAAGCCACCAGCGACAATCGAGTGGGAATAATTTTCCGACCGGAAAGGTCTGGTACTAACAAGCACTAAATAATACTTAAGCCCTAAATGCCAGTCAGTTAAGCTGACTGGCATTTTTCTATTCTCACTTTTTCTTGATTAGACCGTTTTACTGGCTGGAATTTAGAGCTGCTCGTTTACTACGCAATGTGTTTTTTTATTGAGAAAGCGCAAAGCATTTGTAGTTGCTAGTTATCTTATAACATAAATAACAGGTTATGCGAGGTGGGGAAGAGATAATGACTTTGCTATCATTATAAAATAGTAAATAAAATGAACCAAATACAAAAAATGAAACAAACGCAACAAATGAACCAAATGCAATATGATGATGAGATCGATTTGTTTGAACTCTTTGAAATCCTATGGAGTGGCAAATGGATAATAAGCGCCTTTGTCGTCGTGGTATTACTTATGGGGTTTGGTTATACAAAAGTCGTAAAACCTAAATATAAAGTCTCGGTTCGCTACGAATTAAACCTCTACTCTGTAAGAGATCAACAGTTTTGTGCTGGTGATGCGAGTGTTCTCGAATGTTTTGATAGCACAGGTGAAAAGCGTTTAAAAGCTTTTTTAGGTGCTGGATGGAGCAAGGAAAAAAAGCGTGCTGAGTTTTCATTTATTACTCAAGAACCATCAAATGTCGATTATTACTTAGATGAGTTTCAGGGCCATAATCAGGCTATTACAAATGAAATGCTTAATGAGGCTAACGCTGAGCTTTTACTTATACAAACTGAGATAGATGATGCCTTAATAAGCACAGAGCGAGTCGCTACAAATACGTTGAATGCGAAGAGAATCATTAATTCTATTAATAATGGGGAATTAGCCGTATCGTTCAGCACTCCATCTATTACAAAGTCTTCTCCTAAGGTGACATTAATACTCGTGCTTTCACTTGTTCTAGGTGGGATGTTAGGAGTGGCCTTTATACTTGTTCGTGATGCTATTTTAAAGTACAAAAAACGTATGACTGATTCCTAAAGCATTGGTAATGCCGTTTTTCTTTGAGAGCGGGTAGGTTAAAGTTGAAGAGTATTTATCAAAAATGTCATTTAGACCAGCTTTCGGGCTGGTTTTTTGTTGTTTTTGTATATGTATTTGAGGAAAATGATCCTTAACTTTTGACTCAAGGTAACAATTTCTTTGCTACACAATGTGTAAGAGTATTTATTTGTTACGTTTGTCTCGAAGAACACATCCTGTTTCCTCGGTGTTTTCTCTATATGATCCACTATATGTCTGGTTTTTCATTTATAGAGTATTTACCTGATACGGAGACTAGACATGTTTGCTTTCAAGCATCTTCCTCTCGCCATTGGTTGTATTTTGGCGTCTCATGCTCACGCGAGTATGAATATTCAACCCGACCCGCAAAACCCTACGGGGTACGTGATTGCTCGTAGTGATATTCAGGCCGCAGAGCAAAGTAAAACGTTAGATCCCATGTATTCGACTTGGGCTAAGGCGTTGGAAACTCGCTCAAATACCATCGTTGAGGCGATTGTTCCTGGAGCGGCCAGTAACCCTGAAAACGTGAAACGTGTGGAACGCGTCTTCCCTGAAAGTGAATGGAATTTTCTGACTCAAATGGCAGCGCCAGAATATACCTACACGCGTTTTCTTCGAGCGATTGGCAAGTTTCCTGCATTCTGTGGTGAATACACCGATGGACGAGATTCTGATGCCATATGTAAAAAGTCTATCGTAACGGCGTTTGCTCATTTTGCTCAGGAAACGGGTGGCCATATTTCTACGGATAACTATTGGGACAACCCTCAGGGGTTAGAAGAATGGCAACAAGCGTTGGTTCATGTGCGTGAGATGGGCTGGTCAGAAGGGCAAGAAGGTTACACGACTGGTTGTGGCCAAAACGACTGGCAAAACAAACGTTGGCCTTGTGAGCCTGGTCAAGGGTATTTTGGGCGCGGCGCTAAGCAGCTTTCTTACCACTTTAACTACGGTGCGTTCTCCGAAGTAATGTTTGATGGTGATGCGACCGTATTGCTTAAAAACCCTGGCTTAGTGGCCGACTCTTGGTTGAATTTAGCATCAGCCATTTGGTTCTTCTTAACTCCGCAAGCGCCTAAACCTGCCATGCTGCATGTGATTGATCGTACGTGGACACCGTCTCAACGTGAGCTGGATGCTGGCATTGGTTACGGTTTTGGCACCACCATTAACGTCATCAATGGTGGTATTGAGTGTGGTGCGCAGAACAAAGATAAGGGTCAGCCCGTTAACCGTATTCGCTACTGGGAAGGCTTAGCTGCACACTATCAGATCCCAATTGAGGCGGATGAGAAAAATACCTGTTGGCAGCAAACGCCATACGGCAGTTTAAACCTCAATGGCGCAACAGACGTGCTTTATACGAATTGGGATGGCAACTGGAAGTATTACCCAGATCGCCCTGGCAATTACTCTTTCGAGTGTGAACTCGTTGGTTTCCAAACGGCATATTCTGCGCTCGTGCCGGGTGACTATGAGAAGTGTGTGACAAACTTCTACGAATCGCACGCGAACTGGCCAGAAGTTCGAATCGTAGACAAACTGGATCCGGTGGACCCTGGTGAGCCGACTATTCCGCCTGTTGACGGTACGGCAAATTGGGACGCGAATAAAGTCTATACCAGTGGTGATCGCGTGTCTTACCAAGGTGTTGTTTATGAGGCGAAATGGTGGTCTCAAGGCGATGAGCCGAGCAAAGGCGGACCTTGGAAAGTGGTATCTGGTACGCCAACAGAGCCACCAGTCACAGAACCACCTGTTACTGAGCCTCCTGTAACAGAACCCCCAGTGACGGAGCCGCCAGTAACAGAGCCAGAACCGCCAGTGACAGGTGACTTTATTCAATGGGAACCAGGAGTGACTCAGATTGCTAACGGTGAAAAGGTGGCTTATAACGGTAAGTGTTTTGTTGCTAAAAACGGCCCAGGTGTTTGGGAAACCCCTACCCAAAGCAATTGGTTCTGGGACGAGATCACTTGTCAATAACGGCGTAGTGCTCTAATTCATTGTAAAGGCCCTACTTTTTTAGTGGGGTCTTTTTATTTTTATTTTCATTCATTTATGGAATCTAAGTTTCCAGTAACGCCTTTTCTCTTTTGTGATCTACTCGATTAAACTCCGCGCGTAATTTTTATTAACTTTTTTTAAAGGTGTGCAAAATGTCAACGAAATTGGCAAACCCTGCTCCATTAGGTTTGATGGGCTTTGGTATGACTACAATTCTGCTCAATATTCACAATGCAGGGTTCTTCCCAATTGACTCTATGATCTTAGCAATGGGGATCTTCTACGGTGGTCTTAGCCAAGTGCTTGTTGGCATGATGTGTTTCAAGCGTGGTGACACGTTTGGTACAACGGCATTTACCTCTTACGGCTTGTTTTGGCTAACACTTGTTGGCTTGATCGTTATGCCTTACATGGGTCTACCTGCAAGCCCAGCTAACTTTATGGGTTGGTACCTAGCGCTTTGGGGGATCTTCACAGGGTTTATGTTTATTGGTTCTCTATGCTACCCAGTAGCGAAGCAAGTCGTATTTGGTTCATTGACGATTCTGTTCTTCCTATTGGCGGCTCGTGACTTTACTGGTAGTGAGCTGATTGGCACTATTGCAGGTTTCGAAGGTATCTTCTGTGGCGCAAGTGCTATCTACTTTGCTATGGCTCAAGTACTAAACAATGAGTACGGACGTGTCGTACTGCCTGTTGGTGAGAAGAAAGCAGCAGCATCAAAAACTCAAGAAATTGCAGCTTAAAACGTTGAATTTTTTACAGGAGGCTGGCCTTGCGCCAGCCTTTTTTGCGCCTGCTACCTTATAAAAAGAGTGGTTAACCAACGGATGAGTACGCATTGTTTTAATGATGGTGTAGAGCAGAATAGTCATTGAGAGAAACTTTGCTAACCGTTGTCATTTAGCGGTTATTCCTCACAATAGTATTGGCTTAGCTTCAGGGTATTGGATCTGTCGAGCTTCCGGTTTTCAAGAGCGCACAAGCCGGACCGTCGCCTTTGAGGTTGGGCTGCAAAACTCTGGTTTAGCGGCCGCGTTAGCGATGAAGTTTTTTACCCCATCAGCGGCGGTCGCCAGCACGATTTTCTCTATATGGTATAATTTATCAGGTTCACTATTAGCGAGTTATTGGGCGAAACGTTCAAGTGCTGAGAAACTTCCTGAGCCAGATGCACTCCGCATTGATTAAAATGAAAAGGGTCAGCACATGCTGACCCTTTCATTGTTTAGATCCAAAGTAAACTTAAGTCGATGGTTGCTCAACCGGTTTAGTGTCTGCTTCAGCAGTTGGCTCTTTACCTGTTTTACGACGGTATTTATCTTCCCAGTAGTCTGCACCTTTGATGCCTAGTTTAACTGGGTTGAAAGTGTACTCTTCAATGCCTTGTTTTTGCTGTTCTTCATAGTCAGTGAGTGCTTTAAGTGCTGGTTTCGAAATGAAGAAGATAATTAGAATACCAACAATGTTCAGCCAAGCCATTAGGCCTACACCCACATCACCCAACGCCCAAGCTAGATTCGCGGTTTTTACTGTACCGTAGAAAACAACAGCGATAAGCGCCACTTTTAGCAGAAACATAACGCCGTTGACTTTAATCGTACGACGGATGTAAGCCACGTTCGTTTCTGCAATGTAGTAGTAAGCAAGAATGGTGGTGAATGCGAAGAAGAATAGCGCGATAGCGATAAATGGTTTACCGATACCTGGCAAAGTGCTCTCGATCGCCATTTGAGTGAATACCGGGCCATTTGCTGCTATTTCTGCCGAAATGTTTTGTACTAAGAAACCTTCCGCACCGTGAACGTTGTATGCACCCGTGATGATGATCATAAATGCGGTTGCAGAACACACTAGCAGTGTATCAATGTAGATTGAGAACGACTGGACCAGACCTTGCTGCGCAGGGTGTTCAACGTTTGCCGCTGCTGCTGCGTGAGGGCCAGTACCTTGACCTGCTTCGTTGGAATAAACACCGCGTTTTACACCCCAACCGATGGCAGCACCAACACCCGCCATTGGTGAAAATGCATCACCAACAATCATCGCGAACACGCGTGGCACTTCGCCGATGTTTAGCAGGATGATAACGAAAGCAGTGATGATGTAAGCCAGAGCCATGAAAGGAACAACGATCTGCGTGAAGCTTGCGATACGTTTCACGCCACCAAAGATGATAAAGGCTAAAATGACAGAGATAATTGTACCAGTAAGAATCTTAGCGAAGCTGAATGTACCCAGTGCTGTTTCTATCATTGCGCCAGGGCCAAATGCAGCTTCTACTGCGTTACCGATACTGTTTGACTGTACGCCTGGAAGTAGGAAACCACACGCGAAGATAGTCGCGATGGCAAAGATCCATGCATACCATTTTTGACCCATCGCTTTTTCAATGTAGTAAGCTGGGCCGCCACGGAATTCACCGTTGTCTTCCTCTTTATAAAGCTGAGCCAGCGTAGACTCTGTGTATGCTGTTGCTGCACCAAAAAACGCAACAACCCACATCCAGAATACTGCGCCTGGGCCACCAAAGCCGATAGCAGCAGCAACACCAGCGATGTTACCAGTACCCACACGGCCTGAAAGTGAAACGGCTAGAGCCTGGAAAGAAGAGATACCTTTTGAAGAGCTTTTCCCCGAAAGTAGCAGACGCCACATCTCTGTAAAGTGACGAACTTGAACGAATCTCGTCATGATTGAGTAGAACAAACCAGCGCCTAGGCAAAGATAAATCAGTACCGGGCTCCATATGATTCCATTCAGAAAATCAACTATTGACTGCATAAGTATTTTCCCTGTTGTGTTTGTAGTGATTGTTTTCTGAACAGGATATTAACCCATTTGTAACTTGCTTGTTAATGAATTTGTGCTTTTTGATCTATTTGCGTGATGTTAGGCACGGAATGCTAGCGAGATGTTAATTTATGGAGTTATTGAGGGAGAAGAGAGAGAAATGCTTGGGGATTCAATAGAAATAAATGAATAGATGGCGCACTTATACAAGTGCGCTATCTAGAATTGTGCGTTTTTTATACTGAATTAGTTAGCAACTTTAGCAATTGCTACTATTCCAGTGTCGCAATTAGTTGCCGTAGCGTAGTGAGCTAAGCTCGCGATACTCGTTGCTCTTAGCTGTTACGATCTCAGTCAAGATCTCGGCTGAACCACACGCCATCGTCCAACCCAAGGTGCCGTGACCTGTGTTGGTATATAGGTTTGAAATTGGCGTTTCACCGATAATCGGAGTGCCGTCTGGCGTCATTGGGCGGAAGCCTGTCCAGTAGTCGGCTTTCGATAAATCAACACCGTCTGGGAACAAGTTACTTACTACGTGGTTCAACGTTGCCAAGCGTTTATCAGGCAGTGCTGAGTCAAAACCAGCTAGCTCTGCGGTACCAGCCACACGAATGCGCTGGTCGAAACGAGTCACCGCGACTTTGTACGTTTCATCCATGATCGTTGATTGAGGAGCGCACGCCTCGTTGATCACAGGTAGCGTCAATGAGTAGCCTTTAACCGGATAAACAGGAACATCGATACCGATAGAATCCAATAGGTGCTTAGAGTAGCTACCCAGTGCAACAACAAAAGTATCACCTTCGATCAGGCCTTTGTCAGTATCGACGGCAATGATACGACCATTTTGCTGCTTAAGGCTGTTGATCTGTGTGTCAAACATGAATTCAACACCCGCTTCTTCAGCGAGTTGTTGAAGGTGCTGACAGAATAGGTAACAGTCACCCGTTTGGTCGTCTGGTAAGTGTAAGCCACCTACTAGGTTACCTTGAATGTTGGCCAGGCCAGGCTCTTGAACTAAGCACTGTTTTGCATCCATCAATTCAAAACGGGTACCGCTTTCTTCAAGCAACGCCATGTCTTTTTCAACGGCTTTTAATTGCTTTTCATCACGGAAAATTTGTAGTGTGCCTTTACTGCGGCCTTGGTAGTGAAGGTTATGCTCTTTGTTTAATTGAGCTAAACACTCTCGGCTACGGTTGGCAATAGTTAGCATACGTGCCTTGTTGATACGGTATTTATCAAGTTGGCAGTTAAGTAGCATCTTCGTTGCCCAGCTCATTAGCTCAGGGCTTAAAGAAGGCTTAATTTTTAGTGGCGCGTGTTCTTCCATCAACCATTTGATGGCTTTCGTTGGGACACCAGGTGCTGCCCACGGTGAAGAATACCCATACGAAATTTGTCCAGCGTTTGCAAAACTGGTTTCTTCCGCTGCACGAGACTGGCGATCAACAACAGTTACGTCACATCCAGCTTGACGTAAATACCAAGCGCTGGTTAAACCAACAACACCGCTACCAAGAATGACTACTTTCACAACAAACTCCACAAATTTGAATTTTGCCAATAATGATAGATTTACATATGGTTAACAATAGATAAAAATTAATATCACCATTTAGAAAAACTAAAAGCATTATGAAGTCTGCACTATTGCACGGTATCAACTTGATTTGTATTGTCTCTCGCCACCAAAGTCTTACTAGTGCTGCGAAAGAGCTGAATTTGACCACGGGCGCTGTGAGCCAGCAGTTGCAAGCTATTGAAGAGCGGTTAGGTTTTAGTGTGTTTGAAAGACACGCTCGCGGGATTCGCTTAACAGAACAAGGGCAAAAGCTGGTTGATGCAGTCAATCATCATCTTGCCGCGATAGAAGAAAACGTCTATCAGTTAACTCGCGTCTCGGAAAATAAAGAAATTCGTTTGAAATTAACACCTTCTCTGGCTTTTAAGTGGTTAGTACCAAGACTAGAAAACTTCCAAAAGCAGTACCCAGACATTCAAATACACACGTTTGCTGAAGGTGCGCTGGTGGACAGTGATAACCGAAATTTCGATGTTGCTATCGACTATGGTCCAATCCCTTACAAGCGCGCAGAAGCGGAGTTACTTATGGAGGAGTCGCTATTGCCAGTGATGAGCCCGAGTTATTTCGCTCAGTTCCCTGATATTGCAGAGAACAACAATACCTGGAAGAAAACCACGTTACTGCATGACGCTATGCCGTGGCATGGGGCGCCGAAAGATTATGAATGGCTGTATTGGGCGTCACAGAACGAAATTGATTTTGATACAAACCAAGGGCACTTTTTTAACCGTACAGATATGGCGATGTCGGCGGCTGAAGCAGGGGTAGGGATTGCTCTGGCAAGAATGGCATTGCTCGGGGATGAATTATCTCAGCAGCGGTTAGTGGCACCGTTAGAGCCAATAAAAGCCAACGCTGGCTATTTTATTATCACTCACGTTGATAATCCGCATACGCGATTATTTAAAGGTTGGCTGAGAGAGCAAGCATTAACAAACCACTAGCTTACAAAAGCAAATCAGCCCACATTGGTGGGCTGATTTTTAAATTCAATTTATGCGGCGCTGGGAAATTGCTGCAAAAACGCGTCTTTGCGAGCATGGAATCGTTCTACCAGATCGTCTACCGCATTTTGGTCATAAGGTTTTAAGCCACTAGCAACCATGCGTTTCGTACCTTTACCTACTACTTGGCCTGCTTCTTTAAATTCGAAGTTCATGGTAACGACGCCACGTTTTCCTTCTACATCGAAGTTTGCGCCTGAGAATTCCACTTCAGGGTGAGTAAGGTCGAGGCGAGAAAACTCCACTTCCATGCTTTCGTAAATAACTAATGGGCGCTGGCAGTTGATCATCATTTGCTGCTCTTCCATCAGAGGAACCATGATGTGTGGGAAGTTCATGCCAGAAAACTGCACATAGTTGGTCACAACGTGCTCAATAAAGGCCGGGTCATAGCTTACGTCGCCTTCACGTGACATATGCAGATACTCTTTGCCGTTCGCATCCACAACCGCGCTTTCTTTGTCGCATTTGTTCGTCACTGACAGCGCAATTCCATCATTCACCATTCCAGAGAAATCAAAGCGCATTTTTTTGCTGATGCCTTCTTTGCTTAATAGAACAGCAAAAAGCAGATCACCAGGAACACAAAAGCGTTTGTTGTCTTCATCATGGATAGGGTTGTAGTCACCGGCAACCTTTTTAGCAAAGTAGCTTGCTTGTTGGCGAGTAAACTGGAATTGGTTGTTGTCTTGCGAGAAATACGGTGTCAGAAACATATTTATTATCACGTAGCTAAAACTGCGCCGAAGTATACATTAAGCTTACGAGTTAAATGGTCTATCCAGATGATTAAATGAAAATCCCATTCATTGACGCTTAAATTGCCTGTTTAAATCTGCGTTAGCCACTCACTCATTGCGATTTCATCAGCTCGATATTGATTGGCAAAGTGTTCAATGAGCCCCGCCAAGTGAGCGCCATTGTCACACATGGTATTCGCGACTAAGTCTTCCGAAACGTTGATGGCTCCGCCTTGTGGGCTAGCAGCGGTTGCAAGCAGTACTGGAATAATGAATTTATCGCTACTGGCAGGGTGATGCTCTTTATAAGCACGAGCTTGGTCGTAAACCTCAGTGAGGGCTTCTTCAGCGTAACTTTCGCTATTTTGAGCGATCTTCAAAACAAAAATGAGGCCTCGGTAGAGAATAACGGCTTCACTGTGGAGGTTATCTGATGGGGGCGGCGCATTGAGTATAATGCTGCCCGAAAGGTGGGGAAGTTCACTTAACTTATCTTTTAATAAGGCGATCGTATTTTCCCACTCAGCTTTCGCTCTTTGTCCAAACTGTTGCAAAAAGCGGGCGAGTTCGAGTGGATGATTGTCTAAATTCAACTGGCAAAAGTCATACAGAGAAGAGGAGAAGTGGGTTTGGCTCATAGTTTCAATGTTGGGTTCATTCCTTGCCGCGCAGTATAAAGAGGTGCGGGGAAGATAGCGAATACCAGCAGAGAAAGTGTGGGCGTAATCTATTCTGCGGTTTTATATCGGGTGTGGAATAAAGAGCATGGTGAAGTCAGCTAGATATTTTAGTGGTATGCCTCTAACTAAATGTGAGTTGACTATGGTAATGTCAGGCTATTAGAGTTTTTGCATAAGTTGGCTTCTGGCATGCTTATTTATACAGCGGCTTTGAAGCCAAATACACAAACACAATCCAACCAGACGCAGCAAGGAAAGCTTAATGAAAGACGAAACGCTATCGATCCACTTTGGTTACGAAACTGACCCAACCACCAAATCTGTTGCCACGCCTATTTACCAAACGGTCGCCTATGAATTTGACAACGCGCAGCATGGGGCCGATCTATTCAACCTTGAAGTACCGGGTAATATCTACACTCGTATCATGAACCCAACCAATGATGTGTTGGAAAAGCGCATGGCAGCGTTAGAAGGTGGTATTGCAGGTTTGGTGGTGAGTGCGGGCAGTGCGGCAATCCATTACGCCATTTTGACGCTAGCACAAGCAGGAGACAACATTGTTTCCACGCCACAACTTTATGGTGGCACGTACACACTGTTTGCCCACATGCTTCCAAATATGGGGATTCAGGTTAAATTTGCCAAAGATGATAAACCAGAGAGTTTGGCTGAACTGATCGATGAAAACACCAAAGCGGTTTACTGTGAAAGTATCGGTAACCCAGCAGGGAACATCATTGACCTAGAGCGTGTGGCAGACTTAGCGCACGCGCAAGGTGTACCTGTGATCGTTGATAACACGGTCGCGACGCCCGCATTATGTAAGCCGATTGAATTTGGTGCCGACATTGTTGTGCATTCCTTGACGAAATATGTCGGTGGTCACGGTACAACCTTGGGGGGTATTATTATCGACTCAGGTAAGTTCCCTTGGGCGCAGCATAAAGATCGCTTCCCAGTATTAAACCAACCAGAGCCTTCATACCACGGCGTAGTCTACACCGAAGCCTTTGGTGAGGCGGCATTTATCGGACGCGCGCGTACCGTTCCGCTGCGTAACACCGGCTCGGCACTGTCGCCAATGAATGCCTTTATGCTGATGCAAGGGTTAGAAACCCTATCATTACGTATGGAAAGGCACACTGAAAACGCGCAAAAGGTAGCTGAATACCTAAGCCAGCATGAAAAAGTGAGTTGGGTGAGTTACGCCGGTTTGCCGAGCTCTGAACACTATCCGCTGGCGGAAAAATACATGAAAGGTAAGCCATCAGCGATCCTGTCGTTCGGCTTGAAGGATGGCTACGAAGCAGGTGTGCGCTTTTATGATGCGCTGCAAATCTTCAAGCGCTTGGTGAACATTGGTGATGCGAAGTCATTGGCTTGTCACCCTGCATCCACAACGCACCGCCAGTTAAGTGAAGCGGAACAGCACCAAGCGGGTGTCTCTCCTGAAATGATTCGCTTGTCAGTGGGTATCGAGCACATCGACGACATTCTTGCCGACCTAGAGCAAGCGTTAAACGCGTAAAAAGCATTCAGCTCATTAGCCAGTGTTTGCTGGCGAATGAGCTGAATTTTTCTCTAATGTTTTTCTCTCTGGTGAGGGGTTAACTGCTGCTGGCTTCAGGCTTGATAAACTCACCATAAATGTCTTTGCGGCGGTGTTTCAGGTTAGTCACAGAACCTTCGGTATTTAATTGCTTCAGCTTGGTTAAGTCGACGTCGGCAAAGATGATCATTTCCGTGTTGGCACTGGCTTCAGTTAGCGTCGCATCATGTGGGAAGTAGATGTCTGACGGAGAAAATACGGCGGATTGCGCGTACTGAATATCGACATTATCTACTCGCGGCAAATTGCCCACACTGCCACCAATCGCGACGTAACATTCGTTTTCGATCGCGCGCGCTTGTGAGCAAATGCGGACGCGTTGGTAGCCATTTTTAGTGTCTGTCCAGAACGGGACAAAAATGATCTGCACATCTTGCTCTGCCATCATCCTACCCAACTCAGGGAACTCACTGTCGTAACAAATCAAAATACCAACGCGGCCTGCATCGGTATCAAAGACTTTAACGTTATCACCACCATCAATGACCCAGTCTCGCTCTTCGTGAGGGGTAATGTGGATCTTATATTGTTCGTTAATTGTACCGTCACGCTGTAAGAGGTAAGAAACGTTGTACAGCTTTTCATTTTCAATTACCGGCACACTGCCCGCGATAATATTAATGTTGTACGTAACCGCCATTTGTGAAAAGCGGCTTTTAAGCTCTTCACTAAAACCAGCCAGAAAACGAATTGCTTCAACCGAGTTTTGCCCTTTTTGCATGCCCATTAGCGGGGCGTTGAAAAACTCCGGAAACAGCGCAAAATCCGCTTTGTAATTGGAGAGGGACGAGACAAAAAACTCGGCTTGATCCATTAAATCATCCAGATCTCGCATGGCGCGCATCTGCCACTGCACAACGCCAATCCGCACCAGCGTTTTTTCTATGTCGTGCACTGATTGAATGTCTTCTTCATAAAAGAAGTTATCCCATTCGAGCAAGGTTGCGTAGCCTTGCGACGCGTCATCTTCGGGAAGGTAGTTGCGCATTAAGCGTTTGACATCAAAGTCGTTCGCGAGCTGAAAAGACAAGATCGGGTCATGTAACTCTCGGCGTTTTACTTTGTCAATGTACTCAGTGACGCTGAGCTTATCCGAATAATTGTGGTAATTGGGAATACGGCCACCCGCCAGTATTGCTTTAAAGTTCTTGCTACGACACAACTCTTTACGCGCATCATAGAGTCGGCGGCCTAAGCGCAAACCACGGTAGTCTGGGTGTACAAACACATCCAGGCCATACATGGCATCCCCAGTCACCTGATTTTGAATGACATTATTTTCAGTGATGATATCGGTATACACATGAGGGAGAGAGAAGCGGTTGTAATCCACTTTAATCGTCAGTGCGGCACCGACGATTTTACCGTTGTCTTCGATGCATATTTGGCCGTCAGGAAACTGGTGAATGAGATCCATGATGGTCATTCGTGGCCAGGAGCCGCCCACATCGTGAAATACTAGATCCATTAGCTGCGCGAGCTCTGGGTAATCCCCAGCTTCAATCGTTCTAAGGGAGAGTTTAGGGGTATTGTTATCCATTACTACATTGTCCATCTATTTGTACTGCCGAATACAGCATGCCATAAATCACTTATTGTTCATAATCATAGCAGTTCGCTCTTGTGATAGAACGGTTTACTCTTCCACCGTGTAGCCTTTATCTCTTAGCAGCTTGGCGAAAATGGCTTGGCTACTCGGTTCCCCATGGATGAGGTGAATAGATTTAGGCTTGTTTGGAATACCTTCAATAAACTGAATCAGATCGTGCTGGTCAGCATGGGCAGAGTAGCCAGACATTGTGTGTATTTGTGCCTTAATTTCCACTTCTTCCATATCAATATCGACCAGATGAGCGCCAGCTTGGATATCTTTGCCTAGTGTCCCCTCTGCCTGATAACCCGCAATAATGACGTCAGTTCGCTCGTCGGGGAGCAGGGCTTTTAAGTAATCCATGATACGTCCGCCTTGGCACATGCCAGAAGCCGCCACCACAATAGCGGGCTCGCCTGTTGATTTGAGTCGATTGACTAACTTCAGGTGATAACGGTGGTCATCAACCGTAATGCACTGCTTGAAAGCCAATGGATGACGTTTCATATTGAGTCGCTCTTTGGCTTCTTCCCCCCATAGCTGTTTAAAACGGCGGTAAGACTCAGTGACGCGCATTGCCATCGGAGAGTCCAAAATAATGGGGATGTTTGCGTCCAGTTGATGCGTGTGTAGCAGCTGTTCAATATCGAATAGCAGTTCTTGGGTTCGGCCAATACTAAATGCGGGGATAAGTATTGCTCCGCCGTCAGTCAGTGAATGGTCAATAATGGCTTTGAGGCGATCCGCTCGGGTTGTTATATCTTCGTGCTCAGAATCACCGTAAGTACTCTCAATGTAAAGGTAGTCCGCTCGCTCGGGTGGCATAGGGTCGGGCAGTAAAGGTGTATTACTCGGCCCTAAATCTCCGGAAAACACCATGATCTCTTGATTGGGTAAGCGGATTTCAATGTAGGCTGAACCGAGAATGTGGCCAGCTGGTTGAAAGCGAGCAAATAGCGTATCTGGTTGTGGCTGCTGTGAGATTTTTGAAGGTAGGGCAAACCACTCTCCATAACGTTTCGGATGAATCAGTTTATTGATGTTCTTTATGATTTGGTTTATTTCTCGAGAGGCTAGGCCCAATTGAATTCGCAGACCATCTTCCAGCATTAAAGGGACGAGTTCTGCAGTGGCCTTGCTGCAATAAATGGGCTGATTGAACCCCGCTGCAAGTAACCAAGGTAGGCGGCCGATGTGGTCGATGTGCGTATGTGTGAGCAGCAGTGCATCGATCAGGCTGGTGGTGAAGTCAATCTCGACGGGGCGTGCGTCTTCGCCTTGAAATATACCGCAGTCAATGAGGATCGATTGGCGTCCTGCCCGTAGTTCATGACAAGATCCAGTGATGGTGTTTTTTCCGCCGTGGTGTATGACTTCCATATGCACTCCATAATCGAGATTAAACGCAATATTTGCCTCAGTTGTATCACACGCGACAAGCGTAAACTGCGATAGAGGAGAGTTTCTGGCTCAGATAACTCATCGCTTGCTACAAAAGTGACGTTGCAAACGCGGAAGAGAAACAGTCAATTGAGTTTCACTGTCATCGTTATTTGACACGGAAAATAGTTGGAAGAGAGATCACTATCACATGCCTGCTGATTAGGACTATTCATCCTATCAATCATTGGTGGTGCATATTGTTGCTCTTTAAGAGATAACTTATATTCCCCTTATGATTGAGGTGTTTTATACAATGAAATTTAGAGCTCGGGAGAAGGCGACTCTTACATGAATATACATAAGTGGTTGTTTGCGTTATTGCAGCGTTTCAGTATTTTTGCGGCCCTTTGTTTGCCTTTTTACGTGGTCGCCCAGCCTACGTTACTGTCCGATTACTACCTGGAAACGTGGAACTCGAACGATGGACTGCCTCACAATAGTGTTAACGCGATTACACAGACGGAAGATGGCTACCTTTGGTTTGCAACTTGGGAAGGTGTCGCCCGATACAATGGTCTCGACTTTAAGTTGTTTGATCGAAGCCCAAGTACCCATATGCTTGACTCCGGAGCGAGAGCCTTAACCACTGACAGCGATAATAAATTATACGTTGGGGGAGCCCGAGGTAGCTTTGTACTCAGGCAAGGAGCGTTATGGCACCCTCAAAGAGCTGTACAAAGTTTAGTGAATCATATTTACCTCGATGACCAACAAAATCTATGGCTTTCGATTCAGGGTAAAGGCCTTGCTTTCCGCCCGTATCTTGGCGAAGGGCAATATGGTGAGGACCAGTGGGTACTGCAAAACCTCAGTGCTTATCGTGTGGCTCAAGACTCAGCTGGTGGCCTGTTCATTGCGACGGACAATGGCTTGTATCGAATCCGTGATGGAATCGCATCTAGGGTCGAAAACTCGCAGTTCAAGCAAGTGATGTACGTCTCTGCCTCTCAGAGTAATGGCGTTCTGCTGGGCACCAATAATGGTGCTTGGCATTGGGATGGTACTTCTCTCCAACCACTCAACGAGCAGCTGAAAAATATTGCTGTCACTGTGATTGAAGAAGATAAGTCTGGCAATATTTGGCTTGGCACCATTAATGATGGGATCGCGCGCATCAGCCAAGTCGGATTGGAGTTTTTTGATGTCAGCAAAGGCTTACCCAATAACCGGGTACTTTCCTGGTTTGAAGATATGGAAGGTGGTATCTGGATTGGAACTAATGGTGGCGTGGCGCTGCTTAGGGAGGCGCCATTTGTCTCTATCACGACAAGAAAAGGTCTTGCGGGTAATTATGTTCGTACCATTTTGGAGATGGAAGATGAACAGTTATTGGTCGGGACTAGTAACGGTTTAAGTGTGGTGAGTTATCACGATGGCTATGAAGGGACGGCTGTACCCAAATCACAGTCTGTGCTCAGTTTGGCTCATGCCAAAGCGGGCGGTGTTTGGGTCGGAACCTCCCAACACGGGCTGCTTAAATACCAAGATGGCTACTTATCCAATGTGCTCGATGCAACGAATGGTTTACCAACAAACGAAGTCAGGGCGATCTTAGAAGATAGCCAGGGGAACCTTTGGCTAGGAGGGCCAGCAGGGCTTATACGCCGCCCACCAACAGGAGAGATTCGCCGTTTTACTCAAGAGCATGATGGGTTAATAGGCAACTATGTCATGGCTATAGCAGAGGATGAGTGGGGTAAAATTTGGATTGGTACGGGTGTTGGTGTTAGCTACCTTCAAGATGGACAAGTTATTTCCCTAGATATGAAAGAACTCGAGCAAGCGCAGTATGCTTTCGGTTTTTATGTCGAAAAGGGATATGTGTGGATAGCCACTGATCGCGGTATTGTGCGTTATCGACAAGATGATGGTTTTATGTCGTTAGTGGGTAAGCCACAAGGCTTACCGATAGACAAGTTTTTCCAAATTGTGCATGACGACAAAGGGTATCTTTGGCTTTCAAGTAATCGCGGCATATGGCGGATTCGTTATGATCAGGCTCACGAGGTGGCTGATGGAGCGCTAGACAAAATCGAGTTTGAACATTATGACCAAGATGACGGTATGGCGAGCAGTCAGGCCAACGGTGGCTCTAACCCAGCAGCGATAAAGTCGAATAGTGGCACAATTTACTTTGCGACGGCTAAAGGGGTGGCTACGATTGACCCCGAGCGCCTATCTGCCATCAGTCAGTATCATTTTCCCGTGGTACTGGAGTCAGTCTCGTTTGACTCCAATATCATTAATCAAGATCTTACCTATCAAGTACCAGCGACAATCAACCGTATTTCGCTTTCGTATGTCGGATTAGGGTACGTCATGCCGGAGCGTTTACAATATAGAACGAAGCTCGAAGGGTTTGATGAAAACTGGGAATATCGCGCTAATGCGAGTACTGCAGAGTATACAAACTTGCCACCGGGAGAGTACACGTTTCTGCTTAGCGCTCGTTACCCATACGGTGAATGGCAACAAACATTACCTTTGTATACGTTTACTGTTGAACCTAGCTTTTGGCAGCGAATGGATGTCAGGGTAGCAGCGGCCGCATTCATGTTGTTGGTTATGGGATCGGCTATCCGTTTTCGAATTCACAAATTGGAACTTAACGAGCGCAAACTGAAAGAATTGGTGTCTGTGCAGACACAAGAGTTAAGAGCGCAGGCGGAAAAATTTGAATTGTTGTCCAACGAGGATGCGCTGACCAAGTTGCCTAATCGACGAGCGTTTGATCTCCAGCTGAGTGAAGCATTCAATCAAGCCCATTCCCAAGGAAGCGAGTTTTATATCGCGATTATTGATATCGATTTTTTCAAGAAGATAAACGATCAGTATTCACATATTGTTGGTGATAAAGCGGTTGTTGCGATCGCCCGTATCTTAGCCGAGTACGCAGAGGACAAGTCCCAAGTCTCGCGCTGGGGTGGGGAGGAATTTACCATGATGTATGAAGGTGACGATGTTTATGAGTACTTTGATGGCTTGAGAGATCAAATAGCGAACTCGGACTTTAATCATGTGGCACATGGCTTAGCCATGACGGTGAGTATTGGTATTTCAAGTAGTGAAGGGACACACAGTTACGAAGATGCGGTTAAGAATGCTGATCATGCACTGTTAAAGGCAAAACGCAATGGGCGTAACCGAGTCGAAATGCATGGCTCGCAAAATGCATCCTTAATAGGGTAAGAGTTGGAGCCTATTAGGGCGGGCTCCAACTTCCAATGATAATCAATTAGAGTTTTGATTGTGCACGATTCAAACGGTCGTGCACTGCAAACCAACTCTCATCGAGTGGCGGGCGCTCTACCCATATTTCATCGCAGCCCCATTTATCCGCTTCATCCAGCGAACGATAAAGCGCATGGGAATATGCTCCCACTTCTTCAGGCATCTTTTTTGTTTTTTCTGGGCTGCTACCAATGATTGGCGTTAAGTGTAGATAGGCGATTTTCTTCTCGCTAGGAAACTCTATATTCTCTGCATCGACCAAGCGCACTCGTGTGTTTGGCTGATAGTGGCTCGTTACGTTACCTGGAACCGAAACGGTATGGGCTTTAGGAGACAGAACCTCTTCACCCAGCGTTTCAGACAATTGAGCCGCTGTAATTGGGCCTGTTCTTAAAATGCGATATGGCTTTTCTGTTAAGTCGATAATGGTCGATTCTAAGCCGTGAGCACAATCACCACCGTCTAATACGGCTGCAATTTTTCCGCCCAATGAGTTGAGTACATGCTCAGCAGACGTTGGGCTCAGTTTTTTATATGGGTTCGCTGAAGGTGCAGCGACTGCCATGCCCGAAGATTTCAATAGTGTGCTGAAGACATCGTGCGCTGGCATGCGAATACCGATCGTGTCTAAACCACCCGTCACTACTGGCGTAGCCTGAGGCGCTTTGTTCAATAGCAATGTGACGGGACCGGGCCAGTAAGCTTCTGCAATAGCGTATGCTTCGGCTGGAATATCACTCGCCCAATCAGTCAGTTGCTCAGCACTGCCAATATGAACGATTAACGGGTGGTTCGCTGGACGCCCTTTCGCAGCGAAGATCTTCTTCACTGCTTCTGGGTTTGAAGCGTCAGCTGCAAGCCCATAAACCGTTTCGGTTGGAATCGCAACTAGTTCACCACAAGCCAAAATCTGTTTAGCTTGTTCAATATCTTTATGCTCGCTTGCTGAAAGGTGTAGCGTGTTCAATGTGACTTCCTCAGGAAAACTACTCGTTGTATAGCTCTAGTGCACAGCAGTTAGAATCATTCTCAATGCCATAGCAGGGCGTTCATTTTAGCCATGTTTTATAAATTTGCGATGGTTTATTACGAGTGATTTGTATCTATTGATAACGTCAATGATGTCGCGATAGGAGTGATGATCGATAATTAAAAGGCAAGTAAACAAAAAGGCCGCTAACTCATTGAGTTAGCGGCCTTTCCAAACGTTTGGTGGAGCTGGCGGGAGTTGAACCCGCGTCCGAAAACCATTCATCTTTGGTACTACATGCTTAGTCGATCTTTAAATTCACCACCCACCTGCGAACCGACACGCTAATGAATGACTATCCTGAATTATAATTCGCCGTTCATCTCTCAGGCGGGAGAATCCGGGCTAGCGCGTTTGGGTTTGATCCCTCGTTGGTCCCCGTCTTACGTGCGGAAGCTAGGGCGAGAGAGCTCTGAGCAGGTTATTAAGCTGCTAGTGCGTAGTTTTCGTCGTTTGCGACTATTTTTTTGCGGTTTTTTAGCGAGGCCTACCGCACCTCGGCATGCACCTTGGACTTCAAAATTCCCGTCGAATCCTAAATCAGCCCCAAATGTTATTTCGGCATAGTACCAGATTAGACTACGCTGTCTAGTACTATGCGTTTAAGTGGTTAAGATTAGCGCAGGTTGTTGCTCTTCATTACGCGAGCTTTCTGACGCTGCCAATCTCTATCTTTAATGTCAGTACGTTTATCGTGAAGCTTTTTACCTTTCGCGACACCGATCTTAATCTTCACCCAAGAGCGAGACCAGTATAGTGATAGCGCGGTGAGTGTCATACCTTCTCGGTTGATACGACCTAGCAAGTTATCGAGCTCACGACGGCTCATAAGTAGTTTTCGCACGCGTGTCGGATTCGCGACTACGTGTGTCGATGCCTGATTTAGAGGAGTGATCGTCATACCACTCACAAAGGCTTCACCGTCACGCATAAATACGTAACTTTCTGCGATATTGGCTTTACCTTGGCGAAGGGCTTTCACTTCCCACCCTTGTAGCTCCATGCCTGCTTCAATTTCATCTTCAATGAAATACTCGTGGCGAGCTTTCTTGTTTAGAGCGATGGTATTGCTACCCGCTTTTTGTTTAGATTTTTTCTTTGCCATAATGGTTGCATTATACGGTCAGTCATGACGTTATGAAATCCCTTTATTTGCGCTCAGTGCAAATAAAAGTAAAATTGCCTTCAGCTTGAGGTTCAAGCAATTGCTATGAGGAGTCAATATGAAGCAAGTCAGCCGTTCTGCCTTGGTGTCGTTTAGCGCAGAGCAGATGTACAATCTGGTCAATGACGTCGCGAGTTATCCTGATTTTTTACCAGGTTGTTCTGGTTCACGTATTCTTGAGTCGAGTACAGGTGCGATGGTTGCTTCTGTTGACGTATCTAAGGCGGGTATTAGTAAAACATTTACCACATCAAATGAATTAAGCCCAGGTGAATCGATTGTGATGAGCTTGGTCGATGGTCCCTTTAAGATGCTGAAAGGTGGATGGTTCTTTACGGCACTGGATGAGCAGGCTTGTAAGGTTGAACTGAAACTTGAGTTTGAGTTTTCAAGTAAAATGATCGAGATGGCTTTCGGGAAAGTGTTTAACGAGTTGACCAGTAACATGGTGAATGCGTTTACTCAGCGCGCAAAACAGGTGTATGAGTGTTATGAGTATTGAGTCAGATATGATTCATGTCGAGGTAGTGTACGCACTGCCTGAAGAACAACGGGTTTATACTCTGGTTGTAAATAAAGACATGTCGGTGGAAGAGATCATCAAGCAGTCGGGCGTCTTGGAACAATACCCTGAAATTGACTTGGCTAAGAATAAAGTGGGGGTTTTTAGCCGTAATGTTAAGCTAGATGCGACAGTGCGTGATAAAGATCGTATAGAAATTTACCGTCCATTATTGGCGGACCCAAAAGAAATTCGTCGCAAAAGAGCGGAACAAGCAAAAGCCTCTGGAGCAGCTGATCCAGTTACGGGTGGAAAGCAGAACCCGTTAAGAAAGTAGCAGGAAGAAAAAAGGTTGGCGTATTCGAGCCAACCTTTTCTATTTGATGGGGAGTTAATTGATACTTTCGAAAAATTCAGAACTCGCCGGAAAATCGCCTTTCACTTCAACTAACTGGCCACTGTTATTGAAATTCACAATCAGGTTCTTTTGTACTGAATCCTTATGTCCTTCGGTATGGTGGTAAATGTAGTACCAAGTATCAGGGTAGCCGTTTTCAACAAGCATTGGTGACCCCATTACAAAGCGTACCTGTTCTTTGGTCATGCCAAACTTCAGCGTTTCAACCGCTTCTTGTTCAACGTAATTTCCTTGGTTGATATCGATTCGATACACCAACTTCTCAAGTAAAGAGCAGCCAGTCAGGGTAGATATAGCCAAAGGCAGTGCGATAAGCCACTTAGTTAGTTGCATACTTAAATTCTTGTAACCGAGGTTTTTAAACTGTGCCGATAATAAACAAGCTGAGCGGTAATGTAAAAAGCTCATGATGTTTTGAATTGATTCAGACTGTGAATTTTGAATTTAGTTGCAAAGTCGAACCAAAAAGTTCGTTTTTTGGAACTTTGGCTCGACTTTAAAGTTGTGTAGAGGGCTTGCTACGCAGCGATCAGTAACTCACGTGCGTTAGCTAGGGTCGATTCTGTGATTTGGCTTCCCCCTAATAATCGAGCTAACTCAGCGACACGTTGATCGCTATCCAGCCTATTCATTTGTGTTTCGGTTTTTCCTGCTTTGGTTTGTTTTGCTACGAAAAGCTGTTGGTGTCCGCAACCTGCAACCTGCGGTAGGTGAGTCACACAGAGAACTTGTGTGGACTCCCCGAGTTTACGCAGCATCTTACCGACCACGGCTGCGGTAGGGCCACTGATACCCACATCAACTTCATCAAAGATTAGGCTAGGTGTGTCCACTTTCTGTGCAGTGATCACTTGGATCGCCAATGAAATACGAGAAAGTTCACCACCTGACGCTACTTTAGCAATTGGCTGCATTGGCTGGCCTGGGTTGGTCGAAACAACGAAGCAGACGTCATCCATACCTAATGGTGATGGGTGTGTACCTTTATTGTTCACTTCAATACAGAATTGTGCTTTTTCCATGCTTAACTCGTGCATGCTGTCTGTAATGAGTTTGTTTAGCTCTTTTGCGTAACGAATACGTGATTTATGCAGTTTTTCTGACGAAACTAAGAATGCTTGATATTTATCTTCAACGTCTTGCTCTAACTCGCCCAAACGCTCATCAGAACAATCCAGTGCCTCGATTTGCGATAATAGATCTTGGTGGTGCTGGTAAAGCTCTTCCGGCAAGACATGGTGTTTTCGTGCCATCGACATCACTTTTGAAAAACGGTCTTCCACATAGGCCATACGCGCAGGGTCGACGTCGATATTATCCATATAAGCGCGGAGTTCATTATTGGCTTCTTCAATCTGAATGAGCGCTTCCGAGAGCATGTTAGGCAACTCTGATAATGATTCATCCATTTCTGCAAGTTGGATCAGGGAGTGATTGGCTGATTGCAAAATACCAAGCGCATTAACTTCTTCACCTTCGTAAATAAGCTCGATGGCCTGCTGGCAGGTAGAGGCAAGTTCGCCACTGTTGGAGAGTCTTTTGTGCTCTTGTTCAAGCTCTTCATATTCGTCTTCTCCCAGTGACAGCTCATTCAACTCTTTGATTTGGTATTCGATCAACTGTTTTTGTGCGAGGTTAGCAGCGCTGTTTTCTTTTAGTTGCTTAAGGTTATTATCCGCTTGGCGCCAGCGTAGGTAAGCATTACGAGTGCTTTTTAGCTGGCTACTGTGCCCGGCGTACTGATCGAGCATCGCCATTTGATATTCAGATTTCATTAATTGGTGATGAGCATGCTGACCATGAATATTGATAAGCAGTTGCCCAAGCGCTTTCAGCTGAGAAAGAGGGACAGGGCTTCCATTGATAAAAGCACGCGAGCGGCCTTCTTTACTGATAATTCTACGCAAAATGCAATCACTCCCGTCGAGAAGATCGTTGTCTTCCAACCAACGCGTGGCGTGAACGTTGTTCTCTAGGGAAAAGGCGGCACTCACTTCGGTCTTTTCTTCTCCTTGACGAACCATGCTGGCTTCCGCTCGGCCTCCAAGGCATAAACCGAGAGCATCGATCGCGATGGACTTACCAGCACCGGTTTCACCAGTAATGGTAGTCATGCCTTTAGATAGCTCCAGCTGTAGAGATTTAACAATAGCAAAATTATTAACGCTTAAATGAGCCAGCATTTTGTTGTACCTGTTTAAATGAACAATACTGTATATAAGGTCAGTATATACTGTTTCTTTATACAGTAAAGGTGGCATTAAAAATTTTTTTGTGAGGAATATCTGATAGGTAGCTAGTAAGAAGGTAGGTTTTTATCGCTCCCTTGGCTTGATATGTCAGAAATAAAAAAGGTTGATGTGTTCGCATCAACCTATTTCTATTCTTGTAAAGGCGTTAAAACAGCCGGCTAGACCAACCTAATTTGTTACGCAAGACGTGGTAGTAACTGTAGTCTTTCGGGTGAATCAATTTGAGTGTATTTGGGCTTTGATAAATATGTATTTCATCACCTGGAGAGACGGGAAGGGACACTTGACCGTCACAACTTACTTCCTGTGTGCCGCGATTATCTGGGGATACCACTAATCGAATACGACGTTTGCTATCGACCACCAGTGGGCGGCTTGATAGTGTATGAGGAAACATCGGTACTAATGACAGCGCGTTTAGGCTCGGGGAAAGAATAGGGCCTCCTCCAGAAAGCGAGTATGCCGTTGAGCCTGTTGGTGTAGACACAATTAAGCCATCGGCGCGCAACGAAAATGCGAAGCTCTCATCGATGTAAACTTCAAACTCAATCATATGCGCAATTTGCCCAGGGTGAAGGACGGCTTCATTTAAAGCGGCATTATGGCTTTTAACTTGACCATGTCGGTGTACTTCTGCTTCCAGCAAAAAGCGATCTTCCTCGATGTATTCCCCATTTAATACCGCGTGTAATGAGGACTGAAAATCTTCAGGGTTTAGATCGGTTAGAAAACCTAAGTTGCCTCGGTTAACACCGATAACAGAGATATCAAATCGTGATAAAACGCGCGCGGCACCAAGCATATTGCCATCACCACCCACCACGATCGCTAAATCGGCGGCTTTGCCCAACTGGATTAGGCTCGCAAAATCTTCCGCAGGTATATCATCTAGAATCTCTATTAACCTATCGTCGATAAAAACCTGATAACCTTCAGACTTTAACCAGGTGTATAGCTCTCGATGAGTTTGAATGGCCTGTTGATTTCGTGGTTTACCAATGATGGCGATCACTTCAAAAGGTTTTTTCATAGGTTTTCCGCACTAAATAGGCTTGAATCAATAATCTTCATCCCCATAATAATGGCAAGTTAGCTATTTATGCGAATATTTCTGTGCCTGAACGTGATGTAAGTGAAGCGCTTGGCACAGATAGATTGAATTCTGGAGATATCATGAGCAACAAAGAAACAAAAATTAACGAAGAAGAACTACAGCAGCAGGAAGCAGAGCAAGAGGCGGAAGTTGTAGGTACTGAAGCTGATATCGAATGGAACGAAGAAACAGAAGCGGATGAGCAAGAAGCAAAAATTGCTCAGCTAGAAGCAGCGTTGCTTTCAAGTGAAGCTAAAGTGCAAGATCAGAAAGATTCTGTACTTCGTGCTAAGGCTGAAGTTGAGAATATGCGTCGTCGTACTGAACAAGAGATCGACAAAGCACGCAAATACGCATTAAACAAGTTTGCTGAAGAGTTACTGCCAGTTATCGACAACCTTGAGCGTGCTATTCAATCAGCGGATAGCGAAGCTGAAGTAGTGAAGCCGATTCTGGAAGGTGTTGAGCTTACACATAAAACCTTTGTTGATGCAGTGGCGAAGTTTGGCTTGAAAGAAATTAACCCAGAAGGTGAGGCATTTAACCCTGAAATGCATCAGGCTATGTCTATTCAAGAAAGCCCAGATCACGAATCAAACACAGTAATGTTTGTAATGCAGAAGGGTTATGAGCTAAACGGCCGAGTGATTCGCCCAGCAATGGTAATGGTTGCTAAATAAGCACCGTTCGAAACTGTACTAATTTGAAAAGAGAGGCATTGGCCTCTCTTTTTTGATCCAGTCAGACCAGTTTACTAAAAGAGAAATAAATCATTGTTTTGAAATAATGATTGCTATCTGAGTGTTAATAGAGATTTAGTTTCCAATAGGAGATATGTAACATTATTGTGAATATCTTCTTTTAATTGTGATCTTGTTGTGTATTATGTTGACACCTGCCCAGTTTGAGGGCGGATTAAACTACAAAATTATAAATACATGAGCACAACATTTGGAGATTTATAAATGGACAAATCGCTCTCAGGTAAAATTTTTATAGGACTGTTTGCTGGCCTATTGTTTGGTACAGCGATCCAGTACTTATTTAATGGCATTACACTTTTTGATACTTATCTACTAGGCGCAGCAGAAGGTGCGGGCGGTATGTTCGTATCATTGATTAAACTGCTGGTTGTTCCTTTGGTATACGTATCTATCGTCTGCGGTATCGTCGACTTGAAAGATATCACTGCATTCGGCCGCCTTGGTGGGAAAACTTTTGCTCTTTACATTTTCAATACCATCATCGCGATCTCTGCTGCATTGACTGTCGGTATGATTTTCCAACCAGGTGCGGATGCAAACTTGGCTGGAACGATCTCAGAAACAGTTAAATTGACGACAACAGAAACGCCAGACATTTTCTCTCTTGTAGTGAACATTGTTCCTAGCAACCCAGTTCAGGCGTTTGCTAGTGGTGACATGCTACAAATCATCTTTATGGCTATTTTGACTGGTCTTGCCATTCAGGCGCTTGACTCGCGCGGTGGCCCTGCTATTCGCACGTTCAAAATGGCAAATGAGCTGATGATGAAGCTGGTTGGTTTGGTCATGAGCCTAGCGCCATATGGTGTGTTCGCGCTGATGATTCAGCTAGGGGCAACTCTTGACGCTCATACACTACTTTCAGTAGCTGGATACGTCGCGCTTGTTATCGCAATGCTAGTGTTCTGGATCTTTGTTTTCTATCCAACGGCTGTTGGTTTAGCGACAGGCACTTCACCAAAAACGTTTTTGCGTGCAACTCGTGAGCAGATCTTGTTCTCACTATCAACAGCAAGTTCAAACGCCACTATTCCAGTCACTATGCGAACTCTAACTGACAAGCTAAATGTGTCTAAGTCAGTAGCTGGCTTTGGTGTTCCACTGGGTGCGACGATGAACATGTCAGGCGTATCTATCTACATTACTCTAGCGACTATTTTTGTTGCTAATGCATTTGGACAACCAATTAACTCAGAAGATGTATTTACTCTTGGCTTAACCATTCTATTGTTGTCTGTTGGTGCAGGTGGTGTTCCAGGTGGTGGTATTGTGATGGTTGGTGTACTTCTTCACCAACTAGGTTTACCACCAGAAGGTCTAGCGATTGTGGCTGCAGTTGACCGCATTAACGATATGTTCTGTACATCATCAAACGTGGTCGGTGACACAGCGGTTAATACCATTGTGGCGAAGACAGAAGGTGAAATTGGTAAAGACGAAGTGGAAGTAGACGCGAAACCCGCGCAAGCGAATGCTTAATGTCACTTTTTCTTTGAAAAGAAAGTAAAAAGCGAGGCTTGGCCTCGCTTTTGTTTTTTATAGGGGGCGGCCTGTAGTAAAAAGCTAGCTATAGTAAGTCCTAGCACTGTTGTAATTATGTAACTTAAAAGTGGGCTAATTCGGGAAAAAATTGGATTTTTTTTAATTGTGCCCTTGAAAACCTATTTGTTGCCCTTATCTAAGGGGCATAGAGAAGCAAACAACATTATTTTTGTTTGTGAGCAAGGGTTGAATCCCGATTCTCCATCCCCACATAGGGGATATAGCAAAACGAAAATAGAATTTATTCGGAGATAGCCTGATGGGTAAAATCATTGGTATTGACTTAGGTACTACTAACTCATGTGTTGCTGTACTAGACGGTGACAAGCCACGCGTAATCGAAAATGCGGAAGGCGAGCGTACAACAGCATCGGTAATTGCATACACAGATGGTGAGACGCTAGTAGGTCAACCTGCTAAACGTCAAGCAGTAACAAACCCAGAAAACACGCTATTTGCAATTAAGCGTCTTATCGGTCGTCGTTTCGAAGACGAAGAAGTTCAGCGTGACATCGAAATCATGCCTTACAAAATCGTTAAGGCAGACAACGGTGATGCGTGGGTAGAAGCGAAAGGCCAAAAAATGGCGGCTCCTCAGGTTTCTGCTGAAGTACTTAAGAAAATGAAGAAAACTGCTGAAGACTTCCTAGGTGAAGAAGTAACTGGCGCAGTTATCACAGTTCCTGCTTACTTTAACGATGCTCAGCGTCAAGCAACTAAAGATGCTGGCCGTATTGCAGGTCTAGAAGTTAAACGTATCATCAACGAACCAACAGCGGCTGCTCTGGCTTACGGCCTAGACAAGAAAGGCGGCGACCGCACAATCGCTGTATACGACCTTGGTGGTGGTACATTCGATATCTCAATCATCGAGATTGATGAAGTTGAAGGCGAGAAAACTTTTGAAGTTCTAGCGACTAACGGTGACACTCACCTTGGCGGTGAAGACTTCGATAACCGCATGATCAACTACCTAGTTGAAGAGTTCAAGAAAGAACAAGGTATCGATCTTAAGAACGATCCACTAGCAATGCAGCGTGTTAAAGAAGCAGCAGAAAAAGCGAAAATCGAGCTTTCTTCTACTTCACAAACAGACGTGAACCTGCCGTACGTGACTGCTGATGCAACTGGTCCTAAGCACATGAACGTAAAAGTGACTCGTGCGAAACTAGAATCTCTAGTTGAAGACCTAGTACAACGTTCTCTTGAACCACTAAAAGTTGCGCTAGCTGACGCTGACTTATCTGTAAACGACATCACTGACGTAATCCTAGTAGGTGGTCAGACTCGTATGCCTATGGTTCAAGCAAAAGTTGCTGAATTCTTTGGTAAAGAAGCACGTCGTGACGTAAACCCAGACGAAGCAGTAGCAATGGGTGCTGCAGTTCAGGGTGGTGTACTAGCGGGTGATGTGAAAGATGTACTTCTACTAGACGTTACTCCTCTGTCTCTAGGTATCGAGACAATGGGTGGTGTAATGACTAAGCTAGTTGAGAAGAACACAACTATCCCAACGAAAGCGAACCAAGTTTTCTCTACTGCAGAAGACAACCAGAACGCGGTAACAATCCACGTTCTTCAAGGTGAGCGTAAGCAAGCGATGTACAACAAGTCTCTAGGTCAATTCAACCTAGAAGGCATCCAGCCTGCGCCACGTGGCATGCCACAAATTGAAGTAACTTTCGACCTAGATGCGGACGGTATCCTACACGTATCAGCGAAAGACAAGCAGACTGGTAAAGAGCAGAAGATCACTATCCAGGCATCTGGTGGTCTAAGCGATGAAGACATCGAGAAAATGGTTCAAGAAGCAGAAGCTAACAAAGAAGCGGACAAGAAGTTCGAAGAGCTAGCAACTGCACGTAACCAAGCTGACCAAATGATTCACGGTACTCGTAAGCAAATCGAAGAAGCGGGTGAAGCTCTTCCAGCTGATGAGAAAGAGAAGATTGAAGCAGCTATCTCTGAGCTAGAAGAAGCTCGTAAGGGTGAAGATAAAGAAGCCATCGACGCTAAAGTTCAAGCTCTTATGACTGCAGCTCAAAAACTAATGGAAATCGCTCAGCAGCAAGCTCAAGCACAACAAGGTGCTGAAGCTGGCGCTCAACAACAATCTGCACAAGATGACGTTGTAGACGCAGAGTTTGAAGAAGTTAAAGACGATAAGAAGTAAGCCAATAACCGAGTAGGTAGAATGCCTACTCAGCTTAACTCCTTATTGGAATCTCTTTGCGGGCGTTTGAGGAAACTCATACGCCCGCATGTTTGTAACCTAATGTCTTTCTAGATAAGCACTTTCGGCTGAAAGTTTTTACCTAAAACGATACAAACACTAAGCGGCAGCCGCCGTTTGCAGTACTACATTGGTGACGAAGAAAATGTCAAAACGTGATTTTTACGAAGTATTAGGCGTTAGCCGTGATGCATCAGAGCGCGATATCAAGAAGGCGTACAAACGCCTTGCAATGAAATTCCACCCAGACCGCAATCAGGGTGACGAGTCTGCTGCGGATAAGTTTAAAGAAGTAAAAGAAGCGTACGAAGTTCTGACCGATCCTCAGAAAAAAGCAGCGTACGATCAATACGGTCATGCTGCCTTTGAACAAGGCGGTATGGGCGGCGGTGGCGGCTTCGGTGGAGGCGGTGCCGATTTTGGTGACATCTTTGGTGATGTGTTTGGTGATATCTTTGGCGGTGGCCGTCGAGGTGGTGGCCAGGCGCGTGCACAGCGTGGGGCGGACTTACGTTACAACATGGAGTTGACGCTTGAAGAAGCGGTTCGTGGTGTATCGAAAGAAATTGAAATCCCGACACTGGTTCATTGTGATACCTGTGATGGTAGCGGTGCGAAGAAAGGAACATCTGCAGAAACCTGTGGTACCTGTCATGGTCATGGGCAAGTACAGATGCGTCAGGGCTTCTTTGCTGTTCAGCAAACCTGTCCTACCTGTCATGGTAAAGGTAAGATCATCAAAGACCCATGTAACGTATGTCATGGCCAAGGTCGTAAGCAGAAGAGTAAGACCCTTAATGTTAAGATCCCTGCAGGTGTGGATACTGGCGATCGCATTCGTCTTTCTGGCGAAGGTGAAGCAGGAGAAATGGGTGCACCAGCCGGTGATTTGTACGTACAAGTTCATGTGAAAGAACACCATATCTTTGAACGTGATGGTAACAACCTGTACTGTGAAGTACCAGTAAGCTTCGCGATGGCGGCTCTTGGTGGCGAAGTTGAAGTCCCAACATTAGATGGCCGCGTAAGTTTGAAAGTACCTTCAGAAACGCAGACAGGGCGTATGTTCCGTATGCGCGGTAAAGGTGTGAAAGGTGTCCGTGGTGGCGGTATTGGTGACTTGATCGTGAAGTTAGTGGTTGAAACGCCAGTCAACTTGAGCTCACGTCAGAAAGACCTGCTTAAAGAGTTTGAAGAATCTTGTGGTGGCGAAGCGGCAACAAAGCATAAGCCTAAGTCAGAAGGCTTTTTCAATGGTGTGAAGAAGTTCTTCGACGATCTGACCAGTTAATCAAAACTGGATTGATTAGATGATATAGAAAAGACCAGCTAGCTGGTCTTTTCTTATTTCAGGCAACTATTTATGGTATTTCCTATTTGAATGTGTTGGTTTACTATTTCCAGCAAGCGCTAGGCGATGTTATACCTTTCTCATTTAAAGTGAGGGAAGTGTAGGTGTTACCACCACATTCATCACTATTTTGCCCTTTGGTTGATTGAGGGGTTGCAGTAATAGCATAGCCACTGGCTGTCGTCTCGACGACAATTTTGTAGCGATCGCTATCTACATTACAAAATGTGGTACATACCTTTTGAGCATTAACAATTCCATTGGCCGTATATCCATGGCTATATTTTTCTTCCAAATATAGCTGAATTTTTGCCATATCCGCCATAGCCTGCTTGCGATGACCTTCTTTGACATAGTTGGTATAAGCGGGGTAAGCGATACCCGCTAAAACACCCACAATAACAACCGCGATCATTAACTCGATCAATGTCATACCTTGTTGCCAACTGAAGCTTGGTTTGCAGAAAATTTTTCGAATCATTTCCATTACTTCTCTTTATAAAACAACACTATTTTTGATAGCTGTTAGCATCTATGCAAGTTGATTCATCATCATCTCACTGTTTGCAAAGGATTTTGGGAAATGCATCGCGGCTTTACCTTACTAGAGCTTCTCATCACAGTTGCTGTTTTAACGGCACTATTGCTTTTTGTCGCCCCCAGTTTTTCAAAAGTTAGCCAAAAAACGAAAATGGCTAATTTAGCTAATGAATTACAGGGTTTTTTGATCCAAGCTAAATCGGAATCAGTGTTACGAAATCAAGACTTGTGGGTTCACATTCAAGGTTTTCCTTCATCCACTGGAGACTGGAAGTTAATACTTGCGAGTGTGTCTGATGTTACCGCAATAACATCAGCCAATACTGTTGCTGAACTGCAAGGTAAACGATATCGCAATCTAGTTGTGTCAAGTACGACTTCTATAACTAAAGTGAAATTTGATCATGTAATGGGTAACCCACAAAACGCGGGAAGTATTTTGTTGAAACGATCTCAATCAGATACGAATCCGATAAAAATAATAGTTCATAATCGAGCGGGACGGATAAAAGTATGTGCTATGAATGAGGCGAAATATGGCTTTGAACAGTGCTAAACAGAAAGGTAATACGCTAATTGAATTTATGATTGCAGCCTTACTAGGAATTATTGTCATAGGAATTGTTGGTGCTGTGTTTCTTTCTAACCAAAAATCAGCCGCACAGAGGAGTAAAGAAATCATGCTACTGCAGCAAATGAGTAGTGTAATGCAGCAGATGAAAGAGGATATTCAGCGAGCTGGTTTTGATGGTATTGCGACAAACTCCATGTTGCTTTCTGGTTCATCAAATATTCTTTACCGACAGCCTAATAAAATCGGCTATGTTTATAGAAAAACATCGAATACTACAAGCAATACGGTATATCAGCTTAATAATAATATGTTGGAATATTGCCAAAAAGAATCTACATCACCTTTAAGTGTTATTTCCTCTGCTAGTGAGTGTTTCGATCTCTTTGAACCTAAGCAAATTAAAGTAACTCAATTTGATATTGGCCGAACCGTATTATTGGGATCTTCAATAGAGAGTGCATTTATTTCTATTTCAATGGCCGCTGAATTAACAAATGATCCAACGATTTCTCATGTGATTTCATTACAAGTTCAGCAAAGGAATTGGCAATGACACGTACATATAAATATCAACAAGGTGCAGCCACTCTACTGATTACCTCCATATTACTTTCTGTAGCTTTGGTGGTGACGTTGGGATCATACAAGAGTCTGTTTTATCAAATTAAGCGCGCGCAGAACGAAGTAAAGTCAAGGCAAGAACATTGGTTGGCTGAAGGTGGGGTGGAGTGTATTTATACTAAAACAGTTCAAGATGGCGTAATTCCTACAGCCCCCTCAATTCCTGAATGTAACATTGCTACTCATAATATCACTTTCTCATATGAATCTTTGGCAAAGACTAACCCTACAACAAAGGTAAATAGCTCAATTGGTTACGCAGATGTGAGTAAGAATATTGTTATCCCTGTCGCTGGAGGGGCTGGTGCTATACGTAGTGCATCAAATCTAGTAGTTAATGCGTCTGTGACGGTTGCTCCTGAACCAGGGAATCTAAAAAAATCTGGCAACGATGAATATTATGAGTGTGTTTCAATGGTTGTTAGAGATAAAGCATATTTTGGATCTGGTTTTACGAATGATGACTTGAACTATTCTGCAGGAGCGAGTCCTGGCAGTAAATACAAATCTGGAGTCAAGTGTGGTGCAAGTTTTATTACAAAGTCTAGCTCTCCCGTTGGGTATCACCTAGGCCTGGATGGCAAGGTAAAAAAAAATGGTCTTGAACTTGATGCTCAGCGAGATACTGAATTATCCCCATTCAAAGACTTTTTTGGAAAAAAAGTTTCTGATTGGAAGCTGGTTAGAGATGATCCCAAAAATAATTTCATAAAAATAACGACGAATAGCGGTGGTGATTGTTATGAAAAGATCAATAACGCAAATTTGAACAAAAACGGAAACAATTCTATTTGGGTTGATGGTCACTGTGAATTTGATTCAAACCTTGCTCAGTTGTTAGGAAAAGGACAGAATCCAAATATGAAAGTTCTTCTTGTGGTTCACGACGGTATTGTGGGTGGCCGAAGCGCCGTAGATGTGAATGGTGTTTTTGTGCATGTGAATAGCTCTTATAAACCAAAAGCAACACAATGGAACGACGCAGGGTTTGATCCAAGCTTAATTGCAACGTTAAAACATACCCCAAATGATTTTGAGAGTGGGCTCGAAGCGATTGGGGAAAATAATGATGCAGCACTAGCTACCATGTTTATGGAAGGCTCATTTAACTTCAACGGAGGAATGATCTTGGATGCTCCAAATCAGAGTGCTTTATTTAAAAACTCAATCAATTTGAAGTTTAACTCAGATATTATGAAGGAATTTTCTAACAGTTCACTACCTCCTAGATGGCAAGAAGGAAGCTGGAATGCACAATAAGCAACGAGGTTTTAGCTTAATTGAAATAATGATTTCTTTTGTTTTGATTGGTGTTGGTGCACTGGGGTTGGTTAAGCTGCAAGCGTATATTGAGCAGCGCGCAGATTACGCAATGCACAGTATTGAAGCTCTAAACCTTGCTGAGCAGAAATTGGAGTGGTTTCGTACTCGTGGAACATCCTCAGCAGTCCCCGCGATGCCTTTTGCAAACTTTGATACCAGCATTGTTTCCGGGAACGATACTTCAAACCCACAGTATACTTTGTCTTGGTCAGTGCCTACAGCAACGTTGTCGGGGGCACTAAAAACTATTCATATCGAAGCTTCGTGGCAAGATCGCCATGGCGAAAAACAATCAGTAGAACTGAAAACCATGATCTCTAAACACAGTGAATTCGACTAGCGAGCTCACTGTTGTGTGCGGTTCTATTAAGGTGTATTAAACTGCTTAGAAATTGGTGTTTATTATCGCCCTTTAGATATCTAGGAGAAGTATTTTGCTTCTCCATTATCCCTTTTACCTCCCAAGAAAACATAGCTTCATCGAATATGTATTCTCAGTTTTTGCAAATTCGTTTACTAAGTGTATATGTTGATTTTTCTGTAATGTTTCAAGTGTGTGTCTTTGGTTTTCTATTTTTGCAAAATATATCTCCATATTTGCAAAAAATCCTGGAATCATGTGCTTTCATTTTGTGATTTGAATAGAATGGTTGCCTATAAAAAGACTGGAAAATATTTCTTAAAAGTCTAAGGCAACAACATCACACAATGGAGTTACCATGAGTAACCAAGCAGTCAATAAAGCACCATCTGCTAAAGCTAGTGGCATGGATCGCTTTCTAAACTTTATTGAGCGAGCAGGGAATAAAATACCTGACCCCGCAATTTTATTCTTTTGGGCACTGATCATTACTTGGGGCGCGTCTGCTCTGCTATCTAACGTTTCATTTGATCTAGTTAACCCTCGTACTGGCGACGTTCTTGCTATTAACAACCTTTTAACTGGCGATTCTTTAGCAAGTTTCTTAGCTAACATGGTGAAAACCTTTACTGGTTTTGCTCCACTTGGCATCGTTTTGGTGGCTATGTTAGGTGTGGGTGTTGCAGATTCTTCAGGTTTTATCACGACTGGTCTTAAGAAGATGCTGAACTTTACGCCAGCGAAACTTCTTACTCCAATGCTTATTCTTGTGGCTATTGTGTCACACACGGCAGCGGACGCAGGCTATGTTCTCGTTATTCCTCTCGGTGGTATTATCTTCCATGCGGCTGGTCGTCACCCGCTTGCAGGTATAGCTGCGGCATTTGCGGGTGTATCGGGTGGTTTCTCTGCAAACTTTATCCCATCAGGTATTGATCCTTTATTGGCTGGCTTTACTCAAACTGCGGCGCAGGTTCTAGACCCTGACTATGTAGTAAATCCATTAGCGAATATCTTCTTTACGGGCTTATCTTCAATGCTTATTGTGGGTATTGGCTGGTATGTGACAGAGAAAATCATCGAACCGCGTTTGACGAATACGCCAATCGATGATGATGCAGAGCAAGCGCCAGATCTAGGCTCTTTCACTGAGCTGGAATCAAAAGCATTCCGCTATGCAGGTTGGGCCATGATGGCGGGTATTGCGGTATTGGTCGCGGCATTGATCCCTGAAACTTCTGCATTGCGTTCGCCTGATGGTGAAATAACCTCTTTTTCAGCACCAATTATGAAGTCGATCGTACCGTTGATCTTCATTTTATTTATCATTCCTGGTTATGTGTACGGTAAAGTGTCAGGCGCATTTAAGACCAGTAATGACATCATCAAGGCGATGGCTGATACCATGTCGACCATGGGTGCTTACATTGTTATGTCATTTTTCTGTGCTCAGTTCCTATCAGCGTTTGCGCAATCGAACATCGGCACTATGTTAGCTCTTTATGGTGCTCAAGGACTGAAAGCGATGAACCTTCCAGGCGAAGCGACCATTATTGGTATGATTCTTCTGACAGCGTCTGTGAACCTACTCATTGGTTCGGCATCGGCGAAGTGGGCTCTAATTGGTCCAATCTTGGTGCCAATGCTGATGGCGGTTGGTATTTCTCCAGAATTATCACAGGCGGCTTACCGTGTCGGTGATTCGGTATCGAACATTATTTCACCACTGATGGTATTTTTCCCGCTTGTGGTGGTTTACTGTCAACGTTACGTGAAGTCGACGGGTATCGGTACACTTGCATCACTAATGATGCCATTCTCTATTGCGATGCTGATTGGCTGGTCTATCTTCTTGTTAGGTTACTGGGCGATTGGTATTCCACTTGGTATTCAAGCTCCTTACACTTACAGCATGTAAATTGGTTGGAACTTAATTTTAAAAAGGGCTCGTCAAATGTGACGGGCCCTTTTTGTTTTTATGGTGCCTGATTTCCGTTATTCTTAGCGCCATTGATGAGATACAAAATACTAAACTAGGGTCCCACGTTGTCAGAGTTACATTTTACGCCTGAAGATGAGCAATTTATGCGCCGCGCGATGCAGTTAGCTGAACAAGCAGAGCTTGAAGGAGAGGTGCCTGTCGGCGCGGTACTAGTGAAAGATGGTAAGGTTATAGCGGAAGGTTGGAATCAGTCAATTGGCCACCACGACGCGACAGCCCACGCAGAAATGCAGACTTTGCGTAGAGCAGGTCAAACACTGGAAAACTATCGCCTGTTGGATACCACGCTCTATGTGACTTTGGAGCCTTGCCCGATGTGTGCCGGGGCACTTTTGCATAGTCGAGTGAAAAGAGTCGTGTTTGGTGCTCCAGATCTAAAAGCCGGGGCGGCTGGGACTGTCTTAAATCTATTTGAGCATCAAGCGGCGTATCATTATGCAAATGTAGAGCATGGCTTACTTGAAGAGGAATGTCGCTCTCAGCTACAAAACTTTTTTAAGCGTCGAAGAAAAGAAAAAAAAGCAGAAAAGCAAGCTAAGCGTTTAGATGAAGGGAAGTAGTAGGTTTCAAGCAAACATCTTCATTTAGATGTTTGCTTACAGGGGGTTACTCACTAATCAATTTCATAAAGGCACGGTGGCGTGCAATCACTTTTTTCTTATTGTTGCTCAACATACGCTTGCGACGGTTTGACGCAACCGTTTTGTTAATTCGTTTTGACTTCAGTTTACGTCCATGCATAACACGACCTCCTATTGGGACAAAACTAAACCAGTTACTTACTCGTTAGGGCATCGCTGGTCATTGGTTACGGTACGTTTTGTATCATTCTAATGTTACAGTTTTATAACCCATGGCTAGTAGTGACTTGAAACTTGTATATGTGGGTTAAATACACATACAAGTTTCAGACTGGACGAGCTACTGACTGTTGGTTGGCTGAGCACTAGATGTTGCACCAGAAACACTGATGGAACTCGACAGTGCCGATTCCGGAACTTGTATCACGGTAAAATCACTCGCGCTGTCTTCATCTTCTTTGGCGGCTTGCTGCTCTACATGGCCAATAATGCTTTGGTAATATCTACGAATGTTTTCCACGTAGTTTTTGGCTTCATCTCCGCGAGCATAACCATAACGAGTTTGGCTGTAATAAGCGCGTTGACGAAGCAGCGGAAGCCTCTCTTTCACATCCGCCCACGCGTCAGGATTATCCCCTTGCTTGCGTGTTAGACGTCGCGCATCCATAACATGACCGTATCCGACGTTGTAGGAAGCGAGCGCAAACCAGATCTTTTCATGATCGCTAATAGAGTCTGGAATTCTACCAACCATACGTCTCAAGTATTTAACCCCACCTTTGACAGATTGTTCTGGGTCTAGGCGATTGGTAACACCAACGATTTTTGCTGTCGGGAGCGTTAACATCATCATCCCGCGTACGCCTGTCGGTGACTTCGCGGTCGGATTCCAATGCGATTCTTGGTAAGCCAGGGCCGCGATCAAACGCCAATCAAACTCTTCTGAGTACTTTTGAAACAGTGATGACCATTTTGGCAGTTTAGAGTCGAGCGCACGAATGAAGGCTCTGGTATCGACATAATCAAAGGAACCGATGTGGCCGATATACTTCTCTTCTAGAGACGCGAGTTCGCCGGATTGTTTGATGTGCCCAAAGAATTCAATGACGAGTGCATAGAGACTTTCATCTTGGGAAGGTCTCAAGAACCATGAAATTGGCTGATCTTCGGTTAATTCGAAGGCAACTGCGATATCAGGATAGATACGTTGCGAAAGAGACACTTCTACAGAGTCCGCAACGGTCAGAGGTAAATTCCCATCTGAGACATTTTTTAGCAGATCATTAACATCCGCATCTTGGTTAACGTCGAAGAGAAATTCAGGATATTGAGAGCGGATATTGCTAAGAGTTTGATTAAAGTGTGCGTCACCCACAATTTGAAGTATTGGTTTGCCTTCGTTTTTCTCAACGAGTTCTTCTTGCTTCTTTAACAGCTGCTTGAGGCTTCTTGGTCGCCAGTTCCCTTGTTTGTAGACGACTTGCTGGCTGACATAGTAATAAGCAGGGCCAGGTCTGAATTTTTTCATCCGTTCAGTCGACTGCGTTAATCCGGCAGCGATAATGTCAATCTCACCATTTAGCAACGCAGGATAAAGGCGTGAAGCACGATAAACGGGTTTCATCTCAAGCTTTACACCAAGTTGATTCGCAAACTCGCGTGCTAACTCATAATCTAGGCCAGCAGGACCGTCAGGACCAATGTAGTAGGATAATTGATTGTTGAGTGTCCCAACGCGCAGAACGCCGCGCTCTCTGATCTGCTCTAGATCGCTTTTAGGCGCAGACTCAATTTGACAGCCAGCAAGTGTCAAAATGCTGATTATCATTAAGGCTAAGGCACGCAGGTGGGGTAGGTAATACTTTTTCATTAGTTGACGATCTCATACATCCAGTCAGGCATTTATATCAAAGTGTCATAACAAGGCAAGACAATGAAGAGGTAATCGAACCCAGTTCTTGATTTTGGCGTACCTCTAAATTGACAAAAAAAATGACGCAAACGGTTGCTTTTGGTGTTACATCACAAAAACAATTGCTATATAATGCGCTCGCAAAGGAGAGGTGGAATTGGTATGAGTTTGATAGAACACGTTCTAACTGACTGAATTTATTCCAATATCACCTCAGGGTCTATTGACCTTTTGAGATAATTTTTGCAGCAGCTTGTGGGTTCTTTATATAAGGCAGAGGCTTTGATATGTAGTTACTCTACTTGATAAGCCGATAACGCAGTAGAAAGGAGCCACAAACGCTGCCCGAAGGGTTCGGCTAAAAGCATTTTACTCTTTGTTGAGAGGTATTTGCTTAGAATGACTAGGCGGTACACCTCTCGCCGCGATTAAAATGCTTTTATCTCGAACAAAATTTTACCGCAAAAGGTAAATAGACCTTAACAATTGCATAAGAGACCTAAGCACATGAGAATTTTGCGTGGCTCCCCAGCTCTATCTGAGTTTCGTGTTAATAAACTACTGGAACTTTGTCGTGAACAAGACTTACCTGTCACAGGTATTTACGCAGAGTTTATGCACTTTGCTGATCTTACCGCTGATCTAGATGCGCCTGAGTTAGAAAAGTTAGAAAAACTGCTGACTTACGGCCCAACGATCGAAGAGCACGAGCCTCAAGGTCTTTTGCTTCTAGTGACCCCTCGTCCGGGAACTATCTCACCTTGGTCTTCTAAATCTACCGATATTGCAAAAAACTGTGGTCTAAGCAAAGTTAAGCGTCTTGAGCGCGGTACCGCTTACTACGTAGAAGCTGCGTCGGAATTATCTCCAGCTCAAGTTGACGCAGTGAAAGCGTTAATTCACGACCGCATGATGGAAACCGTGTTCACGGAACTTGAAGCAGCTTCGGCACTGTTCACTGTAGCAGAGCCTGCGCCAGTCGCTCACGTTGATATCTTAGCAGGTGGTCGTCTTGCGCTTGAGGAAGCAAACGTTTCCCTTGGTTTGGCACTAGCAGAAGACGAAATTGATTACTTAGTGGAGAACTTCACTAAGCTAGGTCGCAATCCAAACGATATTGAGCTGATGATGTTTGCTCAGGCTAACTCAGAGCACTGTCGTCACAAGATCTTTAATGCAGACTGGACTATCGATGGCGTAGACCAAGATAAGTCACTGTTTAAGATGATCAAAAACACTTTCGAAACGACACCAGACCATGTTCTGTCAGCTTACAAAGATAACGCAGCGGTAATGAGCGGTTCTAAAGTGGGTCGTTTCTTCCCAGATCCAAAATCTCGCCAATACACTTACCACCATGAAGATGCGCATATCTTGATGAAGGTAGAGACGCACAACCACCCAACAGCAATCTCTCCATGGCCTGGTGCATCAACGGGCTCTGGTGGTGAAATCCGTGACGAAGGCGCGACAGGTATCGGTGGTAAACCAAAAGCGGGTTTGGTTGGTTTCACAACTTCTAACTTGCGTATTCCTGGTTTTGAACAGCCTTGGGAAACTGATTTCGGTAAGCCGGGTCGTATCGTAAACGCATTAGATATCATGCTTGAAGGTCCTCTAGGCGGCGCGGCATTCAACAACGAATTTGGTCGTCCAAACCTATTGGGCTACTTCCGTACCTACGAAGAGAAAGTGACCTCTCACGCGGGTGAAGAAATTCGTGGTTACCACAAGCCAATCATGATTGCTGGTGGTATGGGTAACATTCGCGACGAGCACGTTCAGAAGAAAGAGATCCCTGTTGGTGCGAGCCTAATCGTACTTGGTGGTCCGGCAATGAACATCGGTCTTGGTGGCGGTGCTGCGTCTTCAATGGCGTCAGGTCAGTCAGCTGAAGACCTAGACTTTGCGTCAGTACAACGTGAAAACCCAGAGATGGAGCGTCGTTGTCAGGAAGTGATCGACCGTTGTTGGCAGCTAGGTGAAGAGAACCCAATCGCATTTATCCACGATGTGGGCGCGGGCGGTATCTCTAACGCACTTCCTGAGCTTTGTGACGACGGCGAGCGTGGCGGTAAGTTCCAGCTACGTGATGTACCAAATGATGAGTTGAGTATGAGCCCTCTGGAAATCTGGTGTAACGAATCTCAGGAACGTTACGTTCTTGCGGTAGCGCCAGAACAGATGGAAGCATTCGATGCAATCTGTAAGCGTGAGCGTGCACCTTACGCAGTCGTTGGTGTTGCAACAAAAGAGCGTCACCTGACACTAGAAGACTCTCACTTTGATAACACGCCAATCGATATGCCAATGGATATCTTGCTTGGTAAAACACCGAAGATGCACCGTGACGCGAAAACGCTGAAAGTTGATAGCCCAGCGATTACACGTGACGGTATTGATATCAATGAAGCGGTTGACCGCGTACTTCGTCTTCCGACCGTTGCTGAGAAAACGTTCCTAATCACCATCGGTGACCGTTCGGTAACGGGGTTAGTTGCTCGTGACCAGATGGTTGGCCCTTGGCAGGTTCCAGTGGCGAACTGTGCAGTGACGGCGGCAAGTTACGATACCTACCACGGCGAAGCGATGTCGATGGGTGAGCGCACTCCGGTTGCGCTACTAGACTTTGGCGCATCAGCTCGTCTGGCGGTTGGTGAGTCACTAACTAACATTGCAGCGACAGATATCGGTGATATCAAACACATTAAACTGTCTGCGAACTGGATGTCTCCAGCAGGCCACCCAGGTGAAGATGCAGGTCTTTACGAAGCGGTGAAGGCGGTGGGTGAAGAACTATGTCCGGCGCTAGGTCTGACTATCCCGGTTGGTAAAGACTCAATGTCAATGAAAACCAAGTGGGAAGATAACGGTGAGAGCAAAGAAGTGACGTCCCCGCTATCGCTTGTTATTACTGCGTTTGGGCGTGTAGAAGATGTACGCAAGACTGTGACACCACAACTGCGCACTGACAAAGGTGAGTCTTCTCTAGTCCTTGTTGACCTTGGCAACGGTAAGAACCGTTTGGGTGCGACAGCACTGGCACAGGTATACAAGCAACTTGGTGATAAACCAGCAGACGTAGACAACGCTGAGCAGCTAAAAGGCTTCTTCGATGCAATGCAAACACTGGTTCGTGATGACAAGCTAGTGGCTTACCACGATAAAGGCGACGGCGGTCTATTCGTAACACTTGCTGAGATGGCATTCGCTGGCCACTGTGGTGTGAAAGCGAATATCGCAGAGCTGGGCGAAGATGCGCTAGCAGTTCTATTTAACGAAGAGCTAGGTGCGGTTGTTCAGGTTAAGAACGACGACCTGGACTCAGTGCAATCTACGCTAGCTGCTAACGGCTTAGAAGCGTGTTCACACGTGATTGGTTCTGTTGATGCGTCAGACAACTTCGTTATCGCATCTGGTGATGCTGTAGTACTTGAGCGTTCACGTACAGACCTACGTGTTATCTGGGCTGAAACAACGCATAAGATGCAAGCTCTACGCGATAACCCAGCGTGTGCAGACCAAGAATTTGAAGCGAAGAAAGACAACACAGACCCGGGTTTGAACGTATCTCTAAGCTTTGATGTGAACGAAGACATTGCTGCTCCTTACATTGCAAAAGGCGCGAAACCTAAGATGGCGATTCTGCGTGAGCAGGGCGTAAACTCTCACGTTGAAATGGCAGCAGCGTTTGACCGTGCTGGTTTTGAAGCCACCGACATCCACATGAGCGATATTCTGACTGGCCAAACGGTACTGGATGAGTACCAAGGTCTGGTAGCGTGTGGTGGTTTCTCTTACGGTGACGTACTAGGCGCGGGTGAAGGTTGGGCGAAGTCTATCCTATTTAACGCACAAGCTCGTGAGCAGTTCCAAGCGTTCTTTAACCGTGAAGAGACATTCTCCCTAGGTGTGTGTAACGGTTGTCAGATGCTTTCTAACCTGAAAGAACTTATCCCAGGTGCAGACTTGTGGCCACGTTTTGTTCGCAACGAGTCTGAGCGTTTTGAAGCACGCTTTAGTCTAGTTGAAGTACAGAAGTCTGATTCTGTGTTCTTCGATGGTATGGCTGGCTCACGTATGCCTATCGCGGTTTCTCACGGTGAAGGTCGTGTAGAAGTACGTGACGGTGAGCACCTAAACGCAATTGAAGCGTCAGGTACTGTAGCACTACGTTACGTTGATAATAATGGTAACCCAACGCAACAATACCCGAATAACCCGAATGGTTCGCCAAATGCGATTACCGGTCTGACAACAGCTGACGGTCGTGTAACCATTATGATGCCTCACCCAGAGCGTGTATTCCGTACGGTTGCTAACTCTTGGTCGCCAGAAGGCTGGGGTGAGAATGGCGCTTGGATGCGTATGTTCCAAAACGCACGTAAGAACATTGGCTAATTAAATATCAATGTTTTAATCAAAAAAGCGCAAGCCATGTGGCTTGCGCTTTTGTTTTTGCAATATGTTCATCACCTGAGTATTTGGTTCTCGTTAGCGAAATGAAAAAATCTATCCAGTATGGCAAATTTTTACAGCTTAGCACCTACATTTATGCTCTAATACTGCGCGCTTGCCAATGGAAGGGGCGTATGAGAGCTTCATACCTATGGATAGCTCAAAGCAATGTAAAAAACTTCCTGAAGGGTAACAATATGTCTAAATTTGCAGTTCGCGTAACAGAAAAACGTAGTGGTTGGTGCGCGGAGATTACACGCCAAGTGACATCTCGAAAAACAGTAGTCTCGAAACGAGAAACGGGATTTGAATCTGAAGAGCTTGCAAAAGCTTGGGGTGAAAAAGAGTTGGCTCAATTTATCCAGAACCAAACTGAGCGAAGCACTCGTAAGTCGGCGCAAAGAAAAGCGCGCAACGCGGAATAACAAGCTTTACGCAAAAAGGTTGACGATATCGTCAACCTTTTTTGTATCTGGCTTAGCGAAACTGTCCCGCTTCTGGTAAGAAGTCAAACCCTGCATTCGCTAGCTTAGTTTCTAAGGCTGCTCTATCTATATCGAAGAAGTTTGCCAATTTATCGAGATCACCGGAAAAGTCATCACGAAGCTTCATATTCACAATGCTCATCAGCATGACAGGGTCCATGCTTTCAAAGTTTGCTAGATTCATCTCTAGTCCTCAAAGTCTGAAATTAATAGATTTGCCGCCGCAAACGCCGCTTTTTCTCGCGCTTCCATTGGTAAAGATTCATCGGCAGCAATCTCATTCAATGCTTTAACAGCACACGAAATTGCTTTTGGTACATACGCCTGATCACCACTGCCTATCTGAGCATAAAGCTCTCGAACCAATTCACAGCAACTGTACACTTGCATGGTAAAACCCTTAATAACTGATAACTGCGCTCAAATATACAGCGGCCAGAAAGTAAACTCAAAGTGATAGATTGTGTTAGCTCAAGGCTATAGACCTTTTGTTTGCTTTTTAAGCAATGGCTAAGGCTGTAATTGCATCTCTAACTGGTGAGTGATTTCTGGCGAAAGTTTCAGTTGTCTAGCCAGCTCTTGCAAGTAGGCTTTTTCCATAAAATTTTGCTCGTCTACGACGATGAGTGAAGCGAGGTAAATTTCAGCGGCTTGCTGAGGAGAGCGGGCGAGCTGAGCAATGTCTGTCGGGTCGAGTGGTTTGTTCAGCTCTGAGTGCAGTAATTGTTGCAGTTGGGAGTCGGCACCAGCTTCTTTAAGAGTCGCTTCAATGCGTACCATTTCAGCTTGATCAACATGGCCATCGGCTTTTGCTGCTGCAATCATGGCCTTTAAAATAATCTCGTTGTGGATGAGATCATTGGAATTAAACTGATCATGCTCTGGTGACGTATTCTGCTTCCCTTGCCAGTCGTTATATACTTTGTAAGCAAGCGCTCCTAGAGCTGCAGCACCACCGACTTTAAGTGCGTTTTTCCCAACTTTTTTGCCTAACTTCTTACTTTTCTTCGACCCCATCAGTAGGCTAACTAATCCTCCACTAACGGCTCCCGCCCCCAGAGACTTAAGAGTTCCAGAATTGGAATGTTGCTGAAGCTGTTGTTGTCCCTGTTTAGCTAAATCTGAGTTTAGTGCTTGGTTGAGTAAACTTTTAAGATCCATATGACACCTCCTAATTTTCATTAGCTTAGCGAATGAAAGCTGAATAGAGAATTAACCGGTATAAAAAAGGCGAGCAAGTGCTCGCCAAATGGATTGAAACTGTTTTTTACTCTTGAGCGTAACCGTGAATACCCAATTGCTCGCCATCTAAGAAAGCTTTGCCATTCTTCATTTCTAAGCGTTCTTCCACCATCCATTTAACTACAAGAGGATAGATTTTATGTTCTTGAGTTTGAACACGAGTTGTTAACGTTTCAACGTTATCTTCGTCAAAAATTGGCACTTTAGCCTGAAGGATCACAGGGCCTCCGTCTAACTGCTCGGTAACAAAGTGAACACTGGTTCCATGCTCTTCATCACCAGCATGTATTGCACGCTGGTATGTATTAAGGCCTGGGTATTTTGGTAAAAGAGAAGGGTGGATGTTGATCATACGCCCCATAAAGTGGCGAACAAACTCACCGCTTAAAATGCGCATATAGCCAGCAAGAACGACTACATCAGGCTGGTATTCATCCATTTGCTTCATCAGCTCATGATCGAATGCATCGCGCGTATCAAATGATTTTGGGTCTAGGAAGTGGGCTGCAGCACCCACTTTTTTCGCTCTTTCTAAGGCATAGGCTGTTGCTTTGTTCGAAAAAACAGCGGTGACTCGACCATTATCAATGCTGGTTTCACAAGCATCGATAATCGCTTGTAAGTTAGAACCATTCCCTGAAACTAAAACAACAATACTCTTCATTATTACTTGATCTCTACTTGTTCTTCGCTAGCTTCAGCTTGTGCAATCTCGCCAATTACCCACGCATTTTCGCCTTCTGCGTTCAGTAGTTTTACCGCTGCTTCCGCTTGATCTTGAGGTAAAGCGACGACTAGACCAACACCACAGTTAAATGTGCGGTACATTTCGTGAGTGTCTACGTTACCTTTTTCTTGAAGCCATTTGAAAATCACAGGCCATTCCCAGCTGTTGCCATCAACAACGGCTTTGGTTCCTTCAGGTAAAACTCGTGGGATGTTCTCCCAGAAACCGCCACCTGTAATATGCGAGATAGCGTGGATGTCATGTTCAGCGATCATCTTAAGAGCAGATTTGATGTAAATCTTAGTTGGCTCCAGAAGGTGCTCACCGATTGTGCGCCCTTCAAGCTCTTCGGCTTTATCAGCACCAGATACTTCTAAGATCTTACGGATAAGAGAGTAACCATTAGAGTGGGGGCCACTTGAACCGACTGCGATAAGTGCATCGCCCGCGGCAACTTTTGTACCGTCGATAACGTCGTCTTTTTCAACGACACCAACACAGAAACCTGCTACGTCGTAGTCTTCGCCTTCGTACATGCCCGGCATTTCGGCAGTTTCACCACCGATCAATGAACAGCCTGCTTGCAAACAGCCATCTGCAATACCAGAAACTACGTCTGCTGCTGTATCAACATCTAGTTTACCCGTCGCGTAGTAGTCGAGGAAAAATAGAGGCTCAGCGCCTTGTACGATCAGATCGTTGACACACATAGCAACCAAATCGATACCGATGGTGTCATGTTTGTTCATATCAAGGGCAAGACGCAGCTTCGTGCCTACACCGTCAGTGCCTGAAACTAGAACAGGGTGCTTGTATTTGGTTGGCAGTTCACATAGTGCGCCAAAGCCACCAATACCACCCATAACTTCTGGGCGACGCGTGCGTTTTACAGCACCTTTAATACGGTCAACAAGTGCGTTGCCTGCATCAATATCAACGCCAGCATCTTTATAGCTTAGAGAAGTGTTATTAGCACTCACAGTGAAGTCCTCGGTTTTGAAAGTGGGGATGAAAACGGCGCTATTCTAACAGCGGACAAACCTATATAGCAAACGTTTGCGCAGGTTTTTTCTTTTGTTCTATCGCAAGAAATTGTTAATGAAATCGTTTATAATCTGAAGGTTTGTTTAAAAATCATCATATACCCGGAGATGGAAATGAAAGTTGTTGAAGTAAAACACCCTCTTGTTAAACACAAAATTGGTCTAATGAGAGAAGGTGACATCAGCACTAAGCGCTTTCGCGAGCTGGCGACAGAAGTAGGTAGCCTACTGACTTACGAAGCGACTGCAGACTTTGAAACGGAAAAAGTAACCATTGACGGTTGGAATGGTCCAGTGGAAGTTGACCAAATTAAAGGTAAGAAAGTGACGGTAGTTCCTATCTTACGAGCGGGTCTGGGTATGATGGATGGTGTTTTAGAACACATGCCAAGTGCTCGTATTAGTGTTGTTGGTATCTACCGTGACGAAGAGACACTAGAGCCTGTACCTTACTTTAACAAGCTGGCGTCAAACATCGACGAGCGTATCGCGCTTGTTGTTGACCCAATGCTAGCGACTGGTGGTTCGATGATCGCGACTATCGACCTATTAAAAGAGAAAGGTTGTAACCAAATTAAGGTTCTTGTTCTTGTTGCGGCGCCAGAAGGTGTGGAAGCTTTAGAAAAAGCGCACCCTGATGTTGAGCTTTACACGGCTTCTATTGATGAGAAGCTAAACGATAAAGGCTACATTGTTCCAGGTCTGGGTGATGCGGGCGATAAGATCTTCGGTACTAAGTAATCGACATAGAAGTGAAGAAGGGGAGCACTTGCTCCCCTTTGTTGTATCTGGTTTTCTATTTACTTCTTCAAGCTTAGCGTGCCGCCAGTACGAGGTTTGTTTGCTGGACGCTGTTGATTAGGCGCTTTAGGCTTGTAAGCCGTTTTCCCTTTTCCTTCGTTATTGCGGTTGCTTGAGTTTGGTTTACCGTGACGGCCTTTTTTGGAATTTGGAGCGTGACGTAACTCATCAGCATTACGCCCTTTAAACGTGCGTTGTTTTTGATTGCGGCGTGCTTTGGACTCTTGGTTTTCTTCACGGCTATCGTAAAGCTTGGCATCGGTCGCTTTGCGAATGTGTTTACCTTGGCTGCTACGTTTGGAAGCGTCTTCTGTACTTACAGAACCTTCACACATTGCGTGTATCTCCGCTACTTCAGCGTCAGTGAGGTAACGCCACTGCCCGTTAGGAATGCCATCCAAAGAGATATTCATGATTCGCACACGGCGAAGCTTAAATACTTCATAACCTAATGCTTCACACATACGGCGAATCTGGCGGTTTAGGCCTTGTGTCAGGATAATTCGGAATGAGAACTTGGTCTCTTTGGTCACTTTGCAGGGGAGAGTCACAGTATCCAGAATGTTGACACCTGCGCCCATTTTCTTGATGAAGTCATCCGTTATTGGTTTATCAACGCGTACAACGTACTCTTTCTCGTGATTGTTACCTGCACGAAGGATTTTATTGACGATGTCACCGTCGTTGGTCAAGAAGATCAGGCCATCAGAAGGTTTATCTAAGCGCCCGATAGGGAAAATGCGTTTTTTGTGACCGATAAAGTCGACAATGTTGCCAGGAACATCTCGTTCGGTTGTGCAGGTGATGCCTGTTGGTTTATTTAACGCAATATAGATAGGCGCTTCTTTAGCACTAACAGGTTTGCCATCTACGCACACATCATCGCCAGGTATCACTTTTGTCCCCATTTCTGGCACGTTGCCATTAATAGTTACTCGACCTTGCTCTATGAGCTTATCGGCTTCTCGGCGAGAGCAATAGCCGGTTTCACTAATGAATTTATTAAGTCGTTTTGCTGCATCTTGTGACATGAGTGTCTCTCTCTAACGTTTCACAACGGCGTGATCGTGGAAATAAAAAAGCAGCCACGTTGGCTGCTTTCACATTCTAGCATTTAGCTTTACTTACCCCAAACGCTTTTGATGACGTTCGCGTGTTTCATTTTTTTTATCAGCGCTTTTTTTCAACAGGACATATACGGCGCCAGTACCGCCATGAAAGCGCTGAGCGCTGTGCACACATTGAACTTCATTGATTTGTTGTAACCATTGGGCTACATAACTTTTCATCAAAGCAGGAGGGTTAGACTTCTCACCGCGTCCGTGCACGATCACTACGGTTCGAATATCCATTCTCATACATTGTTTTAAAAATTGAACAACTTCGTCGCGGGCTTGCTTCAGTGTTCTTTTATGTAGATCCAAGCGTGCTTGGATGGGGTATTTTCCTAGTCGGAGTTTGCGGAATACACCTTCTTGTACACCATCTTTTTTAAACTCGATAATGTCTTCAGGTTTAATCATAGGAGCATGATCGATGGATAGGTATTCTGGGTCATCTTCTGTTAGCCACATCGCTGCTTCGCGTTTGGCTAGCTGGGCTTCAGAAACGCAGTGTTGCTTTTTGTGTTCAGCAGTATCGTGTTTGATAGGTTTTACATCACCCATCATTTCTTGAAAGAGAGCAAAATCATCATCGTGAGACATAACGACATCTCAGAGTAGGTAAACAGTATTGCCAGTATACCAATGATAGATTGATGTTGTTTAGAAAAATAAAAAACCGAAGTAGACAAAGTATCTACTTCGGTGCAAAGCGAATCTCTATTTCAAAAATAGGGCTAAGCGACTTCTAGTGAGGAGATTTGTCGTTCATCACCTTGTAGATGAAGTAACCGCCGTAGAACAGCATTAGACCTAAAGCGCCGAAAATGACGAGCATTGAAGAAAGACCTACCGCATTACCAAATAGGAGTTCAAGCCAAAAGTCCATAGTTTTCTCCATCCAAATCAAAGTGTGTTGACAGGAGTAAAAATAAACCGTGCATGAATATGCAACACTGATCTGGATCAATTGTTGTCTTTTGGTTGCGCATTTGTTTTTGCTGATGTGTTTTTGCTCACAATTTGTGGCCCGGTGATGACGTTTTAGTCAGTTGAATTGATTTTTTAAAAAACTTAGGAAAATGGCTTGCGTTGAGAGTCAGAATCCGTAATATACCCATCCGTCGACAGGCGATAGGCCTAACAAAGACATATCGGTGAATAGCGCAGTTTGGTAGCGCATCTGGTTTGGGACCAGAGGGTCGGGGGTTCGAATCCCTCTTCACCGACCACATTCTAAAGCCTCAGCAGAAATGCTGGGGCTTTTTTCGTTTTGTGCTGCCATTGTTTGTGAACGAAGTGTGGGGGCTGGAACGCCAGTCCGATCGAATTCCTCTTCACCGACCATATTCTGAAGCTTCAGCAGAAATGCTGGTTTTTTCGTTTCTGGCTTAGCCGTTATTTAGAATAAAGGGGCAGTGATTGAGTTATTCTGCAATACCTTATTTGAATGTACAGTTGACCGATTTGCTTTTAGATAGCTGAGTCACGCTGAACCCTTTGTTCTCAAGCAAGCTCAATACGTTTTGCTTGCCTACAAGATGCAGGCTTCCCACTACCATTACGTATGTTCCTTGTGGCTCAGGTAACCAAGTCGGGTTAGAAAGTTTGTTCGCCCAAGCTTGGTTTCGCGCAAAGATAAAGGCGTTTTCAAACTCTGGCGACATTTCGGTTAGCTGGGCAAACTCGCTAAGTTTACTTAAGTCTCCTGCTTTCCAGCTATTAATAAGGCAATGAGTGGCGCCATCCGCATGAGCGAAGTCCTCCACAGCACTAATCAGGAGCTCTTTCCCGCCCTCTTTCTGCCCTGTTAAAAGGTCAATCTGAAATTGCAGTGGTTCGAGACTCAGTACAGGAACGTCTTTTGCGGTTGCTTTATACACGAGCCGCATATCGACACCATCATCGGTACGGTAACCTAAGCGTTCAATTTGCTTCATTTGAATCGCCAACGCAGCGGCCCAAGGGGCAGTATTGAGCAATTCTTTGGGGTTTATACCTAATTGTTCAGCGATACTTTTTAACTTGTCTTGCTGAGAGAGAGTGAGAACATCTCGACTAAATATCGTCATCTCAGGATATGTGATCCCTTGGCTTTTTCTGATATCTGTTTCCACAATCAGACCAGAGCTAGACCGCAATGTGTCTGTGATGGCGATTGGTAAGGGAAACATACTTTGATCGCCAACATGCACTGAACCAAGAATCAAATAACTTAATGCTCCCTTTTCCGCTTTCCAATAGAGAGGTTCTGCGTTAATTGACGTTGAAATCAGCACCAGTGCTGCCAAAAAGTGTTTGAACATAATATATCCCTGATCCTATTTAAAACTTCCTTACACTCTAGCCCGGTAGGATTAAAGCAGCAAAGAAGCTTAGCTATTAAAAATAGTGTAAGGGAGAACAGTAGGTGGGTAAGCTTTTGGTTGCTATTTTGAGAGTAAAACCGAGTTTAGGTATTAAGGGAGGATTATATGTATGCGACAGGGATTATTTGCAAAGCAATAAAAGCGGCCACGCCTAGTGCATTGACCGCTTTACATCTCTTAAGCTAGTTGAGCTTGCGTTTCAGCTAGCTCTTCTTGAGCCTCAGTTGTCGACGCATTAGATTCAGCGCCGTGCATCCATTTAACCAAAGTGCCCGAGAACATCAGTAACAGAACACCAGATAGTGTTGCTGCAACAGCGATGCCACTAAAGATAGGTAGAGCGCCCAGTTCTCCAACGTGAGAGCCAATCAGGCCAGCGACATAGTTGGCAATCGCGTTAAAGCCAAACCATGCCCCCATCATTAATGATGCTAGTCGAAGTGGTGCGAGCTTAGTCACCATTGATAGGCCAATAGGAGAAAGGCATAACTCACCCAGAGTATGGAAAAAGAAAGCTCCGACGAGCCAAAGCATCGATGTTTTGACAGTGGTATCACCACCTTGCTCCATAACGGCGCCGATCATGCATAGGAAGCCTAATGCCAAAAAGAAGAGAGCCAGAGCGAATTTAACAGGTGAATTAGGGTTTCGTTTACCCAATTTCACCCACAGAGCCGCTAAGACGGGTGCTAGCGTGATGATGAAAAATGGGTTAAGAGATTGGAACCATGCGGCAGGGACTTCAAAGGTACCAATCATGCGGTCAGTGTATTGTTGAGTATAGATATTCATTAGACCGCCAGCTTGTTCAAAGCCAGCCCAAAAAACGATCACAAACAGCCCCATAACCAGAATAACTTTGAGTCTGTCGACTTCTTCTTTTGTCAGTGGCTGCTTTTTATTGCTGCTTTTTTTCTCAAGATCTCGCGTTGCAGCAGGCACGACACCGATGTCACCCAACCACGGTTTAGCCAGTGTCATTTGCATGATCAAGCTGACAATCATACCTAGACCAGCAACAATAAAGCCTGCTTTCCAGCCAAACTCGTTTGTGACAGAGCCAGAAACAACGCCAGCCAACAATGCACCAATATTGATACCCATATAGAAAATAGTGAAGGCACCATCTCGACGGTTATCCCCGTCTTGATAAAGGTCGCCAACCATAGTGGAAATATTGGGTTTGAATAAGCCATTACCAGAGATTAACAGAGCAAGTCCTAGGTAAAATGAGTGAAGAGAACTCAAGCCTATTGCATCTGCTGGCATGGCGAGCGTGAATTGGCCCAATGCCATTAAGGCACCACCAATAAGAATGGAGCGACGCTGTCCTAGGTAGTTGTCAGCGAGCCAGCCACCAATTAATGGCGTAATGTATACCAGCCCGGTATAAGTGCCATAAAGTTGTAGCGCGTCTTTTGTTGACCAGCCCATTCCGCCATTGATTGTTGTGTCGGTTAAGTAGAGCACTAAGATCGCGCGCATTGCATAGTATGAGAATCGTTCCCACAGCTCAGTGCCAAACAAGAGGAATAATCCTCTAGGGTGGCCAAGAAATTGTTGTGTGCTTGCCATAAATTCTTCTAATGTATTTGATTATAGATTTTAATGTTTAGTTAGGTATACATAATGGAGAAAAGGACTGCAAATGAATAAAAATTAAAAATTAAAGAAAAAATGAGTTAAGTATTTGAAATGAAGGGGAATGTAGGCGCATTTACAGTAAGTGTGAAATACATCAAACTTATCTTGCAAATTTGGGTTTTGATATTTCATAAGGATAATGAAGTTGGATTATTTACTGATTAAACTATCACCATTTGCCACCTTACTTCCCATCGGCAAAATGCTAAGATGAAAAAAACAAAGATGATTGGCTAGTATAATGAAACAATGGTATTTGCTTTACTGCAAACGCAGTGAGCAGCAGCGCGCGAAGGTGCATTTGGAAAACCAGGGAGTCGAGTGCTACTACCCGGAAATCCAGATAGAGAAAATTACACGTGGTAAAAGGCAAGTTAAATCGGAGCCACTTTTCCCTTCTTACGTTTTTGCTCGTTTTGACGTTAAGCTTGGCCCAACGTTTACAACAATAAGATCGACGCGTGGTGTTGTTGATTTCGTTCGGGTTGGACCACACCCACAAGTACTTCAGGATAGTTTGATTGACACTTTGAGAGACATCGAACAACTTCAGGGTCAGACTCATAGTGATTCAGTACCAGACAGAGGTGATGTGATTCAAATCGCGGGAGGTCAATTTTCTGGTATGGAAGCAATTTATCAAGAACCGGACGGTGAAACACGCTCGATTCTGCTTGTTAAAATGATCAACAAACCCGTTGAAGTCTGCATTGATAACAAACACTTAGATATATAAGAGAAAGAGGCACTAAACAGTGCCTCTTTTTTTAATTATTAGTATGAATCGTTATGTACCGTTTGAACGGCGCGACCTGATGGATCGACGCAGTTTTTAAATGATTCATCCCATTCAATCGCTTTTGCAGACGAACACGCAACAGAAGGGCCTCCTGGAACACACTCAGCTGCAGATGGGAGTGGGAACAGCTCTTCAAAGATCTCGCGGTACATGTAACCTTCTTTTGTTGTCGGTGTGTTGTACGGGAAGCGGTATTTGGCCGTTTCTAGCTGCTGCTCTGTTACACGCTCTTCAGCAACATCTTTCAGTGTGTCAATCCAACCGTAGCCAACGCCATCTGAGAACTGCTCTTTCTGACGCCAAGCAATAGAGTCTGGTAGATAGTGCTCAAAACACTCACGTAGGATGTGTTTTTCCATTTTACCGTTGCCACACATTTTGTCTGCAGGGTTTAGTCGCATTGCTACATCGATGAATTCTTTATCCAAGAATGGTACGCGGCCTTCTACCCCCCACGCTGCCAAAGACTTGTTAGCACGAGCACAGTCGAACATGTTAAGAGCAAGTAGCTTACGAACGGTTTCTTCATGGAACTCTTTTGCGTTTGGCGCTTTATGGAAGTACAAGTAACCGCCAAAAATCTCATCCGCGCCTTCACCAGAAAGAACCATCTTAATGCCCATCGCTTTAATCTTACGTCCCATCAGGAACATAGGCGTAGAGGCACGAATCGTTGTTACATCGTAAGTTTCGATGTGATAGATAACATCACGAATAGCGTCTAAGCCTTCTTGAATAGTGTATGTCATCTCGTGGTGAACTGTACCAATCTTATCTGCGACTTCACGTGCTGCTTTTAGGTCCGGAGCACCTTCTAGGCCAACTGCAAATGAGTGAAGTTGTGGCCACCAAGCTTCAGATTTTTCATCATCCTCGATTCGCATTGCGGCAAAACGTTTTGCTACAGCAGACGTAATAGATGAGTCTAGGCCACCAGATAGAAGTACGCCGTAAGGTACATCAGTCATTAGCTGGCGTTTTACTGCTGCTTCTAGAGCTTCGGTTAAGTCTTCCTTGCTAGTCATGTTATCTTTAACAGCATCAAACTCGTTCCAGTCACGGATGTAGTAACGCTGTGGCTCTGAATCTGCCGATGATAAGTAGCAACCAGGAGGGAACTCACTGATGGTCTTACATACAGGGGTCAGTGCTTTCATTTCTGACGCTACATAGTAGTTGCCGTGCTCGTCGTGACCTTGATAAAGAGGGATGATACCAATGTGATCACGACCAACTAGGTATTGATCTTTTTCTTCATCATAAAGTACGAAAGCAAAAATGCCGTTAAGGTCTTCTAGAAGATCGACGCCTTTATCTTGGTAAAGCGCTAGAATGACTTCACAGTCAGAATCTGTTTGGAAGTCGTACTCACCTTCGTAACGTGCGCGAAGTTCTTTGTGATTGTAGATTTCGCCGTTAACCGCAAGGATGTGTTTCTTATCTGGGCTAACAAGAGGCTGAGCACCACTGTTTAAGCCAACAATCGCTAGACGCTCGTGCGCAAGAATCGCTTTTTCTGATGCATAAATGCCTGACCAATCCGGACCACGGTGGCGCAGCTTTTTAGACATTTCTAAAGCTACCGGGCGAAGAGCTTGAGCATCACTTTTAATATCTAAAATACCGAAGATAGAACACATACGACTTCCCTTTAAATTTTCTTTAACTCGTTGGCACCAATTTGCCATCCAGATTAAAAAAAGCAACCATTGTTAATTAAAAAAATAATAAAAAGCCCATTGATATGGATATTTTTTAATTTAATGGTTTGTTTTGTGAATTTTTTCTATGTTGAGACTGATAATCGAACAAAAACAATAAAAAGGCTGCCTTGTGGCAGCCTATAGTGAACTTATTTGGACGGGGTAAATGAAGGTTGTAGTTGTTTACACACGTGCCTAGCAAAACCACTACCAGCCTCACTGTAGATATTAAAGGCCGCATCTACGCCGCTTTCAACTAAGTCATCAAGTTGATCTTGGTACTCGGCAATAGCCGCAATTTGACCTTTAAAGTTCCGGCGTTGCAACTGCTCTAGCGCGATTTGGTTACCTTGGTGGTGAGGCATGGATAGCAGTACCAGTTTCACATTGGTAGTGTCCAAGATACGTTCCCAGAAATCTGAGTCGGTTGCATCTCCGGCGATAACGTTACGTCCTTCAGCTTGGTGTTGCTGTGCAGCATCTTCACGAACCTCAATACCTAAACTGATATTTCCGTATCTTGCTTTCAGCTCATCGTAAGCACCAGTACCTATTCGTCCCATACCAAGAATTAGAATTTGCGCGTGCCCAGGGTTAATAAGTTTGTCTCGAGTATTGAGTTTTTCTGCTGCGTGCTCTCTTAGCCAGTGACTGGAGTGTTGGTAAATCCTGTGGCCATATCGGTTCATTGGGGCTGCAACAATGAAGGACATCGATACTGCAATCGCAATGGCCACTAAGATATCACCACTCATCCATCCCATCTTGAAGGCTAACCCACCGACAATGAGACCAAACTCACTATAGTTAAATAGGCTCAGTGATGCCAAAAGGGAGGTTCGCACACGGAACTTGAATGCGTTGATGACAACAAAGTAAAGGATTGCTTTTAACGGAAGTATCAGCATAAACAGTATGGCCAAGGCAAACCCTGACCATGTTGGTTGCTCTGATAGCCCGATATTAAGGAAGAAACAGACTAAAAACAGCTCTTTTAAGTTGAATAGAGACTTAGACAATTCAGACGCTTTTTTATGTCCGGCTAATAACATACCTAGGATCAGGGCTCCGAGGTCGGGCTTCATCCCTACCAGTTCAAACAAACCTGCGCCCACAACGAGGGCAAAGAAAATGCCCAAAAGGACGAGCATTTCTCCGTGACCAACTAAATCCAGCACTTTATAGAATAGTGGCCTTAGGAAAGGCAGTGCGAATAGTCCAATGGCATACCATTCTGGCAATTTACCCGTTGACGCGGTTAAGAAGATAACGGCAAAAATATCCTGCATAACCAAGATACCAATCGCCAACGTACCGTAAGTGGCGTTCATTTCGCCTTTTTCTTGCAATGATTTAACAGCAAATACGGTACTAGAGAACGAAAGAGCAAAACCAAGCAATAGAATTTGATCAATCGACATACTTGCCAGTGAGCTGATCCCTAAAAATTTAAAACAGAATAGGGCAATGCTAAAAATAGCCGTTGAAGCAAGGTTATGAACGGTTGCTCCGGCCCAAATCTCTTTTGAGAGAAGGGTTTTAATATCAAGCTTCAGACCAATGGTAAAAAGTAGAAGCGTGACACCAAGATCCGCCAAAGTCACGATGGTGTCATTGCTTTCGAAGCCGAATGCATAGAGGCCAAAGCCAGCAAGTAAAAAGCCGACTAGGGGAGGGAGGTTTAACTTTAGAGCGATAAAGCCAGCAAGAAAGGCGGCAGAGATTAGAATGAGTTCCATATTTGTTCTTATATTTTGATCCCAAAGAAAAAGGCTGGGTCTTTCGACACAGCCTTCTATTCTAACTCAACTAATTGCGTAAGCGATCAATCTTCCAGTAATTTTTGTAACAAAACGCCGTTCAACATCGCGCGTTTAATCATAGCGAATGCACTGAGTGTCGGTTGCTTGTCAATTTCTGATGCCACGATAGGCAAGTTTTTGTGGAACGTTGTTAGCGATTGATTTTCGACGTTTCGACGAATTGCCGGGAAAATAATTTCCTCACACTGAGTGACATTACCCGCGATGACAATTTTTTGTGGGTTGAATAGGTTGATAGTAATAGCAATGGCTTTACCTAATTGATTTCCTACTCTTACTAAGCTTTGTTTTGCCAGCTCATCACCCAGATTAGCGTGCTCACAGATATCACCAATAGTGATAGTGTCTAAGGTGGTTAAGCTAGACTCATAGCCTTGAGCGATCAGCTTGTTCACGCGCTCAATGATTGCCGGGTTGGCCGCGACCGTCTCTAAACAGCCAAAATTACCGCATTGGCATTGCTCGCCTAGTGGGTCGATCTGAATATGGCCAATCTCACCAACATTACGGTTATGGCCTAAAAACACCTGACCGTTAACAATAATACCCGCACCAGTACCTCGATGGACGCTGACTAAAATTGAATCCTGACAGTCGCGACTTGCGCCAAAGTAGTGCTCTGCCAGTGCCATCCCTCTTACGTCGTTGCCAACGAAACACTCCACATGAAAGGTGTTTTTTACTAGTTCAGCTAGGCTTAGTTTATCAATCGAAATATTTGGCATGTATTCAACCACGCCAGTTTCAGGGTTTACTAGGCCAGGAAGGGCGATACCGATAGCAATCAGCTGATTAATAATACTGTGGTTCGTGCTTATGAACTGCTTGAGGTGGCTTAGCAGGCCTTCAACCAACTCTTCTTGGGTGGTGTAGAAAAATTCGGTGTAGTCAGAGGCCAGCTCTTCGGCGCCTAGGTTGTAAAGGCTAAATTGGATGTAATCGCGCCCGATTCGTACCGCAATAGAATGAAAAGGTTCGATCTCTGTGGTTAGAGAAATCGCTCGTCGTCCACCAGTGGATGCTTGTTGCGCGACCTCTTTGATTAGGCCGCGCTCTAAAAGTTGGCGGGTGATTTTTGTAACACTGGCAGGGGCCAGTTGGCTAACGTCAGCAACTTGGATCCTTGAAATAGGACCTTGCTGGTCAATCAACCGATACACTGCAGCACTGTTTAGCTGTTTTACTAAATCTACGTTACCTATTTGTCCGCCATTCATTCTTAACTTTGCTCGTATTGTCCGTTAACAATTGTCGCTTGAACGTTGAAGTCACGATCGAATACAGTAAGGTTTGCTACCATGCCTTTTCTAATTCGGCCTAGTTTGCTGTCCATACCAATTGCTTTTGCAGGGTATAGAGTTGCCATTCGAAGTACTTCGTCCAAAGCGATACCGACGTGCTCAACAGTATTTTGAACTGCCTCAATCATAGTGAGTGCTGAGCCGCCAAGCGTGCCGTTTTCATCAACACACTTACCATGACGGTAATATACTTTCTTACCAACAAAAATAAAGTAATCCATATTAGCGCCTGCAGGAGCTGTGGCATCGGTCACTAATACTAATTTTTCGCCCTTAATTTTGTGAGCTATACGAATGTTTGCATAATCAACATGGAACCCATCTGCGATGATACCTGCGTATACATCAGGCGTATCGTAAATAGCGCCGACTACGCCTGGTTCGCGGCCGACCATTGGTGTCATTGCATTGAATAGGTGAGTGGCAAAGGTAATGCCAGCTTCAAACCCTTTACGCGCTTCAGCGTATGTCGCATTAGTGTGACCAATTGACACCACAATGCCTGCTTTTTTGAGTCGCTCGATATGCTCTGGTTCATTGTGTTCGGGAGCCAACGTTACTTTGGCGATGACATCCGCATTTTCACAAATGAAGTCGATCATATTTTCATCTGACGAGCGAATATAGTCGATGCTGTGAATACCTTTTTTCTCAACGTTCAGGTACGGACCTTCAAGGTGTAAGCCTAAAGATTGGTTTTGGTATTTATCCTGATACTCACGAGCGGCCGCAACTGCTTGGCGCATATCTTCATCTGATGAAGTGATCAGCGTTGGAAGGAAACTGGTGCAGCCAGATTTAAGGTTTGCCTGATGCATGATTTGCATTGTATCTGCGGTTATTTCGTCATTAAGCATCACACCGCCACAGCCATTGAGCTGTAGGTCAATAAATCCTGGGCTGAGGTTCGCACCATTCAGGTTCCGAAGTTCGATGCCTTCAGGAAGTTCAGATGTTAAGCATACCGATTCGATTAGACCGTTGTTAATGATTACAGCGTGGTCAACCAGAACATCGCTGCTGGTATAGATTTTACAATTTGTTAGCGCGTACATGGTGAGCTAGTCCTTATGTTTGAATTCTTAAAACTTTCAATCATCTAATTGGGGCAATATGCAAAATATCTGAACTTTATTCGAGCGCTTCAATTAGATTGGAAAATATCTTTAGCAAACGAAAAATTTTTCTCATTTAAATAGGGTGCACGGGCGAAATAATGAATCTCGTCGCAACAAGTGCACTATGTGGCAACTTATCATTGATGCACTGCCTGATAAGGCATGACGCCACTTCGAACATCTCGAGGATACTGCAAATTTTATCGAACAACTGTCATTTTTTGTATTGTAAAATAAGTTTTATGATCTCGCTAGCAAAATCCTTGTTCGTTGGTGCTTTCTGGTGATTATGATCACAAATGATGACCTTTTAATTTGCGGGGCAAAATTAATCTCATAAACTGATTAGGACTAAATTGAGCCACTAAAAAAAGTAGCTCAACCAAAATACAAAATCCTATAGGGGGAACTTAAGGTGAATATTCTTGGATATGCGCAGAAGTTAGGTAAAGCTCTTATGCTTCCTATCGCGACCTTGCCAATCGCAGGTTTGTTACTGCGTTTGGGCCAACCAGATGTGTTTGATATCGCATTTATGGCGCAAGCGGGTGACTCAATTTTCTCTAATCTTCCATTGCTATTTGGTCTGGGTATTGCGATCGGCTTGTCGAAAGACGGTCAAGGTGCCGCTGGCCTTGCGGGCGCCGTTGCGTACTTTGTACTAACAGCAACAGCGTCAACGATTGATGCTTCAGTTAACATGTCATTCTTCGGTGGTATTATCGCCGGTATTATTGCTGGTCATTCATATAACGCGTTTCATGCTACACGTTTACCTGAATGGTTAGCGTTCTTCTCAGGTAAGCGTTTAGTGCCTATTATGGCGGGCCTATTTGCTTTAGTAGTAGGTGCTGTTTCTGGTATCGTTTGGCCAACTATTCAAGGTGGTCTGGATGCATTAGCACATGGCATTTCAACATCTGGCGCGATTGGTCAGTTTGTTTACGGTACTCTTAACCGTGCGCTTATTCCTGTTGGTCTTCACCACGTACTTAACTCGTTCTTCTGGTTTGGTATGGGTAGCTGTCAGGAAGTGCTTGTAACGGGTGCTTCTGCTGCTGGTCAAGCTCTACCTGCGATGCAACAGCTATGTGTCGATCCTGCGTTGGCGAAGACTTTGGTTGCTGGTCAAACTCACACGTTTGAATTTGCTAACTCAGTAACCCCTGAAATCACTGCGACAGTGAAAGAAGTGACAGAAACAGTGAAATCTGGTGACCTACACCGCTTCTTTGGTGGCGATAAGTCTGCTGGTGCATTCATGAATGGTTTCTTCCCTGTGATGATGTTCGGTCTACCTGGTGCTGCGCTAGCGATGTACCTTGCTGCTCCTGCTGAAAAACGTAGTCAAGTGGGTGGTGCACTATTCTCAGTTGCTTTCTGTTCATTCCTAACAGGTATTACAGAGCCTCTAGAGTTCATGTTTGTGTTCCTAGCGCCAGCTCTATATGCAATGCACGCTGTGTTTACTGGTCTGTCGCTGGTTGTTGCTAACATGTTGGGTACACTGCACGGCTTTACGTTCTCTGCTGGTCTAATTGACTACGCGTTGAACTTCGGTCTAGCAACTAACCCTCTACTACTCGGTGCAGTTGGCCTTGGCTTTGGTGCTCTATACTTCTTCACATTTAGCTTCGCAATCCGCGCGTTTAACCTGAAATCACCAGGTCGTGAAGATGATGGTGAAGCAACTGAAGCGCCAGCAGCTAAATCAGACAAAGGTGAACTTGCTCGCCAATACCTGAAAGCACTAGGTGGCCATGAGAACCTAACGTCAATTGATGCATGTATCACACGCTTGCGTCTAACTCTGAAAGATCGCTCTATCGCTAACGAAGATGTACTGAAGAAACTAGGTGCTAAAGGTGTAGTGAAACTAGGTGAAAATAACTTACAGGTTATTTTAGGTCCTCTAGCTGAAATCGTTGCTGGCGAAATGAAAGCCATCGGCGCGAATGAAGATCTAACCAATGTAAAACTGCCTTAATCGTTGCTTAGATAAGCATATTGAGTTTAAAGCCTCCTTCGGGAGGCTTTTTGTTTACGTCGCACAGTCTAATAATGATGAAAAGCTAAGCATATCTGACTTACTTGTCATGCCGTTCTGGATTATTTACGAATAAAAGATCAGTTCTAGTTGTGTAAATGCCCATAATTGTGGATCATTAGTCGATATGTGTTTTGAGGGGATGTATCTCCCTCAAATAGAAATTTCTCTGAACAATACTACAACAATTGAGGTGCTATAGATGAGTGAAGCTGAAGCTCGTCCATCGAATTTCATTCGCCAAATCATTGATAAAGATTTAGCGGATGGTAAACACACAAGCGTGCATACTCGTTTCCCGCCAGAACCGAACGGTTATCTGCATATCGGTCACGCTAAGTCAATTTGCTTGAACTTTGGTATTGCTCAGGACTATCAGGGTAAGTGTAACCTGCGTTTTGATGACACAAACCCAGAGAAAGAAGACGTAGAATACGTTGAGTCAATTAAGAATGATGTGAGCTGGTTAGGCTTCGAGTGGGATGGTGAGATCTGTTATTCATCAAACTACTTTGACAAGCTGTACGGCTTCGCAGTGGAATTAATTAACAAAGGCTTAGCGTACGTTGAAGAGCTAAGTCCAGAGCAGATCCGTGAGTATCGCGGTACCCTTAAAGAGCCAGGTAAACCAAGCCCATACCGCGATCGTAGCGTAGAAGAAAACTTGGCACTGTTTGAAAAAATGCGTGCTGGTGGTTTCGAAGAAGGTACAGCCTGTCTTCGAGCTAAGATTGATATGGCATCTTCATTTATGGTTATGCGCGATCCGGTTCTTTACCGTGTTCGTTTTGCTAACCACCACCAGACGGGTGACAAGTGGTGTATCTACCCAATGTACGACTTTACGCACTGTATTTCAGATGCGCTAGAAGGCATTACGCACTCACTATGTACTCTTGAGTTCCAAGATAACCGCCGTTTGTACGACTGGGTATTGGAAAACATCACTATTGATTGTCAGCCGCACCAGTATGAATTTAGCCGCTTAAACCTAGAATATACGGTTATGTCTAAGCGTAAGCTAAACCAGCTAGTGACAGAAAACCTAGTGAATGGTTGGGATGATCCACGTATGCCTACTATTTCTGGCCTGCGCCGTCGTGGTTTCACTCCGGGTTCTATTCGCGAGTTTTGTAAGCGTATTGGTGTGACTAAGCAAGACAACATGATTGAGATGAGCTCTCTAGAGTCTTGTATCCGTGATGACCTGAACGAAAACGCACCTCGTGCGATGGCTGTACTTGATCCTATTAAAGTCGTGATTGAAAATTACGATGAAGGAAAAGTTGAATCTTTGTCTGTTGCCAACCACCCGAACAAGCCAGAAATGGGCGAACGTGAAGTACCGTTTACTCGTGAAGTTTGGATTGAACGTGAAGACTTCCGCGAAGAAGCGAACAAGAAGTACAAACGTCTAGTTCTGGGTAAAGAAGTTCGCCTACGTGGCGCTTACGTGATTAAAGCCGAGCGTATCGAGAAAGACGCAGAAGGAAACATCACTACGATCTTCTGTTCGTACGATGCAGACACACTAGGTAAGAACCCAGCAGATGGCCGTAAAGTGAAAGGCGTTATTCACTGGGTATCGGCAGACAAAGGTCTTCCAGCGGAAATCCGTCTGTATGATCGCTTGTTTACGGTTCCAAACCCAGCCGCAGCTGATAACTTCGCAGAAACAATCAACCCAGACTCATTAGTTGTGATGAAGGGTTTTGTAGAGCCAAGTCTTGCAACTGCAGAGGCGGAAAAAGGTTACCAGTTTGAGCGTACAGGTTATTTCTGTGTGGATGAAAAAGACTCGAAAGCGGATGCTCTAGTCTTTAACCGCACCGTTGGTCTTCGTGATACTTGGGCAAAAATCGAAGCTAAGTAAGCAAGATTCGCTAACGTAATAAAATGCCAGTCATTATGACTGGCATTTTTGTTTCTGCTTGATCACATTGCTCAAAAAGTACAGATAAAATAAAAGCGCTCATTGAGCGCTTTAAATGTCTTACTTCTTAGGTTTATGTGCGTCTGGGTTGTCTTTACAACTGCCATCTCCACATTTACCGTAAAGGTACAAGCTGTGATTAGTCAGGGTTACATTATACCTAGCGGCAATCTCTTTTTGGCGCTCTTCAATGAGATCATCTGAAAACTCAATAACTTCACCACAGTCTAGGCACACTAAGTGATCATGATGGTGTTGAGTTGACAGTTCAAATACCGACTTACCACCTTCAAAATGGTGACGAGTCACAATACCTGCATCATCAAATTGGTTTAATACGCGGTAAACAGTAGCTAGACCAATCTCTTCTCCTAGATCAATCAGCTTTTTATATAGCTCTTCAGCACTAATATGTTGGCATTCTGGTTGCTGTAGTACTTCTAAAATCTTCAGTCTTGGAAGGGTAACCTTAAGACCAGCATCCTTAAGCGCTTGATTGTTATCTGACATATACTTTCCTGTTGATGATCTGCAGTAATTAACAGAATTCAATATTCCTATCATTATAGGGTAGTAGACAATAACAATAAACCACGAACTTCAAAGGGTTACTCTGGATTTTTGATAAACCCGTGTTGCGTCACTGATACTACAGCTCTGACCAGTTACAATTGCATAACATTTCTCATTTTTATTCAGGGACGACTCGTATGGGAAAGTGGATGGATAAGATCTACAAACCGAAGTTAGTTAAGTTTGCACTTAATATTTGGCCGCCTTTTTGGGGAGCGGGCATTCAAATCATCGCTATTAGTGAAGACTTTAGGCAAGTCCAAATGAAGCTGAAGTTACGTTGGTGGAACAAAAATGCCAACCGGACTCAGTACGGAGGAAGTATCTTTTCTCTGACCGATCCTGTGTATTCATTGATGCTGATGGGGATTCTCGGCGAACAGTATTATGTTTGGGATAAGGAAGCGAGCATTAACTTTATCAAGCCAGGGCAAAGTGATTTGTTTGCGGAGTTTCTCGTTTCTCAAGAGCAGCTAGAAGATATTCTGCGTCAAACCGCGAACGGTGATAAGTGCTTTCCTGAGTTTATTACCCATGTGAAAGATAAACATGGAAATATCGTCTCGGAGGTACAAAGAAAGCTTTATGTTCGTAAGAAGCCCAAATATCGAGAAGAAAGTGAAGAACAGCTAGCGTCTTAGCAAAGTGCGAGCATAAAAAAACCTCCGACAGCGGAGGTTTTTAGCAAAGAGTTCGGATTAGCCTTCAAGCTCAGCTAAGCACATTTCTTCATGAATCTGTTTACACCAATTGCTAACGCGTTCGTCAGTAAGTTCTGGTTGGCGGTCTTCATCAATACACAGACCAACGAATTGACTATCATCGCCTTCAACAAGTGCTTTAGACGCTTCAAACTCGTAACCTTCGGTTGGTGTGTAGCCTAGGATTGTACCGCCTTTGGCTTCAACGATGTCGCGTACAGTGCCCATAGCATCACAGAAATATTCTGCGTAGTCTTCTTGGTCACCACAGCCGAAGATAGCAACTAGCTTAGTTGAAAAGTCAATTTGCTCTAACTCAGGGAAGAAATCGTCCCAATCACATTGAGCTTCACCGTAGTACCAAGTTGGGATTCCCAGTAGTAGCAGATCGAAGTTATCGATGTCTTCTTTGCTACTTTTAGCAATATCTTGTACGTGAACTAGCTGTTTACCTAGTTGTTTTTGAATCATCTTTGCAACAGCTTCAGTGTTACCTGTGTCGCTACCGAAGAAGATACCTACACTTGCCATAGATTCGTTACCTTTACTATTTTCTTGTTGTGGCGAAACAGGAGATTAACCCAGCCCTGTGCCTTCCCAGCTTACTTGAATTATGCCTTTGGCAATAAAACCAGCGCAGCCGAGGAATAGAACCAGCCATACTATGCGACGACCAAAGGGAGGAACATTGCCTGCTTTGAGGACATCCTTAATCGCCATACCAATTAGGAAAAAGATAGACGCAAAAAGTAAATCGAGACCAATAGACTCGAGCATGTTCATGTAGTCGTAGAGCATGGAATCCCTATATGCCAAAATACTTGCGCTGCACTATACCACTGTTAATAGATAAAGTTAACGGGCAGGTTGCAACGGACCTCTCATTATGTTTTATGCAATAAATTTACGTATTGCTCGCAAAACTTCGGCTGGCTTTTCAGCGTGTAACCAGTGCCCTGTATTTGCAATAACATGCGCTTTTGCAGCAGAAAATTGCCTTTGTACTTCCACTTGGTGTTCATTGGTCAAATAGTCTGAATCGCCCCCCTTAATAAATAAAGTAGGGGTCGAAATTTTTTCTATCGCTGTCCAACCAAGAATTTCCCAATAGTTATCCCACAAACTAGCGACGTTAAAACGCCAAGTAAGGTGCTCCCCGTTGTTATAGAGAGACTTGCCTAAAAACTGCCTTACGCCTTCTAGTTCAATATGCTCAGCTAAAACTTCAAGTGCTTGCTTACGCGATGTCGGCTTCTGTGCCATTACCGCTTTAAGGCCAGAAAAAACGTTATCGTGGCGGCTTTGGGTGTATTGAACTGGCGCCATATCCAGCACAATAAGTTGTTTCACCTGGTCTTGAGCAAGCTCCGCGAGTTTCATCGCAACTTTACCGCCCATCGAGTGACCAATGACAGTAAATGCACTTAACTCCAGAGCTTGAACAAGCTCAAAGACATCTTGAGCCATGAGTTCGTAGTTGTGCTCATCGCTTTGGAAAGACTGGCCATGGTTGCGAAGATCGATACTAATAACTTGATGATCGTTGCGTAAATCTCGGGCGAGCAAGCCAAGGTTATCTAAGTTACCGAACAGTCCATGGATCAAAATGATGGTGTGACCCTCACCCTCGATTTTATAGTTGAGCAGTTGTGACATTTTATTTTATTCGTAGCAGTTTAAGGTTGAGCCTTGAGAAAGGCTTCATTCTGCTTCAGATACAGGATCTGAAACTCGCATCTTGAGGTTACTTGGGTATATAATCCCTCAGAGTTTAAACATAGAGATTGTGAAAAGCGAATGAAAACAATTGAGGTTGATGAGGATCTATACCGTTACATCGCAAGTCAAACCCAGCACATTGGTGAAAGTGCGTCTGATATTTTACGTCGTTTACTAGACGTTGATGGCAATAACCATCAAGCTTCAGCACCAGTGATTCCGGTTCAACCACAAGGTATTGTAGTGAGCCGAGATGCCGCGAAAGAAGAAAAAGTGGATAGCGTTAAAGAGATGCGCTCAATGCTTATCTCAGATGAGTTTGCAGGGCTGAAGAAAGCGATTGATCGATTTATGCTAGTGTTGTCTACACTTCATCGCATCGACCCAACAGGTTTTTCTGAAGCGACTCAGGTAAAAGGTCGCAAGCGAGTTTACTTCGCAGATAATGAACAGACCTTATTAGAGAGTGGCAACACGACAAAGCCGAAGGCAATACCAGGTTCTCCTTTCTGGGTTATAACCAACAATAACACGAGCCGGAAGAGACAAATGGTCGAACAGCTAATGACTCGGATGAGCCTCCCCGCTGACTTGACCGAAAAGGTTGCTAACTCGATTTAAAGAAGTCTGATTTAAACCTCATAATGCTCTGAATGACTCCAGTATTATGAGGTTTTTTTAATTCAATTATTTAAAGAAAGGATGTCAAAATGGCTATGCACCCACGCGCGGGACAAAAAGCTCAGCAGCAGGATCTTCATAATATTCCTGCTCTGGTATCTAATTACTTCTTACTTCAACCAGACCCATCAAACCCAGCTCATAAAGTAGAATTCGGAACGTCCGGTCATCGAGGTACTGCGGATAAATCCACATTCAACGAAAATCATATTTTAGCAATAGCACAAGCGATTGCTGAAGTACGAGCGGAAAATGGGACGACAGGTCCGTTGTTCGTAGGAAAAGATACCCACGCTTTGTCTGAGCCAGCATTCGCGAGTGTCGTAGAAGTTCTCATTGCCAATGGTGTTCAAGTCATCGTTCAGGAAGATAACGGTTACACACCAACGCCAGGCATTTCCCACGCAATCTTGAGCTACAACCTAAAGCATGAAGACAAAGCTGACGGTATTGTAATCACGCCTTCTCACAACCCACCACAAGACGGCGGTATTAAATATAACCCGACGCACGGTGGTCCGGCTGAAGGTGAGTTGACTCAAGCGATCCAAGATCGTGCCAATGTATTAATTGCTGAAGAACTGATCAGCGTTAAGCGTATGCCTCTGTCTGACGCAAAAGCATCTGAACTCTTTATTGAGCAGGATCTTGTGAAACCATATATCGAAGACTTGGTTAACGTTATCGATATGGAAGCGATCCAAAAAGCGAACCTGAAAATCGGTGTCGACCCGCTAGGCGGAAGTGGTATTGATTACTGGCGCCAAATCGCTAAAGCGTACAATTTGGATCTGACTCTAGTGAGTGAAGCGGTTGATCCGTCATTCCAGTTTATGTCTTTAGATAAAGACGGCGTAGTACGTATGGACTGTTCATCACCTTACGCGATGGCTGGTTTGTTGGCGCTGAAAGATGATTACGATCTCGCGTTTGGTAATGACCCAGATTATGACCGTCATGGTATCGTGACGCCTAAAGGCTTAATGAACCCGAACCACTACTTAGCGGTTTGTATTGACTACCTATACCGACACCGTGATGGTTGGGGTAAAGAGGTTGCAGTTGGTAAAACATTGGTATCAAGTGCGCTGATTGATCGTGTCGTATCAGATCTTGGTCGTGAGTTGTGTGAAGTCCCAGTTGGTTTTAAGTGGTTTGTCGATGGTCTTTACGAGGGTAAATTCGGTTTCGGCGGTGAAGAAAGTGCGGGTGCTTCTTTCCTACGTAAAGATGGAACGCCTTGGTCGACGGATAAAGACGGCATCATCCTTTGTCTTCTAGCAGCTGAAATTACAGCGGTGACTGGTAAGAACCCACAACAGTACTACGAAGAGTTAGCTGAGAAACACGGTGAATCTCAGTACAACCGTATTCAAGCAGTTGCCAATGGTCCCCAAAAAGAAGTATTGAAGAAGCTTTCAGCTGAAATGGTAACGGCTGATACGCTTGCAGGTGACGTGATTACCGCACGTTTGACCCACGCTCCGGGTAATGGCGCAGCAATCGGTGGTTTGAAAGTGACAACTGAAAATGGCTGGTTTGCGGCTCGCCCATCGGGTACAGAAGATATCTACAAGATTTACTGTGAAAGTTTCAAAGGTGAAGAACATTTGAAGCAGATCGAAGCGGAAGCACAAGATATTGTAAATCAGGTCTTTGCAAACGCAGGTCTATAAAAAGACGCCGAGTTAAGACAAAAATAATTGAAAGGTTGGTGTGTTCACCAACCTTTTTTGCTTCTGAAATCCCGCACTGCTACTGGTTAGGCCAAGAGTCTGGTACAACAAACCAAAATTGACCTTGGCGCGTTTGAGCGTGAACAAATCGTCCTTGAGGCTTTTCGATTGGCTGACTGAACTCAGTTATGCCCGTTGCCCAGCAAGGTTTATCTAGCTCAAATAGCTCTTCGCCAATTTGCTCCCATTGGCTTTGATAACACCAGAACCCAGATATTTGACTTGGATTCAGTGCTAAACCTAGGCATTCATTTGGGATTGGTTCATCGTGGAAGGGATTGATATACAGGCGTCCTTGCAGCAGTAGGTGTTCTGTTAAGTTGTCTAAGTTGGGGTATTGATTCTTAAACGGTGCAGAAGAGCTCATTTTTAGCTGGTGAGTTAGCATCCGAGCCAGTTTTTTATCGAGTTGATCATATGCGTTGGGACCAAACCATGTGCCTTGATGTAGCAGGTAGAATTTGATCGCGACTTCCCAGTGTTCCAACTGACCAGACTCATGATTTTTTAACACCAAGTCGATAGCACCAAGTGTTTGTCCATTATCGTGATTGATTTGCGCTTCATCGAGGACGACTGAGTAACGTCCACTTTCTGTGATTAGCTCCGTACATAAGTACTGATATAAAAAACCCAGTCTAGGGTTTCCTGCATAGTCACTGTTTTTTAGAGGTTTAATGTTGAAATCTTCGAACGAGACAAATGGCGGGGTTAACTCAAAAAGTGAAGGGGATTGTGCGATCCAATTATAAAAGCGTTGTAGTTGGTTCATCTTGAGTCCTGTATTTTTTGAGTTTTTGAGAATTCGATGTTAATCACTTGTCATTGTAACCATTTGGTACTGCATCTAGCATCAAGTTGTTCATTAGAATACACTTTGTTAAAAGCGAAGTAAGCGGAAGTAGCAATGAATAATTTACAGCTGGAAAAAGTACTAAACGACCTTTTATCTCCTCAACTGTTCAAAGATTATGCGCCCAATGGTTTGCAAGTGGAAGGCAACCCAGAAATTAAGCGTATTGTCACGGGGGTTACAGCATCTCAGGCTTTGATAGATAAAGCTGTAGAGCTCAAAGCTGATGCGTTACTTGTTCACCATGGCTATTTTTGGAAAGGAGAGCCAGAGCCGATCCGCGGGATGAAAGGAAAGCGTATTCGCACCTTGATTAAAAATGATATCAATCTGTTCGGGTATCATCTGCCTTTAGATGTCCACCCAGAGCTAGGCAACAACGCAGAACTAGCGCGACTACTAGATATTGAAGTAGAGGGCGGCTTGGAAGGACATCCACAGTCGGTGGCTATGTTTGGCCGATTAAAGCGAGCAATGACAGGCAAAGAGTTTACACACAAAATTACTCAAGTACTGGATCGTGCTCCTTTGCACATTGCACCAGAAAATGAAGACAAGCTGATCGAAACCGTAGGGTGGTGTACGGGTGGTGGTCAAGACTATATAGAGCTTGCTGTCGCAAATGGCTTGGATGCATTTATTTCGGGAGAAATTTCTGAGCGCACTACTTACACAGCGCGTGAGATGGACATTCACTACTTTTCTGCCGGGCATCATGCCACCGAGCGTTATGGAGTGAAGGCTCTAGGCGAGTGGTTGTCACGAGAGCATGGACTAGAGGTTACGTTTATCGATATCGATAATCCGGTTTAATAGTCTGTAATAAAAAAGAAAGGTTGGCACATTGGCCAACCTTTTTAGTTTATGAGGACGTAGTTACTCGCGCTCATGCATTGGTTTGAAGTCACGCTGTTCTTCACCAGTGTATAGCTGACGAGGACGGCCAATGCGGTTTAGTGGGTCACTGTGCATTTCGTTCCAGTGAGCAATCCAACCGATAGTACGTGAAATCGCGAAGATAACCGTAAACATAGAAACAGGGATACCAATCGCTTTAAGGATGATACCTGAGTAGAAGTCTACGTTCGGGTAAAGTTTCTTCGATACAAAGTATTCATCAGACAGAGCAATACGTTCAAGTTCCATCGCTACGTCAAGCAGTGGATCGTTGATATTCAGCTCTTTCAATACTTCGTGGCATGTTTCGCGCATTACTGTTGCACGTGGGTCGTAGTTTTTGTAAACGCGGTGACCAAAGCCCATCAGGCGGAATGGATCATCTTTATCTTTTGCACGTTTAACGTATTCTGGAATGTTTTCAACACTACCAATCTCTTCCAACATCTTCAGACATGCTTCGTTAGCACCGCCGTGCGCTGGGCCCCATAGGGATGCGATACCCGCGGCAATACATGCGAATGGGTTCGCGCCAGATGAACCAGCAAGACGAACTGTAGAGGTTGATGCGTTCTGTTCGTGATCCGCGTGTAGAGTAAAGATTTTGTCCATTGCGCGTGCAACAACAGGGTTTACTTCGTACTCTTCACATGGATTAGCAAACATCATGTGCAGGTAGTTTTCTGCGTAGCTTAAATCGTTTCTTGGGTAAATAAATGGCTGGCCTACAGAGTATTTGTAACACATGGCCGCCAAAGTAGGCATCTTAGATAGTAGTCGGTAAGCAGCAATTTCACGGTGCTCATCATTGTGGATGTCGAGTGAGTCGTGGTAGAACGCTGCAAGTGCACCAACTACGCCACACATAACTGCCATTGGGTGAGCATCGCGACGGAAGCCGTGGAAAAAGCTTGCGATTTGCTCATGCACCATAGTGTGACGAGTTACAGTAACTTTGAATTGCTCGTATTGCTCACGAGTAGGGGCTTCACCATAAAGAAGGATGTAACAAACTTCTAAGTAATCAGCGTTATTGGCTAGCTGATCAATCGGGTAACCGCGGTGTAGTAGAATACCTTTACCACCGTCGATGTAGGTGATTTGAGATTCACAAGATGCAGTGGCAAGAAAACCTGGGTCAAAAGTGAAAAATCCGTTTGCTCCCAGTGTTCGAACGTCAATTACAGGCGTGCCTAGAGCACCTTCCATAATTGGCAGTTCGATTGGCGCTTGGCCTTCAACATGAAGGGTCGCTTTCTTATCCGCCATAACAATCTCCTTTGTTTATTATTAATCCGTCCAGGATGTTTGTGTGACATTTTTGTACGTGCATTCGTTATCAAAGTCAATTTATCTCCTCTGATGTGTGCACTTGTTATGATTTTTTGAACACGTAACTCTAAAAACCTGCCCTGTGTAGCAAAAATTGTTACATCAATTGTATTAGAATGTTGCCAGCCGTATAGTGGCGCAGTAAATTTTGGTGGAAACCTAATAAATTCAAGGCTTGAAACAAAAGTGAGGTGTCGTTTTAATCCTTGTTGTTAACAAATATTTTACAAAATACTTGGCAGTTTTTAGGTGTTAAATGTTAAATAAGTGTTAACTTTTGTTGGTTTGCAACCAAAATTCGTTCATAACAATAAATGCTCAATGGAGCTGAGTGAGCAAGCCCGTGAAAGAAAGAAAGTCAAGACCTGTTAATTTAGATTTACAGACCATTCGCTTTCCGATCACAGCAATCGCATCTATCTTGCACCGTGTATCCGGTGTAATTACGTTTGTGGCGGTCGGAATTTTGCTTTGGTTACTATCCATTTCCTTAACCTCTCCGGTAGGTTTCGCGCAAGCTGTCGATATTGTCGATGGATTTTTCGTGAAGTTTATCTTGTGGGGCATCCTAACGGCTTTGGCCTACCATATTGCTGGTGGTATTCGTCACCTCCTGATGGATCTAGGTCATTTTGAAGAGCTGGAATCTGGCGCGATGAGCGCTAAGGTTGCATTCGCAGCGACAGCCGTTCTGTCACTACTAGCGGGGGTTTTGGTGTGGTAAAACATATTTCATCATTTGGTCGTAACGGTGTACACGATTTCCTACTGATTCGTGCTACGGCGATCATCATGACACTTTATACAATCTATCTGGTGAGCTTTTGTGCTTTCACAGATATTTCTTACGTATCTTGGACTCAGTTCTTTGGTGGCACCTTCACTAAAGTCTTCACAATGCTGGCGCTAGTTTCAGTTCTTATCCATGCGTGGATAGGTTTATGGCAAGTCCTTACTGACTACATCAAGTGCGCTATGCTTCGTGGCGGTCTTCAACTAGGCGTTATTGCTGTGTTGCTTGGCTACTTCTTCTCTGGTCTATTTGTTTTGTGGGGTGCGTAAGTGTCTATTCCAGTTCGTGAATTTGATGCCGTAGTAATCGGCGCTGGTGGTGCAGGCATGCGTGCTGCACTACAAATCTCTGAGCAAGGCCTATCTTGTGCTTTGCTATCTAAAGTTTTCCCAACTCGCTCGCATACCGTGTCTGCTCAAGGTGGTATTACAGTTGCGCTAGGTAATGCGCATGAAGACCACTGGGAACAACATATGTACGATACCGTTAAAGGTTCTGACTATATCGGTGACCAAGATGCGATCGAGTACATGTGTAAGAATGGTCCAGAATCGGTAATCGAACTAGAGAAAATGGGCCTTCCTTTTTCTCGTTTTGATAATGGTAGTATTTACCAACGTCCATTTGGTGGTCAGTCAAAGAATTTTGGTGGCGAACAAGCAGCGCGTACAGCAGCAGCAGCTGACCGTACTGGTCACGCGCTATTACACACGCTTTACCAACAAAATATTAAGCATAAAACAACCGTATTCTCTGAGTGGTATGCACTCGATATCGTGAAAAACGAAGACGGCGTTGTTTTAGGTTGTACTGCACTTTGCATGGAAACCGGTGAAGTTTGTTACTTTAAATCTAAAGCGACAATCTTAGCGACAGGTGGAGCAGGCCGTATTTACGCTTCAACGACTAATGCGCACATTAATACTGGTGATGGTGTTGGTATGGCACTACGTGCTGGCGTACCAATGCAAGACATGGAAATGTGGCAATTCCACCCAACAGGTATTGCTGGTGCAGGTGTTCTAGTGACTGAAGGTTGTCGTGGTGAAGGTGGTTACCTACTAAACAAAGACGGTGAACGCTTCATGGAGCGTTATGCTCCAAATGCTAAAGATCTTGCTGGTCGTGACGTTGTTGCTCGCTCTATGATGATAGAGATCCGTGAAGGTCGTGGTTGTGATGGTCCTTGGGGTCCACACATTAAACTAAAACTGGATCACCTAGGTAAAGAGACACTTGAATCTCGTCTACCAGGTGTATGTGAGCTATCTCGTACGTTTGCACACGTTGACCCAGTTAAAGAGCCGATTCCAGTAATTCCTACATGTCACTACATGATGGGTGGTATTCCTACTCAAGTGTCAGGTCAAGCTATTAAGCAAGATCAGAACGGCGCTGATGTTGAGATCCAAGGCCTATTCGCTTGTGGTGAAATCGCATCGGTATCTGTTCACGGTGCTAACCGTCTTGGTGGTAACTCACTACTAGACTTGGTTGTATTTGGTCGTGCAACAGGCCTACACCTAGGTGAAACGCTTCTTAAGCAAGCTGACGCTAAACCAGCAACAGACGCTGACATTGAGCGTTCTCTTGAGCGTTACAACCGCTGGGAAAATAGCACTGACGGTGAAGATCCAGCGCAAATTCGTAAAGACCTACAGCAATGTATGCAAAACAACTTCTCGGTATTCCGTGAAGGTGATGCAATGGCGAAAGGTTTAGAAGAGCTAAAAGTGATTCGTGAGCGTTTGAATAACGCACACCTTGCAGACAAGTCGACAGAGTTCAACACACAGCGTATTGAGTGTTTGGAACTAGAAAACTTGATGGAAACAGCATTTGCCACAGCGGTAGCGGCGAACTACCGTACAGAAAGCCGTGGTGCGCATGCTCGTTTTGACTTCCCAGATCGTAACGATGAGCAGTGGCTATGTCACTCGATCTACAATCCGGAAACTGAGTCGATGACGAAGCGCGATGTAAACATGGAACCTGTTCATCGTGAAGCGTTCCCACCAAAAGCACGTACGTACTAAGGAAAGGAGGCTAAGATTATGAAACTGAATTTCTCTTTGTACCGCTACAATCCGGATGTCGACCAAAAGCCTTACATGAAAGACTACACGCTAGAAGTAGACGAAGGCTCTGACATGATGCTATTGGATGCGTTGATTCTGCTTAAAGAGCAAGATCCAAGCATCTCTTTCCGTCGCTCATGCCGTGAAGGTGTGTGTGGTTCGGATGGCTTAAACATGAATGGTAAGAACGGCCTAGCATGTATCACGCCTCTATCTGCGCTGCAGGGTGATAAAATCGTTATCCGTCCACTACCTGGACTTCCGGTTGTTCGAGACCTTATCGTTGATATGACACAGTTCTACGATAACTATACGAAAGTGAAGCCATTCTTGATTGACGACGGTGCATTACCGCCATCTCGTGAGAATCTGCAAACTCCGGATGAGCGCGCACATTTAGATGGATTGTATGAGTGTATTATGTGTGCATGTTGTACAACATCTTGTCCGTCATTCTGGTGGAACCCGGATAAATTTATCGGTCCCGCTGGTCTTCTAGCAGCGTACCGCTGGTTAATTGATAGCCGCGATACTGCTACAGACGAACGTTTATCAGATCTTGATGACGCATTTAGCGTTTTTCGTTGCCACGGCATCATGAATTGTGTAAGTGTTTGTCCTAAGGGACTAAACCCAACGAAAGCCATTGGTCATATTAAGACCATGCTGGTAAATCGTTCGGTTTAAATGAAATAAAAAATTGCCGGTTACGATGGTGTAGCCGGCTCTTAATAGCTCGGCAAAGACCGAAGCAAACGTGAAAACTACTGGTTAAGGGAAAATATGCACAACGGCGTGATGAAGGCATGGCTCGAGTCTTCACACTTGGCTGGCGCCAATGCAACGTATGTAGAGGACCTCTACGAACTGTATCTAAGTGATCCCGATCTGGTAAGTGAGGAGTGGAAACGCGTTTTTGAGGGTTTACCTAAACCTTCAGAACAAGTGGCAGAACAACCACATTCGCGTGTCCGTGACTACTTCCGACGACTCGCTCAAGAAACAAAGCATTACAGTGTCCAAGTTAGTGATCCAGATGTCGACGCTAAACAAGTTAAAGTACTTCAATTAATCAATGCTTACCGTTTCCGTGGACACGAAGCGGCACAGCTTGACCCTCTAGGTTTATGGCAGCGCCCAACTGTGGCGGAGCTAGAACCTGCATTCCACAATCTTACCCAAGATGACCTCGAAGAAAGCTTCAATGTAGGTTCTTTTGCCATCGGTCAAGAAACGATGCCGCTGAAAGACATCTACTCGTCTCTGAAAAAAATCTACTGTGGTTCGATTGGTGCAGAATACATGCACATGACGGATACCGAGCAAAAGCGTTGGATTCAGCAACGTCTTGAATCGGTAGTGGGTCAGCCATCTTTTACTCAAGAAGAAAAACACACCTTCCTAGACGAGCTAACTGCAGCTGAAGGTTTAGAGCGTTATCTAGGTGCGAAATTCCCGGGTGCTAAGCGTTTCTCTCTTGAAGGTGGTGATGCGCTCATTCCGATGACGAAAGAACTGATTCGTCATGCAGGTACAAGTGGTATGCGTGAAGTTGTTATCGGCATGGCCCACCGTGGTCGTTTAAACATGCTGGTTAACGTTCTTGGTAAAAAGCCACAAGACTTGTTTGATGAGTTTGCAGGCAAGCACGACGAAACATGGGGTACAGGCGACGTTAAGTACCACCAAGGTTTCTCTGCTGACTTTGCTACCCCAGGTGGAAATGTTCACTTGGCACTGGCGTTTAACCCATCTCACCTAGAGATTGTAAACCCAGTAGTTATTGGTTCTGTCCGTGCCCGTCAAGACCGTCTGGGTGATACAGATGGTAGCACAGTACTTCCTATTACTATTCACGGTGACTCAGCGATTGCTGGTCAGGGTGTTGTGGCAGAAACATTTAACATGTCTCAAGCCCGAGGCTTCGAAGTAGGTGGTACCGTTCGTATCGTTGTAAACAACCAAGTTGGTTTTACAACCTCGAACCCACGTGATACGCGTTCAACCATGTACTGTACCGATATCGCTAAGATGGTACAGGCACCAATTTTCCACGTTAACGCTGACGATCCAGAAGCGGTTGCCTTCGTAACTCGAATCGCACTGGACTATCGCAACGAATTTAAGCGCGATGTAGTGATTGACTTGGTATGTTACCGCCGTCATGGTCACAACGAAGCGGATGAGCCAAATGCGACTCAGCCTCTGATGTACCAAAAAATCAAGAAGCACCCGACGCCACGTAAGCTATACGCCGACGTGTTGATTGAGCGCGATGTACTTGGTATTGATACCGCAACTCAGCTTGTTAATGAGTATCGTGATGCTCTTGATCATGGTGAAGTTGTGGTGAAAGAGTGGCGCCCGATGGCCATGCACTCTGTTGATTGGTCACCATACCTAGGTCACGACTGGGATTCTGAATGGGAAAGCCAGTTTGATAAAGAGCGTCTACTCGAATTAGGTTCACGCGTTTGTCAGTACCCTGATAGCCATAAGCTTCAAAGCCGCGTAAACAAGCTTTATAACGATCGTATGTCGATGCTGAGCGGTGAGAAGGCGATTGACTGGGGTATGGCTGAAACACTTGCTTATGCAACGCTTGTCGATGACGGAAAACGTATCCGTATCTCTGGTCAAGACTCGGGTCGTGGTACTTTCTTCCACCGTCACTCAGTACTGCATAACCAAAACGACGCAAGTGTTTATGTTCCTCTCGCGAATATTCACGATAAACAAGGCCCTTTCCAAGTCTTTGACTCAGTGTTGTCTGAAGAAGCTGTACTGGCCTTTGAGTACGGCTACGCAACTGCTGAGCCTGGAGGCCTAACGCTTTGGGAAGCACAATTTGGTGATTTTGCCAACGGCGCACAGGTTGTGATTGACCAGTTTATCTCTTCTGGTGAACAAAAGTGGGCTCGCTTATGCGGCTTGACGATGCTTCTACCGCATGGTTATGAAGGTCAAGGCCCTGAGCACTCTTCTGCACGTCTAGAGCGTTACCTACAATTGTGTGCTGAACAAAATATGCAAGTGGTTGTACCGTCAACGCCTGCACAGGTTTATCACATGATTCGTCGTCAAGTTGTGCGACCGATGCGTCGTCCACTTGTGGTGATGTCTCCTAAATCGTTACTACGTCATCCTCTGTGTACTTCTTCACTTGAAGAACTGGCAGAAGGCACTTTCCAACCTGCAATCCCTGAAGTGGATAACTTGGATCCTGCGAAAGTGAAACGCGTTGTGTTCTGTTCGGGTAAGGTTTATTTCGACCTTCTAGAGCAGCGTCGTAACAACGAACAAGGCGATGTGGCGATTGTTCGTATCGAGCAGCTATACCCATTCCCGATGGAAGACGTTAAAGCAGCGATTGAGCAATACACCAATGTTGAAGATTTCGTTTGGTGTCAGGAAGAGCCTCAAAACCAAGGTGCTTGGTACTGTAGCCAGCACAATTTCCGTGCTGCAATTCCAGCAGGTGCTGACCTCAAATATGCTGGTCGTCCAGCATCAGCATCGCCTGCAGTAGGCTACATGTCAGTACACTTGAAACAACAGAAAGCGTTAGTTGAAGACGCACTAACCGTGAATACAAAAACTTCAGACTAAGAACTAGAAGTTAAAGGAAGAAACAGATATGACAATTGAAATTCTGGTTCCAGATCTACCTGAATCGGTTGCAGATGCAACGGTAGCAACATGGCACAAACAACCAGGCGAAGCAGTAGAGCGTGATGAGGTACTGGTTGATATCGAAACAGATAAAGTGGTTCTAGAAGTACCAGCTCCAGAAGCAGGTGTACTTGAAGCAATCACAGAAGAAGAGGGTGCGACAGTACTTTCTAAACAGCTTCTAGCGAAACTTAAGCCTGGTGCAGTTGCGGGTGAACCGACGACAGACAAGACTGAAGGTACAGAAGCTTCTCCAGACAAACGCCACAAAGCAGCGCTAACAGAAGAAACTAATGACGCACTAAGCCCAGCTGTTCGTCGTCTTCTAGCTGAGCACGGCCTTGAGGCGAGCCAAGTGAAAGGCACAGGTGTCGGTGGTCGTATTACTCGTGAAGATATCGAGTCACACCTAGTGAAAGCGCCAGCTAAAGCAGAGGCTCCAGTAGTTGAAGCGCCTGCAGCAGCTCGTAGCCAGAAGCGTGTTCCAATGACTCGTCTACGCAAGACAGTGGCTAACCGTCTGCTTGAAGCGAAGAACAATACTGCAATGCTAACGACATTTAACGAAGTTAACATGAAGCCAATCATGGATCTTCGTAAGCAGTACAAAGACCAGTTCGAAGAGCGTCACGGTATCCGCTTGGGCTTTATGTCTTTCTACGTGAAAGCAGTAACTGAAGCACTGAAACGTTACCCAGAAGTAAACGCGTCTATCGATGGCGATGACATTGTTTACCACAACTACTTCGACATCAGCATGGCGGTATCTACGCCACGTGGTCTAGTAACACCAGTACTAAAAGACTGTGACACGCTAGGTTTCGCTGACATCGAGAAAGGCATCAAAGAGCTAGCGATCAAAGGTCGTGACGGCAAGCTAACCGTAGACGAGCTAATGGGCGGCAACTTCACTATCACTAACGGTGGTGTTTTTGGCTCTCTAATGTCTACGCCAATCATCAACCCGCCACAATCAGCGATTCTTGGTATGCACAAGATCCAAGAGCGTCCAATGGCAGTAGATGGCAAAGTTGAAGTATTGCCAATGATGTATCTAGCGCTATCTTACGATCACCGTTTAATCGATGGTCGTGAGTCAGTGGGCTTCCTAGTAACGATTAAAGAGCTACTAGAAGATCCAGCACGTCTGCTATTAGACGTTTAATATCGCTAAAACGTCTAGCTAACCACGTTGGCTAGACGTCAAAAATTCCCAGGGCTAGACTGCTCAACGTCTGGCCTTCATTTGAGTCTACATTGACTTATTTGAGAAGCACCCTACAGACGTACACGCAGTTACCGCTGCAACGTTATGGACATAATAAATCCCTTAAGGGAAAAACAAACGGAATATCAAAATGAATTTGCATGAATACCAAGCCAAACAGCTGTTTGCAGAATTCGGATTGCCTGTGCCGGAAGGCTACGCATGTGATACGCCACAAGAAGCTTTTGAAGCTGCTGGCCGCATCACTACTGAAAAGAAAGTAGTCAAATGTCAGGTTCACGCTGGTGGACGCGGTAAAGCGGGTGGTGTTGAACTTCACGACACTAAAGACGGCGTAAAAGAATTTGCACAAAAGTGGCTAGGTAAAAATCTAGTAACTTACCAAACGGACGCTAACGGTCAGCCAGTAACAAAAATCCTTGTTGAAGAAGCTTCAAACATTGCTAACGAACTATACCTAGGTGCGGTTGTTGACCGTGCTAGCCGTAAGATTGTTTTCATGGCTTCGACAGAAGGTGGTGTGGAAATTGAAAAAGTTGCGGAAGAAACGCCGGAGCTAATCCACAAAGCAGCAATCGACCCACTCGTAGGCCCACAAGCTTACCAAGGTCGCGAGCTTGCATTCAAACTTGGTCTTGAAGGCGACCAAATCAAACAATTCGTTAAGATCTTTATGGGTCTTGGCACTATGTTCGCTCAGTACGACCTTGCTCTACTAGAGATCAACCCGCTTGTGATCACTGGCGAAGGCAACCTGCTATGTCTTGACGGCAAGATCAACATCGACTCAAACGCACTTTACCGTCAGCCTAAGCTACGTGAAATGCACGATCCATCTCAAGAAGATGAGCGCGAAGCGCACGCAGCTCAGTGGGAACTGAACTACGTAGCACTAGATGGTAACGTTGGCTGTATGGTTAACGGTGCGGGCCTTGCAATGGGTACGATGGATATCGTAAACCTACACGGCGGCAAACCAGCTAACTTCCTAGACGTAGGTGGCGGCGCGACGAAAGAGCGTGTTGCAGAAGCATTCAAGATCATCCTATCTGATGACAACGTGAAAGCAGTACTTGTTAACATCTTCGGTGGTATCGTTCGTTGTGACATGATCGCAGAAGGTATTATCGGTGCGGTTAAAGAGGTAGGCGTAAGCGTACCAGTTGTTGTTCGTCTAGAAGGTACTAACGCAGACTTAGGTCGCGAAGTTCTTGCTAATTCTGATGTTGATATCATTGCTGCTGAGTCGCTAACGGATGCTGCTCAGAAAGTTGTTGCTGCTGCGGAGGCTAAATAATGTCTGTATTAATTAACAAAGACACTAAAGTAATCTGTCAGGGTTTCACTGGTGGTCAAGGTACGTTCCACTCAGAGCAAGCTATCGCATACGGCACTCAGATGGTTGGTGGCGTTTCTCCTGGTAAAGGTGGCCAAACTCACCTAGGCCTACCTGTATTCAACACAGTACGCGAAGCAGTAGAAGCAACTGGCGCAACAGCGACAGTCATCTACGTGCCAGCACCTTTCTGTAAAGATGCAATCCTAGAAGCGATTGATGCGGGCATCGAGCTAATCGTAACAATCACTGAAGGTATCCCTACAACAGATATGATCGACGTGAAAGTGAAGCTAGAAGAAACTGGCGTTCGCATGATCGGTCCTAACTGCCCGGGTGTTATCACTCCTGATGAGTGTAAGATCGGTATCATGCCTGGTCACATCCATAAGAAAGGTAAAGTAGGTATCGTATCTCGCAGCGGTACATTGACGTACGAAGCAGTTAAGCAGACTACTGACGAAGGTTTTGGCCAGTCTACTTGTGTTGGTATCGGTGGTGACCCAATCCCAGGTTCAAACTTCATTGATATTCTAAAACTGTTCCAAGAAGACCCAGAAACTGAAGCGATCGTTATGATCGGTGAAATCGGTGGTACAGCAGAAGAAGAAGCTGCAGCGTTCATCAAAGAGAACGTGACTAAGCCAGTTGTTTCTTACATCGCGGGTGTAACTGCTCCTCCAGGTAAACGTATGGGTCACGCTGGTGCGATCATTTCTGGCGGTAAAGGTACTGCTGAAGACAAATTCGCAGCACTTGAAGCAGCAGGCGTTAAGACTGTGAAATCTCTAGCAGAGATCGGTCAAGGTCTACGCGAAGTTACTGGTTGGTAATTTAACCACCGAGTAAAAATTATAAAGGCTTGGCAGTTTGCCAAGCCTTTTGTTTTTGGGTCCATCAATGATTGTCATTTAGCGTAGTTGAGCAACAGCACTCAGCGATAGATACCCTGCATTGTTGTAAGGCTGTTTTTTTTCTAATTCAACTTCGCTTCTAATACAGCCAATCTTTTAGTCAAGTCCGCCACCTGTTTTTCTAATTCAGCGATTCTGTCTGATTCACCCTTCGTGTTTGCTGCCACTTCTACTTTGGGAATGCGATGTACGCTCTTCCAACTTTTAATTGTTGTGATAAGAGCAGGCATGGGTACTTGAGTGGTTAACCGTGCTTTGACCAAAGCGACCGTTGGCTCTTTTCCTTCTTTTTGCAGTTGTTCAAGTACTTCTTTTAGCTCTTGGCTAACATCTTGTGTAAGCATATGACCTCCGATTCGCGCTTTTTCCAATAATACTGCTCAAACTTTCATTTAGCGAATGGAAAATACGGCAACACCCTGTGAGAGATCTCTTACATTAGGCGTAAGATAAAAGGGAAATTGCAATAATGAATATCAATGATTTTTGCATAAGATTTTGATTTTGTTGTATATTTTCTATTGTTAAATCATTGTTTTATTAATTCTTAACTTGCAGTGCATTGTCTGACGCAGTTATTCAGGTAAATTAAACGGTGTCGGAAGGATGCTGACACGGAACAGGAACTCACCAAGGATTTGGTTCTCTTCAGGAAGAAGATGTGGTTGACTCGGATCGTTGACCAGCATGGAGCAAAGGACATTGTACGGATGCATTCACTGATAGGATGTCAGTGACAAAGGAGTGCGATGGACACCTCGAGGATGAGGCAGGACTGTATCAGGATGATACAAGGGACACCGCTCAAGGAACAAGTGATGTGTGCTGACGGGGATTGTTAGCGTTCAGGAAGATTAGGACACCGCTAGGAAGGCGAAGTAAGGAATGTACTGAAGGACTCAGTCGCTATTAAGGAAGATGCAAGGAGCATTTTTGTAGCCGGACTGCTGCGAGTAAGACTATAGCCCCGATACGCAAGTGTCGGGGCTTTCTTAATTATTCTTATAACAATAACTAGATGCAATCTAGATCAATAACAACATCTATCGGTTGGTGTAACTTTTTGGCTTTGTTTTTATAAACAATAAACAGCTCGCTGTTTACAAGGATGTCTTATGACAATAGTGACTCGCCGTTCGTTATTGGTACCCTATAACGAGTCGTTACAATCAGACTTCTTACTTTTGAATTGCTGCGCTAAAAATAGAGCTCAAATGAATGGGCCTCATACGGTTTCTGCTGCGAAACAGCTCTTCTCACGTATGCTCCACGATGAAACGATTTATGCCAGGGCCGTCCTCGACAGTCGAACACGCGATTATATGGGCCACGTATTTATCTCTAATTTAGATGGTTTACCGGAGCTGGGTTATATATTCGATAAATTGTATTGGGGGAAAGGGATCGCCAGTGAAGTTTTGGTTTCTTTCTTTAACCGCGCCGTACGAGACTTAAATTTAACTCAAGTGATGGCAACGGTGAACCACGGTCATGAACCGTCTATCAAGCTACTTAAAAAACTGGGATTTCAGCTGGTAGCGAATAAACGTGATACTTTTGGTTTTTACGATGAATTTCGATTCACATCCGATGTGGTGGAACATCAAACGTCATCAGGTGGAATCCTTGCATAGTTAACGTACCCTGATAACAGTCGTCGCCCAAAGAAGAAAATTCAAACTCATACACGGAATGCCAACGCCAGACACCGTCTGGCGTTTTGAGTTTGTGACCTTTTAAGGCAACGCTAATAAGCTGCAAATTTAGTTGCTCACACTTTTTTGAAGCCATTAATTTTGCCAACTCGGCTTGACGCCTCTGCTGCCAAAATAGAAAGCAGACAAAAGCCAGCGCGATTATTGCGAAAAGGTCACTAATCATTATTTACCCTTTGGTTGTTTGTTGTAGTGAAATAAGCGCAGCCGAAAGCTCTTGTGAAGGATTGGAGTGGAGTAATGGAAGCAGTACCATACGTAGCTCGGGTAGCATCACCAAGTCGGCAAACAATTGATTGAATAGTGCCTGATTTCCTGTTTGCGCGAGACGAAGTAAAAAATGTTCAGCCATGTCTTGATTTGCAAGCAGATGCCAGCATCGGCCTGCCACTCCAATCAATACTTCTTGATGACTGAGTCTTGGTGAGGCAAGAACACTCTCCAGTACAGGCAAGGAAATAGAGCTATCCGCGCCAGACAGTGCTCGAATCAGTGCGCCAAGCAGGAAAATATCTGGGTCAGAGCTTTCTATCTGTTCTGTGGCTAATTCTGCAATTCGTTGGGCAAGCTTTTCAGGTAAAGTTGTGTGCTCCAATGCACCTAATAGAGCATAAAGTGGCTCGTTAGGTAAGTGATGCAGAGCACGACGAATATTGACGCCGTTTTGCTCTTGTCCTAACCGAGCACAGATATCGGTGACGCCTTGCAGCCCAACCGTTTGCCATTTATCCCAGCCTAAACCACCGGAGAAGTAGTGTTGTGCGTGTTCATAATATTGGCTGCATGACAGGTTGAGTTGCGCTCTTATTTGGCTATGAAAGACCGCCATCTTGTCTTCAGAAGGCTTGAATGTATAAGGGTTATTAGACAACTTTTGTTGTTGCTCTCCTGTCATCTCTTGGCTGATACGCGTTCCCATCGCCTCGATAACATATTTGAGGAAGTTACCAATATCTGATTGTTTAAGTAAGCCTCGTTCATCTAACTCAAACTTCAGGAACCAAATCCAAGGCTGATTTTGTTCATTCCAATACGCAATGGCTAAATGGGCTTTACGCTGGAGCGGAAACGGGTAAGGAAGTTGTCCTTTTTCAACATCAGCAAAGGCTTTACGCTCGATGTGCCTTATGCGACGACCTAGATCGTAGACCTGATATTGGCAGCCACTGTTCGTCAGCAGTTGGGTGAGGGTATGTATATTTTCCATTAGAGAATAGTCCTAACTTTCTTTCCTCTATAAATGGTACTCTTACGCCTATTTTCAAGGTCAACGTGATGTGTTTATGACAAAAGAACAGCAATTGTTGCTTCTTCTAGAGCAACTAACACCTTTAATGCAACGTTTAGGCTTATGGCAAGAACAAGCACCAGATGCAAAACAACTTCAAAGTTTGGAGCCATTTGCGCTGGATACCTTAGCACCAGAGCAATGGTTGCAATGGATATTTTTACCTAAGATGCTAGTGGTGATTGAGCAACAGATGCCGTTACCGAAAGGATTTGCTATCACACCTTACTTTGAAGAGTGTTGGAAAGAGCACGGTGAATATACTCCCTTGCTGACATTATTAAGGTCGATTGACGAGGTGTGCGCCTGATGTTAGAGATTATTTATCAGGATGAATATTTTGTGGCGGTGAATAAGCCCGCAGGCATGTTGGTTCATCGCAGTTGGTTGGATAAGCACGAAACCCAGTTTGTGATGCAGACACTTCGGGACCAGATAGGTCAGCATGTTTTTCCTTTGCACCGTTTAGATAGGCCAACGTCAGGGGTTCTAATATTTGCGCTGTCGAGCGAAGTTGCCTCACAAGTGATGCCGATGTTTGCCAATCACGAGATGGAGAAAACGTATCACGCGATAGTACGCGGTTGGATTTTAGAGGAAGGACGATTAGATTACGCGCTAAAAGTAGAGCTAGATAAAATTGCTGACAAGCACGCGAGCCAAGACAAAGAAGCGCAAGATGCGGTGACTGATTATCAGCCGCTAGTACACACAGAGATCCCCCATTCAACGGGTAAGTTTCCGACCACGCGTTACTGTTTAATGGAACTGAAGCCAAAGACAGGCCGAAAACATCAATTGAGACGGCATATGGCGCATCTACGCCATCCAATCGTCGGTGATACGACTCATGGTGACGGTAAACATAATAAACTCTTCAGAGAGATTTATGACTCTCACCGACTGTTACTGCATGCCTCGGCTTTGACTTTTGTTCATCCGTTTACTCAGCAGGCGATCACAATCAAAGCGGGTGTCGATGAGACATGGCAGAAGCTGTGTGCTGAATTTGATTGGGCCGTTCCTGCCTAATACATTTGGTAAATACGAAAGAGCCCTCGAAGTGAGGGCTCTTTGTCGCTATGTTCCAGGGCTATTACTTTTCTAAGTAGTTAAGAATGGCTTTCTCAATGCCCTTAGCGTCTAATCCAAGTTCGGTGTGCAGCTCTTCTTGAGTGCCTTGGTGAACAAACTGATCAGGTAGGCCCAAGTTCAGAACAGGCTTAATCAGTTTTTCCTTCATCAGGAATTCCACCACACCCGCACCCGCACCACCAGCAATGGCATTCTCTTCCAGAGTTACGATGACATCGTGATCCGCAGCCAGTTGTTTGATTAGCTCTTCATCAAGCGGCTTCACAAAACGCATATCTGCAACGGTGGCGTTTAGATACTCTGCTGCCTCTAAGGCATTTTGTAAGAAGGTACCAAAGCTCAGAATCGCGACTTTTTCGCCTTGGCGGACCAATCGACCTTTACCAATTTCTAGTGCAGTAAACTCTTTGCTAATCTCAGCGCCTATGCCTGTACCACGAGGGTAACGAACAGCAGAAGGACCGGTGTGTTTGTGACCAGTGTAAAGCATCTGGCGACACTCATTCTCATCACTTGGTGCCATAATAACCATGTTTGGAATGCAGCGCATAAAGCTTAAGTCAAAGGCACCTTGGTGAGTTTGACCGTCAGCACCGACCAAGCCTGCGCGATCGATAGCAAACATGACAGGAAGATCCATAATTGCGACATCATGGATCAGTTGATCGTAACCGCGTTGTAAGAAAGTCGAGTAAATTGCAACGATCGGGTGATTCCCCGCAATGGCCATCCCTGTTGCGAGTGTCACAGCGTGCTGTTCAGCGATCGCGACATCGAAGTATTGATTTGGGAACTCTTTCGAGAAGCGAACCATTCCAGAACCTTCTCGCATGGCTGGAGTAATTGCCATAAGCTTGGGATCTTGAGCGGCCATATCACAGAGAAAATCACCGAAGATCTTCGAAAAGTTTGGCTTACCACCACTACTTTTAGGTAGGCAATTGTGGGATGGGTCAAATTTAGGTACACCATGGTAACCAATAGGATCGCGCTCTGCGGGCTCGTAACCTTTTCCTTTCTTGGTCATGATGTGTAGAAACTGAGGACCTTTAAGTTCACGCATGTTCTTCAATGTTTTGACGAGTTCGTTGACGTCATGTCCATCGACAGGGCCAATATAGTTAAAGCCAAACTCTTCAAACAGCGTACCTGGGACTACCATTCCCTTCAAATGCTCTTCGGTACGGCGTACGAGCTCTTTGATAGGAGGGACGCCGGAAAGGACTTTTTTGCCACCTTCGCGAATTGAAGTATAAAGGTTACCTGATAGTACTTGTGCCAGGTGATTATTCAGCGCGCCAACGTTTTCTGAAATCGACATTTCGTTGTCGTTCAGAATCACCAACATATCAGAATGAACGTCACCTGCGTGGTTCATTGCTTCAAACGCCATACCTGCGGTAATTGCGCCGTCACCAATGACACTGACAACTTTTCGGTTTTTACCTTCTTTTTCAGCACTAATCGCCATGCCAAGAGCAGCACTGATCGAAGTGGATGAGTGACCGACTGAAAGCGTGTCGTATTCACTTTCTTCGCGCCAAGGGAAGGGGTGTAATCCGTCTTTTTGGCGGATGCTTGACATCCGATCGCGGCGACCTGTCAGTATTTTATGCGGGTAAGCTTGGTGGCCTACATCCCAGACCAATTGGTCAAAAGGCGTATTGTAAACGTAGTGCAGAGCAACTGTGAGCTCTACAGTGCCTAAGCCTGAGGCTAGGTGGCCACTAGATTGGCTGACTGAATTGAGTAAATAGGTACGTAATTCATCACATAGCTTAGGCAGTAGCTCATTGGGAAGACTGCGTAGTTCATCGGGCGTATCTGCCAGAGCCAGTGTTGGGTACTTTGAAATATCAAGAGTCATATATTTGCGCGCTTATAGTGTTAGTTCTTGCGCTCGATGACGTATCGGGCGAACTCTTCGAGTAACTCTGTATTGTATGGGATAGCTTCCAATGCTTGAAGTGCTTCATGTAACAGAGTGTGAGCTTTGTTTATTGCTCCATCTAGCCCAAGTAATGAGGGGTAGGTGCTCTTGTTTAATTCTTGATCAGAACCCTGAGGTTTCCCTAAAGTTTCTGTATCACTAATAATATCTAAAATATCATCTTGGACCTGAAATGCTAAGCCTATAGCATCCGCGTATTGATCCAATTGAGGTAATACTTCCAGCCCTTTCTCACCTGCCGCTAAAGCACCTAAGCGAATGGCACTTTTCATTAATGCACCCGTCTTATGGCGGTGAATTTCTTTTAGCTCGTCTAAAGAAATAGAGCGGTTTTCAGCGGAAAGATCCAGTGACTGCCCCATGCACATACCGCTTGCCCCTGAAGCAGATGCCAGAGCACTGACCATTTTTACTCGGTTACACTCGGCTTCTGGTGCGAGTTTGCCATCGGCAAGGATAGTGAATGCCAAGGTTTGCAGTGCATCACCAGTAAGAATAGCGGTCGCCTCATCAAACTTAATGTGGCAGGTTGGTTGCCCACGGCGAAGTGCATCGTCATCCATGGCTGGCAAGTCATCATGGATTAAAGAGTACGCATGAATGCATTCCACAGCGGCGGCGGGAGTATCAAGTACTTCTAAATCACAACCCAGCATCTGTCCTGTGATGTATACAAGGAAAGGGCGTGCGCGTTTTCCGCCAAGGAGTAGACCATAGCGCATTGCATCAATCAGAGGTTGCTGTTGGTGAGGTAGCTGGTTTAGCCACTCTTCTAACTTAACGTTATTACGTTGTTGAAGTGAGGTTAGGGCCTCTTGCATAAGGATATCTTCTAAATCAATTATTCTGGCTGAGCGTCAAACTGACTAAGTGGCGCTTCATCATCATTGCTTAATAAAATACTGACGCGTTGTTCCGCATCATTTAGCTTGCCTTGACCTGCGCGTGCTAGTGCAATGCCACGCTCAAACTTTTTAAGTGCGTCATCAAGCGCAAGATCACCATTTTCAAGGTTTTCTACGATTGTATCGAGCTCTTTAATGGTTGCCTCAAAGGTCATATTTTCAGGTTTTTTGCTCGCCATAATATATCTGTGTTGATAAAGATGCACGAAAGTTACCTTAGAGGCTAATGATGGTCAAATTTAACCGAGTAAATTTGTCAGAAAATCGAACCTGCTCAGTGATATCGGGCATAGCTATGAACTCACCTTGCGCTGTCTATTTTTACTTGGAACAAGAATCTAGGTTGGGGATTGAGAAAAGACTAAAGATCTGAAGGCGTTGCCGATATAATCTGATAGAAGCTCAGAGATAGCATGAGGAGTGCTTTGTGGATTTAGCAACGCTGATAGGTTTGATTGGCGGCTTTGCTTTCGTCATCATGGCGATGGTACTTGGCGGAAGCATCATGATGTTCGTTGATGTCACCTCCATTCTTATTGTGGTCGGTGGCTCGACATTTGTCGTATTGATGAAATTTACAATGGGCCAGTTCTTCGGTGCAGGTAAGATTGCTGGCAAAGCGTTTATGTTTAAGGTTGATGAACCTGAAGACCTTATCGCCAAAGTGGTTGAGATGGCCGACGCTGCCCGTAAAGGTGGTTTCCTTGCGCTTGAAGAGATGGAAATCTCCAACAGCTTTATGCAAAAAGGCATCGATTTACTGGTGGATGGACACGACGCCGATGTCGTCCGTGCAGCGCTGCAAAAAGATATTTCACTGACCGATGAACGCCATGAGTTCGGTACTAGCGTATTTCGCGCCTTCGGTGATGTTGCTCCCGCGATGGGGATGATCGGTACATTGGTTGGTCTAGTGGCTATGCTTTCTAATATGGATGACCCTAAAGCCATCGGCCCTGCAATGGCGGTTGCACTTTTGACGACATTGTATGGTGCCATCTTATCTAATATGGTTTTCTTTCCGATTGCGGACAAATTATCGTTACGCCGAGAGCAAGAAAAACTCAACCGTCGCCTGATCATGGATGGCGTACTGGCTATTCAAGATGGTCAAAACCCTCGTGTTATAGACAGCTACCTCAAGAATTACCTTAATGAAGGTAAGCGTTCTCTTGATATAGATAACGAGTAAGGAAGTCACTATGGATGACGATAGCGAATGCAAATGCCCGCCACCTGGCCTTCCCCTGTGGATGGGGACATTTGCTGACTTGATGTCGCTGCTGATGTGCTTCTTTGTACTGCTGCTTTCTTTCTCTGAAATGGATGTACTGAAGTTCAAGCAGATAGCAGGCTCTATGAAATTTGCCTTTGGTGTTCAGAACCGTTTAGAGGTGAAAGACATACCTAAAGGTACCAGCATCATTGCACAAGAATTTCGTCCGGGTAGGCCGGAGCCGACACCAATTGATGTGATCATGCAGCAGACAATCGATATTACGCAGCAAACTCTCGAATTCCATGAAGGTGAGTCAGACAGGGCTGGTGGTACTCAGCGTGACAAAGGTAAGCTGACGGGGGGGAAGTCACCGGACACCTCCACGCAAGATAACCAGAATTCAGAATCGGATAACGAACAGCAACAATCGGCTGAGATGTCTCAAGAGCTAGAAACACTGATGGAAGCCATCAAGAAAGCGCTCGCTAGGGAAATAGAGCAAGGTGCGATAGAAGTGGAAAACTTAGGGCAGCAAATCGATATTCGTATTCGTGAGAAGGGCGCGTTCCCTGAAGGGTCTGCCTTCCTACAACCTAAATTTAGACCATTAGTGAGGCAAATCGCAGAACTGGTAAAGGATGTGCCAGGTGTGATTCGTGTTTCTGGTCATACGGATAACCAGCGACTTGATTCTGAATTGTATCGCTCTAATTGGGACCTTTCTGCCCAGCGAGCGGTGTCAGTGGCTCAAGAAATGGAAAAGGTGCGCGGCTTTGATCATCAACGATTGCAAGTTCGCGGCATGGCAGATACTGCACCACTGGAGCCTAATGATACGGAAGTACAGCGTTCGCGAAATCGACGGGTAGAAATCAGTATTTTACAGGGTGAACCTATTTACAGTGATGAAGTCCCGGCCCTAGAGAATTAAAACCCAACGGGTAATAGAAAGACGAGCAGCACGCTCGTCTTTTTTATGAGCGATCGATCATGTATAATCTTGCGCCCTTAGCTTTTCCGCCGACCACTTGACGAGTTCAGTGGCATTGATATCGGTGCGATTAAGCGAACTTGTTTTGCGAAACTATTAACTTGTGAAGTGAATTATGAAATTTATCGTTAAGCCCCATCCAGAAATCTTCGTAAAAAGTGAATCGGTACGTAAACGCTTCACAAAGATTCTCGAGTGTAATATTCGCAACATTATCAAGGCTCGTACCGAATCTGTCGCGGTATTCAACCGCCGTGATCATATCGAAGTGACGTCAGAATCTGCAGAATTCCATAAAGAAGTGGTTGAAGTGCTGACGCAAACGCCGGGTATCCACCACGTGCTTGAAGTGAAACAGTCTGAGTTTACAGATCTGCATAACATCTTTGAGCAAGTACTGGAGCTAAACCGTGCTGACATTGAAGGCAAAACCTTCGTTGTGCGTGCAAAGCGTCGTGGTAAACATGACTTTACTTCGATCGAGCTTGAGCGTTATGTTGGCGGCGGCTTGAACCAAGCGGTAGAAAGCGCAAGCGTGAAGCTGAAAAATCCAGATGTGACAGTTAACGTCGAAGTGGCTGGCGATAAACTAAACCAAGTGATTGCACGTCATAAAGGTTTGGGTGGCTTCCCACTTGGTACGCAAGAAGACGTATTAAGCCTGATTTCAGGTGGCTTTGACTCTGGTGTGTCTAGCTACCTACACATCAAGCGTGGCTCAAAAGTCCACTACTGTTTCTTTAACCTTGGTGGCCCTGCACACGAGATCGGCGTTAAGCAGGTTTCTCACTACCTATGGAACAAATACGGTTCATCGGCCAAAGTACGTTTCATCTCTGTGGACTTCGAACCTGTTGTGGCAGAAATCCTTGAGAAAGTTGATGACGGCCAAATGGGCGTGATCCTTAAGCGTATGTTTATGCGTGCAGCGGGTATGATTGCAGAGAAATTTGGCATTCAGGCTCTTGTGACGGGTGAAGCACTTGGTCAGGTATCTAGCCAGACGCTGACTAACCTTCGTCATATTGATGGCGTAACGGATTCGCTGATCCTTCGTCCTTTAATCAACTGGGATAAAGAAGACATCATCAACCTAGCGCGTCAAATCGGTACAGAAGACTTTGCTAAGACCATGCCGGAATACTGTGGTGTGATCTCTAAGAAGCCAACAGTGAAAGCGGTGAAAGCGAAACTGGAAGCTGAAGAAGAGAAATTTGACTTCGATATCCTAGAGCAAGTGGTTCGTGATGCTCGCCAGATGGATATTCGCGATATCGCCAAAGAAACAGAGCAAGCAGCACCAGAAGTTGAGCAAGTTCAAGCGGTTGAAGAACACGCGATCGTGCTTGATATCCGTAGCCCAGAAGAGGAAGACGACAACCCGTTAGAAATTGATGGCGTTGAGGTAAAACACATTCCTTTCTACAAGCTAGGTACTCAGTTTGGTGATTTAGATCAGTCTAAGACTTATCTGCTGTACTGTGACCGTGGTGTAATGAGCCGACTGCAGGCGCTTTACCTGCAAGAGCAGGGCTTTAACAACGTTAAGGTGTATCGTCCATAGAGATGATGAGCCCATCGAGCTAAAAGCGAAAGCGCAAATCGTTCATCGGTTTGCGCTTTTTTGTTGGGCTAAATCCAGTGTAACGCATAGAGCGGAGCATAAAGGAAAATTCAGACATAAAAAAACACCGCCATATAGGCGGTGCTAAAAAATTTGACAGACAGGTCAAAATAAATACAGGAAGTATGTTTCACTTCATTCATTGAAATGAAACGGTGGTAGAAACCTACCTAACTCGAAATACGAGTTTGCAAACACAACATCGCAACAATATGCCAATTGATTCAACAAGGAATCAAGCCGTTCTGGCTTTTTGCTGCGGGGTGAAATATAGAATTTCTCTGGTCGTCAGGCAACGGACATTTTATAATGTTTCAGATAAAAAAAACTAATCCAACGTTAGGAAGAGCGCCATGTCTAGACGATTGCCTCCGTTAAATTCACTCAAAGTGTTTGAGGCTGCAGCACGTCATTTGAGTTTTACTCGTGCGGCTGAAGAGCTGTTTGTCACTCAAGCTGCGGTCAGTCATCAAATTAAAGCGTTAGAAGAATTTCTGGGCCTGAAGCTATTTCGCAGAAGAAATCGCTCCTTACTTCTGACCGAAGAAGGGCAGAGCTACTTCTTAGACATTAAAGATATCTTTACATCACTAGCAGAAGCTACTGATAAAGTGCTAGAGCGCAGTGAGAAAGGTGCACTAACCATCAGTTTGCCGCCAAGTTTTGCTATTCAGTGGCTTGTTCCGCGCTTAGCGGACTTTAATCAGCAAGAACCTGATATCGATGTGCGAATTAAAGCGGTGGACATGGATGAAGGATCATTGACTGATGACGTTGATGTCGCTATTTACTATGGGCGAGGTAATTGGCCAGGATTGCGAGCTGATAAATTGTATCAAGAGTTCTTGATTCCGTTGTGCTCTCCTTCATTACTGTTAGGAAATAAACCATTAGAATCATTAAGTGATTTGGCACAACATACGTTACTACACGACACATCTCGTAAAGATTGGAAACAATTTGCTAAGCAGAATGGTATCGAAGGCGTCAACGTTAACCACGGGCCTATTTTCAGTCACTCCACCATGGTGTTGCAAGCTGCGGCGCATGGACAAGGGGTTGCGCTAGGAAACAACGTTCTTGCTCAGCCAGAGCTAGAAGCTGGACGCCTAATTGCACCGTTTGATGAAGTGTTGGTGACCAAAAACGCTTTCTATGTGGTATGTCATGACAAGCAAGCAGACATGGGTCGTATAGCGACATTCCGAGATTGGATGCTAGCCAAAGCCCAAAGTGAACAAGAGGTACTTTTAGATGAGTAATTACCTGATTGATGGTGAGAAAGACCAACCGATCTTCATTTTTGCCCACGGTGCAGGAGCAGGAATGGATCACGACTTTATGTCGGCAGTCGCAAAGGGGCTGGCTGGAAAAGGTGTCCAGGTGGTGCGTTTTAACTTCCCTTACATGGTGAAACGCGCAGAAGATGGCAAAAAGAGGCCGCCAGATCGAGCTCCAAAGCTTCTGGAGGCCTATCAGAGTGTTATCAAGGAGTTCGCAGATATGCCTGTTGTTATCGGTGGCAAGTCAATGGGAGGGCGCATGGCGAGTTTATTAGCGGAAGAGAGCGATGTGGCAGCGGTGGCGTGTTTAGGCTTCCCATTTCATCCACCGGGTAAGCCGGAGAAGTACAAAGGAGAGCATTTAGCCTCCGTGACAAAACCGTTGCTTCTCTTGCAAGGTGAACGAGATACGTTTGGCAAGCAAGAAGAGTTTGCAGAGTTTCAGCTTTCCGATTCGATCAACGTGACATTCTTGCCTGATGGTGACCACAGCTTCAAACCTCGCAAACGCTCTGGATATACTGAAGAAGGCAATATTCAGTTGGCGGTTGAACGTTTAGCAACATTTATCTTTGAGGTGTATGGTGAAAAGTAATTCTATGCTTGCCGCTGGTGGCTTATTAGCCGGGTTGGGTGTTGCTCTAGGGGCCTTTGCGGCTCATGGTCTTAAGAAGGTACTTTCTCCTTACTTGATCGACGTTTTTAATACAGGTGTGCAATACCAGCTCATCCATGCACTCGCTATCTTGCTATGTGGAGTTCTGTTAAGAACGTCATTGAGTGCTAAATCACAAAAATATTTCGCCCTCGCTGCAATTTGCTTTATCATCGGCATCTTTTGTTTTAGCGGCAGTCTTTATGCTTTGGCTATAACCGGGATTAAGTGGTTTGGCCCAGTGACACCATTAGGTGGTATCACTTTTATGCTTGGATGGGGACTGTTCGTTTTCGCAGCACTACAGATTAAAGAGGTGAATCAGTGAAACAGGTAATGCTCTACTGCCGTTCGGGTTTCGAAAAAGAGTGTGCAGGAGAAATTCAGGATCGCGCGACGCAACTGGAAGTGTTTGGTTTCCCTCGTGTTAAAAACAATACGGGTTATGTTCTGTTTGAATGTTACCAAGATGGCGATGCTGAAAAGCTCATCAAAGAGCTGGATTTTAAATCGCTGATTTTCGCTCGTCAGATCTTTGCTGTTGCGACTGAAATCCAAGATCTACCGCGTGAAGACCGTATCTCACCTATTCTTGACCAGTTAGGTGATGTTGAAAATATGCCTCGTTGCGGTGACATTCGTATCGAAACACCAGATACCAACGAAGCGAAAGAACTGCTTAAGTTCTGCCGTAAGTTTACTGTACCTATGCGCCAAGCTTTGCGCGGTAAAGGCATTCTATTTCCGAAAGACAGCCCGAAAAAGCCAGTGCTTCATATCTGCTTTGTCGCGCCAGGCCACTGTTTTGTTGGTTACTCGTTACCGTCAAACAACTCTCAGTTCTTCATGGGGATTCCGCGTCTAAAATTCCCAGCAGATGCGCCAAGCCGTTCAACACTTAAGCTGGAAGAAGCGTTTCACGTATTTATTCCTCGTGATGAGTGGGATGAGCGTCTAGCGCCTGGAATGTGGGGTGTCGACTTGGGGGCGTGTCCGGGTGGTTGGACGTACCAATTGGTGAAGCGTTCTATGTTCGTGCATGCGGTTGATAACGGTATGATGGCCGATAGTCTGATGGAAACGGGCCAGGTTAAACACCACCAAGAAGATGGCTTTAAGTTTGAGCCTGCGCGTAAAAATGTGACGTGGCTAATTTGTGATATGGTTGAGAAACCATCACGCGTTGCACAGCTAATGGGTGAATGGATCATTAGTGGTTGGGCAAAAGAAGCGCTCTTTAACCTTAAATTGCCAATGAAGGGTCGATACGATGAAGTTCTTGAAGACATTGAGAACTTGAAGATCTTCCTTAAAGAGCATGGTGTAAAATACAGACTGCAAGCGAAGCACCTGTATCATGATCGTGAAGAAATCACCGTGCACGTTCAGTGCTTATCGAATATTTCTCCTCACTAAACGCTCAATGAATCAAAACGAAAAAGGCTCTGAAATCAGAGCCTTTTTTGTTGGTATGTAGCGTTCAATTATGCTTCATTTGCGCCGTTAAAACGCAAATCCTGCAGATTAAAGCCTAACTCAATATCTGTCTTAAGAGCGGATACAAGCTTACACTTGCGCGCCGATTCAATGTGCTCATCCAGCTTCTTGCGGTATTTCGTTGGGAGTTCGTCGCTAGCGTAAGCTTGCTCAATATCGTTAAATTGGTTGAGAATTTCCTTTGCCGCTTTGGGACCAACTCCCGGAACGCCTGGCACTTGGCTAGAGCTCACACCAGCAAGCCCCCAGTAATCTGCTAGCTGATTGGGTTTGACCCCAAATTCTTTGTCGATGAAGGGTTCATCTAACCAGCGGTGCTGGAAATAATCCCGAATTTGCAGAGTAGGAGAGAGTAGCTGGCAATACCCTTTGTCTGTTGAAATGATCGTCACTTTCTCATTATGGCTTGCGACTTTCATTGCCAAAGTCGCGACTAAGTCATCCGCTTCATCACCCTCTGATAGAAGTGAATCTATGCCAAGTTTCCACCATGCATCTTGAATGGATTCCAAACCTTTCATCAACGGCTCTGGCATGGGTTTCCGGTTCTGTTTGTATTCAGGAAGAATATCCGCACGCCAACCCCGCTCTTGCAGGTGATGGTCAAACACCGCAATGATATGTGTGGGTTGAGATTCGGTAATGATCTTGTTTAACGTCCGGGTCGTCGTGGTGATGGTTCTTGCTATATCGTTTGGATCGGGCTGGGCAGAGTGCACGCGTCGAATGAGGTTGAGGGCATCAATAATAACAAGATGGATAGACATAAAAAGACAAAAAGATAAGGGCAATTAAGCCCTTATTGTATAGGATGAATGACAGATTACCAGCGACTAGCCGAGCGTATTGATGTGATAACACGGTTCGTACGCGCTGCCGCCCGGTAACTTCATGCGGTCTTGTTCGACGAAATCTCGCAGTAGTTTGTCCATTTTTGTCATCAAACTGGCATCACCATTGAGTGAGAATGGGCCATACTTTTCAATTTCTTGAATGCCTTCTGCTTTGACGTTACCCGCCACTATCCCTGAGAAAGCTTGTCGCAGGGAAGCGGCTAAAAACTCAGGACGCTGGTTTAAGTGCAGGTTTAAGCGCGCCATGTTCTCATGGGTCGGTTCAAACGGCAGCTGGAACTCTGGCTCAATCTTCAATAGCCAGTTAAAGCTGTAGGCATCGCCGGTATCTTTACGGTGTTGACGTACATCGGTCATGCCATGCTTCATGATTTGCGCCACTCTTGCGGGATCGTCAATGACAATCTCATAGTGTTGCTGTGCTGTTTCACCTAATGTTTCACCAATAAAACGATCGATGGAGCGGAAGTACTCTTCACTCTCTTTCGGCCCGGTTAATACTATTGGCAGCGGCTGGCTGACGTTTTCGGGGTGCATCATAATACCCAAGATATACAACAGCTCTTCTGCGGTACCCGCGCCACCAGGGAAAATGACGATGCCATGAGCCATACGAACAAACGCTTCAAGACGCTTTTCGATGTCTGGCATGATTATCAACTCATTGACGATCGGGTTTGGCGGCTCTGCTGCAATGATCGACGGTTCAGTCAGGCCTAGGTAACGCTGCTCATAATAACGCTGCTTCGCGTGGCCGATGGCGGCACCTTTCATTGGCCCTTCCATTGCACCTGGGCCACAACCAGTACAGATATTCATTTCACGTAAGCCAAGTTCATGGCCCACTTCACGAGTGTACTGATACTCTACCGCGTTGATGGAATGGCCACCCCAGCAAACAACAAGGTTGGGTACGATTCCTGGCGTCAGCGCACCAGCATTGCGTAAAATACCAAACACTAAGTTGGTGATATGGCTTGCGTTGGTCAGGTTCAGTCGTTGGTTGTCCGCTAAATGCATGTTGACGTAAACAATGTCTCTCAACACTGCAAACAAATGTTCTTGAATCCCCTTGATGATTTGGCCGTCGACAAAGGCGTGCTCTGGGGCATTTGTGAGCTCCAGTTTGATACCACGTTCGCGACGTACCACATTGACGTCGAAGGACTTATATTTATCAAGCAGTTCTTTAGAGTTGTCAGTGTGGCTACCAGAATTCAATACTGCGAGTGTACAGTTTCTGTATAGCTGATAAAGATCACTGGAGGCGGTTTTCTTAAGGCGCTCAACTTCAAGTTGAGAGAGAAGATCCATACTACCAGCCGGACTAATATGAGTGATCATAATACTCTCCTTGACTAGGGTCATACTCTCCGTGTGTCGTTAAAAAGAGGAAGGGGTAGGTGCTCGATTCACTCCACATCTAACGACCAGGTAAACTTTAGCTTAGCATGCTTTTGTTAACAACATCCTAACTTATTGATATTTATATGACATTGGTAGGGAATATATCGCTACTTCCAGATGAGTTGGTTTGGCCCGATAGCTTTGCCTTTTTTCAGGCGTAAGTTGAGGCGCTCTAAAACCTCTTCTGGTGTATCAGACTCTTTAAAGTAGCTGCTCGCGGCAGATAGCGTAATCGTCAGGTTTTGTTCTTTGAACTTAAACGGCAGTTTCGAGATCTGTTGCTGAATTTTTTGTACCAAGCTATGGCAGTCTTTATCTGAACGCTGTGGCAAAATCAGGATAAACTCCTCTCCGCCAAAACGCGCTACGATGTCACCATCTGTTAAGGTGCTTTTTATGGTACGCGCAATGATCTTAAGCGCTTTATCACCCGCCGTGTAACCAAAACTGTCATTGATGGCACTAAATCCATCGATGTCTAGTAACACCAAGTGAAGGTCGTGCTGGTTTCTAATCCAGCGGCGATACTCAATTTCAAGTTTGTCATTAAATGCGGTGCGGTTATAGATTTTGGTCAGCGGATCAAGCTGAATTCTTTGCTTTTGTTCGTCCAAACGACGACGGTAGTCTTGAGCGAGTTCAAACAGGGCTTCAAGTTGGTCTTTGCCATGCTCCATATGATCGAGCAATGCTTGCTCTCTTTGCTCGGCATGACGTAAGCGTTCTGATAGCGAGTTGAGTTGGTTTAGCAGTGGAGTCAGGTCGTTTTTCAGTGCGGCTAAATCCGTTGCTGAGGTCACTTTAGCTTCGGTTTTACCAATGACATCAGCAAGTTCATCATTGATTTCATGACGTTGTGCTAAGTAACTTTGCGATTGCTGAGTGTTTTGTTCTGTCGCACTCATAGAAGAGGCGAGAGACGCATTCACTTGATCTAAAAATTGCTCGGAGGTTTTACGTTCGTAGTGTGTGCCATCAACCACTAATTTAAGTGTTTGAAGCGTGAGTTCCAAAAGCGTATGTGAATTAACACCGATGAGTAATTTTGCGCGAATATCGGCCAACTGTTCACCAGACTCGCCTTCAAAATCGATCTCAGCAATTAAATGCTGCAGTTCGTCCGAAAGTTTTAGAAGCAACTCTCTATCAGAGCTCTTAGAAATTTGATTGAGTGGCGTATGGGGATTGGCTGCAATGATTTTGACAGAACGGTCATACAGGTTAAGCAGTTTTACTGCCTGCTCTGCATGTGGACGTTTTTGACCGTTTGAATAGTTCAACAGATCTCTAAGGTCTCGCTTAATTTTTACCGGCAAGCCTGTTAGACGCAGCAGTGTTTCTCCGCTGTGTCTGATCTGCGAATCTAGGTGTTCCGTCTGTTTTTCCATAGCCAAGCCTTGTTGTTTAAGCAACCGCTCTAATATCGCTAGCTTTGGTATCAAAGAGCTGATGTCTTGTTGCTGCTCTATGGCTTGTTTCAGCTCGATTAAACCTGCTTGTAGTCGAGGGTCCTCGCTTTTATGGGCATCTGTCATTGATGCAATGATTCTTTTGAGTACCTTCTGCTCTCTAATAAATTTGAACGAGGTATCCTTTTGTGTCAATCGAACTTGTTCTAATTGATATTTAAGATGGTGAAGCTGTGACTGGAGATCTGGTTCTAGAGAGCCCATAAAAACTAAACTTACAGACTGGTGATTAATAAATCACCCTTATTAATTAATCTATTGATAATAACAAATAAAATCTATCCGTCACTGCCTACAACGTTTGATTGACGATGTTTTCCTCATCTTTTAACAGTTTTTTGATGCTGTCCTCATTCTTATAAGAGGAATGAACTTTTATTAGCCCTTGATTTATTGAGTGCTTACACGCCTGGCGTATGTTACCTGTTGCCAAGCTTGCCGCTGGCGCATTCTCGATGGCTTTGAGGTAAACCCACTGGCTACAATGCTCTTTCATACTTAGGGTGCGCGCTGTGCTGGTCGCCATCAGCAGTACGTCCAGTAGTTCCTTATCATTAACCGCTGTATAAGCTCTAGGCAGGAAAGGGTAGTCAGCCATACCGATACGAATGATGCGGTTTATGTTTTTCTCAGGGTTAAAATCCGTTACCCATTGTTGGACTTTATTGAATACCGCTTCAGGGTCTGTGCTTTCTTCCGTGTTGTGTTCGATATACAGCAGATTGGCGTCAGAAAAATGGTACATACGGGCTGGATGGTCGATTTTCTTTTTCAAGTATTCGCCAAATTCACGTTCGAGTTTTAAGCCTTCTTGGTAGCCATGCTGCAAGTACATGTTGCGTAAAAAAGGCACATCGATCATAACGAAGCGCAAGCGATCATTAAGTGGTTCATGGATCAGTTCTCCGACGTGCCACTGTTCAAACTTGCTGATGCTTTCTTCTAGCGAAGCGGGTAGTTTGGCATTGAGCATGCGTAGATTTTTTAACCCTGAGCGAGAGTGCGTGAACAGATCGTTATTCAGCTCGTCGAGTTCTTCCCGTTGAAGGCTGATGATGTGACCGCGTCTGAAAACAAAAAGTAACAGTAGGAAGCAGGCGGTAAACAGCGTAAACGAGATCTTTTGGAACTTGCGGAAGTCTTGTTTTGTTTGGTCAAGTTCTACTTGTTGGCCGACTAAGTGCAGAGTCTGCTCCACAAACTCTTTTTGTTGTCTAAATGCATCTTCGCTAATCACATCTAGCTCTTGCTGCTCAATATTGGTCAGCGAGTTAAACTGTTTTAAATATTCCAACGCTTTTTGGTACTCGCCACTTAACTCATAGCCCGTATAAATCAGCTGGTAGGCCGCTTTTTGTGAACGGATATCGCCTAAGGCTTTTGCTATGGCTAGCGCTTGCTTTGCTTTGAACAGAACTTGTTGTGCATCGTGTTGATGATGTGCCAAACCCGCTTCGAGCAACAGTGCTTGAGCTTTCAAACGAGGAATATCCGCATACTCAAGCAGCGTAAGAGCTCGCTCAAGATACTGTTCGGCTAATGGGAAATTCACTAAATGTAGATAGGTCTCAGCCAGTGAGATGCGGATATCAATGATACTTTCAACGTTGTTCTGTAGGCGTTCGTGATCCATCGCGTTGAAATATTGAACCAGAGCAAGGTTGTATTTTCCTTGAGTAAAGTAGATGTCTCCCATGCGCTTTAAGATCGGGGTTAGCGCAGGAGAGTTTTCGTAGTTGTCATAAAAGTCAGCCGCTTGGGAAAGGTGCTCATTGGCCTTATCAAAGACTTTTCGCTCATAAAAAAGTTGGCCAAGTGTTCGGTTGACCTCAGCAAGCAATACGCCGGAGTTACTTTCAATGGCTGTCCAATAGCTTTTGAGCAGTTCGGAAAGCGCAAGGTTGTATTGTTTGTTGTTGAGGTAGTGCTTTCCGAGCGTTGTATGATAGCTGATTTCGGTCTTAGTCGATGTTGAGTTATCTACAAACTCTTTTGCCGCCGAGTAAAGCTCTTCAGCGCGTTTGTCTTCGCCGTCTGATGAAGCAATATCGGCCTTAAGCATCGTCATCTTATATTGAAGACCGCGCGCAAGTTGCTGTGAGTTTTGGATCGCGCCAAACGATTTCTCCCATTTCACTAATGCTTCTCGAGCTTCAAAAGCTTGACCGGTGATCATCCAGCGCAGTCTGATTTCGACTAATTGCACATCGAGCAGTAAATACGGCAGGTTATAGGTGGTGGCGAGTTGCTTTGCTTCGGTTAAATGTTGCAAAGCAGCACGCGGATTCCCTAGGTTGAACTCCGCATGGGCCAAAATCCGTAACGCGTCAATCGTGCTACCTGGAGAGCGAGTGCGACTGTCACTTTCATCGCGGGAAACGGAAGATGGGCTTTGTTCCGTTTTATCAGACAAAGTACGCTGGGACAGGTAACGGGTCGCAAGCTGTTTTGATTGCTTAGGCACAATGTCTACCAGTCCGTTTGCTTCATTCAGCATAGCGGAAGAGTAGAGCGTTGCAGCGGCAACCTGTGTCGTTACAAATAAAGCGAATGCGCTTAACCAGCGCGCCCAGCGTATTTTAGCCATCCTGAAAGCGTTCCTTATTGACGAGCCATGCGTTGGTTGTGAGTGGGCTGAGCCTGCTCTGTTGAGCGGTATGGGTTAATATCCAAACCACCACGTCGGGTATAACGAGCGTATACCGTCAGCTTTTCAGGTTGGCAGTATTTCATCACATCGGTAAAGATACGTTCAACACATTGTTCATGAAACTCGTTGTGTTCACGGAATGACACAATATAACGAAGCAGGGCTTCTCGGTTGATCTGTTTTCCAGTGTACTGAATTTCAACACTGCCCCAGTCAGGCTGGTTGGTAATTAGGCAGTTGGACTTTAACAGGTGGCTGTGCAGGCTTTCTTCGACGATCTGCTCTGACGTAGCACCTTTAAGTAATGCGTCATCAAAGTCATAGCTCAAAATCTCGATATCTTGTTCGTCGATGCATTCGCCATCCATCGTGACGATAACCGAGTCTGTGTAATCAACCACAGAGCGTACAGTTACGCTGACTTCTTCACCAGCACACTCAGACAGATCTTTTTTCAGCGTTGCTTCGACTTCATCCCAGCTTGCAAAACGGGTTTGGTTGAAGCTGTTTAGGTAGAGCTTGAACGATTTCGACTCAATCAAGTTCTCGCTGGTGGCAGGAATTGATACTTCGCCCACCGCCACTTGTGGTAGGCCTTTTTCGTTTAGCCATGACAGCTCGTACAATGTCCAGATGTCGCAGCCTTTAAACGGCAGTTCTTCGCCCAAGTTCAGGTCATTTCTATTCAGGCTACGAGGCACTGGTTGCAGCAGAGAGGGATCATATTGGTTGGCATACTCGGTCTTTTGACCAAGAGTTAGGCCCGCTAACTCTTTTGCATCAGAATATTTGCTCATACTTAGGTTCATTTTCTATTAGAATGGCGAGAATTTTACGAAATCCCGCGACTAAAAGCGAATACTGATACCAAGCTAAGTTTGCTGTAAGCCGACGTTAGTTTGATGAATTTACCCAATTGGAGAGTCTAATGGCGGATAATGCCTTGCAAGCGTTGCTTTCATTCAGTGATAACTATCGACAGTCTCATTTAGAAAAACATGGCCGCTTACCTACCAGTGAAGAACTGGCGGATTTGGTGTCGCCATGTGTTGAAGCCAAACACGATGATTGCGTGGAGTGGAAAGCTTACCCACGAGAAACGTCCGCTGACTTTACTAATGTGGAACAGGGTATTGAGCTTACCTTACATGACGATATAAAAACATTTTATGGTTCTCAGTACAGCGCCGATATGGATGCGACTTGGAACGGCAATGAACTCACTTTATTGCAAGTATGGAATGATGACGATTTTGTTCGTTTGCAGGAAAATATATTGGGCCATTTGGTCACTCAGCGCCGTTTAAAGTTAAAACCAACGGTATTTATCGCCGCCACCGACGCAGAGCTGGATGTGATTTCGATTTGTAACCTAACGGGTAATGTTGTGCTAGAGCGTTTAGGTACAGATAAGCGAGACGTACTTGCAGAAGACCTCGCGGAATTTCTAGCCAAACTGACGCCTGTGGTGTAATCATGTACGTAGTTGAACTCCAATTTGAATGTTTTGATAACACTACCGTTTCAGCGGTAGATAAAGCGATCAATGGCTTGATGGACGCGCTGCGTTACAACGGTCAAGTGCTTGGGCGAGAATTCCCGATTGTGATGGGAGACGGGGAGTTTTTTGTTCGCGCCGTGTGCCCAGAGCAAGAAAGCTTGCACCCCAAATATCACTCGGATTTCGTCAATGTGTGCATTGGTCGTCTTGCCGAGGCTTGTTTATTGGCTCCAAAAGTTCGTTTGCTGGGCCGTGACTTAAACTCGGAAGCCTCTGCCGAAGACGAGACGCCTAGCTGGCAAGTACTGTACACGACTTATGTCCATACGTGTTCGCCACTGAGAAGTGGGGAGTCGTTGTTACCGATCCCGCTGTATCGCAATGGGCCGACTCTTAATGGTGATCACAAAGCGGTGGTGAAGTGGCAAACAGAATGGCAGGCATGTGATGAAATTCAAATGGCGGGCGCTTGTCGTGCCGAGCACGCAGCCTTGCATGAGATTTGCGATGCGGACAGTGTATTGTTTCGCCGTGGTTGGGATTTACGTGGCCGCATTGAATACGTCACCAAGATCCCGACTTACTACTATCAATACCGAGTAGGCGGAAAAAGTTTGGCTGATGAAAAAGCGCGTAAGTGTCCGAAATGTGGTGGAGAGTGGTTACTAGACGAGCCGCTGCACGACATCTTCCATTTTAAGTGCGACGACTGCCGAATTGTATCGAACATCTCTTGGGATCATATTAAGTGAATCGTTGAGGCCAAATAATCAAAGACCCGCATCATTGCGGGTCTTTTTTATTCTCTTCGTTCTCATCTAGCTTGTCGGCTGAAGGTGTTTTTGGCCTTCTATTTTTGACATTAAACTTCATTTTCGCGGTGTACTTCAACGCTGCGATATTACCGATGATCACGCTCAACACGATAACAATGATAACCCAAGGGTTAGTTAACCATTCCATCATTCCCCCTTACTGAGAGATATTGGTAATGAATTGATTGTATATGCTTTCGAGGTTGTCGAGTACCACTTCTTTGCCAATCAGAGAGCTGGCTTGGATCTGTTGATGCAACACAGCCATACTGAGCTGAGCTAAACAACTTTGCGCTGTGGCACGGTGGCTGATATGCCAGGGCTCACAAGCGACTCCGCCTTTGTCTTCTTGATATGGGAAAAAGAAACCAAAGTGAGCCAGATGTTCTTTTAACCACACGTAAAAATGCTGCTGGTGGCCAGTCAGATACTCCCATGGCTCAAGTTGCAAGTTAACACCTTGCGGCAAGCTGTCACGGTCATAGAGGTCAAAATCGGTTCCCCAATGGTGACGGCTACCGCCAGGTAATGCAGACCAGCGTAAAATCGCCAGTGCTTTTTCTTTTTCCGAGAGCGTATTTACATCCATCGCTTGGCTTTCGCTATCTAAGATAGCGGCTTCACCGGACATCTTGCGATTCCAGATCAGCATTTGCCTTTCAAAATCCCGAAAGCCGCTGGCGATGCATAAGTTAAAACCAGCTTGAGTTGCCGCTTTTTTCAGAGCTAACAAGTCGTTCGTGACTTGCGGGTGAACGAGAAACGATTTTTGCCCTACTAAAGTATCCACCAGATGGGTGGATACTTTACCTGTTAGCTGCTCAGCACTCATGCTCACGCGAGAAGATTCTCCAGTGTTTTCTGGTACATCTTGGTCAGCTTTTCTAGATCATCGATGTTTACGCACTCATTCACTTTGTGGATGGTCGCGTTGACTGGGCCTAGCTCAACGACTTGGCCGCCCATACGAGCGATGAATCGACCATCAGAGGTACCACCAGTGGTGAGCAATGCGGGTTTGGTTTGGTTAACCGCATCGACTGCGTCAACTACGGCATCTAACAAATCACCGGTATCGGTTAGGAACGGGTCACCGTTAAAGGTCCATTTTAGCTCGTAGTCCAAGTCATGCTTGTCGAGCGTTTCCGTTACACGTTTAACAATCGTGTCATTGTTAAGCTCTGTGCTAAAGCGCAGGTTGAACTGGACGTTGAACTCGCCAGGAATCACGTTTGATGCGCCTGTACCAGCGTGTACGTTCGGGATTTGGAAACTGGTCGGTGGGAAGTAGTCGTTGCCTTGGTCCCACTCGGTGGTCGCCAACTCGTGAATGGCCAACAAAGATTGATGAACCGGGTTTTTCGCTAGGTGAGGGTAAGCCACGTGACCTTGCACGCCTTTCACTGTTAAATCGCCAGTGATAGAGCCACGACGACCATTCTTCACCACGTCACCAACCACTTCAGTGCTGGAGGGTTCACCCACAATACACATATCGATGTTTTCACCGCGCTCCATTAGTGCTTCAACCACGCGCACGGTGCCATTAATGAATGGACCTTCTTCGTCGGAGGTGATCAAAAAACCAATTGAGCCTTTGTGGTCTGGATTGTCAGCGATAAATTGCTCTACCGCGACAATCATACTGGCTAGCGAGCCTTTCATATCTGCCGCGCCACGGCCGTGTAAGAAACCGTCTTTGATTGTTGGTTCAAATGGCGGCGTGTCCCACAGCTCTAACTTACCAGCAGGCACAACATCAGTGTGGCCAGCAAAAGCAAACAGAGGTGCTTCTGTACCACGACGAGCCCAGAAGTTGGTGGTATCTTCAAATACCATCACTTCAATTTCAAAACCGAGTGCTTTCAGGCGCTCAATCATTGCGTCTTGGCAGCCTGCATCTTCAGGGGTTACTGATTGGCGGCTGATTAAATATTTTGCGAGAGCCAGAGTCGGGCTGTCTGTCATCCTTGAAATCCTTACGAAAAATTAAGAGAAAATAGCGGCATATTGATCGGCTTTGAAACCTAGATGGTAATCGTTACCGTTAACCAGAATAGGGCGTTTGATCATCGCTGGCTGTTCAACCAACAGCTCGATTGCATTCGCTTCATTCAGATTGTCTTTTTGTTCTTGAGTCAGTTGGCGATAAGTTGTGCCGCGTTTGTTAAGTACATTTTCCCAGCCTAACTGTTGGCAAAATGTCTCCACCATTGCTTTGTCTATGCCTTGTTTACGGTAGTCGTGAAATTGATAGTCCACGCCTTCTGCTTCGAGCCATTTTTTGGCTTTTTTGATCGTGTCGCAGTTGGGGATGCCGTACATGGTGATTGTCATAAATAACCCTTTGGAAAAGTGACTTAGTTTGTATTTTTGTTATTTCAGCATCCTATCAGGAACTATGAAGAGAGACAAAAGTGCGACTGATATATTTCAGTTCGCAAATAAAATGCTGCGTGGCTGCCGAGGAATGTAGAGTTATTGATCAAACGCAACGCACGGTGGTGGAAAAGAGAAATAATGGCCTTAGAAATTTATAGGAGGTATCAATGGAATTGAGTCCTGTTTTTGCAAGGCGATTATATCTAGCACTACTTGTTGAAAGTTTAGAAAGACCCAACGTGCCCAAACTGATTGAAAAAACGGGCTGGCCACGTCGAACCATTCAAGATGTGATTAAAGCATTGCCGGGAATAGGCATTGAGTTGATGTTTGTTCAAGACGGGCGTCGACATAACGATGGTTACTATCAGCTTTCTGATTGGGGGCCATTTGATAGCCAATGGGTTATTGATAGGGAGTCTGATATTGCTGCAAGTTTGGGGTTTAATGTTCGAGCCATTTAGCCTCTGCTGACTGGTATCTCCTACGATTAGTCTCCCATCACAAGACAGCATAAAAATCGCACTAAGGTTATTGGTGCGATTTTTTATTATTGAAGCAATAAGTTTGCTTTGTAGTGGCTTACTGGTTTTGCATAATGTAAACCGCGAATCCTATCCAACTAATGACTAATAATGCCCACGGTAAGATAGCGTTCTTTGATTGCTCGTTTTCTTGCAGTTGATGCTCAGGCGGGGTGTTTTCTATCGTCTCTTGTTCTGAACGTTTGGTTCTTTGCGCTTTTTTCTTCGCTCTATCGGCCTGACGCGCTTTTTCTTTTTGCTGTTTCTTGTACAGAGCGATACCTTTTTCGATACCTTGAGAAATCAGCTTCGTTTGTTCTTTCGTTTGGCCTGGCTTCTGCGTGGCTTTGGCAATCTTCATTGCTTCCTGCTGAGTTTCTTGAGATGGAATAACCTTTTTCTTCATCATGTGATAACTATTGCTGGATCAAAGATATAGCTATCGTACCACGATATACTGTTTTCTTAATCGAGAAATACCACAGAGGCTGACTCCATGAACAAAGTTGTCATTGCTGGCGTTGCGTTGGCGATACCGGTATTTCTGTGGTTACGCGGTACGCCGCCGGAAGAGGTGGTGCTAGAAAGTCGCGCACTAAGCCACGATCAGCAGATGCAGGATATTCAAGCCAAGCTTAAGCAAGATCCGAATCAAGCTGAGCTGTGGTTTCAACTCGGCCACGGGTACTTGAACGAGCAGGACTTTAAATCCGCATTGACCTGTTTTGATTACGCCCTGCGGCTAAGTGATCAACCTACCGCGAGCCAATTCGCCGCGAAAGCCACCGCACTCTACTATTTGAATAAGCAACAAATGACGGCAACGGTTACCGATCTTTTGCAGCAGGCGTTGGCCTTGGACAGCGCTAATCTCACGGCCTTGTCATTGATTGCCAACGACCATTTTGTCAGCTCTCGCTATCAGCAAGCGATTGACGTTTGGACGCAGATGCTCGACTCACAGCATCGAGATTTAGACCGAGTGTCGATTATTCACTCACTCAATCAAGCTAAACAGTTGTTGAAATAAAAGTATTCCAAAACAAAAGATAAAAAAGCCAGCGAATTGCTGGCTTTTTACGCTACTCATATGAGTACCTATTGATAGCTGGCTTCACGTTTCTCTGCCGCTTTTTCCCATTCAGGAACGACGGTTTCTAAGAAGTGTTTTTTCTCGGCATTCATCTTATCCATATCCATCCCCAACGCTTGTTGCGCTTTCTCTTTGGTCGAGATGTCAGGCAATTCTACCACTTCAGTAATGCCTTTGGTGGCGAGTAGGCGAACCAGCTTAGTTCGTGCATCTGCCGCTCTGTCTACTGCTGTACCTAGCACTTCCAATGCTACTTCCGGCGCGTGCATATGTACGCCGTGAGAAGCAATAGCGTAGTCCCAACGCCATTGCGCGTGGCGGATGTCTTGCAGAATATCAGACATTTCTGCTTCGGTTGCACCGGCATCCCAAGCTGCGCCAGCTTCAAAGTGAGCGGCGACGATCTGCTTCTCTGCGGTTCGCTTCATGTTAAGGACTTGAGCTTTACGTGAAGAGACGATTTCACGCAATTGGTCTTTCGACTGAGTATGACAGTTGGCACACGTGTCTTCGAAGCGGTCAAAAGGATTGCCGACTTTATGGTCGGTGTACACAGTACCGTCTTCTTTGGTCACTTTCGGCATATGGCAGTCGACACACACCACTTTGTTTTTACCGTGGATGCCTGCTCGCCATGTTTCGTAGCCCGGGTGTTGCGCTTTCAACATCGGGGCTTTCGATACTTTGTGCGTCCAGTCTTTAAAGTTAAGCGCATCGTAGTACTTTTCCATGTCGTCTACGCTGGTGCCCATATCCCAAGGGAATTTCACCCCTTTAGTTGGGCCCGTGAAGTAGTACTCGACGTGACATTGACCACACACAGACGCTTGTTGATCCAAGCGTGATTGTTTGTCGAAAGGTTTGTCGATCGCTTGGAATGCGCGCTCAACATATGGCTTCGCCAGCGCAAGTGCGGGCTCCCCATTTTTGAATGCTTCACTGCGGGTATCATGACAGTCCGCACAACCGATTGGATTGACGATTTGGTCACCTAAGCGCGCCCATTTACCTTCGAAATAGCCATCTTCACCACGCTCTTCTATTACGCGGCCAACATCCGGGCTTTTACAGCTCCAGCACGCCATTGGCATTGGGCCTGAGTTTTCATCCGTTGGACCGCCGGTACGCAAAGTTTGTCGCACATCATCGATAGCGTAAAAGTGTCCGCGTGCCTTGTTATAGTCCTTCGCAAAGCCATAACCCGCCCACATGATGACCATGTTTGGATCTTCGGCTAATGCATCTTCGATATGTTCACTCTCAGATGTTGCTTTCCAAGAGTGATACTGATCAGGGTGATCTTGTTCGTACGCTTGGTTACGTGGGTCGATTAAGCCTTTTTCCTCTGACGCAGCTAAGCTGCTGGTGCTCATTACTGAGCTGACCAACAATATCATTGCCGCTGCGGATTTTGGTATCCAGTGCAATTGTTTCACAGTGCTATCTCCATGATTCTGATTTTTATAAACAGCGTTGTGAACTGGCTATATCAAAATAAAGAATTGGAGAACTGTTTTAAATTCTAATTAATAGGTTAGAACAAAATAAGAGGCTAAGAATTAATCATTGCTTTAGATCAATTTTGAAATGTGACTTATGCCAAATTTAATTTTATATACCTCTAAAGGGGTAGTTGTTATATCAAGGTGTTAGACAATTTTGTTTATTAATAATCAAGCATTTAATGTTAATGACCTTGCTACGTAAAGGTGATAGAGATCGATTTTTAGACACGTTTATCTACCTCTTAAGAGTCATAAGAGTAATATGTTTATTGAAGCGTTGTGGCTTATTCAAAATAAGAATTGATCTCATTTGTTGCTATTTAAAAGTGGTGACAGAGGGTATTAATTTTTTACCGGAACATTGTGTTTATTGAGATGAATATAGCGTTTATTTCGATAAATATAATTCCGGAATAAGGAAAGGATAATATGGGCAATATAAAGTTGGCCATAGTCATAATGCTGAAATCACTTCTCGCATTCTGCCTCTATGGTTATTCTCTTCATGCCGTTGCCGACACTTCAAGCTTGCAATCTGAAGGCCAAAACGCTCGCCATGAAGTCACTCTTATCCGTGACAAGGACTATAAATGTGTCCAATGTCATAAGGATGCCAAAGAAACGTTACAAGGCTCTCATGGCGAAGATACGCACAAGATCCTTGGTCGTGAAGTCAATTGTACCGAATGTCATAACAACATAGGTCCGGACCACCGTGAAGGTGCGCCTAAAGTCACTAAGTACTCTAGCGCGCAATCGCAGCAAGGTACGGACAAAGTGTTCTTAGACCCATCCGAGATACTCAAAGCGAACAGTCAGTGTACCGATTGTCACCAGCCAAAATACTTGCGCGAAGACAACTGGACACACGACGTGCATGCACAAAATCTGACTTGTTCGAACTGTCATGATGTTCACGCCAGTAAAACCAAAGTGCTGAGCTTAGACCGTAAGTCTCAGATAAAACTGTGCGTGGATTGCCACTCTGACTTTAATCAAAACAAAAAGGAGGAGTGAGATGAGTTGTTCTAGACGAAATTTCATTGCGGGCACTGGTGCACTGATTTTTACCACAGGTGTCGCAGGTACTGCGGTTTTGAATAGCCGTAAGACGCTCGCCAATGTCGAGCTGGTGGGTGAAAAACGTTACGGCATGATCCATGATGAAACCGCGTGTATTGGCTGTACGGCTTGTACCGAAGCGTGTCGTGAAGTGAATAATGTGCCGGAAGGCGTGTCGCGCTTAGAGATCATTCGCAGTGAGCCACAAGGCGAGTTTCCTGATGTTGATTACCGTTTTACCCGTAAATCTTGCCAACATTGTGAAAATCCACCTTGTGTTTATGTTTGCCCTACAGGCGCTGCATACAAAGACGAAGAAACCGGCATTATCGACGTTCATCAAGAGAAATGTGTTGGTTGTGGTTACTGCTTAGCCGCGTGTCCTTATCAAGTACGTTTCTTTAACCCTGAAAACAAATCAGCGGATAAATGTAACTTCTGTCGAGACACCAATTTGGCACAAGGCAAACTGCCGGCGTGTGTTGAATCTTGTCCGACCAAAGCACTGACGTTTGGTGACCTCAACGATCCTGAGAGCGAAATCAATCGCGTGCTGAAGACGGAAGTAGTGTATCGCGACAAAGTCCACTTAGGCACCAAACCTAAGTTGTACAAAATTCCTCATCAGAAAGGGGAGGTGTAGTCATGAACGGATTTGAAAGTGCATTCCACTTTGACTCTCTGGTTTGGGATTGGATCATTGCGATCTACCTATTTTTAGCGGGTATGTCTGCTGGCGCAGTGATGATCGGTATCTACCTTAAACGCAAAGTGATTGAAGGTGACCCAGCCAACAACGGTATTTTAAAGGCCGTCGCTTGGTTAGCGCCTTTCGGTATTATCGTTGGCTTGTTGATTTTGGTGTTCCACTTAACCAAACCCCTCGAGTTTTGGAAGATCATGATTTACTACAACCCAACTTCTGTAATGTCGATGGGTGTGGTGTTGTTCCAAGTCTACATGGCAGTACTGTTTGTCTGGATTGGCGTGATTTTCCGTCATCAGATCATCAACTTCTGCGAAGGCAAACTGCCTGGTGGACTGCTCAACTTTGTCGATACGATTTTGCTCAAAGCGAAAAACGTCAACAATTTGCTTGAGCTGTTCTTAGGCTTTTTGGCGATTGTGCTGGCCGCCTACACCGGCTTCCTGTTGTCCGCGCTAAAAACTTATCCAATGCTCAATAACCCGGTATTGCCGATCTTATTCTTGTTCTCGAGTTTATCGTCTGGTGCTGCGGCGTGTTTGCTGTTTGGTATTTTAGTTTTTAAAGAGTCGGCGAGCAGTCCAAGTGTCTCTTGGGTGCATGGCTTCGAGCGTCCGGTGGTGTTGTTTGAGTTGTTTGTCTTAGTGACGTTCTTCACAGGGCTGATTTTCAGTGGCGGGCAAAACGAAGCGGCGGCGTGGAACGCGATCGGTGGCGGTTTCTGGTCGAACTGGTTCTGGTTTGGCGTCGTGTTGGTGGGGATGTTATTACCACTGACGCTCAATGCTGTTTCACCGAAAGAAGTACGTCATAACGGCGGCTACATCTTTGTTGTGACCATGCTGAGCTTGTTTGGGGTATTGATGCTACGTACCTTTATCTTGTACGCCGGACAAATGACGGTCGTATAACTATGTTAGGGGAGTCGGGACTTTTAGCTTTGGTACTGATCGCGCTGCTCAGCAGTTTGAGTTTTGCGTATTACGGTTGGTGCCGCTTTCAAGCCAAGAGTTCTGGTGCTTCCCTTACCTTCATTTCTAGGTTGAACGCGGTGTTTGCGACGTTCAGCCTTGCTGTATTAGCCAGTCTGTTTCTCAGTGACCAATTCCAGTTTGCCTACGTTGCTGCGCATTCTAACTCGGCGTTACCACCGTTTTTTAAGTTTGCTGCGGTTTGGGGCGGCCACGAAGGGTCAATGCTGTTTTGGGTGTTTACCCTTTGTTTGTGGTCTGGGTTGATATCACTTCATTCTCTGCATCAGTCCCGTTACTTTCAAAACGTGTTGTGGGTAATGAGTGGTTTTGTCGCCGCTTTTGCTTGGTTTACTCTTTTGGCGTCCAATCCGTTTTCTTATGCAGAGTTGTTTGTCACTGAAGGACGAGATTTAAATCCGATGTTGCAAGATATCGGACTGATCTTTCATCCCCCTTTACTCTATCTCGGCTATATTGGTTTTTCGACGGTGTTGGCGTTTGCCCTTGCGGCGCTGCTAGACAACCAGTACGACCATCGCTGGGTAGAATACTGTCGAACTTGGGCGATTTCGGCGTGGATGCTACTGACTCTTGGGATCTTGATAGGCTCTTGGTGGGCATACAACGAACTCGGTTGGGGCGGCTGGTGGTTCTGGGACCCGGTAGAGAATGCCTCATTGTTGCCTTGGCTGACGGGCAGCGCTCTGCTGCATTCACTGCTTGCTTCTGTGCGTCACCAACAACTGAAACTTTGGTCGTTGAGCCTCGCGTTGGTGACGTTTTGTTTAAGTATTCTCGGCACGTTTATTGTTCGCTCAGGCGTGTTGACGTCGGTGCATGCTTTCGCGGTTGACCCGACCAAGGGTGTTGCGTTGTTAGCTATCTTGGCCGTGACACTGCTGTGTTCATTTATTTTGCTGTTTAAACACGCCGACAGGATCAAAAGTGCTCGATTTAACGCTATTGCAAGTCGTGGTTACGCGGTTTTTCTCGCGACGGGTTTGTTTTGTGTTGCCACCTTTACTGTGTTCCTCGGCACCTTTTACCCGATGATTTATGAGCTACTTGGGTTAGGCGCAATTTCGGTCGGCGCGCCGTATTTCAATACGTTGATGTTGCCTTTGACGATTGGCGCACTGCTACTCATGGGCATCGTACCTTATCTCAAGTGGCGTAAAGGGGCGTTGTTTTCCCTGCGTAATCTCGTCTTGGTTTGGTTGGTTTCAATCACTGTGGGTATCGGCTGTTATCTTGCGCAGGTGAAAGATTGGCAGGCTGTTGTCGCTTTGGTATGGGGCTTAGCGGCTTGGGTGGTTAGTTCGCATTTGTATCTGTTGTGGCGTTACCGTCGTTTGAGTTTTATGGTGCTAGCCCATATCGGTATCGCGACGTTATGTGTTGGCGCAGCGATGAACGGTTACCACTCCTATGAGCTGAATAGGAAAATGGCGCCAGAAACCAGTGTTGATATCGATAACTTCCGCGTGGAGTATCAAGAAACCCTCTGGTACGTTGGTCCTAACTATACCGCCGAACAAGCGAGTATTCGTTTCAGTTTCGAGCAAGGGCAGGTATTTGTCGTCAAACCAGAGCGGCGTCATTACCAAGTTCGGGTGATGAACATGAGCGAACCCGCGATTTATTCGACTTGGCACGGTGACTACTATGTCACACTTGGCGCAAAGGTTGATAGCCAGTCCTACGCGGTAAAAATACAATATCGAGCCTATATCCTGTGGATTTGGTGCGGGGCTTTGTTGATCATTTTCGGCGCATTGCTGCCACTACTGAAACAAGTCTCTGTGCTGACAACGAGAGCATCGCATGGCGCTATTCAAGAATCGTAAAGTCTTCATTTTCATTTTGTTAGTTATTGGTTTGGTGGGGTTTCTGCTTGCTGGGCTGCAATCTGAGTCAAACGGTAACCGCAGCCAAACGGTGGTGCGCACTTTCCCCGTGGTTTCAACTACGCTACTGAATGGTCAGTCAATCGAGAGTGTGAACTCATTACTAGATAACGAATACCAGTTAGTGAATGTTTGGGCGTCTTGGTGTGGGATCTGTAAATCGGAGCATTCATATCTAATGACGCTAGCACAGAGTGGTGTGCCTATTATCGGTCTCAACTACCGTGACCAGCAATTGGCGGCGACTGGCTACTTAAAAGATGCGGGCAATCCCTACGATGAAATCATCTACGACCCGAAAGGGCAGTTGAGTATCGAACTCGGTGTGGTGGGTACGCCCGAAACCTATTTAGTTAATGCCAGCGGTGAGGTCATTTATAAACACTATGGTAAGTTGACCGAAAAGGCATGGCAGAAGCGTTTTGCCCGCTACTTTGAACAGGACATGACGCTATGAATCGAGTCATCTGTTTACTAATGTTGGTGCTAGTCAGTCCGTTCAGTTTTGCTCAGTCGAGTCAAAGCGAGATATTTGCCGCGCCAGATAGTGAATTGGAACGACAAGTCGAACTGTTCGAGTTTAAAACCCCTAAGTTACAACAAACAGCAATCGAGCTCGCGAAGTCATTGCGTTGTCCTCAGTGCCAAAACCAAAACTTAGTTGAGTCAAATTCACCACTGGCGAAAGACTTACGTTTGATTGTTTTTAATAAGATCAACAGCGGTGAGGGCGAGCAGCAAGTGATCGACTTTATGACCGCAAGATACGGTGAGTTTGTCCTCTATAAGCCGAGCTTTACCTGGAAAAACGCCTTGTTGTGGGGTTTGCCAGTGTTATTGCTGGTGGCGTTTCTATTGGTCTCTTTCAAATCAGTAGGTAAGACAGAGCGAGAATAAAGCCTCTGTGTGACATCGCTCTGTTGTTGGTCAATTGTTCCTTTTCTAACAAAATACTACTCGTATTTTTTGTTCATTCAGTTACATTGAAACCCATTGGTATTGATGGTTGTGGCAGTAAGTGCGGTATTCTCTTGAACAATATGACAAACATGGTTTCCTAAAAGCGCCCAAATGGTTGTGGTTAGGGTGGTTGTTCATGGCGAAAGCGTGGGTGGTGTTTATTGTCGCAGGTGCCAGTCGTGAGAGCGGTAGCAAGATCCTTAATATCGTCTATCCTGATCACTCGATGCTCTACCTTGGCCTCGCGATGGGCGTTCCCAGCATCATGTTAATGTGGCTGATCAGTTTACGCAGCCCAGAACGAAAATGGGTTAACTGGATAGTAAAATGGGGAAAAGGCATCACTCTCCTAACGGTGTTACTGCAGTTTAGCCAGGGCGTCTATCATGTTTACCTAGAACAAGGCGCGTTTAGTTGGGCCAATGGTGTGACTATGCTGGTACTACTTTGGTTTGGGTTGTACACATATCAAAGTCGCAGTGTGAAAGACACGTTTAAAAACCCAGCCGTCAATTGATGCAGAAAAATCTCTATTGTTAGAATGAATGCGTGGAAGAGAAGTGAATAAATTGTCTGGATAATTCAGAGTTCTTTAGATTTGCCAATTCAGTCGGGTAGATGAAGAGTTCTTACTTATACAGACTGGTAATACAATGTGAGGAAAAATAATGTCTAACCCTCAAAGTGCAATTCTTCCAGAAGCGGGTCCATTCGCTCAGTACACACTGCTTAAAGTCACGCAGAACCCACAGGTTGTTCTAGAGCAGTTACAGGCGTTGCCACAGCTGGTAGCGGAACTGAATGACAGCCAGCCAGGTGCAAACTTGGCGATATCAATAGCCTTTACCAAATCTTTTTGGGGCCAACTGAATGTTGATATGCCTGCAGAGCTGATTGACTTCCCGGTATTAGGTGAGGGCGATATTACAGCGCCGAGTACCGATGTGGATGTGTTGCTTCATATCCATTCAAATCGTCATGACCTGCATTTTTACTTACTGCGCAAGTTTATGTCGTCTGTGGCGGATAACGTAACCATTGTTGATGAAACAAACTCATATCGCTTTTTGGATGCGCGTGATATGACGGACTTTATCGATGGCACCGAAAACCCGAAAGATGCGCAGAGAGAAGAAGTGGCTATTATTCCTGGCGGTGAATTTGCTGGTGGTAGTTACGTGATGCTTCAGCGTTTCATTCATAACTTACCTGCTTGGAACCGCTTGAGCGTATCTGCGCAAGAAAAGGTGATCGGCCGTACGAAGCCAGATTCAATTGAACTTGATGACGTACCCGCCGCGTCACACGTTGGCCGTGTCGATATTAAAGAAGAAGGCAAAGGCCTTAAAATTGTGCGTCATAGCTTGCCATACGGGAGCGTGTCTGGTGACCACGGCCTGCTTTTTATCGCTTACTGTAATACGCTACATAACTTTAAAGCGATGCTAGAGAGCATGTACGGCGTTACCGATGGTAAAACCGACCAGTTACTTCGTTTTACTCAAGCCGTTACAGGCGCGTACTTCTTTGCTCCTTCCGCCGATATGCTGCAAAGTCTACAGATGAAGTAGTCACTTAACACGATAGTAAAAGCCGAGCGCACCAAGCTCGGCTTTTTTACGTTTTACACTAAAGAAATAAAGACATGGCCGATATACAAGATAATCCACTAAAGGAACATCACTGAATAATGGCTATCACTGTTAATACCAATGTTGCAGCAATGACAGCGCAACGTCATTTGACGAGCGCGACAGACTTGCTCAATCAATCTCTGGAGCGTTTAGCTTCGGGGAGTCGTATTAATAGCGCCAAAGATGACGCGGCCGGGTTACAAATTTCCAATCGACTTGAATCGCAAATGCGAGGACTGGATGTCGCGGTACGCAATGCGAACGATGGCATTTCAATCATGCAAACGGCAGAAGGGGCGATGAAAGAAACCACCAACCTTCTCCAGCGCATGCGCGATCTTTCTCTGCAATCTTCCAACGGTTCGAATAGCCAAGCAGAGCGCGATGCACTTCAAGAAGAAATGACCGCATTGAATGATGAACTGAACCGAATTGCTGAAACGACCTCTTTTGGTGGTCGAAAGTTACTCAATGGCTCTTTTGCCTCTTCTTCATTTCAAATCGGAGCCGGGTCTGGTGAGGCAGTTCAAGTATCGCTCAAGAATATGCGCTCAGACAGTATTGAAATGGGTGGTTTCAGCTATATCGCAGCGGGACAAGCAGGGGAGAATTGGCAAGTTGAGCAAGGTAGTCATGTTCTCAATATGCAGTACACCAATGCGCAAGGGCAGCAAGAAAACATCCAGATAAAAGCGAAAGCCGGTGATGATATTGAAGAGTTGGCCACCTACATTAATGGTCAAACCGATAAAGTATCGGCGTCGGTTAATGAACACGGTCAGTTGCAAGTATTTATGGCGGGCAAGGAAACGGCTGGAACCCTTAGCTTCTCCGGTAGCCTTGCTGATCAGTTGAAGATGAACTTAGCAGGCTACGAAGCTGTCGATAATGTAGATATCAGCGACGTCGGTGGCGCACAACGGGCGGTCTCCGTCATTGATACCGCATTGAACTACGTTGATAGTCATCGAGCGGAACTAGGGGCGATGCAAAACCGATTTACGCATGCGATTAATAACTTAGATAATGTTCATGAAAACCTTGCTGCGTCAAACAGCCGTATCAAAGACACGGATTACGCCAAAGAAACCACGCAAATGGTTAAGCAGCAAATCTTGCAACAAGTGAGCACTTCTATACTGGCACAAGCGAAACAACAGCCGAATTTGGCGATTACTTTGCTTGGCTAATTTGCAAAAAAGAAAAGGTTATCGACAAGCCCAAATAAAGCTTTAGCGGAAATTTTACTTTTTTATCGCTTTTTTCCAATTCATCACGTTTTTCCTCCCAAATAGACTTTTTTCAAAAAAAACTTAAAAAAATCCTCAAGGTTTTTAGAGCCATGCCGTTAATAAAAGTAACTTTGAGAGAACTACTTGGTTTTCCGAGACGTCGGAAACCGGAACCATCGGAAAATCAATTGGAGAGATCACCATGGCAGTAAATGTAAACACTAACGTAGCAGCAATGACAGCTCAGCGTCACCTAAACAACGCAACTAGCGCACAGCAAACTTCGATGGAACGCCTGTCATCAGGTTCGAAAATCAACAGTGCGAAAGACGACGCAGCAGGTCTACAAATCTCTAACCGCTTGAACGTTCAAAGTCGCGGTCTAGATGTAGCTGTACGTAACGCGAACGACGGTATCTCTATCGCTCAGACTGCTGAAGGTGCGATGAACGAGACAACGAACATCCTGCAACGTATGCGTGACCTATCGCTACAATCTGCAAACGGTTCAAACTCTAAATCAGAGCGTGTAGCGATTCAGGAAGAAGTAACAGCCCTGAACGACGAGCTAAACCGAATTGCTGAAACCACATCTTTTGGTGGCAACAAGCTGCTAAACGGCACTTACCAGACTAAATCGTTCCAAATCGGTGCTGATAACGGTGAAGCGGTAATGCTAACACTGAAAGACATGCGCTCAGACAACGAGGCGATGGGTGGTTCAAGCTACAAAGCTGGCACTGCAAAAGACGCCGACTGGACCGTTGAGTCAGGCAAGAATGATCTAAGTCTAGCGTTCAAAGATAAAGATGGCGTGGATCAGAAAGTGGACATCACTGCAAAAGAGGGTGATGACATTGAAGAGCTTGCAACGTACATTAACGGTCAAACAGATATGGTAAAAGCGTCTGTAGACGAAGAAGGCAAACTGCAAGTATTCGCAGGCTCAGATAAAGTAGAGGGCACAGTAGCATTTAGTGGTGGTCTTGCTGGCGAACTAAGCATGGGTGCAGCGCAAGCAGTAACGGTTGATACTATTGACGTAACATCAGTGGGCGGCGCACAAGAATCGGTAGCAATCATCGATGCAGCACTGAAAAACGTAGATAGCCACCGCGCAGAGCTAGGTGCATTCCAAAACCGTTTCAACCACGCGATCAACAACTTAGACAACATCAACGAAAACGTGAATGCGTCTAAGAGCCGAATCAAAGACACTGACTTCGCGAAAGAAACTACTGCGATGACTAAGTCTCAGATTCTATCGCAAGCTTCAAGCTCTATCCTTGCTCAAGCGAAGCAAGCACCAAACTCGGCACTAAGCCTACTTGGTTAATCAAAAGTAAATGCTTTAAAAATCCAGCTTCGGCTGGATTTTTTTATTTCTGTCCCTAAGACTTTTGGGTGAGCAATGAGTTTTATAGCCATCCAGATCACATTTTTCTTCCTATATTTGTAAATTGCGTAAAAAAGTCATTTTTTTTCTAAAGCTTATGGGTGCTCCGCCGTTAAAGGACTGAGAGAAATGAGATGTGCTGACGTGAGGTGAGAGACACAGATGCACATCGCCCTAATGCCTAAGGAGATCGAATATGGCAATTAACGTAAACACTAACGTGTCTGCGATGACTGCTCAGCGCCACCTAAATGGTGCAGCTGAGGGTATGCAGAAGTCTATGGAGCGTCTGTCTTCAGGCTACAAAATCAACAGTGCTCGTGATGACGCTGCAGGCCTACAAATCTCAAACCGTTTGACGTCGCAAAGTCGTGGTCTGGATATGGCGGTAAAAAATGCCAACGATGGTATTTCTATCGCTCAGACTGCTGAAGGTGCAATGAACGAAAGTACTAACATCCTTCAACGTATGCGTGACCTTGCGCTACAGTCCTCAAATGGTTCCAACTCTAAAGCTGAACGTGTTGCTATTCAGGAAGAAGTGACTGCGCTTAACGATGAATTGAATCGTATTGCAGAAACGACTTCTTTTGGTGGTAATAAGCTACTCAACGGTAACTTTGGCAGTCAATCATTCCAAATCGGTGCGAGTTCAGGCGAAGCTGTTAAGCTAAGCATGGGCAATATGCGCTCTGATACAGAAGGCATGGGCGGTAAAGCTTACGTTGCGGCAACAGGTAAAGCGGATGACTGGAAAGTCGAAGCGGGTACAACTGATATTACTCTAGACTATACAGATGCTCACGGTGAAGCTCAGACGATATCTATTGACGCGAAAGCGGGTGATGATATCGAACAGCTTGCGACTTACATTAACGGCCAGAGTGACGACGTAAAAGCGTCTGTGGGCGAAGATGGTAAAATGCAGTTATTCGCAGCAAGCAACAAAGTTGCTTCTGACGTGACGATTGGTGGTGGACTAGGTACAGACCTTGGCTTTGCAGCAGCTGAGAGCAAAACTGTTGCTGATGTTGATGTTACATCGGTTGCTGGTTCTCAAATGGCGGTATCTATTATTGATGGCGCACTTAAGAACGTAGACAGCCAACGTGCAGAATTGGGTGCGTTCCAAAACCGTTTTGGTCACGCAATCAATAACCTGGACAACATCAACGAGAATGTAAACGCTTCACGTAGCCGTATCCTAGATACAGACTTTGCTAAAGAAACAACAGCAATGACTAAATCACAGATCCTACAGCAGGCGAGTACTTCTATTTTGGCACAAGCGAAGCAGTCACCGTCTTCTGCGCTTAGTCTACTGGGTTAATCGATAGGTTCGACAGGAGCTTATTGTTAGCAGCTTTGTGTTGTTGACCTAAAGGTGGAAGGGAGATCGTTATGGAAATACCATCCTACACATCGAACGTCCAGCCTTACGGCTCAGAAAGTGGCACTAAAGTTGCTTCAAAAAACGATGAAGCGCAGCTCGTTTCCTTATCGAAGGAACCGCAAGCAAACGAAAAAGTAAACCAGCAAGCCGTACGGTCTTTCGAAAGAGTGATCGAAGCGACGAAAGAACGCGAAGAACTCAATAAGGAAGAACGGGAACGGCTTGTAGAACAGATGAATAATTTTATTTCATCTATCAATAAAGGTTTATCATTTCGCGTTGATGAAGAGTCCGGCAAGGAAGTCGTGACTATCTATGAAGCGGATACTGGTGACATCATTCGCCAGATTCCTGATGAGGAAATGTTAGAAATTTTGCGTCGCCTTAGGGAGCAAACCGCCCGATATTCATCTGGGTTGGTCAACCAAATGGTGTAATCGTAGTTTGAGGTGATTGAATGAGTTTTGGCCCAATAGGGATGAATACTGGCATGGATATCAATTCCATGGTGAGCAAAGTGGTTGATGCGGAGCGTGTGCCTAAACAGCAACGTATCGACAACGAGCGAACCAAAATTGAATCCAGTTTCAGTGCCTATGGTCGGCTCAGAGAGTCGCTGGATACGATGAAAAACTTGATGACGAACTTTCGCCAAGAGAAAGCATTCGCCGCAAGAAAAGTTGACACAACAAATGACAACGTCGTATCGGCGACAGCAACCACTGATGCCATCGCTGGTCGCTATGCTATCGATGTGTTGCAGCTTGCCCAGAGTCATAAAATTGCATCTGACGTATTACCTGAAGATGCTAAATTTGGCCCTGGCAAGCTGCAGATTTCGCTTGGCAGTAAAAAATTCTCCGTAGACGTATCCTCCAATTCAAAATTGGTTGATGTCGTTCGTGGCATCAACGGAAGTAAATCTAACCCTGGCGTGCGCGCATCTGTCATTAATGACACGGCGGGGCCACGTCTTATTGTTGCCTCGAATGTATCGGGCGAAGACAATAGCCTATCCATTACCACCGACGCCAAACCAGGCAATATGCTCAAACAACTTGAGTACAAAACACTGGAACAGCGTGTAAAAGACCTTGAAAATGCTCGTGCAGCTGCTCAGGAATTACTTGTCCCTCTATCGGATCAAGAACAAGAAATCGCGGACAAAATAGCTCAGCGTAATATTGAAGCGGCAAAAGTTGTCGATCAAGAAATTGCCGACGCGTCCAAGCAAGCCGCAATTCAAGCTGACCCAAAAGCGGCTAAAGAATCGACTCCTGATAATGAGCTCTCAAGCCAGGCGGCAACAGCTGCGGCCCAAGCAGCCATTGACGCGAACAAATACATCAAGCCAGAAGATCGTATCCCCGGTTGGACCGAAACGGCGTCTGGTACATTGTTGGATTCATACTGGGAGCCGGGACCAGAGCTAGATGCAAAAGCAATTGAAAAGTCAGCCGATGTTCCAGGGTGGAGCAATACGGCGTCAGGCACGCTGACTGACTCATACGTGACACCGAAAGAAGCCCAAGCCAAACTCGAAGCAGAACAAGCGAAGATCGAGCAAAAGCTTGTGCAAGAAAAAGTAGAGCTAGATAAAAAAGTCTCTTCGGGTGAGTTAACGCCCGAGCAAGCGAAAGAGTTAGAAAGGGCCAAACTTTCACCAGAAGAAAAGGCGTACTTAGAGCGTGTCGATAAGGCACAAGAAGACCTTAAAGCGGCACAAGCATCGTTCGATACTTATAGCGGTATGGCGCAAGTTCAAGCCGCGCAAGACTCAAAAGTCACGCTTGATGGTATTGCTCAGCTCTCGAGTCATAACAATATTATCGAAGACGCCATTGATGGTGTGGATTTAACCTTAAAAGGGCGCACCGAGCCGGGTAAAGCCGTCTCAGAAATCGACATTGAGTATGATAGACAAGGGGTTCGAGAAGATATTGAGCAATTCGTTGCATCATACAATCAGTTTTATCAATTGTCTCAAGAGTTAGGCGGTGCTGATCCACGTACTGGTGCTGCAGGTCCTTTATCAGGCGATAGCATTGTTCGCAATGCAGACTCTCGGCTCAAAGCGGTCTTTTCTTCGGCTATAGAGGATGCGCCAGAAGATTTGAAGACGTTGACGGAGTTTGGCATCACTACCACCCGTCAGGGTAACCTAGAAATTAATTACAACATGCTGGATCGCCAGTTAAACAATAACTTCAATAAGCTGGAAGATTTCTTTGGCGGGAATAACGGTTTTGCTAAAAAAGTAGAGGACGCGATTCAAGGGCTTACAGGAGTAACCGGCGCGATCCGAACCCGTGAGCGCAGCATGATAGATCAAAACTACAGTCTACAAGATGATCAAGCGGCACTGGATCGCCGCATGGAGAACTTGGAAAAACGCACTCATGCCAAATTTACAGCGATGCAGGACGCGACAAGTAAAATGCAGTCACAACTCGCAGGGATGATGAATGCACTTACGTAGTGAATTTGAGCAACTACTGGATGTCTTTTGTGAAGTTAATCACAATATGTCAGACTGTTTAATTCAAGAAGAGATCGATACTGAAGAAATTACATCCCTGGTCGATACAAGGGAACAGTTATTGCAGAAGTTATTGCAGTTAATTAGTCAAAATGGCCAACTTGCGAGTTTAGATAAGTGGCAAAATGCCATCGAAGAAACGCAAGCTATCGCCGGGTTGATGCAAGAGAAGACCAATCAAATTGGCTTGTCACTACGAAAGTATCAGCACGGAAAACGTTCTGTTCAGCAATATAGAAAATTTATTTAACTAAGAGGTTTGTTTATGCGTGGTTCACTACAGGCTTACAAGAAGGTATCGGTTGATAGCCAACTCAGTGCGGCCTCCCCGCATAAAATCGTTCAGATGCTGATGGCCGGGGCTATCGAGCGTTTAATTCAGGGCAAGGCGGCGATGCAGCAAGGAAATATTCCGGTAAAAGGCGAACGCCTTGGTAAGGCTCTGGATATCATCATTAGCCTTAGAAGCTGCCTATCTATGGATGATGGCGGTGACATCGCTCAAAATCTTGACCAACTTTACGAGTTTATGATCACTCAGATCACAGAAGCTAACCACTTAAACGATCCTAAACCGATTGACGATGTGATTGAAATCATCCGTGAAATTAAGTCTGCTTGGGACCAAATCCCAAATGAGTATCACAACCTTACCGCATCTGATGTTGGTATATAACGTCAATAAATAAACCGTTTGGCGCATACTTAGTCAAAATGTCGCCAATTGGTTTTGGGCTAATATCACACCCGCTGATTGCCTAGTTGCCATATTTTTATAATCAAATAGAATAGACGCCACTAACTAGCCTAGTGGCTTCTTTTGTTGCTGAAAATTATCAATTGTTTATCGTATTCTCTTTTTCTTAAGTGTATTGATATCAACTTTTTAGCAGCCACATCGATTATAAATAAAGGCGAATATTCTCACCTATGCAAGGTTTAGCAAAAATACTTGTGATTGAAGATGATGCACAAGCGCGTATCAATCTCAGTAATATTTTAGAATTTGTTGGAGAGCCGTGTGAAGCCATAAGCTCAGATCAGTTAGGTGATGTTAATTGGTCTGCGGTATGGGCAGGTTGTATTGTCGGTTCACTCTCAGACAATGAGTTACCCGCTAAGATATCTTGCGCCAACCATATTCCTTTGCTTATTGCTGGTAATCATTCCTATCCAGTTGAAGAACTCCCCCACTATGTAGGTGAGCTGGAGTACCCTCTTAATTACCCGCAACTCAGTGAAGCCATTCGTCACTGTAAAGACTTTTTGGGCCGTAAAGGGACCAATGTTGTTGTTTCTGAGCGTAAGAATACGCTTTTTCGCAGTTTAGTTGGACAAAGCTCAGGTATCAAAGAAGTTAGACACCTCATCGAGCAAGTGTCGGGCACCGAAGCGAACGTACTGATTTTGGGCGAGTCTGGTACGGGTAAAGAGGTTGTTGCTCGTAATATTCACTACCATTCTTCACGCCGTAACGGCCCTTTTGTTCCTATCAACTGTGGCGCTATTCCACCAGACTTGCTCGAGAGTGAACTATTCGGTCACGAAAAGGGCGCGTTTACCGGTGCAATTACAGCACGTAAAGGTCGCTTTGAGCTTGCTGAAGGCGGCACACTTTTCTTGGATGAAATCGGTGATATGCCGATGCCAATGCAAGTAAAATTGCTTCGTGTCCTTCAAGAGCGTTGTTTCGAACGTGTCGGTGGCAATACTACTATTCAGGCCAATGTTCGTATTATCGCGGCTACACACCGTGAATTAGAGACGATGATCAACGAGAAATCGTTCCGCGAAGATCTTTATTACCGATTGAACGTTTTTCCGATTGAAATGCCAGCGTTACGAGATCGTAAAGAGGACACACCACTGCTACTTCAAGAGCTGATGACTCGAATGGAAGCTGAAGGCGCACAACCGATCTGCTTTACGCCTCGTGCAATTAACTCTTTAATGGAGCACGACTGGCCGGGTAATGTCCGTGAGCTAGCAAACCTCGTAGAAAGAATGATCATTCTGTATCCAAATAGTTTGGTTGATGTGAATCATTTGCCGACCAAATACCGCTATAGTGATATTCCGGAGTTTCAGCCAGGTTTTAATGATGCCCAGTCCATAGAAGAGCAGGAGCGTGATGCTTTCTTTGATATTTTTTCTGAAGATTTTAGCCTAGATTCAAACGACCTGTTCATTGATGAAGATGCGGCACCACAACATTTACCGCCTGAAGGGGTAAACTTGAAAGAAGTGTTAGCGGATCTTGAAGTCAACATGATCAATCAAGCTTTGGAAGCTCAAGGCGGAGTAGTTGCAAGAGCTGCAGATATGCTTGGTATGCGACGAACCACACTTGTGGAAAAAATGCGTAAGTACAATTTACAGCGCTAATGACACTGTCAAATATCTGACTTTTCATTAAATTATTGAAAAATATAACAAATAGCCTGGTATGCTTCTTGCATTCTAGGCTATTGTCGTTTATAAGGCAGAATTCCGTCATGCAGCCCACATCTATTTCTGATAATCACACATCGCTTGGCTCCTTAGAGCAACAGGTTGAACGTTACCAGCAGGTATTGGACGTCATGCCAGCAGGCGTGATCTTGCTCGATACGCAAGGGGTTGTATGTGAAGCCAACCCTGAAGCGCAGAAGCTGCTAGCGGTTCCGTTAGTCGGTGAAAAATGGTTTGAAGTGATTCAACAGGCATTTGCTCCTCAAGAGGATGATGGCCACGAAATCTCACTGAAGACTGGACGTAAAGTCCGGCTCGCAATATCAGCGTCAACCACCGGCCAATTGATCTTGATTACAGATTTGACAGAAACCCGTTTGCTACAATCGCGAGTTAGCGATTTGCAGCGCTTGTCATCTTTAGGACGAATGGTCGCCTCTTTGGCTCACCAAGTCCGGACGCCGCTTTCTAGTGCCATGTTGTATGCATCAAACCTAGGCGCGCCTAATTTACCTACTGCAACCAAAGAGCGATTTCAAACCAAGTTAATGGATCGTTTACACGATTTAGAGAAGCAAGTAAACGATATGCTACTCTTTGCAAAGGGTGGCGATAACAAAGTTGTTAAGCCGTTTACGATTGCAGATTTGGTTGCGGAGTTTTCACCCATGGTGGAGGCGGCGCTGAAGAATAACCAGATAGACTACTTTCTCGAAGTTGAGGAAAAGCAAACTGTGCTGTTAGGGAACGCGAATGCGATTGCTTCGGCCCTAAGTAACTTAGTGATGAATGCTATTCAAATTGCAGGTAAAGCGTCTCAGGTAGATGTATTCTTTCGCCCCGTTAACGGTGAATTAAAAATATCGGTGCAAGATAGTGGACCAGGTGTTCCACAAGAGCTGCAAAGTAAGATTATGGAGCCTTTCTTTACCACTCGCTCGCAAGGGACGGGTTTAGGGCTTGCTGTTGTCCAAATGGTCTGCCGAGCGCATGACGGAAGATTAGAGTTAATTTCGGAACCGGGTGATGGTGCATGTTTTACCATGTGCATCCCATTTCAAAGCCACTCACACACTGAACAAGAACCAGAGACTGGAGAGTAATAATGGCTCAAAGCAAAGTACTTATTGTTGAAGATGACGAAGGCTTGCGTGAAGCATTAGTCGATACGCTGGCTTTGGCAGGGTATGAATGGATCGAGGCTGACAGTGCAGAAGATGCGCTAGTGAAGCTAAAATCAAACAGTGTGGATATTGTGGTGTCTGACGTCCAGATGGCGGGCATGGGCGGGTTAGCTTTATTACGTAATATCAAACAGCATTGGCCAAATTTGCCAGTGCTATTAATGACAGCATACGCAAACATCGAAGACGCTGTTTCTGCGATGAAAGATGGCGCGATCGACTACATGGCAAAACCCTTTGCGCCTGAAGTTCTCCTAAATATGGTCAGCCGCTATGCGCCAGTAAAGTCTGATGATAACGGTGACGCTGTCGTCGCAGACGAAAAAAGTATTAAACTTCTCTCATTGGCTGATAAAGTCGCGAAGACAGATGCCAGTGTGATGATCCTTGGTCCAAGCGGCTCTGGTAAAGAAGTAATGTCACGTTACTTACATAACTCTTCTAACCGAAAAGACGGTCCATTTGTTGCGATAAACTGTGCGGCTATCCCAGACAACATGCTTGAAGCTACCTTATTTGGGTATGAAAAAGGCGCATTTACGGGGGCTGTGCAAGCATGCCCAGGTAAATTTGAGCAAGCTCAGGGCGGGACAATCTTGCTAGATGAAATCAGCGAGATGGATCTCAACCTGCAAGCCAAGTTACTTCGCGTTCTGCAAGAAAGAGAAGTTGAACGCTTAGGGAGCCGAAAGAGTATCAAGCTGGATGTGCGTGTGTTAGCGACCAGTAACCGAGACTTAAAGCTATACGTTCAAGAAGGCAATTTCAGAGAAGATCTGTATTACCGTTTGAATGTGTTCCCAATTGCTTGGCCTGCACTGTGTGAACGCAAAGGTGATATTGAGCCACTAACCAAGCATTTAATAGAGCGCAATTGCAAAAAACTTGGTATGCCTGTTCCTACCGTTTCTGAGAGCGCGATAGGAAAATTACTTGCTTATAACTGGCCGGGTAATGTCCGTGAGTTGGACAATGTTGTTCAGCGCGCGTTGATATTAGGCGAAAACGGTCGTATTGACGCTGAACATATATTGCTTGAAGGTTTGGATTGGAGCGATGCCTCCGGACTGCAACAGGTGATTGAGAGTGGGGATGTGAACGCGCCAAGCCTCAAGCCAGTTGCACAACCTGACACGGGCAAAAGTGCCGCAGTGGGTTCGGGATTAGGTGGTGAGCTAAGAGATCAAGAATTTGCCATCATCCTGGATACTTTAACTGAGTGTAATGGACGCCGAAAAGAGATGGCTGAAAAATTAGGGATCAGTCCACGTACTTTGCGCTATAAGTTAGCAAAAATGCGCGATGCAGGGATTGATATTCCAAACTAACGTGCTATTTTCGTCGCTAAAATACGTGGCATGCGGTTTGCACTGTCATAAATACAACAATCGTTCTAGTCAAAAGGTTGACGTCTGAGGTCTTGATGAAAATTGATGGTTTTCAAAGCGAAATGCAAGCAATGATGTTTGAGGCTGGCAATACGAAACCAGCCGCTACGGGCCAAAGTGTTGGTGCGGATTTTAGCGCGTTGCTGAATGATGCCATTAACAACGTCAATAGCTTATCCAAAGCTTCAGGTAACCTACAAATGCGATTTGATCGCGGTGATCAGGATGTCTCTCTTTCCGACGTTATGATCGCGCGCAATAAATCCAGTGTGGCATTTGAGGCAACCATACAAGTACGCAACAAACTTGTGGAAGCGTATAAAGAACTGATGAACATGCCAGTGTAATAGATAGGTGGAATCTGTGGCAGAGCAAAATCAATCAACAGATCTAGCCCTTTCTGAAGGTGGAACTAGCAACGCATTGCTAGAAACATCTGACGTGGATGCAGGTGTACAAAATCCAGACTTAGATGAGAAAAGCAGCTCAAAGCTAGATATGGCGGTAGGCGATCTCGATCTTGTTCGCCAAATTGTTCTGGTTCTGTCGATTTCTATCTGCGTGGCGTTGATCGTCATGCTGTTTTTCTGGGTCAAAGAGCCAGAAATGCGCCCGCTTGGTGCTTATGAAACAGAGGAACTGATTCCTGTTCTTGATTATCTCGATCAACAGAAACTCGATTATAAGTTAGACGGGAATACCATCTTAGTACCCGCGAGTGACTACAACACCTTAAAGCTGGATATGGTTCGAGCTGGCCTTAACCAAGAAAAGCAAGCCGGAGACGATATCCTGCTGCAGGACATGGGCTTTGGTGTGTCTCAGCGCCTGGAGCAAGAGCGTTTAAAACTCAGCCGAGAACGTCAGCTGTCAAAAGCCATTGAAGCGATGAAGCAGGTGCGTAAAGCGCGTGTGTTACTTGCGTTACCGAAACAGAGCGTGTTCGTTCGCCATAACCAAGAAGCGTCGGCTTCCGTATTCTTAACGTTGAATACGGGTGCGAATCTCAAGCAAGAAGAAATCGATTCCATTGTTGATATGGTTGCGAGTGCTGTCCCAGGCATGAAGCCTAACCGTATTACCGTAACGGATCAGCATGGCCGATTATTGAGCTCTGGTAGCCAAGACCCAGCTTCCGCAGCGCGTCGCAAAGAACATGAGTTAGAGCGTAAGCAAGAACAAGCACTAAAAGATAAGATCGACTCTGTGCTTATCCCCATTTTAGGTTTTGGCAACTACACCGCTCAGGTGGACATAGAGCTAGACTTTAGTGCCATAGAACAAACTCGTAAGCGCTTCGACCCAAATACTCCATCGACACGCAGCGAATATACACTCGAAGATTATAACAACGGCAGCATGGTCGCGGGTGTGCCAGGCGCTCTGAGTAACCAGCCGCCTGCGGATGCATCTATCCCACAAGATGTGGCACAGATGAAAGATGGCACCAGCATAGGGCAAGGCTCTGTTCACAAAGAAGCGACCCGAAACTACGAACTGGATACCACTATCAGTCATGAGCGTCGCCAAACGGGCGTTGTGAACCGACAAACTGTCGCGGTCGCGATTAAGAACCGTGCTATCGTGAACCCAGATACCGGTGAAACCAGTTATCAGCCTCTGTCGGATGCCGATTTATCCTCGATCCGCCAAGTATTGATTGGTGCCGTTGGTTTTAATCAAAACCGCGGTGATTTACTGAATGTTTTAAGCATGCAGTTTGCGGAACCGGAAGTACAAACCATCGAAGATGCGCCGATTTGGGAACATCCAAACTTCAACGACTGGGTACGCTGGTTCGCGAGTGCGTTAGTTATTATCGTGGTGATATTAGTGTTAGTGCGTCCTGCGATGAAGAAACTGCTTAACCCTGCCTCTGAAGAGGATGACGGACAGCTTTACGGGCCTGACGGTCTACCAATTGGTGCAGACGGCGAGACCAGCTTAATTGGCAGTGATTTGGATGGTGGAGATTTGTTTGAAATCGGCTCAACCATTGATTTACCTAATCTGCACAAAGATGAAGACGTGCTGAAAGCCGTTCGTGCTCTAGTCGCAAACGAGCCTGAACTTGCGGCGCAAGTAGTTAAGAATTGGATGCAAGAAGATGCCTAACGATATAGTTCCTCAAGAACAAGGCGGCGAAATGACAGAAAATGCCGTCGACATTTCATCAATTCAAGGTGCAGAACGTGCGGCGATTCTTCTTTTAAGCCTAAATGAAGAAGACGCTGCTGGAATTATTCGCCACTTGGAGCCAAAGCAAGTCCAGCGTGTTGGTAGCGCAATGGCTCGAGCAAAAGACTTGAGTCAAGACAAGGTTGGCGCTGTGCACCGTGCATTTCTAGAAGACATTCAAAAATACACCAATATTGGTATGGGCAGTGAAGACTTTATGCGCAATGCATTAGTGGCTGCTCTTGGTGAAGATAAAGCGAATAACCTTGTCGATCAAATCCTCCTTGGTACTGGTTCGAAAGGCTTAGACTCATTGAAGTGGATGGACCCTCGTCAGGTCGCCAGTATTATTATCAATGAGCACCCGCAGATCCAAACTATCGTGCTTTCTTATCTGGAACCCGATCAATCTGCGGAGATTTTATCGCAGTTCTCAGAACGTGATCGCCTCGACCTTATGATGCGTATTGCAAACCTAGAGGAAATTCAGCCTTCTGCATTGGCGGAACTGAATGAAATTATGGAGAAACAGTTTGCAGGTCAAGCAGGTGCACAAGCCGCGAAAATTGGTGGCCTGAAAGCTGCTGCCGAAATCATGAACTACATGGACAACAATGTCGAAGGCATCTTGATGGATCAAATTCGCGATCAAGATGAAGACATGGCGACCCAAATCCAAGACCTTATGTTTGTTTTCGAAAACTTGGTGGAAGTGGACGACCAAGGTATTCAGAAACTGCTGCGTGACGTGCCTCAAGACGTACTTCAGCGTGCACTTAAAGGTGCAGATGACACGTTACGTGACAAGATCTTCAAGAACATGTCTAAGCGTGCTGCTGAGATGATGCGTGATGATCTGGAAGCAATGCCGCCGATTAAAGTATCTGATGTGGAAGCAGCACAAAAAGAAATTTTGGCAATTGCTCGTCGCATGGCTGACTCTGGCGAACTTATGCTGGGCGGCGGCGCAGACGAATTCTTGTAATGACAATGAGCAAGTAGGTATCTATGTCTGGGGAAAGAAAGCGTGGTTTCTTACGCTTAGATAATGATGAAGTAGTTCAGAAAGCCGAGCGCTGGGGCATGCCGGATTATACGGCTAAGACCCATACGAAGGCGAAACAAACGGCGATGAACTACGACCCTAGCTGGATGCCTGAATTGACTGAAAAGGTTGAAGAAGCGCCAACAGAACTGAGCGAAGAAGAGATCGAACTGATCAAGCAACAAGCTTATCAGGAAGGGCTTCACCAAGGTCAGGAAGCTGGCTTCAAGCAAGGTTATGAGAAAGGCAAAGAGCAAGGCATGCAAGAGGGCCATCAAGAAGGCCTTGAGTCAGGCAAGCTTGAAGGTGTGGCATCGGGCCAAGAGTTCATCCAGCAACAAGTTCAAACCTTTATCAATTTAGCGAACCAATTTGCACAACCGCTTGAGCTAATGAATGCTCAGGTAGAGAAGCAACTTGTTGATATGGTCCTCACGTTAGTAAAAGAAGTGGTCCATGTTGAAGTACAAACAAATCCTCAAGTCATTTTAGACACAATCAAACAGTCAGTAGAATCCCTACCTATTTCCGGACACGCTATCACGCTAAAACTCCACCCGGATGATGTTGAAATCATCCGCTCTTCATACGGTGAAGAGGAAGTGGAATTTAGAAACTGGACGTTAATGAGTGAACCGGCTCTGAATCGCGGTGACGTACAGATTGAAGCGGGCGAGTCGAGTGTTAACTACCGAATGGAAGATCGTATTCGAAGCGTCATCCAGAGCTTTTGTGGGGTGAATCGCCACCAAGGTGGTGAGTAGTGTTAGCGTTAGCCGAGCGTTTATCCCAATACAAAGTTGACGGTTTAACCTGTCGGCCCGTCGCGTCGGGTAAGTTAGTACGCGTTGTTGGGCTAACTTTAGAGGCAACCGGATGTCGCGCCCCCATCGGCAGTTTGTGCAAAGTCGAAACCATGAATGGTGAAATGGAAGCCGAGGTGGTGGGGTTCTCTGGTGACAACCTCTTTTTGATGCCGAGTGAACAAATCACTGGTGTTCTACCGGGTGCCAAAGTCACGCCGCTAACAAGTGAAACGGGTTTACCTGTCGGAATGGAGCTACTCGGTCGGGTGATCGATGGGGTGGGAAATCCTCTAGACGGATTAGGCCCTATTTATACAGAAAAACGCGCCTCCTTTAACTCCGAACCGATAAACCCACTTGCAAGAAAGCCGATCTCCGAGCCTCTTGATGTCGGTTTGAAAGCCATCAATGGTTTATTGACGGTCGGCAAAGGCCAGCGTATCGGCTTATTTGCTGGTTCTGGTGTGGGTAAATCGGTCACGCTCGGCATGATGACTCGAGGCACAACAGCACAGGTTGTCGTCGTTGGCCTTATCGGTGAACGTGGGCGAGAAGTTAAAGAATTTATTGAAGAAATCCTTGGCGTCGATGGTCGCCAACGTTCTGTTGTCGTGGCTGCGCCTGCCGACTCTTCACCACTCATGCGACTCAAAGGCTGTCAGACCGCGCTGACTATCGCCGAATACTTCCGTGACCAAGGCCTAGATGTTCTTCTACTAATGGACTCTCTTACACGCTTTGCTCAAGCCCAGCGTGAGATTGCTTTGTCGGTCGGTGAACCGCCTGCAACCAAAGGCTATCCACCCTCTGTATTTGCCAAACTTCCGGCCCTGGTTGAAAGGGCGGGGAATGGCAGTCCAGATCAAGGCTCAATCACTGCGTTTTTTACCGTTCTGACCGAAGGTGACGATCTGCAAGACCCTATTGCTGACGCGTCACGCGCCATTCTGGATGGTCACATTGTGTTGTCTCGTGAGATGGCGGACGCCGGTCATTACCCTGCGATTGATGTTGAAAAGTCAGTGAGCCGGGTCATGCCTCAGATTACCGACGAAGAGCATGTGCTGATGTCGAAAGCGGTGCGTCAGGTACTTTCTGTTTGTCGTAAAAACCAAGATTTGGTCTCTATTGGTGCTTATAAGCCGGGGACCGATCCTGCTATTGATGGCGCTTTCACGCTGAAACCAAAGCTAGACGCGTACTTGCAGCAATCGATGAAAGAAAGTGTGCCGTATGACATGTGCGTCAACATGTTACGTGGCTTACTTCAAGGGTGATAGGCAATGAATAACGCACTTGAATTTCTGTTGGAACAAGCGAAAGAGCGAGAAAACCAAGCCGTTTTAGCATTGAACCAAGCCAGAACAGAGCTCGATGGCTATTACCAACAGTTGCAGCAAATAGAACAGTATCGTATGGACTATTGCCAGCAGTTGATAGACCGAGGTCAGCAAGGTTTGACAGCCAGCCAATACAGCCACCTTAACCGATTTTTAACCACGCTTGATGAAACGCTAGCCAAACAGAAACAGGCTGAAAGTCACTTCAAAGGGCAGGTTGAAAGCTGCGAGCAAAACTGGCTGGAAGCTCGTAAGCAAAGACGTTCTTATGAATGGTTAATTGAGAAGAAGAAAACCGAAAAAGCTCAAATAGAAAATGCGCGCGAGCAAAAGCAAATGGATGAATTTGCAACGCTACAATTTTCCCGCCGATTTACTCAGCTGTAAGTTATTTGTTGCCATTGTTTGGCGTATTTCTTGCATTTATTACCGTTAGTTTATTAATACCGTACGCATTGCGTTTTGCATTGTACGCTTTCTTCAGTCTGTGTAGGTGACTTGAGTATGAATATCAATCTATCGGTAGCAACGGACAACCCTAAAGCAACAAAACCTGCTGCAGAAAGTACAGATGTCGCGGGCGAAGGCGAAGTTGTCGCGCCGGAAGGTTTTTTGTCTAAGCTGGTTGCGTTTGTGAAAGGCGATTCAGAGCAAAGCGAAAAAGAAGTCATTAGCTCGTCTGGTGCTAATGTTGGTGAAAGTGCAGAAACGGGTGAAGCTCAAAAATCTGTCGATACAAAGCAAATTGAAAACACTGAGACAGATGAACTGCTTGTAGAGCAGAAAGACAGTGCAGGAGAAGCTGACGACGCTCAAAGCAGCGCAAAATCGGCCTCATCTACCCCTGTTTCTAGTGAGCAAAACGACTCTAAAAGCGCCGAGTCCATTGTTGCTGATAGCGAGCAGGTTCTTAAGCGTCTCAACGATGCCAACAATGCATTGCAGCCTAATAACGGCAAAGGTTTGCCACAAGCTAGCGTTAGTGAAGAGGGCGATGTTAAAGAAGCTGTGGTTCAAAAAATCGATAAAGTAGCATCTGACAATCGATCGACTATAAGTGACGGCGAGCAACCTAAACCAACAAGCCAACCACGAGCAGTGACCGAAAGCTCACAAATACCCGATGAGCCCCAATCTGCATCAGATTCTGTTGTGATACCTGAATCAGCCAAGCGTTTCATTCAGCAACAAGAAAAACCGCTGAGTGATGAACAAGCTCCCGAGTTAGTAAAAGATACTGAAGCCTCTGAAGCGATTAAGCCAGCAATGCACTCGAACAATAGTGTGAGTCCAGGTGAAGCGAATCTTGCTGAGGATGAAAAAGGTGAAAAATCAGAGCGTCCAATGGCAGGATCTGCTGACAAGCTTGAAAACTCTGAACAACATCTGTCTACCGAGGCCTCCGACGGAGTTAAACAGGTTAAGACTGAATTTTCGCCAAATGGCGTGGAAAAAGAAGCCATCGCTAAAGATGTAGTGAACGTTTCAGAGGTTGAAAATTCAACAGAGATAGATAAATCTCGTAGCTCACAAGAATTGCCACCACACCAAACAGCGGTCAATGCTCCTAGTGATAAAAGCACGGCTCAAATAGCCAATTTAGTCGAGGATACAGCGCCGGAAGCAGAGCAAAATGCTCCTGCAATTCCGTGGTCAGTAAATAATTCTGATGCGGTCACAGAAGAAGCCTTGACACAAGCTGCGGTGCAAACAAAAGACGCGCAAACCAGTGGATCTTCACCGTCGGCTACGGCGGTAAACTCATCGCAATTGTCTAAGGCGCATGCGCCTCAAGTGGCTCTGCAAAATAGCATGGTTAATAGTGCGCCTTTGCCGGATGCCGTGAATACCACGCCTACGCCACAGTTAGCCAATACAGTAGCATCAGCCGCACCTGCCGTTACTGAGCAGGCTTTGCTTAAAGCCTCGTTGGGCGCGAAAGCAGCAGCTTCATTGGTTGGTAAATCACTGGACAAAGCAGAGACAGGCCAAGGAGGCGAGTCAACATTTGCTCACCAGTTGGCTCAAGCCGCCGGTGTACAGCAAAATGCTCCGACGGGGACTCAGCCTAGAGTCGAGCAGGCAAACGCACAGATTCCCTTGCAGTTAAACCGCGAGATGGCGAGTGACCAAGTTGCAGAGCGTGTGCAAATGATGCTGTCCAAGAATTTGAAAAATATCGATATTCGCCTGGATCCGCCCGAGTTAGGCCGAATGCAGATTCGCATGAATATGAATGGAGACGGCGCAACGGTTCACTTTACGGTTGCGAACCAACAAGCGCGTGATGCACTTGAACAATCTATGCCTAGATTGCGTGAGATGCTTGCTCAACAAGGTGTGCAGCTAGGGGATACTTCGGTTCAGCAACAACCGAGTAATCAACAGCAAAATCGATACGCAGCAGGTGGGCAGCCCCATTCTGGTCAAGGTGGCAGCAATCAATCAGGTATGGCTGAAGAAAACCTTGAAGCAGACATCAATCTTGATTTGAATGTCGCCGCAAAGCGTGATGGAATTAGCTATTACGCTTAAACTGTGAAAATACCAATATTAAGAGAACGTTAAGTTATGGCAATCGAAGAAGTCGAGACAGAGGCGCCAAAAGGGAAAGGTAAGCTGATCATTATAATTGTTGCTGCTGTTGTCCTTTTGCTTGGTGGCGGAGGCGCTGCGTTTTTCTTGATGGGCTCTGATGACACACAGGCTAACCAAGAGACGGCTCAACAAGAAGTCGTTACATCAGCAGAACCGGTTGCTTACGTGAATATCCCTCAGCCTTTTATTTTTAACGTGACAGGCGACAAACGTGACCGCTTAGTACAAATCAAAGTTCAGTTGATGGTACGTGGCGCCGAAAATGAAAACTTGGCGCGCTACCACTCGCCATTGGTTGAAAGTACCTTATTGAGCACGTTTGCTTCGGCAACGGTAGAGCAGTTACGCAGTGCTAATGGTCGTGTTGAGCTCCGTAGTAAAGCAACGGATGATATCAAGGCCAGCTTAAATCGCGCGGTGGGTAAACCTGTGATTGAGCGCGTGCTCTTTACTGATTTTGTCATTCAATAGGTGAACTGTGACTGATCTATTAAGCCAAGATGAAATCGATGCGCTCCTCCACGGTGTAGATGATGTCGATGAAGTTGAAGATTCAGAGGTTGATAGCAGCTCTGCGGTAGAGTTCGACTTTTCATCACAGGATCGTATTGTCCGTGGCCGGATGCCGACCCTCGAGCTGATCAATGAGCGCTTTGCTCGTCACTTGCGTATCAGTTTGTTTAACATGCTGCGTAAAACAGCTGAAGTCTCGATCAACGGCGTACAGATGATGAAATTTGGTGAATACCAAAATACCTTGTACGTTCCAACCAGTCTAAACATGGTTCGCTTTCGACCATTGAAAGGCACAGCCCTGATTACCATGGAAGCGCGACTGGTGTTTATTCTGGTTGAAAACTTCTTTGGTGGTGATGGTCGATTCCATGCCCGTATTGAGGGACGCGAGTTCACCCCAACAGAGCGCCGAATTATTCAGCTCTTGCTCAAGATTGTGTTTGAAGATTACAAAGAATCTTGGTCACCAGTCATGGGGGTGGAGTTTGAGTATTTGGACTCGGAAGTAAACCCGAGTATGGCAAACATCGTTAGCCCGACAGAGGTTATCGTTGTCAGCTCTTTCCATATCGAAGTGGATGGTGGTGGTGGTGATTTCCACGTGGTGATGCCTTACTCAATGGTTGAGCCAATTCGAGAGTTGCTCGATGCCGGTGTTCAATCGGACAAAATGGAAACTGACGTTCGATGGAGTACAGCGCTGCGTGAAGAGATCATGGACGTGCCAGTCAACTTTCGAGTGAACCTGTTGGAGCAAGATATCTCTCTACGTGATCTCATGGAACTGAGACCTGGCGACATTATCCCAATTAATATGCCTGAAAATGCCGTTATGTTCGTCGAAGATCTGCCGACATTTCGAGTCAAAATGGGTCGCTCTGGTGACAACTTGGCGGTACAGGTGTCAGAAAAAATTAAACGACCAGATGTGGTTAAATCCGATATTGCCTTCTTAAGCAAAGATGTTATTTCTGAGTTAGAAGGCGATGACGGCGAGATAGACGATTAATAAAGAATTGTAGGTATGAGTATGGAACCAAGTGACGACCAAAAACTGGCCGACGAATGGGCGGCAGCTTTGGGCGAAGATCCTAATGCACCAGAGATTGATGTAGATGAGGTTATGTCTGCTCAACTTGATGAGCTAAAAGACACCTCCTCACCGATTTCGGATGATGAACGCCGTAAGTTAGACACCATTCTCGATATTCCGGTCACTATTTCGATGGAGGTGGGTCGTTCGCAAATCAGTATCCGTAACCTGCTTCAACTTAACCAAGGCTCTGTGGTTGAGCTAGAGCGCTTAGCGGGTGAATCTCTAGACGTGTTGGTTAATGGTACGTTGATTGCTCATGGCGAAGTTGTAGTAGTGAACGACAAGTTTGGTATCCGCCTTACTGACGTTATCAGTCAGACAGAGCGAATTAAGAAACTAAGGTAAATATGGCTCATAAGCTGAAAGGGTACGTATTTTACTTACTAACATTCTTTTCCCCTTCTGTGTTGGCGGCCACGCCTGGTAGTCAGTTGGATTTAGCGGCCACCCTTGGGTCGCTTTTGTTCGTTATTGCTTTTATTTTGTTCTTGGCTTGGCTATTGAAACGCATGAAGTTTCCCGCGCTGGCCAATCAACAAGGGTTGAGTGTGATACGACAGATCCCAGTAGGAACCAAAGAGCGCATTATGATAGTTCAAGCTGGGGAAGAGCAGTTTTTGGTTGGGGTTACCGCGCAGTCCATCCAGTTGATCTCTAAATTGGATAAACCTTTGTCTCAGGAGGAGCTGAACAAGTCGTCTTTAGTGTCTAGCCCATTTGCTAATCAACTGACTCAGCTGTTAAAAAAGAATGATAAGAACTAGCCAGTTTACCGCGATATTGTTGACCTTATTCGTCGCTCTATTCTCTGCTTTTAGTTATGCGCAAGCAGAGGGTGATGAGCCTGTTCCTGCTAGTCCTGCATCAAACTCTGTTACTGTCTCGGCAATGGAAAGTGAGCAGGGAAACGCAAGAACCTTATCGACAGGTTCGATTGCTGGTGGCGGGGGAGGGATTCCTGCCCTGACGATGACGACCAATCCTGATGGCAGTGAAGACTACTCAGTCAACTTGCAGATTCTTGCATTGATGACCATGTTGGGCTTCTTGCCAGCAATGGTTATCCTGATGACTTCATTCACGCGGATTGTGGTCGTAATGTCGATTTTGCGTCAGGCAATGGGCCTGCAGCAGACGCCATCGAACCAGGTGATTATTGGTATCTCAATCTTTCTGACCTTTTTCATTATGTCGCCAGTGTTGAACAAGATAAACGATGACGCCGTTCAGCCTTACATTAATGAGCAAATCAGTGCGAGACAAGCTTTTGATTTGGCCCAAATTCCAATCAGAGACTTCATGTTGAAACAGACTCGTGTGAAAGATTTGGAAACCTTCGTCAACATTTCTGGCTCAACAGCGACAGCGCCTGAAGATGTCTCTATGGCCGTGTTGATCCCAGCATTCATTACCTCAGAGCTAAAAACAGCCTTCCAAATTGGTTTTATGTTGTTTTTGCCGTTTTTGATCATCGACTTAGTGGTAGCTTCAGTATTAATGGCGATGGGTATGATGATGCTGTCACCCATGATTGTCTCGTTGCCTTTTAAGCTGATGCTTTTTGTTTTAGTCGATGGCTGGAACCTCATCTTGTCGACCTTGGCCGGCAGCTTTGCCTTGTAGCGGAGGAAGACCATGACGCCTGAAATATTCGTTGAGCTATTTAGAGATGCCTTGTGGATGGTACTCATCATGGTCTGTGCCATCATTATTCCGAGCTTGTTGATTGGCTTGGTCGTGGCAATTTTTCAGGCTGCTACCTCTATCAACGAACAAACGTTAAGCTTTTTGCCACGTTTGATCGTGACATTGCTGGCGTTGATGATGTTTGCCCATTGGATGACGCAAATGATGATGGAGTTCTTCTTCTCCATTATAGAGCGCCTTCCTCAAGTATTGTACTAGGTTCAATTCGGGCTTATGGAATATCCGGCTAACCTTATACTCGACTGGCTCGCCAATTATTTTTGGCCTTATACCCGAATTTCAGCCATGTTGATGGTGATGTCGGTGACAGGCGCGCGCTTTGTGTCAACGCGGGTGCGTTTGTATTTAGGGCTTGCTATCACATTTGCCGTGATGCCTGCGATCCCCGCGGTGCCTGAAACGATCGAGTTGTTGTCATTCAAAGGTTTTATGACCTTACTTGAGCAAATCATTATCGGGGTTGCTATGGGGACCATTACTCAGTTTATGATTCAAACCTTTGTTATTTTAGGTCAAATCTTGGGTATGCAATCGAGCTTGGGTTTCGCGTCAATGGTTGACCCAGCCAATGGTCAAAATACGCCTTTGCTCGGCCAGTTATTTATGTTTTTGGCGACGATGTTTTTTCTCGCAACTGACGGCCACCTTAAAATGATTATGCTGGTCGTGATGAGCTTTAAATCTCTGCCTATTGGCTCAGGTTCGCTGACGACCATGGATTTTAGAGAGATTGCACTTTGGCTAGGCATCATGTTCAAAGTGGCGTTGAGCATGTCGCTCTCTGGTATTATTGCCCTTTTAACCATCAACCTTTCCTTTGGTGTGATGACTCGTGCTGCGCCTCAGTTAAACATTTTCTCTTTAGGTTTTGCCTTCGCGCTGATCGTTGGTTTGCTATTGTGTTGGTATATTCTCGCCGGTTTATACAATCACTATGAATTATTCTGGCTGCAAGGTGAGAAGCAGATTTGTAGCCTGATCCGACTCGACTGTTAAATTAGGAGACTGAATTGGCAGAATCAGACGGACAAGAACGCACCGAAGACGCCACGCCCAAGCGCTTGCAACAGGCCCGAGAAAAAGGGCAGGTTGCAAGGTCAAAAGAGCTCGCGTCAGTATCAGTACTTGTGGTTGGCTCTATCGCCTTAATGTGGTTTGGCGAGAGCTTAGCTCGTGGGCTTGCCACTGTGATGGAGCGTTTGTTTAGCCTTTCCCGCGAGGAGATATTCGACCATGTGAAGTTGATGGACATTGCGCTGGGCTCGCTGGTTAACCTATTGCTGCCTTTGATTCTTATTCTTGTTACTTTATTTGTTGCTGCTGTTGCAGGGGCTGCAGGAGTGGGGGGGATCAGTTTTTCTGCCGAAGCGGCGATGCCAAAACTCTCCAAAATGAATCCATTAAGCGGTTTAAAACGCATGGTCGGCATGCAAAGTTGGGTCGAACTGATTAAATCAATTTTGAAAGTGGCGCTCGTTTCAGGAGTGGCTTTTTATCTTATCAATGCGGCCAAAGAAGACCTGTTTCAGCTCAGTATGGACGTGTATCCGCAGAATATTTTCCATGCTCTCGATATCTTACTGAACTTTGTCCTTCTAATTAGCTGCTCTCTTTTAGTTGTGGTAGCCATCGATATTCCGTTCCAGATTTGGCAGCACGCCAATCAGTTAAAGATGACCAAACAGGAAGTGAAGGATGAATATAAGGAGACGGAAGGGAAACCAGAAGTAAAAGGCCGGATTCGTATGTTGCAACGCGAAGCCGCGCAGCGTCGTATGATGGCAGAAGTCCCACAAGCGGATGTTATTGTCACCAACCCAGAGCATTTCTCAGTCGCACTGCGTTATAAACAAGACTCAGATCGGGCTCCGATTGTTGTCGCCAAAGGTACAGACCATATGGCACTTAAGATCAGAGAAATCGCGCGCGAAAATGATATTTATGTGATCCCTGCTCCTCCACTGGCGCGAGCGCTGTACCATTCTACTGAATTGGAGCAAGAGATCCCGGACGGGTTATTTACAGCCGTGGCACAAGTCTTGGCTTATGTTTTCCAGCTCAAACAGTATCGCAAGCGTGGTGGTCAACGACCGAATTTAAAGGCATCTGATCTGCCGATCCCACCAGACTTACGTAAGTAATCAAAGTGACTTCTTATTCTT
>NZ_BCUD01000004.1 GCF_001591105.1 Vibrio nereis NBRC 15637 | reverse complement strand
GAAAGGGTTGGTGTTCCTTTCATAGCCGTTGTAAGCAAAATTCATCGCACGTGCGGTTTCACCTAATACCACAACCATCAATGTCGGCTTGCCATTCGGCGCGGGAGTCACTTTTGCATCTTCCCCTTGCACTTTGTAAACCAGCTTTTCAGTCAGGTAATTGCGTTTTAGGTATCTAGTGCCGTTGTATACATGGGCAGGGATAATCATCTTGTTTAGGTAATGATTATTACGACCGACAGAGGCGTAGTCTTTGTAGCTTGTCATGGCGATAAGGCCAATCCCAGCGATCGCAAGCAGAACAATCCCGACGCGAGCTGCAATCTCGCGCAGCCACGTTCGGTGGGGAACAATCTTAACGCTAAAGAGTAAAATCGCCGGAATAACCCCCAAACCAATTAAGTAAAGCAGTGTCGAGGTATTTAAGTAGAACAGTATTTCTGACGAGTTGGTTTCAAAAATACTCTCCATCATGGTCATATCAAATAGGGTTTGGAAATTGACTTGAGCGTAAAGCGCTGCCGCAGAAGAAACCAGCAAAAATGCCATAAACGGCTTAAAGAAATAAGGCCACGCAAAAAGAGAGAAGATAATAATAAACGCGCAGGTAAGGAGGATAGGCGCTGTGTAAGCGAACCAAGGATCAGACACGCCTGCACTTAGTTCAAAAATGGTATTGAGTACTGGATAATTCATCACAGTACCAAAGTACGCCGCGCAGATTAAAATCAGCCCTGACATGCTCATGGAAATACGGGGACATTGAAAAGTTTTGCCAGCCAACATTAAGGAGCTCCTTTAAAAATCAATGCTCCTATTTTTCCAACTGAAACTTAAGATTCACTTAAGAAACTCATAAATAGCGTGATTGAAATGGCTAAAAGCCTATAAGTGCCAGTGTTTTAATCGGGTAAGGAAATTGTTAGGACGTGAACAAGTACTGCCCACATGCAATATTGTGGTAACTGGTAACAAATGTGCTACTATCAATTCACATTCATACGTGTAAGGAGATTCTGATGATTGTATTCAAAACCCACCCGGCAACTTTTGAGAAGCAGAGTGGACATTCAACGCTGAAATAAACAGCACCTTCTTAACCTCTCATACTTCTATCTCTTGCCCGGTGTTTCTTAACCGGGGTCTATGCCTATTCATTTGACCCTCATATTTTCTGTTGATTGCGCGCAGAGCGTTTTGCAACGCGATTCTGCATGCGTAGGGAAAAGCAATGAATTCAGCAATTACACTCAACCAACTTGGTTGGCAACCTGTATTTCAACAACAACTGACACTTGAAGATTTAGAAACCGCGATCATCGGTCGTGTACTGGCACATCATCGCAGTGGGTATACGGTTCAGATGGAAAACGGCGAGATTCACCTGCCCATTCATCACAAATTGCCCATGATGACGGTTGGTGACTGGATCTTACTCGATCACGATCATCTGTTTATCCGGCAACTGGAGCGAACCTCGTTATTCAGCCGTCGGGCGCCCGGAAGCAAAGTAGCCGAGCAGTATATCGCCGCCAACGTCGACACTTTGTTTATTGTTAGCTCGCTTAATGATGACTTTAACCTTAGTCGGGTTGAACGCTACCTCGCACTGGCTCATGAATACAGTGTCGAACCTGTAGTCGTGCTGACCAAAGCCGATTTGTGCCAAGACAGCGATGATAAACGTGCGGCCGTTCAGGCGATTGATCCGATGCTGATGATCGAAGTCGTCAATGCTCTGGACTCAACCTGTTGCGCTGTATTAAGCACATGGTGCAAAACAGGGAAAACCGTCGCCTTTATGGGCTCATCTGGGGTAGGGAAGTCAACCCTGATCAATACCCTGATGGGCAAGTCGATTCAGGAAACGGGTTCGATTCGCGAAGATGACAGCAAGGGACGCCACACCACGACGTCGCGATCGCTGCACTTTATGCCGTCTGGCGGGGTGCTGATTGATACCCCAGGGATGCGGGAGTTGCAGATTGCCGATTGCGAAATAGGGGTAAGTGAAACCTTTGCCGATATTGAGGTGCTAAGCAGCTCATGTCGATTCAGTGATTGTCAACATCAAAGCGAGCCAGGCTGCGCGATCATACATGCCCTTGAAACGGGAGAAATCGACGAGCGCAGGCTGAAAAACTATTTTAAGCTGCTCCGAGAGCAACAAAGAAATAGTACCGCGCTGCATGAGCAACGAGCCAGATTTAAACAAATTGGCAAATCTAATCGCTTAATCGTGTCTGAAAAACGCTTGATGAAGAAGGGGTATTAACGAGCTAATGAGATAAGGGGTGCTCATTCTTTGGTGTGAGCACTCCACCACGATACTAACAAAGCGCCTGTATTCTCTTGAAAGTCAGCAGGCGCATATTGCAATGATTATGGTAAGTCTCAACTCGACATTATTACTGCACAATCTCATCTACTACGTGATAAACCAACTTGTTTTCTCGGTAGACGCTTTCCATCAACGCAATGGAGTGAACATGGATGTTTCGCGGTTTAATGTGGATCTCTTTTAATGAAGCGTGGCCGATTGCGTGGCGTAAAAGAGTGATGTGTGGCGTATAATTTTTTGATTCGCTAGGAAAGTTTTGCGATTTTAACGCACTGTTAAGCTCTCTTTGTACTCTCATCAATGCTCGATTATTTCCGAACCCTAACCAAATCAAATGACTTCGTTTTTGTCGAAATGATCCCAAACGATCAATGCGCAAAGTGTCACACCCTGAATGCAGTTGATGCAATATATCGATGAGCTTCTGCTGGTGTTCATCTGTACATTCACCAATAAAAGCCAGTGTGAGATGAAGGTTATCTTGACGCGTATTTCGCCCGTTATATCCATGGGCACACAGCAACTCCTGGTAAGTCGCCAAATCACGTTTGGTCGCATTATCAAATGTCAGTGAGAAAAATAGCCTCATATCAATCTCCTAACTACAAACAGAGTCTAACGATTTCAGCTTTGATGAGATCGCTTGTACAGACAGGTTTTACGCCTTGTCTCAACCTATATTTTAGAAGCTTGAATGAACAGAAGCCCGTAGGTTCGATGGAAATTGAGCCGCACTATGCACCGTTAAAAGCCTCTGTTGAGAGGCTTTTTGATGAAAGGAAAGTAAAATAAGACGGGTTAAGCACACACTAAGTTGTTGGAATGGTTTGTTTTGCGCAGCCATACTTTTTCGTGGAAGAAGTAGGCAACAGAGTTAATCGCCGGCTCCACCGTTGCCATTAAGCCACCAATGAACGCGTCTCCAGTCAGTAAGTAAGTGACTGTAAATGCAACACTAAAATGGATAACGGCAAAACTTGCGGTTTTCACTTGTGTCTTTGCTTGATGGCGCTTTAGTACTGGTACTTTTTGCCAAACCTTCTCGTGAATATAAAAAGCACCCATATTGATTGTAGGTTCAATCATTGCAATCAAGCTACCTAGTAAAAAATCGCCGGTCAGCGTGAATGCAACTAAGGTTGCGATGGTAAAGTGAATAGCCGCAAAAGTGATTGTCTTAATCATTGTTCTTTCCTCATCAACCGTATTTGGTTTCTATAGGAATATTATTGATAATCATTATCAAAAAGGGAATGCGTTGTTTTCTATTAGATTGATAGGTATCAGCAATTAGTTTAAACGGTTTAGCTTTGAATAGCCGTGTGACGATCTCGGCGCTTTCGCCAACAAAATTGGCAATGGAGGTAAGATTGGGTGCGCAAAAATGCGTAGTTGATGGATCTCTACATGTACCAGTTTTCCAATCAATGAGCTAAAGCCGATTTATGATAAAAAATCCTGTCTTCACAAGGCCTAATGTCACGATATTGCGCTAACTGGCTAATTTCTTTACTCAAGTATGTCTACTATGTCATTACGGTTCTAAACTTTGGATAGGGCTCATAGAATAGTGTTTTTCAGGACTTACAAGATTAAACCATGGTATTTCACTTTGTTGACCATGGTATATCTATTCATTTCTCATACTATTATTAGTCTAATAACTGATGGATTTATCACTAGGCAGGCTCAGCAAACGAGAGAAGTTATTCAACATGAGCTGGCTTTAGTTCGATATAGTATTGAAGCGAATGTCTATCGTGATACCTATCTAGCCGACAGTTTTGCCTCGGTAGTTGCGCTTGACCCTGAGTTTGCAATGAAGAACTGGAATTTTGTTTCTGAACAATTTTTGTCCAAAGCAAATCTTGTACGAAACATAGGCCTAGCGCCCAATGACATAATCTCTCATGTGTACCCTTTGGAAGGTAATGAAAAAGCAATTGGGTTAGATTTCCGCACCGTTCCTAATCAATACCGAACGGTTCAGCTCGCTAAACAGCGAAAAAACGTATATATCGCAGGGCCACTCGAACTCGTGCAGGGGGGGACAGCACTGATCGCTAGGTATCCAATATTTACAGATACACCGCAAAACATGGAGTATTGGGGCGGTCTGAGTGTTGTCATCGACTACCAAAAATTAATTGAGCAATCTAACCTTCACTCTTTGAAAGGCGCGACTATTGCAGTAACTGGCCATCAAAACGATCAACTGATAGAAGGCGATGAAAACGTTTTAACGGATTATGACGTCAGCTATCCTATCTACCTACCTAGTGGTAACTGGACTTTGTTTGCTAAGTATACAGATATTGAACAATTAGAGAGTATTTATCGGTTTGACGTTCTATTTACTGCTCTAGGCTGGGCAACATTCAGTGTTTTCTATGTGTTGATTTTGTTCCTCATCAAAAACTACGTACGGGTTCATAACCTATCTTTACATGATGAATTAACAAAACTGCCTAATAGGCGGTATTTATTCAATGAACTTAACCGTGTAATGTCTCGAAAAGATACCTTTGTAAGTCTCACAATCTTAAACATCGATTTAAACAAGTTTAAGGCAATTAATGACTCACTAGGGCATGAGGCGGGTGATGAGGTCTTGAAACATATCGCATCATTACTAACCCATAGCTTACGCTCATCAGATTTTATTTCGCGAGTCGGTGGGGATGAGTTCATTGTGGTTTTGCAACGCTCCACAAATCCAAAGGATGTAGAGCTGATTATTCAAAACATACATTCCGCCGTAAAGCAGCATGTTTTTCAGTGGAATGAGCACAAAATACCGCTATCACTCAGTATTGGATATTGTAGCTACAGTAGTAAAGCTGACCCATCTGTAATTAATGACCTATTGTCAAAAGCAGATAAAAGCATGTACCAAGAAAAGAGAGCGGATAAACCTGCATAGTTCACTTAAAAAATGGTCTATTGGCCTCTGCCTTATCAATACTAGATAGTCATTTAAGTAACTTTGAATGACTTAGCATTATTGGCTAGTTACTGATTTATCAAAGACACTAACTCGCTTCAGTCCAGAACTGTTACAGTCGGCATTTTTGACACGAAAGGCCCCAAATTTATTTAGAGTAATAAATCATACCTCTGGATTTGCTATACCAGAGCTAAGGTTGGTATTGGTATTTCATAAAACTTAGTGGTGTCTGTCCTGTCTGTTTCTTGAAGAAAGCGATAAAGGCACTGTCGGAAGAGAAGCCCAACCAATGGGAAACGTCATTAACCTGCATCTCCCTAGACAGTAATTCAATCGCTTTTAATAAGCGCCATTGCTGTCTCCACTCTTGATAGGTCATGCCCGTTTCAGCTTTAAATAGTCGTGTCACGGTTTTAGTGCTTGCGCCTATGGCATCGGCAACAGAGGTAAGATCTGGCGCTAAAAAAGACTCTTGCATTACAAGTTCACGGAAATGTCTAAATCGACGATTTGATGGCAAGGGTAGTTGGAAAGAGTGGTGTTTAGCTGCGTAAAACTCCTCCCAAAAAAGCGTTGTTGTATTTGCCATTTCTGCTTCAGCTTTATCCCACGGCCATAGAGACATTTTATCAATTAGCGCCTTTAGCAGAGCATTTACTTCGATTACTTCAATATTATTGGGACACTTAAACGCCTTGCAGTCGAAGTATAGGGAGCGGTAAGCCACGACATTCGTCATCATTGCACGGTGTGGGATAGATGGTGGAATCCAAACCGCTTTTGTGGGTGGCAAAATGCAGATGGAGTTTTCTAGCGCAAAGCTCATACACCCTTGAGAGGCAAAAAGTAATTGACCTTTTTTATGTTGATGCATGCCTGAATCGTGTTTTCCTACGTCAGCCGCTATCCCTACAACACTAGCGGTCAAGCCATCAGGGTCAAATTGGGTTTGTTCATCGATAATTGCCATTTGTCCGAATCTTGATGTTTTTGGTTGTTATGTTGTTAATAGGCGAAGAGTAGCCTCATTTATACTGCGCGCCAAGTTAATTCATAACGAGAACTCTAGATGAATACCAAACCTTCTTTATGGCTGATGGTGGTGATGCTGATGTTTCCGCAAATTGTTGAAACCATCTATAGCCCAGCTTTGAGCTCCATTGCTCGTTCATTCTCTGTCACTGATGCGCAAGCAGCACAGACACTGTCAATTTACTTTTCTGCATTTGCTATTGGTGTCTTTGTTTGGGGGATATTGGCGGATAAATGGGGTAGGCGACCAGCAATGATTATCGGTTTGTTTATTTATGCTTGTGCTTCATTGCTCGCAATGCAAACAGACAACTTCATTATCATTATGTTCGCCCGAGCATTAAGCGCATTTGGAATAGCTGTTGGCTCTGTGGTAACTCAAACCATGCTGCGTGATGCGTTTAATGGTGATGAGCTAAGTAAAGTGTTCAGCCTAATGGGAATGGGTATCTCAATCAGCCCTGTGCTTGGGATGCTATTGGGTGGTCAACTGACTTTAGCTGGTGGATATCACTATGTCTTCTTAGCATTATTTGTAATGGCGTTATTACTATTCGTATATAACCTGTTTAAGTTGCCTGAAACACAGAAAGAAAAGCATCCAATACGGCTAGGAGCCTTAAGTGCTCGTATACTAAAAGATTCCAAAATTTGGTTATCAGCCTTGCTGGTTGCGTTATACAACATTGCATTGTTTTCTTACTATCAGCTCGGCGCATTCACTTTTTCAGAATTAGGCTTTGGATCCGATCAATTTGGCTACAGCGGCATTGCCTTGGGTTTAGGCACGTTATTAGGCAGTTACTTAAACAAGGCCCTACTTTCTAAAAAAGTGTCGCAACGCACTCTATTATGGGTATCAGTGATGCAGTTAGCAGCGGGCGCTGTCGGTGTCTATATTATGCAGGGCTCCATCTGGTTTGTTGCACCAATGATGTTAGTGGTGATTTCTTTTGGTATTGCTATCCCAAATGTACTGAGTACTGCTTTATCTGACTATAAACAGCAAGCGGGTAGTGCGGGCGCATTATTTGGGCTGATGTATTACCTAATGATTGGTGGAGGCTTAGCTCTCGCTGGTGTGGTTCAACAATTGGGTGTTGTACTTATGGCATGTAGTGCATTAGCAGTGCTGGCAACATTGCTACGTAAACAATGAGCACCTATAGTTGCATTGGTATACAGCGTAGGTTTTGAGGGAGTGACGGTTGAGCAATAATACCACTGCTACTCAGTATGGCGATTGGCTGGCTAGCGCATCTTTAACCGTCGAACCGTTGGTAAAATTATTGGTCAATCCCAGTATGCAGCTGGGTTCAATGCGGCAGATCATTGGTAGGTTTATAGGATTACTCAACAACATAAATATTGTGAATTGGATTCCGTTTGGTGACATTTTTATGAATATTTGAGCGCGACAACTTTAAAAACTAGACTTCGGTCATTATTTAATTCACGCTTTGAAATTATATTTACACCACTTTTCGCTTGCTCCATTTTAAACTGAATATAACACTAAATAAGGTTTCCAATGTTTAAGAAACTGTCACTTAAAAACAAACTCGCGATTTCAGCGAGTACTGCCATCATAGTCGGGGGACTACTGGTCGAAGCACTTTCATTTAACGCTTCTCTAAGCCGTATGGATGTAGAGGTTGAACAGCGCCTTGAGAGTACAACGGCATCTTACAATCAATACGTGACTGACTGGTTACTGTCAAAAGAGCGTGCGTTGACTTCGCTGTCTCAGGAGGTAGATAAAGCCGCAATTGTTACGCACCTAAAACAAGTTAGTCACTCAGCTGCTTTCGACAACGTATTCTTGGCTTATCCAGACGGTAGTCAAGAGAATGCGAATGGCGTTGTACTACCACCAGGGAATGATGATCCGCGTAAGTGGGGTTGGTACATCAATGCTGTCGCAGACCCAAGCAAAGTCTTTATGGATAACCCAACCGTTGCCGCTGCTACTGGCGCAAACGTTGTTTCACTGGGTAAGGCGCTCAATCTACATGGTCAGCAAGTGGTGCTAGGTGCGGACGTAGAGATCACCGATATTCTTAACAGCATGGACAAAGTGATCCTTCCAGGCGATGGCTACATGTTCATTGCCAACGAGAAGGGCAACATCTTTACCCATAAAGATACTAAGCTTCTTAACCAACCCGTTAGTCAACTGGGGTTAGATTTCAGTACCATTCAAAACGCGTCACGCAGTGGTCACGATGAGTTCATTTCAATCGCAGGTGAAGAGTATGTTCTTTATGCTCAGAAAATCGATGGAACAGCATTAACAACAGTAACTCTTATCAACTACGGTTCTTTGGTAGCGCCTTTGTTTGATGCGGTATGGGGCCAAGTGTTAGCAACAGCTATTGTGGTTGTCATTTGTACACTGCTGTTCAACCTGCTGTGTAGCATCTTATTTAGACCGTTAAATAACGTTTCTCAAGCGCTAGAGCAGATCGCTAATGGTAGTGGTGATCTTACTCAGCGTATTGAAGTGGAGAGTGGCGATGAAGTAGGCCGCTTGGCGAATAACTTCAATACCTTTGTGGGTAGCCTGCAACAATTGATTGGTCATATTCGTGAGCAAGCACACCTCATCAATGAGCAGTCAGATAACAACACGCAGCGTTCTAACAACGCCGTTTCTGACATCCATCAACAGCAGCAAGAGATCACTATGGTCGCAACGGCTGTAACAGAGTTAGCGAGCGCTACCCGTGAGATCGCCTCTCATGCTGAGCAAACAGCCGAGGCGGCGCAGGGTTCAACGACGAGCACGAATAACGGTCAGTCTTTGGTTCAACGTACTAAGGGGTCTATTAACAGCTTGGCGACGGAGCTTACCGAAGCGAGCTCCGTTATCAGTGAGTTGGATCGCCACGCACAAGAGATATCAACTGTCCTTTCGACCATTCAAGGTATTGCAGAGCAAACGAACCTGCTGGCCCTCAACGCGGCAATCGAAGCAGCGCGCGCTGGTGAGCAAGGTCGCGGTTTTGCCGTGGTAGCGGATGAAGTTCGAGTACTGTCACAGCGCACTCATGCCTCCACAGAAGAGATCAAAGCGACGATTGATACACTTCAGCAAATCACAACACGAGCGGTGAGCTTAATGGATAGCAGCTCTAACTTGGCAAACACGTCGGTATCAGACGCAGACCAAGCAACGAATGCGTTGAGTGAAATTCATGAAGCGGTTTCGTTGATCAGCGATATGGCAACACAAATTGCGACAGCAGCGGAAGAGCAGACACACGTAACAGGTGAGATCACGCAAAATATCACCTCTATTAAAGATGTAGCTGATGAGCTTGTCGTCAATACTCAAGATAGCTCGCAAGAGTCAACCAAGCTGAAACTGCAAGCACAAGAACTGACTGACAAGGTGGCAACGTTTAAACTTTCGTAATGATAGTTAGTGTTAAAAAAAGCGGCGAGGCTCAGGGTCTCGCCGTTTTTTAGTGCTGATACGAATGAACAAGAACGTAATAGAATAATCACGTATAACTTGGGGTTGATACTTGTAAAGTTTAGACAGCCGTTCTAGGCAACTTTTGTCCAGTTACGAGTCAGAACAATCTGCTCTGACTCACCTTTGCCTCAAAGCTTGTTAGCCTTGCGAAATCGAATGGGAGTAATACATTTACTCTACTTGAATTTGACTAATATCCACTTATCAGCAGTAACACATTTGCACTCGTATTCATATTGATTCGAATCTACTAGCTTATACGAGAATGTTATCAATAAATAAGGTTAATTATAAAAGCACAAGCCGATAGAGATCATGAAATTCATAAGCAAGGATGTAATTACTTAGACGGTGGATGTTTACTTTTAATAACCACAATCTTTCATAATGCTGCGTTCAAGTCTCTTTCCAAGGGCACTTACAATATAAATGTTCTTGTCCTGTTTAGTCTCTGTTTTGTATTTAGACACAATGATCAATTCATTTTCTGTCATGTTTACTTGTACATTAATATCCGAACTACTGGTGCTCAGAGAGTTTTCACTCTTAGTCACTGGATCAAATTCAGAATTTTGCTCAAGAGAGGCTTTAACACATTCTATATCTAGAGCAACGTTTCTAATAATCTTTGAGGTATATGATTCCGAGTATGATTCATATTTATAATTACACCCTGAAAATAAAATAATAAAAATGGCATATACAAGTATATTTTTCACTAGTTCTCCAAATTGATAAATTAAAATTTATTTTTACGTGTTAATTAATGAGTGATTGTAAGATTAAAATAATCACTTCATGTTTTACCATAGGGCTTAATTATTAGTAATTTATTGAACCATCTAGACCGATTATTAAATCATATCTTGAAGCTAAAAATTAATTCAATTTCATCATCAAGTCTTCTACCCGTTGGTATAAATCCGAGCTTTTGGTAAATATGGAGAGCATTCCCTTCCTCTTTATCCATTGTGGTCAGGGACACGCCTTGTAAACCGATAATGGAAGCGTATCGCTTACTAAAGTTAATCGCTTGATTTCCCAATTCCTTTCCTTGAAAACGATGGTCAATCATGACACGCCACACGTACAAATGATCCTTTTGAAAGTGATCATCGAACTTGTCGAGTAGTCTTGGATCGATAAGAGAGATGAGCCCTGCTGGCTTGTCGTCTAAATAAATGCCGTAACTGACACTATCGTCGTTGAAACTCGCCTCTGCAAGCCACTCTGCATTGCTAGCAATGAGGTGTTTTTGAGACTCTTCCACCGTGAGATCAATAATGTCATCGATGATGTTGCCGTTTACTTTTAAAAAGCTAACGTTATTCATGGTTATCTTCCTCGGATAGGTATTTATCTAAAACTATTTGCGCAATATAAAGATCTTGATAGGCAATTCCTGAGCTATCAAAAATAGTAATGTCGTTTTTGTTCCTTTCTTTTAATTGAAGCTTGTCACCGATCTGATGGATCTCTTTATCTAGTGCATGCTGGAACTCACCAATCGTTTTTGATTGAGGTAAATAATCACAGTAGAGGATGGCGTTCTCAAATAGCGATGGCGGAAGCTCTTGTTTTCCTATTTTATCTGCCCCCATTGCAGAAATATGAGTTCCAGGTTTTACCCACGATGATTCAAACAAAGGGGCGGTGGATGCTGTGACGGTAACAATAATATCTGCGCTTTCACAGGCTTCTTGAGCAGTCTTGATATCAGTTGTTAAACCTTCATTGCTTAGCTCTTGCGCTAGTTGGTTGGCGTTAGTCTGATTTCTACCAACAATCAGGACTTTAGATAGGTTCCTAACTTTTGAAATGGCAAGCGCTTCGTATTTAGCTTGATGACCTGTGCCAAATAACGCGAGTACAGATGAATCTTGTCTCGCCAGCAGGTCAACAGCGATGGCATCAGCTGCTGCAGTTCGGTAGGCATTGACCAAACTTGCTGACAAAATGGCTTTCATTTCCCCCGTATGCGGTGAAAGAAGAAAGATATGAGTACCATGGTTTGGTCGCCCAAACTGGTTATTGTAAGGCCAATAGCTTCCCATTTTCCAACCAAGTAATTGGTTTGTGCATGCTGATTTGAGTGAAAACATTGAGCCTTCGCTCGGGCCTGATGCGTTAACGACCGGAAATATTGATGAGTGCTGATCTTGTACTGCGGAAAATGCCGCTTTGACCGCGTTGTATGCCAGTTCGTGAGAAATTAATGCTGCTGTTGTTTTTTCATCTAAATAAAGCATGTTTACCACCCTGAGACACGTTGCCATTGTTCAATTTGGTCCTCGACCAAGTCAAAGACATGGTATTGACGGTGCATTGCGCTTGTAGAGCATGCATGATTTGGGACAATGTGTACTCGAGAACCAATGGGAAAACATTCGAAGTCGATCTCGCTTCCAGAAGCCGCTTCGAGTATGCCGTGCTCTTGATTTACCTGCACGACTTTCAGTATTTGACTCTCTTGACCAGTCGGTTGGAGAACCATGCCATAACATTGTTCGTCATGGCCTTTATCTAAAGAAAGAGCCATCCAACCAGCATCAACAAATATTTGTCCCCTTGATTTGTTGTGTCCAATAACACTACTTACTACTGAGATTGCGATATCGTTTAAGGTACACACTCCAAGCTGATGCATCACCAAATCAAACAATGAATAGACGCCAGCTCTGACCTCGGTAATTCCACTTGTGTTTGTGTATGAACATGCCGTCGGGGTAGACCCCACGCTGACTATATCGCAGTAAATCCCAACCGACTCGAGGCGTTTCGCTGCAAGTTGTGCTATCGCTACTTCATTACTGGCGGATTGGTTTAACGCTTCTCGAGACTTACAGTGGTAAGACTCGCCTGCGTGGAGCATCACCCCTTTAAAATCGGCCAACCCCTTATCTAAGCTCTTAGCCATTGCAATTAGAGCTTCGGAATCTGCACTTACACCACCTCGGTGTCCGTCGCAATCAATCTCTATCAGGCAGCTAATGACATACCCACGTTCTTGACAGTAGGTGTTAACGAAATCGACTTGTTCCATGCTATCAAGTAAAACCACAATACTTATACCGCGTTTCAGTAGCAGTTCGACTCGCAATAGCTTTTCTTTTGATATGCCAACAGCATAGAGAATGTTTTTACAACCATAACTGGCAAGCTGTTCTGCTTCCTCAAGGGTGGATACAGTGATTGGGTCCTCTATAGAGTCAATTAAGTAAGGAAGCGCATCTAACGATTTTACTGTCTTAAAGTGGGGCCTTAGTGGTGTGCCTAGTTTCGACATACGGCTGCGCATTTGAGTAAGGTTGCTCAAAAATTTTTGTTTGTCCAAATAGAGAAATGGTGTGCCAATAGCATTGTATTGTTTTTCTAAATTAGGGTGTTCTGTATGCTTAATCATTTCATTTACCTAAGCTTGCAAAGTGAAATTAACTATTGATGAAATGATTATGAAGTAGGAAAAAGTTGAATTATATTAACAAAAATCTACTTATACATTAGGTTGGAAGTTAATGTTAACGACAGAAGATATTCGATTTCTTGTGGTAGTTTCTAACCATAGGACATTGGCAGATGCGGCTCGTGCGCTCAATATAACGCCTCCATCAGTCACTCAGCGTATTCAACATATCGAAAAGAAGCTATCGCTTAAGTTACTTCAACGGCCTTCGCGCATAGTTAGCTTAACAGAAGAAGGGCGCGTTTTAGTCGATACAGGTAGTTCTATCCTTGAGGATTTGGATGAACTCACCGATAAACTCAATGAAAGCAGAGGGGATGTCAGTGGTCGTCTAAGAGTATTGGCGCCCCTTGGCTTTGGCAACGATGTGATAGCCCCTTTGTTAGGTGAGTATAAAAAAGCTCATCCGCGCCTAGAAGTGGAGCTAGAGTTATCAGATAAGCCAAACTGGGCCAACCATCATAAATGGGACATTATCATCTACATTGGTCACCTGGCGGATTCCAGCCTTAAGATGGTGAGTTTAGCCCCAAACAAGCGCTTTGTTTGCGCTTCGCCGGAGTATTTATCACGTTATGGACAGCCTGAAACTCCGCAAGATCTTAAGAAGCATCAATGTATTGCGTTGAGAGAAAATAATGAAGATGTCACGTTGTGGAGCTTTACTCATACAGTCTCAGGAGCCATAGAAAATGTTCGAATTCGTCCTTCACTTGCAAGTAATGAGGGCAGAGTGATTAAAGACTGGGCCTTAAGAGACTTAGGGATCATCATGCGATCTGAATGGGATATTCAGTCACAGATTGATGCTGGTAAATTAGTGCGATTATTGCCTGATTACGAGCTTCCAAATGCCGATATTGTTGCCCTCGTGAGTTCTGCTGCGCATGAGAGGTCAGCGCGAGTCACTGGCTTTTTATCTCTACTAAAAGAGCAATGCCAAAAAGCGCCGTGGTTAAATCGATAGGCTGGGCACTGCGAAAATTCTCGAAAACCAACGCCTACGCTGTCGTTTCGTTTATTGAGCAGCAAAGCACTCAGGGGCTAGCTAAGCGTGAAGGGTTAAAGTGGCTGAGTAAAACATCATCAAGCTTGATCGCTCATCAGTCAGTCTGACTGATGAGCGTATGGCCCATTCGAAGTGACGCCTTATTGATATATCACCTAACCGGGTAGTGATTTGACATACTTTTAGTTGTGTGAAAATTAGCTGATATCAACTATCGCCCTTTCTTTTAATTAACGGATACTAACTCTTTGTTTTTAGAGTTATTAGGCTTTAATAAGCTGCCGATAACAAAAGCAAACATGCCCGTAATCATCGTCGGGACGATGGGGTGAACACCAGCCATATCGGGCTTGAACCAAACTAAGCTGATGTATACACCAAGCCCAATGACCATGGAGCTAAATGCGCCGGTAGCAGAGGCTTTTGACCAGTACAAACCAAAGACCAGAGGCCATAAAAATACGGCCTGTAAACCTCCCAATGCCACAAGGTTCAGCCAGATAATCATATCTGGGGGATTCGTCGCTGCAACGAAAACTAGGCTGGCGAAAATAGCCGTCGTCCACAGTGAGATGCGGTTCAGTTTACTGTCTGCACTTCGGTCTTCAACGATCTGAGGATTGATATAGTTAATATAAAGGTCTTTCAGCAGTGTTGATGATGCCTGAATCAACTGTGAATCAATAGTCGACATAATGGCTGCCATTGGCCCTGCCAGAAAGATTCCGGCAAACATCGGCGGCAGAACCGTCATCATCAGTGTTGGCATGATTTGATCCGGGCTGGCTATCTCTGGCACGATCGCTCTCCCTAAGGCTCCGGTCAGGTGAGTCCCGAACATCAGTAATGCAATCATAATTGTACTGATCACCATACCTTTATGGAGAGAACGGCTGTCTTTGTATGAAATGCATCGGACGGCAGCCTGCGGTAACCCTATCACGCCAAAACAGACCAGAACCCAAAAGCTCAGGATAAACGGCTGGCTGAGGAAATTATTCGGACCATAGGGTGTCACCAGAGCAGGGTCAATAGAGTGAAGCTTGGTGACTAGATTTTCCAGACTCCCCCCTGCGTGAATAACACCGGCCAGCAGAACGACGGTACCGATGAGCATCATCACCCCCTGAACGGTGTCGGTCAAAACAACGGCCCGAAAACCACCAATAGTCGTGTATATGCCGACCGTACAGGCGAATAACAGTAACCCATGCTGGTAGCTGATCCCAAGCACGGTCTGTAACAAACGGGCTCCACCAACAAATTGCACTACCATCGTTCCGAAGAAGGCCAGAAGCAGAGCAAGTGAAGAGAAGATCACGACTTTTCGGCTCTTAAAACGGGCATATAACATATCATTGATCGTCAGAGCGTTATGGCGTCTTGCTTCTATAGCAAATTTTTTCCCCAGAACGCCCAGAGTCAACCAGGTAGCAGGTAGCTGGATCATGGCCAGTAATACCCAACCTAGTCCCATTTTATACGCCGCTCCCGGTCCACCGATAAAGCTACTGGCGCTCGCATAGGTTGCTGCCAGCGTCATTGCGAGGACAAATCCCCCCATACTGCGGCTTCCTACGAAGTATTCGGTCAGAAAGTTCCCCGGCTTGTGATAACGGCGAGTCAGGAATGCCAGAGCGAAAACCGCGAAAAGGTAAATGCATAAAGGAATAATAAGCTGGCTATTCATAGTGTTCATCGTCGTATTTATCGAGAGGGATATCCTTATAAAGGTATTTAACCATTAGTGCGCATAGCACGGTAAAAAGGATTGGGCCAAGTACGCATGACAATACAAACCACAGTGGCATACCCCAGTACAACTGAGGGAGTTGCAGTTCGTGTTGTGGAGCTGAGAAAACATAGGCTCCACAATACCACCAGGCAAAATAGCCCAGAGCAAGGAGTATCGCCCAACATGCTTCGCGATTGGCCTGATGGATAAGGTCAGAGTTTTTTTGCATAAATTCACTGCTTAGTTGAATCGATTTATAGGAGGCATACTCTAAAACAATTGGATTAGAACATTAAGAAGTGAGGTCTAATTTTCCATATTGCAGCGAGTGAATAGCTTTTCGCTTCGTTCAACTTGCACCATACAGGCTCTTTATCGTCTCCCTCAACCACATGATTTTAGGATTCTGGTTATTGCGCTTGTGCCAAATCATAGTAAATGGAATCAGTAGCTTATGCTGACAATCTTCCGCAATGGGGATAGGTAATGCCATTAAGTTGGGGTGGAGCTGTTCGCAGTATCGCTGACAATACTTTGGTGCTGTGGTTAACATTTGATGATCGGGCTTTTCTGCAACAAACAAAGCTTGTTCGAAACTCGCCATCGTTAGGCTAATTTTTCGGGTGTGTCCCTGCTCAGCCAAGATATCATCCAATGCCCAACTGTCATTCTTCTCCCATGCCACATTAATGTGGGCATAACTTAAGAAAGTATCCAAATTCCACTCTTGCTTGAGCGCAGGATGATCTTTTCGGACATACACCATAGGTAAATCCGTGAACAGAACTTCGAAATTAATGAAATACGGGAGCAGATCTAACGACTCTTTGGAGCGAGGATGGCTTTCACGGCCAGTAAAACCAATATCCACTTCACCGCTGGTAATGGCGTCTAACGAGTCGTAATCCCAGTTATGGAACTTCACCGTTGAGTCTGGATAAAAATCATGGATTCGTTTGGTCAGCTCATCGACCATGATGAGTGATAATGGCGACTCGACTCCAAGATGAAATTTCACTCCGCTTGGCGCATCATCACCTCGGTGTGAAACAATCAGGTTACCGATCTGCATCCAGTCTGACAAAAGCACTTGCACGTTTGTCGCGAGATTTGTTGGCTTTAGGCCTTGCGGCGTATTCACAAAAAGCGGGTCATCAAACCAAGCGCGCAATTTGCCTAAAGACTTACTCACGGTTGAGGGAGTTACATTAAGTTTTTTCGCCGTTTTAGTAACACTCTGCTCTTGCAGTAGCAATTGCAGAGTGAGCAGTAAATTAAGATCAAGTCGGGCAAGAGATTTCTTCATGAGGCTCACTAACGTTCTGATTTGGAAATAATAATATTATGGAGAGTCCAATAACGCTACTAGCAACCAACGCTATCATTAACATCATCACAGCCGACACACCTAACGTCGCCATCAACCAAATGTAAAGTGCAGACCAAGAAACCTGACCTATGCCAAGCATAGAGCTTGCAAGTCCAGCTTTGCGTGAGAATTGGCTTAACGCTTGACTCATCGCCACACCAAACCCCATAGGGAAACTCATGCTGAGCAGAGTGAACCCTACCATATAAAGTGTCGGACTATCGCTATTCAAGTGAGCCGCGAGAATAACGATAGCCGACAAAAAATTGGTCATTTGTGCAGCGAACATCAATGTGGTTTGTTTGAAGTAAGACAGAGCAAATGGGACTGAAAACGATGTTGCCATACCTACCATTGCGAGTAGTGCCATCGTGGTTGAGTAATCGCCTCGAGTAAAGCCAATCGAATCCATTATTATCATTGGTGACGTATTTACATAAGAGAGAATCGCTGTGACGCCTAAAGATGTATAAATAACGCGCGATATAAAAAAACGGTTATATAGTGATTCGTTCGAATCTTCACTCATATCTAAAAGTGTGCGCTTGGTTTTAGGCAAGGTTTCTTTTAAGACAAAGCAAGCAATTAAGCCTATCGCAATACCCATCATCGCCATGGCAGTGAATAACACGGGCCACGGAAACTTGATCATAATCAGATTGCCGATCACGGGGGCAAGTACTGGGATAGAACAGATAATTCCATTGAGCATCGATAGAACCTTAGCTCGCTTTTGCTCACCTAAAGTGTCGCGCAAAATGGCGAAGGCCACTACGTAGCAACATGCGGCACCTACACCTTGGAAGAAGCGCATTATTAGGAAGCTATTACTGGTCTCAGCAGAGCCCGCGAACATTGATGCAAGGGTAAAAATCACTGCACCGCAAATGGCAACAGGTTTGCGTCCAAAACAATCAGCAGCTCGCCCAACAAAAACCATCGTCGATGCTAGACCAGCGAGGTAAATAGAAAAGGCAATATGAAGTTGTGATTCGCTCGCAGACAGGTCATTGGCGATTTGTGGTAAAGCAACCAAGTAGAGATCTATTGCCGTAGGATAAAGCAACACAAAGGCGAAGCTACATATCAGATATCGGGGTAAATTAATTTGTTCCATTACTACCTCGTGAAGGAATTGGGCTTACGAGGATGATATGCAACATTACTCATCTTGGCGTGTTACCTTTCTGACAACAGGTATTTCCATATACGACATTGTTAAATTAAGTTAAAATTTTGTATTAACCCAGCGTCATTTGTAATGATTCCCTTCTTGTTTTTATGTGTTTCATTCAGTTTAATGCAACTTTTAAGCTTAATTTGGTTAAAAAGTCATTTTATGTGGTTTTTTATTCCTCGGTCGTGTATAAAAAAACTTTAACAAATAACGATAAAGGAATATCCATGAAAAAGTTATTGTGTATTGCTGCACTGGGGTTAACGGTTTCAACGACAGCGATGGCTGACCAAATTTTAAATGACATTAAAAACTCTGGGGAATTAAAAGTCTGCTTTGATTCCGGTTATATGCCTTTTGAAATGACAGCAAAAAATGGCCAGTACATCGGGTTTGATATCGACTTAGGTAAGCAAATGGCACGTGCTATGGGTGTAAAGTTTGTACCGGTAAACACTTCTTGGGACGGCATTATTCCTACGCTGTTAACAGGCAAGTGTCACATGATTATGGCGGGGATGACCATCACACCAATGCGTAATACCCAGGTTAATTTCTCTGACCCTTATGTGGTCATCGGCCAATCAATTCTTGTTAATCCTAAACACAAAGGCAAAATATCTAGTTACCGTGACCTCAATAATTCTGATTATGTTGTTGCAACCAAGCTAGGGACAACGGGTGAACAAGCTTCTAAGCGCTATCTACCAAAAGCAAAACAAAATCTGTACGAAACACAATCAGAAGCAGTACTTGAGGTTGCGAATGGTAAAGTGGATGCCTTGGTTTATGATTTCCCATACAACTCAATCTACACGGCGGAAAATCAAGGTCAGTTAATACACTTGTCTGAACCATTTACTTATGAACCTCTTGGTTGGGCTGTACCTCAAGGTAACCACGACACCATCAATTTCCTAAATAACTACCTACGTCAAATCAAAGGTGATGGAACGTATGAACGCATTTACGACAAGTGGTTTAACGACGATAAATGGTTAAAGCAGGTTAATTAACCTCAATTTTCTATATTAGATGGGCGGGTTAGCTTCAGTGTTGAATCATTGCGCAGTAATGTAACTAGGCTTATGAAGCTAACTTGCGCCATACCCTATACATCCAACCAAGTTTGTTCAAAAGTAATTCTCGGAATCACATGCAAAATAATCTTAAATCCCTTTTATGGAATGCTGTTTTTGTTCTTGTTTTGCTATCAATTTGCGGTCTTGTATATATTTCAGGGAAGCGAATTGATTACAACTGGAATTGGGAACGTGTACTCCCTTACATCGCTACTAACGCCGACTCATCAATTACAGCACCTGTAGATGGCAATATAATTCTCGATGGGAATAACCAGCTTGCGCTTGAAAGTATCCACGGTGATGTTGTCCTTCAACTAGGGAACTATAAATCGGTTAATGTTTACGAGGGTGACCTGATTTTTGAAGGAGATACGCTGGCGACAGTAAAAGAGTGGCGTATTGGACCTATTCTCGATGGGGTGATTACCACTATCGAAATTTCAGTTTGGTCTCTGATGATCGCTTTAGCGTTGGGCCTAGTGATAGGTTTAATGCGAATATCGAGTAATCCAGCTCTAAAAAAGTTATCTATTGCCTACATCGAGGTTATTCGCGGAACGCCTCTCTTAGTGCAAATTTTTATTGTTTACTTCTTTATCGGCACCGTGCTTGATCTAGAGCGTTTTACTGCTGGTGTTATTGCTCTATCTGTATTTACTGCTGCATATGTGGCTGAGATTGTGCGGTCTGGTATTCAATCTATTCCTAAAGGACAAATGGAAGCAGCGCGTTCATTAGGTATGAATTACCCCCAAGCGATGATTTACGTAATTTTGCCACAAGCGTTTAAGCAAACATTGCCTCCTTTAGCAGGGCAGTTTATCAACCTGATCAAAGATTCATCCTTAGTTTCTGTTATCTCTATTACCGATCTAACCAAAGCGGGAAGAGAAGTAGTCAGTAGCAGCTTCGCGCCTTTTGAAGTGTGGTTTACTGTAGCGGCGCTCTATTTACTTTTAACCAGCGTATTGTCTTGGGCAATACAAATGTTAGAAAAGAAACTGGCAGCAAGTGATTAATTGGAGTCGTTAATGGAACACATTATTTCAGCAAAAAAAGTCAACAAAATTTACCCTAATGGCTGTCACGCTCTGAAGGATGTATCAGTAGATGTTGAACAAGGAGAGGTGATTGTGATTGTAGGCCCATCGGGTTCTGGCAAATCAACTTTCCTTAGAACAATTAATCAGCTAGAGACGATAAATAGCGGTTCTATTATCGTGGATGGCATTAACATGTATGACAGAAAGACGGATATTAATAAGCTGCGTGCAGATGTTGGTATGGTCTTTCAAGGTTTTAATCTTTTTCCGCATAAAACGGCCTTAGGGAACGTTATGCTTGCGCCACTAAAAGTATCGAAACGAGACGCTAAATCCGTCGAAGAAGAGGCAAAAGATTTACTTTATAAGGTTGGTCTTTCGGAGAGGATGGATAATTACCCCAATCATTTGTCTGGTGGTCAGCAGCAGCGTGTAGCGATCGCACGTGCACTTGCGATGAAGCCAAATATCATGTTGTTTGATGAGCCGACCTCAGCCCTTGACCCTGAAATGGTAGGGGAGGTGTTGGATGTAATGAAAGATCTAGCCAAGGATGGTATGACGATGGTTGTAGTGACACATGAAATGGGCTTTGCAAAAGAAGTGGCAGATAGAGTGCTGTTTATGGAAGATGGAGAGCTACTAGTGTCGGACAGTCCTAGTCGATTTTTTGATAACCCGACTAACGCGAGGTTAAAGAAATTCTTATCTAAGGTTCTGTAATATAATCGCCTTTACGTGAATGAGGGTAAGTATCTCCCTCATTCATTTTCTATTACGACATCATTCGTTGGTTGGTTAATATTTCCTCTCCAACTGTGCAGCCATCTGTTGTCTTGCGGGAGCAACAAGGGGCGACCTCCGAAGAAATACAATCGCGCCTTGCTCCTAATATATTCTATAAGAATGGCTCTACACATGGAGTCGGCTTATCATCGAAAGTACTCCCTTCACCGTTTTGTCTGTGTGCCTCAATGTTAGGTTGTGAGGCTTAGGTATTTATTAACTTCTCAATATAAACCGCTTCAAAATCGGCAGGGCTAGTGATGGGGGTGTTAAAAAACATCAGTCGTTTGTTTTTAAGATCTAACTCAAAGTTGGCACTGTCTATTTCTCTTTCGACAGGTTTTTGCTGGTAATCGGCAACAATATTGGATTTTACGCATTGGCCATGGGGGTCGATGGTAAATGAGATAACTTGCATATCCAATCCCGTGGCTGCGGTTGATTTAGGAGAGAAGTTAATCGTTAGAGGGTTATTCATTGGTTCTATTTCGCCTACACCAAATACAGATTCTAGTAAATCTACGGCAGCATCTTGTGGGAGTATGTGCGTCATAATTTATATCCTCACTCTACGTTTGTGACATAATCATCGCGATGGCATTGTTATGTTTGCTGGTATCCCTGAGCATATCTAGGCTATTCATATCTTCACTCTCGGCGTCCATCGTCTACATCGTTTAGGCAGATGTTAATTTGATTACGTATTGCATAAGCTTCTAAGGCAGTGATCTGGTTTGCTTGCTTAATCTTAGCTCAAACAGACGACGCAGACGCAAAATAGGTTTTTCCGCCTAAGGCTCAACGAGATACTGACGCTCTTAGCAGAGTCTAAATAGATCAATCTTAACTTGCTATATCACATGGGAGTTTTCTCTAGACGTCATATTTCGTTTTATCACCGATATCGAAGTGTCTTGGCATTATCCATTTGTAGACACTAGTAACAAGAAAAAGAAAAGCAGATATTGTGGCAAGTAGTCTTGCTGCGATATCCGCATCAAACACCATACAAAACCACAACGCTGCCAGAATCAGTGGCTGAAATCGCAGTCCTGGAACTTTGAAGCAGAAATACTCTTTGTAGCATAGCCCGCCCAAGGTAATAAAAGCACCGCCCATAGCTATATTAGGCAAACCAAACACAAAGCATAGTAGACCTGCCCATGTCGCAAACTGAAGTAATAGGCGGATTGGTTTACTATAGATATGCAGTGATGACGCACACATGGCAGCAGATAAGAATACAAAGTTTTCAACGGGGTAGCCGAGATTCCAAGGAAGAAGTGCAAGAACAGGGCATGCAAGGGTAAAGCCTAAACGGTAAATGATGACCATTAGGTGATCCCATTGATCCATTGGTGATTCGATATGTGGGTCAGCCATCTCGATTCCTTGTCTGTATTTATCGTAACCCAGCCGTTTTTGTGGACTAAAGAGCTTTCCCTGCAATGAGCCACAATGGCAATTCGGGTAAAGCCAGTATCATAAAGCATAGACTCCTCCCTAAGCTCCGTAATACAGAAATGTTACATTTGGCACTTCTGAAACATGCATCTGCCCATCGTGAGTCTCCTTAATTACTCAGTGGCAGATGGAGCAACTTAAATCATGCATTATTTATACATTACTCAGAGTCGTCGCGTTCTATTACGTACGGAATTCGAATCTATTGTTTGGAAGGGCCGAGTATCAATAAAGTTAAGCCTTACTATTGAAGCTAAAAAACTGTGCTAATTGTCTGGTAAGTTCTTTCGTATTGCCTTCTTCAGTCGGAGTGACAAAAATAGTGTCATCACCAGAGACAATCCCCATGATCCCCATTTGAGAACGTAAAGAATCAACGAGGCGGGCCACAAGTTCAGCAGCTGAAGGCGTTGTTTTTATAATTATAAAGAAACGATTAAAATCGATATCATTAATCATTTCTTCAATGTTAGTTTTGGAGGAAGGCATTTCTAGCTGATGAGGGATTTGATAAAACAACTTTTTGTCTTCATTGAGTACACGAACAGCCCCTAACTTGGTAAGAATGCGGGAGACCATCGACTGGTGAATTTTGCCGAAACCTTCTTCTTCCAATATGCAAACGAGTAGGGCTTGAGAGGTAATTTCTTCATTGAGAATCTTATGACGTATTGTTCTTGTGATAGCTTCGTTTTGTACGTTTTTTGACATGAAATCATAATAATTGTTATTGAACTCGTGTCATTTTAAAGCCTTAAAATTTGTTTTTTCGTGGAGAAACACACAAAACCAGCATATCTGAGAGGTGCATCAATTGCTGAGTATTGCAGCTATGAAGTAACTGTTATCCATTCTTATATGTTTACTCGAAGAGCTACTCATAATTTACATCTCCAGTTTTATTTTTGGGTGATGACTGTTTTTTATACTACAAATATAAAACTTAAAATTGCATTAATGTTGAGTTTTATTAATCGCATATTTATTGATTTTTAATTTTATTATTCTTCTGTTTTATATCTATTGTCACTAGATAATCATTCATTTTTATCTTGTTTTTAATGATGAGAGGTTAATGGGTTTGTGTATATAAAATTATAAATAACATTGGGTTGTATTATCTTTATTGTTAATAATGGGTAGTTAAATGGAATTTGTGAATATCATCAAATTAAATAAAATTATTAGGAGTATATTAATTCAACAGGTGTTTAACTTGAAAATACACTAAGTCCTAATTGAAGTTTAATTTTATGGAATAAAAAGAAATTAAAATGGATTTTAATTTACGTAACCGAAATTTATTTAAATTACTCGATCTTACTCCACGTGAAATTCAGCACCTTCTGGATTTATCATCAGATCTAAAAAGCAAAATACTTAGGAATAGAAAAATTACGCCATCAGGGATGAGAGAGTCAATATGATGAGGCGTTACCATTTACATATGGATGCCATTAAGGAGACAGACAATCCTTTTTGAATTTTATGCACTGCCTGCCGCATTCACAATGATGAATGCAGAAAACCGCATGCACACCATTAAAGCGGTGATGGTTGCCACACTAGGCGACTATTTAGATTTTAGCTCGGCACTGTTAGTTAGTGCCGGGTAACGAAATGGAGAAATGTTATGACAAGCGTAGTACTCCCACGTCTAAGATTTAAAAACTTTCCTAGCGCTTTTACTATTTTGTTTATCATTACTTTGCTGGCTGTTGCCTGCACATGGATGATCCCTGCGGGCGCGTATTCAAAACTCACTTATAGCGCCGAGTCAGGAATGTTGTCTATGGCAACCCCTTCTGGTGATGTTACGACTTTAGCTGCAACACAGGAGGAACTGGACAAGCTCGGTGTCAATATAAAAATAGACCAGTTTACTGGTGGCATTATCCGTAAACCTATTGCCGTTCCAGACACATATGAGCGTGTTATTCCTGTCCATAAAGGCATTGGAGATGTCACTAAGAGTATGGTTGAAGGGACAATAGAAGGTGCCGATGTCATCGTATTTATCCTTGTCTTAGGCGGTATGATCGGTGTTGTAAATGCAACCGGGGCGTTTAACTCAGGGCTTATTGCACTGTCTAAGAAAAGTAAAGGCCGTGAATTTGGCCTCATATTTTCAGTATGTTTTGTCATGGCGCTTGGCGGGACAACTTGTGGCCTGGAAGAAGAGGCTGTGGCGTTTTACCCTATATTAGTTCCTATATTTCTTTCATTAGGCTATGACTCTATCGTGTGTGTAGGGGCGATCTTTATGGCCGGATCTATGGGCTCAACATTCTCAACAATTAACCCATTTTCTGTGGTTATTGCGTCAAATGCTGCAGGTATCCCCTTTACAGCAGGCATTGAGTTCCGGGTCATTGGCTTGATTGTTGGCTTTGCTGCATTAAGCGCTTACATGTACTGGTATTGTAAAAAGGTTAAAGCTGATCCTAGCTTCTCTTATACATACGCTGATCATGAAGAGTTTGAAGCCCGCTACATGAGTGATGTGGACATGAATCATGAGCTTCCGTTTACTCCACGTCGTAAGCTTATTCTGGCTCTGTTTATATTGGCATTTCCATTAATGATTTGGGGCGTATCCGTTGGCGGATGGTGGTTCCCAACTATGGCGGCTTCTTTCTTGGCAATTACCATCGTTATTATGATTATATCTGGTCTTTCAGAGAAAACGCTTGTGGAATCCTTTACTAAAGGCGCATCTGAATTGGTTGGTGTATCCCTGATTATAGGGCTTGCCAGAGGAGTCAATCTGGTGCTTGAACAGGGCATGATCTCCGATACTATTCTTTTCGCAGCCTCTGATTTTGTATCTGGTATGGAGGGGAGTGTATTTATCGTTGCCCAAATGCTCGTATTCGCACTGCTTGGTTTTATCGTTCCATCTTCATCAGGCCTTGCGGTATTGTCTATGCCGATTATGGCACCGTTGGCAGATACAGTTGGTATTCCACGCGAAATAGTGGTTTCTGCGTATAACTGGGGGCAGTATGCAATGTTGTACTTAACTCCGACTGGACTAGTGCTAGCGACTTTGCAGATGCTCGGTATGTCGTATAACAAATGGCTAAAATTTGTTTGGCCAATGGTCGTTTTCGTTTTGAGTTTCGGTGCACTAATGTTAGTGATTCAGGTCGCTATGGCTTAATCACTCACAAAGCTCTTTTGTAAGAATGTCACGGCGGGTGTGTGACATTTTCAATATCGGTATTACCTAGGATAGATAACAAAAAGCGCTTGGAGTCATCCAAGCGCTTTTTAGGTTTGCCGCTTAATTATCGCTTAAAGCGAACCCGAAAGGTGTTCTTATTTTCACTTCTCGGCAGCAACTCGATAGTCGCGTTATGCAGTAAGGCAATATCACGAGCAATAGACATGCCAAGCCCTGCGCCGTCGCCTTTTTCCGTATTGGCGCGGTAGAAGTTATCAAATAGCTTTTCGCGTGCTTCATCGCTGATGTTTGGCCCTGTATCAGAAACAAACACCTCGTAATACATATCCGATTCCACAAGGCGAACATCAATCTGGCTGCCTTCTCCAGAGTAGCGAATGGCATTATCAATTAGATTACGGAACAGCAGCCCTAACAAAATTTCGTCTCCCAGAATCTCGCCTGTATCTCCATCTAAACTGAGTTGTTGATCGTTCCGCAGTGCCAACTGAACCAGATCGGATAAGACGGATTGAAGCAGGCTAGATAGCTCAACGGTGGAACGCTCTAGGCTAGTAATGCTGTCTACTCTGGCCAAGGTTAACAGCTGGTGCAGGATGCGGTCTGTACGGTCAATACCTTGCAGAAGATTGGACAAGTCTTGCTCTAGCTGTGACTTATCTTGGCTATGAAGGGCATTTTCTGCATTCAGTCGCAAGATGGTTAACGGCGTTTTAATCTCGTGGGCAGCCATACGAGTAAAGCGCTTTTCTCGCTGCCAAGCCAGATCGAGTTGTTCGAGTAACTGGTTTAGGGTATCGACAAGTGGAGAAAGCTCCAGTGTTTGGTTCGCGACGTAGATATGATCCAGTTTTTGAATACTGCGCTGAGAAATGGCGGTTCTTAACTCGGAAATAGGGCGGAAACTTTTACCGATAAAATAGATAAGAATAATGATAAATAAAGGCAGCAAAACAAGCTGAGGGATCACGGTTGAAAGGGCCACTTCGTCAATGATCTCTTGGCGGATACTCTGTTTTTCCGCGACCAAAATATAATCTTTATCTGAGGTGCGCAGCTGAAAAATCCGCCACTCTCCGCCTGTGGTGCTTTGGTCACCAAAACCAGCAAAAACGGGAGATGGAGACAGAGCGTCAATTTCTTTGTTCGAGCTCCATATCAGCTGGCCCGTTTGGTAAAACTGGAAAATGATATTTTGCTCATAGGGGTGGCCGTAGGGAGTGTCTTGGTCGTCATCTGAGCCTGATAACTGACGAATGTGACCCATCCATAATTCAAATTGGCGACGAATAGCAGGGTCGGTCAAATCGGCGTGAAAAGAAGAGGTGGTTAAAGAAAACAACTTGGCGGTTTGCCCAAGCCTCGCGTCGTACACTTCTTGTGTTTCATGTTTGGCGAATTGAAGGCTAAAGTACAACGAAAGCGTGATCATCGTGATAGACAGGATGATGACCACACCAATCAGCCGACGCTTGATAGAGTAGGTCGTATTACTTTTCAATGATGTACCCCACACCGCGTATATTTTTGATTAGCATGTTCGGCACTTTCTTACGCAAGTTGTGAATGTGTACCTCAATACTGTTGTCGTTGGTACAGTCTTCCCAGCCGTGTAATGATTGGGCGAGTTGTTCTTTGCTCATTACTCTACCTGCATTGGTCATTAGGCTGGCAAGTAATTTAAATTCTTTGCGGGTGAGCTTAAGTGGTGCTTGTTGGAAAGTGATGACTTGCTCAGAAAGTGATAGGGCTAAGTCACCCACACAAATTTGCTGGTTAGCACTACCAGATTGTCGGCGAATCAACACTCTAAGGCGAGCCAATAACTCTTCAAGGGCAAAAGGTTTACCGATGTATTCATCCGCGCCGCCATCTAGGCCTTTTACGCGGTCTTGAATGTCGTCGCGTGCGGTCAATATCATCACTGGTAAATGGAAGCCTGCGTTACGCAATCTCTTTAGTACTTCTAGTCCATCGATATCGGGCAGGGTTAAATCGAGTATTACTGCGGTAAATTGCTCGGCCTTTAAGGCGGCATTCACACCGCCGCCATTGGTTAACCAGTCGACGGTAAATCCATGACGACTGAGTGACGTCACCATGGATTGACCGAGCAAGTTATCATCTTCAACCAAAAGTATTCGCATTCTTATTTTAGGCTCTTAAGTTTTTGTGCTATCTCTTGTTGACGGCCTTTATCGGCAAGCGGTCGACCTGGTCGTGGCGCGGCTTTTTGCGCTTTGGTTAAGTATCGGACCGCTTCGCTTTTTCGTCCGTCTTCTGCGAGGAAGTCACCATAGAAATAGTTTGGGTCTATGCCATTAGGGTTAATCTCAAGTGCTTTTTTGAGCATCTCTTCTGCTTTATCATCATCCCCGAACCCTAGTGGCCATCCAGGTACTTTGTAGTATAACGAACCCAAGCTGGTATAGGCAGAGCCATCCAATGTTTTGGGCGCTGTATCAATCACTTTTTCTAACAATGCTTTGGATTCTTTTGCTAGTGATAGGGCACCTAAGCCGCCTTTTGCGCCCGCTAAAGAGGCTTTGTTGATTGCCATCCATACCGTCAGCTCAGGGTCGTTTGGGCTAACATGCAAAGCTTGCGATGTGTGCATAATGGTGACTTCAAAACAGCTTTCTTTTTCGTCGCTGTCTTGAACTTGATATTGGCAGTTTGCCCACTCTTTTTGCACGCTCTCTAGTGTAGGAACCGCAGCGAATGCTTGGCTGCTGGCGATGATTGCACCGATGGCGAGACTCATGGTTGAAAGGGTTTTCATCACAGTTACCTCTATTTTTCCGCTTGTTTTATAAATCTATGGATGGTTTCTTGTTGCTTACGAATGGAGTTAGTGACCAAGTTGGGCAACAACTGGTTAATTCGAGCAAAGAGCTTTTCTGGCCATCCGATCCATTTGGCTGAAATTTCTTTCGTCAGCATTTTCACGACATGGTTAGCCACCACTTGTGGTTTGTCGCAACGGTTGCCGAGAGTTTGGTTCATTTGTGTCACAAGTTGGCTGTTTAACTCGGTGTTGGTGGCGCGCGGAGCAAGGTAAAGCACACGGATTCCGGCGCCGTCTAGCTCTCTGTCCATCGCTTCGCTGAAACGGTGTAAGCCAGCTTTCGATGCACAATACGTGGAGTAACCAGGATAACCAATGGAGCCAAAGGTTGAGCCGATATTGAGTATGATTCCTGGGCGTTCTAACCACGTGAGTGCGCTCTGTGTGACGAGAATTGGAGTGGTTAAGTTAAGCTCTATCTCATGTTGGATAGAGGCTTGGTCGCGCTGCGCCAGAAAGCGAAATTGGTTGGTGCCCGCGTTGTTGATCACCACACTGAACTTATTGTTGTGCTGTAAGTATTCTATCGATTTGTTACGCAGTAACGTCATCCCTTCTGGGGTGGTTAGGTCTGCACACAAATATTGATGCTCACTTGGATTGGGTAACGTGTCGATCAGAGCCTTTAATCTATCGGCATGGCGAGCAACCAATAACAGCTTTGCGCCTTTTTTTGCTAGCGAGAGTGCAATGGCTTGGCCGATGCCACCTGAAGCGCCAGTCAGCAGTACGTATTTATCTTTTAGTTGCATATTGCCTCCTAAGCCACATCGGACAAACGGGGTTCAGAAAGGCTTAACAGCATTTGACCATACAGTTTGAAGACAATATTGGCCGAGTCGATGATGGCTTGTTGATCATCGGTGTCCGTTACTTTATCCATTAAGGATTCAAAAAACTGAATATGGTCTTGATCAAGCACACTGTGAGACGTGAGATAAGTCAAAGCGTCGTCGGGTAGGTTCAGCTTATGTTTAACCAATTGCGCAATGTCTCCACCCACACCGACGCTGGTGCCTTCTAACACCCAAACCATGCCAAACAGTGCCATAGGGTTTTGGCGATCAATTTGGTGGTAAAGATAAGCTACCATTAGCTCGATAGCCTCACCAATGCGTCCATCGCCTTGGTTGTGACGAACCAGCTCAGCGTTTGCTCCACAGGCGTTAATGTCGTTAAGAATCCATTCGTGATGGCCTTTTTCTTCGTCGATGTATTCTGCCAATGCTTCGCGTACCCACTCATGCTCGGCATCCAAGCGACCACCGCACGCCATTAGTAGCGGTACTGTGTGCTTCACATGGTGAAAAGCTTGGGTCAAAAAGGCGATGTAAGTGTCTAGGTCTATTTCTCCGCGTTCACAAGCTTTAAAAATCGGTGCACTTAGCATGCTTTGCTGTGCTTCTCGGGTTTGTTCTTTGAGTGTGTTAAAAAAGCTCATCACTGACTCCTTAAAAATTTAATGGTGTATTAACGCAATTCAATCAATTGGTGGTCGGTACCAGTCTGTTTTCCGGAGATAAGCTGGTTTGCCCAATATTCGATGACATCTCGTTTCGGCCTTCCGTTTTCGGTATACCAATGGGCGAGAGTGTCTAAATTGGTGGTGATAATCAGTATTTTAATGCAGGCGTAATCCGGTAACGTTGCGTTAAGTTGTTGGATTTGCTCCACGATGTGTTCAGAAGGCTCAACGATGGCTGAGAGAAAGGCCTGAGCTTCGCCAACAATCAGCAACCTGACACCCGGTGCAAAGACTTGTGCTTGTGACTCGATCCATTCCGGAGAGATATTGCGGCCAAAATTGGTGATGATCTGATTCTTTTTACGGCCAAGAATATGAACAAAACCGTTCTCGTCAACGTGTACTAAGTCACCCGTTTCTAACCACTCTTGATCAAAAGGTTGGCCTAAATACCCTAGTGCTTGATTGCCTTTAACCAGTAGCTCTCCATCATCAGCGACTTTGATTTCGATGTGGTTGAGTGGTGCGCCGCAGCTGCCGTGCTTAACTTTATTTGGTGTGTTTAAAGCCACAACCGACGCGCATTCAGACAGCCCATAGCCTTCATATGCCGGAATGCCCAGCGCGTGTGCCGCTTGCATAATTTCAGGTGCGACCCTTGCGCCGCCAACGGCGACAAATTTAAGCGGCTCAGCAAATGAAGGGCTGGCTTTCACTACCTGAATAAGCGCGAGTAGTAACGCAGGGGTTAGCACCAAGCTGTTAGGTTGGTAGGTCGCAAGTGCGCTGGCAAAGGTCTGCGCATTAAACTGGCTTGACCCTGTTAACCCCACGTGTTCACCCTGAAAAATAAAGCTGGTTACGCCAAGCATTAATGGCACATAAATGCCGGTAATGTTTTCTAGCAAGGTAGACAAAGGCAATAAAACCAGATGACGCGATACATCCACATTGAGTGCCGATGCCAGCGAGTGAGTAACATCAAAGAGGTTATCTTCACTCAAGCAAACGCCTTTCGGGTTGCCAGTAGAGCCTGATGTAAAGGTAATCTTGATTGTGCCAGGCAGGCGAGAAACGGATTCAGTCGGATAAAGACGATAAACCGGCAGCGTTTCGACAAGACTGATGTGATCGTCAAACTCAAACATATCTGGCCAATCACCAATCAGCACGTCTGCGCCAGCCTCGGTTAGGATATGCTCAACTTGTTGGTTAGAGAAAAAAGTCGGGATCGGAACAATCGGGATTTCTGCTCTCATAGCGGCAAGATCAACCAGCGCCCAATCAACACAGTTTTCTGAACGAAGCGCGATGCATTGTACTGCAAATTGTTGCAGTTGTGCGGCGATACGCTCGATGCGTTCAACTAACTCGACATAACTGAGTGCGACAATGGTTTGATGGCTGTTAAAGCCACGTAATGCTTCGTGCTCGGGTGTTTGTTGCGCGTGACGATATATTGATTCGAGAATTCGGTTCATCCTATCCTCTCACTTTTGTGTTGGTTTCGTGAAAAAGGTGCAGCAAATGTTGGTATCCCTGAATCAAGTTACCGGCCAATACTCGTGGTTTATGTTGGTAGTAAGTTCCCCAGATTTTCTCTGCTTCTGGTACGCGCTCGGGACTTGCCTCGGCGATAACAATGGGGGTTAAACCGAGCCTTTTCATCAAAGCATGTAAGGGGTCGGTCGCGGTAAAAATGCACCACTCGTAACCTTGCTCGACCAACTTTTCCGCCATCAAGAAGAAATGAATGGGTGAATTACCATGAGCGAAAGAAGCAAGCTGACCAAACTCAATCACGCTGCTGCGGGGGATCTCGGTGTCAAAATGCTGTCTGAGAAGCACTTCTGCTTTGTCATCTAAGTACTGCTCAAGAAACAGCGCCTCGTTCTCCGCGCTTCGAAAACCACACAGAGACTTGATTTCGCCATCAATCGTAAGGGCCATAAATTCAGGCATAAATGTAGCCAGCTTTGCATCGAACGCTTGTTCATAACGGGTGCAAAGCTGCTGAGTCACCTTTGGCCACAAAGGATGGTTTGGTGCAACGATTTCCAGTTTAATCTCGGGTGTTGTTATTGGATGTTTCATCGGATGCCCCTTTACTCAGTTCGTAATGACAAATTAAGGGACGAAACTTAAGAAACACTTAAGGAAAGCAAAATAATTGAAATTTGTTTAAGTCTAAGGGCTTACAAAGAGTGAGGGACGAAAGTACAGACAAAAGAAAAGACGAGCCATAACAGCTCGCCTTAAGTTTATGTCGATAGACTGGATTCAAACTAGCCGTACGCGACGCTAGGGAACCAGAGTACCAACTGTGGCCAAGCGACTAAGCAAACTAGCGCGATAAGCTGAATCAAAATGAATGGGATAACACCGCGGTAAATGTCTTTCAATGCGACACCTTCTGGACATACCCCTTTTAGATAAAACAGTGCAAAACCGACTGGCGGCGTTAAGAAACTGGTTTGCAGTGCCATGGCAACCAGCATCACGAACCACACTAGGCTTGGGTTATCTACCACGCCGTGACCGTCTAACTCGATGCCTAAACTTGAGATAACAGGTGCTAACAAGGGTAGGGCAATCAAGGTAATCTCTATCCAATCCAAGAAGAAGCCGAGGAAGAACACGATCATCAGAATAAACGCGATGATGCCGTAAGGTCCAAACGGTAGCCCACTTAGGAACGACTCAATCAGCTCATCACCACCCAGTTCGCGCAATACCAAAGCAAAACAGGATGCACCAAGGAATATCATAAAGATGTAGGCGGTGGTGCCGTATGAGGCCATCGCCACTTCCTTAATTACTTTGAAGTTGAGTCTTCTGTTGTACGCAGCCAGTAAAGTCGCTCCCATCGCGCCGATGCCAGACGCTTCTGTCGGTGTCGCAACGCCCGCGAAGATAGAACCCAGCACCACGAAGATAAGTATCACTGTTGGCGTAATGTCTTTAAATACTTGAAAGATCAAACCCCACTCAACAGGCTGAACATCTTCAGGTATGGGTGCTTTGCTTGGAGACATCTTACCGACAACTAATATGTAGGTGATGTAAAGAGCACCGAGCAACAAGCCTGGCATGATCGCCCCCATAAACAGATCACCAACCGAAAGCCCAAGCTGGTCAGCCATGATTACTAGCATGATAGACGGGGGTAACAAGATTCCTAACGTACCCGCAGATGCGACGGTGCCCAGCGCCAGCGGTAAGTGGTAGCCCTGACGCATCATACTCGGCAATGACATCACGGTGAGCAACACGACGGACGCGCCGATAATGCCAGTCGATGCGGCGAGAATAATACCGATCGCCATGACGGTAATCGCGAGACCGCCGTGGACTTTACCAAACAGTGCCTGCATCGAAGACATCAGTTTTTCGGCAATACCAGATTTATCGAGCATGTTGCCCATAAAGATAAACATCGGCAGCGCGACCAAAATCCAGTTATCCATGATTTTGTAGATGCGGTTTACGACCAGACCCATACTGGTGTAATCAAGCCCGGTAAAAGTATCCAGATACAAATCGGCAAAGTAACCGACTGCGCCAAATACCACGCCAATCCCGCCAAGTACGTAGGCCACAGGAATGCCGGTAAACAGCAGTAGGATAAACGAGCCAAACATGGCGATGACAATCCACTCATTTGGTTCCATGATTCGCTCCTTTGAAAATAACTTCCAATGTACGTAACACTCTAGCCAGCATTGACAGTAGCAAGAGGGCGAAACTTAACGGGATCACGCTCTTAATTAGCCAACGGAATGGCAAGCCAGACGGCGAGGCTGAACTCTCATTCACACGCCAAGATTCGTAGGCGAAGTCATAAGAATGCAGAATCACCACCACCACAAAAGGCATAGCAAGCAGCAGTAAGCCAAACAAATCAACGACGGCTTTAGTGCGCTCAGAAAACTTGTGGTAGAACAAATCAACACGCACGTGCAAGTTGGTGACTTGTGCGTAAGCGGTGCCGAACATAACCGCAGTCGCATACAGGTGCCATTGCAGCTCTTCTAGTGCAATTTGGCCGTTGGAAAACACCTTGCGTAGCACAACTTGTAAAATAATGACGCCAATCAGCAGAACATTGGTCCAAGCGAAGAACTTGCTGACTGAGGTAACGAACCTCTCTATGTGATCGTAGAGTGGGACGGTAGGGGTAGAGACGAGTACCTTGCTCATTGGTCACTCCTTATAACCCATGACCAGCGCTTAGGCTGGCCACAGGTCCAATTCACAGGGGGTTATTGAGTTTGTGTTGCGCGAGGTAAGAAACCATTTGCTTGCCACAATGCGTAACCTTTACGGAACTCAGATAGGTCTTGCCATACTTTGTCGAAGAATGGGTCTGCGGCTTTTTTCTCATCCACCACTTCTAACCAAGTCGTTTCGAATAGGTTGAGCATTTCTTCGTTCCAGTAACGAATTTCCACGCCGTTTTCTTTGGCTTTTTCCATCGCGGAGTACTGCATTGCTTCACCTTCAGCGATCGAGTAAGTCATCGTCGCCATACAGGTTGTTTCCACCGCGGATTGCTGCGTATCACTCATCTTGTTCCAAGTGTCTTTATTGATCAGCAATTCAAACACAGTTGATTGTTGGTGCCAGCCAGGGAAGTAGTTGTACTTAGCCACTTTGTGGAAGCCTAAACGTTGGTCGATGGCGGGTTGAGAGAACTCAGACGCGTCAATAGCGCCTTTCTCAAGTGCGCCAAATATTTCACCCCCCGGCAGTTGCACTGTACCTACGCCAAGTTTTTCCATCACAGAGGCACCAAGACCGAAGAAACGCATGTTGAGTCCCTTAAGATCTTCTGGCTTTTCGATTGGCTTTTTAAACCAGCCTGAGGTTTCTGGTGAAATGATTGCACACGGTAGGACTTTTACGTTGTAGCCGCCTTGGTCGTACATTTCTTGATAAAGTTTTAAACCGTTACCGAAATAAAGCCATGCCATGTATTCACCAGCCTCTGGGCCAAAAGGAACCGCAGAAAAGAGAGCCGAAGCTGGTAGTTTTCCTTGCCAGTAACCCGCTGTGGCGTAGCCTGAGTTCACTTTACCAGTGGATACCGCATCAAGAATCTCGGCAGGGTTAACCAACTTACCTGGCTCGTAAATCTTCATTTTGATCGTTCCGCCAGAGGTCGTGGTGATGTGGTCTGCATACCACTGAATCGGTGTACCAAGTGCTGGCAGGTGACTACCAAATGCAATCGGTGTCTTCAGCAGAACTTTTTTGTCTGCTGCATGAGCACTGAGCGACATACCTGTCATAGCGAGTGTCATTGCCGATGCGATTGCAACTTTCTTGAAGTTCATAACCTTCTCCTTGTTAGGCTCTAATCTTGTCGATATCAAGAAATGTGAACATTGAGTAGCAACTTGTGTTAATGCAATGTTACATTTGAACCTAAGTTTAGAGAGGAGAAGGATGACTCTCTATTGTTGAAATTGCGCAAATTTTGTCGGTATTTCATGCGGTTTTCCACATAAAATGTCAGTAAAACTACGTACTGGTTCGGGAAGAATATATGGGCTTTGTGAGTAACAGGCGATTAACAATCAACATCATTTTGCTTTCGATCGTGCCCTTGATTGTGGTCGTGGTTATTGTGGCAGGAATCCTATTTAGCCAAGCAAAACAATTAGTTGAAGACCAAGTTCAACTGACACGCAGCAATATACTCGCGGCGAAAAAACAAGAATTGAAGCAGTACGTAGAAATGGCAGTGAAAAGCATCGAGCCTTACTACCTAGATGAGTCACTTTCTACCGAACAAGCGCAGCAAATAGTTGCGGAAAAGTTGAGTCAGCTCACGTACGGAAGCGACGGATACTTTTTTGCATACACTTGGGATGGCGACGCATTGGTATTGCCATATCAACCAGAGCGCATAGGTCGAAATTGGTGGGAAGTCGAAGACGTACGCGGGAAAAAACTGCTGCAAGAGCTGATTCGCGTTGGCCGCGAAGGTGGCGGTTTTGTCGACTATCTATGGCATAAGCCGTCAATGAAAGAGCCGTTACCTAAACTAAGTTACGCGGTGTCTTTAGATAAGTGGCAATGGATGGTTGGTACAGGCGTTTATTTAGACGACATTGAACGTCAGGTTTCTCACATGGAGAACGGTTACGACCAAAACGTGGGCAAAACCAGCAGTGCGTTATTTGTGGTGATGTTTCTGTCGGTCTCAGTCATTGCGGCGTTGGGCGCGTCGTTAAACCTCAATGTTCGCAGGCTGGCGAATGAACAACTCAGCGTCCTCAATCAACAAATCATCGACTCACAAGAGAATGAAAGACAGCGCGTATCGCGTGAGTTACATGACGGGGTAAACCAGCTATTGGTGGCGGCGAAGTACCGCCTCGATAATGTCGACAAAGAACAAAACCAAGACGAGAAGACCAAAGAGCTCAACGCAAGTAAGAACGCGATGGAGCAAGCGATTGTCGAGTTGCGTCGAATCTCACGTGATTTACGACCACCGCAATTGGATGACTTGGGGCTGGTGGCTGGGATTGAAGCCTACATCAACGACCTGCGCCAGCGTACGCAATTAGAGCTGGTGTTTGAACATGATATCGATGGGGTGGAAATGCTTCCCGAAGTGGAAACGACCTTATATCGAGTAGTGCAGGAATCGCTGCACAACGTTGAAAAACACGCGAATGCCCAAGGCGTCGACGTGATCATGCAGCGAGAAGGTAGATTGTTGATCCTAACAATTAGTGATGACGGCGTGGGCATTCCTGCCAAACAACTAAAGTCTGGTAAACACAACCCAGCTACACTGGAACATATGGGATTACAGAACATGAAAGAGCGCATTCAAGCAATTGGGGGCACTTTTACTGTATCCAGCACGCAAGGAGAAGGTACGGAAGTACGCGTGAGTTTAAACATGGAGCTAATATGATCAAATTGGTACTGGCAGATGACCATCGTCTGATGCAAGACGGACTCAAATCCCGACTCGAACGTGAGGATAACCTCGATATCTTATCTTGTGTCGGAACGGGGACTGAAGCGCTACAAGCCACATTAACCTTAAAGCCGGATGTACTGTTACTCGATATCAATATGCCGAACCTGAACGGCATTGAGGTACTGGAGAAACTTGCCGCGTCTAAATCCGAGACTGCGGTGATCATGCTGTCGATGCACGATAGCAAAGACTACGTCGTCCGCTCTGTCAAAGCCGGTGCAAAAGGCTACGTGTTAAAAGATGTGGGCTCCGAAGAGCTGGTGATGGCGATTAACCAGGTTGCGCAAGGCCGTTCTTACCTTTGTCCTCAGGCTTCGGATCGATTGCTGGAACAAATCAATGAAAAGCCAGAGACAAAAGATGACACACTCTCAAAGCGTGAATCGGACGTATTGAAAGAGATCGTCAATGGTTCTTGTAACAAAGACATCGCCGACGCGCTGCATATTAGTGTCCGCACGGTGGAAACGCATCGACTACGTATCAAAAAGAAGCTTGGTGCCAATTCCACCGCTGCGCTGGTTAAGTTGGCGTTAGAAAAGGGTTTGGTGAGCTAATGTCGCAAAATCTTCTCTCTAGTCGTCAACCAATACTCGATAAGATCGTCTTCTTTTGTGCGGTGCTCAGAGCGGGCTCGTTTCGTGAAGCGGCCGAGACACAAGGCATTTCAGCTGCGGCTGGGAGTCGTTGGGTCAAAGAACTAGAAGAGACCTTGTCGGTAGAACTTATCAAGCGCAGTACAAGACAACTTGTAGCCACGCAAGCCGGGCAGTTGTTGTACGAACGGTTCTCTCCGCTACTGCCAGACATCAATAACCTTGTTGAGCAAGTGCAGAACTTAGCGGAAGAACAACAAGGGGAGATTCGCCTTTCGTCGACGCCATTGTTTGCGCGTCAATATCTGACGAAGATTGTCGCAGAATATATGGACTTGCACCCACAGGTGAACTTTCGCATCTTCATTGAGGCGGGAGAGTTTGACCCGCTAACGATTGATTTCGCGTTTCGCGCCAGTGCCAGTTACGAAGGTGAACATTCGCCAGACTCGCTTCTAGTGCGCAAACGCCTATTAAGAGAACCGCTCTACCTCTGTGCTGCGCCTAAGTATCTCGCAGAATATGGTATGCCAGATACGCCCAAAGCGCTCAGTGAGCACCGGTGTTTGTATGCTCGAACGCTACTGGGCGGCAACCGTTGGTGTTTTGAGCAAAGTGGTGAACAAGAGATAGTCACCATCCAAGATACGCTTGAGTGTGACAACAGCGAAATGCTGCTCGATCTAGCGATGGAAAGCGCTGGTGTCGCTTACCTTCCTCATTCACTGGTTTACCAACACATTGAACACGGTGATTTAGTCCAGATTATGGATAGCTATCAATGTGCCAGTTTCGATATTGATATGTTCTATCGGCCACGCACGCCAATGCCAGAGCGCTGCAACGGCTTTAAACGCTACTTGATTCAGCGAGTTGAAGAGCTCAACAGTCAACACGCTCAGTCGTAATAGGCGGAACTACTCGCTTATTAATAAAGCGTTGAATAATTGCAAATATGAAATTCACAATCTCTATTTGTGCAATTAACAAATGCGTAACCAGCGTCTAATCTGAGATTCATTACTAAGGAAGGTGAATCGTGGTTACAAAATTAACGCCAGAGCAGGCCGCGCAATGGATTCAAGACGGCCAATCAGTATTACTCGGTGGTTTTATCGGCAGTGTCGTACCAGAAGCGATTGAACGTGCGATTGGTGAGCGCTTCGAACATTCAGGCTCACCTAAGGATCTCACGCTGCTTTTCGCTGCAGGGCAAGGCGATGGAAAAAGCCGAGCGATTAACCATCTTGCACAACAAGGCTTGGTTAAGCGTGCCATTGGCGGTCACTGGGGGTTAGTCCCTAAGTTGCAGCAGTTGGCCGTTGATAACTTGATCGAAGCTTACAATCTACCGCAAGGCATCATATCTCACTTGTTGCGCGACACCGCAGCAGGCAAACCGGGAACCATCAGTAAAGTGGGACTTGGGACATTTGTCGACCCGCGCATTGAAGGTGGCAAGATCAATAGCATTACTCAGCGTGATTGGGTTGAAGTTGTCAACCTTGCGGGTGAAGAATACCTTTTCTATCACAAGCTGCCCCTTGATGTTGCGATTATCCGTGGCACTACCGCCGATGAAAACGGCAATATCACCATGGAAGACGAGTGCTTGATTGTTGAAAGCCTTGCGGCGGCACAAGCGGCAAGGAACAACAATGGTAAGGTCATCGTGCAGGTTAAACGCGTGGTGGAAGCTGGAATGCTTGATCCCCACGCGGTAAAAATACCCGGAATATTTGTTGATGCGGTCGTGGTGTGTGAAGACCCGAACGAACACATGCAGACATTTGCCAGCATGATGAATCCTGAGTTTGTTGGCAAAGGGCAAAGAAAATCTCTTCACGTTGAGGAAGAGAAAAGCTCGCTGGATGCCAAAACTATTATCGCTCGACGCGCTGCGATGGAACTCAAAGCGAACTCTATTCTTAACCTTGGTATCGGTGCTCCGGAATACATCGCCAAGGTCGCCCAACAAGCCGGGATACTCGATAGTTTTACCCTAACGGTTGAGCCCGGCGCGGTAGGCGGAACTCCGGCGAGTGGCTTGGATTTCGGCGCATCTCGTTTCCCTGACGCCATAATTAGCCAAGACCAGATGTTTGATTTCTATGATGGCGGTGGTATCGATCAAGCGTTCTTGGGCTTAGCGCAATGCGATGTGAACGGAGACATCAATGTCTCGCGTTTCGGCAGCAAGATCGCCGGATGTGGTGGGTTTATCAATATTACCCAGAACGCAAAAGAGGTGTATTTCTGCGGCACGTTTACCGCTAAGGGACTTGCGGTAGTTGCAGAAGCTGGCGAGTTAGTGATTGAAAATGAGGGTGCGCAACACAAGTTCATCCAACAAGTCGAACAAATCACTTTTAGTGCCGCTCAAGCGCTCAAGAATAACAAGCCCGTCCTTTACATTACCGAACGCGCCGTCTTCCGTTTAACAGATCAAGGATTGGAACTGATAGAAATCGCGCCGGGCATAGACCTTACCGAAGACGTACTGAATCAAATGTCATTTCAACCTAAAGTCAGCGCGAATCTCACTCTAATGGATCGCAGTATTTTTGAAGCTGAATTTAAGCTGGCTTTGTAGGGCAGCCCTAGCAACAACAAAACAAATAACAAAACGAATAGTCACAGGGAAATCACTATGTTTGAGAACAAAGTTTGTATCGTTACCGGAGCAGCGCAAGGAATTGGTAAAGCTGTGGTTGAGCGATTTGCCAATCAGGGAGCCACAGCTGTGTATGCGCTCGACATGAACCAACACGCCTTGGCGATTGCTTTCCCACCATCGGAAGTCATTAAGCCTGTTACGATTAATATATGTGACCGTGTCACAATTCAGGCGTTAATCGAAGAGATCAAAGCGGTACACGGCCGAGTTGATGTGCTGGTTAACAATGCAGGGATTACCCGAGACGCCCTCATCGATAAGATGACAGAGCAAGATTGGGATATGGTCATCGATGTAAACCTCAAAGGTGTGTTTAATCTCACTCAAGCCGTTGCGCCGTTGATGATGGAGAACAACAGCGGTTCAATCGTTACCATGTCTTCCGTTGTCGGCACAGACGGCAATATCGGCCAGACCAACTACGCAGCAACAAAAGGTGGTGTTATTGCCATGACTAAAAGTTGGGCGAAGGAGTTTGCGCGTAAAGGCGCTCAGGTGAGGGCAAACTGCGTCGCTCCCGGCTTTATCGAAACACCAATGACAGCGGATCTACCAGAAAAAGTACTGGCGATGATGAGAGACAAAACGCCGTTAGGACGTATGGGAACCACTGATGATATTGCGAATGGAGTGGAGTTTCTTGCCAACGATAAGTCGAGCTTTATCACCGGGCAAGTGCTGAAAATTGACGGTGGGTTGGTGCTTTAGTTAGGTGTTTATGGAGGGAGCTTTACAAGCACCGCATACATTTAAGTACAAGGTGCTTGGTGTTGGGATAGTGGAATTATGCTTCTTCCCACATAACATTACTTTCGTCTTTTATGGCCGCATTTAAAAGTTCAATCAGCGGTATAGCTCTGTTCACTATACTCACTGGTGGGTCAACGTACTCGTCATCATCTTCTTCATCAAGGTCCACAGGTTGAGCTTTTTGTTTCTCCAATTCGATAGCGGCATTGAGCTGGTCCAGTGCCTGAGGAACATCTTCAGCCAAAAGCGCACCAGGAACGGCTGCACTGTGCCCCATCATTTTCAATATTTGCACCGCCACATCACCAAACATGGTTATGTGGTGAGATTGGCTGCGAAAGGTAACTAACATATCCAAGGCCTCATATTATCCATCGAATTCAATTAACTCAGGCTCGCTAGTCTTGCAGCGAAACCCATAAAGAACAAACCTAACAAGCCATTTCCCAGCTTGGCAAGCAGCTGATTATTTTTAAACAGTTGCGTGAGAGAGGTTCCTACAAATATTAGAACACTTAAGTACACAATACTGAATACCTCTAAGATACCAGCCAGGATAAGGTAGGAAATCCAAGTGTGTTCGTAGGTGTAATCAATAAACTGAATAAAAAATGAAACGTAAAAAAGAATCGCTTTCGGGTTGGTTAGACTCAGTGTCAGTGCTTTCGCAAATACGTTTTCGACTTTTTGCGGTCGTGTGATACCTGCGTCTTCGTCTTTGCGCTTGGACCAATATTCATGAAGGATTTTCAAACCGAGGTAGAGTAGGTATGCCGCGCCAAGGTAACGGATAATCGTAAAGAGCACTGGCGAAGTTTGAATCAGTGATGCCACGCCCAAGTAGGAGAGCAGGATTAAAATCGCATCGCCAACCAGTACGCCCATCGCTGCTTTGTAGCCAGTTTTAATGCCGAAGGAAGAGCCGGACTTGAGCACGTAGATAGAATTGGGTCCCGGTGCGATGATAATCATCAGCAGCCCCAATAAATACGTCCAAATATTGATAACACCAAACGTTTCTAACATGCATTCCCTCGCAAAAACCAATTTGTAACTAAAGATGTATAACGTAAAGCGCAGTTAAAGTCTATTGAAGAGTTTCAGTGTTTTAGGTTGTTGTTTTCTCTCAGATATGAAAAAGCCCCACCTATTTTAGGCAGGGCTTTGATTTCATTACTATGCGTTGATTATGCTAGCAATTCTTTCGCTGTGTTTACTACGTTTTCAGTAGTGAAACCGAACATCTTGAACAGTTCGCCTGCTGGTGCAGATTCACCGAATGAAGTCATGCCGATGATCTTGCCGCCGAAACCAACGTACTTGTACCAGAAGTCTGCGATGCCTGCTTCGATAGCGATACGAGCTGTTACGTCTGATGGAAGTACAGCTTCACGGTAAGCCGCGTCTTGCTTGTCGAATGCATCTGTTGATGGCATTGAAACAACGCGTACTTTCTTACCTTCTGCAGTTAGCTGTGCTGCTGCTTCTACTGCTAGCTCAACTTCAGAACCTGTTGCGATAAGGATAAGCTCTGGCTTGCCTTCGCAATCTTTCAGGATGTAACCACCTTTCGCGATGTTTGCTAGTTGCTCCGCATCACGCTCTTGTTGCGCTAGGTTTTGACGCGAGAAGATAAGTGCTGTTGGTGCATCTTTACGTTCAATCGCTAGTTTCCAAGCCACTGCAGACTCAACCTGGTCACATGGACGCCATGTGCTCATGTTTGGAGTTAGACGTAGAGACGCCATTTGCTCAACTGGTTGGTGAGTTGGGCCATCTTCGCCAAGACCGATAGAGTCGTGCGTGTACACTTGGATGTTCTGAATCTTCATCAGAGCAGCCATACGCATCGCGTTACGTGCGTATTCCATGAACATTAGGAATGTTGCGCCGTAAGGAACGAAACCACCGTGTAGCGCGATACCGTTCATGATCGCCGTCATACCAAATTCACGTACACCGTAGTGGATGTAGTTGCCAGAGAAGTCCGTTGCTTCTAGAGACTTAGAACCAGACCACATTGTCAGGTTAGAAGGCGCTAGGTCAGCAGAGCCGCCCATGAATTCAGGTAGTAGAGCACCAAATGCTTCTAGCGCGTTTTGAGATGCTTTACGTGATGCGATGTTTGCTGGGTTTGCTTGAAGATCAGCAATGATTTGGCTTGCTTTCTCTTCCCACTGTGCTGGTAGCTCACCGTTTACGCGGCGTTTGAATTCAGCTGCCAGCTCAGGGTACGCTGCTTCATAAGCTGCAAATTTCTCGTCCCACGCTGCTTCCTTAGCTGCGCCTGTTTCTTTCGCTGACCACTCTGCGTAAACTTCTTGCGGAATTTCAAAAGGACCGTGCTCCCAACCTAGTTCTTTGCGTGTTGCTGCGATTTCTTCTGCACCTAGTGGTGCGCCGTGACAGTCGTGTGAACCAGACTTGTTAGGAGAACCGAAACCGATGATTGTCTTAGTACAGATAAGAGTAGGGCGTGGGTCTGCTTTCGCCGCTTCGATTGCTGCGTTGATCGCTTCAGGATCGTGACCGTCTACTGCTGGGATAACATGCCAACCGTACGCTTCAAAACGCTTAGGCGTATCGTCAGAGAACCAACCTTCAACGTGACCATCGATAGAGATGCCGTTGTCATCCCAGAATGCGATCAGTTTACCTAGGCCTAAAGTACCTGCTAGAGAGCATGCCTCGTGCGAGATACCTTCCATCAAACAGCCGTCGCCCATGAACACGTACGTGAAGTGGTCAACGATGTCGTGGCCTTCTTTGTTGAACTGAGCCGCTAGTGCTTTCTCTGCCATAGCCATACCAACAGCGTTGGTGATGCCTTGACCTAGAGGACCAGTCGTAGTCTCGATACCCGGCGCGTAACCGTACTCTGGGTGACCCGGAGTCTTAGAGTGAAGTTGACGGAAGTTTTTCAGATCGTCGATTGAAAGCTCGTAGCCTGCTAGGTGCAATAGAGAGTAGATCAGCATTGAGCCGTGACCGTTAGACAGTACGAAACGGTCGCGGTCTGCCCACTCTGGGTTAGATGGGTTGTGGTTTAGGTGAGAACGCCAAAGAACTTCAGCGATGTCAGCCATACCCATAGGTGCACCTGGGTGACCAGAATTTGCTTGTTGTACACCATCCATGCTTAGCGCACGGATTGCATTAGCGAGATGTTTACGATCCATAATAATTACCGAATGTGTTTAATTCTAGGAAAGGGATATTAAGAGGGGAACGCAAACGTTCCCCTTTTTTAATTCTGTGTGATTACAGCTTAGCTGCGATCATGTCTTCTAGTTTGCCTTGGTCAATCGCGAAGTTGCGGATACCTTCAGCCAGCTTTTCAACCGCCATTGGGTCTTGGTTGTGGTCCCATAGGAACTCAGAGTGAGTCATAGGAGCAGGACGCTCAGCTGCGCCTTTAGAGTCAACCAGTTTCTCAACCACTTCGCCTTCAGCCGCTTCTAGCTCAGCAAGTAGAGCAGGAGCGATAGTTAGACGGTCACAGCCAGCTAGCTCTAGGATTTCACCGATGTTACGGAAGCTTGCGCCCATAACAACTGTGTTGTAGCCGTACTCTTTGTAGTAGTTGTAGATCTTAGATACAGACAGTACACCTGGATCTTCTGAAGCTTCAAAGTCACGACCTTCTTTCGCCTTGTACCAGTCCATGATGCGACCAACGAATGGAGAAATTAGGAATACGCCAGCTTCAGCACAAGCACGCGCTTGAGCGAATGAGAATAGAAGAGTCAGGTTACAGTTGATGCCTTCTTTCTCTAGGATTTCCGCTGCGCGAATGCCTTCCCAAGTAGATGCTAGTTTGATAAGGATGCGGTCGTTAGTGATGCCTGCATCGTTGTACATTTTCACTAGCTGACGAGCTTTTGCTACGCTGCCTTCCATGTCGTAAGAAAGACGTGCGTCAACTTCTGTAGAGATACGACCTGGGATAGTTTTTAGGATTTCTTTACCGATGTTTACCGCAAGCATGTCACAAGTGTCTTGAACTTGTTGAGCTTTGTCGTTGCTCTGCGCTTTTGCGTATTCGATAGATGCATCGATTAGTGGTGCGTACTCTTCGATTTGAGCCGCTTTTAGGATAAGAGAAGGGTTCGTCGTTGCGTCTTCTGGTTGGTATTTTTTGATTGCGTCGATTTCACCGGTGTCAGCTACTACAGTCGTTAGTTTACGAAGTTGCTCTAGTTTGTTGCTCATTTCGATCATCCTATTTCATGGGGCTCATACTTTACGGGAAGTATGAAGAGTGCATTTGCAAGCGTGTTAACCAATAGATTCATTATTGCACCTATCCGCCAACTTTTAACTTTTCAGCCTTAGAACAATTGTTGTGAACATTTGTTCTAATGTTGAGTAAATGATGGGTCCATAATTATCTGATCTTGCCTGAAAGTCAATTGCCAAATTAGGGTTAAAGTGACATTCATCAACTATTTTTTCTTTCAAAGTTTGTGCTGGCGCGAAATAAACGTTTGCTTAGGTATCGTGCGGCTTACAGGCGAATTGGCCTGTCCGAATTTTATGCTGAGAATTTGTTTTTGTGATGAGCAAATGTTGAAGTCATGTAGGGGTGTGACATATGCTACGAATGTGAGCACTTGTAATGGTGCGAAGTATTTATCCTATTAATATGGATATCATCCAAAGCGAGTCTGTTTGAATATGAGTAAATTGATTAACGATGTGTCTGATGAGAGTACTGATCTTCTGACTGAAATTTCGGTTGCCTACTACCAAGATGGGGCAACTCAAGAGGAGATCTCTAAAAAGTTTTCTGTTTCACGCGCAAAAGTTGGCAGGATGCTCAAACAAGCCAGGGATGAAGGCATTGTAGAAATCACCGTTAAATATCACCCGGTATTTAGCGCGAAGATCGAACAGAGACTGATCGAGCGCTTCGGTGTTAAGCGAGCGTTAGTCGCATTAGATCAACCCAGTGAAGAGCAGCAAAGATTGCAAGTGGCTGGCTTAGTATCCAAATACATGGCGAGTACACTACAAAATGGCACTGTTGTAACGGTTGGGCAGGGACGTAATGTGTCAGCGGTCGCGCACCATACAGGCGTAATACCTCAAAGAGACGTTAAGTTTGTCTGTGGTATTGGCGGTATTCACCCTCGTGGCGGTATGTTCAATGCCGATCACATTTGCCGACAATTTGCCAAAAGCTATGGCGGTTCATCGGAAACACTATACGCGCCTGCCTATGCTGAAAACCGTGAACAGAAGCTTGCGTTCATGCAAAATGCGACGGTAAAGCAAACTTTAGACCTCGCGCGTAAAGCCGATGTGGCACTGGTTGGTATTGGAGATATGAGTGAAAACAGCTACATGGTTGACCTAGGATGGTTTACCGCAGAAGAGGTGGTTCAATCGCGCATGATGCAAGGCGTAGTCGGTGATTTTGCTGGGTATGATTTCTTCGATATACACGGTGTTGCAGCGAAAACCGTCATGAGTGATCGAGTGATTGGGTTGGGTATCGACGAGTTCCGCTCAGTGTCGGAAGTAATTGCCATTGCCGCTGAAAATAGCAAACCACTTGCACTGTTGGGGGCATTAAGGACAGGCGCTATCGATGTAATTGCCACCAGCGTAAGTAACGCACTAACGGTACTTAACCTTGACGAGCAAATGCATGACGCACAAGTAAACTCAACTACATAAAAGCCGCAAATCCAAGCCATAACGACTCAAGCGTTGTTATGGCTTATCAGTTTAGATGAGGGATTTAAAGCTATCGGGCTTCATTGTTATCACTGAGCAGTTCAACTGATTGATCATTGACTCCGCTGTGTTTCCCATCACGAATCCTGAGATGCCTGTGCGCGACATAGAGCCAAGGATCACTAAGTCTATACCATTATCGCTAACGTATTGTGGAAGCACTTGTCGTGTTTCTCCTTCCAACAACTCAACTTGCATTGGCACTGAACTTTTCTCGTGGGGAGCCAATAATACTTTGAGCCGCTCCATCCGTTCTTGTCGCATTTTTTGCGAAAGTAGGGCGATATCAATGTCTTTATAGCCACTCCAGTCTCTTAAAAATCCCTCAGACTCTAATTTCCACACATGGCAAAACGTAAGGCTGGCATTTATTGAAGCGCAGAACTCATGCGCGAGAGCAATCAGTTTCTTGTTGAAGTCTTGATAATCTTGATTAGTTAGGTCGATTGCCGCGACGACATTTTTTATCGGCGCTGAGTGAGTGGCGATTGACCAAATAGGGGTTTCAGATTTGCGCATCAAATTCAGCGTATTACTCCCTCGCTGGCAGGCCTCTTCTCTATCTTCTCTATGAGAGTCAATAATGACCATGGACGATTGAGATTCGTTAGCCTCTTTAATGATCTCAATATACGGAATGCCTACGCGTACCTTAACTAAAAATGTTATCTGCGGATATTGCTTGGTAAGGGTTTGTACATGATCTTCCATGGCTTGATGATAAAACTCCGTCGCTTTATCAAGAATATCTAGTGCTGTCCCTGATATATGGTAGATGTCTTTAAACTCGGCTAACTCTTTAATCACTACCAACAAAGTAACATGAGCAGACTGTTGATTAGCGAATACAAACGCTTGGTGTAGGGCTTGGTTGACCTCTTGCTCAGGCGCAATGGGTACAAGGAGTTTCGTGAAAGCCATGTAACCTCCTGCAATCTAGTAACAATGGGATTATCTTAATTAACTATAGGAAAGAGTTAGGGAAATACCATCAATAGAAGTGGGTTCGCAGAAGTTAATATCACGAAATAAGCTATTGAGTAATAGATAGGAGAGGTGGGCGAACTCCCAGCCCGCTAACTTAAAGAGCGAGGTGGGAGCCTTTATCAAGCTTAGGTTACTCTATTGGTAGGTTGCTATTGCCTCCCCATTCCGTCCACGACCCATCGTAAACGGCAAGGTTCTCGTAGCCACAGGTGTGCGCTGCCAAAAGAATAATACACGCCGTTACACCAGAACCACAGCTAAATAGGTATTGTTCTTTGTCTGTCGGTAGAACGGGAGATAACTCTTCTTTCAGTTCTTCGGGTGCTTTTATTCGGTACTTGTCCATGACATGGGCAAAGGGTAAACAAACCGAGTTTGGTATGTGACCGCTGCGAATGCCAGCTCTTGGTTCTGGCACTTCAGCATTAAAACGTTGGTGAGATCGTGCGTCAACCGTTAGGCTGCTTGGCTCATTGATTTGCATGTTCACGTAAGATGCATCGACGAAATAGTTAGGGTTGAGAGTGCCCTGAAAATTCCCTTCTCGAGTAACCTCTTTGTAATTCTGCGCGACTGGGTACCCTTGCTCTTTCCAGGCAGTTAAGCCACCGTTCAGAACATAAACCTCTTTGTGTCCCATAGCTTTGAACATCCACCATGCGCGAGGGGATGCAAATGTCCCGCTGTTATCGTAAACCACAATTACAGATTCGTTGTTAAGGCCGATCTGTTGAGCAAGCCGATTAAAGCGCGCTTCAGAAGGCATCATATGAGGAAGCTTAGAATCGGGGTCGCAAAAAACATGGTCATAATCAAATCGGATTGATCCAGGAATGACGTTTTCTTGGTCTTTCTCTGTTTCTGATGGGATCTGGAACGTGATGCTGGCATCTAAAATAACAAGATTTGAATTGGTCGCTTGAGTGTTAAGCCATTGAGGGGTTACCAGAGGTGACATAAACCATTCCTTTTCATTTAGTTATTGGAACAACTGACAAATTTATACGACATTGTTTTTTGAGTCAGCCCTTGTTCCTCTTTGAAAGCAACGCGGTAGCCTTTAGGGCAGTTAGCGTTTACAGGGGATTGAATCAGTATTAACTCGTTAGTTTGAGTGCGTACGGACAGGTAGCGGCGATGTCCATCGAGAGATTGAGTCTCGGTTTGAGAAACAACAAACCCAACTTGAGTATCGCTACGATTTGTAGGTTGAAAATAGAGTAGCAGAATCAGCACGATCAAGCTGGTAAAAAAGGTGGCGAGATATATCTTAGTATTACTCATTAATATCAAAGACCCTCAACCACCCTTACACACTAAGTTAAGAGTTGGAACCGCACACAGGGCAAGTTGGCATCTTCATCAGGTTCATCTCACGCCATGACATGGTTAGAGCATCCAGAATCAGAATCTTGCCTTGCTTAGGTTTCCCATAGCTTGCAATCACCTTGATGGCTTCCATTGCTTGTACCGCACCAATAATGCCAACTACAGGCGCCATCACGCCCGCTTCAACACAGCTTAATGCGCCACTGCCGAAAAGAGCACTTAAGCATTGGTAACAAGGCTGTGACTCGTCTTGGTAAGTGAAGACACTTACTTGTCCTTCCATACGAATTGCAGCGCCAGAGACAAGCGGCTTTTTAAGCGTGTAGCAAAGGCGGTTTAACTGGTTTCGAGTTTCGACGTTGTCAGAGGCGTCTAACACTAAAGTGTGATCAGCGATAAGCGTTTTCAGGTCATCATCATTCAAGCGTTTATCGATGGTGCGCACTTCAAGGTATGGGTTTAATTGCTTTAGTGATTGCGCTGCCGAATCCACTTTACGTTTGCCAATGTCAGCATCATGATGCAGCACTTGTCGCTGCAAATTAGATAGCTCGACAACATCATCATCAATCAACGTCAGCGCGCCCACGCCAGCAGTAGCAAGGTATTGGGTTGACGCGCAACCCAAACCACCTGCGCCGAGTACTAGGATAGAGCTCTGTTTCAGTGCTTCTTGGCCTTCAAAATCAAACTGCTTAAGAATAATTTGACGGTTATAGCGAAGCATCTCTTGATCAGACAGGATCTCCAAAGTTAACTCCTAGTACAGTGTTGAGTTAAATAACTGGATATTGACGGTTTCGCCGACTTCTACGCGCCCACGTTCGCGTTCAAGCACGACAAAACAGTTGGCCAAGCTCATGGAACGGAATGCACCAGAGCTTTGGTTGCCCGTGGTTTCAACCACAAATTTGCCGTCTTCGATAGTGTAAATACCGCGTTGGTAATCGGTTCGTCCTGGTGCTTTCTTGAATGCTGTTTTGGTTGTTGCCGGAATGGATTCTGGTGCTTTCCATTCGGTGTGACCCGACAGTTTCGCCAGCATCGGCTGAACAAGTACGTACATAGTTAGCACGGCGGAGACAGGGTTACCCGGCAAGCCGCAGAACCAAGCTGTAGAAAGCTTGCCAAACGCAAAAGGCTTGCCTGGTTTGATCGCCAGTTTCCAAAAACCAATTTCACCTAGCTCTTCCAAAATGTCTTTGGTGTAGTCGGCTTCGCCAACGCTTACGCCGCCCGATGTTACCACTACATCTGCCAGCGATTGTGCTTGCTCAAATGTCGCTTTCAGCGTTTCAGGACAGTCTGGAATAATGCCGAGGTCGATTGGTTCACAACCGAAGTTTTCAATCAGCGGTTTAATGCCGTAGCGGTTGCTGTCGTAGATTTGACCTTCGGCCAAAGGTTGGCCCAATGGTTTAAGTTCATCACCAGTAGAGAAGAATGCCACGCGAGGTTTACGCACAACCGTTACATGACTAACGCCCAATGTCGCAATCATTGGAATATCACGAGAGGTTAGGCGAGCGCCTTTTGGTAGCACGATATCGCCTTGACGAATATCGTCACCCGTAGGGCGAATGTTGTTTTGTGGTTTTACTTCAGTTTGCGTGAAAGTAACACCTTGCTCAGTGACTTCGGTGTTTTCCTGCATGATGACCGCGTCGCAACCGTCAGGGATTTTTGCACCTGTCATAATACGTACGCAGCTACCTTGCGGCCATTCGCCCTCAAAAGGTTGGCCTGCGAAAGATTTGCCTGCGACAGGCATCGTGTTGTTCTTTTCAAGGTCCGCAATGCGGATGGCGTAACCGTCCATCGCAGAGTTATCGAAGGGCGGTACGAAAATGGGAGAGAGAATGTCTTCAGCTAAGACGTATCCAATCGCTTCAGCAAGAGGTAACTGTAATGTGGTTTGAATTGGTTTAATACGCGATAGCATGTTCTCCATCGCATCTTCAAGTGGCATTAAGCCCGGCGCATCACAACAGCCCATAACAAAATCCTAAGTGCTTATAATAATTTGTTTTGGTCACTCTACCACAGAATTAATAATGGCAATAATGACCCCCTATAAAATATGGGTGTAATTATTCAAAAATCCGAGTATCCTTGTCTGCCATCCTAAAGGGGTAATCTCGTATTGGGATTCTTGACGAATTAAGAGGAAGTGGAATGTCAGGTCTTAGCGAATCAGCAATGTTGGTAAAAGATGCGCTAGAACGTCGAGGATTAGAGACGCCAATGGTGCCTAATCAGTTCAGCAGAGAAGAGAAAAAAGAAAAGATTCAGTATCATATGCGTGAAATCTTATCTCTGTTAGAGCTAGACCTCACTGATGATAGCCTTGAAGAAACACCGCATCGCATTGCAAAAATGTATGTGGACGAAATTTTCTCTGGTTTAGACTATTCAAATTTCCCTAAGATCACTGTCATCGAAAATAAGATGGATGTGAGTGAAATGGTACGAGTGAAAGACATTACCGTCACCAGCACTTGCGAGCATCACTTAGTGACTATCGATGGCCGTGCCGCAGTTGCTTACATTCCACGTGGTAAGATCATCGGGCTTTCTAAGATCAACCGTATCGTTCGTTTCTTTGCCCAGCGCCCTCAAGTGCAAGAGCGTATGACGCAGCAAATTTTGGTTGCGTTGCAAACGTTGCTGGAATCGGACGATGTTGCGGTAACGATTGATGCTACACACTACTGCGTGAAATCCCGTGGAGTCATGGACGCAACCAGCGAAACCACAACCACAGCTTTAGGTGGTATTTTTAAGTCCAATTCGGCAACCAGACATGAGTTTCTGCACGGAATCCGTTAACGAGCCGATTGACGACAGATTGATTTTAAAACCGCTTCCCAGTTGAGGCGGTTTTTAGTTTTTATCGCTGAGTTCACACTGTAAATTCAGCGAATCCTTTAAAGGTATAGATGTGACAACTTCATTTAAAACACTTGGCCTAAGACCAGAGTTACTCGAAACACTGGACACGCTAGGCTACACGGAAATGACCACTATTCAGCAACAAGCACTGCCGATTGTGCTCGCAGGCAAAGATGTGATTGGTCAGGGTAAAACCGGTTCAGGTAAAACGGCGGCCTTCTCACTAGGCTTGCTTACCAACCTGAATGTTAAGCGTTTTCGTGTGCAAACTTTGGTACTTTGTCCAACGCGTGAACTGGCTGACCAAGTCGCGACCGAGATTCGTACTTTGGCTCGTGGTATTCACAACATCAAAGTGCTTACACTATGCGGCGGCATGCCTATGGGGCCACAAATTGGCTCACTGGAGCACGGTGCGCATATTTTGGTAGGTACACCTGGCCGTATTTTGGATCACATGTCGAAAGGGCGTATCAGCCTAGATGAACTGAATACTCTAGTTCTGGACGAAGCGGACCGCATGCTGGACATGGGTTTTGAAGATGCGATCGATACCATCATCGAACAAGCGCCAACAGACCGCCAAACATTATTGTTCAGCGCGACTTTCCCACACAACATAGAGTCGTTGTCTGCTAAGGTTATGAAGCAGCCTGAGATGGTGAAAGTAGAGTCAACGCACCAACACAGCACCATTGAGCAGCGTTTCTTCAAACTAAACACGACAGAAGAACGTGATGATGCGTTAGAAGCACTGTTGCTGACTCATAAGCCCGAATCATCGGTTGTGTTCTGTAATACCAAAAAAGAAGTTCAAAATGTGACGGATGAGCTCAAACACCGCGGGTTTAGTGTGGTTGAACTTCATGGTGACATGGAACAACGTGAACGCGAACAAGCGCTCACCATGTTTGCTAACAAGAGTATTTCTATTCTTGTCGCGACCGACGTTGCCGCACGTGGTTTAGATGTAGACAACCTAGACGCAGTCTTCAACTTTGAGTTGTCACGTGATCCTGAAGTACACGTGCACCGTATTGGTCGTACTGGCCGCGCGGGTTCAAAAGGTGTTGCGTTTAGCTTCTACAGCGAGAAAGAAGAATATCGAGTGGCTCGAATTGATGAGTACATGGATATCGCGATTTCACCTTCAACATTGCCAGAAAAGCCAGTTGAACGTCCATTCTACCCAAGCATGCAAACCATCCAGATCCTGGGTGGTAAAAAGCAAAAAGTACGTGCGGGTGATATCTTAGGCGCGCTAACTAAGCAAGCAGGTATCGACGGTAAAAAAATCGGTAAAATTAATATCTTACCTATGGTTTCTTATGTTGCGATTGAGCATGACGTCGTCAAACCAGCGCTTAAACAACTCCAAACAGGCAAGATGAAAGGGCGTAACTTTAAAGCCCGCGTGATGAAGTAATATTAAGCAAATAGCACGGTTGTAGATAAACGAAGGCCAACGAATCATCGTTGGCCTTTTCTTTACCCGACATTTGGATGGACTAGCGGTCGAATAAGTAAAGATAATCTACGTAGCCCTCTTTTTTCATATCTTCTTTCGCGACAAATCGCATCGCAGCTGAGTTCATGCAGTAGCGCAATCCTGTTGGTTTCGGGCCGTCTTTAAACACATGACCTAAATGCGAGTCGGCAAATTTACTGCGCACCTCGGTACGAGGATAAATCAGCTTAAAATCGGTTTGCGTGACAATATACTTATCGCTGATTGGCTTGGTGAAGCTTGGCCAACCTGTGCCAGATTTGTATTTATCAGTTGATGAGAACAAAGGTTCACCAGAGACAATATCCACGTATATCCCTTCGCGTTTATTATCCCAATACTCGTTTTCGAATGCGCGCTCTGTACCATCTTCTTGAGTGACGTAGTATTGCATGTCAGTGAGCGTTGCTTTGATTTTAGCATCACTGGGTTTGGTGTAGGTTTTCGCGTTCGCTGTTGTTTTGCTTTGATTGATTAACTCACGCAGTGTTACCGGCTTTTCGTTACGGTCTTCACCAAATATTTTGTCTAGGTACTGATCTCGCCCTGAAGCATAACGATAGTAGTTATAACGGATCTTATTACGTTTGTAGTAGTCTTGGTGGTAGTCTTCCGCTGGCCAAAACTTCTCAAACTTGATTAGCTCGGTTTTGAGTGGCGCCTGGAAAACACCAAGCTCATCGATCTCTTGCATAAACTGCTCAGCGATCTGCTTCTGCTGTGAGTTATGGTAGAAAATGGCTGGACGATATTGAGGACCGCGATCGACAAATGATCCTTTATCATCCGTTGGGTCTATATGACGGAAAAATTGGTCTAAAACCTGTTCATAGCTAACTTGTTCCGAATCAAACTTAACTTCTATGACTTCAATGTGCCCTGACTTGCCAGACGATACTTGCTTGTAGGTGGGATTCTCAAGTTCACCACCTGAATAACCAGACACAACGTCTACCACACCAGGTAGTTTTTCCAAATCTGACTCGGTACACCAAAAACACCCGCCCGCTAACGTCGCAACTTCAATATCCCCAGAAGCGTTTGTACGAGACATATCGCTGTCAGCTGTGCCTAAAAAAGAGGTTATGGCAGCGACGGCAGCAAGAGCGGACAAAACAAACTTAAACTTCACTTTCATATTAACCCCGTCAAATAGCTTTTAGTTATCGTAATAATAAGAACGTAGCAGTGACTAAAAAATTACATTTACCACGAAGTTTTATCGATTTTTTAATTAATAGGATCAAAAAAAGCGGCTCAGGTGAGCCGCTCGTCTACCAATTATTTCTGATTAGCCTAAAGCTGGCAGCACACCGAACGTAATCAAGATTTGTGCACTGATGATAACAAAACCGATCACACTGCTTGCCACAAGGCCAACATTGCCACCAAACACTTGGTAGTGAGAGTCTTCTGCTTGAGTACGTGCTTTCTTCGCCATCATGATAGGTAGGAAGATAGCTAATACAGCCAAAGCGATAGCAGCGTAACCCAGCGCCATAATAAAGCCTTGAGGGTAAAACAAGGCGAAACCCATTGGTGGTAAGAACGTAACCAAAGCAACCAGTAAACGTGAGTTACCCTTTGTGCGCTTTTTAATTGTGTCGCCAAGGAACTCAAATAAACCCAGACTAACACCCAAGAAAGAGGTCAAAAGCGCTAGGTCCGCGAAGATGCCAATCGCTTGACCAAGGTTTGATTGATGCACTGTCGTTGAGAGTGTAGAGATAAGCGCGCTCAAACCTTGATTTTCTAATAGCGTAGACTGGTTAACGACACCCAGAGTCACAACTTGCCAGAAAATGTAAATGATGAGCGGGATAGCAGAACCAATCAGAATCGCTTTACGCAATGACGGTGTGTGTCCGTCTAAGTAATTAACAACCGCTGGAATACTGCCATGAAAACCGAAAGAGGTGAAAATAACCGGAATAGCAGCAATCACAAGGCCTTGTTCTACAGGCATACTTAGCAAGTAAGATTCAGTTACGTTAGGCGCTAGGAATGTGAGTACCAAAGCCATAGCAATGATTTTTACCAAGAACAGTACGCGGTTTACTTTATCAACCGTCGCTGTGCCTACCGTAACGATAGACGCCACGATAAAAGTGAAGAGTAGAGTGGCGGTCGTTGAAGACACTTCTATACCACTTAAGCTTGCAATACGCTCACCAAACTGAGAACCACCACCGGCAATGTACGCTGCACATAGAGAGTAGAAAAGGAACATCATCGCGAAACTTGCGACCCATTTCCCTTTGGTTCCTAAAAACTGTTTAGCCAGCGTGTGTAATGTAGCGCTTTGGTCTGCATGCTGGTGGACTTCTATCATCAGTAAGGCGGTGTAGGCCATAAACGCCCAAAGGCCAACCATGATCATAAGTGAAGTTGAGAAACCAATACCTGCTGAAGCAAGGGGCAGAGCGAGCATTCCGGCACCAATGGTTGTGCCAGCAATGATCAAAGTACTTCCTAAAACCTTTGATTTGTTCATGTATAAATATCTTTACGTTTATAGTTATTATTTAGTTAATCTGACCATGTAATAGACAAGTTTTGGTTCAGATAACCACCGATGACGCCATTGTGTAAAATTAAACGGTGCTTTTCAAGAGAAATGTACATATAAATTACCGTTGGTGTATTAATTTATTTACACCTAGTTGTTTTTAAAAATAGGAAACGTTTGCTTGAGATTAAGCTCAAACCACCTGAAACTTTTGCTTTGTTCTTTCAAAAAACTGTCATATAAGTGATTTACAAAGGGATAATAGACCACGCTATCTACGTAGATAGAAATTAAACTAAGTAACAGGAGGTCCAGGATGAGTGACCACGCATTAAATGAAGAAAGCCTAGAGCTACTCGATGCAATGGAAATTGGCTTTGAGCTGTCAGATTACGAACAGTCAATCGAAGAGCTTGCAGAAGATATCTTCAACAACTAATCATTGAACCTCTAACAAGCAGGTTTAACTAAGTGAGCCAGTGCAATCGCGCTGGCTTTGTGCTTTTATGAAAAGAGAAACTCAAAGAGCACAAGGTACAAATGAACTTTCTTGCACACCTTCATATCGCTGAACACTGTGAATCTAGCGCGCTCGGTAATTTATTGGGTGACTTTGTTAAGGGAAATCCAGACAACCAGTTTTCCTCTGAGATAGTGCAAGGCATCAAGTTACACCGGTTTGTCGATTCTTATACCGATAATCATGAATTGGTACGAGAGGCTCGTCTTATGTTTCAGGGTAAGCAAAGGCGGTTTTCTGGTATCGCGCTTGATATGTTTTGGGATCACTGCCTCGCGGCAAATTGGCATCATTACCATAAAATGGCGCTGAGTAAATTCTGCCAACAGCAGCAAACCATCATACATAATGAGAGCCCTAAGCCACTGTTACCGGAGCGATTCACACAAGTGACGGGCGCGATGTGGCAGGGAAGGTGGATGGAATCTTACCAAGATCTGGACAATATCGAATATGCTTTGCAAAGGATGTCTACTCGAACGCCCAGAATGGGTGAACTAGCAAACTGCTTTAGTACATTAGATAGCCACTACGATGAGTTGGTTAAAGTATTTAATACCCTGTACCCAGATGTACTAAACGCTGCTCGACGATTCTGATAGAATCACCCGTCCTGTTTTATTCGGAATAACTCCATGTCTACATTTCAGCAATTGGGCCTTTGTCCATTACTCTTGACCACTCTTGAAAAGTTGGGTTTTCATGAACCTACGCCGATTCAGCAACATGCTATCCCTCATGTGTTGGAAGGCAAAGACGTTTTAGCTGGCGCGCAAACGGGCACGGGTAAAACTGCAGCGTTTGGTTTGCCGTTAATCCAAAGGTTAGTAGACTCCGACATAAAACGCGATCCGCAAAGTAATGATGTTTTGGCGCTCATTTTGGTTCCAACGCGTGAATTGGCTCAGCAGGTTTTTGACAATCTGATTGAATACGCAGCGGGAACGGATTTACATATTGTGACGGCTTATGGCGGCACCAGCATGAACGTTCAAACTCGAAACCTTTTAAACGGCTGCGACATCTTGATCGCAACGCCTGGTCGACTTTTAGACCATCTATTTTGCAAGAACATCAATCTACGTAAGACTCATTATTTGGTATTCGATGAAGCGGACCGCATGCTTGATATGGGTTTTATGCCCGATATTCAGCGCATTCTGAAAAAGATTTCACCTGAACGTCAAACGCTGTTCTTTTCAGCCACATTTGATAAACGGATTAAGACCATTGCTTACAAACTGCTTGATGAGCCAGTTGAGTTGCAAGTTACACCAACCAACAGTACTGCAGAAACCGTTAAGCAGCTCGTTTACCCAGTGGACAAAAAGCGCAAAGCTGAGCTGCTGGCGTATCTCATTGGTTCACGAAACTGGCAGCAAGTTTTGGTCTTTACTAAAACCAAGCAAGGCAGTGATGCACTGGCGAAAGAACTTAAGCTAGATGGTATTAAGGCGGCATCTATCAATGGTGATAAGAGTCAAGGCGCGCGTCAAAAAGCGTTAGATGATTTTAAATCAGGCAAAGTGCGAGCTCTTATCGCCACTGACGTGGCAGCTCGAGGGCTAGACATCAATCAGCTTGAGCAGGTTGTTAACTTCGATATGCCTTATAAAGCAGAAGATTATGTACACCGCATTGGGCGTACTGGTCGAGCTGGTAAAGAAGGCTTTGCTGCGTCTTTGATGAGCCGCGACGAGGAATACTTACTTGAAGCGATTGAGCGCCTGTTAGACACCCGCTTACCGCAAGAGTGGCTGCAAGGTTTTGAGCCAAGCTTGATTGAAGATATTGAACCTGATCGCTCGCCAAAAAGAAAAAGCCGCTCATCTGAAAAACGTAAAATGAAGGCTAAACTAAAAATTCATGCTGGTCGTGGCAAAAAGCGTTAATACAATCATTCTAAGGGATAACGATTGAATAGAAGTATGGAGACTCAAAAATTCACATTAGAGCTGCTCTGCCTAGACGATGCAGAGCAGCTCTTGGAATTTGAAGAGAATAACAAGGATTGGTTTGACCAATTTATCCCTCCACGCGAATCAGACTTTTACTGTTTGCAAGGCGTTACCGAGCACATACAAGAATTTTTGCTCGACTATAAATGCCATCAATTGTTGCCATTCCTAATCAAAAATAACGAGCAGGAAATCATTGGCAGAATGAACTTTACCAGCCTTAATAGTAGGAAAGGTACTGCGCATGTTGGCTATAGGGTAGGAAAGGCATTCACTTCAAAAGGGGTCGCTACGGGCGCATTGGCACTTGCTAAAGTAAAGCTGAAAGAAGAAGGCTTCAAACGCTTATTTGCTTATGCCGAGCAGAGTAATACGGCTTCACAGCGTGTGTTAACCTCAAATGGATTCCGCCGAGTACGGGTGGTTGAAGACTTTGCCAAACTGCACGGGCAATCGATTAGTTGTATCGAGTTTAGTTGTAGCTTAGTAGAATAAAAGAGCATCGTTGCTCTTTTTTTGTGCTTGTTTTTGATACCGGCTGGGTAGGAGCCAATGGTCGAAGTTTACTTGTGATTATTCATTAAGTTAGGCCAACTTAATGATGATTATGTTTATAACTGACTGTCGTTATTGAATTTTTTACGCTTTTTTTACGCGAACTCCGAATGGGCTTTTGCTAAAGTTTCTGCATCGAATTTTGGTTGATGTACTTTATGTTTGCTCATTGGCGAGATAACACATTTCTCTTTTCTGCCATCGTGATTGTTGGCGCGGTTGTGGCCTCATGGCTGTTAGACCAACTGTTTGGCTCTACGGCTGCCGTCCTACTGATTTTGCAGTTAGCAGTCGTGGTGGTGGCGTTTCAATGCAACTCGCGATTCGCTTATGCGGCGGCGGTGATCGAAGCGTTGAGCTTCAACTTCTTTTTCACGACGCCTCGTTACTCTTTGCAGATGTTTCGTCCGGAAGACATTTTTAATCTAGTCGTGTTTATGGTGGTGGCATTTATCACCAGCACTTTTGCAGATCTTTATCGTCGCCAGCAGGGCGAGTTAAAACAAACCAAGTTGCAAAACAGCATCCTGCTATCGGTGTCCCATGACCTACGCACGCCGCTGGCAACCATTATTGGAACACTGACCACACTCAACGAGTACATGCCCAAGCTCAATGACTTAGAGCGCAAAGAATTGCTCGACAGTGCGACTTCAGAAAGCCACCGCTTGCATCAATATATAGAGAACCTCTTACAGGCGACTAAGCTCCAACATGGCACATTAAAAATTACCAAAAAAGATGAGCCTATTGCGAATATTGTGCAGGATGCAGTTTCTCGTTTGCCGAATTACACCGAGAAAGTATCCATGAATATGGATTATGCCGTAGGCTATTTGTCAGTAAGTCGTTCGCTCATCGAACAAGCGATTTTTAATGTGCTGGATAATGCCATGCGATTTTCGCCAGAGAGTGAATCTGTTGAGGTTTCTCTTTCTAAGCAGGGTTCGTCGTGCGTGATTGATGTTCGGGACATGGGGATTGGCATCAAAGCTGAAGATGCGGAAAAAATATTCAGCCTTTTCTATTCCGGCGCGAACAACAAATCGGCCGATTCAGGCACCGGAATGGGACTCGCGGTTGCCAAAGGCATCATCACCGCGCACCAAGGAGAGATTCAATCTATGCCAGTATCAGAAGGGACGCTGATCCGCATTCGACTTCCACTCAATCAAGGAGCAGAGCAGGCGTGAGTTACAAAGTTTTAGTCGTGGACGATGAGCCTCGCATTCATACCTTTATTCGAATTTCGCTGTCTGCTGAAGGGTTTGATTACATTGGCGCGAGTACCATTGCAGAAGCCAAAGCGTGTTTCGAAGCGCATTCACCGCACGTTATTCTGCTTGATTTAGGCTTGCCCGACGGCGATGGGACGGAGTTTCTCAATACACTTCGTCAGACGTATAAAACGCCAGTGCTAGTGCTGACAGCTCGCGATCAAGAAGAGGAAAAAATCCGCCTTTTAGAAGCGGGCGCGAATGATTACTTGAGCAAGCCTTTTGGCGTAAAAGAGCTCATCGCGCGCATCAAAGTGCTGGTTCGAGATTTGGTTGATGAGCAATCCATCGCTGATGAGCTGGTGGCTGGCCGAGTCAAAATCATCAAAAGTACTCACCAATTTTGGTTGGATCAGAGGGAAATTCCACTCACCAAGAAAGAGTTTTCATTCATTGAACAGTTGATTCTCAAGCCGGGAAAACTCATTGAGCAAACTCATTTGCTAGCGGTGATTTGGGGAAAAAGTCATGTCGAAGATACTCACTATTTACGCGTGTTAGTGAGTCAACTACGCAAAAAACTGAACGATAGTGCTGACGAACAGCGGCTATTAAAAACCGAGCCGGGGCTGGGTTATCGTTTAGTGCTTGAGACGTCCAAGCACCACTAAATTCCAAATTTAATCAACGTTAATGCCAAGGTTTAGTGCTGGTTATCGGCACTCGAACAGGATTCGTGTTGCCTATTTTCCGTGACGGAAAATCAGTCTAGCCCTTAACGCATTAGCATTTTCTATACATAAAACACAGTTAGGGATTGATATGGCTCACTTTACAGTAATTGGTTTAGGGCGATTTGGCGTTGCCGCTAGCTTAGAACTTATTCATCTTGGACACACCGTAACGGGGGTGGATAGCGACCCGAAAATCGTCGAAAAATACGTCGAAGAGTTAACGCAAGCGGTCATATGTGACGCGACAGACGAAGGTGCACTCAGAGAATTAGCGCTAGCGAACAGTGATGTGGTGTTGGTGGCGATTGGCGAAGACATGCAAGCCAGTTTGTTGTGTACGCTGGCGCTGAAAAATCTGGGTGTGAAATCCATTTGGGTCAAAGCGAGCACCAAAGCGCACCATACAATCGTATCTAAGCTTGGTGTGCAACGCATTATTCATCCGGAAGAGGAGATGGGCGTAAGAGTCGCGCAGGCACTCAACTATCCGATGGTGAACAACTATTTGGAAATGGGACATGGTTTGTATGTGGTGGAAATCCACGTTAAATCCAATCTGCACGATACGCCGCTTTCTAAATTGATCAGCCGAGGCAGTTACAACATTCAGCCTATCTTGGTGAAGCGCGAAGAAGCCGTCTACACCAATATCAATGATGAGTTTGTGCTTAATGAGTTCGACACGCTGTTGCTTTGCGGTAGTCGCGCTGAGCTGAAATACGTCGCTCCAAGGTTGGTGTAACATGGTTTTGTGGCATCCCTCTATTATCCCAATCGAGCGAAAACCCAAAGCGGGCAAAAAACTGTTGGGCGCACCGCCGCTGATACTTAGCCTCAGCTTTGCGTGCTTGATCATTCTTGGCACAGTCTTACTCAAACTGCCAATTGCCACCACTGAGCCCATCACTTGGATTCAAAGCCTGTTTACTGCGACATCGGCCATTACGGTGACAGGATTAGTTGTGGTAGACACGGGCACGGCGTTTACGCCTTTTGGGCAAGTGGTTATTGCCTTCCTGATTCAATGTGGTGGCCTAGGTTTAATGACGTTTGCCATCGTGACCTTGCTGGCTCTGGGCGGAAAAATTGGCTTTTTGGAGCGAGCCGTCGCGAGAGAGGCATTTAACCAAACTGACTCGTCGACACTCATTGCCACCGCTAAATCTGTATTGATGTTCGCTCTGCTCGTTGAATTTATTGGTTTCACTATTTTGAGCGTTTATTGGAGTGAAGAGCTGGGCTGGAAAACCAGTTTGTTCCATGGTTTCTTCTACACCATCAGTGCGTTTAACAATGCAGGTTTTGCGTTAAGTGCCGATAGCTTAATGCCTTACGTGGACGACCCGGTTGTTAACTTCACTATTACCAGTTTGTTCATTATTGGTGGTTTAGGCTTCTCGGTTTGGATTGACTTAAAACGCAATCGCCGTTGGCACCGACTCACCGTTTACAGTCGAATGATGATCTTAGGCACGGTGATCATTAACGTGGTGGCACTTATTGCGATTTACCTGATTGAATATGACAACCCCAACACGCTTGCTCCGTTGAGCGAAGCGGGGAAATGGTGGGCATCGTGGTTTCAAGCGGTGACGCCAAGAACGGCAGGGTTCAATACTTTAGCTATCGATCAGTTGGAAGATGCCACAACGGCGATCATTCTAGTGTTGATGTTTATTGGAGGTGGATCATTGAGCACGGCAAGTGGCATTAAAGTTGTGACATTTATGGTGTTAGTCTTGGCAACTTACAGCTATTTGCGTCGCGATGAAGCAACCTATGCGTTTCAACGTGAGATTCCCAAAGAGACCATCAGCAAGGCATTGGCGCTGACTCTGATCTCGGTGGGCGTGACTTGGTTTGCCATCTTCACGCTGTTACTGACCGAGCGAGCGTCTATGTTAGACATTATGTTTGAAGCGGTCTCTGCACTGGGTACAGTTGGGTTATCGCGAGGTTTAACGGGCAGTTTGTCCGAACCAGGTGAGTTAGTGATCATCTTCATGATGTTTATGGGACGATTAGGGCCTCTTACTTTGGCGTACTTCTTAGCCAGTCCAAGAAAGAAAAAAGCGCGTTACGCGAGCACTAAACTGGCAATAGGGTAACTCGCAGAAAATGACCAAAAGGCTGGGTACAAGAGGAGTAAATGATCTAATGCCGATTAGTTAGGGGATTAATCGGCAGATCAATACTTGAACCTAGGTGAGAAAGATCCTTCCCTAGAGTCGTTAAGAAAAAGCTAAGTCGATACCCTAGAAAAAACAATGCCGCTCACCTTAGTGAACGGCATTAGAGCATCGTTGCTGCTTCTTTTTAGTTTAGGCATATTGCGCGACAAGTGTATTCCAGCTCCGGCGTTGGTTGTCTAGCTCTTGCTTAAGTTGTTGATAGCGCATCAGTAGCACTGAACGTTCATATTTCTTAGCTAAGTCACTTTTCTTCGCTTCCACAAGCTGCTTTTTCAGCTCATAGTAATCCGACAGTTTACTCATCAATGCCTCAAACTCCGCATTAAGGGCATCATTAAGGTATTTTGCATTAGGCAACATACGGATATTGTTCGTTGCCGTCGTGAGAGCCTTCTTCGCTTTGGCTTTTTCAACTTTGAACTTAGGTGTGACGCGTAGTTTATGTGCCAGTCCAAGCCATGAACAACTCTTAATCAGCCATTTGGTCGGATCATACTGCCACCAGTAGATACCATTTCGATAATCGTTCTCAAAGATATGGTGATAGTTGTGGTAACCCTCACCAAACGTAAAGACGGCCAGTACTGCATTATCACGGGCGGTATTTTTATCTGTATAGGGTTGCGAACCCCAGATATGCGCGAGTGAGTTAATAAAGAATGTCGAATGGTGACTTAACACTAATCGAACAATACCCACCATCAGCAGCATGCCGACAATATCTTGGTAAATGATGCCGAGCGCTAAAGGGATACCTATGTTTGTTGCCAGCGTAAGTGCTAGGTAGTGTTTATGCTGCCACATGACAATTTTGTCTTTTTGCAGGTCGCGGCAGTTTTCGTAATCTGTGTACGTATTTTGGTTGTAGTTTCTGAGCATCCAGCCAATGTGTGAATACCAAAAACCTTGTTTGGCCGAGTAGGGATCTTTGTCGTTGTTATCCACGTGTTTATGATGGACGCGGTGATCAGAGCTCCAGTGTAGCGCGCTGTTTTGCAGTGCAAATGCACCACCAATGGCGAACAACAAGCGTAAAGACCAATGTGCTTCATAAGTTTTGTGGGACCAAAGACGATGGTAACCCGCTGTAATAGAGAGGTTACAAAACGAGTAGGTTATTGCCAGCCATATCCAATGTTCCATGGAGTAGCCAAATTCAAATCCATACCAAGGCGCTACCAAAACAGCCAAAGCAAAACTGGTTAAAAACAGCAGGACATTAACCCAAATTAACGGTGGTTTTTGCTTAGGAGACATTCTACATTCCTAATTCAGCGAACACTTGTAAGCTAGAATATCAGCGTACACGTGTAAGTCAAATAAAAATATCAAGATTGTGAATAGAATGTTTGGCTTTTCGTTTGTTAATGCATAGTATGAATGCGTGCAACATCCTTACAGGAAGTAACAAGGAACCAAGAATGGAATTAAAAGTAGCGGAATATAACGATTTTCAAAAAATCGCGCAGCTTCATACGGAAAGCTGGAAAAAGTATTATCAAGGAATCCTAGGTAAAGAATACCTAGACAATGAAGTTCTCGAAGACAGACTCGTTATCTGGCAGACACGTTTAACTAACCCTCCTTATAACCAGCACGTTTTAATGCTCGAAGATAATGGAATGCTTTGTGGCTTTATTTGTGCGTTTGGCAATCATGACTTTGAGAAAGGGACCATGATTGACGCTATTCATGTTAGCGATGCTTTTCGCGGACGTGGATTAGGAGTTCGTTTGTTGGAAGAAATGGCGAAATGGATAGAGCAGTATTTTCCAGAAAGTGGTGTTTACCTAGAAGTGCTAAAAAACAACACCCAGGCGATTGAGTTTTATGAACATATTGGTGGTAAAAACACCCTCGAACGCTTGTGGAAGGCACCATGCGGAACTGAGCTAACGGAACTGGTTTATGCATGGCATTCAGCCGCAGACTTACGCAAAGCACTTCAGTCTCATAAAAAGTGCGCTTTGGTAACAAACTGACACAATTCAGTACGGTGTTCTGATAATTCTCTGACATAACAATATAAGCCGTTAGGTATTTTACTCTAGCTTAAAATTCTAATCCCTAACGGTTTACTCATGAAAAAAACACTTCTATTTAGCGCACTTACTAGCGCGATCTTGTTGTCAGGGTGTGGAGAAAAAAATCAAGGACTGAGCCAAACGCCAGCACCTGTTGTGGTGGCGGAACAAACAAAAATCATCCCTCATCAATCAAGTAAAGCCTATATTGGCCGCGTCGAAGCGGTCGAAGATACCAACATAACAGCCCAAGTAACGGGCTATCTGCAAAAACGTCATTTCGAAGAAGGACAAATGGTCGAAAAAGGCCAGTTGCTCTATACCATTGAACCGTCTTCATTCAAAGCACAAGTAGAAAGCGCTAAAGCGTCAGTTGCACAAGCGAATGCTGCGCTTAAAAAGGCCGAGCTAGATTTCCAACGAGGTAAAAACTTGCTTCCTAGAGGCAGTATCTCGCAATCTGAATTCGATAACCTAAATGCGGCATTACTGGGCGCGAAAGCTCAGCTAGAAGCAGGCAAAGCACAGTTACACCTTGCGAAAGTAAACTTGTCTTACACGCAAATTAAAGCGCCATTTGCAGGAAGAATTGCCCAGAGTAGGGTAAGTACGGGTGATCTTGTCTCGCCACAATCTGGCGTTTTGACCACCTTAGTCAGTCTAGACCCGGTGCATGCAAGCTTTAGCATCAGTGAACGTGAACGCCTAGAGATGGGCATGGACAAAGTTCAGGCTGATAACGCAAGTGAGGCTGACTTGGTCGAAGTGCAAATCATTTTAGAGAATGGCCATAAATTTGAGCACTTGGGTAAACTAGATTACTTAGGTAATCGGATTAACTTGGACACAGGCACGATCGCGATGCGTGCAGAAGTCCCTAACACTGAGTATCGATTGCTTCCCGGCCAGCATGTCCGTGTCGAACTTCGTCAAAAGCAATCCAATGATGTGGTTGTGGTTCCACGCCGAGCAGTGCAGACCGACCTAGAAGGGCATTTTGTCATGGTTGTCGCTGAAGGTAATGTGGCTGAGCGACGCAATGTCGAGCTTGGTCGCCAACTAGAACAAGGGATTATAATTCGTGACGGTGTCACTAGTTCCGATAAGGTGATCACGCAAGGGCTTCAACGCATACGAAATGGTGTGCCCGTTCGTATGGAAGAACCAACGCAAACAGCTGAATAAAGGTGCTTAAATGTTAAGTCGTTTCTTTATCCAGCGCCCTAAATTTGCGTTGGTAATATCCATTATTTTAACTCTCGCTGGGGCGATCTCTCTAACGCTTTTGCCCGTCGCGGAATACCCGAAAATTAGCCCACCTTCTGTCAGTGTGTCTGCATTTTATACCGGTGCCAGTGCAGAAGTCGTCGAACAAGCGATAGCCGATCCTATAGAAACATCGGTTAACGGCGTAGAAAACATGATTTACATGTCTTCTAAGAGTGCGAACGATGGTTCGTATAGCCTAAACGTAACGTTTGACGTTGGTACTGATCCTGATATGGCACAGGTTAACGTACAGAACCGAGTGTCTCAGATTGAGTCTAAACTTCCTCAAGAAGTTCGTATGGTCGGCGTAACGGTCAAAAAACGCTCTCCAGATCTTCTGATGGTGTTGAACTTCTATTCGCCGGATGGCAAGTATGACGACCAATTCCTGATCAACTACATCAACCTGAACGTGAAGGACCAACTCGCACGCGTTACTGGTATCAGTGAAGTGAACGTGATCGGTGGTGGTGAATACGCGATGCGGGTTTGGCTTGACCCAGACAAAATGGCGGGTTTGAAGCTCACTACATCAGATGTTTACGCCGCATTAGCCGAGCAGAACGTGCAAGTTGCGGCTGGTCGTGTCGGATCCGCGCCATACAACGATGTGCAAGAAGTACAATTTAACCTTGTTACCAAAGGGCGCCTTGAAAGTGTCGGTGAGTTTGAAAACGTTGTGCTTCGCGCGAACAGTGATGGCTCGACGGTTTACTTAAAAGACGTCGCACGTGTTGAGCTGGGTAAAAAGTTCTACGACGGCAGTGGTAAATTCCGTGGCCAGCAAGCATCAATTGTTGCTCTATCTTTACAATCAGATGCTAACGCACTGGAAAGTGGCCAAGCTGTGATGGAAATGCTCGACAAACTGAGCGAAAGTTTCCCTGAAGGCATGGCGTATGAAACCAGCTATGACACAACACTGTTTGTTTCAGAATCAATCAAGGGTGTGGTTAAGACACTGATCGAGGCTATCCTGTTGGTGATTGCCGTTACCTATCTATTCTTGGGTAGTGCACGTGCCACGCTGATTCCTGTGGTTGCGATTCCGGTTTCGTTGATAGGCACATTCGCCGTTATGCAAATGACAGGCTTTACCATTAACACGGTAACTTTGTTTGGCCTGATATTAGCGATCGGTATTGTTGTTGATGATGCGATTCTGGTTATCGAAAACGTTGATACCACAATGGCAAAAGATCCCACTATCAGTCCGCGTAAGGCGACCTTGATCGCGATGAAAGAGGTGACAGGGCCAATCATTACTTCTACGTTGGTATTGTTGGCGGTATTCCTACCAGTCGCGATGTTACCGGGCATCACTGGCATTATGTATCGTCAGTTTGCTCTCACCATCTGTATCTCAGTTGTGATTTCTTCCATTAATGCCCTGACTCTGTCTCCAGCACTGTGTTCTTTGGTACTGAAGCAAGGCGGTGAAAACACAGCCCGCTGGTTTGCTGCGTTTAACAGAGGCTTGGAGCGTGTTACAGCGCGTTATGGTCAAGTCGCAGGGTTCTTGGTTAAAAAATCCTTACTGCTGGTGACATTCTTTATTGTTGCCGTATCTGCCGTAACGTTTTTTGCCAAAACCACGTCGTCAGCATTTGTTCCTCAAGAAGATAAAGGGATTTTGCTGGTTAACGTTCAGCTTCCTGATTCTGCGTCATTGTCTCGAACTGAAGAAGTGACCAAGCAGTTGGTTGCTATGGTAGAGCAAGAGCCGGGCGTAGATGGTGTAACGGTTGCCAATGGTTTCGCCTTTATGACAGGGGCGGCCGCGTCAAACGGTGCATCACTGTTTATCAAACTGCACGATTGGGAAATGCGAAATGGCTTAGATGGCGATCATACTGCCAATGCAATAGCACAGCGTGTAAATGGCCGAGCCGCAACGGAGCTACCTCAAGCGGTGGTATTTGCCATGGGACCGCCTGCCGTTCCTGGTATGGGTGCCGCATCAGGCTTTGAATTTGTACTTGAAGATACATTAGGTCGCAGCCGAACGGATCTTGCGATGGTAATGGGGCAAGTGATTGAAGAAGCAACTAAACAGCCAGAAATTGCTTATGGCTTTAGTACATTCCGCGCGAACGTTCCCCACTACTATGTTGATATCGACCGTGAAAAAGCGAAGCAACTGGGTATCTCATTAAGCAGCATATTCCAAACGCTACAGGGTAACTTAGGTTCCCTTTACGTGAATGACTTTACCATGTTTGGTAAGAACTTCCGCGTTACTATGCAGGCCGATAGTGAATACCGCAGTGGGATGGAAGACTTGGAGCGTTTTCACGTTCGTTCTTCGAAAGGCGACTTGATCCCACTAAGTACGTTGGTTAGCTACGAGCAGGTATTCGAACCTGATGTGGCATGGCGTTACAACATGTATCGCAGTGCGATTATTCAAGGTCAGCCTGCGCCAGGGTACTCGAGCGGTGATGCTATCGCGGCGATGGAGCGTGTTGCGGAAGATATTCTGCCACATGACTACCAGTACGAGTGGACGGGTATGGCTTATCAAGAAGTACTAGCGGGTAATCAGGCTATATACGCATTCGCACTTGCGCTTATCTTTATCTACTTGTTTATGGTGGCTCAGTACGAAAGTTGGAGTATTCCTCTGGCGATCATCTTAGTTGTACCAGTTGCGACATTAGGTACTTTCTTAGCTCTGAAACTGACAGGAACACCGCTGAACTTATATGCACAGATAGGTTTAGTTCTACTGATTGCACTTGCGGCGAAAAACGCAATTTTGATTGTAGAATTTGCGAAACAAGAACGTGAAGAGAAGGATGTCTCTATCGACGAAGCTTCTGTTAACGGTGGTAAGCTCCGTTTCCGAGCAGTAAATATGACTTCTTGGTCATTCATCCTGGGTATATTCCCGCTGATCTTTGCCTCGGGTGCTGGTCACGTGAGTCAAAACTCATTGGGTATCTCACTGGTTGGCGGTCTACTCTGTGTATTACTTGCTGGTACCTTCTTGATTCCAGGCTTCTATGCTTTAGTTCAGCGTCAGCGTGAAAAGGTACATGGTGGAAACACTAAGCTTGTGCCTTTAGATGACGAGTAATCTGGAAAGACTTACTTAAAGCGATAAAAAGCCAGCGTATAGTAGATACGCTGGCTTTTTCTTTTGGGACTAGCGAGGTAAAAAACTAAGAGGTTTTAAACTCAGCAACAGCATGGTCCATTTCTGTTGCTTGGGCCGATACTTTGCCGACTTCACTTAGACACTGCTGGGCAGAATGCATATTACCGTCAGAAATTGTATTCAGCTCTGTCACGGATTCTCCGACTTGGTTCATCACGATGCCTTGCTCTTCAATTGCAGAGGCTATGCGTTCGGAGTTCGCTTGAATGTTCGTCATATCCTGAAGGATTTGAGTCAAACTAGAATCTAAAGTTTCGGATGCTTGCATAGTTTGCGCACCTTGCTCACTGCATTGATCGATGTCGGATACAACAGTAGCCATTTGGACCTGAATGTCGGAAACTACTTTTGTGATCTCTTCTGTCGATTGGTGAGTACGACTTGCCAGCGCTCTTACCTCATCCGCAACCACAGCAAATCCACGACCTTGTTCACCGGCACGCGCAGCTTCGATCGCAGCATTAAGTGCGAGTAAGTTAGTTTGATCCGCGATCTCTTGGATAATGTTTACTGCATCGCCAATTTTCGCCACATGTGAGTTCAGTGACCCAATCGAATTTTGGCTACTGCCCAGAATAGTCGAAAGCTGGTCAATGCTGTCTACCGTTGTTTGTACAACGTTTTTACCACTTTCAGCATTACGGGAAGCTTGTTGAACCCCTTCAACGGCTACCGATGTACTCTCAGAAATTTCATTGATCGTCGCGACCATTTGCTGAACTGAGGCGGCCATGTTTGTGGTGTGATCAGCTTGAACATTAAATTGAGTGATAACATGCTCAAGTTCGTGTTGCATACTTGCTGTGCTGCAAGAAAGCTCTGAAGATTTCGTCTGTGTACTTGCGATCAGTTGCTCTAGTTTGTCCAAAAGCTGATTGAAATATTTACTAATAGCCGTCAGTTCATCATTGCCCTTGAGGTTCGCTCTGAGGGAGACATTATTAGAGCGCGCAATCTCTTGAATGATGGAGAGTAAACTAGATACTTGACTGTTGATAGAGCGAGATATCTGCCAGATCACTAATAGAATCAAAGTAATCACCAGCGCAGTCACAATCATTTTAAACGTAGCCAGCTTTGATGCAGTCGATTCTGATTGTTTCGTCAACGCTGTGGCAAAAGTACTGAATTGTTCTTCGACTTTATGAGATAAAGCGCGAGTGTCTCCCAGTAAGCCCACATTGTATTTGAGACCGATTTTGGTCTTTTGCTCAATTAAAGCCTGTGCTGAGCTTAGCAACTGGGAAGCCCCCCAAGGCGCAAGGCTCTCGTCGAGTTTGCCAGCTTGAACTTTATTGTTGAATTCAAAGAGATCAACGAGCTGTGCACTGTCTAGGTCTGCTTCAATAGCGGCCAGTTCTGAATAGTATTGTCCATACAAGTTCGATTCCGGCTTAAGTCCAAGTTGGTTAAAGGCGTTGGCTAGAGTGGTAAACCCTTTCTGATAAGCAATGATGTCTTGTCTTAGGGCGCTACTTGTTGGTAAATCATGCGCGGCTAAGATGTTTGAAAGCTCCTGCTCGGTGTTTAAGAAGATATCCATATTCTGACTAAAACGATCAAGGTATTTCATATCCTTGCGCAGTAAAAAGTCTTTTTCGTTGCGACGTAGATTTAATAGTCGAACTTCAAGTTGAGCTACCATTAGGTTGGCTTGGTTGAGTTGGTAAGTCGTTTTGGCAAAGTGAGAAGTTGAAAACAATAATGTAACAACTCCGAAAATGGCTACGACACCCAATGAATACACTTTATTTTTGATATTCACGAGATCACCTTAATATTGATAGAGCAAATTAGAATCTGCCGCGATAGTAATCGTGAATGATGAATATATCAATTAATTGTACGGTAAAAATGTTATGGTTTAGGTGTGTTGATGCATTTAGGTAGTAAGAATTTATGATTCATCGAGTTGAAAGTTATCAGGGCATTATCTTTGATATGGATGGTACGTTAATTGATACCATGCCTGCACATTTAAAAGCGTGGGAACAGACAGCAAAGCACTTTCAGTTTCCATTCAATCAAGAATGGCTTCACAGCTTAGGGGGGATGCCTAGTTTTAAAATTGCTGCGCAAATTAACCAAAAATATCAAATGGCGCTCGATACACAAGCCGTCTCTCGTTTCAAAATGAAGACGTTTGCATCGCTTGAAGAGCATGGTGAATTGATTCCTCATACCAATGAAATCTTAGCGTTTTTCTATGGCAAGAAAAAATTAGCGGTGGGGACAGGTAGCCAGCGTGAAGGCGCAATGCGTATACTATCGAAAGCGAACTTAGTGGATAAATTAGATGTGATTGTGACCGCAACGGATGTCGATAACCACAAGCCCTCACCAGATACATTCCTGACAGCAGCTGAGGCATTAGGGTTTTTACCTAGAGAATGTGTTGTGTTTGAAGATACCCAGATTGGTAAGCAGGCCGCGCATGCCGGTGGTATGGATTGCATTATGGTAGAAGGGGATGAATTGGTGTTTTATCCGTATCAAGAGAAAGCCACTGATACTCTTTAAGCCCTCAATACTAAAAGAGCCGCATTATAAAGCGGCTCTTTGTTTTGCTAGTTTAGCGTTAGCGATCCCAGTAGGCTTCTTCTAAGCTGTCTTCGCGCTCTGGCAAAGCGCGACCTAAACGAGGGGAGTGCTGGGTTAGAACTTCGTAGCTCACACGGTTTGCGTACTTACAAATCTGCGACAGAGATGAGTAAGTCAGGTACGGCTGATCGTGCTTAGACGAATTCGGTACGTTGTTTAGATGGTGGCTATTTGCTGCCATATCATGTAACAGGGCAGACAGTGCTGCATCACCCGCGCCATTTGTGTTCTTGATTTTAAGAGGGCCACCCAGGTATGGGCCGATATGTGAGTAAACTTTCACTGGTTTTGCACAATCTTGTTTGCGCATCGCACGGCTAAACTCGTACTTATTGAATTCAGGGATGTTACCCGGTAACAATGGCAGTTCTGTTTCACGCTTAACGCAATCTTCAGTGTAGCTAGCCATGTATAAGCCGACAGAGCCAGCAGTACATAGAACAAGGTCAACCCACTCTAGTGCTTTGTCAGCAGCAAGAAGAGGATCTTTTTCACCTGTTAGCGCTTGACCTTCTTCTTCGTTCATCGCGACAACGGAAATGTTCTCTTTGATGTACTGTTGCCACCATTCTGCATTGCCTTCAATGACCCACTTTGTGCCAAGTGTTAACACAACAGGTACATTATTCTCTTTTGCCAGCTCAATAGCACGAGCAACAGCTTGTGGCATCGGGTCTTCAGGCTTTCCACGCATTAGGTAAGAAGAAACAACCAGTGCAGAAGCTTTCTCGAATACTTCACCAGGAATGCTTTCTGGACGCAGATTGTTCATTTCACCTTCGTTGATTGCAAACGTACGTTCACCATCATCCGAAATTAGGGTGTAACAACGGCCAATCGAACCTTCTACTGTCTGTAAATGGTTGAGGTTCATACGAGAAGACGTGCGGCATAAATAGCGGTATGCAAAAGAGCCCACTTCGATGTTGCGGGACATGACACCAAGCAAAACAGATTTACTGTCTGCCAAGACAGAGTAGTTGTGAAGTGTATTACCGATTGTGTCGCCTGGGTATTGGTGTGTGATTAAGCCGCGTTCTACCAGCTCATCATACAAAGCGTCGGCTTTGCTCTCTTCTAAGACTAGAGAGTGTCCTTTACTCAAGTCATATTTTGCAAGGAACTCATCATCTACACGAGCTTCAATATCAACAATAGTTTGGCCAACACCAACAATGATCGGGCGATACAATTTTGGTGTTTCTTTCATCTGGTTGATGAGTGGATCACGAGCGTGTGTAGGAAAGTAGTGCTTAGATTTGCGCTGTCCGGGGAACTTCATATTTAAATGTAAGTAGGAAATTTTCGCGCATGATATCACATAAAAGAAAGGTTGTTTTCATTTTTATTTCATAAAATTATGCCAGATATCGCTATCTGGCATCAGGGTAAATCAATCTTTTTTAGTAAATGTACCGAACGCTTTTGTTCCCCAAAGCGGGACAGTAGACAAGCTGTGTTTGAAGCTGCCAGAGGTCTCTTTAGTTGAATAGGAGAGATACATAAGTGTCTGATTTTCAACATCCAAGATACGTCTGATCTTCATGCTCTTAAAAAAGATGCTTTTTGACTTCTTAAACACCACTTCGCCATCTTTAGACGTATCAATGTTAGCGATCATTTCTGGCGTGATTTCACCTGTCTGACGACATGAAATTGAGCTATCACTTGGATCGGCTAAGCTAAAATCTGCCTCAACAGATGCCACGTGGCAGGTTACGCCGGTTACTACAGGATCTTGCAAGTGGTTAAGTTTGATATCCTTCATAGTAAAAAGCCCTAGGCTGACATCGCCTACCTCGCCGCTATCACATGCTGTTAAGCCGAGAGTGAGCAGAGCTGCAGCAGCTATTTTTTTCATCGTCATGGTGCTGTCCTAAACTGTGTAAAATACAAATCGCGAAACGAATGCCGTGGCACAACGTATAGCTAATTGGTTGTATAGCATATCAGCTTTTATCGCCCATACCGAATAATCCCTCAAAACACTTGAGCCCTTAGGGGGTTACCGCTAAGCTTACGTAAATCTTTATAGCGTGTAGACGTAAATGACAGAATTAACTCCAAATATCTGTAGTGTGAAGAACCAATGGTTGGCACAGCAGGTCGATGTAGAATATCCAACCAAAGAAAGTATCGCCGGACGTAAGGTTTACCTTGCAAAGGCACAAGAGCAAGTATGTGAAAATATTGAGCCATCAAACATGGCTGATGCAAGTTATGCTCTTGAAGATATTTACTTAGTGGATTTTCACCGTTTAACGGTAATGTTTGCATTGCTTCAATCACAACGTTGGCAAGATAAACAAGAGCAAGAGCTGATTGTTGAGTTCCTCACTCAAATTATCTATTCGGAGCCTTGCCAGTTGTATGTCGGTTTTCACAATGGAGAAGCATCGGCAGCCGCAATCGTCACAGAACATGATAATTCATTATTGATATCGGATATTGTTGTTAAACCTGACAATAGTGACGACGAAAAACGCCTGTTTGCTGCGTCAGTTTTAGCAAAGTTAAACACTGACTTTAGTTCGTATAATGCCGTTTACCTAGAAATGTAAATTTCCTCCCTCATCTGTACTTTGCTATTTAGTCACTCTTAAAATTAATACGGCCAAAAGGGTGACTAAACCTGAAGTTTTCACCATCTCTACTTCTCTTAGACTTAAAATGTTAAGCGAGTCATGAATACATCATGTAACTCGATTATTATTTCTCCCATCGAAATAATAGGGTATCGATATGCCTACGACTCAAACAAAATGCGTGATTTTTGATTGTGATGGAACGATCGTCGATAGTGAGAAGTTGTGCTGTGAAGCGCTTTGTGACGTTTTCAATCGATTCGGTGCAAATTTGTCGCTCCAAGATGTGACCGAGCATTACGAGGGGGGCAAGATCGCAGATATATTGGCGAGAACGCGTACCCGTTTCAATGTGGATGTATCAATCGATAAGTTAGAGCCACTCTACCGCGATAGCTTAGACAGGCTTTTCGAGCAATCATTGAAGCCAATGGATGGAATCTTTGAGGCATTAGCATGGCTTGATGAGCAGAATATCGAGTATTGCGTGGTATCAAATAGTCCCCAAGATAAAATTGAGCGCTCATTGCAACTTACAGGGCTGCTGGACTATTTCAAAGGGAAGACTTTTTCGGCTTTTGACACAAATAGTTGGAAGCCAGAGCCTGATTTGATTTTATACAGCGCAATGAACATGGGCTTTAGAGTAGAGGAGTGCCTATATGTCGACGACACTCCCAAAGGCCTTGAAGCGGGTGTAAGAGCAGGTATGAAAACCATTCATCTCGTCGGATTAAATGAAAAGCCTCATTCGTTTGATTTAAAAAAAATCACTTCGTTGCGCGAGTTAGAGTCTTTCCTTCAACCTACTTGTTAATGGAAAGCGACTGCCGCATCCATTCTTCCTTTGCTTCTCATGGCAAATTGAATTTGAGGCATTGCAGCGACCACTTGGTCGACGTCTTCAAAAAACGAACCGCACTCCGCGCATAGCATGCTGTTTTTCTCAGACAGCAGGTACTCTTCACTTCCACACAGTGGGCAACACAGCGTTTTATTATCATTTTGAGGCATGGGGATTCTCCAGCAGCAGGCTAATAGTAAGATGTTTATTATTATTAATTTTTTATTAGTGTGACTGAGTACTCGTTTGGTAGTCAGCCGATGTACTTAAAGTAACCTCTAGACCTCATTTGCACATAGTGTGTTGTGTTAATTGTGAGAAGCGATTCATATTATAACGAAAGAGTATTGAAATTTTACGCTACGTTTTCATTACAGCAAGAAGCCAGCTAAAATTTTTGCCAACCTGTTTATGGCGTTACTCCAGTCTTTTTCATTAGTGAAATTAGCAACACATACGCGAAAGCAATGCTTAAATTGGCTCTGAGTACCAAATACCGAACCAGGCAAGATACTGATTTTGTGTTGGCTACAAGTGCGGTAGAGTGCATCGCAATCGATACTTTCAGGTAGTCGAATCCATAGCAAAAAAGATCCTTGCACCCCTGAAATATGGTAGTGATTGTGCAGCGATGGGTATTGCTCCATAGCCTGCTTGAACAAAGCCACAAAGCGTTTAGTGTTGCTTTGATAGATTCGCCTCATTCTAGACAAGTGGGTTTTATACTTTCCTGAGGTAAAGAAATCCGATAAGGCGGATTGCATTAAGTTAATCCCTCCCATGCTGTCGCATAGAAGAAGCCGCTCTATATGCTCAGTGTGTTTTCCAGCCAGCATCCAACCGATTCGTAGTCTTGAATCCAGTGTTTTAGAGAGAGAATTTACATAGATAACGCGATCGGCTTTGTCTAACGATTTTAAGCTGGGAATAGGCTCTGCATAGCTTAAAGCGCCAAATACATCGTCCTCGATAATAGGTGTTTTACCGGACATATCCAGTATCGCTTTACGACGCTCTAAGGGCATCATAGAGCCAGTAGGGTTGGTAAAGTTGGGCGTTAAAATAATGACTTTAATCTCCCACTGTTCTAGTGCTTCTCTTAACGCTTGTGGATCCATACCATCGCGGTGGCAGCTCGGAATTTCAATGACTTCCAGGCCCAACGACTCAAGGAGCAATAAGTTACCAAAATAACAAGGAGATTCGACCGCAACAATATCGCCCGGCTGTGTGGTGGCACGTAACGCCAAACTGATCGCTTGTTGCGCCCCGTGCGTCACTAGCAATTCGTTCGGTGACGCAGGTGTTCCTAGATCTTGTGTGATCTTTGCTAATTGCCTTACTAATAGGGAATCGCCCGGAGGGAGCTGATAGTGACTGGGTGTATGGGTCTGTCTGCGGCTATGTCGGCCAATCTCTGCATATAAGCTTTTGATGGCGGGAGCATCGATGTTTGGGTGAGCCGATCCCAACGGTAACAGCTCCTTATACTGCGGGTAGGTAAGAAACTCTTTACAGACGGAGAGTAAGTCAACGCGTAACGGTTTTACGATAGGGGGCGATATCATCGTCCCACTGCTGACCCGATAGCCAGATCTAGGAACAGAATACACAACACCCTGAGCTTCCAATTCTTGAAACGCACGTATCACCGTATTCTTACTAACCTTTAGCTCTAGACTTAACTGGCGGATAGAGGGCAGCTTATCGTTCAGCTCATACACACCCTCAGTGATTGCTTGCTTCAGTGTTGATTCTACATAATGAAATTTGCTTACTGTGTCTTGTGCCTTATCTGTACCCATTAAAATGCTCTTATCTGTCACTTACTCATTTATCTGTGCCCAACTACAGTACCAGTATTCACAAATAAAAAACAAATAACGAGAGTCAGTCATGTTAGTCAGAGCCATTCCTTTTATCTTTGTCATTTTGTGGGCTTCTGGTTTTGTTGGCGCGAGGTTTGGTCTTCAATACGCAGAGCCAGCCACGCTGCTTTCAATCCGAATGCTAGGCAATGTCGTATTATTCTTGCTTATAATTGCTTTTCTACGTAGGCGAGTACCAACTGGTAAGGATTTTCTTCACTGTTGCGTAGTCGGCGTGCTGATCCACGGTTTTTACCTGGGGGGCACCTATATGGCGATAGACTTGGGAATGCCAGCGGGCTTAAGTTCCTTATTGGTGGGTATTCAACCTATCTTGACTGCCGTTTTGCTGGTTGGTTTTACTCGTGAGACGTTTAAGCCTGTTCAGTGGTTGGGGCTAGCTCTAGGGTTTGTTGGTATCGCTTTGGTATTGGGTGGAAAGATGGAATGGCAATCTGAAACCGATAAAATATTGGCAATTGCTGTTTGCTTGTGTGCATTAGCGGGGATTACGCTTGGAACACTCTACCAGAAGAAGTTTTGTCACAGCGGAGATATGGTCGGCAGTGCGATGGTGCAATATTTGGCTGCTGGCGCGCTGTTTTTACCTTTTGCGATGCAATTTGAGACGATGGAAGTCCAGTGGACCACCGAGTTTATATTAACGCTGATTTGGCTGGTGGTTGTGCTTTCTTGTGTGGCGATACTTCTACTGCTGTTTATGGTGAAAAATGGCGCAGCATCGAGTGTGGCATCGGTGTTTTATCTTGTTCCTCCAACTACTGCGGTTCAGGCGTGGTTAGCATTTGGTGAGTCATTCGATGTAATGGGAGGCGTTGGGTTTGGTTTTGCCGCAGTGGCGGTTTATCTTGTAGTGAAGAAACCTGCTATTTTCGCTTCAAAAACAGCCGCAAAAGTGTGCTCTAACTAAAGGTCTGTAACAAAGAGTTATGGATAAAGAAAGCCTGCAGACTGATATGATTTGCAGGCTTTTAGTATCAGAGTTAAGTACGTTTTGCTAAGTACGCATCGTAATCCGGTACTTCGATATCAACAGCTTGCTCCATTAGATCAGATTCGAACAAAAATTTGGCTGAAGCTCGGTTGGTCGCGACCGGAATATTCCAAACGCTGGCGATTCGTAGCAGCGCTTTTACATCTGGATCATGTGGAACAGCATTCAATGGATCCCAGAAGAAAACTAACACATCAATCTTGCACTCTGAAATTAATGCACCTAGCTGCTGGTCGCCTCCCATAGGGCCGCTGATCAAGGATTTGATCGCAAGGCCAGTCTCTTTGCTTAAGATAGAGCCCGTTGTGCCCGTGGCATAAAGGAAATGACCCTGAAGTTTTTCTTTGTTTTCTTTAACCCAACGAAGTAGTTCTGGTTTGCAGTTATCGTGTGCGACGAGTGCAATATGCTTGTGTGCTGGGAGAGTACGGATTGTTTTTTCCATTCAAACTTCCTAATTGTTTTCGCTATAAACGTAAAATGTTGGTCGATATTCAGAAGGTGACAAGGACTCCCTTATCACTTTGTCATTGAGTGTTTTTGGGGTGAGCTGTTCAATGTTTGGCGTCACGGCAAAGTCGTATTCTTCACCTTTTAAATAACTCACCGCCTGTTGAATTGAAAGCCGCCCTTGTTTGACCATTTTATCAGTCGGAGCAAAATCAACGCGTGATCTGAGTAGCCCTCGGTAGACTCCGTGACTGAGATAAGTTGACACCAGTCCAATTTTATCTGTTTTGCCTGCGGTGCGTAGTTCACTAATAGCTGCTTCTATCGCAACCGCACTGCCGACAATATAATCTACTTGTTCATTTTCAATGGCTTCTTGAACTAAGTTTCGTTGTAGTTCTTTATCGTTATCTGCCCAATACGTATCGACGATTCGTATGTCGCTGTCTTCAATCGCGGTGTAAAAACCTTTGAGAACAGGGTTCGTTCCGCCACTGGATTTGGGGCCAGGCAGAAAGGCAATGTTAGCAACCCCCGAACCTTTAGGGTGTTTTTGTTGAAGGTATTCACCAGCGTAGTAACCCATCCAATACCAGTCGACGCCAACCTCACCTTTCAATAGGCTTTGGTTTTCTTCATCTAAAAGTAGTTTATTCACTGTCGCGAATACCGGGATATCACGGGTGTAGTGTTTGAGCGAGTCGTCATAGAGTAGCGGGGCGACGGTACCAAGAATAATGGCGTCTGCATCCCAACGAACACAAAGTGATAGCTGCTGCTGTTGTTTCGTCACATTCATATACCCGCCAGCTTCGAGCACTCTTAGATCGACGCTTTGTTTCTTAGCTTCTTCAACCATTCCATAATTCACAGACAACCAATAGGAGTCTTTGAGGTGAGGGTAAATAGCACAAAGGCGTAACGGTTCTGAAGCGAAAACCGTGTTTGCGGTGGTCAGAATGGCCAGTGCCGTTGATGTGATAACAAGCTTTTTTAAACCAGCGTATAAAGACATACCGTATTTCATTGATAAAGAGGGGGTAAACACTGCAAAATATACGTCATTCTATCAGTTTTAAAAAGTGAAGTATCTCGATGTTATTAGCGAAAGCCAGTATTGGCCGTAAGTTGCTGTTTGCATTCTTGGCGATGGCGCTACTGGTTCTAACGTCATCACTCATTGGTGTGTTTGGTTTTAGCTCTGTCGCTAAAACAGAGAGAAACGTCGTTAACTCGGCGATTCCGTCAATGATAGAAGCAAGACAAGTTTCAGAGCTTAGCTCACGTATCATTTCTTCAGTGCAAGTACTGTCCAACGCAAAAACCGAAGAACAGCGCCGGCAGTCAGGTCAGGCGCTGTTCTCACAACTAGAGTCACTATTAACCCATATTAAACAGTTAGGCTCGGACTCATTCGACTCTACGTTACTCTCTAAACTGGAATCTGACGTGCAGCATGTGATTGACACGCTGGCTCAATTAGGAAAAGTTGTTGAAACACGTCTGCTATTAGTGGAGGACTTGTCTGACCGAACTGAAAAGATGCGTAGTTATGCGTCGGAGCTAGAGCGATTAACGCGCACACAAGTTGCCAATACCTCTACCATTGCAGTTGCTAACATCACGCATATTTATGACCTACTGGAAACCAAGAAAATAGAACATGTCTACCAAGCGTTAGATACTTTGGTCGAAGTGGATCTTGATTTGTCTGAGCGGCTGCATGAACTCCATCTCCTGGCTTTCAAAATGCTTAACCACATTGAGGAAGCGCGCACCGTTGCAGACGCGGATCGTATACGCACTATCCATGACGAATTTACGAGCAATTTAGAGATTATGAAGCGTCGTGTAAAAGCCGTTGAGGATCCAACACGCTCAATTCAAATGACTCAGCTGTTACTTAAACTAGAAGAAGGCGGGGCCATGTTCGACGTTTTGCTTCAACGACACAATAACGAACAGACCGCCAAGCAGCTGATGCAGGATACATTAAACCAGTTTACAGAACTCAATACGACGGTGAGTAAATTAGTGGATGAATCCAATATCGCCACAACACATGCTGTGGAGGAGCTAAAAACCACACTGGAATATGCCCAGCTAACGCTAACGATAATCACTGTTTTAGGTATGGTAACCGTGGTGTTCATTGTATGGAAGGTCGTTTATGTTTCTGTACTAAAACGCCTTGCAGAGTATTCATCAGCGCTTCTTTCTATTGCCCAGGGCCAGCTAAAAGTCGACATTACTGTGCGAGGCAATGATGAACTTGCGCATATGGGGCAAGCGATTATAACCGCGAGAAATACAGCGCAATCTTTAAAAGTGGTGGCAGAAAGTGAGGTGAAAGCTAAACGTGAACTGCAACGCCACAAAGAACATTTGGAAGAGTTGGTCACAGAGCGTACGCATCAGCTACAACAAGCCAATGAACGCCTCAATGAAGAGGTGGTGAATCATGCTATTGCAAGGCAAGAAGCAGAGCAGGCAAGCCGAGCAAAATCAGCATTTCTCGCAACCATGAGCCATGAGATCCGAACGCCAATGAATGGGGTATTGGGCACAGCGCGACTGTTAAAAGATGCAGGGTTAAACGCGAAGCAAAGCTTCTATGTTGATGTGATTAATCGCAGTGGGAGCACCTTATTAGCCATTCTTAATGATGTTCTCGATTATTCAAAAATTGAAGCAGGCCATTTAGAGATTAGGCCAGTCAACTTTAGCCTGCATGCCATGGTTGACGATGTAAAGCAGCTTTTAGATGGCAAAGCTAAAGAGAAGGATCTGCAGCTAAGCGTAGCAATTGAAAGCGACTTGGAGCCGTTTTGGTTTGGTGATGTCACGCGTATCAGTCAAGTACTCAATAATTTGGTCGGCAACGCAATTAAATTTACAGACGAAGGGTATGTCGATATTTATGTTGCTGAAGACCCTGATCGTGAAGGCTTTATTTTATTTGAGGTATCAGACTCCGGAGTTGGTATCTCTGAAAAAGAGCAGGAAACACTGTTCGATGCATTTACCCAAGCATCTGGCGGATTTAATACCAAAGGTGGGACTGGTCTTGGTTTAGCCATCAGCAAAAAACTGGTTGAGGCTTTAGGTGGTGAATTAGAAGTGGAGTCTGGCTTAGGAGAAGGTAGTCGTTTTTGGTTTTCCGTCCCGCTAGAACATGGAGAAGAGATTCAAGAAAGTGACGACGTCACAAGTAGCAGATGGCGTGCAAGGATATTGTTGGTGGAAGACAACCCTGTCAACTGCATGGTTGCTGAAGGATTCTTACAAAGTTTAGGCCATGAAGTAGCCATTGCTGAAGATGGAGAAACGGCCAAGGCGCTATTTACGGAAGGTGAGTATGACATTGCGTTGCTGGATATCAACTTGCCAGATTGTGATGGTGTTTCTTTACTGGATCAACTTCGAGAGATTGAGTCTCATAAACATAACGAACGCATCACACCAATGGTGGCGGTTTCTGCGCATGTATTTAACGAGGAAGTTGAAAACTATCTCTCTTCTGGTTTTGACGGTTATCTCCCCAAACCGCTAGATAAAGAGGCGCTGGCCAGTTTGATCCAAAATTGTTTGGAAGGTCAGACACTACTGCTTTCACAAGTTGAAGAAACCAATGATTCAGATTCAGAAGACAGCATGCTAATAGATCCGAATATTATCCAATCCGATATGGCCGTATTGGGTAAAGAGAAAATGCAAAAAATCTATGAATTATTCGATATTGGTTGTGACGAAATTCTTACTCAGCTTGAAACGGCAGCTCAAAATCAAGATATGAATACAACAAAACAGTTAGCACATAAGTTGAAAGGCTCCGCCGGTAGTCTTGGTTTATTGTCATTATTTGAACTTTGCAAGGGAATAGAAAAGGACAAGGATCCAATAACTTGTTATTTTGACAGCCAAGAGCAACTCGAAATCCTCTGTGAAAAATCGAAACAAGCAATCAAACAACTTCTGGTATAAGGGTGTAAAAATGGCATTATTCGAATCCTCAAACTTGATCATGAGAAAGATTACTCCTAATGACTGGTCATTGTTTGAGCGTCTGCATCAGGATGAGGATGTAATTAAATACGCGTTTGATAAACCATCCGTAGAGCAGATAAGAACACGTTTCGAAAGTCGCCTTCCTGGCTGGAAATGGGGGAGTGAACATTGGTTGTGTTTAGTGATTGTCTGTAAAGCGACACAGCAATGTGTAGGGGTCACTGGCCTTTGCCTTTCTGAAGAGAGTAGTACAGATGTTGAAGTCGGTTACCTACTTTTACCTGAATACCATGGTAAAGGGTTTGGGACCGAGTCATTGCTGGCGTTGGTACAGTATGCCAAAAGAGAGTTTCCGATCAGTAAATTCAGCGCTATTGTCACCGATGGCAACGTTGCTTCTTGCAAAGTCCTTGAAAAAGTGGGCTTTATACTAAAAGAGCGAGAGCCCAATGCTTACCAAATCGGTGGTCAGCTTTATGATGATCTTCTCTATACCTATGAAGTGTAGTGGATACCTAACGCGGATAAAGTCAGTAGAATTTGTGCAGTATAGTAGGTAACCATAATGACATGGCGCGAGAAAGCAGAGCTCGATCTAAACCTGTCTATAGCAAGGACCAAATCTGAAATAATAAAGGTAAATGCCCCCATTGCAGCATAGCTCGCCATTGGATTGATGGCGTCTAGCCAAACCTCAATCGCACCCCATGCCATCACTAATATAGCCGTAGAGTAGACACCGACCGGAAGTTGCATGTTGCCCAAGGTTGGAAGCAGTAATAGGTACACAATTAACCCCACACTAAACAACACGGCTGGTACCCACAGCGTAATGGCTGAGTCTATTTGAGTGAAAAAGGCATAACCGTAGGCGATATGAGCGACAAGAAAGCTAATTAACCCTTGTACAAACTTATCTTTAGGATGCATCAGGAATAGATCGCCAATGGCAGATGCAAGCAGTCCAATGCCTATCCAAAAAGAATATTGGTTAATATCTGGATTTTCAGACAAAACTAGCGCTGCCATAAGCAAGATAGGCGTTGCTTTAGAGCAATAAAAGACCCACCTTGGTTTGCGATCAATACTCCAGACATGTATCGCGCACAAGAAAACAATTAATAACCACATATATTCAACTCAAAAAAATAGCAGCAAAAATTTGCTGCTATAGGGTAATCAGTGGTTTTGAGCTAGGCAATAGCCTGTTGCAATATTTGGCGGCTGTGTTCTAGTGAAATTTGCTGCTTTTCTCCTAACTGAGTCATGCCATGTGATTCAAGTTGTGAGACTACTGCATCTACAGCTTCTTCTTTGCTACCTTCATAGCCACTAAATTGTGTATCTACGTTTAGAGAGTGGTAAAAAGCTTCAATCGCTTTAATTGTCCGATTCGCTAGGTCATCAGTTTGCTCTAATCCGAAGACATTTTTACCCATTTGTTCAAGTTTGTCTTTTTTCAGATCAAATTGATGTCTCAGAAGAGAAGGCTGAACAATCGCTAACGAACGTGCATGGTCAACACCCCAAAGCGCAGTGAATTCGTGACCAATCATATGGGTTGCCCAATCGTGCGGTACGCCACTACCAATAAGTCCATTTAACGCTTGGTTCGCTGACCACATTAAATTGGCTCGCCACTCGTCATTATCACGATCAGCGAATGACTCGCCCAATGATTTCAATGTACGAAGTAGGGTTTCAGCGTATCCGTCCTGAACCAATGCACCGTGGTTGTAGGTTAAGTACTGTTCACAAACGTGAACCCAAGCATCTACCACGCCATTGAGCAGTTGTTTCTCTGGCAAGGTTTTCATGACATCCGGGTCTAATACAGCAAATTTTGGCTGAACAAATGGCGACATGAATGGCAGCTTATCGTGCGTTTCCGCTTTAGTAATTACCGCGCCCATGTTTGATTCTGAGCCAGTCGCAGGAAGCGTTAAGATTGCACCAAGTGGTACGGCATCATCTACCTTGTGCTCGCCAGTTAGGATATCCCAGCCATCGCCAGCATACTTTGCAGCTGCCGCTACGTATTTTGAACCGTCGATGACAGAACCGCCACCAACCGCAAGAATGAAATCAATGTTGTGCTCTTTGACGATTTGAACGGCTTTATCAAGTGTTTCTTTGGTTGGATTAGGCTCTACACCGTTAAACTCGAACCAAGTCGTCTCTTTGAGCGCATCTGCAACTTGATCATAAACGCCATTCTTCTTAATGGAACCGCCACCGTAAATAACAAGAATGTTGTTTGCATCGGCAACGGCTTGTTTGACCGAAGAAATCTGGCCTTTCCCGAAAAAAATCTGTGTCGGGTTAACGTAAGTAAATTGCATTGTTAGCCTCTTGCTTTCGTGTTGTGAGTCTTATTTAGACTAGGATCTAATCACCGCAAAGGTAATATCTAGTTTGTGCATAATAGTCTTGGTTTGTGAGCTTATATACGTCAATTTCTCCAAATTTATTGCCTAAAACTATTTTTAATATAAGATTGAGCAAGATTGGGAGGGAAGATATGACACTGGCAAGCCTGATGAGGCAGTACGTCGAACTTAAGCAACTTCATGATCTTGAAGGTATTTATCAAACAGAGATCGACGGCGTTTGGTTTTATAGGAGCAGCAAAGGTAACTCGCGGAAGCCTTTTGTCTATCAATCGGGCATTATTGTTCTTGGCCAAGGTAACAAAAATATCTATGTGGGTAACCAACCCGTTCACTATGGTCCGGAAGATTATCTCGTTGTTGGGGTACCAATGCCGTTAGAGTGCGAGGCCATTGCTACGGATGGTGAGCCATTATTAGGCTTGTCTATCGATATCGATCCTCATCTGTTGCACCGTTTGGTTCACAAATTGGAGTCCTTGGGTTATCGGCCAGCGAAATCTAGCAACGACCAACGCTGTGGTCTTAAGTCGGTACGCATGGATAAAAGTATGCTCGACGTGTGTCAAAGGTTCATGAGCGCACTGTGCGATCCTGTTGACCGCATAATGCTCGCCGACACTTTAAAGGAAGAGTGGGTATATCGGGCTTTAATGAGCGAAGAAGGGCATGTCTTGTTTGATTTGGCCCGCCATGATGGCCATTACGCGCGAGTTGCCAAAGCACTGGATAAAGTGCATCGAGAGTATGCTGGGAATTTATCTGTTCAAGAGTTGGCGCAAGAAGCGAATATGAGCGCTTCCGCTTTTCATCATGCATTTAGAGAAGTGACGTTAGAGTCTCCAATTCAATACATAAAAAAAGTCAGACTGAATAAAGCAAAAGAATTAATACACCTAGAAGGCAAGAAAGTGAACGATGCGGCACGTTTAGTGGGGTATAACAGTTCTTCTCAGTTTTCAAGGGAGTATAAGCGTCACTTCAACGAAACGCCCCGAGGCTTAAAGCTCGCCAGCTAGTTATAGGCATGCTGAAAAGAGGAAAAATAGACTTACAAAATTACTGTTTTTTTTGAAACTGATCTCATACATAATGCAAACATAGTCATCCACAAGATAGTGCCTATCTAACAGTTGGAGACTATGCCCCTATAGGAGATCTAGTCAATCTCTTTAAGTAAAGCCTCTTTGCTGTATTGCTCTGAGGCTTGCTTTCTTTTTATGCTTACCAAACACGATTAATGCTGTCGTACTTTAGAATTCATAGCCTTCCGGTACAACTACAACGCCTTTCTCAGATATTTTAAAACGTTGCGAATCCTCTACTCGGTTTAGACCAATTTGGGTAAACGGTGGAATCTTCACGTGTTTATCAATAATGCAATTCACCAATTGGCATCCTTCTCCAACTTCGACATCGTCAAATAGGATGCTATCGACAACCGTTGCGCCGTCGTTAATACGCACATTCATCGACACGACGGAGTGCTGAACCGAACCACCGGAATTAATCACACCATCGGCAATGATAGAGTTGATGAATATGCCTTCGTTACCCGTTTCTGATGATACGGTTCGGGCGGGTGGACTTTGTGGCTCATAAGTGCGTATTGCCCAGTCTCTTTGATAAAGATTCATTGGCGGTAGTGGTTCTAATAGGTCCATGTTTGCTTCATAGAAAGAATCAATGGTGCCTACATCTCGCCAATAACAATCTTTCGCCACGCGACCTCTATCACTACAAAAGTCGTAAGCATAGACGTTAAAAGATTGAATAAGCTCAGGAATGATATCGTTACCAAAGTCGTGAGAAGAGTCTTGATTGGCGGCGTCTTTGCGCAGTGTTTCTTCGAGGACTTTTGCATTAAAAATATAAATACCCATTGAAGCCAAACTGCGATCAGGTTTGCCAGGCATAGCAGGGGGATCACTTGGTTTCTCAACGAAGGAGGTAATACGAGCAGTGTCGTCAACGGCCATGACACCAAATTGCGAGGCCTCTTCGCGGCTTACATTCATACACGCAATGGTGAGGTCGGCATTGTTACTTTTATGCTCCTCAAGCATGGCGGCGTAGTCCATACGGTAGATATGATCGCCGGAAAGCACCATTACATGCTCGGCGTCACTACGAGATAATAGCCACAGGTTGTGATAGATCGCATCGGCAGTACCTTCGTACCATTTACCACTGCCACGCATTTGTGGTGGTACCACGCTGATGAATTCGCCCAATTCTGGGTTGAATATAGACCAGCCATCGCGAAGGTGTTTTTGTAACGAGTGGGATTTGTATTGGGTGAGCACCAAAATCCTACGCAAGCCAGAACGTAAACAGTTGGTGAGAGTAAAATCGATGATTCGATATTTGCCCCCAAAAGGTACAGCGGGCTTGGCTCTGTGATCGGTTAGTGGGCTAAGTCGGGAGCCCATACCACCAGCGAGGATAATGGTGAGCGTGTCTTGCATTCTATTCTCCACAAGGTTGCTAGATTACTCAGAGAGAATAGTACAAGATGCTGTTTAAACAATAACTATGTGTCTTTTCACCATTTACATGGCGTTTTTGTGAATTTAGATTTATATATCGTGAATAAATAACAACTTAAAATATAAAGCTATGCGATAGATTGGGTTTCTGACACCAACATTATATTAACTTGGTTTCGACCTAAGCTCTTAGACTCATAAAGTGCAATATCTGCGCGTTTGTAGCTGTCACTTGGTTTGTCACACAGCTCGGTAACACCTGCACTTACAGTGATACCGTAGTCGCTTTTCAGATGGATAGCATTGCGCAGTCGGTTAATGACAATCTCCGCTTCAGCAACCCGAGTGTGAGGCATAATAATTGCGAACTCTTCGCCACCAATACGAGCCACAATATCCGTTTCACGCAATTGTGCTGAGATAGTATCGGCAACATTAATGATCACTCTATCGCCAGCATCATGGCCATATTTGTCATTGATTCGTTTAAAGTGATCAATATCAATCAGTGCCAGTGCTGCTTTCTCACTGTTCGGGTAACGCTTAACTTTTTGTGTGTGTTTTGTTATTTCAGAATCAAATTTACGGCGGTTCCAAAGGCCGCTGAGTGGATCTTTTTCGCTGAGCTCTCTAAGTTGATCCTCTAGCTCTTTACGATGTGAAATATCAATGAAAGAAGCAACGTAGAATTGAACAACATTCTGATTGTTACGAACGGTTTGAATACGCAGCAACTCTGTAATTAACGAGCCATCACTGCGTTTATTAACTACTTCGCCTTCCCAAATGCCGTCATTCTCCAGCGCTTTCCACATCGCCACATAGAAATCGCGGTCATGTTGACCAGAAGAAAACATGGAAGGGTGTTTGCCCTTCACATCATTCAATGTATAGCCGCTGGACTTAGTAAACTGCTCATTTACTTGCACAATACGATTGTTTCGGTCGGTAATGACCATCGCAGACATGCCGTTCATGGCTGCCCTGGCTATTTGGCTGGCAACACTGTTCTTTTCGTGATTGTAGTTCCATGCGATGAAGGTAAAACTGATCAAAGAAATAATGATTAAAATGAAAGTCGCCTGGGTCATTAACTCCGTAATATCTTCGCTTTTAACGGGTAGAAGATCGGACATGCTCGATTCCAAAACAAAAATAGCAGTTTGCTTTGAAGAGGCTAGTGAAAATTCTGTTTTGATAAACGAAAACCAGGATTCGCCATCCTTCACGGTTCCAGAATTACGCTGTTGGATTTCTTTCCACAAATTTGGATACAGTTTTTCAATTTTGTAATCGCGGTTCGCTTGTATGATATTGCCCAAAATCGGCGCATTGTCGTTCGTTAAAACGAAGTACCCTTCTTCGTTAAAGATAGTCGGAAGGTTGTCACTTTCACGTTTGTAGGCAAGATCCTTATAAAGGCGTTTAAGGTTTATGTTGGCAACGAAGTAGCCTTTGCGCTCTCCCTCAAGCTCTATAGGCACAATAATTCTGTATGCCGGGATATGTGGAACAACAGGTTGGCCGTTCTCCGACTCGAAATCGATACCAAATGTCCCCGCTTGATTGACAGACAACGACTTGGCGTATGCGAAATAAGCACTTCGACTTTTATCCTGAAGGCGCTCTGGAGCAACGATTTCTGATACGCGTTCACTGCTATTTATGCGTACCTTTTCCAGCCCATTGGCATCAATAAATCGTATTTGAGAGTAGAGTTTTTGTGTACGAGCGACCAGTAACCAAAAGTCACTTAGCGCGCTAATGTTGTCTTTCGTAGGATTAAGAACCGCTTGGTGAAACAGCCCGTTCTGAGACAGAAAACGAATCGAAGTATTGATTCTGTCAAAGGAGACTTGCAACTCTGTTTTGGAGTATTCAAGTCGCTGAAAATTGTACTTTTCTACGCTTTGCAAAGCTTCATTGGTGATTTTTCCATACTCGTTATAGAAGTACAAAGAGGGTACACACGATAAGGTTAAGAATGTAATCAAAAAATGAAGGATGACTTTGTAGCGAGTAAACAACATTGCCGAGTATTGAGCCCTAAAATTGCGCAGATAAAAGATTCGGATGCATTACGACGAAACGTTTTTCAATTTTGTTAATGCTCACCTAACATAACCCGCTAAGTAGAACGGTTATTATACCTAAACAATTGCAAATTTAGTACGCAAGTTCTCTAGTTAAATGATGTATCAGTGATAGCTCGATCACTTTATCATCAAATTTATTTATTCATACAAAGTGCCTTTTAAAAGGTTCGGTACTTATGATCTAAAAAGCACCACTTAAAGTGGTGCTTTTGTTTATTTTTTGTGAAGCATTCGTATTAAGCTTCAACCTGAACGGGTTTTACTTCGCTACGTGCTTTAAGAAAGGCATAGCTAAGACCAGTTACCGCAGTACCAGCAGCGATAGCCACTAAATACATCACGACGGGAGTAATCGCATTTGGGATTAGCAGTACAAATAGACCACCATGTGGTGCCATTAGTTTAGCGCCGAAAAGCATAGATAGTGCGCCTGTTAGTGCTCCACCTGCCATACATGCTGGAATGACACGCATAGGATCTTTTGCCGCAAATGGAATTGCACCTTCAGAGATAAAGCACAGACCTAACACAAATGACGCTTTACCAGCTTCGCGCTCACCTTGTTCAAATTTGTTCTTCGCAATAAAGGTGGCTAAGCCCATGCCAAGCGCAGGGACCATACCTGCAGCCATGATGGCAGCCATCGGCGCATATGTTTGTGAAGCCAATAAGCCAACACCGAACGCGTAAGCGGCTTTGTTTACCGGGCCACCTAAGTCGAAACACATCATTGCGCCTAGTAGAACACCCAGCAGAACAGCACTATCAGATCCCATGTTGTTTAAGAAGTTGGTTAGAGCATCCATAATGCCCGAAACAGGGCCGCCAACAATGTAGATCATCACCAAACCAGTAAATAGTGTGGCAATAAATGGGATGATTAGAATGGGTTTAAGTGCTTCCATTGACGAAGGAAGAGTGATTTTTTCAGCGATTAATTTTGCCGCGTAACCAGCAATAAAACCTGCGGCGATGCCTCCTAAGAAACCCGCGCCTGTAGAGCTTGCGAGCATACCGCCCACTAAACCAGGTGCCAGACCAGGGCGATCAGCGATAGAAAACGCGATGTAACCCGCGAGTACAGGAATCATCAGCGCGAAAGCTGAACCACCGCCAATGGTCATCAGCGCGGCTGCTAGAGTTCCTTCTTCCTTAAATGCCTCAATACCAAACACGAAAGAGAGCGCGATAATCAAACCACCTGCGACAACTACAGGCAGCATGTGTGACACACCAGTCATCAAGTGTTTGTAAGCGCCTTTTTTATCTTCCGTTGCGGCTGATGCATTTGCTGAACCAGAATGCTGGTATTCAATGGCTTGCTCAAAGGCTTTATCCATTTCTTCCGCAGTTTTCTTCAGTGCGGGACCTGTTTTCGTACGGTACATTTTTTTACCGTTGAAGCGATCGAGAGGGACTTCGATATCAGCTGCTATGATGACCAAATCGGCGTCTGCAATTTCATCATCGGTAAGCTGATTTTTTGCTCCTACAGAGCCGCGGGTTTCAACCTTAATTTGGTAACCGCGACGTTTTCCTTCCTCTTCCAGCGCTTCTGCTGCCATAAAAGTATGAGCGACGCCTGTAGGGCAGGCGGTAATCGCCACAACTTTCTTGGTCGAGCTGTTAGGTTGTGCACTATTGAGTGTGGTCACTTCGGATAACACAGATGCTTTCGATGGCGCATTTTTCAAAAAGTTCACGGCATCTTGTGTCACTTCATTGATGGATGCTTGATAGACCTTTTTGCCAACAAAACGTGTGGTATCAACGGGGGTGTTCGCAGCGATAATGACACAGTCTGCCTGATCTATCTCTGAGAGGGTGAGCGTATTTGGCTCAATCACAGTAGATTGGCATTCAATATTCGCAGTCCAGCCTAACTGTTCTGCAGCTTGTTCAAGTAAGCCAGCAGCGAGAATGCTGTTGGCTACGCCACTAGGGCAAGCGGTAATAATGGCAATTTTCATAGTGATAACCTTCTGTTCCTTAGTTTGTTTCCACGTCTGTACTAGGGCAAACCTGAGTAATTTGTGTTTTTAACTTGATGGCGTCCAACTCTTCTTGGTTGGTTAATCCGACGCCGACTTGACTGACGGCCAAAGCCGATAGCGCTGTCGCGAAGCGCAGTATTTCGTTGTTGGGCATGGCTTGCATGTGACCCCAACACAAGCCAGCCACGAGTGTGTCACCAGCACCTACAGTACTGACGACATTCATTCTTGGGGGGGCGGAGCGTAGGAGCTGGTCTTGGTTTAGCCACATGACACCTTCAGCGCCCATTGATACAACAACATTGTCAATTCCCTTGCTGCTGAGCGCTTGGGCGGCACGTTGACACTGTTCAAAAGTCGACAATTCTTGACCTACTAGATCTGCCAATTCCTCGTCATTCGGTTTCACCAGCCAAGGCTGTGCTGAGATTCCAGTAGCTAATGCAGAGTTACTGCTATCGAACAGCACTTTTTTACCTCGTTGGCGGAGAGTTTTGATCCAGCTAGCGCAAAGCTCAGGAGACACTCCACCTGGAAGGCTGCCAGCAATAACAAAGTAGTCATGATCTTCCGCTAAACGGAAAAGGACGCGCTCAAAACGTTCTATTTCTTCTGTAGAAACTTGCACGCCGGGAAAATTAATATCGCTGACACGTCCGTTCTCTTCGACAAGTTTAACGTTGATGCGTGTTGCACCCTCAACCTCGATAAACTCATCTGTAACGTTTATTTGAGAGAAAAGTTGGTGAAACAGCTCCGGATTCTCTTTGCCTAAAAATCCCGTGACAGTGACTTGAGCACCTAAATCGCTAAGCACTTTTGCAACATTGACACCTTTGCCAGCCGCGTGAAGGTTACTCTGAGAAACCAAACTAACGGACCCGGCATTGAGCTCAGATAAACTGCCAGTTAGGTCAAGCGCTGGGTTCAGTGTCACAGTGACAACTTTGCTGGTTTTAATACTTTGCATTGTGTTCCCCTTAACCTTCACCTAGCCCTGATGCGATAGCGCTACCAATGGATTGCAGTGCAACGGAAGCATCCGGACCTTCGGCGGTGAATTGAAGCTGATGACCGTGTTTTACACCGAGCGCAATCACCTTCATTAAGCTTTTGGCATTGACGGGTTTTGCGTCACCATCGAGGTTGGCCACGCGAATGTTGGATTCAAATTTTTTCGCCTCAGCAACAAGCATCGCTCCCGGGCGAGCGTGCAGACCATGCGCGTTTTTAATTTTGAATACCGCTTGATTTTCGTCTGCCAAGTCTTGCTGATTCGCGGTAGTTTCGCCTTTTAGCAGTGCTAACACTTGTTCGATATCTGCCTGAAGCAGCTTTTCTTGCTCGTTATTAAACACAATGCGCGATAAGTTGTTCAGCAAAGGTTGGTGAGCGGCGTTGCACGCGGAAAACGCAAGTAATGCATGTACAGGTTGTTCTTCATACTGGCAGTCGTTAGCCGTTGATACGAACGAAACCCCGCTGCGAGTCACACTCTTATCGCTGCCGACCAACCACAGTCCTTTGCCCAAATGAGTAGGAGATTTACTTACGATATCCGCTACAAACGCGTTTTCCGCACAGCCTGTATTTTTTAGTAGACCAGCAGCCACGGCGCTCATCTGAAGCATATCGCTTGCTGGGAAGTTAAGTTGTACCAGAGAAGCATCAAAGTCAGCCTCAAGCTGAACGTCACCATTAAGCAGTGCAATGATCTCTTGTTCTGATGCTGACTTACGCAATTGCTCTTCGACACCATCAGCGCCTAAAACTTTAGTCAGTTGCTTTAGAATACTGAGGTGTTCGTCTGATTTAGCCGCAATGCCAATAGCGAGATAAACCGTGTTACCATCACCCCAATCTACGCCTTGAGGGTAGTGGTGCACGGCAACGCCTGTTGTTTTCACCATTGAGCGCGTATCGGTTGTACCGTGAGGAATGGCGATACCATTACCAAGAAATGTAGAGTTTTGCTTTTCACGGTTTAGCATGCCAGACACATAATCACTTTCTACTAGGCCTTTATCATTCAGGCTTTTAGCAATGTTCTTAATTGCATCTATTTTATCGGTCGCTGATTGCGAGAGCGTGATGTCAGAGTTATTTAGCTTAAGCATGATGCTTTCTCCAGCGTTAGGTATTCGGGTCACAATTTACATTTAACTGAATCGATTCAGCAAATATCTAAATTAAAAGATTCAGCAAAACCTGTATTCATTCAATCTTCACTCATCTATTCATTAGGATAGACGCAGTTCATTAGCATTTGAATGGTGAGCTAGTTCAACTTTATTAGTTTTGCTGAATCCTTTCAGCTTTAATACTGAATCGGTTCAGCTTATAATTCAACTCGAGTTAGGATCTTTGATTTATTATTATGATCCCGCGCACAGAACAAGGTTTAACATATGACACTGGATGAAGTCGCAAAACTGGCAGGCGTTTCCAAAACAACGGCCAGTTACGTCATTAATGGCAAAGCACAAAAATACCGAATTAGTGAGAAAACGCAGCGCAAGGTAATGACAGTGGTAGAGGAATATAATTACCGCCCCGATCTTGCTGCAAGTACATTGAGAGCAGGGCAAAGCCGCTCTTTTGGTCTCATTATTCCCGATTTAGAAAACACCAGTTATGCACGGTTAGCAAAGCTGCTTGAACAAAACTCACGCTCTGCTGGTTATCAAATTTTAATTGGCTGTTCTGACGACAACTCAGAAACGGAAAAAAGTGTTGTTCAAGCGTTGGTGAGTAGAAAAGTGGATGCACTCTTTGTAGCAAGTGTGATCCCTGAAGCCAGCGAGTTCTATCTAGAGCTTCAAAAAAATGGCACACCTGTAATTGCATTAGACCGCCCACTAGACGACGAGCATTTTTCTTGCGTTATTAGTGAAGATTTTGGTGCAGCCTTTGATTTAACCAACTCATTAATTGGTGACGGCGTAACAAAAATAGGATTGATAGGAGCATTGCCAGAATTGAATATTTCTCGTGAACGCGAGCTTGGTTTTTGCTCTGCGGCAAAACAAGCAAATATCGAGACTCTGATTGGTTACGGAGAGCACTTTAACAGAGAAGATGGCAAATCAGTGCTATCAAGCTGGATAGAAGGTGGAACATTACCAGACGCTCTGATCACAACGTCTTACACATTGCTTGAAGGTGTATTGGATGTTTTATTAGAGCACCCAGAAATTGTGAATCGATTGAGAATAGCAACGTTTGGTGATAACCGTTTACTCGACTTTTTACCTGTAAAGATTAACTCTCTGCCACAACAATTTGAAGTTATTGCCGATAGTGCGATGGCTCTCGCTTTGAATGCAGCATCAAAGCGTTATCAGCCAGGTGTCGAGTTGGTGCCTAGAAAAATAGTCGTTCGTAATTGATGACTGGCGACAACGATAAGCGCCTTTGGGCGCTTATTATGTATTAAGGGAGGTAAGGGAGGTCAACTAGTACTGAAAGCGTACCGACATGGTTAATTGGGGACCATAAAATCCATTGTTACGCGTTTCTGCTGAAAGAGTTAACTGATCAGTAGAGTGGAAACGAACCCCAGCATGAAAAACAGATGCTTCATCGTTACGCCCGATACGCGTTGTTGCTTCAATTTGATCGGACAACCAAAGGCGAAAGCCGATATTCATTTCTGCTTGCGTGACATCGTCACGTCGATACTCTTCTGGAAATTGAACATAGTGAAATAGTAACTGACCATATACGTCGGCGAACTGAGAAACAGGGCCATTGAAGCCAATGCCGCCTGCTGCCGCAATATCTCCTTCGAACTGAGAGTCAACGCGCGCTACTAAATGTGTGTTTTGGGTGAGGAGAGTACTTGCCTCAATCCCTGTTAACTGAGGGTCGATTGAAGTGCGAAACTCCATAAAGTTATAGTTAAAATTATTAGCGTGAGCGATTCCAGAAAAGCCAGCACAAACAATAGTGCTGGCTAAAATTAACTTTTTCAAAGCAGTCTCCGACTTGCATCAATGTGTTTGACTTGTTTTGCTTGGCAACATACAAACCAAATAGTAACGCAATTGTCAGATAATGAAACACTTTTACATAGTTTGAATATACTCAACTTCTATTTCAGGTGTATTTCCACCTTCATATTCACCAAATAAACGCAGCTTTTGCGATGACTCTATTGGCTCTTTCAGTGTGATGTCATCATCAAGTTCAACTTGAATCTCTGTTTTACCATCACTCAAGATGAACGTGTCAGCGCTAATCTGTCTGACTAGTTTTCCTTCTACAACTACGTCTTTTTCTGTGAAATATCCCGTGTCTTTTAAGAGTTTTTCAATGGAGTCTAAATTGACAGGCCCGTTGTATTTTACGTTGCCATTTTTCGAATGATCAGATGCGTTTGCCAATGAGGATAAACAAATCAGCGATACTGCTATAAGGGTCGTTGCTTTCATGGTATTACCTATCTACTTGTTAAAGTGTTCGTTGATTTAAGCAGGTTAGGTTTGAACCTGTGCTGAGTACCGAGTTCATTTTCGATTCATTATTGAGTATTACGCACAAGGCGCTATCATCGGATTCAATTCTACTAGATATCATGAAGTTAATTTATGCAGCCAACGATAAGAGCACTAATGGTGCAAGGAACCACCTCTGATGCAGGTAAAAGTGTATTAGTCGCTGCTTTGTGTCGCGTTTTAGCACGTAAGGGAGTAAAGGTCGCACCATTTAAGCCACAAAATATGGCGTTAAACAGCGCCGTAACCGCAGATGGTGGAGAAATTGGGCGGGCTCAATACGTGCAGGCCCTCGCGGCAGGTATTGAGGCAACGGTTGACATGAATCCAGTACTGCTGAAGCCCAGTACAGATGTTGGTGCGCAAGTCATCGTGCAAGGCAAAGCCGTTTCCGATATGAATGCTATCGGTTATCAAAGTTATAAGGAATTTGCGTTGCCATACGTCATGGATTCTTTTAGTCGATTGCAAAATGAATTCGAGAGTGTGGTTATCGAAGGGGCAGGTAGCCCCGCCGAAGTGAATTTAAGAGAAAATGATATCGCCAACATGGGGTTTGCCGAAGAAGCGGATGTACCTGTCATTATTATTGCTGATATTGATAAAGGCGGTGTATTTGCACATCTGTACGGAACGTTAGCACTCTTGTCGCAAAGTGAACAAGATCGTGTGGTTGGTTTTGTTATAAACCGGTTTCGTGGTGATCTATCCTTACTACAGCCGGGTTTGGATTGGCTGGAAGAAAAGACAAATAAACCCGTACTGGGGGTGATCCCTTATTTGCACGGCTTTGATCTGGAAGCAGAGGATGCGATCAATAGTGATCAAGTTTCTAGTGCTGATGCCAAGATGAAGGTTGTCGTGCCTGTATTCCCACGGATAAGTAATCATACAGACTTCGATGTACTACGAAGTAATCCTGATATTGATCTTCGCTATGTGGGTCAGGGAGAGCGACTGGATAAAGCGGATTTGATTATATTGCCTGGATCTAAATCGGTACGTAATGATCTTGCTTATTTAAGAGCACAAGGTTGGGATCAAGATATTGCTCGCCATATTCGTCTCGGTGGGAAAGTGATGGGTATATGTGGCGGATATCAAATGCTTGGCAAAACGATTTCCGACCCTTTAGGTGTCGAAGGAGAAGTAGGATCTTCTCAAGGGTTAGGGTATTTGGAGCTGACGACAGAGCTTGCGCCAGAAAAAACACTGACGAATGTGTCAGGGGTAATGACACTAAATGGTCAGCCAGTCCCCGTTTCTGGGTATGAGATTCATGCCGGTGTTAGCAAAGTTCAATGTACACCGTTGATAACGTTAAACAATGGTGAGACAGATGGCGCAATTAGTGACTGCAATCAAGTGATGGGTACCTACTTACATGGTATCTTTGACGCCGTTAACGTATCCAATGCGGTAGCGACGTGGTTAGGTGTTCACGAGGTAGCGGTAGTTGATCACGAAAAGAATAAGCAAGACGCTATAAATCGAATCACTGACGCAGTTGAATCACACCTTAATCTTTCTCAGCTTTGGCCAGGACTAAATTTATAATGAAGATGAATCTCTATAAATCTGTACTTTTACCCACACTTCTGGGTATGAGTTTTGTAACGAATGCAACGGAGAAGCTCACAATTTATGCGGCTTCTTCAATGACAAACGCAGTCGCAGACGTTGTGTCAGCATTTGAAAAACATAATGATGTAAAGGTAACGACGGTTTTTGCAGGAAGTTCGTCACTCGCAAGGCAGCTTGCTCATGGGGCTCCAGCGGACATTTTTATTTCAGCTAATACCAAGTGGGCTCAATACTTAGTTGATCAGGGTGTTGTAGATAGTGACAACGTCACAGATATTGCTTCTAACAGCCTTGTGGTGATTTCTGGTGAACTCAACCAAGGTAACCTCGATGTAGAAGATGCTGAAGATTGGAAGAGTGGTCTGAAAAACAGTCGCTTGGCAATAGGTCAGCCAGATGCTGTGCCTGCTGGTATGTATGCGAAAGAGTCTCTTGAAACCCTAAAAATCTGGCCTACGGTAAAAGACAAATTAGCCCCAACCAATAACGTAAGAATTGCGTTGACACTGGTGGAACGTAAAGAAGCTTCTCTAGGTGTGGTATATCGTACCGACGCTCAGTTCAGTAAAAAAGTAGAGGTGCTTGGTACACTGCCGAGTTCCAGTCACCAGCCTATTATCTACCCTATGGCGCAGTTAAATGATCGAGAGTTGACTAAGGCGTTTTCTCAATTTATCCAAAATGACAAGTCGAAAGCCATCTTAGCTAAGTTTGGTTTCAACTAATTATGGTCGGTGTTTTGACAGACTATGAGGTTCAAGCATTGCTCTTGAGCCTCAAAGTAGCCGCGTATGCGATTTTTTGGCTAATTCCCTTAGGGGTTTTTATCGCTTGGGTATTAGCGAAAAAAGAGTTCATTGGAAAAAACTTTTTAGACAGCGTGATTCACCTCCCTCTGGTATTGCCTCCTGTTGTTATCGGTTACCTTCTTCTAATTACCATGGGCAGACAAGGCTTGATAGGAAAGTGGATCTATGAACATCTCGATATCGTTTTCTCTTTCAATTGGAAAGGGGCTGTTTTGGCTTGTGTTGTAGTAGCACTCCCTCTCATGGTTCGATCTATTCGGTTAAGCTTAGAGGGCGTCGATCACAAGTTAGAACAAGCCGCAGCTACCCTTGGCGCATCACCGCTTAAAGTTTTTGTGACTATTACCTTACCGCTTATTATCCCAGGCATTATCACAGGAACGATGCTATCTTTTGCGCGTAGCTTAGGTGAGTTTGGAGCGACCATTAGCTTTGTTTCAAATATTCCAGGTGAGACACAGACGATTCCGCTGGCCATGTACAGTTTTATCGAAACACCGGGTTCGGAAACCGCGGCAATGAGACTTTGCGTTATTTCCATTGTGATCGCCTTAGCCTCTATGATGCTGTCTGAATGGATGTCGCGACAAACGCGTCAAAGGTTAAGAGGCTAGCATGAGTATAATTATTTCCTATAAGCAGCGTTTAGGTACTCAAGACTTTGATGTCGATTTAACACTGCCTTCTAAAGGCATAACCGCTGTATTTGGGCGTTCTGGCGCGGGTAAAACATCGCTTATTAATGTTGTTGCTGGCCTAAATATCCCCGAAAGTGGTGTCATAAATATTAATGGCAGTCGTTTGTTTGATTCCCAGAAAAAGATCAACATGCCTACCCACAAGCGTAGTGTCGGGTATGTCTTTCAGGACGCGCGTTTATTCCCACACTACAAAGTGAAAGGAAATTTACTTTACGGTGTTACTGAATTTGATGCAGAGCATTTTCATCAAATCACTCGTTTACTGGCCCTGACGCCACTCTTAAATCGCTACCCAAATCAGTTATCAGGTGGTGAGAAACAAAGAGTCGCGATTGGAAGAGCGTTGTTATCGAAACCCAAAATCCTCCTGATGGATGAGCCTCTGGCCTCATTAGATTTGCCGAGAAAGCGCGAAGTTCTGCCATTTTTAGAGCAACTCGCGTTGAGCATCGAGATCCCGATTATCTACGTTTCCCACAGCCTTAATGAGGTGCTTAGGCTAGCGCAGAACTTAGTTGTTATCGATAATGGTAAAGTTGCCGCCTGTGGCGCTTTAGAAGCCGTTTGGTCTTCTAAAGAGATGAGACCTTGGCAATCATTTTCTGAGCAAAGTACATTATTTGAAGCAACGATTGCGGACCACAACCATGATTACGCACTGTCTATGGTGGAGTTAGCACCAAATGTGAATCTTTGGGTGCAGAAAATTGATGGTGATATCGGGAGCAGTGTGCGTCTGCAAGTAAGAGCGAATGATGTATCGCTAGCACTTGAACATCCAAGAAAAACCTCTATCCGAAATGTTATTAACGGAAAGATAACTCAGCTAGAAAACCACTCCAATGGTGAAGATAAAAAAAGTGTTTCTGTAACAATTGAACTTGCTGAAGGGTGTTTGCTGGTTGCGACTGTCACTGGGTGGGCGTGTGATGATCTTGCCTTAGAAGAAGGTATGGAAGTTTACGCGCAAATTAAAGGGGTCAGCGTTACCCAGAGGGATATTGTCCTTTCTTAAGAAAAACGCCGCATCAGCGGCGTTTTTTACATATCGGTAATTATTTAGCGAATACGTCAGTAAAATCACGCTTTAGAATTGGGTCACGGCGTGCTTTTTTGATTTGCTTAACCATGTCTTTTACACAGTTGTGTAGAACTTGATCAAGCAGTTGAGCTCGGTACTCTTCTTTATCTTCATCAGTCATATCTTCAGGCAATTTCATTGTAGGGAATTCTTCCATTACTGAAATACCAGCAAATGCCTGACTCACTGAAATAAGCGCATGGAATTGCTCGAAGTTATCTAGAACGTTTTGAGCACTTTTTGGTAGTTCTTCCCACGCTTCACGAACAGCTTCTTCAGAAACTTCGTGGATTGACGTCACCATGTAGTGCATAGCTTCAGGAACTTCATCAAACTCGATAACTTGGCGAAGTTCAGCAGATACTGTTGCTAGATCTACTTTTGGTTGTTCTGTTGTATTAACGTCAGACATTATTTTTCTCTTAAAGTGTGTATTTGACGGCGCTATCGTAAAAAACTCCTACTAAATGTCAAGCTTGGTTGGCTGATTCTCAAACCCTAGCGTATGATTTACATATGCATGTAATTTGATTGGAATTAGCTATTTATTATGATTTGGGGCTCTGAGATGTTAATGAGGATACTGCTCGTCGATGACGTTCAGTCCGAACGCATGCGTCTAGCTATCCTTTTAAAGCAGTTAGGCCACACGGTTGTAATGGCTAAATCTGGAATGGAAGCACTTGAAGCATATCCTGATTTCGAGCCAGACGTGGTATTGCTAGATATATCTATGCCTGATATGGACGGTTTCACCGTATCCACTAGACTTCGTCAAATGTACTCTGAATGGGTCCCCATTATTTTTTTAAGTAGTTACCATGAGCCATCGATTATTGCTAAGGCCATTGAAGCGGGAGGGGATGACTACCTAATAAAACCCGTCGACCAAGTCGTGCTTGAATCTAAACTTATGGCTATGCAGCGTATTGCATCAATGCGTAGAGTGCTAAAGCAAAAAACGACCGAGCTTGCCATTGCCAATGAGAAACTGGAACGGCTTGCTCAAGAAGATGGGTTAACACGAATTAAAAACCGACGCTTTATTGATAGCAAACTCCGAGAAATGATTTCTACGTACGGGCGATTGCAGTTGCCGATGAGTGTCATTTTACTGGATGTTGATCAGTTTAAACTTTACAACGATAGTTACGGGCATGTTGCAGGGGATAAGTGTTTAATTTCTATTGCCCAAGTGCTCACTGATTTGTTTGAGCGTAGCTGTGAAGTTGTTGGGCGTTTTGGTGGCGAAGAATTTGTTGTGTTAAGCGCCCATTCCTCCAAAGATAAGTTAATACACGATGCGGAGCGCATTCAATCTCGCCTTGAGTCATTGCGAATACCGCATCAAAACAGCGATGTGTCCAATATAGTGACAGTGTCACAAGGGTTGCTTTATTTTCATCCATCAGGTGATGAGGTGACTGATTGGGTCTATAAACGAGTAGACAAAGCGTTGTATAAGGCGAAGCTAGAAGGTAGAAACAGATATCAACTTGCAGACTAGTGGCTTAAGGCTGACAAACTATGACAAACAGATCTGATTTCTGCCTGCTGTTTTAGCTTTATAAAGGGCAATGTCTGCCTTTTTCATAACTGCTTTTACGTGATCTTCATTTGTATTGTCACATACACCGATACTAACCGTTACGTTTACGGTTTCGCCATTAGCCACATTACTTCTCTGCTTTATACCCACTTTACTATTTTGAGGGCGAGAGGAGTAATCTCGTAAAACTAGATCGTATGAAGCAATAGAGGCTCTAAGTTTTTCAAGGTGTACCTTAGCTTCTTGCTTATGTTTACCTTTAAATAATACCGTGAACTCCTCACCACCGTAACGATAGGCACTTGCTCCACCACCCACACAAGTTAATTGACGTGCTATTAACCTTAAAACCTCATCACCAGTATCATGACCATAAGAGTCGTTAAAAGATTTAAAATGGTCGATGTCTATCATGGCGATTGTATATCGTTTCCCCAAGTGCTTAAGATCTGATTCAAGTGCTAATCGACCTGGAAGTTCTGTTAATTGGTCCTTAAACGCCATCTCATGGCTAGCTGATAACAGATAGATAAGTAGTAATACTCCAGACAGAGAAAACAACATACTTGAGATATGAGGGACATGAAAGAAAATGAATGTAGCCCCCGAAATTAGAGAAGTAGAATAGACAGCAACATCAATAGTTCTATTCATGTTCATTACACAAATCGCAAATATCATTACGATACCGACGGAGTACACGACTAAAATAAAAGGGATTTTAGAAACATTGGAGACAACAAAGAGAAATGTCTCATTTATGTTATCGAATCCGCCGTCATAGAAGTGCGATAAAATTAGGTAACTCCACACAACAAGCAAAGAAATAACCGCCAAATACCGGGTCAATGACTTAGTAAACGAAGTGTTGCTTTTATAGCTGAATACCAGCGCAAGTGTCACGGGAAGTAGGCCTGTAAGCAATGACAGCTCTAGTATGGTTGTCCCCGTCGCGAGTGGTGACTGAAGGCGAGTTTGAATGAACCAATAGGCAATGATTAGCGTGCTCGCCACCATGGCTATTTGATGCTGCTTAAAAGCCCTTGCTAAGACAATAGAGCACAGAAAAAGGACAAATGGTAAATTTGACAGTATTCCCAAGTTAGATTCAGTAAAGCGAATTGCCGAGTCTAGGCCAAGGTAGATAACCGTCAACAACATAAGTGGTAACAGTAAACGAAACCAATTTGTAGTGGCAATAGAAAAAGACATGAACCTAGCCCAAGATAATAACTCTAAGAAGTGAATCTGTTACCTTAAGAATACTGCGATCTGTTGGATTTCCAAGCTTTTTACTAAACTTATGTAGTAATAAATGGCGAGCGGATAAATATTGTACGAACATATGGCGTATGCTTGTTTGTATAGAGATAGATCTTGATTATGGTTTATACATACAGTTACTTTAGAGGGAGTTAAAGTTATGCAGATCAGCGTAGATGTACATAACTATATGGAAACATTAGTTGGTCAGGTGTTGGCACAGGATGAGTATGTAGAGAACTTTACTCATACTCAGTTGGCAGATCTAGCCTGCTTAGCCTTAAGCCAGTTAAGGCCCGTTTATATTAGGCATGATGTCGACTTTTTATCTGCATTACCTGAAGATAGATTAGTTAAACTGAAATCTTACGCCGAAACAGCAGTCAATGCAGCTGAAGGTATGATCATTGATGACCGACGTAAGAGCCGTGACGACGAAATGCCAGTGTTGTTCTCTAAACAGAACTTTGATGATGATATGGAATTAGAATGGTTCGAAACGCCCATTCTACCGACGAAACCCTAACCGTAAGGAGAGTTGTGTGGGACTTTTTTCGCGTTTATTTGGTGGAAAAGAAACAGAGCAAAGTACTGAAGTTGAGCCTGTGGAGTATAAAGGCTTTCTGATTTATCAAGAGGCCATTGCAGAAGGTGGTCAATATAGGATTGCCGGGCGTATTACAAAAGAAATTGATGGTGAAGTGAAAACACATCGCTTTATTCGTTCAGATGTCTTGGCCAGCCCAAGTGATGCTGATGAGTTTATGCTCAAAAAAGCACAAATGTTTATTGATCAAATGGGCGAGAACATTTTTCAGTAAAACTTACCTTGCAAGTTGACAGACGTCATAAATTTAAGAGCCATTAGCCGTTATGCTGATGGCTCTTTTGTTATATACGGTTAGATAATCTATTGTTTTAATGGCTGTTTCGCTTACTGGTTTGACCTCCGCGCTGTCTTAAATGTGTTGTGAAGTTCAGTTCTATAAGCAGAATAGTTAATTACCAACGGTTATATGTAATGATGTTTTGTGTATTTGTCGCGAAATATTCGACGTGTATAAAGAAATATTCAAACTGATTCAATTCGTTGGATAAAAATAATCATAGTTGCCAATAGTCAAGGAATAGCTAATGCAAATTGGTGTGCCAAAAGAAAGGCTCGCGGGCGAAGCGCGAGTGGCTGCATCGCCGAAGTCGGTTGAGCAGTTAATTAAGTTAGGATTTGAAGTACACATTGAATCCGGAGCGGGGGACTTAGCAAGTTTTGATAATTCAGCATTTGAAGCTGCTGGAGCTAAGATTGTAACCCAAGAAGAGGTTTGGAATTCAGACCTAATTTTAAAAGTGAACGCCCCTTTAACAGAGAATGACAATGACGAGCTTGCTCTAATCAAGGAAGGCGCGACGTTAATCAGTTTTATCTGGCCTGCGCAAAACGCAGAATTGATGGAAAAGCTATCTAGCAAGAACATCAATGTTATGGCGATGGACTCTGTTCCACGTATTTCTCGCGCACAGTCTCTAGATGCACTCTCCTCAATGGCAAACATTGCTGGTTATCGTGCAGTCGTTGAAGCAGCGCATGAATTTGGTCGTTTCTTTACTGGTCAAATAACCGCTGCAGGTAAAGTTCCACCAGCGAAAGTTCTTGTTGCAGGTGCGGGTGTTGCAGGTCTAGCGGCTATCGGTGCGGCGGGCAGCTTGGGAGCTATTGTACGTGCATTTGACGTTCGTCCTGAAGTGAAAGAGCAAGTCCAATCTATGGGTGCTGAGTTTCTTGAAGTTGATTACAAGGAAGAGTCAGGTTCCGGTGATGGCTATGCCAAAGAGATGTCTGATGAATTCAACAAAAAAGCAGCTGAGCTATATGCAGAGCAGGCCAAAGACGTTGATATCATTATTACGACAGCACTAATCCCAGGTCGCCCTGCGCCGAAGTTGATTACCAAAGAAATGGTAGACAGCATGAAAGCGGGTAGTGTCATTGTTGATTTAGCTGCCGCAAACGGTGGTAACTGTGAGTACACCGTTGCGGATAAGGTCATCACGACTGAAAATGGCGTAAAAATCGTCGGTTATACTGATATGGTTGGCCGCCTGCCAACGCAATCTTCCCAACTCTACTCTACTAACTTAGTAAACCTACTTAAGCTGCTTTGCAAAGAAAAAGACGGCAACATCAATATTGATTTTGAAGATGTCGTCATTCGCGGTGTAACAGTAGTCAAAGAAGGTGAAGTGACTTGGCCTGCGCCACCTATCAAAGTTTCTGCGCAACCTGCGCCTAAAGCGGCAGAGCCTCAAGCCAAGGCAGAACCTAAAGTTAAAGAGCCAACTTCTCCAGCGAAGAAAATTGGTGCTTTGGTTGCTGGTGTTGCTGCATTCGGTTGGATCGCTTCGGTTGCACCGGCGGCTTTCTTGTCTCACTTTACGGTATTCGTTCTAGCCTGTGTTGTGGGCTACTACGTGGTTTGGAACGTTACACACTCTCTGCATACGCCTCTTATGTCAGTAACAAACGCGATTTCAGGCATTATTGTTGTCGGTGCGCTTCTGCAAATAGGCCAAGGGAATGGGGCAGTTTCATTCCTCGCATTTATTGCTGTCTTGATTGCCAGTATCAATATTTTCGGTGGTTTCACCGTAACCAAGCGCATGCTTGAAATGTTCCGTAAAGATTAAGGGGTAACAAGAAATGTCTGCAGGATTAGTACAAGCAGCTTATATTGTTGCTGCATTATTCTTTATTTTGAGTCTAGCTGGCTTATCAAAGCAAGAATCTGCAAAAGCAGGTAACTACTATGGTATCGCTGGTATGACGATCGCTTTGATCGCAACGATCTTTGGCCCAGAATCCGAAGGTTTCGTGTGGATCATTATCGCTATGGTGATCGGTGGTTCGATCGGTATTCACTATGCTAAAAAAGTAGAAATGACTGAAATGCCAGAGCTTGTGGCAATTCTTCACAGCTTTGTTGGTATGGCGGCAGTATTAGTTGGTTTTAACAGCTACCTAGATGCACCGGAAACAGCAACACACGCAGAACACGTAATCCATCTTGTGGAAGTCTTCCTAGGTGTGTTTATTGGTGCTGTGACCTTCACGGGTTCTATCGTTGCATTTGGCAAACTTCGCGGTGTGATTTCTTCGTCACCACTGAACTTACCTCACAAGCATAAGTTGAACTTGGCAGCCGTTGTTGTTTCAACCTTGTTGATGATTGCTTTCGTAAAAGCTGATGGCAGCATGTTTGCTTTGATCGTGATGACACTGATCGCGTTTGCTTTCGGTTATCACTTAGTGGCGTCAATCGGTGGTGCGGATATGCCAGTGGTTGTGTCTATGCTTAACTCGTATTCTGGTTGGGCAGCGGCGGCAGCTGGTTTCATGTTAGCAAATGATCTACTAATCGTTACTGGTGCTCTTGTTGGTTCATCCGGTGCAATTCTGTCTTACATCATGTGTAAAGCAATGAACCGTTCGTTTATCAGCGTTATTGCTGGTGGCTTTGGCCAAGAAATTAGCATCTCTAGTGATGTTGATCATGGTGAGCACCGTGAAACTTCAGCAGAAGATGTGGCAGATTTACTTAAAAATTCAAAGTCTGTCATCATCACTCCAGGATACGGTATGGCCGTAGCGCAAGCACAATACCCAGTGTATGAAATCACTGAAACACTTCGCGCAAAAGGCATTAATGTACGTTTTGGTATCCACCCAGTAGCGGGTCGCCTGCCTGGTCACATGAACGTGCTACTTGCTGAAGCGAAAGTTCCGTATGACATCGTGCTGGAAATGGACGAAATCAACGATGATTTCGATGAGACAGACACAGTGCTCGTAATTGGTGCGAACGATACAGTAAACCCAGCGGCTCAAGAAGATCCAAACAGTCCAATCGCTGGTATGCCAGTACTTGAGGTGTGGAATGCGAAAAACGTTATCGTGTTTAAGCGTTCAATGAACACAGGTTATGCTGGTGTTCAAAACCCACTATTTTTTAAAGAAAATACCCAAATGCTGTTTGGTGATGCTAAAGAAAGTGTAGAGGCTATCTTTAAAGCACTGTAAACTAGTTTGTTGTTAAGACCTGAAGCCAGCTCAATGCTGGCTTCTTTTTTAGAACTTATAATTGACACAGTTATTACATATTAAATCCATAAGTTTGGCATAATCCTTTGCCTTAAATATAACCCACTGATTTAGCGAAATTTTGCATTGTTAAAGGCAGCTTTAAACACAATCATCTTATGCTTAAGTTTAGGCTCTGTGAGTGCAACCGCAGACTCTCTTCCTGAGCGGATAGATACATTTGTCGATTTGTTTGAGAAGAGCGATTCTATTGTTGTATACGATATTCGCAATCTTCAGTCAGACTATCCGACACGTCTACTCACGCCTGACTCTATGCTTCCTCAAACAGCCGCTTATCCTTTACGAGACGTGCAAAGACTGTATGACTTATCCAAAAAATGTACAGGAAAGTTACCGCTTAGCCCTTTGGTGACGGAGCCGTTAGTATTTACTCGTGCCATGTGTAATGGAAATACGCTTAGTAACAAATGGTTTGCTCGCAGCGCTCTAATTCACCCTGGTGGTGGCACATATGCGAGTCGCTATGCAGAAGTTTATCCTGAAAAGCAGGAGCGACTTCAACAGTATATGCATATTAAAGAAAGACCTTTAGCTCCGAAAAACAGTTTACTTGGTAGGCTGCAACGCATGAATGAAGACACGATTTTGTCACTGATTGCTGGCTCAAGTATGTTTCTGGAACACGATGAATTATGGCTCAGAAAAAATGACCATTATCTCGTGTTTCCCGCAGAAGTTTGGATACAAAATGCGGATAACGCGGGTCTGCAGTTTACTTTAAGAAGTGAATCAGACAGCTGTTTCGTTCAACGCGGTAATTTGTGTTGGGATATCGAAGATAGTTCAGATCTGCTCAGAATGAGCATGGTAGCGTTGGTTATCGCCAATATTTTGCTTGTCCTTGGTTGGTCTCTTTACCGTTGGAACACCAAGAGACAAGAGATGAAAAGTCGGATGCTCATCTTACAAATATTAACTCATGAGCTAAGGACTCCGATCGCTAGTTTATCTCTCACTGTTGAAGGTTTCAGGAGAGAATTCGAGAAACTTCCCGAATCAGTATATGATGAGTTTCGAAGATTGTGTGAAGACTCTCGACGGTTAAGACAGCTTGCAGAAGCGAGTAAAGACTACTTACAGTCAGATAGCAAGCCTTTAGCGACAGAGTGGGTTCCTTCTGTACAAGAATGGTTAGAGTTCAAAATTGAAGAAGAATTCGATGAACAGATCGAGTTCACAATTAACAAAGATGTCGCAGCCAAGCTTAATGTATACTGGCTTGGCACGTGTATAGATAATTTACTTAGAAACGCAGTGAAATATGGGGTTGGTCCCGTAGAGCTAGAGGTCAATGCCTCTAACCAACTACTCACTGTAAAAGTTATAGACCAAGGAAAGCTTAGCAAAAAGGACTGGCGTAATTTACGTAAACCTTTTGTAAGTAAAAGTGGCCTTGGACTAGGTTTAACAATTGTTGAATCAATGGTCAGCCGAATGGGCGGTAAAATGTCATTAATCGGGCCACCAACAACGTTTATATTGGAGATACCTTGTGAAACAGACACTGCTTCTCGTTGAAGATGATAAAAACCTAGCAGATGGCCTTTTAGTTAGCCTAGAACAAGCGGGATACGAGTGCTTTCATTCAGAAACAATCGCTGATGTTGCGCAGCATTGGGAAAAAGCCGATCTTGTAATTTTGGATCGCCAGTTGCCAGACGGAGATTCTGTTCAGCACCTTGAGGCATGGAAACAACTAAAAGATGTGCCTGTCATTCTGCTGACAGCATTAGTGACTGTAAAAGATAAAGTGGCAGGCTTAGATGCAGGTGCAAATGATTACCTAACGAAGCCTTTTGCTGAAGCAGAATTATTCGCCAGAATTCGTGCGCAGTTACGAGCACCAGAAGGTGAAAGCCAAGACGACTCAAAAGTCATTACGGAACACCTTGTTATCGATAAAGCAACGCGTGAAGTGTTCTACAAGCAGGAATCAATCACGTTAACAAGAACAGAATTTGATTTGTTGCTTTTCTTAGCAAGTAATTTAGGTCGAGTATTTACTCGTGATGAGTTACTTGATCATGTTTGGGGCTACAACCATTTCCCAACAACAAGAACGGTAGACACACACGTACTTCAACTCCGTCAAAAACTACCTGGCCTTGAAATAGAAACACTACGCGGTGTTGGCTATAAAATGAAAGCCTAATGTTAAAACGTACTGCTATTCTAGGCGCATTATTAGTAAGTGCGCCTGCGTCAGCTAAAGATGTGCCTTGGTTTCAAAGTAATACACCTTTGACACAGGCACATAAGCACCTATTAAATAATGATCTTCCGGCGATGTTTTCATCGCTGGTTGAGGTATGGCAGTTAGAGAAAAATCAGACTATCACACCTCATCTCAACGACCTTCTCCTGCAATCACTTGAAGTTGACTGCGGCAAAACGCTAGACACCAAACCGTTACCCGATTGGTTGAATAGCGTCATTGTAAGGCGCACAGATATTCAAAGCCCTGGTAGAAATTCCTATAGAGCGAGTGTGGAGATCGAGTCGAGAATTGATATATCTGACATATCTTTAACTAAATGGGTATCACGCTCACTTACCAATGATAACGCGCTCACTGCGTTTAAAGTCTCAGATACGCTCACGAAATATGTAAAAAGGTATAATCTCAATAGTCGTATGACCATGGGCTTATACAGAATTGATGTTACTGGAAGCGATGACACTACCTGGAGCTCGTGGCTGGTATTAGGGGAAGACAAAGCGAAAGTGACGGTTCGTTGGCAGTCAAAAGACCAATGGAAAGTGGAAAAGAACGCATTGTTGAACCCTCATTGCCCATTACCCAAACTCGATGTGTCACTTTATGATTTTGTAGATGGCAAATATAATCGTGTATGGGGTAAAGTCTACGAATCGGATTATCCATCCACTATAGATTCTGGCGCCGCACAGCCGGGTCGCTATGTATTGGCTGTTGCTGTCAACCAAACACGCTGGCAAGGCCCAATAATTGTTGAACAGTCCCAAACTATTAGTAAAACATATGATGTTTCACTAGAGGAATAGTTGAATTTATTGGACAATACGCTGATACAAATACCAGCGTTCTAGTAATTAAATCGACATGACAAATTCAATTAAACTTCTTCCACTCTCTTTTGCGCTCTTTGCCTCTACCGCCACCGCTGCTAACTATGCAATTGAAGCAAGGGGCGACGCGATGGGGGGAGTAGGCGTTGTATCTGCAAACTTTCTGACTGCACCTTTCTATAACCCTGCGTTGACTGCTATATACCGTCGCAATGATGATTTAGGTATGATCCTGCCAAGTATTGGCTTGACGTATACGGACGAAGATTCGTTTATTGATGACATCGATAAAACTGTTGATTTAATAGATAAAGTTAAAACTGATCCGAGTCAAGTTAGCGCTTTAGAAGCATCGTTGAGTGATTTAAGAGGCGATCAACTGAAAGTAGAGTTAGGTGGTGTTGTCGCATTTGCTTTACCTAACCAATTTGTGGCGGCCAACTTATTTGGTAAAGCTTATACTGAATCTTTTGTAAACCCTGTCATTCCGGATACTGGAGACGCGGCTACTGATGCGAGTAATAGTAAGATTCAAGCTGTTTCTGTAGGCGTAACAGAAGTCGGAATGGCGCTCGCCAAATATCAGACTTTCATGGGGCAACACATTGCTTTTGGTGTTTCGCCAAAACTACAGCGTGTTTACACGTACGTTTATGAAGCATCCCTATCTGACTATGAGCTTAAAGATCTAAGAGAAAATTCGACAGGCGAAACGGTACTAAATGCAGATGCGGGTTTTGTTTGGTTTTATGGGCCTTTAAGGGCTGGTATATCAGCAAGTAACATTTTAGGGCGTGATATCAAAACTAAAGCAATGCCATCCAATCCTCAACAAACCTTTGAGTACAAATTACGTCCGCATTATACAGTAGGTTTTGGTTTGGTTGCTGACTACGCGACGCTTAGTGTTGATTATGATTTGAATGAAGAAGAAAGATATACAGGATTCGCCGACAACACACAAATGATTCGTGTTGGCGGTGAAGTCGATCTTCTTCGCCAACTTAAGTTGAGAGCGGGTTGGAAACGTAACCTTGCTTACGACAACCTTGATGATACGGTCACAGCCGGTATCGGATTATCACCGCTTAATTTGTTCCAATTGGATATTGGTGCTAGCTATACCAACAAAGACTCAATGGGTGGATACATCAACTTCTTAACTAGCTATTAAGCCTTAACGTAGCAATACTGGTTTTATCCCTCAATTCATAATATAGTCGGCCCCTAGCAAAAATAGGGGCCGTTTTATGTTTGATGATTTACCACCGCTAAGCCATGAAGAACAACAAAAAGCTGTAGATAGAATTCAGCAGCTAATGGCAGAAGGAATCAGCACTGCACAAGCAATCAAGATCGTAGCTGAGCAAATACGAGAAGAAGCTAAAGCAGCTAATACAAAAGGATAGGGCAGCACCTATTTTTAGGAAGTAGAACTTAATCCCAGGTTTACATTATGTAGCCTGGGATTTTTTATACCTGTGAAAAATCGGTGCACTATAACTAGTTCTATAGTGATACAACGAAAATTCTTACATACCTTCGCTACCAACGCCGTATTCTTAAAAGCCTAACAGCAACCTACAGAAGTAGTTTCAGAAAATCTGAATAAAGGTTAAAAACCCACATTTACCCTTGTAATCAAGGAATTACTACAGAGTTTTTATCTGTTTTCAGGTTTAGGTTAATCCTATTTGTAATAAAATTACAATGTGGTAAGTGATGGCTTGAGCGGGCTATTTTTATTAGATGATTATTCTTCAGGCGCACAGTGTCACAAAGGGCTCGCCCATAAAGGTGACAGCGTCACACAATAAGAAAGTAAACAGGCTCTTCTACTAATTACCGTTCCTGCAAAGCAAATGTTGTACGTGAAGCCTGTAACAAACACTCTCTAGAGGAATGAATGTATTCTTACTATCTCTCTGGTTACTTAGTCTGGAGGAATGCTACCGGTTTACCATGTTCATTGAGGTATTCTCGTGTTGCGACCGTATAATTGAAGGCGGATTCGGTCTCGCTAAAACGCAAGTTCATCAGGCGATCAGTCGCATCATCGATGAACACCAGCAGGCAACATTTATCGCTACGTCCTTCAAACTAATCATGATGAGAGCCATCGTTCTGGATGAACTCACCAAAGCAGTCACGGCGATAACGAGGTTGATAAATACGAGGCTTACGTTGTGAATGTGGCACCCAAAGACCATCGGAAATCATCCATTGACGAAGGACTTCAAGCGACGCATTGATATGATGTTGTACTGTTAACTTTTCCTGCGCAAACGTAGGACCAAAGTCTGGATACTGCTAAGAACGGATGTTCAGGCCTGGGCTTTTATTTTGTCATCAATTCGATAGGATGAAGGTTTTCCTCGGTTGTCGTGGCCAAAGAATTCGCGACGCACTATACAAGAAAGATACCAGTGCAAGACATTTGGGATGACAGAAAATCGTTGTAGTTGGCGATCATTCATGACTATTAGCATCTTTAAACCTCCAAGCGAATGTAGGACAAATTCACTTGGTAATATTAGGAAATTTTCGCTTTGTGCTTATAACTGCAGTGCGTATTATCTATCTTATGTTAAATATAATGTAGAAATAGAAAGGAGCGCCATGCTCCCTTCTATCTTGAGTAACTTTGAAACTTGGTGTTTAGTAGTAAATTCAACATAACTTGATTTACCATAAAATACCTAATAATCATTTGGTTAATCATTGATTATCCAATCGATTATTAGCCACCTGAAAGTTTAACTGTAAAACCTTTTTTCTCTAGATGTACTTTGATCTTGTCACGAGCATCGCCTTGGATTTCAATAGTGCCATCTTTTACAGAGCCACCACAACCACACACTTTCTTTAGCTCTGCTGCTAGAAGTTTAAGTGGTGCATCCTCAAGATCGAGTCCAGATACAACACAAACTCCTTTACCTTTGCGACCTTTGGTTTGTTTTTGGATTCGAACAATACCGTCACCTTTAGGACGTTGGGGCTTATCTTCTTCAGGTTTAATACGACCAACTTCGGTCGAATATACAAGACTCATAATATATTACTTCTTTTGTTGCTGTTCGGCTCTTTGCTTGGCTTGCAAGTATGCCTCGATGTGCTTTTGAATTGCAACTTTACCGCCTTTGATTAAGCGGCCGTTAAATAAGCAGTACCACGCATTCGCTTCACCTGTGTCATTCTTTAACAGATAACCATTAAAGACTTCTTGGGCTGAATTTGCTTTGGTTTGCTTTTGATTTTCGAGTGAGCTGAACTCTTTTGGATCGATGATTGTAGCGGTATCACAAAACCAATCGATGCTTTTCTTTACTGCTGCCATGCTTCCTGACAACAGATGTTTTTTAATTTGAACTTGCCAGATCTCTGTCGAGTTTCCGGCAGTTTTAAGGGTAAACCCTCGATAAGAAGCTGCGGCCATAATCATCGTTATTTAGAAATCGGTCATTTAATAATAATTGTATATATATCATTATCAAGTATATTTATTAAAATCTGACGGTTATAGTGCTTTAAAATGAGAAAAAAAATACGTTCCATCGACGACATTTCCGAAATAAAACGATACATAGGATTATTTTCAAAAAAAGTATCCATTGAGGATGTCAATCATCTGACAGATCATCAGTATTCGCGTAATTCACTCCTAGCGATGACGAAAGACTGGAACTTGTTTGTTGAGTTCTGTACTCAGAAGAATGTATCCCCTATCCCAGCGGCTACGACAGCGTTACGTATGTTTATTGAAAAGGAATCAATAGAACGTAAGTACGCAACAATTAAACGTTACCTTGTCACCATTGGTTTGTTCCATAGAATTCTTACGTCCTCGGACCCGAGTGCGCACTCTAGTGTCAAAATCGCCTTATCTAAAATTCGCTTAGACAAGGTGGGCGACGCAAAGGCCACCGATGCATTTGAGAAGAAGCACTTAGATCAGATTACCAGACTTCTTGGTCACTCCGATAAAGCACGCGATATCCGCAATTTGGCCATTTACTACATTATGTATGAATGCCTGCTAAAACGAAGTGAATTGCGTAATTTGAGTCTTCAACAGCTTACATACAATAACGACTGTATAAAAGTTGCGATTGGAGACAACCTTTATACGCTTTCACCTAATGCCTGCGAGTACCTCTCTCGATGGATAAATCTTCGTGGACTTCATGGCTCAACACTATTCACAGCCATAGATAAGCACGGCAACATGAATAATGAGCCTTTGGATGATTCATCTATTTACCGTATTCTACGTAGCGCTAGCGATAAACTTGGTCTAGACCTTAAGTTTTCCGGCCAATCGTTACGAGTCGGAGCAGCTAAAGAGTTAGCCAAACAAGGAAACAAAGTATCAGATATTCAGCACTATGGGCGTTGGTTAAGTGCTGCAATGCCTTATTACTACATAGGTAATAAGGCACAAGCAGATACTGAAAGGATGGTATTTAAACGTTTTAAACCGTGGGATTAGATCGAACTACGGACACAATCCGCTAAAAATTCTGAGAAGTCGTGCCCATTATTCTCAAGCATTTTTGGAAACATTGAAATTGGTGTCATTCCTGGGAATGTATTTACTTCGTTCAGGTAAATATTACCATCTGGAGTTAAGAAAAAGTCGATACGAGATAAGTGTCTTAGGCGCATTTGTTTAAACACTTTTTCCGAGCTTAAACGGATTAGCTCAAGCTGCGCTTCACTTAAGTTGCTCGCTTCGATCTCTGTCGTCGAATGACTCGCTTCGCTGTATTTTTCTTCGTAAGTATAAAACGCATCTTCCGGCGCTTTGATTTCACCAGGTTTGCTTATATAAAGTTCGCCTTGGAATTGGTACGCAGCGACTTCTAACTCGCGTGGTTTTACCGCTTGTTCGATCAGCACTTGATCGGAGTAATGGAATGCATTATTCAAAGCAGATTCCAGCTCATTGATATCATCGACTTTATAGCATCCTACAGATGAGCCTTGTCTGGCTGCTTTTACAAAAATACAGCCCCACTTTTGTAATGCGCTCATACTTTCTTCAAGCGCAGATGCATTATTCTCTGACAAGAAAATATAAGGTGTGTTTGGGATGCCTAATGCATCGTACCAAAGCTTTGATGTGATCTTATTAAAACTATTTGTGCTTGCTTCTGGCCCGCAGCCTAAATAAGGAATACCCGATAACTCGAGCATTGACTGAATATCACCGGTTTCACCTGGATAGCCGTGAATACATGGCACCACAAAGTCGATTTTTATTGAATTGTCTTCTGTATTTAGAGTACCTCTGTTTGTATCAAGGTACGCCAGTTTACCTTCTGTGGTGAACCACCCATCCGCTTTCATCTCAACACGAATAACATCAAACTCGCGGGTGCTTTCAAGTTGTTCTTGAACGAAATTAGCGGAAATCAGAGATACCTCGTGTTCAGACGAGCCACCTCCACATAAAAGTAATATTGTCGTATTAATCATTAAAAATCTTTCCGTGATACAACAGATGTATTAGTGGCCTCATAATAATAGAAAGGAAATCAAGTTACACGAATTTAGCGTCAAATCGAGTGTATAGCTGCGTAACCGGCCAATAATTACACATAAAAAAGGGGCTACTTGCCCCTTCGTGGTTTAGTTCAATTTGTTTAGTTTTGGATATGCTGAATTTTTTATCGCATCGATACTTTTAACGAAAGGCTTAAGCGTTCTAAAATCGGCTGGTAGCTGGGCAATCGCCGCTTGCGCTTCACTACGCGTTGCATAATCGCCAAATAAGATTGTGTACCATTTCGTACCGTTAACAACTTTGAAGTTTTCCCAAATTGGCTGTTCATGCTGAGGGAGTTTTCGGGCAAACTGATCGACTTTCAGCTGATTACCAACAGCAACAACTTGTATCGTGTAACCAAATCGTGCGTTCTTCGCTTGCTGTTTGCTACTAGGTGGAGTGATAGAAACCGCCGGTTTTGCGGTTTTTGGCGTCATCTTCACTACCTGCTTTTCAGCTTTAGGCGACATTTTTACTACGTTAGCCTGAACATTCTGTTCTGTGACTTGAGGCTGTGACAGAAGTGGTTTTTCAACTTTTGCTGTACGGTACTCTTCTCGATGGCTTTCAGAGCTCACATCTGTGACATACTCGCTTGATACACAAGCAGAAAGTACAACAGATAGGCCAACAATAGCGATTTTTTTCATGGAATATTCAAACACATTAAACGATAAATTACCTTAAATCATGCCGTTAGATAGGCACAGAATCAACCCAACATTGCAATTATCTACCTATACACTGTGACACGTGACACAAACTTAATCACTTCACCAGTGATCTGATTAAAACAACTCCAATTCTCTTCTGTTTTAAATATGCAGCTTGGGTACGATTGTTTGATATACCCCGCCGGAGCTATGTTATGAATCAATTGACACGCCTGCTCAAACCCAAATCTGTCGCCATTATTGGAGCCTCAACAAAAGAAATGCGCGCAGGTAATATCATCATGAAAAATCTACTGCACGGTGGTTTTGAAGGGATTATTATGCCCGTCACACCCAACCACCCTGCTGTGTGTGGTGTATTGGCCTATCGGTCGGTGGCTGAGCTTCCTGTCGTACCAGATGTCGCCATTGTGTGTACACACGCAAGTAGAAACATACAAATATTCCACGATTTGGCTGCTAAGAAAGTAAAAGCGGCCATTGTTTTATCTGCCGATATGCATTTTCCGCTGGATAATGGTGATAGTATTCAGGACCGCTGCTTAAAAATTGCCAAGGCAGCGGGTATGCGGATACTGGGGCCTAATAGCTTAGGGCTTGTTCTGCCATGGGAAAACTTTAATGCCTCTTTTTCACCTGTGACAGCACAAAAAGGGAAAATTGCTTTCATATCTCAGTCCGCCGCAATGTGCACCACGATTTTGGATTGGGCTAATGATAAAAATATCGGTTTTTCTGCGTTTGTTTCTCTAGGTAACGCGCTTGATATCGATTTTGCTGATTTACTCGACTACCTAAGTACTGACTCTCATACAGATGCTATATTGCTTTATGTTGATACTATTAGTGACGCAAGGCGATTCATGTCCGCAGCGCGAGCCGCATCGCGAAATCGACGTATTCTGGTACTGAAAGGCGGCCGAACAGCCGCTGGACGTGCCGCGGCAAAAGCCCACACAGGCGGCAGTGATACGCTAGATATCATTTACGACTCTGCTATCAGGCGTACTGGTATGCTTCGCGTTAAGAACTCACATGAGCTGTTCGCTGCAGTAGAAACACTTACCCACTCGGTTCCACTGCGTGGCGAACGTCTTGCCATCATTACCAATGGTGGTGGGCCTGCGATAATGGCGGTAGACACACTTTTAGAGCGTGGCGGTAAACTGGCTCAGCTTTCACCAGACACCATTGAATCTTTAAGTGAAATTTTGCCACCAAGCTGGAGTCATAGTAACCCGATCGATATCGTTGGCGATGCAGATCATACGCGTTATATCAAAACGCTGAATGCCGTCATGGATGCAGACTGCGCCGATGCTATATTGATTATGCATAGCCCTTCAGCAGTCGCACACTCAGAGCAAACAGCCCAAGCAGTGGTTGATGCAATCAAATCACACCCTAGATACAAACGTTTCAATATTCTTACCAATTGGTCAGGCGAGCAAACAGCTAAACCCGCCCGACACATTTTAACTCAAGCGGGTATTCCAACTTATCGCACCCCAGAAAGTGCGGTTATAGCTTTTATGCACCTAGTGGAGTACAGGCGAAACCAAAAACAATTGATGGAAACGCCGACTACGGCAGAGCCTGTCCATATCACAGAGCTTAATGAAGCGAAAAAATGGATTGAAGACAAATTACTGGATAAAAAAACAGTATCACTAGATACGCATCAAATCGGCACTTTCCTTAAGTACTTTAATTTCAATGCCCTTCCTACTTGGATAGCCGAAGATGCCAGTGAAGCTGTGCATGTAGCAGAACAAATAGGCTACCCCGTAGCTGTAAAACTACGCTCTCCTGATATTGCACATAAGTCAGATATACAGGGGGTAATGCTCAACCTCCGAAATAGCAGTGAAGTCGCAAACGCAGCTGAATCCATTTTGGATCGCGCTAAGCTTTCCTACCCATCAGCCAATATCCACGGCCTTTTAGTTCAAGGTATGGCCAAATTGGCCGGTGGTGAAGAAATACGTATCAAAGTAAAAACAGACGAAACCTTTGGACCAGTCATCTTGCTTGGACAAGGCGGTTCTGAGTGGGATGAGTCTATGGATGCGGCCTCAGCTTTGCCACCGTTGAATATGGCACTCGCACGCTATTTGATCGTTAGAGCGCTGAAAAAGGGGAAAATTAGACTGCAAAAATTGCCAGAGCCAATGGATGTTCATGGCTTATCTGAATTGCTAGTACGTATTTCTCAAATGGTGGTTGATTGCCCACAAGTACATGAACTGGATATACATCCACTATTGGCTAACGGACGCTCATTTACCATATTAGATGCAGATCTCATCTTAAAACGATATGAAGGTGACGCCCACGAACGATTAGCCATCCGGCCTTACCCTGTTGAATATGAAGAGATTACGAGACTAAAAACAGGGGATGAAATACTGATACGCCCTATCCTACCGGAAGACGAGCCGCTTCACGCTGAATTTATTCATAACGTCACCAAGGAAGATCTTTATAAGCGTTTCTTTACTGATGTTGGGGAGTTCAATCACGAAGCATTAGCTAACTTCACCCAAATAGATTATGACCGAGAAATGGCATTTGTTGCGGTCAGACAAGGAATAAAGGGCACCGAAATAATCGGCGTTTCCAGAGCACTGATAAACACCGAAAACACGGATGCAGAGTTCGCAATATTAATACGCTCAGACCTAAAAGGTGGTGGATTAGGCAAACTACTCATGAAAAAAATCATTGATTATTGCCGCCAGAAAAAGACAAAACAAATGTCTGGTATGACTATGCCAGCAAACCGAGGGATGTTAATGCTTGCACAAAAAATGGGCTTTAAGCTAGATGTTCACTTCGAGGAAGGTGTGGCCGATATGGTATTACCACTCGATTAAAAACACGATAAAGAGGTGGGTGGGCCGGTAACGACCCACCTACTCAATCATTGCACTTTGGTCGCGTGTTTGAAGTTTTTTTGAAGATATTGAATACACCAAGATTTCGCTTCACCTATCTTGTTTCTTTTCCAGGCTAGAATGACTTCTATAGGTTGTGGCTCTGTCCCGGCAATTTTCTTAATACTTCCTTTCTCGATCAACTCTTCTGCCAAATCTTTAGGCAACGTACCAATACCTAGCCCTCTCTCTAGCGCCGAAACCTTAGCAGCAAAATTGGTTACCGTTAATCTAGGCTGCTTTTGGGTAACATTGACACTAATAGGCGGCTGCTCGCGCGCAGTATCCGCGATTGCAATCATTCGATACTTTTCTCGCGCCTCCTCATTGAACTCACCCGAGCGTTTATGGACATAATGCTCTGAAGCGGCAACCCAAATCATCTCCATACTTCCAATGGTTTGAGACTTTACATCGTGTGGCAATATATCCATCTTGGGACAAATCAAAAGATCAGCACGACCGTCATTTAATGACTCCCAACAGCCAGCCAGAATTTCTTCTTGCAACTTAACCCGTGTCGAACTCACTTTACCCAGTTCATCTACCATCGAGAAAAAATTCTCCACTGGAATGATGCCATCAAACGCGAGTGTGATATCCAGTTCCCAACCATTCGCAAGCAAACTGGCGTCATTAACAAGCTTTTGGGTTGCAGAAAGTATTGTTCGTCCCCGCTCCAAAATTAATTTGCCCGCATCTGTAAAGTTCGCTTTATGACCAGAGCGATCAAAGATCATGATGTCTAGGTCTTGCTCAAGCTTTTGTATTTGGTAGCTTAACGACGACGGTGCTCGATCTAGTTCATTCGCAGCAGAGGCAAAACTGCCACGTCGATCAATTGCATCCAGAATATGTAACGCTTCTAATGTTATTGGGCTTTGCACACTATTTATCCTTCTACAACACGTCTGAGATGAGAGCTAATGCATTTAAGCATATACATCATTGAATCTAAATAGATTAATCACTGCTTGGTTAATCACAACCCTAGCGATGAACACTATGAATTGGATGATACTGCTCAGTTAAGTATAAGGTTTATGAGTTTAATTTATTGCTAGATTTGCACATTAGCTAATGATTTGGATATGCGATTGTTTATAGCGATTAAAGAAAAAGCGGATTTTTAGAATTATTCAGACCAGCCAAACAAAAAAGCCCCTCAACATCGTGAGGGGCTTTGTACAAAAGTCACCTTATTAACTGACTTTTTGCACTTCATTCATCGAAAGGAAAAGAAAAATGGGATGAATGAGTGCTTATTTTGAGCTTACCATCTCTTTTTTAACCATTACTGCTGCTGCAACGATAAAAGCGACGATTAGTGCTAACTCCATGACGACCCTCTTTAGAAATGTTGGAAAAACCGAACTGAAACTGCGGTTATTCTAACAGGTTTATAGTGCAAAGATAGACGTTAAAGAGTTTTTTACGATTTTTATCGACTCAGATCAAATCCGATACCTTAAGGCCTGTTTTAATCAAACTTTCACAAAAAAATTTACTTACAAAGTTATAATTAACTGAGGTTTTTGAAAGTGCTATTTCATCATGACTTTACCGCCTATCATCTTGAAAGCAGGTGTGCCTCGAATCAGAGTATCCCTCGCGAATTCAGTATTACAGGCAGGACAGTGACACGGCGTGAGTGTGTAATCTTCTACTATTCTTTCTTTAAAGCACTTTACTAATGCCCCTTTACCTCCTTTTCGATACTTAAACAATTTTGTCTTACATTTAATACAGTAAATATCGACGGTTTTAGAGGGTTGTTTTTTATTTGGTTTTGCCACGTATCCCCCACGGTTATTGTGCTTTGGGTTTGACCCAAACTTGACTAAAATCGAACCAGCCAAGTGCATTGCATTGTGCATTCTGTAACTCCCCACATTGATCTTTGCTGACACCCAACCAGCAATGAAACATGGGTATGATTTGTTTTTTCTCAACCAAGGACTCTCCAAGTATTTTTGCAGGGAACTTTGTATGCTCTTCAGATTGCCACTTTTCAACAATCTCGCACCAAAACTTGAAGTCACCTGCATCACTCAGTTGAGAAATATCACTGTAATTTAGTAACCACCCAGCCAGTGCATCTTCCCTATTACTTGAGATGCCCATAGGTTTCACCCAAATATCGATATCTTCAACATCTGGGGCGACAATGTCATATTTAACAAACTCAACGTCCAGCTGGTCTTGCTTTAACAGTGTTTCAATACACTTGACCAAGGTTGGAAACATAGGGTGCTGAGCATGATAAGCAATGGTGACTTTTCGATACGACGGAGGTGAACAGTAATGTCCGCTTCGGGTATGGTGGTACCAGCCCGGCTTTAACCCATGAGCAGGCAAAACACCCAAATCAATCACTTTCTGTTGAGGGAGTTGCTGGAACAAGTTTAAAGATGCTAATCGCTGACTAAAGTAGTTCGCCCAATCTTCTGATTTCGCTAGCCCACTTTTTCGATTGAGGAGTAAGAAAGTACAGCCTGGGTCTAACTCCACTTCATCACTGAATGTGCCTGTTTTGGGTTTGATTGGATTGGTTAAACTAGGAAATACCATTGATGAGTGAACATCATCAATGACCCAAATTTCTACGCTATCCAACAGTGCTCTAAAACCAAAATAAACATCAAATGCTTGTAGAATTAAGCGTTTCTCATCATTTTTTGTCACTCGATAAGGACCTGTGCCAATCGGAAACATGTCGTAGTCGTCTCCTCTTGCACTCTCTGGTAAGAGTATTTTTGCACAAGATTCTGCAAGTAACAGTGGTAAGCGGTAATCTGGCCTAGTTAGCGTGATATCAACCAACAATTTCTCCGATGTAGTGACATCTTCGATATGAGAAAATAGCTGTTTATTTTTTAATGAAATGAGTGATTCAATTACAGTTTCGGTCGTGAGGAGATCGCCATTATGAAAACGAACGCTTGGACGTATATAAAACTTCCAATGAGTGGGAGTGACTCTTTCCCATGTATGAGCCAGATCGGGTTGTAACTCCTCTTTTTCGTCCAAACGAGTCAAACCACTAAAAATTTGGCTGATGATATGCTGCTCAGAGCGCCTTACTTGTGCTCGGGGGTTTAAGTTAGTCAGTGGTCGGTAGTAAGGCAGACGAATAACTTGGAGACCTTCTCGTTGTTGGACTCCGAGGTAACTTTCCACAACTTGTGCAAGTTTCGATGTATCTTGATCGAGTACTTTTAACGCCTGGCCGATTTTGCCTTCTTCTAGGTAACGCCTCGCTAGATTTTCGCTCACATCTGAACGACTGCGTTTGAATATAAGCTGGGAAAGCTTTCCACGCCCTGGTGCGGGATGCCATTCAATCCAACCTTCTTCTTCCATTTTGTTGAGTACGATACGCGCGTTACGCCTAGTACAAAATAGAATTTCTGTAATTTCATCAAGTTGGATGCCACAGTCTTGACCCTTGTAATGTTCGAACAAGGTCTCAAACTGGACTCTAAGGCGGGGACTACTCATAAAGGGGGAAACCTCACTACTTAAACCTAAGAGAGGATTTTCCCCATTTAACTCAAAGAATCAAGCTCTCGGCATATTTATTCTACTTCACAGCCCATTTCTGCTGCGACTTCGCGCAATTGTGCTTCATTATCGAGCTTAATTGACCACTTGGTTTCGCTGCCATTGGCCGCTATCACATTAGCTCCTCGGCCAATAAGTTGAATAGCATCCGTTTGCGCTTGCAATGTAATCATATGTTCCCCTACGAACTTGATGACTACTTCATGTGGGGTAATAATGATTTTTCCGCTTTTAAATTCTACAACCATCGTTTAGGCCTTAAGCGCTTGTTTTGTGTTTCGTTTTTTTTGAACGGCAATGGTCAAACGGCTGCTGCAGACCAGCCTCTCTCGCTCATCAGTAATATTGATTTGCCATACCTGAGTAGAAACGCCCAAATGGATCGGGCTTGCTCTGCCGATGACTTTTCCCTCTCGCATTGAGCGAATATGGTTCGCATTAATGTCTAAGCCTACGCAGAACGAATCTTCATTCACACAAAAATTAGCCGCGACTGAGCCAAGCGTTTCTGCAAGAACGACGGATGCCCCACCATGAAGCATACCTAAAGGTTGGTGAGTGAAAGAGCAAACAGGCATCTTCGCTTCAATAAAATCGTCACCAACGTTGGTATAAATAATATTTAAGTGCTCTATCAAAGTGTTTTTAGATGTCGCATTTAGACGTTCTAAATCTATTGTGCGTTTCCAGATTGCCATACTGATTTCCCAAATGTTTAAATACAATGCATTGTAACCTAATGCTATGATTAGAAAAATATAGACTATGAAATGGAGAATTCGATGCGTAATTGGCTAAAGGTGAGCGTATTAGCGGCAACAATTGGCATGGCTGCATGTAGCTCGTCGCCTACGGGCCGTAATCAATTATTGCTGTTTTCCGACCAAGATATGAACAGCTTGGGCGCACAATCTTTCGAACAAATGAAAAAGCAGCAAAACGTCAGCACTGACTCAAAAACAAATGCTTATGTTCAGTGCGTTGCGAACAACGTTACGCGTTATGTTCCTAAAAAAGGCTTTAGCGAATGGGAAGTTGTTGTATTTGACGACGACCAAGTGAACGCGTTTGCGCTTCCTGGCGGTAAAATCGGTGTATATACCGGATTGTTGAAAGTCGCCAAAAATCAAGATCAGCTTGCGACGGTGATCGGTCACGAAATCGCACACGTTTTGGCTGACCACAGTAACGAAAGGCTTTCTCAATCACAACTTGCCAATGCGGGCATGCAAATTACCAGTATTGCTATCGGCTCATCTGAATATGCACAGTACCAAAGTGCCACTATGGCGGCACTCGGCTTGGGCGTCCAATATGGCGTTCTACTCCCTTATGGGCGAACTCAAGAGTCTGAAGCCGATATCGTAGGGCTTGAGCTGATGGCTAAGGCAGGGTTTGACCCAAGAGAAAGCATCAGTCTCTGGAAAAATATGGCAGCAGCGTCTGGCGGAAGCCAACCGCCAGAACTTTTGTCTACTCACCCGTCTCACGGTACACGCATTCAAGATTTAGCGGATGAAATACGTCGATTACCAAATTACGGCGCAACACGACCAAATTGTTCGTAAGTTCTCATCCATACAAAACAAACAGGGAGCCACATGGCTCCCTGTCAATTAGGTCCCTAAAATCATCAACGGCAGCTGCAGTAGCTGATCACCCGTTCCAGCAAAGTACCAGATGATACCAATCAGGCCAGATACAAGCGAAACGTACCAGATGGCTGATACAATTTGCCCATAGCGATCCAAAGGAAGTAAATGACTATGATGTCTACCACGCCATTCTAGGACAATTTCTAGTGTCCCCATAATGAGTAAAAAACCAAACAGGGTTAAGCCTAGAGAGTAGCTGAGTGCAACACCACTAAGTGCCGCAGCAGTGCAAAGCACAAGCCCGGCAACACTGTTCATCGAAAAGCTAATACTCTTAAGAACATGCCCGCCATCAAGTGGCAATATCGGCAATAAGTTAAACAGATTTAAAAATGCGTTAAAAACGGCAAGTCCGGCAAAAAATACCTCCCCCGTCATCCAATAAATCAATACAAGGATGAGCGACAACACGAAACCGAACATAGGCCCCATAATAGAGATAACCACATCTTGCCAACGCGTGTTTATCTTTTCGTCACTGAGTGCCAAACCACCTAAGAATGGCACAAGGTAAATGCCTTTGGTTTTCATTCCAAAGTATTTCATTGCTTTTACGTGGCCATACTCATGGAAGATTAGGCAAGCGAGCAAGGCTAATGCAAACTGGAATGAGAACAACCACGAGTACGCGGCTAAACTGGCAGAGGCTAGAACGACTTTAATTAATTTGGCACTTTTTAGCGCCTTCATGCCAAGCGATACAAGCCCTATTAAACTAAATTTCTTTTCGGCTTCAGGAGGGTTAAAGGGGACTTGTTTTTCTATGTCTTTTGTATCTCGGCTACCTTCTACGACAAGCTGATCGTTTAGCGTTGCTCGATATTCAATGAGAAATGGCTGCCACTCAAGCGACATGTCTAAACGACAAACCAACTCTTCATCTCCATTTAGCAACCTAAACTCATGAATGCTCTGCTTTCCTCGTTCAGAGTCTGCATTAAGTTGCGATACTAATTGGTTGCCCCAGAAGAGTTGCTGCCAACCAGCCATAGATCCTTCGAGTCGAAGGGGCTTGCCTAAGAAATCAATAGAAAGTAGTTCCAATGTTGTGCCTATTAATTGGGTTTTATAAACGCCCTAATTATGCGCCATAGACCACTACAAGGTAAAGCCATTGTTACAATGTAACCTGGCGTAGGTGTTTGATTTATTGTCATGTATCACGAATGTAACTCATAGTCATCACGAGGCGTATATTGCATCTGAATGCAGCGCTTTCTTGGATACCTCTTTATTTTTACCGAATAAAGTGCATAATAACGCCCTTCATTAACACCTATAAAATGTGAGTCCTTTTATGTCTTCTGAAGCTACAATGCTAGAACGCTGCGAATCTAAATGTGAATTATGTGCTGCTGAGGCGCCTCTAACGGCATACGCAGTTCCACCTCACAGCCACGTGACTGTTGATACCGCAATCATGGTATGTGACAAGTGTTTAGGTGAAATTGAAGATCCACAGGATATTAACCACTGGCGTTGCCTAAACGACAGTATGTGGAGCCAAGTACCAGCAGTACAGGTCACTGCATGGCGCCAACTGACTCGTCTTAACTCAGAAAACTGGGCTCAAGATGCTCTAGACATGATGTACATGGAAGAAGAGCAAATGAACTGGGCAATGATTGGCATGTCTGACGACGATAAGACTGTAGACTGCAACGGCACCGAGCTTAAAAAAGGTGACGACGTAACAGTAATTAAAGATCTGCCAGTTAAAGGTACAAACCAAGTGATCAAACAAGGTACAGTTATTCGTGGTATCAGCCTTGGTAGCGATCCAAAATTAGTTTCTGGTAAAGCGAATGGCGGCCAGTCTATGTACGTAATTGCTGAGTACTGCCGTAAAAAGTAATTCACAGATTGTACATTTGCAAAAAGGCGCTTTTAGCGCCTTTTTGCGTATTTGAACGCTGAAAAAAGTATAGATACAAAAAAGCGCCAGCAATTACTGACGCTTTTTGTTAACGAGTTAACCCGATATCTTTCTGCAAATGGCCTGATAAATCATTCGCGTAGTAAGCGCGAGGAGTGTTATCAGTAAAAAGAATATCCAGTAAATGTGTAATCAGTCCTTTGAAAGAAACCGCGTAGGTTTTTTTGTCCATAGAGATAGGAGCGTTAATCGTTCCAAATTGCATTGTCTGTGCCATGATTGCCTCTCTATAAATCATCTGATTCGTTTCGGTGAGGCAATATTATTCAATAATTTACTGTTTAAAAAATGACAAAATTTGGTTTTTTGGATTAGTTTTTCTAATAAAACAAACCATTAACAAGTCAAATTTACATTATTCATTAAAACCTCAACTTTTTCGATTGTTTATCCGTTCTTAGTGATATTTAAACCAACCTAGAAACCTCACCTCAAACAGTGTTCACAGTTCTATTACAAATGTAATGGACAACAATCGGGCAGTCTGTCGCAGTTTTAATTAGTTTTACTATCAGTACTTAGTACGTTATTCATTGAATTTTTACGCTGTTTTATGGCAGAGGCCAACACCGCTATTCCCATAGTAACAACTAAGACCAGTAACGACACATATGTGGGAATCTCCCATTCAGAGTTTACCAACAACATTTTGATGCCAATAAATATCATAATGAAAGCGAGCGCTGGTTTGAGGTAAAAAAACTTATCCAACATACCTTGCAGCACAAAATACAGCGACCGAAGCCCAAGCAACGCAAATACGTTCGCAGCAAGTACTAAAAAAGGCTCTCTCGTTACGGCGAATATTGCAGGAATAGAGTCCAGTGCAAACATAACATCCATAAAGGCGATCACGCCGATTACTATTGCCATTGGCGTCAATATACGTTTACCGCTCTCAACAACGGTCAGTGCGTTGCCGTGAAAACCTTCCGTTACCCTCGCCCACTTTCTGATCAGCTTTTCTGGCAATGGGCTTATACCATCGTCTCCTTTATCCAACCCTAGGTGCACGCCAGTCCAGATCAAAAATACCGCGAACACATATAGTAACCAGTGATATTGAACGAGAAGTTTCGCTCCTGCTGCTATTAATACAGCACGTAAGATTAACGCACCAATGACCCCTAGTAGCAATGCTCTTGGACGAAGGTTGTTCGGCACCGCGTACTGGCCAAAAATGATCGCAAAAACAAATAAGTTGTCTACACTGAGCGATTTTTCCAGTAAGTACCCGGTTAAAAATGATAGGGTTGCCTTTTCCGCTGTATAATCACTTTGCGGTGCATAAAAGTCCCAAAATAGATAGATACTTGCCGCAAACAGAAATGCGAGCAAGAACCATATTATGCTCCAGAGTGCAGCTTTTTTAAGGCTAATGTTACCTCCACGAGTTTGCCAAATATCCAGCAAAACCATAGAGATAGTCATAACCGTAAAACCAATGTATGTAGATAAAGTCATATTTCCTCCAAAATCGGAGGGATCGACAAGATAGTGTGACGATAATCCCTCCGCAAACTCACTACCCGCTAAACATAAGCGAACGAATTGGTTGCATTGGTCTCGTCGAAGTACTGATACTGCTAAAAGCAGGTTCGGACTCTTACTTACCGGATAGATGAATATCTAACGAGATGACGATAAGTAAACCAGAGGCGACTACTCCCCAAACGGATGGAATCGTATTACGCTCTAAAGGCTACGTCTATAATTTAAATCAGAAAAGGAGCAAATATTTGCTCCTTTTCTACATGCTATTGGCTAACCATCGGTATTAGATATACCAATGCTGACCAAACTCCTACCCAACTCACCACAACCGCAACATCTAACCAGTCTTTCCACATAATTTCCTCCATAGAAAAGGAATTCACTATTTGGAATAAGAACTAGCAAACATTATACCGTGTTGATGATTCGACTCATGTTTATAGCGATTAAGTATATTGGTATCGTCTTTTAATAACTCAATAAAACAGTCTGCCATGGAAATGGCTGTAACCACACCTTCTCCTTTCATGTTCAGCATTGCTTCATAGCCTTCTTTACCTTTCATGGTATAGGCTGACGAAGTGCCAAGGTAAAAGCGCTCTTGCTCGACTGGTTGCCAACTCGATTCCTTACCTAATATCTGTAAGTTGACGATACGCTGCCCCAAAGGTGCATCATGCTCGTACTCAAACCTAAGGTTATAAGTGTATGGGTAAGAGCCATCTCCGGTGCCTTCAACACCATTATTCAACGCATTGTTAATTGCTCCTTCAATTGAGGCTGCAATGTCTTTGCCTTGAATTTCATATACACCAATTGGCACTGCAAATGGCAGCAACTTGCCGGCAATATCAGCTACAGATACATCTCCAGCATGGAGTGAGTTTCTTACTCCACCGGCATTGTGAATAGCAAATTCTACAGGGTGCCCTTCTTTTCTCATTTTGTGGGCAAAAGAGGCAGCAACCAGAGGTGCCAGTTCACTCGGGCCTTGTTCATCAGGAATTCTGATATGGCGCAGGAAGTCGCTCGCTTTAGCAACTATGTCACGTTGTAACTTTCTAACTTGCGATGTGTATTTATCCATAAGTAGTTGGTGTAGCTCTGGATTTTTCTTACACACAACAACGTTGGGGTGCTGATCCACAAATTTTCGTGCGGCATCGTAAGGGTTCTCATCGCAGGATTCACTCATACTAGCATCAAGGAAAATTCGTCTACCTAGGAGCAATTCGTTTTTTCCATTAAATGACGCTATACCTCCATCAGATGAAAACTCAATATCACAATGTCCCATGCTCAGCGAGTGGTATCCAGCTTGCACGACATAGGTATTATTAACTTCAACACCATAAGGATCGTCCTTTTTCAGCCCCAAATCGCTAAAGTCACCTTGTAATCTATGGCTATGGCCTCCGACAATCACACCGATGCCGTCCACCTTGGCGGCTAGCTCTAAATCTGCTTCATAGCCCATGTGGCTTAACAAAATAATTTTATTAATACCTTCACGACGAATTGCATCAACGGTTGCCTTCGCAGTTTCTAACGTATTAATAAATGGCGTATCTGGATCAGGATTGGAAATGTCTTCCATTTTTTCTAACGCTAACGAGAATATCGCGATTGACTCGCCCTGCACTTGTTTAACTATCCAAGATGCACGCTTTTGTTGATCGTTATACGGGTAAACAGCCGGGTTATCACGCAAAGTCGCTGGTTTCGCCTGATCCTCATTGCTGAGATCCCAGTTACCCGCGAGTAACGGAAAACGAATCTGCTTTGCAAAACGAGCAACGGGTAAGTTCCCCATATCAAGCTCATGGTTGCCTAACGCCATTGCATCTATACCTAGCGTATTAAGCATTTCGGCGTTCGCCTCTCCTCTAAATAAAGAGAAATAAAGCGTTCCTTGGAAACAGTCCCCAGCATGCAGGAACATAAATTCTCGACCTTCATCAGAAGCTATCTGCTGAAGCTGAGCCTTACGCGTTGCTATGCGAGCAAAGCCTCCTGCACTTACGTATGGGGTCAATGTTTGACCATGAATATTCAGTTTTAGCTGTAAAGACGTAGGTTCAAAATAAGAATGGGTATCATTGATATGTGCCAGCCTAATCTTAACTGACTTGTTCTTTTTATCTTTCATATGTTTTTCTCTTTTCATCCCTACATCCTATCGCAGCATCTATGACAAATTCATTAACTTTCACAATTTTATTGTAAACACGTACGTTCATACATTTGTCATTATGACTTGAATCAGAAATTCTGAATGCGCGTAATTTATGCCATCTGTGACTTTGTGACGTAACCTTCTGCTTATACGAGGTTTTTCTATTATGCTTAAAACAAAGTAGCTCATTAGAGGTTTTTTATGCTGCTAGAGAGAATCGAAATATCTGGTTTTCGTGGAATTAAGCGATTATCAATTGCGTTTGACGAACTCACCACACTGATTGGTGAGAATACTTGGGGTAAATCTTCCCTATTGGACGCATTGTGTGTCGCATTGCCAGCAGACGGAAACCCATACCAATTCGAACTATCCGATTTTCATGTCGACTATTCGATATCCCACCCGCAAACACAGCATTTACAAATAATATTAAGTTTTATCTCGACAGATAAACACGAGCTACGTTCAGGTCGATACCGTAAAATAAGACCAGCATGGATCCAAGACGCGGAAGGCACAAATAAGATTATTTACCGAGTCAGCGCAAGCAGAGACGAATATGATATAGACACTCGTTACTCGTTTCTTGATAAAGACGGAAACACGCTTAAGCTGCATCATTCCGAGAAGCTTGCAAAGGAACTGATGACATTGCATCCAGTCATCAGGCTGAAAGACGCTCGCCGATTCGAGCGCCCCGTTGTCAGTGATATAAGTACTAATGCACGTATTGAAAAACGCATTAATAATACCTGCCGCCGCTTAATGGCTGTGCCAGGCCACGTTAATAAAGGTGAGATGCGAAGTGGACTGAACTCTATGGAGACTTTGGTTAACCACTACTTCTCTTATAAGCCGAGTTCGCGGAAAAATTTAAGAAAGCCACGAGATGGTATTTTTTACAACTCATCCCCCACAGGGAAAAACCTTTCTCAATTTGTTGCCGAAACCAAAGATAAGCAAACTCGTTTGCTGTTTATGGGGCTTCTCAATGCTTACTTACAAGCAAAAGGCCCGACAGAACTTAGACGTTGCGCAAGACCTATCCTTATCCTTGAAGACCCTGAGGGTCGCCTACATCCAACGCACTTAGCTAGGGCCTGGAGTCTATTGCAGCTTCTCCCTATGCAGAAAATCCTAACAACAAATAGTGGACACTTATTAGGGCAAGTTCCTCTCCATTCAATTCGACGTTTAGTGCGCCATTCAGACCGGACAATCACTACCGCCTTACCTCCGCAAAGATTCGGGCGCGACGAGCTAAGACGAATTGGCTTCCATATTCGCTTTCATCGCCCTGGAGCACTGTTTGCGCGATGCTGGTTGCTGGTTGAAGGAGAAACTGAAGTTTGGTTATTCAATGAGCTTGCCAATCAGTGCGGTTATAATCTCGCAGCTGAAGGGGTTCAAATTATAGAATTCGCACAATCAGGCCTAAAATCACTTATTAAAGTAGCCAAAGCGTTTGATATAGACTGGCATGTTGTCACCGACGGCGACCCGGCAGGCAAAAAATACGCGACAGCCGTTCGAGGCCAGCTAGAGCACGATAAAGAAAGGCACAGGCTAACAGAACTTCCCGATCGAGATATAGAGCACTTTCTGTATAACAACGGCTTTGAATCGTTCTTCAAAGATATGGTGAAGATCCCTCTAGATCACCCTATTCCGGCAAAGAAAGTGGTCGCAAGAGTCCTGAAAAAGTTTGCCAAGCCGGATCTAGCACTTGCTATTGTTTCGCACTGCGAGGCAAAAGGAACGGACTGCATCCCTATTCTTTTACGCTGGACACTCAAGCGCGTAGTCACGATGGCAAACGGAAACACATAGAAAAACGGCATTAACAGTAATACGTTAATGCCGTTATACATGACACGTTATATAATTTACTAAGAGCGGGTCGACAGCTGCGCGGCAGAGTCAGGTTGATTGGACTTATTGTGTAGCCATACACCACTCGCCTTCATCAAATAACCGAATACGCCACCCAAAATCAGCGAAGGGACAACCAGTTTCCAGTTACCATCAGCAGCGAACGTGGCGCAAGATCCAATAAAGGTTCCTGGTATATAGCCAAGCCATGACTGTTTAGCTTGTATACACATCATAAATGCTACGATAGCGGTGATGACGTAGCCAAGAATCTCTAGTGATACCAATTGAGATGCATGGATAATCACCATAGCCCAAAACACACCTGTCAAGTTGGTAAGCAAACTTTCGGCTAACCCTTTTACGCCACTATTTGGGGTCGCAAAGTAGCTAGTACACCCTAAGAATCCCGCCCAGGATAGTAAGCCAAGAGAGATGGCGACCCATCCCCATAGACCAGACAAAAGCCCCGTTGTTAAAGAAATTGCGACCAATGTGCTCATACTGCCTCGCTTTATGGGCCTGACCCATACCAAATACTCAAGGAGACATAGTAAGAATTAATGGCAAAAATACATACACCACAGATCACAAAAACAAAGTAACAAAATCAAAGATATTCATATTGGTGTGATCTATGTCTTATTAATATGCAGATGTGATGTTTATATAGACAGACATTGAATCATAACACCGATGGCTTTCCTTTCATCATTCTCAAGCCTTCCCGCTTAATACACTCAATTAACGGGTTCTCAACCATGTCCGATCTCCAGATGAACGAGAGCGTACGCTCCATGCTTAACTCCGGAACATTCAAGGCAACCAGTTGTCCATTATCAATGTAACGTTCAACGTCGAGGTACGGCAAACAAGACAAATACTGGCCATTTTCTACCATAGTACGGATGACTGGAACGTGCTCATACTCTCGCCATACATCGAGATCTTCTATCAGGTGATGAATGGAGCTATCAAATGTCTTTCTGGTACCGCTACCGTGCTCTCTTAAAACCCACCGCGCTTGTTCCAGCTGTGCAAGACTGACCGTTGACTGTTTAGCAAATGGGTGGTGTGACGCAGCAACAACCGTTAAATGATCTCGACACCAAAGCTCATGGTGAATTCGATTGTCATCACATCGCCCTTCAATAATCCCTAGATCGTATTTATAGTCGAGAACGCCTTGTATAACGCTGTCTGTACTTTTTACTTTGAGTGAAATTCGAAGCTCAGGAAATGAGTTATCAATAATACTGATAAGGTCTGGGATTAAGTGTTCAGCGGGTGTTTGACTCGCACCAAGCTTGATATGACCGCTAAGTAAGTGTTGCTCATGGAAGCCCATTTCAATCTGTTGCGCATCTTGTAACAAACGCTTTGCCCGAGGCCTTAACCACATTCCCCAATGGGTTAGTGCCATTTGTTTTCCCTGACGCTCAAATAAAGGATGGCCGAGCATTTTTTCTAGCTGCGACAGAGACATACTTGTGGCTGATTGTGTTAAAGCTAGCTTTTCTGCCGCTAAACTCACACTGCCTAAATCTGCCACTGCATCAAATACAGCCAGTTGTTTTAACGAGTAACGCATTCCGCTCTAATCCTTGTTTTTGTGGGCTTTATTCTTATTCGCTTCGCATTGCCGCTGGTGTGACTTACACGACAAATACGCAAACCGTTTCATTTTATCCTTTATGTTTTTCATATCAATATTTTTGATGTGGTTTTTAAAAATTATCAATTTTACCTGTGCATCCAGCCTCTCTAATCTGGGTATGCAACCAGGGATTCAGTGTTGCATAAATTTGGAGGTAAAAACTATGTACTATCAGATTCGGGAGCAACTATGACTCAGGTTCAAACGAATATTCAATATTTCTCACCTACAGAAATGATGGCCGAAGCAGAAAAGTTTGCGCTCAGTAAGGCCAAAAAAAGCAGTGGGATGACACTAAGCTTAGCCGCCATGGCTGGCGCTTTTATAGGGCTCGCTTTTGTATTTTATATCACGGTGACAACTGGCAGTTCAGAGGCCGGTTGGGGGCTTAGTCGTCTAGCTGGTGGTCTTGCCTTCAGTATGGGACTAATTTTGATTGTGATATGTGGTGGTGAGCTATTTACAAGCTCAGTACTTTCGAGCATTTCATGGGCAAACAAACAGCTAAGTTTCGCCAAGATGCTGTCTATTTGGGGCAAAGTTTATGTCGGTAACTTTTTGGGTGCCATGTTACTCCTTGCCATCGTCTCTGCTGCTGGTCTTTATCAAATGGATCATGGGCAATGGGGGCTAAATGCTCTAAATATCGCCCAGCACAAATTGCACCACACAACTTTACAAGCATTCTCACTAGGCATTCTTTGTAACCTACTAGTTTGTTTAGCTATTTGGCTAACGTTTAGTAGTGCTAATGCGATGACAAAAGCCGCAATGACGATTATGCCAGTCGCCATGTTTGTCTCTAGTGGTTTTGAGCACTGTGTGGCAAACATGTTCATGGTGCCGCTTGGTATTGTCATTCAGAGCTTTGCACCAGAAAGCTTTTGGCTTCAGGTTGGCGTATCTCAAGCGCAGTATGCTGACCTCAATATTATGCAATTTGTTACTGCAAATTTGATCCCCGTGACTTTCGGTAACATTGTCGGTGGAGCTGTCTTGGTTGGCCTTGCCAACTGGAGTATCTATCGTAAACCACAACTCGCAGCTACACCTATTTCTTCTATTACTACAACAACTAACATCGCGTCAGTTAAGGAAACCGCCATGAGTAACACTATCCTTGTCAAAGACATTATGAATACTAACCCAATCACTTTAACTGCTGACATGGTGACGCCAAAGGCTATCGACGTATTGCTGGACAACAACCTTGTCAGCGCCCCTGTCATCGACAGTCAAGATCGTTTGATTGGTTTTTTCTCGGCTCATGATGTCATGGTTGATCTATGGTGTCAGGACTACCTGCCATGCGAAGGCCAGAAAGTGGTGGATTTAATGTCTCGTGACGTAGTCGCTATTGATGTATCGGACAAACTGGTCGATGTTGCAGAGTTCCTATGCATCGACAAAGAACAGCTTTATCCAACAACGAGCATGGGTATTGCGACACGCTTTAGTACTCTGTCATTAGAAGAGCGTGCAAAATCAATGCGAGTCAGTAAGCCTCACGTACTTCCAGTCTTGGACAATGGCAAGTTTGTTGGTGTGGTAATGCGTACAGACGTACTTAGTGCTCTGAGAAATGTGTATGGTGAGCGTATGTCTCTTGTTCAGGAGCAAAACGCGTTAGAAACCGCTTAACTTCATAGACAGAAGATAAACAGCCCAATAAGAAAAAGCCCTTGATATCATATCAAGGGCTTTGTGTTTGGTAAGAAACGTGATTACTGTTTCACGCCTTCAACATGCAGTTCCATATCAACGTAGCTTGAATCGCCCATCACTTGAATGTCAAAATCAGCCAGTTCTAGACGAGTTGTGCCGTAAAAGCCTGCACGTTCGCCACCCCAAGGGTCTTTACCTGCACCGATAAACTCTGCATCGATAGTAATTGGCTTAGTCACACCGTGTAAGTTTAAGTCACCGTTTACAGCAAGTTTACCGTCGCCTTTGTCAACAACGCTTGTACTGGTAAAAGTCGCAGTTGAGAATTTTGAGGCATCGATAAAATCTGAACTACGGATATGCTTGTCACGCTCAGCATGGTTTGAATCTAAGCTTGTAGTGTCTACGTTAACAGTTACTTTTGAAGCAGCAACGTTCGCTGGGTCGAATGAGAACTGACCGTCAAACTGGTTAAATCGACCTTTGATAAAGCTATAACCTAAGTGACTTACTTTGAAGTTAACAGATGCATGAGCACCTTTTGTATCAATCACATAGTCCGCCGCGCTTGCACCAAATGGCAATGCCATTGCCATAGCTAGTCCAATTAACGTTTTTTTCATTTTGAAGCTCCTATCATTTTGCGTAGCGTATTGTCTTTATTAATAAAGTGGTGTTTAAGTGCAGCAATAGCGTGTACTGCTGCCATCAAAATCAATGCCCAAGCGGTATAAAAGTGAATTAGCCCAGACGTGTCAGCTTGATTTTCAAATAGAGCGCCCGCCCCTGGAACTGTGAACAAGTTGAACACATCAATTCCTCGACCGTCTTCTGTAGAGATCAAGTAGCCCGAAGCAAACAACGCGAAAAGAAGCACATACATGACAAGGTGAACAGCTCTTGCAGCCATTACCTCAAATGCTTTCCCTTCCATCTTTGGTGACGCCGTAACATGCTTCCAGATAAATCTAAATACAGTTAAACACGCCAGTAAAATCCCTACAGATTTGTGCCAGTGTGGCGCTGTACGATACCACTCACTGTAATAGGACAAATCCACCATCCACAGTCCCACTGCAAACATGCCGATAACAACAATCGCAGATATCCAGTGAACAGCGCGAGTAATAGGGTTATAGTTTTTTACTTCAGACTTCATCGTAAGCATTCCATCATTAAATGAATCTCTTTATCAACAAAGAGTACCTTATACCTCATTGGGTTAACAGATTATTTACCATTCTTTACAAGGTAAGAACCGCGCCTCTCCGATTAAGTCGTTCAAAATTTTCGAAGGAACTTATAAACGATTTAAATATCGCTAATTTGTTCTATTTCATACAGTTCGTCAGCAATATCCATCATTTTCCTCTCCATAACGAGCTGCGCGTCTTTTAGACCTTTGTTATAAAAGGCTGGACCGAATTTCTCTACGATAAAATCCACAAGAAAATCGGCATCAAATTGACCGATTTCGAATTCAAGTTCATTTTCAAGGTACGTTTGCACGGCGCTTGCCATGGCTTGTTTTTGTTGTGATGTAAATTCAATCTTAGACATAAACCATTAACTCTATGTAACTTTTAAGAAATTAAGTGTAACTGAACTTTACTGACACATGTTAATCTAGCCATGCCGTAATGCGCGATATGGAGAGATAGAGCTTGCTATTGGATGTGCTAATTCAGAGTGTTAACGAGTTTCAGGCAGACTGCATGAAATTATGTGAGAAGCACTACCCGACTATTCACAATCAGGGGATGAGTGAACACCATTTAGGGTTGGCTTTTGCAAGGCGTCTCGCTAGAACGCTGAATGAGTTCGGGCATGCTTTCGAATACAAACCACTAGACAGCTATGTGCAGACTGAACACCCGCACCACTACCGTGTGAGTTCTGAAATTGGAACGGTTTGGATTCTCACGTCTCATCTCGTGAGTGCTGGTAACTCTTGCCGGAAAAAACAGTTAAATACTATCGCGCAATGGCAAGAAGAGTACGGTTATTCAATCCAGCCGAACGATCTGATGCTACTTGTGACCGATCACTGGATTACAAGAAGCAAACAAAGCCGAGAGCTTCTGCATTGGTGGACTGGTCAGCTCCCTGACGAGATAGATGAGTACAAATTACAAGGTATCAGCTTGTATGAAAGTGAGTCTCAGCTCTCTCAATCGTTGGAGCAACATTTCGGCTTAAGCCCTTACTACGTAAAGTTTACCCACCCACTAAAACGAGCGACTGATCAGCGATTGGTCAGGAAATACATACAGCTCTACTCGGTAGTCCAGCTTAGTTAACTTTCTTATTGTATCCTCCGTTCATGACGTGAACGCTCAAAATTGTGTCTAATGTTGCCTCCATGAAATTTAGTTATAGTGCATTAGGTGTACAAATAAGGTGGTAACTCAATCTGTCATAATGCGTTCATGTTTTACGGTCATACTTCATCGATTATAAGGTAGCGGTAATGGATATGTGAAAAAACTCAAACGTTATCAATATGAACGCTACGCGGTACTGTGCAACTTAGCCTACTCACGCGTTTTGAAGCAAACTCGATATGGCTTTGCTCCCAATGGTCAAAGAATCGTTAATAACCGCTTCGGGAAACCGATGATGCGTGTCCTTTGGAGTCATGACAACGACGAAGTAATTGTCGTAATCAAAGGCTCACACAACCCTTCAGATTGGATATTAAACCTTGCACTTTGGCAAAAGCGATGCGATGCCTTAGGTCTAAAGTACTCGATACATGCGGGCTTTTATTTCCTTCTTACTCAGGAAAGCATGCCTAGCCATAAAGACGACAAACTCGGTTTATCTGTTTATGAAAGGTTAATGGCGATATTAGAGCCGCTCCTGCTTCAAGGAAAAAGAATTACCTTTACTGGCCATTCATCCGGTGGAGCTGTGGGCTGTGTGCTGGCCGATACGCTAGAAAACAAAAGCCCAAAATCAGTAAAGCGCGTTGTAACCTTTGGTCAGCCTGCATTTGGCGGCTACTCTGTTCGTAAACATTACCGCTTATCACACAAAACCTATCGCGTATGTTGTGATCTAGATGTTGTTACCTTCTTACCACCACTGCCAGGACTCTATCTACACATGGGCAAAATGCTGTGGCTTTACAACGGTCGTATTTACGAGAACACTCCCACGTTGATCCGATTAGGCCGCTCTCTCGCGTCTTGGATAATGCGGCCTTTCTCTTATCACTTAATGGCAAAGTACATCAGAAATAAAGATTTTTTTGATGAACGATGAACCTTTGTCACCAAAAGCCGATTATTTTAAGTCGCCATATCTTTCGAGGTATAGGACTGTAGCCACAGTACGAGATGGGACTTTTAGCTTTTTCAATAAACTTTTCATATGTACTTTTACGGTGGATTCCGAAATAAACAAGGCATCTGCAATCTGCTTATTTCGGTATCCCTTAGCGACCTCTCTAAGAATTTGCATTTCTCGGTCGGTAAGCTCATCGAATACGTCAGTTGAGTTTTCCCTATCCTCTAAATACTTTTGCACTTCTTGACTGTACGCTTTGTTGCCCTGCAGGGAAAGTTTAAGCAAATCCACCAGCTCATCTGGTTCGGTGTCTTTTAGTAGGTAGCCGTCCGCACCCGCCTTTATGATCGCCTCAATATCAGCGGGACTATCGGAGACAGTAAGAATGACAACTTTCGCATCACATCCGTCAGCCCGAAGCGCATTAAGAGTATCTAGGCCGGACATTCCTTTCATATTAAGATCCAACAAGATCAAATCTGGTTGGTGTGAGTGATTCATCGCGACAGCGTCTGCGCCATTGCTTGCTTCTGCGACCACTTCAAATTCATCTTCAAAACTCAGTAATTGATTAATCCCTCTTCGCATCAGAGGGTGATCGTCAACAAGTAGTACTTTAAACTCGCTCAATGCATGATTCCTTAGTTTTTGGATATTCTAATAATACTTTGCAGCCTTGCCCCAATTGGCTGGTTACGGTGAATTTACCGTTTAATCGAGATGCTCTTTCACGCATGATACTGATGCCGTAATGATTAAGCTTCTCAATAGAGTCATCAAACCCCATACCGTCGTCTTGTATCGACACCACTATCTGTTCATCGGTTTCACTGCAGTGAATCTCGATGGTCGAGGCCTCTGCATGCTTAATTGCATTAATAGTCGCTTCACGAATAAGCTGCAACAAGTGCACCTGCTGATTGGCCTCCAATTCGATCGAGGAGAGCTGATTCTTTAGTACAATCTTGGCCTCGGTTTGTTCTCCAAGCTGGGCCGTCATTTCGTTCAGTGCGGAACCAAAACTGCCTTCTTTTATCGAAAGGCGAAATGTCGTAAGCAGTTCCCTTAACTGTGTATAAGCAGCTGACAAGCCCACATCCAGTTCTGACAATACTGGCTTAGTTTTCTCCAACGCCGTTGAGTCCGGCAATTTGGCCATTCCCCGCTTTAAAAGGGAAACCTGGATCTTTAAATACGATAGAGACTGAGCCAATGAGTCATGAAGTTCACGAGCAATTGTGGCTCGCTCTTCCATAAGCAAAAGCTGCTCAGCTTGTCTTTGCGCTTGATTGTAGTACACCGCGCGCGAGAGTATTTGAACGAAGTTATCAATCAACGCTTGATCTGGACATGGCAGCTCAACCTTCCAGTACAGAGTTCCTAATTCCTTTCCATCAAGTGCTAGTGGCTTAGAACGGCAATTCTCCCCGCAACCAACACATTTTTCGCCTTGGGTTAATACTAACGGTCGTTCTCCTTCAGCATTAACTTCCAGTTTGACGGATGCAATACCTTCTAGGCTAGCTATGTGCTTTAAGATTGCTTCAAAGTTATCTTGAGTGATCCGTGAATCTGTAAGCTCTTGTGATGAACGGTATAGCACTTCAAGTGAATCATTGGCGTGCTGTAGCTTTTGTGTTTTCTCACTCACTGCAGATTCTAAGCCGCGATACAATTTACCGAGATCTGCCGCCATATTATTGAACGCGCGGGTCAAAATGCCCATTTCATTATCATTAGATACATTGAGCTCAACATCAAAGCAGCGTGCTTGAATCTGCCGACTGGCTATCACCAATGCATTTAGCGGCTTTACAATCTGTTTGCGAACAAAGTGAACGACAAACATACTCACTATGAGTATGCCGCCTAAACCCAGCCCACCAACCCATGCTAGCTTTATCAGCTTTTGTTCGGAGAAGTTTTGCAGTTTCAGTACAAAACCATCAATTTGTTGGACAAAATCGGCGACAACGACCAAGTAGGTATCTCGATCTTTGCTACGCAGTAGGTGCTTTAATTCATGCCAGCGAGTAATGAGCATGTAGTAATCATGCGTTATGTCATCAGGCACTGTCCAACCTTGTAACGCCTTCATTGACGGAGAATAGATAGAGCGCTCAAACATCACGATGTGATCGGTGTAGTCAATCGAAGCGGATTGAATATCATGCGCCAGACGGTAGCTCTGCATCCTCATAGAGCCAGCAACATTCACCGCTTCCGCGTCGTTCAAGCTGGATGCTAGCGTAATAATCGCAAAGCTTGTGGTTGCTAACGACAAGGCCAGAATCAACCCTAAAGCTTTAGCAACTGTACTTGTGACGGAGTTTTTCACAATATTTAACACGCTTGCCCCATTTTATTTCCTCTGTTCGCAGCTATTCATCTTCTCTGTTACTGGCGGACACAATATGTGATCAAAATGACTGGAATTTATTGATCTAAAACAATAACGGTACCCAATTAACCCCTAAGGGGTATTTATCCAAATATGTCAAAAACTACAATCGTTATGAACTTAAATGACAGTTTGTTAATGGAGGTTGTGAACTATGCTTAGTTCATGTCCCCAGAACTATGGATTATGCAGTGGTCGACTTATCTAAACGGCGTTTATTTTCTCGCTCTCGCATAGACAAATCGGCGCTTTGTCTGCCTTGGTTAGCCAAACCAGAGCTCTTTACTGATTTGTGTACGCGATGCGGGAAATGTGCTGACACTTGCGAGACTCACATAATAAAGAAAGGCGATGGGGGCTTCCCTAGCGTCGATTTCAATATCGATGAGTGTACGTTTTGTTATCGCTGTGCTGAAGCCTGCCCCGAAGCGTTGTTTTTACCTCAAACAGAGAACCCTTGGCAAGCAAAAGCCGCGATTAGTGATGGCTGCCTGGCAACACAAAATGTTGAATGCCGAAGCTGTGGCGACAGCTGTGAAACAATGGCAATCACATTCAAATTAGCAATTGGCCAAGTCGCCCAACCAACTATAAAACTTGATGAATGCAATGGTTGCGGTGCGTGCGTTTCAGTATGCCCTACTTCATCCATCAATGTGAGCAATTTAAAGAAAATGGAAGATAACAATGTCACTTAATGAAGTGCATATTTCTAGCTTAGTGGTTCATGTTTCTCCTGAACACTTAGACGAGATTAAACCCCAAATTGAGGCATTCGAAAATGCTGAGATTTATGGCGACAGTCCAGAAGGGAAAATCATCGTTGTTCTGGAAACAGAAAATCAGGGATTCATTACTGACACCATTGACGCGATCAACAACTTACCGAATGTCTTGAGCACAGTTCTGGTTTATCACCAAATTGAAACTGAGCTAAACGATCAAGATGATTCGGCAAATACAGACACTGGAACAGAATATTCTCAAACTGAGGGTGAAGTATGAAAATGACAAGACGAGCGTTTGTTAAGGCAAACGCAGCAGCATCAGCAGCAGCAGTAGCAGGTGTAACCCTGCCAGCATCCGCTGCAAACCTGATTGCTAGCTCAGACCAAACTAAAATTACGTGGGACAAAGCGCCTTGTCGTTTCTGTGGTACAGGTTGTTCTGTTCTTGTAGGCACACAAAACGGCAAAGTAGTCGCAACCCAAGGCGATCCTGAAGCTCCCGTAAATAAGGGCTTAAACTGTATCAAAGGCTACTTCCTATCGAAGATCATGTATGGTCAAGACCGCTTGAGTCAGCCACTCCTTCGTATGAAAGATGGTAAATTTGATAAAGACGGTGATTTTACTCCAGTTTCTTGGGATGTGGCATTCGACACTATGGCTGAGAAATGGAAAGAAGCGCTGAAGAAAAAAGGACCGACAAGCGTTGGTATGTTTGGTTCTGGCCAGTGGACGGTAATGGAAGGTTACGCCGCAGCCAAAATGATGAAAGCCGGCTTCCGCTCAAATAACATCGACCCGAACGCGCGTCACTGTATGGCATCTGCGGTAGGCGGATTCATGCGTACATTTGGTATCGATGAGCCGATGGGTTGTTACGATGACTTCGAGAACGCAGATTCATTCGTTCTTTGGGGTTCGAACATGGCAGAAATGCACCCTGTTCTATGGACTCGAATTACAGACCGCCGCCTAAGTCACCCACATGTTAAAGTAAACGTTCTATCGACTTACTACCACCGTTCTTTTGAGTTAGCGGATTCAGGTTACATCTTTACACCGCAAACTGACTTGGCGATTGCGAACTTCATTGCGAACTACATCATTCAAAACGATGCGGTAAACTGGGATTTTGTTAACAAGCATACAAACTTCAAGCAAGCGACCACTGACATTGGTTATGGCCTTCGCGATGACGATCCATTACAAAAAGCGGCTGCTAACCCTAACTCGGGTAAAATGTTTGATATCGACTTCGAGCAATACAAAGCATCTGTTGCACCGTATACAGTAGAGAAGGCATCAGAGCTGTCTGGTGTATCTGAAGAGAAATTAATTGAGTTAGCGAAGCAATACGCGGATCCAAACAGAAAAGTCATGTCACTATGGACTATGGGTATGAACCAACATACTCGTGGTGTATGGATGAACAGCCTAGTGTACAACATCCACTTACTGACCGGTAAAATCTCAACTCCCGGTAACAGCCCGTTCTCATTAACTGGCCAACCATCGGCGTGTGGTACGGCACGTGAAGTAGGTACCTTCTCTCACCGTTTACCTGCAGATATGGTGGTTGCTAACCCTAAACATCGTAAAATTGCAGAAGGTATCTGGAACATTCCTGACGGTGTAATTCCACCAAAACCAGGTTTCCATGCCGTCGTTCAAGACCGTATGCTGAAAGACGGTAAAATGAACGCGTACTGGGTAATGTGTAATAACAACATGCAAGCTGGCCCAAACATCAATACTGAGCGTTTACCTGGCTACCGTAACCCAGAAAACTTCATTGTGTGTTCAGACCCATACCCAACTGCAACTGCACAAGCTGCTGACCTTATTCTTCCGACTGCCATGTGGGTAGAGAAAGAAGGCGCTTATGGTAACGCGGAACGCCGTACGCAAGCATGGTACCAACAAGTGAAAACAGTTGGTGATTCTAAATCTGACCTTTGGCAAATCATGGAGTTCTCTAAACGCTTCAAGATGGAAGAAGTGTGGACTGAAGAACAACTTGCAGCAGCGCCTCAATACCGCGGAAAAACCATGTACGACATGCTGTTTGCTAACGGTAACATCAATAAATACCCAGTAGAAGAAGCCCAAGAGCTGAATGACGATGCGCACCACTTTGGCTACTACGTACAAAAAGGCATTTTCGAAGAGTACGCTCAGTTTGGCCGCGGTCACGGGCATGACTTAGCGCCGTACGATCGTTACCACGAAGTACGCGGCTTACGTTGGCCAGTTGTTGACGGGAAAGAAACCTTATGGCGTTTTAAAGAAGGCTCTGACCCATACGCCAAGAAAGGCTCAGGTTGGGACTTCTACGGAAAACCAGATGGTAAAGCACTGATTATCTCTGCACCATATGAAGCGCCACCAGAATCACCGGATTCAGAATACGATCTATGGCTATGTACTGGCCGCGTTCTGGAACACTGGCACACCGGTACGATGACTCGTCGCGTACCTGAACTTTACAAAGCAGTGCCAGATGCAGTGTGTTACATGCACCCTGCAGATGCGAAAGCTCGTGGTGTTCGTCGCGGTGAAGAAGTTCTCATCGCTAACAAGCGTGGTGAAGTTCGCGTTCGTGTTGAAACTCGCGGTCGTAACCGCCCACCTCAAGGCTTGGTATTCGTACCATTCTTTGACGCGCGCATCTTGATCAACAAACTGATCCTCGACGCCACTGACCCTCTGTCTAAACAGACAGACTTCAAAAAGTGTCCAGTTAAGATCACTAAAGTTGCTTAAAGAGAATGCGTTGGTCGCCTGAAATACGGCGACCAATCAAAAGAATTTAGCCATAAGGCGGAGAATGTAAAATGAAAAAATTACTTGTTGCACTATTGTCTGTTGGTGCGTTGTTAAGTGGTAATGTACTGGCTGAAATTGAAAACCCAGGGGGTACAGGTGGATTAGAATCTCTGCGTGGTGCGACCAATCTTGAAGATACGCGCCCTGCTGACGATTTCAAAAAATATCCACGTGAACAAGTGCTGGAATCGAGCTATGTATACCAGCCACCTCTTATCCCGCACAATATTCGTGGTTACGAGGTTTCTTTAAACGCCAACAAATGTTTGTCTTGCCACAGCTGGAAAAATGCAAAAGAGATGGGGGCTACAAAGATCAGTGTGACGCACTATGTGAACCGTGAAGACGCTGTATTGGCGGATATGTCCCCACGTCGTTACTTCTGTTTACAGTGCCATGTTCCACAAGCAAACGCTAAGCCGCTTATTAAGAACGACTTTGAAGCTGTTGACTCACTTAAATAACCGTTTGTAAGAGGCTAACTATGAAATTATTAAAAGCGTTTTGGAAGCGGCTGACAAGCCCGAGTAAAGCAGCGGTAGGTGTTGTACTTTTTATGGGTTTTGCTGGTGGTCTTCTGTTCTGGGGCGCATTTAACACAGGTATGGAGGCAACCAATACAGAGGAGTTCTGTTCTGGCTGTCACGCTCCCATCGTTGCAGAGATACAAGAAACCATTCACTACTCAAACCGTTCAGGTGTACGAGCTATTTGTTCTGATTGTCACGTTCCTCACGAATGGACAGACAAAATTGTTCGTAAAGTTCAGGCATCTAAAGAACTATTCGCCCACTTTATCGGTACTATCGATACGCAAGAGAAATTTCAAGCTCGCCGTGCGCATCTTGCCGAACGAGAATGGGCTCGTTTGAAGAAGAATGACTCTTTAGAGTGTCGGAATTGTCACCAGTTTGAATACATGGATTTTTCTGAACAAGGTCAACGCAGTGCCAAACAACACTCAACGGCCCTTGCTTCTGGTGAGAAAACATGTGTAGATTGCCATAAAGGCATCGCACATAAATTACCAGACATGCACGGTGTAGAAGGCTGGCAGTAAGGAGCAAACAATGAGTACTTTAGAATCCGTCATTTGGCACGTACTCGGATACAGTGCGATGCCCATCATCATCCTATCTGGCTTTGCGGTAGTAGCAGCAATCTCTCTCTGGCTACTGTCGTTTAGTAAAGATAAAGAGGTAGACTAACCCCATTTGGGTACCTCACATGCTGTACAAATCTGCCTAATTTGTGTAGCGCACAAAAAAGCCACCAGCATTTTGCGGTGGCTTTTTTTTCCAAAACACGTCGCTATACTTCTGGATAACCTTGAGGGTTGTTAACCTGCCAACACCAAGTATCTTTAGCCATCTGTTCTAAAGTGCGCTTCGCTTCCCAATCCAATTCTTTTTTTGCTTTAGCAGGGTCTGCCCAATATTCCGCTATATCACCCGGACGACGATCGGCAAATTGATACGGCACATCTTTCCCTGACGCGGCTTCAAATGCCTTCACCATATCTAAGACGCTATAGCCATTACCTGTCCCTAAGTTGTATACATGGAGGCCATGTTTGTTTCCAACTTTTTCGAGCGCAGCAACGTGCCCGTCTGACAAGTCCATGACATGGATATAATCACGCACACCTGTGCCATCTTTCGTTGGATAATCACTTCCAAACACAGAAAGGAATTCACGTCGTCCCACCGCTACCTGTGATACAAACGGCATCAAGTTATTTGGGATGCCTTGCGGATCTTCACCAAGCTCGCCTGATGGATGAGACCCCACAGGATTAAAGTAACGCAGTAACGTTATGCTCCACTCAGGGTTCGCTTTGTGAAAGTCAGCTAAACACTCTTCCACCATTAATTTGCTACGACCGTAGGGGTTAGTCGCGCTAGTTGGAAAATCTTCTGTAATTGGTACTGAAGCAGGATCACCGTAAACTGTCGCTGACGATGAGAAAACGAGTGTTTTTACATCGGCTTCACGCATAGCATCGACGAGAACCAACGTTCCATGAACGTTATTATCGTAGTACTCTAGAGGTTTCGCGACTGACTCACCAACCGCTTTTAGACCAGCGAAGTGAATCACAGCTTCTATATTGTTTTGCTTCAGTACATCAACAAGTAACCCTTTATCGCGAATATCGCCTTCGATAAAGGCAGGTCTAACGCCTGAAACTTTTTCAATTCGATCAAGAACTGTTTTTTTACTATTGTATAAGTTGTCAAATATAACGGGTGTTATCCCCGCTTGTATCATTTGAATCGAGGTATGGCTACCAATATAGCCCATACCGCCTGTAACCAAGACGTTCATAGTACTAACCTTCTGAAAAATCTAGCTCAAATGTTAGCGAACAATAAGACCAAAATACAGTTCCAATTTAACAGTTATATGTTCAAGCGTGCTCACTAAGCACAAATTGACACTTGCCAAGGTGTTTAGCTTTGTACATCGCTGTGTCCGCTGCTTTAAGAATGTCGTCCATATCAACCGAGCGGTCATCAACATAATGGACACCAATACTGGCCCCGACATTAACCGGATTACCGCGATACATAATGTCTTTTTGGATAAGGTCGATTAAACGATCGGCAAGAGGCGGCAGACTTTCCCTATCTGCTCTTTTTAACAGAATAACAAACTCGTCACCGGACAAACGTGCAACCAAATCTTGACTCCTCACTTGCGACAATAGCCTCTCTGCTACGCATTTCAGAACTTCATCGCCTGCATCATGCCCATGGGTATCGTTCACAAGTTTGAAGCCGTCGAGATCAAGATAGAGCAATGCTAAACCATTTCTAGCTTCGCGCTCATCTTTAAGCGTGCTGTCTAATACGCTGTATAATTGAGCCCGGTTCGCCAATCCAGTTAGAGAGTCATGGTGTGCCAGGTACTCTAAACGCTCCATTTCTTTTACACTTGATAAATCAGACAATATATAAACATAATCAAATTTAGTGCCTTCTTCTCGATTGATCATCGACACCTTGGCGAACATAGGAACCTTATGCCCAAATAAGTGCTTCTCCCATATTTCCCCTTGCCATTGCCCATATTGAGTAACTGATTCTTTTATGGTTGGCATAAGTGAACGAAACTGTTGCCATTCGAATACATCTTCTGGTTTTTTACCTAGCAACGTTTCTTGCGAGTAGCCCAACATTCGAGACATTGATGGATTCACCATGGTGATCACATCATCACTATTCGTCACCAGCAATCCGTCTTGACTGTTTTCAAATACACCAGCCGCAATACGTTGACGTCTAAGAGCCGCTTCAACTTCCGTAATATCTTGGATCGTAAATAGAAATTGATGACGCATACTGAGTACGGTAAAGCTTACTTGTAATAGTTGAGGCTGACCTATGGCGTTAGTCGTCCAAACCTGCTTATCAGTAAAGTCCTGGCCGCGTGATAAAGCTGTCAGAGCAAAGTTATTTTCGCTATCAATCAGCTTCGTTAGATTAGTCCCTTTCAACCCCGCTTGAGTACATCGAAAAACATCACAACTTGCCGCGTTAGAGTGAATAATCACCCCAGACTGATCAACAACGACCAATGCGTGTTGAACTGCTTCGACAACTTCATTTGCAAAAGACTTTTCTTCCTCTAGTTTATCGAGCGTATAAGCGACCTGTTTATCTCGCTGAGACAATCTATCGAGCATAGTATTAAAGGCTCTAACCAGTGCACCGATTTCATCGTTACTCGCTGGCGTAATATTCAGGTTTTGTTGTTTACGGTTAATAAATGAATGCATGCCAATATTAAGGCTGTAAACCGGCTCCAGAATAAACTTATAAACCAATATATATAGAACGCTACCCGCTAAAACCAACTGTAAAAGAAAAATCATACTGTTGTTTAGCACTGCGCTGTAAATCGTTTTGAAAGAGTCCTTCGATATGACCAATCTAAGTGTCGCTATAACCTCTGTTTCTACACGTACTGGTACCTGTAAAAGGATATTTTGGTCTGCATGAAGCCATTGACTATCTAAAAACTCCGAGTAACCCAAAGGCAATTGTGATACGTCTACACCTTCACGTTCATAAGTCGCAAACAGTTGCTCATTGTCATCGTACAACTGGACTTGAATCACATCTTTATCAGCAGAAAAAGCGTCCAATAGCTCGGCTGCACTGTGGCTATCGTTAAACAAAATGGCTGCCTGAAGGTTATATGCCACGCCGTTAGCCAATACCGTAACTCGATTAACTAGGTTTTCACGTTGCGTTTCAAAAGCATTGAAGAAAGCGTAACCTTGGGAGGAAATGAATATGATCCCTGTGAAAATGATAATCGGTAAAATAAGCTTATTCTTAAGGGATAGATTATTGAGAAACGTCATGTGCGCCTCCTATCAAATCTGCCACTCTTAAAAAGTTTGCAGAAATAGAGTACGAGCCAACATTGTCCAAGTTCACTTTCGGTTTTATACGTCCTTGCTTGTTGGCTAACTCAATAACACCACCCAAATGTGTGAACTTGTCGATATCACTGATAAGCACAGTGTTTGGCGTATTAGTAGCTATCGTTGACAGGCTTTCTTCGCTAGTAATATAAAGTACATCGCATTGATCGTCAGTGATAGTCAGTGGCTTGTTTCTCACCGCTTTATTTTGGGTTATGTCCGTTAATATCGCTCTAACTTCACTATCATCTGGGACGCAGATGTTTATACGCGACATCTGCTGCTCGTCGTTCCACTGAATGAAGCTGGTGATTCGATAGATATACACCGCTTTCACTTGTTCTGGAGTGAATTTAGCATTCACTGAAAATGAGACTCCAGCACATAGAATAGAACCTGCGAGCAATAACGATTTAAAACTCATAAGACAGCCTCACGGAGTACTGTTCTTCGTTAGCGTAAAGCCCCCACGAATCATACAAGTCGTTTGATCCTATTTTTTTCGCGATCACCTCAATTAAAGGGGTATTGGGGGTTGCTTGCCAGCCTAACCTAGAGTCGACCGTAAAGTGCGGTTTTACATCATGCAATGTAGGGCTTGGTAAACCAGCAAAGTCATCAAGCACTTCATGAGGAAAAGAAGTGTTGTTATAACGAATAACAAAGTCCCACTGCCACGACTGAGTAATATTCCACAACGTTTGTAGTGTGGCTAGATGCTGACTAGGGAGTGAAAAGTATTTAGCGCTCGCTCCATTCGATAATGCTCCCCCTTCCCATTTTCCGTCTAGGGTTAGGTAGCTATAAGTGGCGAAAAACGTTAAGTCCTCCGTCAACTTGTAGTGAGCAGCCAACTCCACACCCTGTGACACAGCGCTATAGTCATCGGAAATAAAACAAAACCATAAATGCTCGTACCCGGGTGCATACAATGAATCATTACAATCACTGCCTCTGAGGTTCTTGTGCTGGCTGTAAAATGCGGTTGTATCTACTTCAAAATCCGCGCTAGGTATAAAGCGCCAACCAAGCTCATAAGTCACCACAGACTCATTCGCCAGATCCTTATTAGGCAGTGTTAAGTAAGTTTGGCCATATGTGTCAACGCCATCAAAATACGTATAGACCTCTTGATAGGTTGCTTCGGTATTCATGTAGGATGGAGATACAACGCCGCGGCCAACACCTGCCCAAAAACTATGAACTTTGCTAGGGCTATAAAGCACTCGTAGCTGAGGAGATAACTCGGTTGTCGTGTTTTGATTAAAATGTTCCGCTTTTACGCCCAAAACAGTGCGCACTTCTGGTGACCACTGGTAATCAGATTGAGCAAACACATTCCCTATGTAATCGCTGGCTTTACCAATATGGTACATACGAGAGTAATAAGAGGATTGGTAAAGATCAGTTTCCCACCACGAATGTCCAAACTCCATGCCAACATGACGCAGACCAGCACCAAAACTCATAGTATGGCGTTCATTGATTTGATTCAGGTAATTGAAGTCTATATCGATTGTTGTGTATTCACCGGGGGCATCGAGCGAGCTATCTTTAACATGGTCAGCCCAAATATTACCACTGACAACGTTTCCTGAATCGAGTCTCTTTGAATAACTCAGCTGAGCATAAACACTGGATGTTTTATCTTCGAAGTCTCTGACATTCACACCTAAAACTGGTGCCAGTGGATTATTTGGATCATACGTCGCGCTAAACGCCGTTTGGACTGTAGATGTTTTTGTGCCACCAGCACGTATGTTCCAGTCCGCATCTTCCTGATGCCCTTCTAGAACAAAACCTGCCGTTTCAGACGTCCAATATCTAGATGAATCGCTTAGGTAATTAGGGTTTCTTTTACGTTTAAAATAGACTCGAGACGATATATCTTCTGACAGTTTTACCCCGTGGCGTACCGATACATCATAAGCACTATATTTCCCCGCCGTTCCGGAAACGTATGTTCCTTGGGTATCTTTAGTCGACTTGGTAATAATATTAATAACACCGTTAGATGCATTACCACCCCAAATGGAACCACTCGGACCACGCAGCACTTCTATTCTGTCAATATCTGCCAGAATGTAATCGAGTGTACTCCAATAAACCCCGCCATATACTGGGCTATAAACGCTCCTCCCATCGACCATGACGAGCATTTTGTTAAACAGCCCATCATGAAACCCACGCGACGAAACATGATATAGGTTCTCATTCCACTTAGAAAAATACATACCAGGTACAAGTGACAATGCCTCCGCGATGGACGATGCACCACTACGTAAGATACGGTCACCGCTAAGTACGTAGACTGAGGCTGGAATATCGGTCAGATTCTGAGAAAATTTTGATGCGGTTTCCATTGTGACATTAAGCATTGATAACTCTTCAAGACTCATCGACATCAATTCATCAAGATTGTTATTAGCACACGCGGTCGTGCCCGCGAGAAACAAGGATAAGAAAAGAAAGGAGCGTTTATACATCAATTTACCTAGCTATATTAGCAGCCTCTATTATCACATTTATCTATATAAAATGGTATATAGAACGGTGTATTTTTAACATCTAATTGATTGAAAAACGAACCAGATCACTGTTTAAATTCTTCTTTTAAAACATCTTTATACAATGATGTCATAAGGAACTTACATTATGAAACGGAATTCAATATCCTTAAATTGTGACATGGGGGAAAGTTACGGACACTGGAAGATAGGAAATGACGAAAAAGTCATGCCTTTCATCGACCAATCCAGCATCGCATGTGGCTTTCACGCTTCAGACCCTATCGTTATGATAAATACCATTAAACTCGCGTTAAAACATGGCGTGCAAATTGGCGCACACCCAAGCTATCCTGATCTTCAAGGCTTTGGTCGCCGAAGTATCCCACTCAGCACTGAAGAAATTACCAACATGGTGATCTATCAAGTTGGGGCTTTGAAATCGCTTTGCGAAAGCGTCAATGCAGAAATCAGCTACATTAAACCTCACGGCGCACTCTACAATGACATGCTCATAAATATACAAATATTTGAAGCCGTTGTTGACGCGGTCTCGTGCTTTAACGTGCCACTCATGATGCTCGCGATTAATGATAAGCAAGAGTGGCTCGATATTGCCGACAACTACGACGTTCCTCTCCTTTTTGAAGCATTTGCTGATCGACGTTACCTTGCATCAGGCCAACTTGCACCACGTAATATGCCAGATTCAGTGATGACTAACGAAAGCGAGATTTTGGACCAAGTAACCCTGATCGCGCGATACGGAAAAGTCCGCACACTCGATGGCTACACGATTTCATTAGAAGCAGACACTCTTTGTGTTCATGGCGACAATCAAGAAGCGGTTAACTTGATTGAGAAAATTCAACAAACATTGAAAATGGAGAGCTCGTAGTGGATATAGAAACAACAATTGACCCTGTCGCTGAGTGTTCCGTTCTCATCCGTTTCGAGGCGGCTCCCAGTGATCAACTTTCTTGGATTATTGGAGAAATCAGCCTGTACTTGAGAAATCAGCTTGGCGCATGGGTAATGAATGTCACCCCTTCATTCAACACAATTTTAATTGATTACCTACCTCACCGGATTTCTATTTTCGAGTTTGTCCCTTATCTAGAGCGCATCGTTACAGAAGCACTATTGCATTTACCCGAACAGCCTGAGTTTCAGTCGATTGAGCTCCCTGTTTATTATCACCCTGATGTTGGTCCAGATCTGGCAATCTATTACGAACATGGGCTTACGCTAGATCAAATCATCCACCTTCACAGCAGCAAAGCTTACACAGTCGGCGCAATTGGCTTTACAGCCGGCTTTGCTTTCCTCTCAGCCGTTGATGACAAGTTGCAGTTAGAACGCAAAGCTTCACCTAGATTGAAAGTAGCCAAAGGCAGTGTCGGTATTGCCAATCATCAAACAGCCGTTTACCCAATTGACTCACCTGGCGGTTGGAATATTATTGGTAATTGCCCAATAGACATTTATACCCCAAATTCCTCACCTGTGTTGCCATTTGCTATTGGTACGCAAGTCACTTTCAATCCCATAGGATTAGAAGAGTTTTTAGCACTAGGCGGAAATATTTCAAAGGAGTGGCAATGAGTAACACCAGCACTATAAAAGTGATAAAGCCCGGCCAGCAAACCCTGCTTCAGGACTTTGGGCGATTTGGCTTATCGCACATGGGAATTGCTCAAGGAGGCCCACTGGACGATTATGCTTACAGCTGGGCAAATCATCTACTTGGGAATTCAACAAATTGCCCTGCACTCGAAATTACCCTTGGTCAAGCGGAGTTCAAAATTGGCGATGACTGCGAGCTAGCCATTGCGGGCGGCAACTTGAACGCGAAACTGGATGGGAGTCCGATAACCAATTGGTCAACATTTTCCGCCCGCAAAGGTCAATCTCTCACCTTTGGCTTGCCTTTAAATGGCCTTAGAAGTTATTTGGCCGTGAAAGAAGGATTTATCGCACCACAACAACTGGGCAGCTGCGCCACTGTTGTTAGGGATCAATTAGGGGGAATAAAAAGCGGCTCGCCACTATCGGCGGGAGACGAACTCCAATTTAGTCCCCATAGTGTAAGAAAAAAACCGGTACAAATGAGCTTTCGCTGCAAGCCTGACTACGACAGAGTTCTTGAACTTAGGGTTGTCGAAGGCTACCAAATTGAAGATTTCTCCGCAGAACAACTGGAAAAATTTTATAGCCAAGAGTTTGAAGTGAGCCAGTTTATCGATCGTATGGGCTATCGGCTGTGTAGTGGAAAAGTCATGCCACCGGAAAAACAATACCTAAGCGAAGGCATTGCGCTTGGTGCTATTCAGGTCCCACCCAATGGCGAGCCCATTGTGCTATTTAATGATCGTCAAACAATCGGTGGCTATGCAAAACTGGGATGTGTCGCAAGGATCGATTTGCCAAGGTTAGCTCAAGCAAAACCCGGTCAAAAGGTTCGTTTTGTCAAAGGTGATTTGCTCGGCCTCCAAGAAGCTTGGTGTAAATGGGCCAATTACTTTGGGTACTAAGTCAAACGGCCCCAGGGTGCACTAACACTCTGGGGCCGTTCAGATATCACTATTCACCGTAGTATTCTGCAAGCTCTGGCGGGTAATCTCGACTCGCCGCTATCAATTTTGCCTTTTCTTCTACTTGCTCTGCATTTAAAGACATGCTCACCGGGTGAAGCTCTTCAATCGAACGCGCCTCATAATCGAATAATTGCCATTGATTCACTAATTTCATCGCAGCTTCCAGCGCAGATGAGCCTTTAACCACTTCGATACGTGCGTAATGCTGCCCTTCAAAAGTGACATCGGCTGCGCGTAACGTTTCATCACTACCAGGAATCTGCTGAGCCCCAAACAGTGGTGTGCCATATTCTGTGGCGTGTTTATAATCGGGCACAAAACGAGCCATATGATCAATAGCTCTGCGTGAGCGTTCTATAACGACTTGCTCATCCCAACCAGACACAATTTTATCTTTGAGTCGACTTGGCAACTTCGGTTGCGAAGAACGCTCGCAAGAGGCAACCAAACCATCATCAAACAGAGTAATGTCTTTTGTCATTCCATGCAGTTGAAAAACACCATTAGGATAAGGTGTCAGCTGCGCCATACCATTGGGTGTCCCACGCGGGCCATGGAAGATAACTTCTGGCCAAAGTTCGTCATAGTCTTTCCATTGGGTGACATAAGCAGCTTTAAATTCTACTAATCGGCTGCGTGGCTTCTTCGCCAGATCATCGATGCTGCCCGTTTCATAACCGCAAGCATTCACTAAGTAATCCACTTCAAGGCTAGTCGGCTCGCCAGATTGGTTTTGACAGCATATCTGCCAACCGCTTTCGCTTTCAGCTAAGTTAGTGACCTCTGTCTGAAGTAATAGTTGGCAGTTTGGAATTTTACCGAGTGCTAACTCTGCTGCAGCACCGATGCGGAATACACTCCACCCAGGCTCTTGGACCACCGCAATAGGAAACTTAAGCGTATCGAGGTCTGTGTGTTTAGCAAAAGGGATCAACCAATCATCAAAGCATACCGGATGTTCTGGCTGAGACTTTTCCTTTAAAGCCTCTACCTCATCTCGCGAATAGAAACGGTAATACTCTTCTGGCTCGCCCAACACCTTGTTTGCCGAGTCTTGCTCTACAAGCTGTCGATAAGCACTTTGAACGGCGATAAGGCGCTCGTATAACTCTTCAGGTGTACCACCATCAACATAGGGAACCGCGATAACAGTCGGACGCGTGTTGACCGTATTAGGATAAAGGCGAGCCGTATCGATGGACTGCTTGAGAAGAACCAAACACTGTTCGGTAGATATCTCTCTGTATAAATTACCACCAGCGTGCAAATGACAGATAGGTGGACCAGAAATCAATCCGTCTTTCTTTTCAATTAACGTGACATTTAAGCCAAGTTCAGCTAAATGAACGGCTGCGGTAGCGCCAGCAATACCACCACCGATAATGGCGATAGATGAAGCTTTTGTTTGGGGATAGTTAGGCTGCATTTATATGGTTAATCCATTAATTCTAGGTGTATTTTACTGCTTACGGCCATAGAAGAAAAACACAATTTTTACAGGGAAAAATAAAGAGAATTTGACGGTAAAAAATCAAAAAAATACTTGACTCAAATTCTGATGAAACGAGATTTTTAACGATTGTGCATAACAAACTTGCTCAACACATTCATAATACAAGGGCTATGGGAATTTCTTGGTTTTCTACAGGCTGAGTTATCCAAAAGTTTATCCACCGATTTTGTGGATAACTGAATAACTCAGCACTGTCGATTTTAGCTAAACGCTTTATTTATCGGGATTAGTAACCGTTTTATCATGCTGTTAACAACTAATGCCAATGTCGCGAATGTCAGTACTGGCAAAGCAAACCAAAGGGTCACATGTAGTGAAGGCGATAGGTTAAAACCAAACTTCATCAATGCCCCTACCACTAGCTCCGCGCCAAATGCTGCGATCACTCCTGCGATTAACGCCATCAACCCGTATTCGGCCCATATGGTTTGAGTTACACGTTTTTTGCTTGCTCCAAGGGTTCGGTATAATTGTATCTCTGACTGACGCTGGCCAATACTCAACCTAAGCAGTGTAAAGATCAACATAACCCCAGCCAGCACACCCAAAGCAGCCAATACAGTAATCGACCAAACTATTTGAGTTAATAGCTGCTGTATTTTGGCTCCCATACTACGAATATCCATTAAACTGACCGTTGGGTGGTTCCTTGATAACTGATTAATTAGCTCGTTATCTTTCCCTTCCAGTCTAAAGCTCACTAAGTAAGTAGATGGAATATTTGCCAATACATCGGGCGTAAAAATGAAGTAAAAGTTCGGCTTCATATCACGCCATTCTACTTCGCGAATAGAGTTTACTTGTGCGGTGACTTGCTGACTATTGATGACAAAAGTCAGGTCATCTCCGAGCTCTAATCCAAGATCACTAGCAACATCAGACTCCACAGATACCCCATTACGCTCACTCCAAGCCCCATCCAACACTTCGTTGTGTTCTGGTATGCCATTGGCAAATGTGAAATTAATCTCGCGACGTAAGGCATCAGTCCCTTCTCCACCCTGAGCATATTCTTTGGCATCTTCGCCATTAATTTGCACTAAGCGGCCGCGAATAATTGGATAATCCTCAGAGCGTTCTATCCCTTGTTCATCGAGCGCGGCTAAATACGCCTCCCGTTCATATGGGGCAATATTAAGCGCGAAGGCATTCGGAGCATCCGCTGGGAGTGTTCTCTGCCAGTCAGTCAGAAGGTCGGTTCTCACTAGCCACATCACAGCCAATAGCATTAATGAAAGTGCTAATGCACCAAATTGAATGCCTGTCGCAATACTGGAACGATTAATACGACTAATAGCCAGTTTAAGCGCGGGGTTAAGCGGCATTTTAGCAATGGCTCTTGTAATCAATAAACTCAAAGCCGCGAGCACGAGAAACAACACAAGTATGCCGCCTAGTACAATCCATACCATGGTGTTCTGATAATAAGCGACGATCATCGGCAGTATGGGCACGAGTATCAGCCAGCGATATGACTTACCACTGGAATAGTCAGAAGATGACTGCATAACATTAGCAGCACTGACATTAAGCAACCCCAAAAGTGGAATACCTAAGGCTGGCACTGCAATCAATACACTTGTCATAACCGCGATCAAAGCGGGTGACAGGCCGTAACTCGGCAGTGGATCCGGTAGCAAATCCACTAGTGGTACTCTGAGTGCGACTTCTAATAACACCCCAATAGCGATACCAAGTACCGTTGCCGTCAAAAGAAGAATTAATACCTGGATAGAAAGCCAACGTCCAATCCAAGCTCTGCTTGCGCCCAAGCTCTTTAGCATAGCGATTGTCTTTCTACGCGTACTTACATAATGCTGACACGTTAATACCAACGTAGTTGCCGCCATGATGACAACAATCGCTACGGTTAAAGATAAATATTGCTCTGTACGCTGAAAGACTTCGTTTGTTCTGCTGGCACTATTTTGGTCACGCCAGCGATCACTAGGCGTGAGCGTCACCTGCTCCTTTAAACGACTGATCGCACGATCATCACCATTAATAAACAAACTAAAACGAACTCGGCTTCCCAGTTGGACCGCACCTGTTTTATCCAGGTCCGTGTCATGGATAAAGGCAGAAGGCATTTGACGGAATGGGTTAAAACTTAACCCAGGTTCTTCTACGATCCTGCCCGACACCACAAAATCCGCATCGCCCACAGTGACCGCGTCACCTATATTTACCGATAGTTGTGAGAACAAGCGCTCATCCAACCAAAGTTCCCCAGGCTTAACATGCGTAAATGTGTTTTTGTCATCAGAAAGCAGCATTTCGCCGCGCAGCGGATATTGACTGTCCACCGACTTTACCGTGATAAGCTTCATGGCATTGTCGCTGAAAGCCATGGTAGCAAAACGAGTTTGCAGCGAGAGCGTTAACTCTTGCTGCTGAGTGGCTGCCAGTAGTGTGTCAGGTATAGGGTTCGCTGACGAAAAAACAGTATCTGCGGTGAGCGCGTCTTTGCCTTGTTTTACCACCACCTGCTCCATCCGTTCCGCAAGTGCTGTCAGTGCAAAAATACACGCAATAATTAAAGTTAAAGCGATGGACACTGGCCAAAGTTGCCCGTGTCGGATTTCACTCAAACTCCAGCTAAATAAGCGTTTATTTAGGGTCGGCGATATTTTCATGCTCATCACGACTCCTCAAGTTTGCCTGCATGCATTCGAATACGGCGCTCACACAACTCAGCAAGCTTCATATCGTGGGTAACGAGTACTAATGTTGTTCCATGCTGCTTGTTCAGTTCGAACAATAGCTCAATCACTTTCTCTGCCGTCTGCTGATCCAAGTTACCTGTAGGCTCATCCGCGAATAGAATTTTAGGCTGAATCATAAATGCTCTCGCCAACGCTACGCGCTGCTGCTCCCCTCCAGACAACTGAGCTGGCGAATGCTCCATTCGGTGCTCTAAACCAACGGCAGTCAGTAATGACTTGGCCCTATCAGTATCTTCGTCTTCACCTTTTAGTAAACAAGGCAACGTGACATTGTCTAACGCACTAAGGCTTGGTATTAGCAAAAAGCTTTGAAAGACAAAACCGACAAATTCACTACGAATAGCGGCACGCGCCTCATCATTTAGAGAGGTTAAGTCGTTGCCAAGTAACTCAATTGCACCACCGCTGGGCGTATCTAAACCAGCGAGAAGCGTCATTAAGGTTGATTTCCCAGCACCAGAACTGCCAACAATGGCAACACTTTCCCCTGTTTTTATATCTAGGTTTATATCTTCAAGGATTGTTAATTGCTCTTGTTTAGTAGAGACTACTTTAGACACAGAGTTTGTTTTAATCACGGATGTTTGCATGTTTCGTTTACTTTCCCTTGCCATTATTGTTGTTTTTGCATTTCCAGCTAATGCGAGCAAATTATTGATTTTAGGTGACAGCCTCAGTGCAGGCTATCAAATGCCAATCGAAAAAGCATGGCCTACTTTATTACCAGATGTGTTATCGCAAAAAGGCAAATCTATCGACGTAATCAACGCCAGTATTTCCGGAGATACAACAGGTAACGGTATTGCGCGCCTGCCCCAGCTACTTACTCAACACCAACCGGATTACGTACTCATTGAGCTCGGCGCCAATGATGGCTTGAGAGGTTTTCCACCCCAAATGATTCAGAAAAACCTCGCTCGGTTGATCGACATGGTGCGCGTGTCTGACTCGACACCTCTTCTGATGCAGATCCGAGTGTTGCCTAACTATGGCAAACGCTACACTAACGCGTTTGCAGACCTGTACCCGAAATTAGCAAAACAGCAGGATGTCCCCCTATTACCTTTCTTCTTAGAAGGCGTGATCACTAAGCCTGAATGGATGATGGAAGACGGATTGCATCCGAAATCCGAAGCACAGCCTTGGATTGCTGAATTTGTCGCAGCAGAGTTAATTAATCACCTCTAATTGGTCTAGCTCAATAAAATTTACGTTGTTTTACGCTATGTTGGTCCAATCCCTTTAAGCAAAGGACTGAAAAATGATTATTGAGCCTGTAATTAACGGCGTCGTCGCACGTACAGCCCATCCATTCGGATGCGAACAATCCGTTCTCCGACAAATCAATTACGTGAAACACGCTAAATCCATTACCCAAGGGCCGAAACGTGTCCTTATTATCGGTGGCTCATCTGGCTTTGGGCTAGCGGCAAGGGTCGCGCTTACCTTTGGTGGTTCCCAAAGCGATACCATCAGCGTCTCATTTGAGCGAGGGCCATCTGAGAAAGGTGTGGGCACTGCGGGTTATTACAACAACATTTTCTTTAAAAAGTACGCTGAGGAAGCTGGCCGAACCGCGATAAATATCCAAGGTGACGCCTTCTCTCCCCAAACAAAAGAAGACGTTATCGAAGCCATTGAGACCTATTTCGAAGGCGAAGTCGATCTCGTTATCTACAGCGTTGCAGCTGGCATACGACCTGATCCAGAAACTGGTGAGATGCTGCGTTCCGCGATTAAACCTATCGGGCAAGAAGTGACAGGAGCGACCATCACACTTGAAGATGACACCTGGCACGAAACCACCATCACTTCTGCAACAGAACAAGAAGCGAAAGACACGCTTAAAATTATGGGCGGCCAAGACTGGGAAAGCTGGATTGATACCTTAATCAATGTCGAGTCTATCGCTGAAGGATGCAAAACCATTGCGTTTTCTTACGTTGGTCCCGAAGTCACCCACCCAATTTACCTAGATGGCACGCTTGGCCGCGCTAAAATAGACCTGCATCAAACCAGCCATTCACTCAATTTGAAGCTGGCGAACTTTAATGGCGGTGCGTATGCCACGGTATGTAAGGCTCTAGTCACCAAAGCCAGCGTATTTATTCCAGGACTCAGCCCCTATTTAATTGCACTTTACAAAGTGATGAAAGAGCAAGGTACACATGAAGGGTGTATCGAACAAATGCAGCGTTTGTTTAGTGAGAAATTGTATGGAGTTCATCATGTTCCAGTGGATTGTGAACGACTGATTCGGATGGATGACTGGGAGCTCGATCCAACCACGCAAGAAAAAGTATCAGCACTAGTCGCTGAACTGAACAGTAGCAACTTTAAGCAACTGGGCGACTATAAAGGCTTAAAGCAAGCATTTATGCAACTTAATGGCTTTGGCTTCGAGTCCGTGGATTATACTAAACCCGTTAACCTTGACGCTTTTGCTGCTGAAATCAGCTGATCGCGCTGAATAAAGTGATAATTTAACCTCCTAGCACATAAGCCCTCACTAGTTAGAGGGCTTATTTCATATTCGCCACATAACCTTTTGACTTCACATAAATTCGCTACAGAATCGATAAACTTCTCTAATACTGGCTATTATTAATTGAGTGCAAGGAGTGTACTGGATAACAATTGGAAAAATTTAGGGAAGCCGTATGTCAAAACTGAATACTGACGATATTTGTATTCCAGAAGAAATGCTCGACGGGTGGCAAACAATCGCAAATTTGCTTGCAGATATTGTTGCTGTTCCGGCCGCACTAATCATGCGCGTACATAAAGAACATATTGAAGTATTCACGGCCAACAATAACGCTGAGCATCCTTACACTCCTGGTGAGACAGAAAGCCTGAATCAGGGCTTGTACTGTGAAACCGTAATCAATAAGCGCCAGAAGCTACTCGTCGCAAACTCGAACAATGATCCAGAGTGGCAAAATAACCCCGACGGTCGGCTTGGTTTTATTGCCTATTGTGGTTTACCCGTATGCTGGCCAAATGGCGATGTATTTGGCACGATTTGCATCTTAGACAAAAAAGAAAACCACTTTCTCAACACCTACCAGGTATTACTCGAGTCATTTCGAGATACCATCGAAGCTCACCTAAAAACCCTTTACCAAAACAACCGGCTACAACAATTAAATTCTGTTTTGAAGTCTCGAATTCAAACGCGCACCCAGGATCTTGTGGAACTTAATTACTCGCTCAACATCGAGATGGACAAACGTCGCGCCGCAGAACAAAAAATCATCTTTCAGCAGCAACACGATTTAGGGACTGGCTTCTTAAATCGTGCTGCATTAGAGCTAGAATCGAAAGCGTTATTGGAAGAAGCGCTGACCAACGAGAATGAACACGTTGCACTTGTTCATATTGGCTTTGCCAACGGTCGAAGAATCCAGTCCAAATATGGTTACAACGCATGGGATAGCGTGCTGGTTGAATACCGAAACCGGCTCTCGGATTTAAGTCCTTACAAAGTCATTACAGCTCGGCCAACGTCAACCGATCTCGCATTTTTACTCTATTCAGACCAAATAGACGACGATATTCAGCAATTTTGCTCTCAATTACTAGAAATCAGCCAATCTGAATTTTCTGTTGAAGGTGAACAGCTTCACCTTCACAGCTTTATCGGTATCGCCACGTCAAAAGATACGATTTCTAGCAGCAAGTTTTTGAAATTTGCTTTTGAAGCTATGCTCTCTTGCAAAGACTCGGGTCATAAGTTCAGTTATTACTCTCAGAACTTATCAGACGTACATAAAAACCTAAACCAGTTAGAAAGCTACCTGCTGCAAGCCATTCGAAACGACGACCTATTGCTCTATTTTCAACCTAAAGTGTCGCCGACTACCCACCAATGGATAGGCGCTGAAGCGTTACTACGGTGGAGACACCCTGTACTCGGTGATATATCTAACGAGCCTCTGATCCACCTTGCAGAGCAAAACGGCTTGATTTTTGAAGTAGGTAGTTTCGTTCTGCGCTGTGCCATCGAAAAAGCCAGTGAGTGGATTGGAAAAGTAGATGACTTTAAACTCGCGGTGAATATTTCCTCCGTACAGTTACAAAGCCCTCAGTTTGTTGAACAAGTTAGAGATTTACTCCTCACCTATCAATTACCGCCAAAATTTTTGGAGTTAGAAGTCACAGAGACAGGTTTAATCGCAGACGAGGTCATCGCTAAGAAAACCCTGACAGCCTTAAGTAACCTTGGGGTCACCTTGTCACTCGATGACTTTGGTACTGGTTACGCCTCTTTTAACTACCTTAAAAAGTTTCCGTTTGATGCCATCAAAGTCGACAAGAGCTTCATCGGACAATTAGAAAGCAATCAAGAAGATCAAGAGATTGTTCGCTCAATCATCACTATCGCTAAGAAACTTGGTTACACTGTCACAGCTGAGGGTGTGGAAACTCAAAAGCATGAATCGTTTATTGTTGCCGAAGGGTGTGATGCTGGGCAAGGCTATTTATACGGTAAACCCATGCCCTGCGATGAGTTTGAAACCAACTTATTTCAAAAACTAGGTAGCCAGTTATAGGAATAGATTAAGTGAGCCACCTTACCGCGCAAACTTGCTGTTGGGCTCGCATAAGTACTGCAGATAGGTATATAATTCCCGCCCTCTTTTTATCAGGCTTGTAAACGTCTTATGGATCAGTTAACCGCAACACTAAAAAAAATCGAAAAACAAAACTATCGTGCTTATCAGCAAATCAAAGGTCAGTACGACTTCAGCGATTACACTTTCTTTATAGACTACGTACAAGCCGACCCATACGCTTCTGCATCTCGCGTTCGTGCCGTGAGACCATGGTCAGTGACTGGCTTAGCCTGGCTGCGTGAAAAATCGGATGCCTACCAGATTGCAGCACGTGATTTTATCGCTCGCCGCTTCGCTGAACTGTCACAACAAGAATCCAGCCTTAGCATCGCATTAACAGGTCAAGTGGTGATGGATAACACTGCGGTACTGTTTACAGAAGAAGGTATTGAACTGCGTTTTCGCGTCAATTTACCTGCTGAAGGCCGTGCTGTTTTGGGCAAGAAAGCCACTAACTTACTGACTTTTCACTTACCAAAGTTCATTCGCCGTGCCACGCTAGAACGTGAACTGGATATAGAAGCCTTGGTGAAACACTGTGAAGTGATTGAAGACCAAGACTTTATGCGTTCCCAGCTTAAAGAGCTTGGTTTAATGGCTTTCGTTGGCAATGGCTCCATACTTCCACGCGTTGCAGGCAACTGCGACTTACCAATGAAAGATGCTGTGCCACTCACTGCGCCAGAGTCACTGGAAGTGACCATTAATACGCCAAATCAAGGCCCAATCAAAGGGATGGGGATCCGCAAAGGAATCACCCTTATTGTTGGCGGCGGCTTCCACGGTAAATCTACCCTACTCAACGCGATCGAACGCTCTATCTATAACCATATCCCTTGTGATGGCCGCGAGCACATCGTCACTGACTCTGACGCAATGAAGATTCGCGCTGAAGATGGCCGTTCGGTTCATAACCTGAACCTGTCTAACTACATTAATCATTTACCTATGGGTAAGAACACGGCGGACTTTTCTACGCAGGATGCCTCTGGTTCAACCTCTCAAGCAGCTTGGTTACAAGAATCTATTGAAGCTGGCGCCACAAGCCTGCTTATTGATGAAGATACATCTGCAACCAACTTCATGATTCGTGACGAGCGCATGCAAGCATTGGTCAACAAAGGAGATGAACCTATAACTCCTCTTGTCGACCGAATTGGTCAACTGCGTGATGAGTTGGATATTTCTACCGTTATCGTCATGGGTGGTTCGGGTGACTATCTCGATGTGGCAGATACGGTGATCCAAATGCACGACTACCAAGCAGTGGATGTTACTGAGAAAGCCAAACAGGTTATTATCCAACACCCAACTGAACGACACAATGAGAGTGAATCACCTCTAGAAACGTTCCGACCTCGCTCACTCAACCGAGCAGCTCTACAAAAAATCCTCGCAGATGGTAAGTTCCGAGTGTCTGCAAAAGGCGTAGACTCACTAAGGTTCGGAAAAGAGTTCACTGACTTAAGTGCCCTTGAGCAACTGGAGTCAAGCTCTGAAGTTAATGCTATTGGCTGGCTTTGGTTCCAACTGGCTCAACTGCCGGGGTGGTCGTCTAACCCAGCGAAAGAGGTGGCTCAAATGCTAGCGAACGACTGGTCAAAGTTAATGCCAAACCAAGGTGATTTGGCAAAACCACGAACATTAGATGTAATGGCAGCACTAAATAGAATGCGCAAGTCTCAGTTCAAGGCATCGAACTGAACATCTGCCTGATATCTATTGTATAAAAGCGCCATTGTTTGGCGCTTTTTTATTATCTATGTCTTTTATAATCGAAACAGAACGGCTTATCTTAAGAGATTTTACTCCCCACGATTACGATGCCTATATTGCACAATGCCAGGATCCAAAGTACCAACGGTTTTACAACGAAGAAGACTGTACGCAGGCAAAGTCACAACAATTGGTTGATGTGTTTATCCAACAGGCGGCAGAGTCTCCTCGAAAGCAGTATCACCTTGCGATTACGTGTAAAACAACCGGTGCCTATATGGGGATTGCAGGCCTTAGGCTAGAAAACGAGCATCAAGCCTCCGTTGGCTGTGGTTTAGCACGCTGCTACCAAAGCGCAAGTGTCGCCGAAGAAGCCATGAATGCCTTAATTGGTTACGGATTTAAGCAACTGGATATACATAGAGTCTACGCTGAAACTATCTCCGCGAACAAAGCAGCCATTCGTCTTTGCCAGCGTGTCGGGATGCGAGTTGAAGCTGAGTTCATTGAAAATAGGTGCTTCAAAAACCAGTGGTGGAATACGACGGTACTGGCAATGCTAGAATCTGAGTTTCTAGGTTAAACTCGCAGTACATTCCAAGCTTCACACAATATTCGAAAGCGTTCGCTGTCACCATTTTCTCGGTCAGGATGCCACCTAAGTGCCAGCTTACGCCAAGTTTTACGAATTTCTTTAGCGCCAGCATCTTCTGGTAACTCAAACAACTTTAAGGCTTTTGTTCTATCCAAATTTGAGTCAACCTTGGTACCAACAAATTCTCGGTAGCGACTCCAAAATTCATTAAGAAGGCGCTTCACCTCCCCTTCTTCTGCTTCATAGTTTTGCCAGTTCAAGTAGTAATCTCGCAAAGGATCTTGCTGATCAATCTGATGTTCACTCCCTTGGCTTGTTAAAAGCACAATGTCCATCGCTTGAACTTGCAACCAGCTTTCGGGGAGTAACGTTTCCTGAAGTTGATACAGCGCATTCATGATTAAAAAGTTGCGCTTAAAAAGATCTTTGTCAGCCGAGCTATCAAGAACAGGCATAAAGCCAAAATCGGTCAGATGTGAAGACAGCGTGTGGACTTTCCAGCCTGATGGCTTTTTCCTTAATGCATCCAATATAGGCCACAGCAATGGGTTTTCCATATATTGTTGGTACTGCTCTCTCACTTCTTGGCTCATACGATTACCCTTGTTCATATTTCATTTGTAATACAACGCTAAAACCTTCAACTTGTCGAGTAAAAGACAGACATAAGACGTAAAAAAGGCCAGCTTATGCTGACCTTCATTCAATGAAAAATACCTTAGATAACACCTAACTCGCGTAGACGCTCCATTAAGTAACTATCGGCAGTGTAACGCTCAGATAAAACAACGTCAGGTTTGGGGTGTAAGAACAGTGGTAAAGAGATACGAGACTGCTCTTGGCGTTTACCCGTTGGGTTGATAACACGGTGTGTCGTTGATGGGAAGTAACCACCTGACGCTTCTTGAAGCATATCGCCGATGTTAATAATTAAGTTGCCGAAATCACAAGGCACATCAATCCAGTTACCGTCTTTGCCTTTTACTTGTAGACCTGGTTCATTAGCGGCAGGTAACACAGTTAGCAAGTTAATGTCTTCATGAGCGGCTGCGCGAATCGCACCTGGCTCTTCATCGCCAGTCATCGGTGGGTAATGCAAAATGCGCAACAGTGTCTTTTCACTGCCATTGATCATCTCAGACAACGCGATAGAGAATTTTTCCTGAACGTCTTTCGGTGCATGAGCTTCAACCCAACCTAACAACTCTTCAGCAAACGCGTTCGCGCGATTGTAGTAGTCTAGAATCTGCTCTTTTAACTCTTCAGGGATCTGACCCCAAGGGTACACATGGAAGTACTCTTTAATGTCTTTAACCGCGTGACCTTTAGCCACTTCAGACACTGATGGTGGAAAGTAACCGTCTTGTGTCTCTACGTTGAAAGTGAACTCGTTCTTACGCTCTGATGTAAAAAACTTGTACCAATTTTCATAGATTGATTCGACAAGCTCTTTTGGGATTGGATGATTTTTGAGTACACCAAAACCCGTTTCGCGTAGTGAAGTAACAAATTGCTCAGCAGCATCGTCTGCAAGATAATCGACAGTTTCCAATTTCATGACATTTACTTTGAAATAGTTATTAATTAGTTTGCGAATTCTATGTTTGATATGTATCTAAATCAAACTTTCATGTAACGAAATTGCACGTTTGTTCTTTAAATGTGCAACAAGCAATCGTTTCAACACATTTTGTTCTTATTCTTTCCTTTAGTTAACATAAAGATAATTGAACGGTGTTTTATTAAATGCCATCATAATTGCTGATTTCAACAAAGGACAATAATTTATGTTACCGACTAAGGCTCCGTTACTTACGTGGCTAACAATGGCCTACTTTGCTGTTTTTTTATTCTCAGCGGTAGAACCTTTCTCACGCGCGGTATGGATAGCAGAGATTCTCCCAGCAGTTGGCATCCTAGCGACTATTTGGTGGGTCTCGCGTAGTTTTCGATTCTCAAACACAGCCTACATTTTAATGTTCGTTTGGCTAACTCTGCACACCATAGGGGCAAAATACACGTTTGCTGAAGTCCCTTTTGATTGGTTTAACCAACTGATTGGATCAGAAAGAAACAACTTTGACCGCGTTGCACACTACTCAATCGGGCTATACGCCTACCCTGTTGCCGAGTATCTAATTAAAAACAAACTCGCTAGCGCAACGGTAAGTATATTATTTGCTTTGTTTGCGGTTATGTCTGTCGCAGCAGGTTACGAGATTATCGAATGGTGGTACGCCGCCCTCGCCGGTGGTGACGAAGGCATAGCGTTCTTAGGTTCACAAGGTGATATCTGGGATGCTCAGCAAGATATGCTTATGGATACATTAGGCGCATTAACATCGCTCGCTTTGTTATCGGTTCAGCGACAAGTGTTTTCTTCAATCCAAGATAAGTAAGGATTAAAGCCTTCAACAAATGGCACTTGTACCACTTGTGGAGTTTCATACTCATGACTCTCCACAATGACTTGCTCTAGCTCTGCATAGCAAGCTCGTGTCGTTTTCATAACCAACAAGATTTCTTGATCACAACAAATTTCATCTTTCCATACATAGTGGCTTTGGATCGGCATTGTCTGAATACAAGCAGCCAGCTTCTTAGACAGCACGCTATCTATTATCTCTTGGGCATTTGCTTCGTTATTTGCTGTAGTGAGAGTAATGCAATATTGTCCACTCATTACCTGCTCCTCTATTTCTGATGAATAATTGGGTAATCTTGCTCTATGAGTTCTTTTACAAAACTTGAGCCACTTCCTTGATAAGTCACCCAGACTTTTTTCTTCGCTCGAGTCATCGCGACATAAAAGAGCCGACGCTCTTCTGCGTAAGGGAACCTGTCTTCTGATTGAGTCAGCGCATTATCAAGGTGAAGAGTCTTGACTCGCGCAGGAAATTGCCCTTCATCAACAGATAAGATAATCACGAAGTCGGCCTCTTTACCCTTACTCGCATGGCAAGTCATAAATTCGATCGACAGCAGGCCAAATTGCTTTTTCCAAACAGAGAGCAATTCAGGTTTATGATAATGGTTTCTACCAAGAAGAAGCACTGTCGTTTGCTGCTTCGCCTTTCGGTTAAGATCATCCAAAATCTTTTCTACATGGCTTGTCGGTGCTAAAGCCACGGCTTTGGCTTTTTGCTCTTTATGACTGTTTAGCGTTTTCTCGATTTGTGTTGGGTTTTGCTGGATAAAGCGGTTGGCAACCTCGCCAAGTTGGCTGTTAAATCGGTAAGTTGTATCCAAATAATGCACTGTAGAGTGCGGGAAGCGCTCTGTAAAACCTGTCGTCAAATCCACGTCAGATCCTGCAAATTCATAAATGGATTGCCAATCATCTCCAACGGCAAACAGCACGCAATTTTGATCTTTGTTCTGTTGGCAAAGTGCTTCAATTAACGCCAGTCGTTGTGGAGAGATGTCCTGATATTCATCAATCATGATGTACTTCCAAGGCGAGCGAAACTTCCCTTTCTCCACATACTTGGTTGCTTGGGTAATCATTATATTGAAGTCAATGTGACCTTCTGCTTTTAACATCTCTTGCCATGCCGTGTAGCAAGGCCAAACTAGCGACAGTTCGCTATTAAGTCGTGTGTAATCCCTATGTTCAACCAGTTTTTGTTGGATGTCTTTTTTGGTGGTCCCCAGCGCACACAATTGCGACAGTTGCTTAGTTAACCAAGCAATAAGCTTGGGGTTTTCTACATGACTGCCTAGTTCATCATCACCAGCAAGATAAGCAATCGGCCACTTTTGCAAGTGCTTTTGCCAACGTTTGAAATTGGTTGGAGTCATCCAGTGCTTTTTCAGCCAATCAACACACCAAGCGCTTCTTAGCTTGTCATCTAGGGCCAGTGGAGATAATACTATTTCTTTATCTGAGACTTGGTTCAGTATGTTTAAACCCAATTGATGGAAGGTACTTACCTTGACATTTTGCGCACTCAATCCGACCTTATCTTCTAAGCGCTGTTTCATTTCGTTGGCGGCATCTCGGCCAAACGCAAGCATCAATATTTGCTCAGCTTGCGCTAAATGCCCCTGCAATAAATACGCGACTCTAGCCGTTAATACACTGGTTTTTCCCGAACCTGCACCGGCAAGAACAAGGTTATTGTCATCATTAAGCAGTACAGCAATTTGCTGTGTCAGGTTGAGTGGTGAAGATTCAATCTGTGAGAATAAAACCTTCCAGTTCTCCAGCTCTGTTTTCATCCAGTCCTGATTACGTTGAGACAAGGTTTCATCCGTTTCAAGAATCCAAGGCAGCAACTTTTCAACGCGCGCAGGCATTCTTAGCTTGGCATCTTCTAAGTCCATTTCCATTTTTTGGAAATCTTTCTCCAGCTCGGTGAGCCAAGAGTTTACTTGAGAGTGGGTTAAAAATTCAGGTTGGCGCTCAAAACCACTAACAGCCAATTCCCATTTAGGTAGATATTGGTTCAGTTGTTGGCACTGGTGCTGATGCCACTTTTGGTAGGTAGCAATGGCATGGCGAGCAAATTCTCGACATTTAACCCAATCTAACCCCTGAACCAACCAGGAATGTTCTTTCCCATCTTCAGCATGTGCGAAGAACTGAAGCCCGCCCCAAAATAGGCCGCGCTTGAGTTTTACCTTTCCACTCCAGACATTAAATGGGATACGTTCTTCGCTTCTATCTGAGCTAAGGATAAGGAAGTCAGAGTCAAGCGCTACGTGATGATATTCGTTCTGAATTAAAAACTGTGCAGTCTTGTTGGCTGTTAGCTGCATTCTTGTCGTACCTATAGATTCCATGCTGCTATCATAACGCAACACCATTGTAGAATGAAAAAATCGTGTCAATATCTTTCGTCATATTGCCAGCGTATAATTAACCAACAAACGAAACGGTTTCTTTATTTACATCAGAAGTTTACCATTGACTCTCCGCTAAAATAGTCGTTACCCAAACCAATAAGTCGAAATCACGTGCAATTTCTTAGTCAGCTACGCCTTTACTGGGCCAATAAAACCATTAACTACAGCTTACTTATTTTAGTCACGCTGCTGGGTGTGGTGATCCCTGCTTGGTATTATGAACTCAATAATTTAATCATTCCGCTGATTCTGGGCGTCATAGCCGCTGCGCTCGCAGAAAGTGATGACAATTTTACAGGTCGGCTTAAATCGGTTGTTCTTACTCTCATCTGTTTTGCAGTTGCTTCATTCTCAATCGAGCTGCTTTTTAATACACCTTCTCTGTTTGCGGTTGGCCTGTTTATCTCGACGTTTGGTTTTATTATGTTGGGGGCGGCCGGCCCAAGATACGCGAGTATCGCATTTGGCTCTTTGCTTATCGCTATTTACGCCATGCTTGGAGCACACGAAAGCACTAACCTATGGTTTCAGCCACTGATGCTACTGACGGGGGCTACCTGGTACTTTTTTATGTCAATGGTCTGGTCTGCTTTCTGGCCGATGCAGCCAGTACAGCAAAGTTTGGCAAACGTATTCTTGCAGTTGGCGAATTACCTTGACACCAAAAGCCAACTGTTCCATCCAGTCACGAACTTGACGCCTCAACCTTTTAGAATTGAGGAGGCACGCTTAAATGCGACTACGGTAACTGCGCTCAATCATTGCAAAGCCACTTTTCTTTCGCGCAGCAAGCGAGGCCATGTCGATGGGGCCAGTGACCGCTTCCTGAATATCTACTTTCTTGCTCAAGACATTCATGAGCGAATCAGCTCTAGCCACTATCGCTATCAGGAACTGAGTCAGCATTTTGAACGTTTTGATATTTTGTTCCGATTTAAGCATTTGCTGGAAACTCAAGCGAATGCTTGTCGCGACATTGCCGAATCCATCCGTTTAGGCAAAGAATACCAGCACAGTGGCGACTCAATCATAGCACTCGATGAGCTGGCTAATTCGCTGCAATACCTACAAAAACAAGACAATGGCCAATGGCACTCGTTATTGAACCAGCTCAATTATCTGTTCAATAACCTTTCAACCGTTGAGAAACAGTTGAACAATGTGAGCAACCCAGATGCAAACCGATTAGAGGAAGGTGTTTTAGACGATACCGAAGCCCACTCTTTGAAATCAATGTGGGAGAGAGTGAAGTCTAACTTTACGTCAGATTCTATGCTGTTTAGGCATGCGGTAAGGATGTCAATTGCGCTCACCGCCGGTTATGGGATCATCCAGTTTTTTGAGATAGAACGTGGTTATTGGATTCTACTTACCACACTCTTTGTGTGCCAACCTAACTACAGCGCAACACGGCAAAAGTTAGTTGCACGGATCATTGGTACACTAGCTGGTCTGCTGTTTGGGGTACTGCTACTGACCTTTTTCCCAAGCCAGGAAAGCCAGTTAGTTTTCATTGTAATTTCTGGTGTTGCATTTTTTGCCTTCCGTCTTGCTAACTACGGTTACGCAACCGGCTTTATCACACTTCTTGTTCTATTTTGTTTCAACCAACTTGGCGAAGGTTACGCCGTGGTTCTACCAAGACTGGCAGATACACTAGTTGGCTGTGCGTTAGCTGTGCTCGCTGTGGTACTTATTTTCCCAGACTGGCAATCCAAGCGCTTGCATAAGGTAATGGCAGAGACAGTTGCGGCTAACCGCACTTACCTGGCTCAGATTATTGGTCAATATCGCATAGGTAAAAAGGACAATCTCTCTTATCGTATTGCGCGCCGCCACGCACACAACCAAGATGCAAATTTAACTAACGCCATTAGCGCGATGTTGGCCGAACCAGGACGTTATCGCTCTGCCACTGAAGAGAGCTTTCGCTTTCTTACCTTAAGCCACGCGCTACTTAGCTATATTTCAGCATTAGGCGCTCATCGAACCAGGATTGATAAAGACGATACCCATCAGTTGGTGCTTGATGCACACCGCGTTATTCACCAGCACCTAGAGGTTTTATTCAATCAACTCAACGAACACTGTGACGGATGTGACACCTCTGAAATAGATGACCCTAACTTAGAAGCTCGCTTAGCAGAGTGGCGTGAAGAAGATGAAAACTCTGTTCGAATGGTGCTTCAGCAGTTGTACTTAATCTACCGAATGCTGCCAGAGCTCCACTCGTTAGCCAGCAAATTTGCCGTTAGAGTTGCACACACTTAACGGCTTATATTAAGAAACTTAGGAGGCATTTCTTGCCTCCTTCACGTTTTTCTCACATACTCTAACAATACTCGGACACTTATTGACCAATTACTCATAAACTGAGATTCGGTCATAGATAAGGAGTATTATAATGAGGTCTCAGAGTGTACGCATTGACAGTAGCCGCTCTCAGCGAGCAAAACAAAGCTGCGAATTAGGGATTCCTTTCGAGGTATTTAGAGAGCAGTTAAAGCAACTCACCCCGCAACAACTGAGAGCGTTACGCGGTGATATTAATCAAAAGCTTGACCACTCAGATGCGTCGATTATGACGGACGAAGAGCATCAGATGATAGCTAACCTCTTTTCTTGAGGTGTCTTATAACGCTTACCTCGTATAAACGTGTTTAGTAAGGAGTTGTTTTATGCCGATATCTTCTGTACAGCCTGCCTATCAATTGATTGAAAGATCATCTCAAATGGCAAACGAAGCCACGCGTGAAATCAACGAGAGAGCTAACGTAAGCCCTGCTAATCCTGCCAATGAAAATACTTCTCTTGAGTTTAATAAAGTCGAATTTAAAGCACCTGATACTAGCCAAATAGAGCCCATCATCAAACTCAACCAATCAAGCCAATACAGTCAAATTGGTAGTAATATGTTGCAACGTGACCAAGAAATGCTCGGTTCTTTGCTGGATATTCACATATAGCACTAACTAAGTTGTAGCAATCCGTAAACAGCTATTGTCATCACTGGCTAAGTCGTTAGAATCGCCCTTCAACTTTTTCAATTCGTTCCGATATGCCCAAATTAAACTTGTCTCAACGTGGCAACACTACTCTTTTCAACCAAGTTTCTGACACCAACGAATTAGAACAATTACTCGAACCTCATTATGAACGCCCTTCACTCCGTCTGACACCAAGCCCTTATGTTTCGCAAAAGAACCTTGCGAAACGATGGGACAAGCTATCGGAGCTCGCCAATCAACAGGCGTTACTGGATCAACAATCTCTCGAAGACGCCGAGCTGTACAACAAAAACATCGAACATTTTATCGGTACAGTAAAGCTACCTGTCGGTGTTGCGGGGCCATTGAGAGTCAATGGATTGCATGCTAACAATGACTACTTAATCCCTTTGGCGACGACCGAAGCGGCGTTAGTTGCATCATACAATCGCGGTGCGCAGTTGATCACCGCGGCAGGAGGTGCCAGTGCGATGTTACTCAATGAAGGTGTAACAAGGACTCCTGTATTTGCTTTTCATCGCCTTGCCGATGCAGGCCAGTTCGTAAGCTGGGTCGTGACTCAATACGATCATTTCAAGCAGATTGCGGAATCCACCACATCACACGGAAAACTTCACGATATCAATATTAATATCGACGGCAATCAAGTTTACTTGGTGTTTGAATTCCACACAGGTGACGCGTCTGGACAAAATATGGTGACCATCGCGACCAATGAGGTCTTTCGCTATGTTCTTGAACACAGCCCTATTGAACCTAAAGAAGCATTTCTTGATGGGAATTTATCCGGTGATAAAAAGCCCAACGCACACACCATGCGCCACGTAAGAGGCAAAAAGGTAGCAGCCGACGTACATTTGTCTCGCCAGTTAATTGAAAAATATTTGCACACAACGCCAGAAAAAATGGTGAAATTTGGCCAAATGACGACAACAGGCTCTGCACTAAGCGGTGGCATTGGTGTCAATGCTCATTACGCGAACGCTTTAGCAGCGTTGTACATTGCTTGTGGGCAAGACGCAGCATGTGTAGCGGAGTCAGCAATTGGCATGACGCGAATGGAAATCAACGAACAAGGCGGTTTATATGCCTGCGTAACGCTACCCAATTTGATGTTGGGCACTGTGGGTGGTGGTACTGGCTTGCCAAGCCAAAAAGCCTGCCTTGATATTATGGGTCTGTACGGCACTGGTAACGCAAAAGCGTTGGCAGAAGTCGCGGCAAGCCTGTGCTTAGCCGGAGAGTTATCGATTGTTGGTGCCTTTTGCGCCGATCATTTTTCTCGTGCCCATCAAAAACTCGCCCGTTGATCATTTACACGATCCAACGTAAAAAGCGGAGATCACTCTCCGCTTTATTCTATATAAACTCGCTTTAGTTACTCTTCCGTATAAAAGTTTTCTTTAAAGTGGATCATGGCTTTATTAAGCGCCAGCTGTTTGATCGGTTTGACCAACACATAGTCTGCCCCGTTGGTAATAAACGCGCGTTTTGTCTCTTCCAGTCCATCGGCAGTACATGCATAAATAGGCATGTTCAGGCGTAGCTCATCGCGAATGATCCTTGTTGCTTCAATTCCATCTAAATTCGGCAGTTGGTTATCCATCAGCACAAGCGCAACATCTTCATGTTCTCTTAAGAACTCTATCGCTTTTCGTCCATCTTTCACCCAAGTCACTTTCATACCGTATTTTTCGCAAAACGCTTTCGCGATAAAGGCGTTAGTGTGGTTGTCTTCCACCAAAAGCACATGCACTGAATGACTGAATAACTGCGAAGGCTCCACCAATAATTCATCAGACTCGGGGTTACGTTCACCATAAGAGATATCTACTGGCAAGGTAACAACCACTTTTGTCCCTTTATCGATTTCACTAGTCAGCTCGATTGTACCGTTCATTAGCTCTACCAAGCTGTGCACAATAGCCAGACCCAAGCCACTCCCACCATATTCGCGGGTAGTGGTTGATTCCGCTTGCACAAAAGGCTCAAACACGTGGGCTATTTGTGCTTCATCTATCCCGATACCCGTGTCTTCTACTGTGATTTCAAGTAGATGAAAAGAGTCAGGCTTCGAACATTTTAAATCGACTGCAACCGATCCAGTGTGGGTAAATTTCACTGCATTGCTAATGAGATTAAACAAAATCTGATTAAGTCTTACTTGATCGCTATCTGCCCACATATCGGGTTGAGCATCGCTGCTGATGTTAAGCTCAACGCCCTTCTCTTTACAAAGCGGAAGGAATATTTTTTCAGCCGTATTCAACAACTCCGATAAACGAAATTCACTGTGCTGAATATGAAATTTGCCTTGTTCAATCTTAGAGAAATCTAAAATATCGTTTAGAACAGCCAGCAGATGCTCACCACTGTGACATAGCACGTCAATATGCTCTAACGCCGTATTTTCCTTGTTGTGATGCTTAAGCAACTGTGAAACACCCAAAATACCATTGAGTGGTGTCCGTAGCTCGTGGCTCATTTTAGCAAGGAAGTCGGCCCTCACTCTTGCAGACTCTTCCGCTTCTTCTTTCGCTGCTTGACTCTGTTTTTCAGCTTCGACAAAACTGGTGATATCTTGCCCCTGAGCCATGATCTGCTTCGTTGCATCATCACTCACTATCGGAGACAAGTTCCAACGGTAAGTTTTGCTGCCTATCGTAGTATTGACGCCCGTCAGAGTAGAACCTCTGGCACACATGGATATATGTGGCTGCAACGCGCTCAATAGGTTCTGTTTTGTTTCCAGATCCCTAAAGCTTTTCTCTGCCGCAGAGTTATAACGAATAAGCTCACAGTCCGTACTCCACAAAGTGATTGGCGTTAACGAAAAGTTGAACAAATCTGCAAACTGCTTCTCGCGCTCTTTCAAACGTTTGACTGACAGCTCAAAATTTTCACCAATTCGATCAAACTCTTCGATCGAAGAGCCTTGGTAAGCTTCGATTTTCTGCTTGCTTATGGTCGACTGTATGTAACTCATCAACTTATCAAGCTCAACAGATACTCTTTTGCCTAACCACAAACGCGTATAAACCGCGACAAAAGCGATCAACATGCCGGTAAACGCCATCCATAGGTAATGGCTTTTAATGAAACCTTCAATATGTTCGTTGCTTTGTACTGTATAAATCGATAGATAGGTTGGCACACCGGTTATCATAAGATCCGTTTTAGAAACCATATATCGGCTGGCGTTGATTGAGTTTGAGGATTGATCTAACCATTTGATATGGCGCGCATACTCTGCTTTGGTACTTGAAGCGATAATTTCTGACCCGACAGCAAGGAACAACTCGTCAGCATTACTGCCCTGTTCAAGTACATTAATTAATGAGAAGTTGTTATTGAGAACTACGCCTATATAAAGGTGAGCCACGATTTCACCGCTAGCAATATTCACAACTGGTGTCCTGCGTAGCATGACGTAACGGGTTCCCATTGAAGATGGCGTCTGCGAAAGGTGCCAGTCATTTCCAAACACAATACCGTTGTTCATGGAATGCAACTGTTGGTGTGACAACCCATAAAACTGGTAGTTGCCATCATCCCAGACAACGCCATCGCTGGTGGCAAGCAAACGAAAGTCCGGCGTCAAGTTAGGAATAATTTGGTCTAACGCTGTAAAAAAAAGATCAACAGCCTCCGCGTCTTCACTCAAAATCGCATCAACCAACGATTCACTTCTGCTGTAACTGTCTTGATGAATTTCCAGTGATTTTAGGTGAAAGTTAAAAATCTCTTGCACAAGACTTTGTGTCTGAGTTTTTGTCCTTTCAACCTCTTGTGCAACTACTTCCCGGTTAACTTGATAATTTTGCAGCACCATCACCAACACCAACACACCAATGATTAAAAAAATCGAATTGGTTAGCAGTGTGGCGAGTTGGTGATTTTTTCCACGCTTAAATAGAAATCTCATTATCGTTCAGAGTACCTGAACGCTCGCTTTTTGAGCGCCTCTAATCGGTTTGTATCATCATTGGATGTCACTAATTCAAAACCTCCAGAATACACTTGAGGTACGGTCTTTCCTTCCAAATCCCATTTAATGGCTTCTGCCATCGCTATCCCTGTGTCATCATTCATTCGCATGACTGTCACATCTAAATGCCCTTTTGAAAGCGCTTCAAGCTCTGCTGTTCCGCCTCCCCAGCCATTGAGCACCACATCTTGACGATTGAGTTTATTCAGCGCATCAGCGGCACCTAACGCGACATCGGTAGAACAAGCATAGATGAAGTCAATATTCGAATCCTTCTCCAACGCGTTCATTGCCGACTGGTAGCCAGATTCACGCGTCGCGTTAGTGTAAAAAGCAGAAGACAACTGGAATTTATTATGACGGGTCATTTCTTCGATAAAAGTATCACCGCGAGCGTTACTTATATAGCCCTCAGAAAAGTACAACACGGAGTAGCGACTATCGTCGTCCATCGTTTTCTTATAATACTCTTCAAGCATTTTCGTGCCGGTAAGATGATCAAAGCCTACGTACAAGAAAGGTTGGTGCTCCTCCCATGCTCTTACAGGAGTCGTTATATTTTGCAGTATCAGCTTGGTATCTGTTGAGCTCATGACGTGTTCAACAAACTTACGGTGACGAGTTGAATCCAGGGTAAAAACCAGGTAATCCGATTTACTTTTAACAGCCGCGAGTAAAGACAGGCTTTGCTGTCTCACATCGACACTTGGCCGCGTAAATACTTGATTGATGCTGTATTGGATACCCAACTTTTCGAGTCGTTTTTCAAAAGCTCTAATATTTCGGCTCCAGTAATCAGAGACTTGATGCCCTGGGTAGATCACTGAAATCTTAATAGCTCTGTCTTGTTTAGCGGTAATAGGTTCTGGGTTGTCACGAACGGCAGTCGCCAACTTTTCAGTAAGTGCTTTCTGTTTAGGGTAAGCATTCAAGTAATCATCGTACTGCCAATAGCCATTGAGTACTTGCGTGCTAGACGCATAGGAAGAGAGAGAGATAACAGATAACAGAGAAAGCAGTGAGGCTTTGAACATAGATATGTATTCCATCGCCAGTTTAAATACAGTGTAAGTATAATAAATTGAATGTGCGCTTCTAGTAGTTGGCTTTTCCACTATCACTAATCAGTCAATTTATTTTCAATAACTCCCATATCCCTATGTGTAAGTTATAAAAAAGCTGTGCCATTCCATAGGCTTAGCCTATTAAACTAGCACAGCTTTTCACGCTTAACGAGCAGTTTTAGAATGTTAGTGCTAAGTTTCCTGAAACACCGAACTGATTCTCACCCGCGTAATTCGCAGCTACGTCTAGGCTAACGACATCCCAAGGGCTAATACCGATACCCGCAGTGATAGAGTTATCTAGCGTTTCTTCTAGGTCGATCTCATAACCTGCGCGCAGTTGTGCCCAGTCCCATGCGTTGCCTTCAATACCAAAACGAAGGAACTGCGTGTCGTCATTAAATTTGTCGAAACGCGTCTGCTTTGTGACATCCCAGTCCGCTGTCGCAGTAAAGAAGCGCGTTGAGTACGCACCTGACAGCGTGATTTGAGTATCAAGTTTATACGTGTGATTACCCGTTTTGGTTTCAATTTCTTGAGCAAATAGATCTTTTACAGCAACACCTGCGCGAAATGCATCGTAGAACCAAACTGCACCTAGGTCCATATTGAAAGCGCTTTCAGACATTTCACTTTCGTCGTAGTTATCGACATCGAAATCGTTAACATTTGGCGACTGAATATAAGTCATCAACTTCTGAAACTTGGGTGTAACACCAAATGCAACGTCTCTGCCTGCTACTGACATGCGCTTCGCCAGTGCCAAACCAACTTCGTTATAACCAAATGCGATCATATTAACGCTTGACGATTCATAACGATTCTTTACGGCAACTGCATTATCACCAGCATTGTCTGCGATATCTGCTTGTGCAATTACTTCCGCGTAAGCGCGAGTATATAAGTTGGCAGAAAGGGTTCTGATCGGAAGGGCAATCGCTGCACCAACACCAGCTGTGACAGCTAGTGGCTTGTCGTCTGAGAGTTGGTCTAAGTATTTATTAAGTTCAGAAGCAATGGCTGGGTCGCTGCTTCCTGACTGTTCAAAATCGTCAATTTTGGACTGTAAGTCGTCAATGGTTCCAACCGTGTCATCAGTGTCGCGCGCAGTCGCACCAATCGCTGGAAGCAATAAGCCAAACTGGTCTTCATCTCTATGTACCGCAGCAAGTGCTGGGTTATAGAACGGAGCCAGCAAAAAATCGGCTGTCGTAACACCTGTGTTACCCATACCATTACCACGACCGTCAGCAACAATGTTCGCAGCACTTGCAGATGCGCCTACCAAAGATAAAGCCACTGCCATTGAAAGTTTTGTTAGTTTTTTCATTACTCTTCTCAAGCTATTTCAAAGCGGTCTCAATAGTAATACACAAGAAAAGTAATTAGATAAATTTATGGCACTAATATCACATCGATCACATTCGCCAAATCTATTTGTTTATTTATTAACCGCTCCTTTTGAGATTTCTTTAATTGCTTGATCCGATATTCAACTTTCAAAGCGAAACTGCGGGACGTACCGACCTTTTCGCTCCAAGCCAATTCTAACGGTCCCTTTCCTTTTAGAGCTTTCGCACCTTTGCCAGTGCTGTGCTGAGAAAAACGACGAGCAACATCTGTTGAAATACCGCAGTAGAGAGAATTGTTTCGGTCGCGAACAAGGTAGACATACCAATCCGCAACCGGAGTTGATGGCGAATCCGCCATTAGTTGGAAATTTGCTCTACCAAAGCCTTAAGCTCCGCTAGCTCTTGTTTTAGAAGCGCGACTTCATTTTCGAGTGCTTCCATTCTTTCGTTATTCGCGTTAGAAGACGCTGGCACAGCTTCTGTAGATGCGAGCGCTGATACATCAACTTCACCGCAGAACAAATGCATAAAGCGAGATTCACGCTTGCCTGGTTCACGTGGTAGTTTAACAACTAAAGCCCCTTCCTCGCGCGTTGCCATCGCTTCTAAAGTAGATTCCACCTCTTTAACGTCTGAGAACTCTGCCAATCGACCAGTTCTGGTGCGTAGCTCACCTGGTGTTTGGGCGCCGCGCAACAATAAACAACAAACAATCCCTTTTTCCTGTGCTGACAGTTTCAAATCACCAAACTCTGTATTGCAAAATCGGTGCTGATATTTGCTCGCTCGGCTATTAAAACCGCTTTCATCACTCACCAAACGGCGAGCGATTAATGCATCTACGGCCTCTTGCACGTCTATATCACTCAGCGCCATAACAGGCTCACGATTGCTCTTCTGGTTACATGCAGAAGTCAGACTATTTAGCGTTAAAGGATAGTAGTCTGGCGTTGTCACTTCTTTTTCAATCAAGCAACCAATCACTCGCGCTTCCACAGGACTCAGTTCAATGTTCATTTTTATTTCCTTATTATTTACTTCCTGAACCTTATTTAGTGTTCAGAAAGGATAGCAACCTTTTTCATATTACCATTTTCATCAATCATCACGATCTTACTTCGGTTCAATTCGACTTCGGTGATTTCTTGCTTTTTCTGTTCATCGCGATATGCACTGATGATTTTACTCGTACGCTGAGGTGTTGGCTCGGTTTTTTCCTTTGGTACGATAATGTCTGAAGTTCGCATAATTTCGCAGGTTTTAGAAAGCTGAATGCTCAAATCATATATCGAACCAAAGACGCGCTCAATCTCCAAACGAGTACTTGACTATAAAAACGTCAACATACGGTAATGATTGATCTTAGGACTGTTATCAGCCGAGATGATATGATTTAATCATTGGCAGTTAAGGTAATAATTAGGAAAAGATCTATGAGTGGTGTATTTGAAATCGTAGCTCAAGCTCGTCGTAAAAATAAACTGAAGCGCGAACTGATCGATAACGAGAAAAAAGTTCGTGACAACCGTAAACGTGTTGACCTTCTTGAGAACCTACTTGATTACATCAAGCCAGAAATGACTCACGATGAAATCGTAGCGATTGTTAAGAACATGAAAGCAGATTACGAAGACCGTGTTGATGATCACATCATCAAAAGTGCTGAAATCTCGAAAGAGCGTCGTGACATCAGCCGCCGTATTCGTGAATTGACAGAAGCTGACAAGCAAGGTCTACAAGGTAAGAAAAAATAATTCTTACCTTGTTAGCATTATTAAAAAGCCTGCATATAATATGCAGGCTTTTTATTGGTAAATGCATCTTATTGGAGAATCTACGGTTTAACGTCATCTATCAACAATTTTGGTTATAACAATTTAGTAAATAGCGTTAAACGTTTGCGTAATCGCTAACCTTCTCCGTTAGAATATTTGGGGCTTTTGTCACACATTTGGCCCTGTTATATTTCATCTTAGTTAAATAATTCAAACCATTCGGGGCACGGAGCTTCCTCAATTATCTCAAGAAGAGAAGAATTGGTACCGACACTGCTCGGCAAACATTAGAGGGTCAATTTATGGATATGAATGTGGTTGAAATCCTTGGCTACGCTGCTTCAATCATGGTCGCTATTTCTCTTACCATGAAAGATATCGTTAAGCTTAGAATCATTAACTTTATTGGTTGTGCTCTATTCACAGCATATGGCTTAATGATTGACGCTTGGCCAGTCGTGGTTACCAATGGCTTCATTGCTTGTGTTAACGTCTACTTCTTAGCAAAAATGCAAAGCGAAAAGAAGGTAACCAGTAGCTAAGTGAGCTCTAGTGTACCAAATACAAACGCCCCGAAAGTTCGTCTTTCGGGGCGTTTTCGTTTTTGCTTGGGAAGAGGGATTACTTATCAGAGACAATCAATAACAATTCAACACGGCGGTTACACGCCTTGCCTGATGATGTCGCGTTTGAACAAGAAGGGACATGCTCTCCGTAACCACGAGTAAAAATCGCATTTTCACTCACACGATTTTGCACCAATTGTTGCTTAACGGCTTTAGCTCGTCGTTCTGACAAACCATCATTAAACCTTGCACTACCCGTGCTATCCGAATGCCCATCAATCACTACATTAATATCTGGTTGGGAAGACAAATAGCTACCAATCAGGTTTAACCATTGCGCGGTGTGTGGTATCACCCTAGATGACCCAGTTTTAAACTTCACTGTGTCTTTCAATTTCACCATTATATGGTTACCGGGTAACACTTCGTAATCCACACCGTTCTTAAGAAGGAAGCTCTGTAAGCTATCTGTATTGACGTTTTTTACAGTAGGCTCGTAATTAGTTTGCGGGGCAGCGCCTACCTCACGTTGTGGGTTTGAAGCAGGAACTTGCACACCTGTCGTTAAGTTTCTAGACGGATAACCCCATTCTGGGTTCCTAAGTTCAGTATTACTTTTGGGGGCTGTATCCAGCATGTCCTGCATAAAAAATGTGGACCTATGGTTATTGGTACTGCTGCAAGCTGACAACAGCACAATCAGAGGTAAAGCCAGATATTTCATCTTTCCGCCCTAGTTTTTCTTTTACTACCTTTTCTTTATCGGCCAGGATTGATTTTCTTTAGCTATAATTTAGCGCGACCCACCCTATCCAGCTATACACAATAAGAAACGCACAACCAGAAACAATTTGCTAAGGAATTGACACTCCTTGCTATTTAGTTCTTTAAAATGAAAGAGTAAAATTCACTACACTGTTAATTGAATGCTTTAAGATACTCATACCATTAAGAGTAAGATACCTAAAAAGCCTTTACTGAGAATTTCTTATGAAAAAAATCCTGTCCCTAATTTTGGTCGCCTTTATAACCATACTTGCTGGCTGCTCTGAAAACAGCACACCTAAAGAGGGCGAGCAATATCAAAAACTAACCACGAACCTTTCGACTTATCGCTTACCACCAGTGACCGAAGTATTCTCTCTTAACTGCGGCCATTGCCGTAAAATGGAAGAGGTGATCCCTCAACTGGAATCTCTAACTAACCAGTCAATCGGAAAAGTGCACGTTACGTTTAACCAAAGTGCTCAGGTAGCGGCCATGATCTATTACACCGCCGAAATGCAGCTGGGTGGCCAGCCTGATCATGACATGATGAATGAGTTATTCTCGGCGGTACAAATGGGTGACGGTGCGACGATAACTGAAAAACAACAAGCTATTGAGTCAGTATTTCATTCACGTAATTTGAAGAGCCCTTACGAGCTTGAAGAAGCGCAGCAAGAGCAGCTATTTAGAGCGATGCAAATTGCTGATGAAATCACAACTAAAGGCCAAATCAACGGTGTACCCACTTTTATTGTTAGTGGAAAATACATGGTAATGACTTCTGGGCACCAAGACGCTGAAGGCATTGCTGATACAATTAACTATCTGACTAACTTAAAATAAATAACTGGACTTATCTAATGTCAAAAATCATTTTCCCTCTTGTTATCTTTATCCTCGCAGCGTTTATGATCTACCGTACGTGGACGAACCATAAAGCAGGCGATGAAAACTTTGCCGCAGGCCAAGCCTTCCTACTAGAGAATGCGAAGAAAGAAGATGTGATCACCACAGAAAGTGGACTTCAATATCAGGTACTACACAAAGGTGAAGGTTCTGAACACCCAACCAAAACGAGCACAGTAACTGTGCATTACCACGGTACTCTTATCGATGGTACTGTGTTTGATAGCTCGGTCGATCGCGGTGAGCCGATTACTTTCAAGTTAGGTCAAGTAATTAAAGGCTGGCAAGAAGGTCTGACTTATATGGCTCCTGGTGACAAACTGCGTTTGTTTATCCCTAGCCCACTCGCTTACGGCAAAAGTGGTACTGGCCCAATTCCACCAGCTTCAACGCTGATTTTTGAGGTTGAACTTTTGGAAATTAAGTAGATAAAACTAAAAAAGCCAATCATCATGATTGGCTTTATTTTTCCGTTATCTACTAAGCAACGGCTGACTCTTGCTTACAAAACTTAGTGAGTTGAGTCTTAATGAAATTCACATCTGCAGCGTAGAACTCTTCCAGTGGCAGTTCTGCATACTCTAACCATTTGAACGTTTGGCGACGTTCTTCACCTACTGGCATAGGTTGATCACTTGGGCCAGCTTCAAATACTGCATAGTAAATGCGACCACCAAATTCATTAATACCAGCGAATGTCGCTAAATGTTTCAACCCTTCTAATTGGGTTTCTTCAGAGAGCTCTCTAATAGCAGCGTCTGTCCCTGTTTCGTTTTCGTTGACTTCTCCCCCAGGGAATTCAACCACCATCCCTTTTGAGGCTCTATAACGCTCTTGCACCAACACTTTCCCATTTCTGACAACGACGGCCATAGATAAGTGTGTCATCTCATACTCCTTCAGTTCTTTGCTGCTATATGCAGGAAGTCACATTTTGCTACGCTTTTGTGACTTTGGCTAAATTTCGCGTTGAATGATAGCCTAATGTTCGCATTGATGCTTATGGGTCAACTCACATTTATGGTTTTGAGAAACAAAAAAACCGATACCATTGCTGATATCGGCTAGAAAATGCGAGTTAACACTACTTGTGCTTGTCTTGAATGTAACTATCACCAACATCGATAACAGCCACATCCTTAATAAAGCTGCGTCCTAGAAGGAGTGGATAAGTCAAATGCGTTCTGTCAGCTAACGTGAACTCTGTCTTTTGTTTTAAATCACCAATCTGAATCCAGGCTTCCACTACCGCGCGGCGATGTGAACCATCCGCTGTGGATTGAAGGATCTTAACCCAACGTTTTACTGGCAGTTCAAGTTGCTCACTTTTAATTCCGTCATGCTCCACTTTAAATCGTACCCACCTTTTCCCATCGCGCTTGAACGTTTCAATATCGGTTGCGCTGATAGAAGAGGTCGTCGCGCCAGTATCGACACGCGCTCTAAAGTTTTGCTTAAGTTCTGGGACATACACCCACTCTCTTGCGCCCAGAATCAGTTTTCCATCACTGGTCTTTTGTGCTTTAAGCACCATTTTGGGCCGTTCGCTTTTAGCCGAGACTTGTTCGGCTTTCGCTTGTTGTTCTGGCTCAGGCTCTTTGGGTTGTTCATCCGTGCAGGCAATGAGACTACCACCAAGTAAAATAAGAGTCAGAGTTCGTAACGACTTAATCATTCAACCACCTAGTTTTCGACGAGACAATGCTAAAAATTAATCAGGCCCGTATTAACGAGCCTGATATCTAATTTTAAGCCACTTTGACTATCGCCTCTGCGACATACGGAATGTCTCTTTCCGTTAATCCGGCGATATTAATTCGACCATCGCCAACGCCATAAATTCCATACTGTTCTCTCAGTTGAAGCATTTGGTCTTGGCTAAAGCCCAGCACAGTAAACATGCCTTTGTGGCTTTCGATAAAATCGAATTGTGAAGTATCGTGAGAATTTCTCAATTCTTGGCACAAGGTTTGACGAAGGTTTAACAAACGTTGTTGCATTTCACTCAATTCTTGCTTCCAAATTGCAGTGAGCGCTTGATCTTGCAAGATGGTTTTGACTAGGGCAGCACCATGATCTGGCGGCATAGTGTAAGTAGCACGAGCAAGAGTCAACAGCTTGCCTCTCGCGTTGGTTACATCTTCTACAGATTTGCCCACAACGATTGCCGCACCTGTACGCTCGCGGTATAGGCCAAAGTTTTTAGAGCATGAAGTCGTAATCAACATCTCGTCAACGTTGTCCGCCATGTAACGCAGACCTTTTGCGTCTTCTTCAAGACCATCGCCAAAACCTTGATAAGCAATATCAACAAAAGGCGTGAAACCGTTTTTCTGAGCAAGCTCTGTGATCACTTTCCATGATTCAAAATCAATGTCTGCACCCGTTGGGTTATGGCAGCAGCCATGCAGTAGAACCACATCGTCTGGACCAGCATGAGACAGATCAGCTAGCATACGTGCGGTATCAACTTGTTTGGTCTTTGGACTGAAGTAGCTGTAGTGTTTTACGTTAAGGCCAGCGGCTTCCATCACTGGACGATGGTTTACATAACTCGGATTCGAAATCCAGACGGTCGTATTTGGCTGAGCAACTTTCATTAAGTCACCTAGCATACGTAGCGCGCCACTTGCACCCGGTGTTTGGATAGCGGCGACACGATCCATTGCAGAAGTGCCTTTAAGCAGCAGATCAACCATGCTTTGATTAAATTCTTCACAGCCAGCTAAGCCGACGTAGGATTTTGTTTTTTGCGTCTCGACCACAATATCTTGTGCTTTGAGAATCGCTTGCATGATTGGTGTTTCGCCTTCACTGTTCTTATACACGCCGATGCCCAAGTCCACTTTTTCAGGACGAGGATCATTTCGGTAAGCAACAGAAAGCGACAAAATTGGATCTAGTGTTGGTGTTGGTAATTTAGAGAACATGAAAGTCACAACCCTTTGAAATTCAAGTAACGGGCTACACGTTATCATCTAAATTATAGAACTAGAAATAAAATTTTAACGCTTGAGCCAAAAACAGAATAAACGCCCAAGATAATTTTACATTTTCGCAACATGAGTAATGAGTGCAGTATATTTATCTACCTTCACACCAGTACTCAAAAGACTAGAGCTTGAATCGATGAATAACCTGATTAGAACTGCCCCTCCACTCTAAGTTGAGGTCTTTCTTGTCTTGCTCAAACTTCCCATCAATTAGAACATCAATTAATTCAATGACTTTTTTCTGTTTTTCATTCAGTTCGCTTAGCGTATAACCGGTCCAGAGCCAAATATCCTTTCCAGAACATTCAGATTTCACCCGTGTTACTAAATGAAGAATGGTGTCAACGTTAGCAGGATGAAGTGGGTCTCCACCTGACAAAGACAAGCCTCGACGCTTTATTCGCGTATCCTGTAAGTCCGCAATAATTTGGTCTTCCAGTTCTTGGGTATACGGATGGCCGGAGTTTGGGTTGAGTGTGGTTTGGTTGTAGCATCCACGGCAGTTATGCTCGCACCCTGAAACAAACAGGGTGCAACGCGTACCTTCACCATTGACGACATCAACTTGATGATACTTTTGGTAATTCATGGGTTACAAATGCTTTACTCGGCGCTTAACTTCTTCTTGTTTACCAAAGTTAAACGGTCTTGCATCAGGGCTACCTAGATAACCACATACGCGGCGTGTAACCGACACTTTTGTGGAATCGTGGTTACCGCAGCTTGGGCAAGTAAAGCCTTTGCTGGTACATTCAAACTCCCCCATATAGCCACATTCGTAACACTCATCAATCGGTGTATTGGTCCCGTAGTAAGGTACTCGGCTGTAGCTGTAATCCCACACGTTCTCTAGCGCTTCAATATTTCTCTGCATGTTAGGGAACTCGCCGTAACAGATAAATCCACCACTTGAGACCTCCGGATAAGGCATCTCGAAATCAATCTTATCGTATGGGTTAGCTTTCTTCTCTACGTCTAAATGGAAGCTGTTCGTGTAGTAGCCTTTCTCGGTCACGCCTTCAACAACACCGAACTCTTTAGTATCAATGCGGCAGAAGCGACTGCACAAGTTTTCACTCGGAGTACCGTATAGGCTATAACCGTAGCCAGACTCCTCACTCCACTGATTCACCGCATCTTTCAGGTATTGGATAATCGCTATCGCCTTATCACGTAGTTCGCTGCTGTCATAAAGGTGAGTGTCGGAGCCAAACAGTGCATTGATGGTTTCATGTACCCCGATGTAGCCCAAAGAAATGGATGCGCGGCCATCTTTAAAAATATTGGCTACGGATTCTTCGGCTTTAAGGCGAACACCACAGGCACCTTCCATGTATAGAATAGGAGCTACACGCGCTTTGACATTTTCAAGACGTGAGATACGCGTCTCTAGTGCGCGGCGTGCTAGTTTTAGTTTCTCGTCTAGTAACTGGTAGAACTTAACCTCGTCCCCATTTGCACGAATTGCGATACGCGGAAGGTTTAAGCTCACGACACCAAGGTTATTACGTCCTTCATGGATAAGCTCACCATTCTCTTCATAAGTGCCAAGGAAACTACGACACCCCATAGGCGTTTTAAATGAGCCTGTCACTTCAACAACTTTGTCGTAGTTGAGAATATCTGGATACATGCGTTTTGACGCACATTCCAAGGCGAGCTTTTTAATGTCGTAATTTGGGTCGCCAGCCTTGTGGTTTAGCCCATCTTTGATGCCAAATACCAATTTAGGGAATACCGCTGTTTTGCTGTTTTTCCCTAAACCTGCAATGCGGTTTTTCAGGATAGACTGCTGAATAAGGCGAGAAGCCCAACTGGTGCCCAAACCAAAGCCAAACGTAACGAAAGGCGTTTGCCCATTTGCGGTATGCAGCGTGTTCACTTCATATTCAAGTGACTGGAAAGCATCAAAACACTCTTTCTCGGTGCGAGCGCAAGCGAATGCTTCGGGATCATGAATATCCCACTCTTTTGCGATTTGAAGGTGCTTCTCGTAACTCGCCATTACGTAAGGCTCTAACACTTCGTCGATTCGGTTGATGGTTGTGCCGCCGTAGATATGGCTTGCCACCTGCGCAATAATCTGTGCGGTGACGGCTGTTGCGGTCGAAATCGATTTAGGGGTATCAATTTCCGCATTACCCATTTTAAAACCGTGCGTGAGCATGCCTTTTAGGTCGATCAGCATGCAGTTAAACATCGGGAAAAAGGGTGCGTAATCCAAATCGTGGTAATGAATGTCACCCTGCTCATGAGCCTGAACGATATCGCGCGGAAGAATGTGAGTTTTGGCGTAATGTTTTGCCACAATACCGGCCAGCAAATCACGCTGAGTTGGGATTACCTTACCGTCTTTGTTGGCGTTTTCGTTGATCAGGTCAACGTTGCTTTCTTCAATAAGGCCTTCAATCTCGCGTGTCAGAACACTTTGCTTTTCGCGCGCAATATCGCGATCGTGACGATATTCAATATAAGAACGCGCAAGTGACTTAAATGGCCCTTGCATCAATTCATTTTCAACCAGAGTTTGGATTTCAGCGATATGAACTTCATCGTGATCTTTAAGCTGCAGCTCTACCGCTAACGCAACATTCAGTGCATAAATAGCGATCTCTTTATCGACGTGATCGGCGGCGGCTTCGACTGCTGCCTGAATGCGATCTCTGCTAAACGGAGCCCTTGAGCCGTCACGCTTGATTACGATTGGTTTCACCTTCTCTCCTTACCCTTAGCATACTCACAGACTTATCCACAAAGACACTATATAGGGTTATCTATTCTAATTGCGACACTATATATTGTGGCGTATTTAACGAGATGAGCCATTGAAAAGTATTGATATCGATCAATAAAAACCACCCCAAGATTAAGATCAAACCAATCTTAGTGGCACTGATCTCAGAGGAAATGAAAATCAAGAAAATTGTAATTTTGCTCGTTTTTCACTTGCAATTTTTAGAGCCCTTATAGGATAAAGGTATCCGCTCTCTATTTGGATAACACACTATGAAAAGCCCTAATATTCTCTCTGTATTGATGAAAATTGTTGCTCTGTTTGTTCTTTGTCCAGCTATTGCTTTTTCAGCCACATTTACAACATGGAATATCGAGTGGCTGAGTTCTGCACCTTCAGCCAAGTTTGAAGAATCTCGCCGGACATCAGCCGATAATGAAGCTCTAGCAAAACATTTTCGCTTAACGGACAGTGACGTGCTAGCGTTTCAAGAAGTCAATGATTTGAGTGCTATTGGAGGTGTGGTTGGAGATGGGTATAACATATTTTTCTCACAACGAAGTGGCAGCGATTTCGATAAGAATCAATTCGACGACATCAATCAGTACACGGGTATAGCTGTAAGAAAAGGTATCCCTGCCCGTAATCAGCCAGATCTCCAGCTGGATACCCATCCTTTCAGTAAATTGAGATTCGCCACCTATGTGGTGCTGTATCCTGATTCCGACCAAGCAATTCACGTGCTGTCATTACACCTTAAAGCGCGCTGTTCTGGCGCGTACAGAAATAACCGACACTGCAAAACATTAAAGGCTCAAGGTGCTTCGATTAATCGCTGGCTAGGTGAAAGAGAGGAACACAAACAGTCCTACGTGCTTCTTGGTGACTTTAATCATAACCTCAGTTATCCAAACGATTGGCTATGGAACGTAATCGCAAATGACACCCAAGCATTGCTTGCCACTCGCGACACACCGGCAAGCTGCAAAGTTCGCTCTAAAAGGCAGCCCAATAAACTTCACCAGTTCCGCTCGCTCATTGATCACATCATTGTGAGCAAAGACATCGCATACCACAGCGTAAAGCAGATCACGTTCAAGCCTGATGAGGTGTTTAAATATCACCTCAGCGATCACTGCCCGATCCAGTTGCAGTTAGGACTATAGTGCAGCCTAATAAAACGCCCCGCGAATTCGGCGGGGCGCTTTGTTATCAAAGGCAGTGTTTAAGCTTTTCGAGGCTCAAATCGTGATTTCATTACCACATAATAAAGCACCGGGATAACCAATAGCGTTAATACCGTGGAAACGAAAATACCAAAGATCAAACTGATGGCTAAACCATTAAAGATAGGGTCATCCAGAATAAATACCGCCCCTATCATAGCCGCCAGGGCTGTGAGCATAATCGGCTTAGCCCGTACAGCAGCAGACTGAATCACAGCCTCACCGAATTCGATGCCTTGCTCAACTTGCTGGTTAATAAAATCCACCAGCAGTATTGAGTTACGCACAATAATGCCTGCCAGCGCGATCATCCCAATCATGGAGGTGGCCGTAAATTGCGCGCCCAATAATGCATGCCCTGGCATAACACCAATAATGGTTAGAGGTATCGGCGCCATAATGATGAGTGGTACTAAGTAAGACTTGAACTGCGCAACAACAAGCAAATAGATCAAAATCATACCTACAGCGTAGGCGATCCCCATGTCTCTAAAGGTCTCGTAGGTAATTGTCCATTCCCCGTCCCAAAGTATCGCGATTCCGTCTAAACCATCAGGCTGGTTGATGTAGTGTTGAGCAAGGTTCATTTCATTGTCTAACGTACTGCCAATGTTAAACATGCCATACAAGGGGCTATCAACTGAACCTGCCATATCACCAACCACCATCACCATCGGGACTAGGTTCTTATGCACGATATAGTCATCCATACGTGTCTGACGCACTTTCACCAAATCAGACAGCGGGTAGGTATTACCACTCATGCTACCTACTTTCATGTTTAAGACTTGTTCTAAGCGCACCTTGGCAGTTTCACTGGCTTGAATTTGAATCGGTACAGGATACTTATTGTGCTCACTGTGCAAATAAGTAATCGGCTTGCCACCAACCGAAGTCGCTAATGCGTCAACTATTGAAGCATAAGGTATTTGGTAGCGTGAGGCCTTACTGCGATCAATCACCACTTGCCATTTTTGGTGCGCTTCCGGCAAGTACATATCCACATCGACAATATCATCGGTTGAACGGAAAATTTCACGTACTTGTCTCGCAGCTTGCTGGCGCAACTCTGGCGTTGGCCCATAAACCTCAGCCAGAATCGGTGACCAAACCGGCGGCCCAGGCGGAACTTCGACGACTTTGACTTTACCGCCAAATTTTTCCGCCACTTCATTCAGTAGTGGGCGAACCGCTGTCGCTATCTCATGGCTGTCGCGATCACGCTCTTTGCGCCCTGCCAAATTGACTTGAATATCGCCTTGGTTAGCTTGGCTGCGCATAAAGTAGTGTCTGACTAAACCGTTGAAGTTGATCGGCGCAGCAGTCCCTACATACATTTGGTAGCCCGTTACCTCTGGTACTTTGTTTAGTTCACTGCCCATTTCAAACAATACGCGTTGAGTGCGTTCAAGCGAGGTACCTTCAGGCATATCTAACACCACTTGAAACTCTGACTTGTTATCAAACGGGAGCATTTTTAATACGACTGCTTGGAAAACAGGTAGCATGACGGACCCGGCAATTAACGCCAATACCGCGAGCAACAGCATAAAACGGTTTCTACCTTGCGCTTTAGCTTTAACGAACGGCGACATTATGCGATGAAATACCGAGCTTGATGCGGTGCTTTCCTGGTGTGCTGCAGGTTTTAGGAAATGACGCGCGAGCCAAGGCGACACCACAAATGCCACCACAAGCGAGATCATCATCCCCATAGAAGCGTTGATAGGGATCGGGCTCATGTATGGGCCCATTAAACCACTGACAAATGCCATTGGTAATAATGCGGCGATCACGGTGAAGGTCGCTAAGATCGTTGGCCCACCCACCTCATCCACGGCAGCTGGAATGAGTTCATTGATCTTGGCTTTGCCCTTAGACATATGGCGATGAATGTTTTCTACCACCACAATGGCATCATCAACCAAAATACCAATCGAGAAAATCAGCGCGAACAGCGATACACGGTTTAAGGTAAATCCCCACGCCCAAGAGGCGAATAGCGTAATCATCAAGGTTACCACTACCGCAAAACCAACAATTAAGGCTTCTCGCCAGCCCATTGTGATCAACACTAAAACTACAACGGCTGTTGTTGCGAATGCGAGTTTACCTATCAGAGTATTACTCTTGTCTGCTGCAGTTTTACCGTAGTCACGGGTGATCTCAACGTTGACTCCATCCGGAATAAGCTGGTTCTCAAGTTCGACTAAGCGGCTTTCAATCGCATTGGCTACATTGACCGCGTTTTCGCCGCTCTTTTTCGCAATCGCGATGGTCACGGCAGGGTAGATTCCCGATTTGTCACTGGTCCAGACATTTTGCGTTGGTGTATCTGCGCCCAACTTAACTTCAGCGACATCCTCAAGATAAACGGGCGTGTTATTGTGTAGCCCAACCACAAGCTGCTTAACCTCTTCAACGCGCGTTAGAAACTGGCCAACCTGGACCGGAAACTCCTGATTATCGTGTGTTAAACGTAACATTGGAGAACTTGCATTGGCAGCAGGTAAATGCTGGTTAAGCTGATCAAGCGTGATACCAAAGCTATTCATTTTTACAGGGTCGAGACGCACGTCAACAATCGTATTATGGCCGCCCACTGTGTAAATATCTCGCGTGCCTTTAATACGCTTAAGCTCTGTTTCCAGACCATGTGCCACTTGCGTTAATTGTTGTTGATCCAGCCCTCCAGAACGATCCGAAAGTGTAATACTTACAATAGGTACATCTTCAATGCCCTTGGGTTTGATAATGGGCTCACCGACTCCAACCCCTTGCGGCATCCAATCTTTGTTCGAATACAGTTTGTTGTAGATTCTGACCACCGCGTCGTTGCGGCTGACACCGACTTCGAAAATGGCCACAATCATCGCACCGTCTGGCTGTGAGAAAGAGTAAATTTTGTCGATACCTTGGATCTCAGAGACAATCTGCTCAGCTGGATTCGTCACTAAACTTTCGACTTCTGCTGGTGATGCACCAGGGAACGGGATATAAACATCCGCAAACGTCACATCTATTTGAGGTTCTTCTTCTTTCGGCGTCACAATGACGGCAAATAAGCCCATCAGTAGCCCAACAAGCGCTAATAATGGCGTCATGGCTGAGTTTTGGAAGGCCGCTGCTATGCGACCCGAAATACCGAGTCGTTTGTCCATAATTACTTCCCTTCTACAGCTAGTGCGACTGTCGAAATGACATCACCTTCTTCTAGACCAGACAACACCTCGACATAATCGCCGTAAGTTTGCCCAAGGCGTACTGGATTGAGAATTCGTCCATTTTGATCAATGCGGTATACGGCACTGAGTTCGGCACGCCTAACAACTGCGCTATTAGGGATAAGTAACGAGTGGTTTTCACCATATCTAAACTCAGTTTTAACCCACATCCCCGGCACTAACGCCTCAACTTTCTCAGGTAACTCTAAACGCATTTTGAAGGTATGCGATTGCGGGTCCGCATAGCTGAACAAGCTATATTCCGTTGGCGCAATGCGATCACCTTGAGGCGAAAGCACGTCAAACTGGCCAACGTTTTCAACTTTATCTTGATAGCGCTGTGGGATGTCTGTTTCTACCCTCAACATATCAAGTGAGAAGCCACTTAACAGGGGCATACCTGGTGCAACCGTTTCACCTAGCTCTACATGCCGTTTAGTCACAACGCCATCATAAGGTGCCGTTACGCTGGTGTAACCCAACGACTCTTTGGCCTGCGCTACGGATGCTTGTGCCGCTCTCACACCCGCTGACGTACTTCGAGCTCGTGCTTCTGCACTATCCATTTGGTCTTTAGAAATGGCTCCACGAGGGAATAATTGGCGATAACGCGAGACTTGTGCTTGAGCCTCTCGATTTTGAGCGATAGCACTCGCTAATTGTGCTTGCGCGGCATCCAGAGAAGCCGACTGCTGAACCGCACTAATTTCCAGCAGGACTGTGCCTTGTTTTACGTAGTCGTTAACATCAACATGCAAACCCACAACGCGACCAGACGTTTGAGCGGCAACTGTCCCCTGATTAACGGGCTGTACGACACCATCTAGGTGAATAACCTGAGATATTGGCGCTCGTTTTACCGTGTACTGCTCTTGCTTATCTGCTGCATTCACCTGACCAGATGCGGCCATTGCGATAGCTATACTCCACGTTAACCATTTCATTGTTGCCACTCCCTTCTCATTATTCCACTTTGAGCATAGTCGCTATGCTGTTTGCGTTTGTGATTCCCGGTTGTTTTTGAAACAAATCAATAAGTTTGTTGCCCCTAGCCCTACCATCATGAATGCGAAGAAAACCCACACTCCACTGTTCCCGAGTGCCAAGCTAGAAAGTGCAGGCCCAGGGCACACACCCGCAATCCCCCAACCTAAACCAAAAATCGCTGCACCACTCACTAATCGGCTATCAATAGATTTGTTTTTTGCTAAGCAAAATTCTTGCGCGACCACTGGCTTTTGCTTGGGTTTGATCAACAAAAAGTAGCTAGGCATAAACACAAGTAACGCCCCGCCCATTACAAACATCAAACTTGGATCCCATGCACCTGCTACATCGAGGAATCCCACCACTTTTTCTGGATTAGCCATCCCCGAAATGATCATACCAAGGCCAAATAAAACCCCAGAAAACAGAGACACTAAACGAAAAATAACGTTATTCATTTTTAAACCAACCACGAGCTAAATTAAGTGAAGACGAACATAAACCGTTGCAGCGGCAACAAACATAAAAATGCACGTTGCTACAATCGAGCGCGTTGATAAACGCCCAATACCGCAAATCCCGTGTCCACTAGTGCAACCGTTACCTAAGCGCGTACCGATACCAACCAGTAAACCCGCGATGGCTAACACAGCAGTACTACTCGAATAAGTGGTCGGTACATCACTGGTAAAAGCCAATACCCCGATGGCGCCGCCTGATACCATTCCAACCGCAAAGAGTAAACGCCACGCAAAATCTCGTGATTTAGGCGTTAATAGGCCTGTCATGATTCCGCTGATGCCAGCTACCTTGCCGTTTATCAACAGCATCAACGTTGCTGATATCCCTAATAAAATGCCTCCTGCTAAAGATTCCCAAGGAACTGTGAAAGCCATATCTACCTCTTAAAAAATGAAAACCGAAAATCATTCGCCACAAAATGTGGTCTGTAAGTTCTGAATAAGTTGGACAATTCGCGGATCGCTCAGCGAATAAAAGACTTGTTGTGCTTCTTTACGAGATGTAATCAATCCATGTTTGCGCATAACAGTGAGATGTTGAGAAAACGCGGATTGACTCAATGCAGAGCCGCTTTGCAGCGATCCTACTCCGACCTCTCCTTGTGTTAACTGGCACAACACCATCAAGCGTTCTGGATGGGCCATCACTTTAAGTAGCTCAGCGGCTTCTACTGCATTTTTTTGCATCTCTGCCATATTCACTGTTTGATCCACCATGACTGACCTCGAGTAACACATCTACATTAGATAATACTAAACAATATAGATTAGTCAATTCTAATTTAGATACTTTAAATTTAGACAAAGAAACATTAGACAAAACTAATTTAGAGTTCTATAGTAATAGTCATCAGAGGAAATCGATTCGTAAGGAGAACGATGATGACTTTAGAAAATGCTGTTCGAGTTTTTGCGGGAGCGATGGTTTTGCTGTCTGTGGTATTGACGGTGACCGTTCATAGTGGTTTTGTGTGGCTAACTGTTTTCATTGGGGTAAACTTGATCCAAAGTGCATTTACAGGCATATGTCCTGCGGCCTTTTTCCTCAAAAAACTTGGCTTTCATTAACGGAGTTTCAAATGACTAAAATTCTTATTGTTGGTGGTGTTGCTGGTGGCGCTTCCGCCGCTGCACGCGCTCGCCGCCTTAGCGAAGATGCCGAAATCATCATGTTCGAACGTGGCCCCTTCGTCTCTTTCGCTAACTGCGGATTGCCATACCATATTGGTGGCGACATTGAGGAGCGCAGCAAACTTTTGCTTCAAACACCAGAAAGCTTCCTTGCGCGCTTTAATGTCGACGTACGCGTAATGAACGAGGTGGCAAGCATTGATCGCGCCAGCAAGTCAGTAACAGTTAGAAATTTAATCGACAATAGTGAATACACTGAAAGCTATGACTTTCTATTGCTAAGCCCAGGGGCGGGTCCAGTCGTTCCACCTATCCCTGGCGTTGATAATCCGCTGACCCACTCGCTACGCAACATTCCTGACATGGATCGCATTATTCAAACGATCCAAATGAACAAACCGGAACATGCGACGGTTGTTGGTGGCGGTTTTATCGGTCTTGAGATGATGGAAGCTTTCCACCAGCTTGGTATCAAGACCACGTTAGTTGAAATGGCAGATCAAGTGATGACACCAGTCGATAGAGAAATGGCTGGGATCGCGCATGCCGAGATCAAACAGAAAGGCATTGATTTAAAACTGGGAGTCGCGCTACAAGCCATTGAGTACATACCAAACGAACACATTGCAAGTTTCGGTTCTGGTGAAAGTGACGAACACCAGCATATTGAAGGTGAGCTGAACTTAACGCTGAATAACGGTGAAACACTAACAACTGACATCCTGATCATGGCGATTGGTGTTCGACCTGAAACCAAACTCGCCGCAGACGCAGGGTTAGAAATTGGTCAGCTAGGCGGCATCTGGACCAACGAGATGATGCAAACAAGCGATCCAAGCATCTATGCCGTTGGTGACGCAGTGGAAGAAAAAGACTTCGTGACCGGTTCACAAACTCTCGTCCCACTAGCAGGCCCTGCTAACCGTCAAGGCCGCATGGCAGCAGACAATATGTTAGGCCGAAACGAAACGTATCAAGGCACACAAGGTACCGCGATTTGTAAGATATTCGACTTAGCCGTTGCCTCTACAGGTAAAAATGAGAAGCAACTAAAACGAGATGGTGTGGAATATGAAAAGGTTTATGTTCACACCGCGAGCCACGCCAGCTACTACCCAGGGGCGGAAGTCGTTTCATTCAAAATGCTATTTGATCCGAAATCAGGCAAAATTTTTGGTGCTCAAGCCGTCGGTAAAGATGGCATCGACAAGCGTATTGACGTGATGGCAGTAGCACAACGTGCTGGTATGACGGTTGATCAGTTGCAGCACCTCGAGCTGACCTACGCACCACCCTATGGCAGTGCAAAAGATGTCATCAACCAAGCTGCATTTGTCGCAACAAACATGATGAAAGGTGACGCAAAAGCGATTCATTACGATGAGATCTGTGACTTAAATGACGATCAAATTTTGTTGGATGTACGTAACCCTGGTGAGCTTGAAGCTGTCGGCTGTTTAGCTGGCGCTATAAATATTCCTGTTGACCAATTACGCCACCGTATGGGCGAGCTACCAAAAGACAAAGAGATCATTATCTATTGCCAAGTTGGGTTACGCGGTAACGTCGCATATCGTCAGCTCGTTAATAATGGTTATAAAGCTCGTAACCTGCTGGGCGGTTACCGAACTTATCTTTTTGCCCAAGCATAATTTGCAAGCAATCCACTGCTATTTCTTTTGGAGCACCTAGAGTGCTCCTTTTTTGTATCCGTTATAAAACGCTATTTAACGACTCATACTGAGTTTTCACAGGTTCATGGAACGATCTATTTTAATGCAATAGAGATCTCAACTTCGTCATGGCCTTTATAAAACTCAAAATCTGTCGTATAAGCGCGTGAATGAGGACAGTCTTCAGCATCAAAGTAACGCCAAACTTCTCCCCATAGATCAATCACGACTTGGGGCATCTCTCCTTTGGCTGAAAATGTCAGGTACTTTCCTGATTCAATTTTGGTGCTTATCAATTGCGGCAATGAATCTGACGAAAGGTTACTTGCACAGGCAAAAACATCATAAGCACCTGAAACATCCGAATCGTAATTGGTGTAAAGGCCATACACCTTAGAACTCTCACCAAGTTTTGGTAATGCTTCGATATAGAAACGCTCCCACAAGCCACCAATTTTTGCGTTAGTTGCATTCATTTCATCCGCATTTGTGGTACGCACAAAAAAGCCTGCTACTTCGAAGCCTTCCAATTGACTGACGTTCATAATTATTCCTTATTATTGATTGAATTATTTATATATACGCAATAACAGCGCATGCCCCTATGAGCCTAAGTACTATACTGGCGAATCTCAGCCACTACGATATCTGTGACGATATTTTAACTCGTTGAATTTCGGTCACTAACTCTTTGCCGAAAGACGAACATAGCACTAGTGCCTTCTGCTGAGAAACCTGCTCACCAAGAGCAAGATTAAGCGCCATTTGTATTGAATCGGCAAATTGCGGGTAAAAGCGAGCAGCAACTTGAGCACATTTTTCAAGATTGCTATACCAGCTACCATCTACATGAGCGACTAATGAATAGGCAGTGCGCAGTATTTTCTTGCCAATAACTTTACCTTGGCTTTGAACTGGCTGCGCCTCAAATTGTTTTATTGCGTCGGCTAAATCTCCATTTAAAGCCAGCGCAATCCGAAGATCCGGTTTTAGCTGTTCGAAACGCTGAGATAAATCTTCCCCCCAGACGCAACAGCAACAGTGTTTAAGCCAAAAATGCCAACGGAACTTCTCTTTTTCATTGAGTACCTCCTGCAAGCTTCCCGGATCAATATCCAGTTTACTAATGGTGTTATGTTCCGACGGTATAAGTAGCGAAATATGACCCAGCGTCTTTTCATCATCCGCGCTAATGTCATGATTGAACACAACCGACACATCCAGATCTGAGCGCCCCGCAACTGCCGTTCCCCGTGCGATACTGCCATACAGGTAAATACTGTGTATCTTGTTGGGAAGTTGTTCGGTGAGAGACTGAATGACCGCATCAACCACGCCTTTGAATTCAGGTTGGAGATGCTCAATCGAGCAATCATTGATGATATAACCAAGCTTATCTAACCCACGGTCGTCAAAGTGCAACTGCATAAATCTCCTAGATACCATGTATTTACAACGAATTAGCACAAACCAATATGCACAAAATTGACTATAACTACAAAATACAATGTATGCCATCACCTTGACGCGTATCGGTCACCACTTAGTTGATCGTTCTGTAGCACGTGAGTTTGAAGTGACTCGAAATAGCCAGTCGAGTATGACAAAACCCTACACAAAATGATGGAAAGCGCCCAACAGTCTGACAATTTCAACAATAGTTATAACACTATAAACGCCCTCGCCCTGTTAGCTTTGTGGCGCAAAACCATCATACAACTCACTTGCTGAGTTGTTAGTCAGCTAACTTGAAGGTGAACTATGAAATCATATTTAAAGATCCCATTACTGAGTCTGAGTACCATTGCTGCATTCAGCTCGTTTTACGTTAATGCCCATGGTTGGGTTGAGTTCCCAAGTGCACGTCAGAACACGTGTTATCTAGATGGCGGATTTTGGACAAACCAAATTCCTAACCAAGCATGTCAGGCCGCGTTCGACGAGTCGGGCGCTTTTCCGTTTATCCAACGCAGTGAAATTGCCGCAAATGTGCCAAATTATCGCGATATGGCACATGTCCAAACCATCATTCCTGATGGTGAACTGTGTTCCGCTGGCGACGCGGCTAAGAAAGGGTTAAACGTTCCTTCTCCACATTGGCAACGCACGAATATTACACCGGATGAAAATAATCAAATCGAACTGGTGTTCTTTGGCCATGCTCCACACAATCCATCTTATTGGGAATTTTACCTAACCAAACCAAGTTATGATCCAACACAGCCACTGACTTGGAATGATCTAGAGCTGATTGATACCGCGGGCAACATCTTTGTTGACTCTGAAAAGCGCTACAGAACAAAAGTGACTTTTCCTGCGGATCGCTCGGGTGATGCCATTTTATACACTCGATGGCAGCGCGTAGATGTTGTAGGAGAAGGATTTTATAACTGTAGCGATATCACCATAACCAGTTCAGGCGGCACAACTCCAACCGATCTGATAACACCTACAGACCCTAGCAGCGATCTTTCTTCACTAGGCTACTTTATTACACCGGGTTTTGGGCCAGTTAAACCTGGCGATACCATACGATTCCGAACGTTTGACGCAAGTGGGTCAGAAATCATCGATTTGTCTTTGCCAATCACGACAAGCAACACCACAACTTGGGCTGCTGAGATTGCCGACCAGTTTAATGCACAGCAAAGTGGCGATTGGTATGTGGGTATTTGGCATAAAGAAATGAATAACTACATGTTTGATACCAATAACCTTAACGCTAACCATGTGTTCGCACCAAGCGAAGCATTTAGTTACGCGTTATCCCATCTCAAAGCAGAGTCTCCTACGCCTGTGGAACCTACAAACCTTTGGGATAAGAACGCGGTATACAACAAAGGAGATACCGTCACCCACAATGGTAAAGAATGGACTGCAAAATGGTGGACAAAAGGTGATGAGCCAGGCACTACCGGCCAATGGGGAGTTTGGCACTAACTAACCTCTTCATATCTATCCAAAACCCTTCTACCTATTAGAAGGGTTTCTTTTTACTTTCTAATCACCCCAAAATCACCTGCTCATTACTTTAAAATCAAATTATATGAAACAATACTAGTACTCAGTAATAAGCAGATTTTACATATCCGAATACAAAAAATTACCATGAATAAATATAAGCAACTTTGTTTATATTAATTTGAATATATCAATGATAATACTATAATTATTAATATCTATAATAATTAACCTATGATTAATTTGTAAATACAATCTAAGGGAATTTCAATTTGTTGGTTTTATTAACAATCAAAGTAATATAGAATTTTATATCTAATTATCGAAAAACGAGATTATGATATAAAATCATTATTATTCATACAGTTATATAAACAAGTAAATTAATGCTTTATTAATCGGATAAACTAATATGCATTTGGTTTATTACACCTGTTTTAGTTAACTTAAAAATAAAATTCCCTTCTATCGTAGGACTGTAGTCTCTTTCTATTTTAAAACCATAAATAACAACCACTTAAAAATAAAAATGAAAACACTAATCACAGCAGCACTTTCAGTTTTGGTACTTTTTTCTGTGCCTACTTATTCAAAAGATAAAATTCAAAAACAAGAAGGGTTATTGACACCTCAACTTATTGAAAATACATATAAATATGCGAAGTTGGATGGTGTATTGGATTTTAACCTATTTAACGAAGCATATACCGCGTATAAAAATACTCCTGGTACAAAGAAGCCACTGTTAACCATTATCGATTATAGTAAGCCATCGACGGAAAAACGTTTTTATGTGGTTGACTTAGAAAAGAAAAAACTCATTTTTAATACTTATGTTTCTCACGGAGTCAATAGTGGTAAGAAACAAGCGACAACGTTTTCAAACGTCATAAACTCTCGTAAGACATCCCTAGGTACATTTCTGACGGATACCACCTACTACGGTTCAAACGGCTACTCGCTTCGCCTTGATGGGCTAACGGCAGGCATGAATGACAAAGCAAGAGAGCGCTACATTGTGATTCACGGGGCTGACTACGCAAACGAGTCGTTTATAAAAAAGAATGGCTACCTAGGAAGAAGCTGGGGTTGCCCGGCACTACCTAAGAATTTGTCCCGCGAGATCATTGATACGATCAAAGGCGGCAGCGTCATCTACGCAAGCGCTTAAAATATAAAAACGGCTGGTAACACTACCAGCCGTTTTTGCTTATTCACAAGTCGTAAGCTCTATCTCATCCGATGTCGATTTTTCTAACTTAATCGCAATGAATTTCGATGTTGGTGTAAACGTTCTATCACCATAGCTATCCAGAGGCACAAGTGGGTTAGTCTCTGGGTAATACGCTGCGGCTTGACCCGCTGGAACGTCATAAGCCACCAAAGTAAACCCGTTGACTCTGCGCTCTACGCCATCTTCCCAAAGTGAAACCATGTCAACTTTGTCACCGGGTTCAAAGCCAAGTTTTATGATGTCATCTTCATTAATGAACAGTACTTCACGCATGCCAAATACGCCACGGTAGCGATCGTTCAGGCCATACAATGTTGTATTGTACTGGTCGTGGGAACGCATTGTTTGCAGGATCAAGTCTGGCTTGTTTCCATTTTCAAGAATAGCCTCGTTGATGAGCTGTTTAGGTAGCTCACTTGAGCTAAACTGCGCCTTGCCGCTTGGCGTGTTCCAACGACGCTCCGCCGCGGCATTGATCAGGTGGAAGCCGCCCGGGCTTTTCAGTTTTTCATTGAAACCGGTAAAACCAGGAATCGTGTCAGCAATTAAGTCACGGATACGATCATAATCTGCAATTGCCCAGTTCCAATCAATTGGGTGCGCGCCTAACGTCGCATTAGCGATACCTGCAATGATGGCTGGCTCCGAACGTAAATGTTCCGAACGCGGCTTAAGCTGACCGAATGAAATGTGAACCATGCTGAATGTATCTTCAACCGTAACGCCTTGCGGCCCTTCGGCTTGAGTATCAATTTCAGTGCGGCCAAGACAAGGAAGGATCAAAGCATCTTTTCCTGTCACTAAGTGCGAACGGTTCAATTTGGTAGAAATATGCACGGTCAAATCACAATTGCGCATCGCTTCATGTGTGCGCTCAGTATCCGGTGTCGCTTGCGCGAAATTACCACCTAAGCCGATAAACACCTTGGCTTGTTTTTCTTCCATCGCTTTAATCGCTTGGATGGTGTTATGGCCAACGCCGCGAGGCACTTCAAAATTAAAGCGACGCTCAATACTGTCCAAAAACATATCTGATGGTTTTTCGTCAATCCCCATTGTGCGGTCGCCCTGTACATTACTGTGACCACGCACAGGTGAAAGCCCAGCTCCCGGCTTACCAACGTTACCTCGTAACATTTGCACATTAGCGACTTCTTTAATCGTTGGTACAGAATGACGATGCTGAGTTAGCCCCATAGCCCAACAGGTAATGACACTTTCAGCACGTCGGTACATACTGGCAACTGTTTCAATCTCACTTAAATCTAAGCCAGATTGCTCTGCGATATGTTCCCACGTGGTCGCATCAACTTCGGCAAGGTATTCATCAACACCCGTTGTATGATGCTCTAGGAATTCACGATCAAACACCGCTTCCCCACCCGTCGCGATCGCTTCGCGCTCCCACTGCAGCAAGAACTTAGCAATACCACGAAATACCGCCATGTCTCCGCCAAGTGCCGGGCGTAAATATGCCGTGTTAGTCGGTTTTGAACCGTTACTAAGCATCTCAACTGGCATTTGTGGGTTCTGGAAACGCTCTAAACCGCGCTCTTTTAACGGGTTAATACAGATAACCTGTGCACCGCGCTTCACTGCCTCTCGTAGTGGCTCCAACATACGTGGGTGGTTTGTTCCCGGGTTTTGGCCAATAACAAAAATCGCATCTGCTTTTTCGAAATCGTCAAAAATTACCGTCCCTTTGCCTACCCCGATGGTGTCTTTCATGCCGATCGCACTGGCTTCATGACACATATTTGAACAATCAGGGAAGTTATTGGTACCAAATGCACGAACAAATAACTGGTATAAGAAAGCTGCTTCGTTACTTGCGCGGCCAGACGTATAAAACTCAGCCTGGTGAGGAGAGTCCAATTGATTCAGGTGGTTGGCAACTAACTCAAAGGCATCATCCCAAGAGATAGGAACGTAATGATCCGACGCTGAATCGTATTTCACCGGATGAGTAATTCGGCCTTGATACTCCAGCCAGTAGTCCGTTTGATTAGAAAGAGAGGAGACGCTGTGGTTGGCAAAAAACTCGGGATCAACCAGCTTGTTTGTTGCTTCCCAGTTTACCGCTTTCGCACCGTTTTCACAGAAGTTTACTTTTCCGCTTTCAGGAGCCTCACCCCATGCACACCCAGGACAGTCAAAGCCACCATTTTGGTTGGTTTTGAGCATTGTACGGATGTTTTTAACGGCGTTTTCACTGCCCCACCAGCTTCTGGTAACCGCTTTTAACGCTCCCCAACCACCAGCAGGACCTTTGTATGCTTTAATTTGTTCTTTTTGGCTCACGACTTTACTCCTCACGAACAGGAACAACAGCAAACAGGGTCACCCATGGCAACAAGCGCGTTATAGACATAATGCGTAAGTAATGAAAGGGTGTAGATGTAATAAGAACTGATACCTGTCTACTGTTCGAAGACTTCGGATTCAATCTGCGACTTCTCGCTTTGATCTAAATCAAAGGTTATGCCGATATCTGATATACGTCCAATTGATAATCCTGACCGTGTGATAAATGAAATCTATCAGCTTTATTTTGCTTTGTTAGACCTCACACTTTTAATCAATTTAGTTGATGATGATTTGTCATTTCGCTGCGTACTCAATCAGAAATTGACTAAACCATCACTAATAGCAAGCAACTTGATAATAGATAATATCTATCACACTATAGATACTATAAATTTGACCGAGGCCAACATCAGGAATAGCCTTGATGCAGATCAATTTTAAGTGTTGTTTTTTGCCTTAACTCAGGTTTTAGGCTGCCAGTTATCAGTTCAGAGACAAAAGCACTTAAAACACGGCGTGTACAGCTCAACTTCATGAAGCCAACCACGCTGGGCATGTAAAACAAGGTAAACCACCCCTTATGGATATCAAACAGCTCAAGTACCTCATCGCGCTCGAACAGACCAAACACTTTGGTCAAGCTGCTGCGTTGTGTCATATCACTCAACCAACGTTATCAATGAGAATCCGAAGCCTTGAGGAAGAGCTGGACCTTGAGCTCATATCGCGCAGTCAAAGGTTTGAAGGCTTTACCGAAGCCGGTGAAAGAATCTTAGCTTGGGCAAAGACTGTATTGGCAGCGCATGACGGATTACAAGCTGAAGCAGCCAACTGCAGAGGCCAATTGGTTGGCTCTTTAAGGCTCGGTATGGTGCCATTAGCCAGCCAGAACCCTATGCAACTGTTAAAGCCGCTTGCCAAGCAGTTTCCTGAGTTGCGCTTTCAAATACTGTCGATGACAACAGAACAGATCATAGACCAGCTCAATCGCAACCAACTCGATTTGGGCATGTGCTACGTTGACCAAGTTAATACGGCTTATTTTGATGTCATTGAGCTCAATTCAACCAAACTTGGCGTGCTGTTTGATGAACGTCACTTTGACTTTGCCGAGTCTGAAGTTCGTTGGGAATCACTGAACACTATTCCACTGGGTTTGCTCTCAAAAGGAATGCATTACCGCCACTCGATTGATCTCAGTTTTGTTAGTAAAGGGCTTGTCCCGCAAACCGTGATCGAAAGTAATTCTACGTTCCATCTTATTCAAGCAGTCACCAGTGGTCTTTGCTGTGCGATTATGCCACTCAACTGTGGGCTGGAAGAATTAAACGACACGTTACGAATTGTTCCGATTGAAGAAGCGGTCGTGCACGCTCCGCTAGGTTTATTGAAACGTAAGCAAGAGCCTTTCTCAGCACTAACGGATCAATGCTTTTCCGAAGCAAAAGTCATATTTAATCAATAACGAAACGCACGCCAAGAATATCAATATTAACGGCTTATGAGGTGACTTCATGAGATGTACTACTCAACCCTATGTTGAACTGCTCGATTTCAATCAACAACCTCCCCAACCTAATGCGTTTAATTATCGAGAATTGGCGGATGGTCGCCCCGTTCAGCAAACACCTCTAGCGAGTGAATCCGCGCTTGCCATTAGTTACAACGGTATCAGCCAAGCGGTGATGATGATCACTCCCGGTCATTTAGAAGACTTTGTCAAAGGCTTCAGCTTAAGTACTGGCATTGTGATTGATTTCAAAGAGATAAAAGATATTGATATCGGTGGAGATGGTGAATCGCATTATGCAGACGTTGAGATCAGCAACCGTGCTTTTTGGGCTCTAAAAAAACAAAGGCGAAACCTAGCTGGTACAACAGGTTGTGGCATTTGTGGCGTTGAGGCGTTAGAGCAAGCACTACCAGATCTACAACCTTTAACACCGTCTGTACCGCCTCGTTCTGAAGTATTTAAGGGCCTGAGAGAACAAGTCGCTTTGCACCAAGAAGCGGCAAGAGAATCTGGCGCTCTGCATGCTGCTCTTTTTGCAAACTTAAGCGGCGATATTATTGCTTGCCGCGAAGACATCGGCCGCCATAACGCATTAGACAAACTGATTGGTGCTTTAGCCAACAAGCATATTGACCCTAAAGCTGGCTTCGCAATTATGACCAGTCGTTGCAGCTTAGAGCTAATTCACAAAGCGGTACGTGCGCGGATATCAACATTGGTTTGTCTGTCTGCCCCCACAGCACTGACCGTCGAATGGGCGAGAAGAAATCATCTAAACCTTATCCATTTGCCTAAACATGGCTCACCTAGGCTTTATAGTCCAGCACCATAATCTGCGATTACAGATAACGCGAGTAAGCAGGGAAGATAAAAAAGAGACTCAATCCGAGTCTCTTTTTGTTTAGGGAGGCAATTAAGCTGGGACTTTTTGCGCTTTATAGGTGTTCATTGCAAATAGAACAATAACAGCGATGACAAATGGCAGAACGTAGATATTCATCTTTTCCCACCCTACTGTTGACTCTAACCAGCCCGATAGCAGCGCAGTAATCGTCACACAACTGAAGACGAAGAATTCGTTAAATGCCTGCGCTTTTGATTTATTGTGTGCTTCGTAAGACTGGCTGAATAACCCTGTTGCGGCGATAAACATAAAGTTCCACCCCACACCCAATAAAATAAGTGCTGTGGTAAAGTGCCAAATCGACTGTCCGTGGATATTTATCATCACAGAGAGTACAAACAGCACGCCACCTAACAGGATCATTTGTCTTGCGCCAAATCGCTCTATCAACTTACCCGTAAAGAAAGCAGGTACGAACATACCTAATACGTGCCATTCAATCACACCCGCCGCTTTATCAAAATCAAACCCACAGCCTATCATTGCAAGCGGTGTCGCGGTCATCAGTATATTCATCACCGCATAAGAGACCATGGCCGCAAATACAGCGAGCATAAAGTTAGGTGCAGAAATGATTTCACGCAGCGAGTCTGCTTTAGGGGCATCGTGTTGTTGAACGACTTCAGGAAAGCGAATTGTTTGTAGCAAAAGAAGTGCGCAAATGTTTAGTACGATAAGCGCCATGAAGGCACCGACATACAGCCCATCTTGGGACCACTGCTGTGAATAAACCGCTAAGTTCGGCCCGATCATGGCGGCTAGCACACCTCCCGCCATCGAAATAGAAATGGCTTGGTGTCTAGCATGAGCATCACAGACCTCTATTGCAGCAAAACGATAAAGTGTGCCAAACCCTATCCCAACGCCCAGCAATAATGTACCTAGACAGAACAGGTAAAATGATTGGTTTGCCAACGCGTAGGTCGCAATACTGGCGCCACTAATCCCCACAATATTGCCAATACTAAACCCTTTTCTTCGCCCAAATTTGCCCATAATCAGAGACGCTGGAATAGTCGCCGCCATCAAACCCAAGAATTGTAACGCGACCGGTAAAGTGATTAAGCTTTCACTTGGAGCCAAAGTTCGCCCTACCAAGCCAATCACGGAAATAAGAAGAATATTGCCCGTCATTAACAAAGCTTGGCAAACCGACAATAGCCAGACATTTCTATTCATTCGAGTGCCTCTCTAATCGCAGCTTCAACATGCAACTGGCTAGTATCAAACAGTGGTACATCCGTCTCATTTTGTTTTACTAGTAATCCTATTTCGGTGCATCCTAAAATCACACCTTGCGCGCCATTCGCCGCAAGATCTTCGATAATGTCTTTGTAATCGAGTTTGGAGCTTTGATTGATTTTTCCTAAACACAACTCGTCGTAAATAACGCTATGCACTAGTTTGCGTTGTACCTCATTGGGTACTAACACTTCAATGCCGAATTTGTCCGTTAATCGCTGCTTGTAGAAAGCCTGTTCCATTGTAAATGCTGTACCAAGCAAGCCTACTTTGGTAATCCCTTGCTCTACTAGTTTTGCTCCAGTTGCATCCGCAATGTGTATCAGTGGTATGTTTATAGCTTCCTGAACTTGCTCGGCCACAGTGTGCATTGTGTTGGTGGCAATAATCACAAAATCAGCACCAGCCCTTTCAAGCGATTTCGCCGTCTCACACAAAATGATGGCCGTTTCGGTCCACTTACCAAGCCTTTGCAGCTCCTCTATTTCTGCAAAGTCCACGCTATTCAAAATGATTTTAGCGGAGTGGAATCCACCCTTTAGCTGTTTAACTGCCTGATTGAGTTTTTGATAGTATGTCGCCGTTGATTCCCAACTCATACCACCGATAATACCAATTGTTTTCATCATGTATCCTTACCCATCGTCCACCGCTCATCAATTAATCAAATAAAACTTAAAATTGCAAATGAAACTCATTTAGTATTGAGGAAGTACATAGGTTTCAAACGCTTTTTAGACATCGGATGAAAATAGGTTTCAATATACAGAAAAAAGCCCCAGATATACTGGGGCAATATTTTCTAGGGAGGAAGGAACTGAAACTTAAGTTTGTGCTGGTTCTTCTTCCACTGGCTGCTCAGCTTCAACAGGTAACACCTGTTTTACGTAGCTGCCTGGCGCAGAAGAGATAACTGGAAACTCTTCATTACCGACACTAAACGGTTCAACCTGTTCTGCTGGGTTGAAACCAAGTAACCACTGGTGCCAATGCGTCCACCAAGAGCCCTCGGTATGTTTCGCATTTGCTAGCCACTCATCGGCGTTATCGTCTAATGACTCGTTAACCCAGTAACCGTATTTGCCTTTCGCCGGATGATTCACGATACCCGCAATATGACCAGACTCGCCAAGGACGAAAGTCTTATTACCACCCACTTTCAAAGCACCGCGGTAAGTGCCTTGCCACAACGCAATATGGTCTTCTTTGGTTGAGACAAAGTAGCTTGGTACTTTAATCTTGTTCAAATCAATCCATACGCCGCCAATTTTGACGCCTTTATCTTCAATCAACTTATTCTGGAGATATAAGTCGCGTAGCATGAAGTTGTGGCACGCAGCCGATACGTTGGTACTATCGCTGTTCCAGTACAGAAGATCGAAATCCACTGGACTGTTACCTTTCAGGTAGTTATCAACGTAGTAGTTCCAGTACAAGCTGTTCTCTCGTAATAGACTGAAAGTCACACTCAAGGAACGGCCGTCCATGTAACCTTTGGCATCATTTTGAAGCGTAATCGCATCAATAATGGTGTCGTTAACGTACGCACCGACTTCGCCAGGTTGAGAGAAATCCAACAAGGTAGTGAAGAAAGTCGCACTCTTAATGCGCTTTTTCATACGCTTAGCCGCATAGTAAGCAATGGTACTCGCGAGAACCGTACCACCGATACAATAACCCGCGGCGTTTACCTGCTCTTGACCAGTGATCGATTCGATCGCTGATACGGCTTTAGCAACGCCTTCGGTTACGTAATCACCAAATTCAACGTTCCTTTGTTCGACGCCAGGGTTACGCCACGAGATCATAAATACCGAATGACCTTGCTCAAGTAACCAACGAACCATCGAGTTCTTTTCTCGAAGATCGAGGATATAGTATTTATTGATGAATGGCGGAACGATCAACAACGGTACTGCATTCACTTTTTCAGTCATCGGACGATATTGAATCAGTTCGAATAATTCGTTCTGATACACCACATCACCCGCTGTATTCGCAATATCAGTACCCACGCGGAAAGCGTTGTTATTCGTCATACGGATTTTTAGAATATCCGCACTCGACTCGATGTCTTCTCTCAGTTGATCCATGCCTGCCAGCAGGTTTTGCCCGTTTTGCTCTAGCGTTAACTTTAACAATTCTGGGTTTGTAGCAATGAAGTTACTTGGAGAAAGCGCGTTAATTGCTTGTCGAGAGAAGAAACTGATGCGCTCCTTACTTTTTTCGTCCAAACCTTCAATACTATCGATTGTTTGAAGATACGTTTGGCTGAATAAAAGATAGGATTGCTTGATGAAGTTGTAGAAGACATCTTGCTGCCACTCTTGATTTGAGAAGCGCTTATCACCACGTTCAGGCTCTACGATACCTTCCGCATTACCTGCCAATGTAACGTTTTGCCAAATCTGAAGCTGCTTCTGCCACCACTCCGCTTGGATTTGTAACATAGCCGCAGGTTGGTTAGCTGCACTTTCAAACAGTTTCGCAGTATCTTCCAAATTGACTTCTTGCATCGCCTTATTTAAAGGTGAGTTTACGGCTGCCCTGTTTGTTTCAAAATCTTCCCACCACTGTTGATTGGTTTCTTGGAGCTTCACAAGGTAGTCCGAAAAGAAGTGTTGATACATAGCATTACTCCTAAAATCGGAAAAAAGCCGCCTTTCGGCGGCATTAATAACAGTGTTAAGCAGGGTTCACTGTTTTCAGGTTTTCCGAAGTCAGTTGTTCTACGTCTTCTTTAAACTCTTTAGCAATAGACTGAAGCTTGTTGCTATCGTCTGTCATTTGCTGAGAAAGCTTAGTCAGAACAGAAAGCTGCTGGCTGTTGAATGCCGTTAGCGAAGTCACATCTTTGATTTCGCTTGCTGCTTTCATTTGCGTAAGACCCATCTCACTGTATGTGCGGATTGCATTCAATTGAAGCTCTGTAAGAACTTCTACGTTCTTAGTCACTAGCTTGTTGAACTTCAAGTACGGTTCCATAGTCTTTTCAGTTTGATCAGAAAACGTTTTGAAAAAATCTGTATACATTGGTATTACTCCTAGGTTAATTCCATTTAAATGGCCAATTCGATTTACCAGCCCAATTGGTTAGGCGATGGATTTAATAACAACCGCAGTACCCATGCCGCCACCCACACAAAGTGAAGCCACACCATACTGACCGTTACTACGATTAAGTTCGTGAATAAGTGAAACAAGAATTCGGTTACCAGATGCACCAAGCGGATGACCTAAAGCAATTGCGCCACCATTAAGGTTCGCTTTATCTTGAATCGACTCTACAGGTACGTTGTGTTCATCCGCCAACGAATGAATAACACCCAAAGCTTGCGCTGCGAATGCTTCGTTGAGTTCGTAGACGTCGATATCACCAGTGGTTAACTCTGCTTTGTCTAAGGCGCGTGTCACCGCTTCAACTGGGCCAAGCCCCATGATTTCAGGTGAAAGACCAGACTGGGCATAACTAACGATTTCAGCCAGTGGCTCCAAGCCGTATTGTTCTACTGCTGATTCGCTAGCCACGATAATCGCGCTCGCGCCATCGTTAATGCCTGATGCGTTGCCCGCTGTGACTGTACCTTCGCGATCAAACGCAGGGCGCAGTTTTTGCAGACCACTCAGAGAAGCATTCGCCTTAGGATATTCATCCGTATCAAATGTGATCGTTTCTCTACGCTGTTTTACTTCAACCGGAACGATTTCATCTTTGAATTTTCCAGCTTCGATAGCCGCTACCGCTTTCATTTGGCTAGAGAGCGCGTATTCATCTTGCTGTTCGCGTGAAATGCCGACTTCGCGTGCAACGTTTTCTGCTGTGACACCCATGTGGTATTGATTAAATACGTCTGTCAGGCCGTCGTTGATCAGCAGGTCTGTCAGGCTCATGTTGCCCATTTTGTTACCGTCACGAACTGAACTCGGTACGGTGAACGGAATCTGAGACATCACTTCCACACCTGCCGCTACCACAACAGAGGCATCACCGGAACGAATGTGGCTTACCGCGTCCATAACTGTTTTCATACCACTGCCACACACCATGTTCAGCGTGTAAGCAGGAACACTGTCAGGAATCCCAGCGTAGATAGACGCTTGACGGCCGATACCCATTCCTTGAGCTGCGCCAACCACGTTACCAACGATCACTTCGTCAATCAGCTCTGGTTTTACTTTGCTTTGTTCAAGTGCTGCTTTGATTGCAACTGCGCCTAAGTTACCAGCAGAAATGCCTTTTAGTGTTCCGCCGAATGCGCCAATCGGAGTACGTTTTGCTGCAACAATAAATACTTTTTCCATCATCTCAATCCTTAATGCATGTATAAGCCGCCGTTGATATTCAGAGTTTCACCAGTGATGTAAGCACCGGCGTCACTCACTAGATAAGAAACTGACTGAGCAATTTCTTCTGGCGTTGCTAAACGTTTTAGTGGGATTTGAGCTTTGATAGAGTCAAGCACTTCTGGTTTCATTTGCTCAACCATTGGTGTGCCTGTATAGCCTGGTGCGACTACGTTAACAGTTACGCCACTACGAGCACCTTCTGCTGCTAGCGCTTTGGAGAAGCCAATCATACCGGCTTTCGCTGCAGAGTAGTTGGTTTGGCCAAACTGACCTTTTACGCCATTGACTGATGAGATGTTGATAACACGACCACCACCTTTTTCACACATAGCGGCAAAGAGAGGCTGAGTCACATTGAAAACACTATTTAGGTTGGTGTCGATGACTGCTTTCCACGCGCTACCCGACATTTTCTTGAACAGTCCATCACGGGTAATCCCTGCGTTATTTATAACTACATCAATGGTTCCTTCTTCCTCAAGTAGGGATTCTAAACGCTCAGCACATTGCTCAGTGTCTGTCACGTCCAGTTCGAACAAACGTACCTGGTCTTCCGTAAATCCTTTTTCGTTAAACCATTCCAACGCACATTCATAGTTACCAGTGAAATAAGTAGCAATTACACGGAAACCGTCGTTCACTAATTGAGAAGAAATTGCAGAACCAATTCCGCCTTTTGATCCAGTGATCAAAGCGAGCTTTTTCATCAAGAGACTCCATTCTATACAGCAAGTATTAACATTGTATGTCGATAGGTGTACATCCAAATCACCAGCCAACATAAATTAAATCTTTATTCGGCTTTTCGCCTTGCTCTATTAATCAAAGCTAAACTCAATTTGTTACAGTTCAAATATTATTTGACTTTTAGTGCATAAAGTTGAACAAAGTCTCATAAAGCATGAAATGTTATATAGTTGTTAAACTACATAAGGCATTGTTTTTAAATGACTTTTATTAAATGCCAACTTTATCACAATATTCTAAGTCATTGTTTTCTATTCAATATTGCATCCTGTTTCTATAATTTCATTACAATTGAATACTTTGCATCAAAAAATAAAAAGCCACAGTAAGTTGTATAAACACCGTCCAGAACACGTGTTATCAGTTATACTTTTGTCTATTTATAGTTATATAAAACTGATATTTAGAATAATCATAAAATTTTAATCCTATGATTATTTTCAATAATTACCCATATGTTATATAGCGACTAAAGTCTAATTATAAGAAGGTAAATCACGTTCTAAATTAGAATATTTGATGTGCCACAATCATCTATTTCCATGAATAAAAAACCCCGATTTATTAGATCGGGGTTGGCAAATATCAAATCATTTTCATTCCATGAAAATTATCCGGCAGTGGAAGGCTTGATTCGATAAAATATCGCGAATAACACTGGGACAACGATCAAGGTAAGCACGGTAGCAAAACCTAATCCTGCCATAATGGTAATCGCCATTGAGCCAAAAAATGCATCAAATACTAGTGGGATCATCCCCAAAATAGTGGTCAGCGCAGCCATACTTACTGGGCGAACACGTGAGATCGCACTATCAAATACGGCTTGGTACTTATCTTTACCAGACGAAAGTTCAATATTGATTTGGTCTAACAGCACAATCCCGTTTTTCAAGATCATGCCACTTAGGCTCAATAACCCTAAAAATGCAGTAAAGCTAAACGGCATATTGGTAGCTAAAAGCCCAATTGAAACGCCGATGATAGATAGCGGCACTGTTAGCCAGATGACTAACGGTTTTCTGAGCGAGTTAAACAAGAACATAGTGATAATAAACATGATCAAGTAGCCCATGGGTAGCGATCCAAACAAAGCTTCTTGAGCGTCTTTCGAAGATTCATACTCCCCACCCCAACTAATGCTATAGCTTTCAGGTAAAGGTAGCGCCTCGACTTTAGGTTGAATACGCGCAAACAAACTCGCTGCGGTTTCATCACCCAATACATCGTGGTCAGCCAGCACAGTGAGTGTTCGCTTTCTGTCCCTTCTCTGTATGAGTGGTTCTTGCCAATCAAGCTCGATACCATCGATCACCTGTTCAACCGGAATGTAGGTTTGCAGTGAAGGGCTCCAAATTTTCACGTTGGCAATCGAACCAAAATCAACACGCTCTTCCTCAGGTAAGCGGGCGATAATAGGTAGCCTGTGTGTGCCATCTCTCAGCAAGCCGATTGGTGTTCCGCCAAACGCCATCTGCAAGGTTTCTGATAGCTCTTCTTTGGAAATGCCTAAGCGTCGAGCCTTAGATTCATTGAACTGCGGTACTAACTCTTTGGTTCGTTCACGCCAATCATGGCGAACGTTTCTCGCCCCTGGGTCGGAAAGCAGAATATCTTCTACTTGCAAGGCGATATTTCTTAAAGTCTGTGGGTCTGGACCTGTAATACGCGCTTCGATTTTTGAGGCCGGAGATGGGCCAAATTCCATTAATTTAAACTGGAACGTTGGCTTGTTGAACTTAACCGCCAGCTCTTTATCAAGCTGTTCTAACAATTCGAACATCGTATCGCGGTCAACGGTTCTAACCTGCAATTGCGTATACGCTTCATAACTTTTTTCAGGTTGATACGTTAACGCGAAACGCTGTAGGCCTTGCCCTGTCGACGTGGAAACAAACTCTACATTCTCTTGTTCACGAATATAACGTTCCACTTTTTTGGTTTCTTTGATGGTCTCACGAATATCGGTTCCTTGCGGCATCCACATATCAACGTAAAACATCGGCGTATTGGATGGTGGGAAAAAGGACTGCTTCACCATCCCAAAACCGAAAACAGAAACCACTAAAAGTGCCCCCATGCTAACCAAGGTTAACCAACGAAAACGCAGAGCTACCTTTAAGATCGTGCCAAAAACGGTAAACAACACGCCTTTGTACGGATCTACATCGGCATCGTTGTCGCTGGCTTTGTCTTCTTCACTGAACATCATTTCTGCGAGGAATGGTGTTAAGGTCAACGCGGTAATCCAGCTTAAAAATAGTGAGTAGCACAATACCCAGAATAAAGAGCCCATAAACTCACCCGTCGCATCTTCTGAAAGACCGATAGGTGCAAAGGCAGTAATTGCAATAATGGTGGCGCCTAACAATGGCCATTGTGTCTGTTTGACAATATCAATGGAGGCTTGCAGCTTGGATTTGCCTTTTTTCAGGCCGACCAAGATACCCTCAACGACGACAATGGCGTTATCGACCAACATACCCAGTGCAATGATCAAAGCCCCTAATGAGATACGATGCAGTTCGACATCATTTTGATTCATTAAAATGAAAGTACCGAAAACCGTAAGAAGCAGGACAGAACCAATAATAATGCCGCTGCGTAGCCCCATGGCGAACAGCAGGACAACAATTACAATACCAACCGCTTGACCTAGGCTGACGATAAAGTCATTGACCGAGTTATCGACCTCAGCGGCTTGGTTGTAGAAGTAATCAATATTAACCCCAGCAGGCTTAATGCTTTCTAACGCGTTGAGTTCCGCCTGAAGTGCTTTACCCACTTCAACAACGTTGACCCCCGAACCAAATGAGATAGCAAGATTAATCGCTGGCTTGCCATTAAAGGTAATAACATTGGTTGGCTTTTCCTGAATACCGCGGCTGATCGTTGCAACATCTTTTAAACGAATCAAGTTACCCGTATCGCGGCCGTGAATGATCAGCTCTTCCAGTTCTTGCTCAGAGCTCATCGTCCCATTAGGTCGGATAATCAGTGACTGGCCATTGACCATCACTTTACCTGCTGATTGCACGCTATTTTGCTGGTTAAGCAAACCAACCACGGTATTCATATCTAGGTTTAATGATGCAAGTCGCTCCAGTGATACTTCGACAAAGAGCTGCTCTTGCTGATCGCCCGCAATGGCCACCTTTCCGACGCCGTCCACCAGCTCTAATTCACGGCTTAGATAGTCCGCATAGCGCTTAAGCTCTACATAGTCGTAGTCATCCCCTGTCAGCATTAACATAATGCCGTATACGTCACCGAAGTCGTCGATGATCTGAATAGAACTGACGCCAGATGGTAAATTTGGCTTGAGATCGGCGATCTTTCGTCGCATTTCATCCCAAATTTGTGGCAGTTCTTCTGGCCCGTATTCCATCTCCATGCTGACCATTATCTGTGACATACCGTCCGATGATGTCGATGTAATGCGGTCGATATAAGGGAGTTTACGGATCTCTTTTTCTAATGGATAAGTAAGCTCTTCTTCAACTTCCTGAGAATTGGCTCCTGGGTAGTTAGAGATGATCATGGCATCTTTGATGGTAAATGCTGGATCTTCTAACCTCCCTAATTCCATAAAAGAGGTGTAGCCGCCCACTGCCAATATGACCAAGAATAACCAGCTGATCACTTTGTTTTTAATTGAGTACTCTGCAATATTCACAGCTCAGCTCCTTTGACTTCCATGCCATCACGTAGCTTGCGTAAGTTTGAGTTGATCACGACATCGCCTTGGTGAATCCCCTTAGATATCAGTGCACCTTGGCCGTTGATTTGTTCTACTGTGACGGGATAGCGGTGCGCTTCTCCTTGTTGCAGCTTCCACACAAAAAAGCTGTTGCGGTTGGTACCTGCATCTATGGCGGTCATTGGTAGTTGATAACCTTGAACTGTATTTAAGCCAGCTTGTACAAGATCAACCGCGACTTTAGCACTTGTACCGGGCAAGATCGCCGGGGTGACCTGAGGCATTGAGAGCCAAAATTCGTAACTTTGACTTTGTGGATGAAGCTCCGTGGTGTGCTCTAAATACGCCATTGTGTAACCCGTCTCATGGCCTGAAAAACGCACTTGAGGCTGGTATCGGTCTGAGCGAATTTTCGGATTCAGCATGGCTAAAACAGAATCGGAGATATTGATTTTTACGTACACTTGGCTATCCATATAAACCGACATCACCACCTCTCCGGGCGCGACACTTTCGTATTTATCTTTGGCCACATCGGAAACAACGCCATCAAAAGGCGCGGTTAACCTTGTGTACGACTCACGGGCATGGGCAGCTTCTAGGTTTGCTTGTGCCAACTTATAGCTCGCTCTTAACTGATCAAGCTCTGCCGATGAAATCATCTTGTTGCGGAGCAGCCCTTCCCCTCGTTTGAACTGCTTCAGAGCTAACTCATATTTTGCCTGAGCGTCATCAAGGTTCTGCTTTTGTTTGGCATCTTTAAGCAAAGCAACCACTTGCCCTTTACGAACGTTATCGCCTTCACGCACAAAGACTGCAGCCAGCTCTCCATCGACTCGAAACGCCAACGGTGTCAGCTCTGCTGGAACCACTAGCCCATTAAAGTTGCGATATTGACTCTCGACCGGCGCGCCGACACTCAATGTATCGACAACCAAGTCATTGACAGGTCTATGCTCTACTTCCGGTTTACACGCAGCAAGAGAGAGAACAGCCATCGCGATAACCGAATACTTAATCAATCGCATTTAAATGCCTCCCTCTTTCACCCAAGCCTTCACTTGCTGGCCAGAAACCAAACTATCCACTCCCGCTTGCACGATCAGATCACCCGCTTCTATTCCAGAAATCACACGACCGCTCTCATCCAAATTCACTTGAACCTTGGTGATCGTTTGTTTTTCATCATCAAATCGGTACAACTCGCCCGTGGTATCTTGTTTAGATACCCAAGCCGATCTCGATATGGTGAACCCTGGCTTCCTTTCGCTGTGTTGAAGGTTGGCTAACCCTGTCATCCCAGGCAACAGATTAATGCCCTGTGGACGTTGAATAGTGGCACTTGCGGTGTAACTGTTGGTATCACTCTCTGGTTGGGTAGATATCTCTTTGAATTCGGCAGGAATCGCCAGACCAGTATGGCTGTCCATTTCCACGAGCAATTGAGAATTTGCAATGCTTTCTAGACCATTTTGTTCGATGTAAGTCACGGGCACAGTAAAAACAACGTCCAAGGTGTTGTTATCAATAAGGTTAAGGACAGGTTCGCTCGCGCCCACAACTTGGTTATTTTTACTGAAGACAATTGAGACAACACCATCAAATGGAGCTTCAATCTTTGTGTACTCAAGATCAGTAATAGCTTGGTCTAATGCCGCTTTTGCAGCTTTCAAATTGGTCTCGTGCTGATCGTACATATCTGCGCTAACCAACTTTTTTCGAAACAGTGCCTCTGCGCGTTCAAATGCGGTTTTGGCCAAATCGTATTCGGCTTGGCGTGCATTAACTGCAATTTGATAATCGGTAGCGTCAAGTAGTGCAAGTAAATCGCCTTGCTTTACCATCTGCCCCATTTTGACTTTGATAGCTTCAACCTGACCACTCACCTGAAATGAGAGAGTCGCTCGTTCTGTCGCATCTATTTCCGCAATGAATGACTGAGAGCTTTCTCTATCTGAATCAATTACTTCCATCAATTTTACAGGTGTGATCACCTGTGACTCGACAATTTCTGAGTTTGCTTTATCACACCCCACTAATGCACCTGTTAGCACTGCAATTGCTAATAGATATGCGGGTTGCCGTGTTCTTAGTTTGTTCATTTTCATACACAAGGCTCTTGATTTAATATGCTTTACACCTGTGCAGTATATTTATTAGATAAGCGAGATCAATATTTATTTTCCATTTGTGCAGTAAAATATTTGACATAGATCGCCTCATAAGCGACGTTAAAGGTGAAAACTTGGTTTATATCTGGTAGAAATACCGCGTCGTGAATAATTGATAAGTAAAATGTCAGAAAGAAAACAAGGCCGCCGAAGTGCACAAAGCGCTGAGCAAACAAAATGTGAAATTTTAAGGGTCGCGACCGAGCTATTTTGCGAGCTTGGGTATGAACGAGTCTCTCTACGTAACATCAGTGAGAAAGTCGGCGTGTCCCATAGTTTGATACGTCACCATTTCGGCAGCAAAGAAAAGATATGGCATGCGATCAGTGATGGGTTACACAAATATATGGAAAGATATTTGCGTACTATCATTGAGAATATGCCAAACAACACAACGCCAAGCATTAAGTTATATACTTTTTCTGTTCGCCTTTTGGCCCATATGCTGACGTTTAAACAACCAATACAGTTGATCGCGGATGCAGTTCGTCAGGAAGACGCGCTGTTTGACTACTTTATTGATAGTGCTGGAGAAATTGAGGCGATTGTTAACCGCATTTCCGACGAATATAACAACGATCATCCAGATACGCCGATCAACGTATGGGAGATCAAGTGGCAGATGATCATGTTTGCTCACGGGGCGGCAAGTCTTACCCCTTTCATGATGGAAACCTGGTCAGAGGAAACCGACGATTATCAACAATGCCTGCTCAACCATTGGCAACTGTATAACACCATGATGGCGTGCCGATTTAGCATTCCAGAGTCTGAAGTCTTAAAGCCAGAAAAAGTGGCGGACCTGGTTTACACCATTCCTTGCCATTCCGATTGCGAATCTTAAACCCGTGATCCAATCAATGAGAAAAGCGTGCTGATTAACCCATTCAGGTTAAACCAAGCACGCTTTTTAATATCAGACTATTGAACTTTAAACTGCCCCATTTCCTGATTCAGTTCACTCACTTGTCGATTGACCTGCTCAGAAACCAGCGCTGAGGCATTCGACATTTCAGCCACGCCTTCTATCGACTCATGAACTTGTGACATCAAGGTATGGATTTGCTGTGTCGCGCTCGATTGTTGCTGCGCGGAGCTCAGTAACTCATGCATTTGGCTATCCAGTAACTCTATTTGTTCAGCCGTTACACTCAAAGTCCCAGATGCTTGCTCTGTATGCGTTGCCCCTTCTTCTGCGAGGTTTTTGCTCTTTTCAATTTCGCAGGCAACAGAGACAGTGGAAGATTGAATAGCATGAATGATCGCGTTAATTTCTGACGTTGATTCCGTGGTTCGAGTTGCGAGCATTCTTACCTCATCGGCAACCACAGCAAAACCGCGCCCATACTCTCCGGCCCTCGCAGCTTCTATAGCAGCATTAAGCGCGAGTAAATTCGTCTGCTCTGCTAAGCCTTCGATCACTTCTGTGACTCTGCCTATGGCTTCGCTTTCTTTACTCAGTGCCAACACCTGTTGATTGGCCATTTCTATGGTTTGGTGAATGGATGCGACCGTCTGACGGTTCTGCTCTAACGCGCGACTACCCGCTTCAATTTGCTGTTTCGATTCGGTCACATTGCTCACCGATAGTTTCGCTTGTTGCGCGGTTTCTTCCGCAGAGCAGCTCACCTCTGACACCTGTTCACTCACCAATGCAATGGTTGCTTTCTGATCATCCACTTGCTTTGCGGTCTTAGCGCTGGACTGCTCTAATGCCGTCATACTGTCTGTTACCGCTTGTGCTTTTTCAGTTACGCCGCTCACTATGTTTGCCAGCGCACCATTCATTTGATTGATCGAATGAGTCAAGCTGGTGAGCTCATCATTGCCTTGCACAACCAACTCGTTTTGAGAAATATCACCTGCTGCAATTTGCTGAGCACGTTTAGACACTGTCGTCACTCTGCGGCCTAGGTTTCTCCCCATATACGTCGCCACCGAGATAGATACAATTAGCACAACCAGCACTGATGCAACCAATAAAGAAACCACTGATTTAACTGAGCTAAAAATCCCAGCGCCACTATCATCCGCTTGCTTTTGCTGCGCGGCGATCAAGGTTTCCAGCTTTGTATCTAACGCGTTAAGTGCTGGTATCAGCTCTTGAGCCATTTTCTGGTTAGCGATATTCCAACCTGGTGTCGTGCGCAGCTCTATGATCTGCTGAGCTAATGGAAAATACAGTTGCTGCATCTCTTTAAACAAATCCCACAGGCCAATATTGCTGTCAGACATCAAGTAAGTTTTTGACTCAATTTCTGCAACGAATTTGGCGTGTGAACGAAGAAAGTCACGATACTTGTCTAGGTGCTCTTGCTTACCATATTGCAAAAAGTCCCTCATTGAAGACAGCGCGTTGGCTAGTGATGTATAGCTGTCGGCATAGAGACGAAACAAGCGCTTTCGCTCGTCGCCTTCTTTGTTGCCCGCTTCGTCATCAATTAAACCTTGTAGTTGGTCGAGCGCGACCTCAGCGATGGGCGCGGCTTCGTTAATGAACAGCGCATGGGCAGGCATATTTTCATCAGAATGGCTGAGTTTAGAAATATCGGCAATCAAAGTTTTTACATGCTGCCAGCCTGATTCGATTGGCTGATATGTTGCGTCTTTTAATAACCCTTCCAACTTGGGTAAAGACTCATCTGTTTCTAAAACAATAGTATTTAGCCTATCTAACTGAGTTTTCCCTAGCTGTTCATCACCACCCAGTAACATGTATGCGCGCAGAGTAGACACTGAAGCTTGCAACGACTGCTGAATCGAGCGCCCATTGTCCACGGTCGGCAAATCAGATTCCAACAAAGAGGTCGTATGCTGCTCCACCGTATCTAAGCTGCGATAAATAAATAGCCCTGCTACGATAAAAAGTACTGCAAGTGACAGAAAACTGAGCTGTAACTTCCCTGATATCGTGAGTTTCATCCTAATACTCCCAAGTTTACTTCGCATTGAATATAACAACTTGATTACAAATATTAAACAAGAGTTATTAATAAATGAGTACTTAGGATATCGGTCATAGGATCGCCCAGGGCACAGAGATGTACGTGCCCTAGACCATTAAGCCGCTTCTAGGGACAAGATCAGATCTGAAAACTTGGGCTTTAAAGCTAATTGCTCAGGAGTGATCGCTTGTAAAAGGGATGCAAACGGGGAGTTGGCCAAAAAAGCACGTATGTTTGGCCCCGCATGGGCACTGAATGTAGCGTTATGGCGAAACGCCACATAATCTAATGCCACGTGCAAATATAATGTCGCAAGGTTGCAAGGGGCTCTGCTGTCATGAACTGGGTCGAGTCCAAGTAAAAGTGCTGGCTCTTCTTCTATCTGAGCTAAACAGCGTTCAATGGCTTTCGAGCCCCTGCTAATTAGCTCATTCTCTACTTCAGTAAAGCGCGGTAACACCGCCGTTCGAAAAGAGAGCTCCATCAGTGTTTTTGCCAGGCCCAGAACACGCATTTCACTTGGTGAAGACAAGTTCAATGCCTTTAGGTTGTCCACCTGATAGGCCCCACATAAGTATTGGCAGATGCTCAGGCTTTCCATCAACGCCGTACCGTCATCCAGTTCCAAAACCGGGATCGTGCAAAACGGATTCACCTTCTTTAGGTTGTTAGGCGATTGCCAAGGGTCGACCCACTCCAACTCAAGAGCGGATGGCTGAATCAGGCCCAAAATGGCCAACACAGCACGTGAGAATGGTGAAGTATCATTGAGATATAGTTTCATTGATCAATCCTTTGTCTGAATAGCGGTTCTACCTTCGCTGTAGTCGCTGGTAGGTTGCTTTGAAATCGCAATTAAGCTTGCAGAAACCACCAGCGCACAGGCACTGAGAGCAAACAGTGGCAGGTACGAACCGAGTATTGGCGCGAAATGTGCCATCCCATAACCGATAACCCCCTGCGCAAGTGCAAATGCCATTGTTGCCGCCCCCCAAGCTTTAGTGTGTAACTCGTAATCGACAGACTCTAAAGTATATATAGACACCAACGACACGGTGCCAGGGGTAAAAATGCCGACCAGCAGTGCAGAAAGAAACAAAGACAACGGATGATGACTTAGCAAAGGCAAGGCCACGCCAAAACCTTTGAGAAGATACGAGACAACCAATGAACGCCTAACGCCAAAACGATCCCCCATTGTGCCGGCTAAAATCGGCCCAAGCATGGCACCTAGACCGAATGATGCCCACAATAATCCACCCGCTGAGAATGGCATGTCTAACTCTCTGACCACGTAATCAACCCAGAACATTGTGTGCGGGAGATAACCTACAGCGTCTAAGCTGTATGCCAATAGAATGAGTGCGAATGTCATTCGCTGCATTTTTGATAAGTTGTGAAATGACCCCGCAACAACACCATAGCTTTGCTGTTTGTCGTTTTCTTTCCAAACATTCCAAGTTAATACTGTAGTGACCAGTGTGATGGCCCCCATCCCGAACCAAGCTGAAGCGAGATTAAAATAGATCAGAACAGGTACAAGCGTTCCAGATAGCAACGCACCGACACCAATACCAGAGAAGATAACACCACTGACTTTCGCTTTGATCTCTGCGCGATGAAGTCGAATCATCATCGGTGGCGCCAATATAATTAATATCGCACCTGCCACACCTGCCAGCGTCCTCAGTAAGTAAAACCACGCTAAAGGCGCCGTTTCTGATGCACACCCGATATAGCTCATGCCGCTCACAAGCATCGCGGCTCTTATCAAAAAACCAGCAGCAAAGTAGCGAGTCAGTACGCTAATCGCAGGCACCCCAAAGATATAACCAATTAAGGTAGCAGCCCCAAGGTACGAAGCCTGGCTTTCCGTAAACCAACCAGCTTGAATCAGTGCCGGCATCAGTGCGATATAAGCAAAGCGGCCAATACCATTTCCGATCAGCGTCGCACCAAGGCCAGCAAGGCTATACCGGCTAAAAGTTTGGTGGGTATCCATGTCGCTCTCTTATAGCAAAAAGTGTGTGCTACTAGCATGCCACGATACGCAACTAATGACACTTGCACTTTGGTCTTTATATGTCTGAACACCTGTTTGGGAAGAACAAACACAAAATGGCGGTATTCAATTGTGATGAATACAAAGATAAAACCAACTGGCATCTTAAGGAGTGGAGCGATATGAATCCCCTAATTTCTGCTGATTTATACATCGGTGGAAACGCGTAGATGACCAACTCGCGAGATCACACTTGCACCAGTAGTTCCAGCTTCGATGCAGCAATTTACGCTTTCACGGGCGCTGTGCGAGCAGAACTAAATTGAAATCTAACAGCACAAAAACACAGGCACTGTTTTCACCAGTGCCTGATTTCTTTGTTCCAAAGTACTTTTCCGGACGTTAAACGCAATGAACTTCGTCGTTAATTTCCATATTCTGCTCCGAGAAATGCTGCCAGAGCGTTGACATTGCGGGTGTCATTTCTTCTGTCGAGAAACGATACAATTTGATTTTGGCCGGTATTGCAGCGATGGAATCCGAAAATCGAGTCAATCGTTGTTCTTCCAATTCTTCTTGAACAAAACCCGCAGGCAACCACACCACGCCATGGCCAGAGAGCGCCATAGATTTGAGCGAATGTGTTACCGCGTTTTCATAGACAATTTTGAAGTTACACTTGCTCTGACCAAGTGAACCATGCTTTTCCAGCACCTGTGCAAAGAAGGTACTGGATGGATAATTCAACAAAGGCACTGTCGCGTTTTTGGCATCTTTAAAAAGGGGTGAACCATCTTCTTTGGTTGCCACGACAGGGATCAAGCAGTCTGTACCAATAGTGACGGTTTCAACTTCGGGATTTGGGATATAAAGCCGAGTGCCTTTAAACGACAAACCAATTAAGAAGTCAGAACGGTTATCGATAAACGATTGGACAGAGTCATGCAGATTCTTTGGGCAAACACACACCGTTGCCGTTTTAAACGCATCGGCATTGTTGTTAATCATTCGATTCACAACGTATTCAGATAACGAGTGTTGAGTATGGAATGTGATCGTTGTTTCATTATTGTTAACTTGCTTGACCGTTTCTAGCCTGGCGAACTCGATCTGTTGCTTCAACTCGTTAGCGTGTTTTAAAAATCGAAAGCCGGCTTTAGTGAACGTTGCCGGATACGTGTTTCTGTTCACTAAATCAGCGCCAAGCCACTCCTCTAATAGTTTGATTCTTCTACCAAATGCAGGCTGAGTAACATTTCTCGCCTTGGCTGCTTTCGCAAAACTGCCATATTGAGATAGGTACAGAAAATCCTCTATCCACTTTAAATCCATCTGCTTTCCTTGGGCTCCCCGCCCTTCGATTTTTACAACTGATTAAAAAAATACTAACAAGGGTGTTAAAAAAAAGCATTATCTTTCGAGCGATGTCGAACGCTAATGTAATTGGGTGTTAAACATATCACTTACATTAACAGGAGACACAAAATGCATTTAGCACGTTATCCACGTTTGAACTTTGCTCATTTAGATACACCACTTGAGCTAATGGAAAACCTAAGCAAGGCACTGGGCGGTCCGAACATCTGGATCAAACGAGATGATTGCACTGGTCTGGCTGGTGGTGGCAACAAAACTCGTAAGCTTGAGTTCTTAATGGCAGATGCGGTTGAAAACGGTGCCGACACAATTATTACTCAAGGTGCAACTCAGTCGAATCACGCTCGTCAGACCGCAGCTATCGCAGCCAAATTGAATATGAACTGCTACATCTTGCTAGAAGACCGCACAGGTAGCGACGACCCTGACTACAAATTCAACGGCAATGTCATGCTGGACCAGTTGTTCAATGCAAAATTATCGAAATACCCTGGCGGTACTGATATGAATGCAGCAATGGAAGATGTTGCGGCAACACTCCGCGCCGAAGGTAAAAATCCATACATTATCCCTGGCGGTGGCTCTAACCATATCGGCGCACTTGGCTATGTTAACTGCGCACTAGAAATCCTAAAACAAAGCAATGACCAACAGCTAAAAATCGACCACGTTGTGCATGCAACAGGCAGTGCGGGTACTCAGGCTGGTCTAGTGACTGGTTTCGCCATGACTAACAGCCAAATCCCAGTATTGGGTGTCGGCGTTCGTGTCGACAAGCCAACTCAAGAAGGCAACGTATTCAAACTTGCGCAACGTACAGCAGAGCACCTAGGCGCTAAGGACGCGGTATCACGTGAAGATGTCGTCGCAAACTGTGATTACGTTGGCGAGGGTTACGGCATTCCTGCTCCTTCAACCATTGAAGCCATCAATATGTTCTCTACTTACGAAGGCATCCTGCTAGATCCTGTTTATTCAGGCAAAGGCGCAGCAGGCTTGATTGATCTGATTCGCAATGGGCATTTCAAGAAAGGCGAAAACATCGTATTTGTTCACACTGGCGGCGCGCAAGCACTCTTTGGCTACCGCGACAGCTTCGATTTTGCGAACTACGAATAAGCGCTGAGGTAAGAGAAAGTCATGGCCAATATCCTAAGTAATAATGCACATATTGAGCAGTTAGCCAACCTCAAGAACACCTATGCTCCAGGGGTTTTGATCTCTGTTCTTGTTGGTTTAGCCGCGCTTTATCTATCAAATAACTATGGTGCGCCAGCAATGTTAATGGCTCTTTTACTGGGTATGGCCTTTAACTTTCTTAGCGTGGAGCCCGTCTATGCCAAAGGGCTGGAATTTACAGCCAAAACTGTCTTAAGAATTGGCGTTGCACTGCTTGGTGTACGAATCACCTTAGGTGATATCACAGCGCTTGGTGTAACCCCTATCATCACAGTCTGCGCGGCCGTCGGTTCCACCATTGCTTTTGGCCTCTTCCTGGCAAAACGAATGGGGTTCAATTCTCACTTTGGTTTGCTCACGGGTGGCTCAGTGGCTATCTGCGGTGCTTCTGCGGCAATGGCTATCAGTGCCATTTTACCGCAGAGCGAAGAGTCAAAACGCAACACCTTGTTCACCGTTATCGCGGTCACCACGCTCAGTACAATCGCAATGGTGCTTTATCCACTCATCGCGCTTGCACTCGAGCTCAATACAACGGAGATAGGCTTCTTTTTAGGTGGCACGATACACGATGTGGCACAAGTTGTGGGCGCTGGATATAGCGTGTCGGAAGAAGCCGGTAACTTAAGTACCTTTGTTAAGTTATTGCGTGTCGCAACGCTCGTCCCTGTGGTTTTAATCGCATCATTTTTCTTAATGAAGCATAACGCTTCGCATCAAGGTAACAAAGTACAACTGCCCTTTTTCCTCGTCGGTTTTGTATTGATTTTTATTGTTAACAGCACTGGGGTAATCCCTGCCGCGCCGCTGGAGTTACTTAACGCCCTATCGTCGAAGTTACTTCTAATCGCAGTGGCAGCACTGGGGGTGCGAACGTCACTAAAAGACGTATTAACGGTCGGTATAAAACCTATCTTACTCGTTGTTATGGAAACGCTATTTATAGCAGCAGTTATTTTACTCTGTATTTTCTTCACTAGATAAACACTCAAGGAAATAAAATGGAATTTATTAAAACAGCCAACAAAAAAGACAACGTGGTTGATAACGATCTAGAAACACGTGCAATTGTCGAAGGCATGCTAAAAAGAATCGAGCAAGAAGGTGAACAAGCGGTCGCTGAATACGCTGAAAAGTTCGATAGCTGGACGTCTGAGTTTGTTTTATCGAACGAGAAACTGCAGCAACTCATCGACTCTGTGCCTCAAAGCGTTAAAGATGACATCGATTTTGCTCATAAACAGATTAAGCGCTTTGCGAATGCACAACGTGACAGCTTAACCGAGTTCTCTATCGAAACAGAAGAAGGCGTCACCTTGGGGCAAAAAGTACTACCTGTACAAGCCGCAGGATGTTACGTACCAGGAGGCCGATACGCACACGCGGCTTCAGCACTAATGAGTGTCGCAACCGCCAAAGCAGCGGGCGTTCCAAATATTATCGCTTGTTCTCCACCACGCGGTGAAAGCATTAACCCAGCCGTTGCTTATGCAATGCACGTTGCAGGTGCGGATGTCATTCTCGAAATGGGTGGCGTACACGCGATCGCAACCATGGCGAATGGTCTGTTTGGTACACCAAAAGTCGACATCATTGTTGGCCCGGGTAACGCGTATGTAGCAGAAGCGAAACGCGCTCTGTTCGGCCCTGTTGGGATTGATGTGTTTGCTGGCCCAACGGAATCTGCCATCATCGCGGATAAGCATGCCGACCCAATGACGATTGCCGTCGATCTGGTTTCTCAGGCAGAGCATGGCATCAACTCCCCTGTTTGGTTATTCACCACGTCACGCGAAATTGGCGAAGAAGTGCTGGCAATCATGCCATCTGTCATTGCCGATATGCCAAACGCGGATGTGTGCGAAGCGTCATGGCGTGATTACGGCGAGATCATTTTCTGCGAAGACAAAGAAGAGCTTGCGAAAGTCAGTGATGAATACGCGTGTGAACACCTGCAAGTCATGACCGAAGATCTGGAATGGTGGAAAAACAACCTCAACAACTACGGATCACTTTTCCTCGGTGAAGGCAGCACAGTCACACACGGTGATAAATGCTCTGGCACCAACCATATTTTGCCAACCAAATGTGCCGCGCGTTACAGCGGCGGTCTTAACGTACAAAAATTCATGAAAGTGCTGACTTATCAACAGATCAGCAACGAAGCAAACCTGATTTTTAGTGCTGCAGGATCTCGTATTTCACGTACCGAAGGCATGGAAGGCCACGCACGTGCTTGTGACTGGCGACTAAGAAAGTACTTCCCTGACATGGAATGGGATTTCGAAGTTTACAACCAGAAGTCGTACACCTCTGAGGAAGTTTAGATGGAAAGGTTCACCAAATCATTCACTCAGCAAGCCCCTATCCCAGAAGAAGGGATCGCACTCGCCGTAGAGGTGATGCGTACAGGTCGCTTGCATCGCTACAACGTTGATCCAGGTGAAAAAAGCACAACGGATCAGCTTGAGTTAGCCTTTGCTCAATACATGGGTGTGGATAATTGTTTGGCGTGTGCATCGTGCGGGTATGCCCTTCATATCGCTATGCGCAGTGTTGGTGTCAGTCACGGTGACAAAGTGCTGTGTAACGCTTTTACTTTGGCACCTGTGCCGGGCGCGATTCACAATACAGGGGCCACTCCGGTACTGGTTGAGATCGATGAAAACCTGTGTATCGACCTAGATGATCTGGAATACAAAGCAAACCAAAGCGGTGCTAAGTTCTTATTGCTCTCCCATATGCGTGGCCATATAGCAGATATGGATAAAGTGGTCGATATTTGCCACCGCTACGACCTAACGCTAATTGAAGACTGCGCACATACCATGGGTGCGAAGTGGAATGGCAAACTTAGCGGCAGTTTTGGCGATGTGGCCTGCTTTAGTACTCAAACCTACAAGCACATGAACTCTGGCGAGGGTGGTTTACTGGTTACTCCGCACAAGAAAATCATGGCGAAAGCGATCATCTACTCAGGCTCTTACATGCTGTATGACCGTCATCACGCCGCGCCAGAAAGCAGTGAGTTTGACGATGTTCGTCTGCAAACCCCGAACTACAGTGGTCGTATGGATAACTTGCGCGCCGCAACCTTGCTGCCGCAAATTGCCAAATTGGATGAAGATTGCAAAGCATGGAACTTACGCCACGATATTGTTGCAGAAGTGCTGTCCACCAGCGACAAGATCAAACTAACCGAGAGACCACAGAAAGAGCAGTTTGTTGCCAGTTCCATTCAGTTTAGCCTGCCAACTTTCAGTGCAGAGCAGTGTATTTCTCTGGTAGAGCGATGTGCCAAACGTGGTGTGGTGCTTAAGTGGTTCGGCAGCAACACCCCTGAAAGTTACACCAGTAAATACGATAGCTGGGCCTACCTAAACGACGAAACTCAGTTAGTTAAAACCGATCAGGTGCTGTCTACCCTACTGGATATGCGTCTGCCTCTTACTTTTGACGAACAAGATTGCAGCTTAATTGCCAAGATCATCGTTCAAGAAGTGGAGGCGACTTATGAGTAACCATCTGACTCCGGGCGTTATTGGTGGTATGGGCCCAGAAGCCACGATTGATTTGATGTACCGCGTGTTTGAACAAACGCCAGCGTCAGACGACAGCGGCCACATTCGATTGCTAGTCGATAACAACCCTAAAGTGCCTTCACGAATTAAAGCCATTATTGAAGGCACAGGCGAAAGCCCTGCTCCTTGTATGGTTCAAATGGCGCAAGGGCTTGTCAGCCAAGGAGCCGACTTTTTGGTTATTCCGTGTAACACGGCTCATTACTACTACCAAGACGTCGCAAGTTCGGTTGACGTTCCGGTGATCAACTTGCTCGATATTACAGCCGAAGCAATGCGCTCACTTGGCTGCTTCAAAGTCGGCTTGCTGGGTTCCACTGCTCTGCAGATAACCGATATTTATGGCCCGGTGTTTCGCAAACATGGTCTGACCCCTGTTTATCCAGATCCACATCATCAGGATGATTTGATGGCGCTAATCAAAGCTATCAAAGCCAAATCATTCACCGATGATGATCTGAAAACTCTGGACGAGCTACAAAACCACATGACCAACCAAGGTGTGGATTGTCTTGCTCTCGTCTGTACTGAGCTTTCAGTAATTAAAAACAAAATAGAGTCTGATGTACCTGTATTCGATGCGGTAGACATTCTATCCAAGGAAATCATTGAACGCGCACAACAAACTAAACCTAATCTATGAGGGAACGAACTATGAAAAAGACGATTATCTTAAGTACTGCAATGCTTTTATCGTTTTCAGCCAATGCCGCAAAATGGAATATTGCGATTGGTGATGGCGCAGGCTCAACGCAAGAGATCATTGCTCAAAAGTTTTCTGACATTCTGGCCGATGAAACGAATGGCAAGATAGAAACAGCCCTGTTTGTAAATGGTCAACTAGGCTCAGAGCAAGCTACCGTCAACGATGTCTCTATGGGGCTTCTTGATATGTCTGTTGTGGGCAGTTCCAACTTAGCGGCATTGTCCCCTGCTATTGGCTTATTTACGTATCCATACATGTTCCACAACATCGACGATGCTAAAAAAGCATTGGAAAGCGACGTGACGAAAAAAATTGAGCAAGATGTTCTTAAGCAAGCCAATGTACGCATTGTTTCTTGGACTTATTCTGGCTTTCGCCGCTTAACAAACTCCGATCACCCAGTCACGAAGTTAGAGGACCTACAAGGACTGTCGGTGCGTGTACCGAAAAGCAAAGTGATTCTTGATACCTATAAATCGCTGGGTATTGGTGCAACACCAATCGCGTGGAGTGAAACGTTCGCAGCTTTACAGCAAGGCGTGGTTGATGGACAAGAAACGCCTTACGCCGCGATTCAGTCGATGAAGTTTGGTGAAATTCAAAAGTACCTGACTGAAACCCATTATCTATTCCAAATCGAGCCAGTACTGATGTCAGAAAGCTTATATCAAGCGCAGTCGGATGAGGTAAAACGCGCGATTGATAAAGCGGGTGACGAAGCAGAGCTGTACAGCTACGAGTATCTCATCAAGACCGAAGACAAAATCAAACAAGACTTGGTTGCCAATTACGGCATGAAGATCAGCAAGCTCGAAGATGAGCAAAAGTGGATCGACAAGCTACAGAAAGACGTATGGCCAAAGTACTTTGACGAAGTCGGCGGCAAAGAGCGTGTCAATGAGCTTCTTAAAGCACTGGGCCGAGACACTCTATAAACAAAACTAGTCAATGTGGGGAGTCATCCCCGCATTATCTCTACAGGGAAGTAGTATGTTTAAAAATTTCATTGATAATTTCGAAAACTACATCTGCCGAATTCTACTCGTTGCATTCACCTCTATTTTATTTATGCAAATAATTGCGAGGGAAATATTCGATCACTCTATAAGCTGGAGTGAAGAGTCCGCAGTTTATTTATTTGTTTGGTTTGTTTTTTTTGGTGCAAGCAGAGCAATTCGCATAGAAGCTCATAATAGAATTGACTTCCAATATAAATACTTACCTAACAAAGTTGTGGCTACTTTCAAAGTATTAGCAGAGTTATCTTGGTTGATGTTCAACCTCTATTTTTTCTATTTATGCTACGACTTTGTATTTAATAAAATGAATTTATATTGGAAGTCACAAACATTAGGCATTCCTATGAAAATGATTTATATGATCATGCCTCTTGCCTTCCTATTGATGACCCTAAGGCATATTCAGGTAAATCTAAAAAAGTTATTTGAGCGTGGCGTTGCCGCTGATGCCAGTTTAAGAAACAAACAAGCTAAGGAGATGACATGATTCCTTTAAGTATCACATTTGTTCTTTTTGCGACGTTTTTCTTGCTGTTGCTTATCGGCTCCCCTATCGCGGTGGCTTTAGGCGGCGCATCGGTGCTCTCTTATCTTCAGCTTGATCAAAACCCGATTAAACTGGTCCAGCTAGGCTTTAATGCGATTGGATCTTTCCCACTTATGGCCATCCCTGCTTTTATCTTTGCAGGGGCCATTATGGAAGCGGCTGGCATTTCCAAACGTTTGGTACATATCGCTGAAACCTTATCGGGGTCGTTCACGGGTGGCATCGGTGCATCAACGGTTGTCGCTTGTATTTTCTTTGGCGCGATATCGGGTTCTGGCCCAGCTACAACCGCAGCGGTTGGTATGTTAATGATCCCGGCAATGATCAAGCACAACTACGGCAAAGACTATTCTGCAGCTTTAACCGCAGCCTCAGGCGGGTTAGGTATTATCATCCCACCTTCTATTCCAATGGTTATTTTTGGCATTTCGGCAATGGGGATTGCAGCACCGTTTGAAGCAATTGCGGAATTTGGGCAGTTTCAATCGATATCGATCAGTAAAATGTTTGTCGCGGGTGTAATTCCCGGTCTAATCATGTCGATCAGCATTCTGATTTATAATTATTTCTATTGTAAACGCGTAAAGATTGAGCGATCTAATCATGCTTGGTCTTTAAAAGAATCCGTTCAAGCGTGTAAAGACGGAATATGGTCACTCAGTGCCCCTGTGGTTATTTTAGGTGGTATCTACACTGGACTATTTACTCCGACCGAGTCTGCCATTGTCACTATTTTCTACGTGCTGTTTGTTGGCGTCTTTATCCATAAAGAGCTGACTTGGAAAGAATTCACCAAATGCATTGATTCAACCGCTTGGCTGTCTGGCCGCATCATGCTGATACTGCTTACCGCGACTGCTTTCGGCCGTTTATTGGTAGAAAACCAAATCCCTGTAGTAATTGTTGATGCATTAACAGCCCTAACAACCAACCCTTATATAATTTGGTTGCTGATTATTGGTATTCTGTTGTTTGTCGGGATGTTTATGGAAACGTTAGCGGCGATCATGATCTTGACGCCAGTATTGCTACCCGTCACTTACACGCTAGGTATCGATCCGGTACATTTCGGTGTTGTGATGATTTGTGCCCTATCGATTGGTTTTTCAACGCCACCGCTCGGTGAGAACTTGTTTGTCGCGTCTGCAATCGCGGAAACGCCTTTTGAAAAAATCACAGCAAAAGTGACACCTATCGTTTTTATTGCGGTCGTAGCTGTTATCATTATCGCGTTTGTTCCCCAAATTTCGCTCTGGTTACCTAGCCTGTTCTATTAACCAAAATCGCAAAACCGGGTACTGTGTTTTTTAAGCGCAGTACCTTTTTATTTTTTAGTTCTGTTTAAAGGTAGTAATAGCAATGAGTCATTTCTCTGCCACGGTGAAACGCTACACCGAATCAATGTCAGCACAAACCAAAGGGGTTATCGCCTCTGTGCTGTGTTCATTGCTATTTGCGCTGATCCCAGCATACGTTCAATTTCAACCGCCAATTCCCTCGAGTAATGTCACAGGGGGCGAAAGCCATTGGCTGGCAGTTCAACGTGTACTTTGGAGTACTGCTCTTTTTCTCTTACTACTATTAACGTCGAATAGAATCCACCTACTGCTAGACGCGCTCAGCAAATGGCGCATGTGGCCAAAATACTGTGTTTCGGCGCTTTTGATCGCACCTCAATATTGGTTGTTTGTTTGGGCCCCCGCAAATGGTGAAACCTTATCTCTTGCGCTCGGCTATTTTACAATGCCGATTGTGATGGTTCTGGTGGGTCGATTTATTTATCGCGAAACGCTCTCTTCTTTTCAAAAGCTAGCGTGTTATTTCGCTCTAGCGGGCACTCTTTATGCCTATGCATTGTCAGACGGGATCTCTTGGGTTGTCCTCGTTGTCGCGTTGGGTTACCCCGTCTATTTCATGCATCGAAAAACCATACCATTAGCAACCGATGTTGGACTAACCGTTGACCACATATTTATGATGCCATTGGCGTTAGTTGGGCTATTCTATCTTTACCCGCCCGACTACATGCTTACCCTTCCTGTGAGCGATTATATGTATTACATCGGTTTAGGGATCGTGTCCGTTACGCCAATGCTTCTCTATCTCTATGCGTATTCCAAGTTACCGGTGTCTGTCTTTGGCCTACTTGGCTATGTAGAACCGACGTTTATTTTTATTGTTGGGCTATTGATCGGTGACTCAATTTCTTCGCAAGAGATACCAACGTATCTGTTTATTATTTTTGCGCTTATTGCTTTGGTTTTAGACGGGCTGAAGCGATTTCTAGCAAGCTAATCCATAATCTTGAGTGAGCATGCGACTCAATTTGGACTAAGTTTGTGTTAGTTGTCTTGCAGAGGGTCAAAGATGGAAAATATATTTTTAGTCAATGGCGACATCACCAAAGCGAATGTCGATGCCATCGTCAACGCTGCAAATACAACGCTATTGGGTGGAGGGGGCGTAGACGGTGCCATCCATAGAGCGGCCGGAGCTGAATTGTTACAAGCGTGCTCTCAATTAGATGCAGTTAATGGTGTGCGCTGCCCATTTGGACAAGCGCGCATCACCACTGCTGGAAAACTAAACGCCAAATTTGTTATTCACACCGTGGGCCCTATTTACAAGAACAGCCCGAATCCAAAAGCCACCCTGGAATCCGCATACGAAAACTCGCTTGATCTTGCGCTTGCAAATGGGTGCCGCACGGTGGCACTGCCTGCGATTTCTTGTGGCGTTTATGGTTACCCTTTAGATGAAGCAGCAACCATTGCGATTTCGGTCTGCAGACGTAAAAAGTATCAAACATTAACGATGACTTTTTATTTGTTTGGCGAGGATGTGTTGTTGGCTTGGCAAAAAGCACTTGGCTAAGAAGCGTCCAAACAAAGCCTTTTTCTCTGATTTCAATTACACCAATTTACCGTAAATATATGCCAACTCGGCGACGGTTTTCGCTGAGAACTTTTTCAATAGGCTGGCGCGGTGTACTTCAACCGTGCGCATTGCAATGCAAAGTTCGTCAGCAATTCGAATGTTGCGTTTTCCTTCAATGATCAAACGTAAAATGTCTTTTTCTCTGGGAGTGAGCGATTCATACGCCGATTTTGCCGCCGCCATATCAAGGTTTGCAGCCGACTGCGCTTGTCCCTGCAAAATGGCTTGTGCCAACTCATCTCCTTTGACTGGCTTTTGGAAAAAATTGACCGCGCCAGCTTGCAATGCATCGACCGCCATCGGGACATCACCATGCCCCGTCAGGTAAATAACAGCCAAGGGACTGTTGGCTTGATTTAAAATTTGATGGACTTGCTGACCACGAAGATTTGGCATTCGACTATCAAGAATGATACACCCCGCTTGCTGAACGTCCACCTCATCGAGGAAAGACTGCCCATCAGCAAAAGTGGTGACGTTGAAGTCATGTTCTTCCAACATAAAAGCGAGCGAGTCACGCACCGATTCATCATCGTCGACTACAAAAACAGGTAACTGCTTTTCACCGCTGCTCATTGAATGCTCCTATGCCTAGTTCAGATTAGTTTTGATATGGAAACACGAGCTCAACCAAACAGCCATGTGGCGCTGTCGAGCTGATGAGAAACTCGCCACCATGCATTTCCATTACATCACGACAAATGGCTAACCCCAGCCCGAGCCCCTCTTCTTTGCTACTCACAAACGCTTGAGTTGGATTCTCTTGCTGCAACCCTGTGCCGTTGTCCAATACTCGAATGGAAAGTTGATTGACTTGGTAGTCACTATGCAGGGCAATTTTACCTTGATAACCTGACGAGTGATATTTCTCTTGGAACAAAGTACACGCATCAATCGCGTTACTGATCACATTAACTAAAACCTGTTGAACGCCCACAGCGTCGACAATTACCGGACAGACGTTCCCTTCTATACTGGTCACAATCGAAATATTTTGCTTCTGCATTCGAAAATGGAGCAATTCAATCGTGTCATCAATAAGAACTTGAAGATCGCACGGCGCTTTGTCGACACTACGCTTGCGGATCAACGTTCTTAAGCGCTGAATAATTGCATCGGCTCGTTCAACTTGCCCCTGTATTTTCTCAAGCACTGGGACAATATCTTCATGAGGGCGTTTTTTGGCCAAGCGAAGTAAACCGCCTTCACTGTAATTGCGAATGGCCGCCAATGGCTGATTGAGCTCATGGGCAAGACTGGTGCCGATTTCACCGACAATCGCGACTCTTTGTGAATGCTCTAACTGTTCACTTTTCTCTTTTAAACGTAACGATGTATGCTCCAACGCTTGCTTGCTCTTGCTAAATCGATACTCAAGCCAAAAGTGGTAAGCGTTCAATACAATCACAAAAATGAACAGCGCCCACGCCCATTCCTGATGACTACGCAGCCAACGCAATGCTTCTTGCCACCAAGGCTGCTGCAACGGATGGAGGTCTAGCGCCTGATAAAGTTTGTCGATGCTCAGCAAGCTGACGGGTGACGTCCAACCTGACGCGCCTGCCGCAATAATCGCAGGGTGATCTGGCGGCATAGCAAGCAAGACTTGCGCAATCTGTTTGGCGAGCTGAGCTGAGCCACGCTCTGTTTTGGCAAATGACCAGTTTGGATATAACGGCGTAGAAACAGCGCACGAAGAATGTTCATTTGGCTGTTGATTTAGGACTCGAAAATCACCTTGCTGTAACAGACCTTCATTTTGCATCTGTTCCAATAAACAAGCAGGGATGACAGCGGCTTCCACATTACCATCACGCAATTGATACAGGTTGGCGTCAATAGGAAAGCCGAGGTAACGGACATCAGCAAAGAAATCGTTAGGATTAAGACCCATTTCGACTATCTGGTAACGCAGCGTTAAGTAACCGCCAAAGGCTTTTTCTGATACAGCAGCAACGGGAAGCCCTGAGACATCTTGCAATGTTTGATAGCTTGAACCGGCTCGAACCACCAGCGCCGAACCAATGCCGTAGTTCGAATTTTGCGGCGCTCGGCTGGTTAGCGTTGCCATCCACGATAGCGCGTATTGCCTACCCAATCGCACTGCCTGACCTGGGTTAGTTAAGATGAAATCCATCGTCTGAAACTTCACCGCTTCGCCCATTTCATCCAAGTTAAGGGGATGAAGAACAAAATGCACATCAGAAATTTGCTGATTGAGCCAATCAATGGTCGGTTGCCATCTCTGCTCAGCATAAAGATGACCACGTATCGCTAACACGCCCACTTCGACTTTCTGCTTGGCCTCTGGCTGCACTGCCTTTTGCTCTTGCAGATCTGCTTGTTCAGAAACAGCGCCCTGAGCTAAAGATGCAAAGACAACCAAGCAAAGAATCCAAAACTGAAGCAACCGTGGCGTTTTGTTCATGATGAGTCGAATCGTTCCTTCGAAAATAATGAAGCAAGAATAACAGCTACCTTCCCTAAACCACATTTGTTTTAGATCAAGTTTGGTCTGGGTATGTGGAAATCCACAATATAAGCCTCGCGGTGCATTTCTCACAATGGAATCAGTCAATTCAAATACAACAAAAAAAGCAGGTGAGTTATGGATTCCACCAAACGTCGCTTTCTCAGCGCGGTCACAGCCGGAGCCGCGTTAATTCCAGTCGCAGGCATTGGCACGGCAACTGCGGGAAACATTATTCGAAATAACCAGTCCGCTGACCGAAAAGGACAAGTGGGGAAACGTTATGCCATGGTGGTGGATTTGCGTAAATGCGTCGGCTGCCAGGCTTGCACTGTGGGTTGCAGCATTGAAAACCAAGCGCCTATCGGTCAGTTCCGGACCACAGTAAAGCAGTACGAAGTCACGCTGGATGACGGTTCGAAAGCCACGCGAGAAGCGAAAGCCTTTATGCTCCCTCGCCTTTGTAACCACTGCGAAAACCCACCCTGCGTGGCTGTGTGTCCGGTTCAAGCAACCTTTCAGCGCGAAGATGGCATCGTCATGGTGGATAACAGTCGCTGTGTCGCCTGCGCGTATTGCGTACAAGCTTGCCCTTACGACGCGCGTTTTATCAATGAGGACACCCTCACCGCAGATAAGTGCACCTTCTGTGCACATCGTCTAGAGCAAGGTCTATTGCCTGCCTGCGTGGAGACCTGTGTTGGCGGTGCGCGTGTGATTGGTGATTTGAATGATCCATCCAGTGAAGTCCGCCGCTTAATTGCGAAGCACCAAGACGACATCAAAGTGCTAAAGCCCAATGAAGAGACCAAGCCACACGTGTTTTATATCGGCATGGATGAGCGCTTCACCAGCCATATCGACGGACAACCAGCTATTTACGACCCTCAAGGAGAGCACGCATGAACATCACCGAAGTGTTAGTCCAACCTCAAGCGATGGCTTGGCTTCCGTGGGCGGTACAGTATTTCTTCTACATCGGTTCGGCTTATGCTGCCGCTATTTTATTCCTAATCGCCCTATTATTTGAAAAACACTCCAGCCACAGACTGCGCGCTGCGCTAGTTCTGACGCTGGCCATCAGCGCCATCGTGGGACCATTAGCGTTAACTGGTGATTTACACCAACCGGGACGCGCATGGCATTTTTACGCGCACATCACGCCGTGGTCATGGATGTCTTTAGGGTCGCTTTTCTTGCCTGTTTTCTCAGGTTTAGCGGTAATAACCGCATGGCTGTATCTCCGCCAGGATCTGCTCAACTTACGTAATCAGTCAGGGAGAGTACTGCCTCTAATTTCAAAGCTATCACTGGGTGAGTGGACGCTATCTCGCAGAGCCATGCTTATGGTGTCTGCCATCACTGTGCTATCAGGCATCACCATTGCAGTTTACACGGGCGCTGAAATTGCAGTCGTTAAATCGCGCTCGTTATGGCACCAACCAGCATCACCGATTCTTTGGTTTGTTACTGCTTTTATGGGCGCAGTCGGCTTCGCTCTGCTGATTTGGCTCTTGCTGCCTAGTCAGTCAAAGACGCTAACATCTGGCGATACTAATTTGCTGAAAAAATCGGTGGTTACCAGCGGTGTATTAACGCTGATACTGCTACCGATTTGGGCATCCAACAATTCCGCATTTTCGCTCTATTCTAGCGAACAATGGATGCACAACATTGCCTTGCTCACTTTTGTCATTTTAGGTTGTGTTTTGCTCGCTTTCATTTTTTTGCGCGATACCCAAAAGTCCGCATCAGCCAGATTTCGTCACGTCATAGGACTCAGTTTTGTGTCTGCTGCCGCACTGGCAAGTGCGTGGCTGATTCGCTGGTTTACCATCATGGAAGTACAAACCATCGCCAAGTTCGATGCGGGGCTGTATCCATACCAACTCACTATGGATGGAAATGGCTGGATAGGCATTATCGGGATGCTCGGATTGTGGCTTGCACTGGCACTGCTCGGATCAGAGCTGGTTCAACCACAACAAAATATCGAAGCAAAAGCATCATCACTCACCTTAACTGAACGCTAATCAAGAGGATTTCATCATGGATAACAAACGCCGTCAGTTTTTGAAATCAGGCATTGCAGTGGGTGGGCTTGGCGCATTCGCTGCGGGTTACGCCACCACAACCAAACACATGGTCGAGGGTGCGATCAAAGGCACTGCAGGAGAAAAAACGCGTGATATTCACCACGGTAATTCTCTTGAACCAGAGTACACGGTCAACAGCAAAGGCAACCTGATCCCTAATCCAAACCAGCGCGTCGCTCCATCCATGTGCTTTGGCTGTTGGTCACTGTGCGGGTTGCGTGTGCGCATTGATAACCGCAACGACGAGATTTTGCGTATCACTGGCAACCCATATCACCCATTGTCTCATCAGCAACACATTCCATTCGAAACGCCAGTCAAAGATGCTTATTTAAGTTTGGCAGGAGAAGCGGGCCTTGACGGCCGTTCCACCGCCTGTGCGAGAGGAAACGGGATGCTAGAAATTCGCAACAGCCCGTACCGCATTACTCAGCCCCTGAAACGAGTAGGCAAACGCGGCGAAGGAAAATGGATTCCGATCAGCTACGAGCAATTGATAGAAGAAGTCGTAGAAGGTGGTGATTTATTTGGTGAAGGCCATGTTGATGGCTTGCGCGACATTCGCGATTTAAAAACGCCTGTTGATCCTGAAAGCCCAGAATATGGCCCGAAAGCCAACCAATTGTTAATGACCAACGCCGGTAACGAAGGCCGAGACGACATATTCAAACGCTTCGCGTTCAACAGCTATGGTACGCGTAATTTTGGGCATCACGGCTCTTACTGCGGCTACGCATTTCGTGCTGGTAGCGGTGCATTCATGAATGATTTGGATAAATTTGCCCATTTAAAACCAGACTTCGATAATGCCGAATACATCATCTTTATTGGTATGTCGCCTGCTCAAGCTGGCAACCCTTTTAAGCGTCAGGCGCGCCAACTCGCCAATGCGCGAACAGAAGGTAGCTTGGAATACACCATCATCACACCAAGTTTGCCTGCGGGTTCATCGAGCTTGGCGGCCGGTGACAATAACCGCTGGATACCAATCAAACCGGGCACCGATTCTGCCCTCGTGCTTGGCATGATCCAATGGATCATCGAAAACCAACGCTACAACAAAACCTTCTTGGCGCAGCCGGGCGCGAACGCGATGAAACGAGCAGGCACCGCGCACTGGTGCAATGCGACACATCTCGTGATAAGCGATGAGCAGCACCCGAGAAACGGCACGTTTTTACGCGCGTCGGATCTGAATCTGCCATTTGAGGGCGAAGCGTTGTCTGATTCCGATCCGTACGTCATCGTGGATGATCAAAGTGGCGAATTTGGTGTTCATACCCAAGCTGAGGAAGCCGCCCTTTTTGTCGATAAAACGGTTTCGCTTGCATCAGGCAAAGTGCGCGTAAAATCTTCCCTGCAAAGACTCAAAGAAGAGGCGTTTAAATACAGCCTTGAGTTCTACAGCCAACAATGTGAAATCCCTGTCGAACAAATTGTTGAACTAGCAAAACGCTTCACCAGTCACGGAACAAAAGCGGTGGCCGATACCCACGGTGGCAACATGCACACCAACGGGTTCTATAACTCGTTTACCATCATGATGCTCAATGCGTTGATTGGTAATATCAATATGAAAGGCGGCGCGATGGCCAAAGCGGGTGGCTACCCAACTTCCGCTGCGGGTCCTCGTTACGACTTCACCAAATTTGCTGGCAAAGTCGGCCCGAAAGGCGTCTTTCTGTCGCGCAGTAAATTCCCCTACCACAAAACCAGCGAATACAAACGTCGCGTTGAGGCAGGTGAATCCCCTTACCCAACTCGCGCCCCTTGGTATCCGTTTGCCGCGCCACTGCTGACAGAGCACCTATCTGCGGCTATTGATGGTTATCCATATCGCGTTAAAGCGTGGATCAACCATATGGCGAACCCAATGTATGGTGTACCCGGTTTAAAAACGCTGCTAGAAGACAAGCTTAAAGATCCAAAGCAGCTCGGTTTGATTGTGTCTGTTGATGCGTTCATTAACGAAACCACCGCATTGTCGGATTATATTGTGCCGGACACTGTCACCTACGAAAGCTGGGGTATGGCAACGCCTTGGCACGACGTTCCGGTGAAAACCGTCACCGCTCGCTGGCCGATTGTGGAAGCGCGAACAGAGAAAACCGCCGACGGTCGCTCGATTTGCTTAGAGAACTTTCTGATTGATGTCGCTAAGAAAATGCAACTGGGCGGTTTCGGTGACAACGCGATTCAAGATGCACAAGGGAATTGGCACTCTCTCCACAGCGCTGAAGATTTCTACTTACGTTCCGCGGCAAACTTGGCTTATGTGAAAGGCGGCGTGCCTGAAGTTTCGGCAGAAGACATTGCGTGGTCAGGCTTAGAGCGTTTAATGCCAACCATGCAAAGTACGCTAACAGCGGATGAGATGAAACGTGTGGCGTTTATTTTCGCTCGCGGTGGACGCTTTGAAAATGCCAGCGAAGCGTATCAAGGCGAGCAGATGAAGCATAAATGGACACGACCAGTTGCGATATGGAATGAACGTGTCGGCAGCGCAAGAAACACCATGACTGGTGATTTCTACACCGGTTGCCCAACATGGCATCCTCAAAAGCTAGCCGATGGCACACCAATAGAAGACCAGTTCCCAAGCTCAGAATGGCCATTCAGCCTGACGAACTTTAAATCCAACATTCACAGTGCGGTGTCGAACCTATCGCCAAGGTTGAACTCGATTAAAGGCGTAAACCCAGTGTACATCCATCCAATCGATGCCGAGCGCGCAGGCATTAAAACGGGTGATGAGTTTATTATCGAGACGCCATCTGCAAGCACCAAAGCACTGGCGATGATAGTCAGCGGGATTCGCACTGGCACACTCGGATTTGAACATGGGTTTGGCCATACTGAGTTAGGACAACGCTCGCACTGGATTGGCGATAAACAGCAACCTGTCAAAACGCACAGCCAAGATGGCGTCAACATTAATGACATTGGCTTAATTGACCCTACCCGAGAAGGCAAAGGCGTGTTGTTGGATTGGGTGGTAGGAGCCGCTGCTCGCCAATCATTACCAGCCAAAATCCGCAAGGCGTAACGCTGCAAGTTAAAATGCCTCTACCTTAAAGAGCTGCCAAGTTGTGCAGCTCTTATTCCTTTTGTTCTTACACCATCGGAACAATCAAGTGGTGAGTTTAACTACCTTCCAAAGTACGCCTTGTAATCCGTATAACCACCGTCACTACCACCAAATAATGTCGATGGGTCCAAATCTGACAATGGTTGTTGGTGCTTCAAACGGCTTACCAAATCTGGGTTAGAAACAAATGGCCGTCCAAAGGCCACCAAATCGGCATAGCCTTTGTCTAGCACCTCATTCGCACGCTGTTGGGTGTAACTTCCCGCAACAATAATCGCATTCGTAAAGACTTTGCGCAGTTCCACTCGGAAACTTTCGGGTATGACTGGCGCATCATCCCAATCGGCTTCAGATAAATGAAGATAAGCGATATCACGTGCTTGAAGCTGTTTTGATGCTTCAAGAATGGTTGGCACAATGTCTGGGCAATCCATGTCTTTAAAAGTGATAAAAGGGGCGAGTCGCACACCGACTCTATTTGCACCGATTGATTTACTCACCGCATCAACCACTTCAAGTAAAAAACGAATTCGATTTGAACGTGAACCACCATAAAGATCGGTACGGTGGTTAGAGTTGGTGCGTAGAAATTGGTCAATTAGATAACCATTTCCTCCGTGTATTTCAACGCCATCAAACCCAGCTTCGATGGCACGTTTTGCTGCACTCGCGAAATCACTCACCACCCTTTCAATGTCAGCTTGCTCCATCGCGCGTGGCTCCACGCAATCAACCATTTCACCATTTCCTTGCTCATCAGCAATCCACACTTGCGTTTCAACGGGTTTAAGCGCGGATGGCGCCATTGGTAGTTCACCATTTTGGAATGTTGGATGAGAGACGCGCCCAACATGCCAAAGCTGACAGAACATAGCTGCGCCTTGCTGTTTCACCGCATGCGTCACTTTACTCCAACCCGCGACTTGCTCATCGGTATAGATCCCTGGCGTAAATGAATACCCTTGTGAATCATCTGAAATTTGAGTGGCTTCCGAAATAATGAGCCCCGCAGTTGCTCGTTGCGAGTAATAAGTCGCCATCATTTGATTGGGAATATTACCCGGTTGTGTGGTGCGCGCTCGCGTCATTGGAGCCATTACCACACGGTTTTGCAGATAAAATTGTTTAAGTTGCGTGGGTTGAAATAGTTTACTCATGCGAGACTCCTAATTTTTATAAAAATTCTCAATGTGTTTTCGTTAATCAAAAGATGAGTAAGAACTACGCGCATCAGTTTGCTTACCTTGAAATTCTTGCCCATAAAATGTCGATGGTGGGAGTATATCTATTAGACACAGATTGATAATTGGGTAATATTTGAATTGATTATTCGACTCAGATGAATAATCGAATAAGAGGAAGAACACGTGGACAAATTTTCAGACATGGGACTGTTTATCAGTATTATCAAAAATCAGAGTCTCGCGGGGGCAGGAAGAGAAATGGGATTATCACCTGCAACCGTGACAGCACGGCTGCAAGCGCTTGAAAATCGATATGGCGTCAAGTTGCTAAACCGAACGACTAGACATATATCTTTGACCGATTCTGGCGCTTTGTACCACCACGCGTGCCTAGATATTGTCAACAGTCTAAAAGAAACCGAGAACTTACTGCAGACCGGAGCCACAGAGGTTCGCGGAACCCTAAAGATCTCGGCGCCACGCGACATTGGTAAGCAATATATCGCTCCAATTCTGGCTGAATTTTCTGAGTACTACCCTGATGTCATTCCTTACCTTTATCTGAGTGATGACCTAGCAAACTTGGCCGAGTCTGGACTAGATTTTGTGATTCGTTATTGAGAGTTAGCCGACAGTACGCTGATTTCACGCAAGTTAGCCCCTAGCCGCAGGGTATTGTGCGCCTCACCATCTTACTTGGAGAAAAATGGCATACCTATCGAGCCGCAAGAGTTAACTAATCACTCTTGCTTAGCGATGGTGCGCAGCAATGAAGAACTCAAGACTTGGCACTTTCGGGACGATGACAATCACAACACGCTTACCGTTGTGCCTAAGCGTTTTTCTGACGATGGCGAAGTGATACGCCAATGGGCATTAGACGGGGCTGGTATCGCCTTGAAATCGATCTTAGATGTGCAAGAAGACATTAATCAACGCCGTTTGGTGACGGTATTGGATGACTGCATGAAAAACTTCAACACTCCAACTTCTTCCGCTAACGCAGACCTGAACGTGATTTATCTCAGTAGGCAATATCAGCCCAAACGCCTGCGTCTGTTCCTCGACTTCTTAATCGAACGTTTTCGCACTCGGTGTCCAGTGAATTAAAGGCTAAATCACGTGTTGAGGTACACCGTCCGTTTTTAGGGTTCTATTTTCAAATTTAATTTGAATCAGCTTCAATCAGCACGCGCTTTTTCTGCGCCCACTGTGCTCATACACTCTTGGTTATTCAGAGATCTAAGGAATTGTCTTATGAGCATCATGCATTACGCCAAATCGCGTTACTCCACTAAAGTGTTTGACCCGTCAAACAAACTATCGCACGAACAGATCGCTAGCATAAAAGAGCTACTGCGATTTAGCCCGTCTAGCGTCAACTCACAACCTTGGCACTTTATTATTGCCGAGAGCCCTCACGCCAAGCAGCGTATCGCAAAAGCGACGCAAGGCCGTTACGCTTTTAACGAAGCTAAGGTGCTAAATGCTTCCCATGTTTTGATCTTCTGTACCAAGACCGACATCGACGACGCATATTTGCAACTTCTGCTTGAAAATGAAGCGCGTGATGGTCGCTTTGCTAACGATGAAACAAAACAGGGCCAGCAAAATGGTCGCAGTTATTTTGTGAACCTGCATCGTGACGATTTAAAAGACGTTCACCATTGGATGGAAAAGCAAGTTTACCTCAACCTCGGAACGGTGTTGCTTGGAGCTTCGGCATTAGGCATTGACGCGGTGCCAATGGAAGGGTTTGACGCTGAAGTGTTAGATGAAGAATTTGAGTTAAAAGAAAAAGGCTATCGCAGCTCTGTGATTCTTCCTCTCGGCTTGCGCAGTGCACAAGACTTTAACGCCAAACTACCCAAATCTCGCCACCAAGAAAGCTATCTATTTAGCGAGTTTTAACGCGACCTCTTCTACTTTGGCCCTCTAACTAGGAGGGCTAATGGTTCAATGCCTGGCTCACTTTTTCAAATTGGCTACAGCATTTTTGTTGTAAGAACACTTGAAACACTTTGATAATGGGCCGCAATTGACGCTTATCCGCACAGACCATATAAAGTGGCACAGATTCACCTTCCCAATCAGGCAAGATCTTCCTGAGCTTGCCGTCGATAATATCTTGGCTGACGTCCATCAACGATTTGTTTACGATCCCTTTTCCTTTGAGTGCTAACCTTCGCACCACATCACCATCGTTAGCAGAAAGCCTTCCTGTTACCGAGGCGGTTTGCCTCTCTTCCTGACACATTAAATGCCATTGATTGTGGATTGTGTCTGCGACCATAAAACTGATGCAATTATGTTGCTCTAGGTCTGTTGGATGAAGAATAGGCGGATGCGTACGAATGTATTCTGGAGAGGCACATAAAACACGAACATTGCTCGAACAAAGTGGGATAGCAATCATATTTGAATCTGGCAATTGTCCGTAGCGAATCGCGATATCCACGGGCTTACTGTACATATCAACAATTTTATCGCTTAACTCTAGCTTGACGGTAATGTTGTCATACAACTCCGTGAATTCATCAATCCAGTCTAAGAGTAAGTTGCGACCAAAATCAGACGGGGCCGAAACGTAGATGTTACCCGTCAGCTCCCCTCGCGCATTGGCAATATCTTCGACCCCTTCTTTGAGTATTTCTAACGCGCGATTGACTTTAGTGAGAAACAATTCGCCTTCCCCAGTTAAACTTAAGCGCCGCGTAGTGCGTACAAAAAGAGGGAAACCCACTTGCTCTTCTAACCGTTTAATCGATGCGCTAACCGCTGCTGGGGTCATATCCATGTTATTGGCTACTCGCGAAAAACTGCCGTGTTTGGCTGCTTCTGCGAACAATGTTAATTCATTTAATGCTTTCATCCGATCATCACTACTCTAGCGCTATGTTTTAGCATCTTAAACAAAAATACCTCTTCTCGGAAAAGAAGAGGTAAGAAATCAATCGTAGTGGAAGGTTAATCGAAGTTAATCGCAACCTTACCAATCATCGCACCACTCTCCACTAGGGTGTGCCCTTGCTTTAAAGACTCTGCCGTCAACCCATTTAGCTCCTTGCTTAACGTACTTTTAAGCCGTCCAGAATCAACCAAGTTTGCGACTTGCTTGAGGATATCACCTTGTTTATACATATCTCCTGTCTTAAACAGAGTGCGGGTAAACATTAGCTCCCAAACAAAACCAGCCGATTTACCTTGCAGCTTGCTCAGATCTACCCCGCCATCAAACTCAACAATAGAAGCAATCATCCCTTGGGGCGCAATCAAGTCTGCCATCGCATCCCAATGTCCAATTGTATCGGCGGTATTAAAGATATAGTCGACGGTTTCAAAACCCAGATCTCGGACCGATTCAGCTAAATTTCGATGGTTAGCCACATAGTCTGCCCCCATCTCTTTTACCCAAGCTTCAGTTTCTGGTCGGGAAGCGGTGGCGATCACCGTAAGGTTCGTCATTTGCTTCGCGATTTGTGTGGTAATTGAACCGACACCACCAGCCCCGCCAATGATCAACAAGGTCTTACGTTCTGTTGGATCAACACGCAAGCGATCAAAAAGTGTTTCCCAGCCAGTAAGAGCAGTTAATGGCAAAACGGCGGCCTCCGCGTCCGTTAATCCCTTAGGAGCTAGGGCCACAATACGCGAATCCACAGTATGGTACTCAGAGTTAGAACCCGGGCGCGTGATATCACCAGCATAATAGACGCGATCACCTTGCTTGAATTCCGTTACATTAGCGCCCACAGCCACGACTTCGCCCACGGCATCGAATCCAAGCACGCGAGGGGTATCCAACGTTTTGCCAGCAGCGGCTCGCACTCTTACTTTCGCGTCTGCTGGGTTCACCGATACCGCGTGCACCTTCACTAACAAATCGAACTTTTCTAGCTCTGGTATGGCGGTAGTAAATTCGTAAAGACTCTCTGGCGCGTCAATGGGTTTGGATTCGGTGAACCCGATCGCGTTCATGGTAGTTGTACTCATCTGATCTTCCTTAGCTCTCAGTTAGGCGATTTGGCTAACATGCCCTCGCTGTTGCACGAACTATAGAAAACTTATTACCTTAGAAAAATGCGCACCAACTTGAAATACTTTCAAATTATTTTTGATAATACCCCATACTACTTTCGTTAAAGACATCAATTTACTGCAAACATAACGAAGCCAATTACAGGATATAGTGATCGTTATCCTTATCACCATGTAATCGTTTACATATAAGTGCATCGCATTTCAAAGGTACAGCTCACCGAATTGTAAGAAACCATGTCAATCAAATAACAAATAACTTGATTAGACACTAAGTATTCTCAATTAACCTCACACAATCCCATAAAATAAGTATGGATTTATTCTAAAGTCGTATTTTGCCCTATATTAAATGTATAACGGCTGAAATTTTGAAGTCATTAGTAAACAAAAATGCATAGATATGCCTTCATTTTCATAATATTATTCGCATCCAATTTAGAAAAACGGGAGGAAATACGGTATGGATAAACTACTTTCATCCGCACTCGAAGTTCAACAAAGGACAAGAGTCACGAGTCTGTTCGCGAGTAAAGGTTACAAAATAGCGATGACTGATTTTGATGATGTAGTTTTTGAAAAAGCAGGGGTACAAATCAATGTGCACTTTGACCGTGCTGCAAATGCCCAGTCAATTTCTGTCTTAGAGAATACACTCAAACAAGCGAGCAAATAATGGATCATTGATTCTGAGCGTTCCAGAATTCTAGATTACTTTGCTGACAAGCTTTCCTATAACTTGTCAGCTAGCGAAAACTTAAAATGTTTCATTAGCGGTATCTCGATCGGGCAACTACGCTTAAGTGACGCAACGACTAGGTACAAACTATTGAATATTTTGATTATTGGTGGTTCCGGTGGTATTGGAGCTGCACTCATAGACCAACTATTGATTTCTCGACCAGATACGCATATTTATACAACCTACCACACACGTAAACCACGTATCGAACACCCAAACATCCAATGGTTTAAAGTAGATGCTTCTTCTGAGTCCGACGTAGTTGAGCTATCAAATCACATTGCTAGCCTCGATGTACTCATTAATGCCGCTGGATTCCTGCATAGTCCAAATAGAAAGCCGGAGAAGTCAGTTAACGAGTTTAATGCAGATTTCTTTCACCACAATATTGAATCAAACGTTGTGCCAACCATCCTCCTTAGCAAGCACTTTTCTAGACAACTAAAATCGCAAAGCAATACACATTTCATTTCTATTTCAGCAAGAATAGGAAGCATAGAGGATAATCATATTGGTGGATGGATTAGCTATCGTTGCTCTAAAGCCGCTTTGAACATGGCGCTTAAAACCATCAGCGTTGAATGGAAATATAAATTACCTAATTGCTGTGTATTGGCTTTTCATCCTGGTACGACAGATACAGAATTATCCAAGCCATTTCAGAGAAACGTTTCTCCAGAAAAGCTGTTCACACCACGTTATGTTGCGCTTCGTTTACTGGATTTATTAGACCAAAAAGGGCCTGCTGATACTGGCACATTCGTAAACTTTAAAGGTGATGAATTACCGTGGTAACACTTATCGACGTGTCCCACCAACACAAACAGGTAATGCCATGTTATGAAAGCCACTATAAAACACATTGTGAAGACACTTACTTTGTTTGTTCGCGAACCATTGAGGCAACCGACTGTGAAGCGGGGTCGCCAAGCGACGATAAACCCTCTATAACACCTTGTTTATTCACATCCGGCTGATTCTGACTTAGCTTCCACTGCCCTGTTATTGAACTGATTTCAATTTCAACTCCAACAACGGCCAGTAACAATTTTTGAATAAATTCATCTGGAGCGTCACTCATTGACCATGGTTTCATCGACTGCGATTCATGCTCTGCTGTGAGCTCTTCGATTGCAGTATGTATCCAGTCTGGATCATGTATAAAAGAGATCGTCCCTTTCACGTGCGCTACTGCGTAATTCCATGTAGGAACGGCCTTACCGTGTTCAGCTTTTGTTGGGTAATGATTGGGAGAAATATAACAATTTGGCCCATTAAAGATGACCAGAACCTCCGAGCCGCTTAGCACTTCTTTCCAAAGCGAGTTTGCCTTAGCAATATGTGCCTTTAGAACAAATCGCTCGCCCACTTGCTTAAACATCACCGGAAGATGGGTTGCATCAATACCTTCATTTGAATGAGTCACCAGTGTTGCAAACGGATACTGTTGCATTAACGCGACTAATTGCTCGATATTTTCCTGTCTAAATTTCCTTGGAATATACACTGTTCCTCCCTGTAAGCTAATGCTTATGTTTTTCGTACAATGATTCTATTGTGTGCTCAAAGAGGTCTTTTAACTTCGATTTTGCTTCAGGAATCGAAACAATATTAAAGTATTGTGAAGCAGATTTACGTCCAAACATATTTAAAAAACCCGGCTTCAAAACGACGTCTAGGCTCAAGATGCCAGCGTTGATATCTACTGGTACAAATTGATAACACGCATATACGCTGTCATCACCCAGCGCAAAATACAAACCACCACCAACGCCATATTTATCAAAGGCTTCCATTTCTTCTGCCCACGGGTAGGCATCAATTATTTCACAGAGTTCCCTATGTAATCTGACTTCTTTCTCATGGGTAATGAACTCTTCCCCACCCGCTCTATGATCGTAAACAACTTTAACTAAACTCACGAGTTTATCCCTACTTATTCCAATTCGAGGCCATTGTGCAGTAAAGACTAAAAAGGAATCAAACTAAAAATGCCAATTGTAGGAAGTCCTCTCAACCTAATTGGTTCAACTCATTACAAACTTAACCACTAGTCCAATCATCACCACTACTCGCATTAAGTAAAATTACCTCAATTTCCTCGGTAATCTCTTCCCGGCGCAATGTATTGCATTGCTGAGTTAACTCATCCGCTACGTTTTCAAGATGTTTAACCGCGCCTTCAAGATGCATAATCCGATTGTGGTTCTCTTCTAACAAAGAGGAATAGAGTAATTCATGCAATGCTGCAAAAAGATATTGCTCCGCAGCGTCAAACAAGAAATCTATCGGAGACAGGTTAAGTTCCGGAGGGTGTGGAAAACGCGGAGAGTATTGTGGTTGTTGCTGAAATGGTGGCAATAATTTTTTTGAGATAATGCCCTGTTCACCACTATGGTAAACACTATAAAGACTCATTAATGGTTGTTGCTGTTGCAGCTTCGCAAATACCTGAATCATTTTATCGAGAACGGTAGGTACCTCTTCAACAACATTAGGGCCATCTAACTGAGCATAGATGTCTGCATCGTCTTTCATTAAGTTGTAAAGCTTACGGCCAACAACGATCAAAGTGGCCTTAATAGGAGTATCTAAAGACTGCTCAATATGATGATTCATCAGGTCCTGGTTGAAGTCACCACAAAACCCCCGCTCGGAACCAATTAAAAGATAGACAGGGATTGCCTGAGATTCTTTTGGCTGCATTTCAGGATAAAAACTCAGAAAGTCAGTCGTCGCTGTGTTAATCGCATCAAACACTCGATGCTGTGCATCCATAAAGGTACTCAACTTATGAGTTTCTAGATACGCTAACATTTTCATCGCATCTAGAATTTTTATAATTTCGTTTAAATTCTGATGATGATCCTGCAGATCCTGGCGCCGAGTCATGAGGTACTGTCCTGCTCTCTATAAGAGGCTAACCAATTAGCTACAGCTGCACTCCATTCTTCTCTAGGGGAATCGAGTGTAAGACCGCAACTCTTCACTTCATGTTGAAGAATATCAAGACGTGATTGCACATTTTGTCGCTCGTTACCCTCAAAATGTCCATCGTTAAAAGCAACCAGCCATGCTAGTTGAAAAGTCTCATGGAAAGGGGAAAACTGCTCCTGTTTTAGAATTTCTCTTAATACCAATCCACGTTGAATCGCCTCTTCCATCGAGGCTTCAAGACGAGCACCAAAGCGGGTGAAACTCTCAAGCTCTAAAAACTGCAGGTAGTTCAACTTCATACTGCCTGCTTCCGCTTTAACTCTGGGGTGCTGAGCTTGTCCACCAATACGAGAGACTGAGCGAGCAATATCAATCGCCGGACGGAACCCTGCTGAAAACAACCCGCGATCCAAATAGATCTGCCCGTCAGTAATCGATATCAGGTTCGTCGGGATGTAATCGGCTATTTCTCCTTGTTTCGTCTCGACTATCGGCAACGCAGTCATGCTTCCTCCACCATAAGCAGGACTCAGGCAGGTAGTGCGCTCCAATAATCCCGCATGCACTGAGAAAATGTCACCCGGATACGCTTCTCGCCCCGGTGGTCGACGAAGAAGTAATGATAATTCGCGATAAATTTTGGCATGCGTGCTGAGATCATCATACACAACGAGCGTATCATGCCCCTGCTGCATCCAATATTCGGCGATAGCACAACCAGCGAAAGGAGCCAAGTGCTGTAATCCCGGAAGGCTGCTCGCCTCGGCAACAACAACGGTTGTGTATTCCAAGGCGCCAAACTCTCGTAATATTTCGATAGTCTTGACGATAATAGAACGCCGCTGTCCAATGAGTACATAAACACAGCGCACATTTTTATTTTTTTGGTTAATGACAGTATCAAGGGCAAGAGCGCTCCGCCCCAACCCTTCATCACCGATAAGTAATTGCCTTTGTCCTTTACCTATAGGGATTAACGTATCAATGATCTTTATCCCGGTATACAGAGGGGAATTGACAAAATCACGGCTGATAATGGGAGGTGATAGCGTATCCAGACATTGCCATGCCGAAGGAATGGGTGGAGCTTCTCCATCCTGTGGGGTACCTAGGGGGTCAACGACCCGGCCGAGTAGCCGATCACCAACAGGAATACTCAGAGAATGATTAGAGTGATGTACAGGTGTTCCGGCTGTCAACTGACTGGTTTCATGCAGTAACACCGCACTAACCAGATCTTCCGTCAGGTCAAACACCATAGCCTGACTGCCATCCTCCATAATTAAAACATCACCCATCGCAGCCGAAGGAAGCCCAGTGATCCTAGATATACCATCACCAATGGAGAGAACCACTCCTCGTTCTTCAATACGCAACCCAGGTTTATAATGCTTGAGCCATACAGCCTGTTGCGTAATTGGGCTCCTGAGTTCATCTTCATCGGGTAACATAGGCAAACTCCGTAAACCCTTTTAAATCATCCCTTATATTGGCGCGCAAACACCAGGCACCTATTGTGATAAATAATCCAGCGATTAGCTCAGGATCCTCATCATACCTAACAGGGATTGACAGCTGACTGACTGCAGCCAGAGCCTTTTCCAACTCTTGCCGCTTGTTTTGCGCTATTGGATAGGCACTACTGATTTCAATGACTTCAGGCAATACGCCCCACTGAAGTAACAAGCTGGCCGCATTGTCGTGAGAAAGCGAAGTTAAATCATCTAACAGGATATTCAGCAGCCGAGACTCTAGCTCAGGCCCTGATGCTTTGCTAAGTAAGGTTTTTGCAAACCGAGCACTCTGTTGTAATGCCTGTTGTTCTCTTTCACGAATTGCTTCCATGCGCTGGCGGGATTCCGCGACCTCAGCTTTTTCCTTTTCTTGCTCCATTGACTGCGCCAGCAGTTCTAATCGAGATGCCCGCTCGGCGTCAATTTCCTTGTTCAACTCTTCTCTTGCTAACTGACACTGTTCCTTCCAGTTAGCCAAGCGATTCTCATACTCACCTTTCAGTGCCGCAGATTCATCATTAAGACGCTGGGATTGGGCAAGTTGCTCGTCAATATCAGCCTGGCGCTGACTAATCACAGCCATGACGGGCTTAAACAGAAAGCGTTTTAGAATCCAGACCAACACCAAAAAGTTGATCACCTCCAGCAGAAATGTAGACCAGCTAAACTCCAAAGCATTATCCCTCAATATTCGGAATCAACCATCAAAGAATGGCTACCATCTCTTAGTTGATAAGGTATTCAAGCAACGGATTGCGGAACAACACAATCAAAACAATAACGAGCACATAGATGGCCAGCGACTCTATCATTGCCAATCCGATAAAAAGCGTCCGCATGATAGACTTCTCAGCCTCAGGCTGTCTTGCCAGCGCGTCCATTGCCCGACTAACCGCCCACCCCATGGCAATCGCGGGTAACATAACCCCAATTGAAACTCCGATAATGGCAGCAACGGTGGACGTCATAACAAACGTTGATAATTCATACATTAGTTTCTCCTTCTTGTTGCTGTTGTTGATATTGTAGGCCACCTGCGATGTAAATGAGGGCCAGCATGCCGAAGATATAGGCCTGAACTAAAGCCTCAATAACGTGGAGCATCAAGATTGGAACTGGAGCTAGGAAGCCAGCCACCATAAGAAACAGCAACGCTGCCATTTCCAGGCTCATCATGTTGCCAAACAATCTCACAGCCAAAGCAACCGTGCGGGTGACTTCCCCAATAAGGTGGAATGGAAGCAAAATTGGGCTCGGTTTGAGGTAATGACTTAAATAAGGTTTTACCCCCATCAGACAAATGCCAAACCAATGTGTGGAGAGAAAAACAACGATAGCGAGGGCAGACGTCGCCGATAAATCACGCGTCGGGGAATGTACTCCCGGAATTAGGCCACTAAGGTTGGCGATAACAAGAAATATCCAAAGACTGCCAATAAAAGGCGTTAGGCTTTTAACATGCTGAGGCGCAACTTCTCTAATTACATTTTCAATGCTGGCAATCATCCCTTCGACCGCAGTCTGCACCAGTCCGGGATTGATACTTAACTTCCGTGACAGCAACCAGGCAATCAGCCCGATTACCCCCATGATTCCCCATGTCGTGACTATCGTGTTATCTATCATAATAACAGTCTCACCAAGTTAGTTTTGCCCTGCTACAGTTCAAATCCATGGCATTATTTGCGAATTAAAAGATATGCATTGATCATCCCTACCATCAGCCCGAGCAAAATAAAGCTCATGGTCCAGCGGATTGAGTATCCTTCCATCATGCTATCTATCCAATGACCAAGGTAGGCACCCCCCACAACGGGTAACACAAACACTAACCCCAACGTTCCAAGATAAATTGTTTGGCCAATAAGCGTATGCCTCTCTCGCTCTGCCTTCTGCATGCGGTCAGTCTGATGCTCAATTTTCTTTTTCAAATCATCAAGTTTGGCCATGCACTACATAACCTCTTTCTTACCTATTTCCCACAACCGCATCAATGCCTCTTCTTCCATGGTATGAAGGCTTTTTTTGAACGTTTGTAACTTTTCTTCTTCTAAGAGCAATTGTTGCTCCAAAGCCTGGCTAATCCGGTTATAGTCATCGTCCAACAAGAAACGGTAGGTACATAATGTGAGTACGTTTTTCTTAAAATAGAGCACCCCTCCAGTAGCAGCCAGATACCTCCAATCACCATCACTGATACGGTACTTCGCCACTCCGGTAGACAGCACTGTCATAAAACGACTGTGATTAGCGAGTAAACCGAAGCTACCTGTTTGATCTTCCCCGACAAAAGAAGTGACATTCACAATCTCTTTAGAATGAGTGGCATCCAGCAGATTGAGCACAAAACTGTTCATCTTGGCTGCTTCTCCATACTGCCCTGCATATAACAGTACTTTTCCGGTATGTCATCATAGTGACCAAGCAGGAAGTGCTCACAATCCTTAAGCGTACTCTCAAGCGGAACCGACACACCGGGTATGCCTGTATGTGCGGCTGTAGTCCAGAAGGGTTGAGTCAGATAGCGCTGAAGCTTACGGGCACGCATGATTATTTTGCGATCAGCCTGAGATAGCTCCCCAACACCCAGCATGGTAATAATATCTTCCAGTTCATGGTAACGAGCCAAATGCTCCCGGACACCTTCAGCAATACTGTAATGACGTGAGCCTAACGTATGGCGATCCATGAGCTTATTGCTTGACTGCAAAACATCAACGGCCGGATAGATACCTTTACCGGCTTGCGCCCGGGATAACATAACCGTGCTATCAAGGTGACTCAGAATGGTACTGACTGCCGGATCAGTCATATCATCAGCCGGGACATAAACGGCCTGCACCGACGTGATGGTGCCATTGCTCGTTGAAAGGATACGGTCCTGCATCTCAGCTATATCTGTCGACAGCGTCGGTTGATAGCCTACCGTCGCGGGCATTCGTCCAAGCAAACTGGATACTTCACTGCCTGCCTGAACAAAACGGAAAATATTATCCATAACAAATAACACATCTTTTTTCAGGGTATCTCGCAGGTATTCAGCATACGTCAAGGCAGACAATCCGATCCGAAAACGAACCCCAGGGGATTCATCCATTTGCCCAAAAACCATCAATGTCTGTGACAATACTCCCGCATCACGGATGGCATGCCACAGTTCATGGCCTTCACGTATTCGCTCACCGATCCCAGAAAAAACAGAGACTCCCTGATGCAATGAAGCCATGGCGTGCATGAATTCCATAATTAACACTGTTTTCCCAACACCTGCGCCACCAAGCAAGCCTGTTTTCCCTCCTTCGATAAAAGGACAGAGAAGGTCGATGACTTTAATTCCGGTTTCTAATACCTTTCCGACACCAACAGATTCATAGATTGGCACTGGCACACTATGGACATCACGAAATATTGACGCCTTAAGCTTGCTACCGCCGTCCAACGGCTCACCAAAAGCATTGAGCAGACGTCCCAGACAATCAGGGGTAACGGGGACATGGAGAGAAGCGCCCGTATCATAAACGGATATCCCTCGGTGCAAAGCGGAGTTTTTATGTAAGATAATGGCACGGATATGATGTTTATCGAGGTGTTGATGGACTTCAAAAAAATAGGTTTCATCGGCAACATTGGCACACAAAGCTTGGTGCAAAGGAGGTAACGTATCACAGGCAACCACGGTCACCGGGCCGTGTATCTCAGTAATCACACCAATAGGCGTTGGTTCTTTTCCTTGCTCCATCAATGCTCCCCGTCTTAAGGCCTATTCTCTTTGCGCAATGACATTCATGATCGAGTTCATCAAGTCCAGTTTTTAGTATAGCGGTTAACCGTTTAACTTGAGGGGCTGTCACTTAAGTACTTTTTTGTTTTAGCAAAGTCTCCGTTTGACGAGCTAGTAAATGGAACTTATGCAGGAAAACTAAGAATGTAACACGCATAAAAAAAGCCCCCTTAGTTAAGGCGGCTTTGTCTTGGTGACGTATTAGCGAAAATTGCAAATCTTTAATGACTTCAAAAATGCGTATTGCGTTTCCTAGCTCAAAGGTGGTTATAGAAGTGTCAGCTTTATTACTGATCAACGAAAATTAAACGCTTGGTATCAAAACCACGCTCTTTTACCATCTGTACAAACGTGTCCTTCAACTCTTGATCAACTGAAGGTGTACGTGCCAAAAGCCAAAGGTAGTCTGTGTTTGGACCAGATACAAATGCATATTGATAGTTTTCATTATCGAGTTCAAAAACCACATAGGAACCGTAAAAAGGACCAAAAAAAGACACTTTTAAATAGCCCTCTGATTCACTGTTTACAAAATATGCTTTTCCCTCAGCTTCTTTCCACTCGTTTTCTGAGGCTAAGAAACCTCTATTCAATACCGAAACGCCACCATCATCTTTCAAGGTATATTCAGCAGTTACCTGACTTAACCCTTCCTCAAACGAATGATCTAAACGGGCTATTTCGTACCATTTCCCCAAATACTTATTAATCTCAAAGTCAGGCACAGGCTTTACTGACTCTGGCATTCCAAGGCAACCACTTAAAGCAAGCGAGATGATAATTAACAGATATTTTTTCACAGGAGCCTCCTCGAAAACTCAGCATTCTCTGCTGGGTAGTGTAAAGCAATACACATTCCACCTAAGGGCAGTTAAATCATTAAAACTAAAACAAAGGCTGTTGCCAACAGTCCAGCCAAGACAAGTATGCATCAATCAAGATAACTATCACCTTTATTAATACCAGAAATCATTGGGTAGCAAGAGTCGTGGGAAGGGAAAACAGAGCCGATATAAACCTTTGTTTATAGAAATTTTACCCGCTCATCAATACATTCAAAAGAACCCATTTCGAACTCGCGACATATCCATGGCCTGTTTTCGTAAATTGTACACATGAAGCTTTCTCTGTCTAAGGCTGCACACCAACCATCGCTTAATCGCAACATTGTCTCACCACCGTACTGATCGCGAGAGATAAACTCTTCGGGAACACCTGTGTCTGAAATAATCATAACTTCAAGACGACAGCAGCACGCTTTGCAGTTTGAGCAGGACACATCTGAAGAAGAAGTGCTTTTTATGGGTATATTCATGGGTAACTATAATTTAGTTAATTGTACATGATACCTTAAATACATTATCGGAGAAACCTGGGACTAAAGGCCTCCATTACCTATGTTTTCTACATGAGCAACCGCTTTATGGAAGCTATCTTGGCAAGTCCAAGAAAAAAACAAAGGGTAACAGGCGCGAAATAATCATCGCACCTAGTGAATTATCTGATGAAGTTAAGACTGCATACTGCATCTAATGATTTTAGTTTTATTAGCGAATCCTCTGCCAGTTGTCTATATAGTGCATGACGTTAACTGAAAGGTATCATCTACGCTAAGCAACGGTGTTGTCACTTGCAGAAAGTTTCAATGTACAGCGCTTCAACTTTATCTCTTGCCCATTGGGTTCTGCGTAAGAACTTCAACGACGACTTAATTGAAGGGTTATTGTAAAAACAGTTAATTTGGATTTCTGCATCCAAACCTTCCCATCCATAATGCTCTTGTAGACGCACAAGAATCTTTTCTAGGGTTAGGCCATGTAGTGGATTATTTGGTTGTTCTTGGCTCATTTATAGTAGTTCCTGCAATGCCAAAGTTTAAACGCAGAGTTTACCATCCCTCTAGAACACCTTGTTAGCTAAAACTTATCTACTACCTTTGCAATCTTCCCTTGGTTTGCTTCCCAAGAACTGAGAGAATGCTCTGGCAACTTATACTAGGCAAAATATTATGAAACTTTTAGTCCGCAACCTTGCGCGTACCACCACAGAACACGAAGTGCGAGTTCTTTTCTCTGCCCATGGCACTGTCACTGAATGTAATTTAGTTTTAGATTCGGAAACTGGCCTCTCAAAAGGTTTTGCGTTCCTCGAAATGCCTGACGAAAACGAAGCCAAAACTGCACTCAACAGTTTAAACCTCACAAATGTAGCGAAGAGCAAGATTAGAGTTAAAGTCGCTCAGCAATAACCTCTTTTTTGAGAGCCAGTAAGTTGAAACATTCTGGCTCTTAGTTCCCAGTTATTGGTTCTATCTTTACGCTTTGTTGTAATGCGCCATAACCAATAAACTCAACACAAAATACCACGTGTAGAGAATCAATCTGAACTAAAGCAATTTATTAGCTTTTTAATACCGCCCCATTCCATGAAACATTCCTCCGAACAAAGCCATTAAGACCCCAAAAATAATACTCAGTATTATAAAGGCAGGGATCGAAGCGATAACAACTTTAACCATAAAAACAACCATCGACATAAATGGCATTTTTACATCTACAACCGTAACTTCTTGCTTGTTATTTTCTACGGACATAATCATTCCCTTGACAGCATTAATAAACAACGAGTTTAGTCAGTAATTGAGTCCTATGAGATAACGATTGTTTTATTTGAGAGCTAGCGCCACCTAAGTGGTTGTTTTTTTGAGGATCAATATAGGCATTAGTTAGTAACTGAGATAACCATCAATTTTTAGCCTTCTAAACTCATCAAAAACTAAGTTTTTTGAGGTTTTGCATTTAAGATGAGCACCAAAGTGCACTTAGTTGAATACGATGTCAGAACAATAATCTTCTCGTTCTTGTGGCCTGCGCAGACGTAAAAAGCGTACATGGTTCTATTCACAAAATCTAAGTAAACAATTTATATCATTGATATATCTCCACCCTTCTAGCTGTTGTGCTTCTGAACAAAAACTGAGCTTAGAATAAGGATGCTCTGCCAATGAAAAACACGTTCACCCCCAGCGAAATGAAAACCGTATTGCACTCCAAACGGGCGAACCTTTACTACTTGCAGCATTGTCGAGTTTTAGTTAATGGTGGGCGTGTTGAATACGTCACCGAACAAGGCAAAGAAAGCTTGTACTGGAATATTCCTATAGCAAACACAACCGCAATATTGCTAGGGACAGGAACCTCAGTCACACAATCTGCGATGCGTGAGCTTGCCAAAGCGGGCGTCTTGGTGGGCTTTTGCGGTGGAGGTGGTACACCTTTGTTTTCAGCGAACGAAGTGGAAGTCGATATATCTTGGCTGACCCCTCAATCCGAATACCGTCCGACAGAGTATCTACAAAAATGGGTTAGCTTCTGGTTTGACGACGGTAAACGTTTAGCAGCCGCAAAACAGTTTCAACTTGCACGACTCAGCATGATCAAAAAACACTGGTTATCGGCCAGTGTGCAAAAGCATTTTCCTGTCCAGGACACTAAACTTATGCCAGTTTTGGAGCGATTCGAACGCCTACTTGCCGATTGTGAAACCACCCAAGACGTACTGCTACTTGAGGCAACCACCACCAAAACGCTTTACAAACTAGCATGTCAAGCAGTGAACTATGGTGATTTCAAGCGTTCAGAACGTGGCAATAGCAACGATATCGCCAACCAATTTTTAGACCACGGTAACTATCTCGCCTACGGACTCGGTGCAACCGCATGTTGGGTAATTGGACTGCCACACGGCTTAGCAATTTTGCATGGCAAAACAAGGCGTGGTGGCTTGGTCTTCGATGTTGCCGATATCGTGAAGGATGCCTTGGTGTTGCCACAAGCATTCATCTCCGCTATGGCTGGCGACGACGAGCAAGAGTTTCGTCAACGCTGTCTCAATCAGCTGCGTTCAGGTAATGCGCTTGATGTGATGATTGATACGCTACAAGCCACAGCTGAACACTGCGCGGAGATGGTGGTATGAACATCTTGCTGATTTCGGAATGCAGTAAACAAGCATTGATAGAAACGCGGCGTGTGTTAGATCAGTTTGGTGAACGCAAAGGACAGCGTTGCTGGCAAACACCCATCACTTATGAAGGGATGAAAACCCTACGCATGTTGCTGAAAAAGAGCGCGCGCAAAAACACCGCTGTCGCGTGCTATCGCATTTACGGAAAGAACCACACCGAGTTAATGTGGGTTGTTGGAAAGCGCAGCAAGTTTAATCTAGAAGGCACTGTACCAACCAACCGCACCCAGCGTGATATCCTGCGTGCCAGCGATGAAAGCAGCATGCACAGTAATCAAGCTATTGCTTTGATGGCGGGCATCGCCGGTCTGTTTCACGACTTTGGAAAAGCGAACACCTTATTTCAAAATAAGCTACATGGCAAAGGAGATGGATATGAACCCTACCGTCATGAATGGGTCTCAATGCAACTCTTCTTAGCTTTTGTTGCGGGTCGTGATGATAGAACCTGGCTAAGCGCACTGTGCGACTTAAAAGCAAACCACGAGGAATCTCTGCTTAATACATTTGAGTTAAGTGAAAGTGTCGTATTTAGGGATATTGCAGCATACAGCCCACTCGCAGCGGCCATTGCATGGTTGATTGTCTCACATCATCGCCTGCCCCAACAGCAAGGTAAAACATCACCGAACCAAGAGATCAATGCCGCTGATCACTGGTTCCATCAAGGAATCGGAGTTGAATGGAATGCTGCAAATCATCTCAATACCAACTTTTCTGACACAGAGAAAAAGCTGTGCGCTGAATTTCCTTATGGTTTGCCTTTGCAAAGTGACACTTGGCGGGCCAAAGCGGCATCCCTAGCAACTCGAGCACTGCAATTGCCGAACTTACGTGACTATGCGCGTATAGACCTCGCTTACCCAATGCATGTGGCGCGCATGGTGCTTATGCTGGCAGACCACGCATACTCATCAGACATTGCCCATACACACTGGCAAGACAGCAATTACCAAGCCTACGCCAATACCGACCGTAAAACCAAAATGCTCAAGCAAAAGCTCGATGAGCATTGCGTCGGTGTCGGTCATAACGCTTATCTCCTAGCAAAAGTATTGCCGAGTTTACGCAGTGCACTACCAACCCTGATCCGCCACCCTATGCTGAAAAAGCGCGTCAGTCACCCCAAATTTCGCTGGCAAAATCGCGCTTATGAAGTGTTATCTGGTGCAAAACCAAAGGCAGATCAGCAAGGGTTATTCGCTATTTTGGCAAGTTCGACGGGGACTGGAAAAACAATCGCGGGCGCGAAGATGGCGTATGCACTGGGTGATCAGCAACAAGGGTGCCGTTTTAGTGTTGCACTGGGTTTGCGCACATTAACATTACAAACAGGTGATGCGCTAAAAGAAACATTAAGCCTTGACGATGACGACATCGCCGTGACCATTGGCTCACAGGCTGTTAAAGATCTCTACATCCACAACAAGAAAGATGTAGAGGCAGCGAGAGAATCAGCCACGCAATTCACTGGCAGTGAGTCACAACAGATGTTTGCCGATGACTATGTGAAATACGATGGTGAGCTAGATAACACCTACTTAAACCGCTGGCTCAAAGATGACTGTCGCGCCAGTCTACACAAACTGATCAGCGCCCCTATTTCGGTCAGTACCATTGACCACCTGATCCCTGCGACAGAAGGTGTGCGAGGCGGACGTCAAATTGGCCCGATGCTGCGTTTGATGACCAGTGATTTGATCCTTGATGAGCCAGACGATTTTGATGTGGCCGATTTACCCGCGTTATGTCGATTGGTGTATTGGGCCGGCTTATTGGGTTCACGGGTTATCCTTTCTTCAGCGACACTACCGCCCGCCTTGGTCAGCGACCTATTCGATGCCTACGTGCATGGGCGAAAACAATACAATGTGGCGAACGGTCATGCGCAAAGCGATGCGGTTGTGGCTGCTTGGGTCGATGAATTTAGCGCTAACAGTGAGACAGTTGCAAACAAGACCGACTTTAAACAGCTGCATGACCAGTTCGTTGATGAGCGAGTGAAACAACTTTCCAAAACCAGCGACCCAATACACAGAGGGGCGCTGATAACACTAGAGAATGAAAGCGATAATCCAGTGGATGTCTTCGCCCAAACCATTCTCAACCATGCACAAGATCTCTCGCGTCATCATCACACCCAACAAGAGGATAAGACCTTTTCAGCGGGCTTAGTCCGAATGGCAAATATTGAGCCCATGCTGGCGGTCGCGAGTCGATTATTTTCGCTCCCCCCACAACCAAATACCCGCATTCATTATTGCGTCTACCACAGCCAACAACCGTTGTTGGTGCGCTCTACGCTTGAAAATGAACTCGATAGCCTACTCAAACGTGATCCCGACACACCGATTACAGCGCACCCAAAAGTACAGCAGATGATGGCGAACGCCCCTGAAAAACACCACGTATTTGTGGTGTTGGCAACACCTGTCGCTGAGGTAGGTCGTGATCATGATTACGATTGGGCCATTGCTGAACCCAGCTCAATACGCTCCATTATCCAACTATCCGGTCGGGTCCAGCGTCACCGCCGCCTTGCACCGCAAGTGCCAAATATATTAATTTTCAATAAGAACTTTAACGCGTGTCAAAATCGCTTTCCTGCCTATTGCAAACCCGGGTTCGAATCGAACCAATCCTATCGTCTCAATAGCGCCAAGCCAGATACAGACAGCCAGTGGCTTTGCCTGACAACCCATGATCTCGCTGATCCCGCGCTACTCCCAGAGAACGCCTTCGATGTAATCAGCGCCGCGCCTCGTGTCCAACAACCCAAAGAATTATATTGCCGTGAAACCAGACGTGCCAATGGCTTCATCGCACTGGAACATTTGGCGTTGAACTTCAACTTACGAGACAAAGGCAGGGTGTGGTGGGCATCTGACTATGCTCACCTATTTGGCGAAATTCAACGCCAGACTCCGTTTAGACAAAGTGTGCCAAGCATTGAATACATCGTTGAAGTCGATGAGGATTGCTCAATGGTCACGCTATCGGAGTGGGACGATTTGGGTGAAGAATTTATTGACTCCGACAAGGTCAAGCTTGCTCCGCCACTCGTACTAGCACAGGGTATTAGTGCGTTTGGGGAAAGCAATCTTGCGCTAGATATACAAGAACTGGCTGAAACGCGCGAGATAGAATTTGAAACCGCACAACGCCGTTATAGCACCATTCAGCTTAGAGAACTGACTAAAGGTAAACAGTGGCTCTATTCACCACTATTGGGGCTCTTTGAAGGAGAATATTTCACCCCATGACACAACAATGTGAATTATCACAACAGGAGGTGGCATGCCATCAACATTAACTGAGCGGATTGTTGCCAATATTGCAGAGCGAAAGGCAACAAAACAAGAAGCGCTGGATAAAGAGATAAGCAAAGCTGGTGACGATAATACCGCACTCGCCTTGCTGTCTGAAAAGCAACGCAAGCTCAATACCGATTTTACTGTCAACACATGGCTTGATAGTGCAGCCAAAAAGGCTGGGCAAATCAGCATGGCAACACATGCGGTTAAGTTCACCCATAGCGCCGCAAAGGGCAGTAATTTCCTTGCTGAACAACTGGGTCACGACAATCGCTATCTGGATACCTTCTGTCTCGCCCAACCAGCCGTTGATGCGGTCGGAAATGCGGCAGCATTGGATGTCGCGAAGTTACTACAACTGACAGACGATACAGGTAAGAGTCTGTTGCAATATCTCAAGCAAGGGCAATCAGCCCCGTTGGAGCCATTGACTGACGATCATGCACAACTGACAAACTGGGTGGACGGTTTATCAGCGGCATTACAAAACCGTGCGCCAAGCAGCCATACACTCAGTAAACAGGTCTATTTCCCCGTTGCAGAAGATCCTTCTGGATATCACCTTCTTGCGCCCATGTATTCTTCATCACTGTCTCAGGCTGTATACAACGAAATTCAGCATTCGCGCTTTAGCCAAGAAATGAAAGCCGTTCGTGATGCACGTAAATCCAATAAAGCCGATAACAAGATGTTGGTGGCCTATCCTGATATCGCCATCACCGTCGCAGGTGGATCGAAACCGCAAAACATCTCTCAGCTTAACTCGGGCCGAGGAGGTTTAACCTATTTGCTCAACGCACGCGCTCCTGAGTGGCAAAACCAGTTGCCAAGGCTGAGCCAAACATCGGTGATATTCGAACAGTATGCGGTCCGTGCCGCCACTCGCCCACTGATTCATCGCTTGGCTACCTTTATCAAAGCAAATAAAAACGAAATCAGTACCCAATCTCACCGCGAAGCCCTTGAGCAAAAGGTAGATGAGATCGCCGAAGCCGCTTTGAATGCCGTGGCCTCTTGGCAAACACTACCAGCAGGATGGAGTAACGCGTATTCGCAACTTTCTGCATTTACCGCACGATGGCTCGACCCTGCCAACTCCAAATGGCAGGAAGAAAACGACGACTGGCGTGAACCGCTGAGCGCTGAGTTTGGTTTGTGGCTTAAAGACAGTGTTGTCGCAGCGGGGCGGCGTGAATTCATACTCGGTGCAGGCGAAGCCGATGAATGGCGGCAACAATTTAAGCAACTGCTTTGGGAGGTGAATTAATGCAATACCTAGTTTTAAAACACATCCGTATCGCCAATGCGAATGCCATTTCTGGCCTGACGTGGGGCTTTCCAGCCGTAAGCCACTTTCTCGGTTTTACTCATGCCCTATCGCGAAAAGCACAAAACAGCCAGCATCAGCTCACCCTCATTGGCTGCGGAATTGTCTGTCATCAACATCAGGTCCATTGCTACCGAGATACCCCTTACGAGCCTTATGGTTTTGCGCTGACTCGCAACCCGCTAACAAAAGAGGGCAAAACCGCACCCATTGTTGAAGAAGGCCGTATGCACCTCACGGTATCGTTGATCATTGAATGTGAAGGGTTGAACACATCCTGCGAGCAAACCAAAACTGAACAGTTGAATTACATCAAGCAGTTAGCACAGAGCCACAAACTAGCTGGCGGCACAATCACTGCAATCAACGATTGTTATCAACTTGATCCTACTCACCATAAACGTGAGCTGCGTAAATTATTACCGGGATTTGTGCTGGCCGATGCGAGCTCGTACTTGGCTGCTCTCAATGAATCAGAGCCAAATAATGCACTGCAGCATTGGCTCGACTTTTCCGCGCTGAAATATGCCAGCGAAGTAAGAGAAAGCGAAGATGGCGAAGAGCAAGTAAGTTGGGATCGTGTCGCCAAGCCATTTTCAGGCTATCTCGTTCCGGTTCAAATCGGCTACAAGAAAATTGCGCCAACGTTCGCGGCAGGTGAAGTAGCGAATGTCCGCGATAGCCAATCGCCAGTCAGTTTTGTCGAATCGGTCTACAGCGTAGCTGAGTGGATCGGTAGCCCGAGCCGTATTAACAACCTCCGCGACATGATTTGGCAATACCGTTACCACGATCCGTTTTATGTCTGTCACACCGCATCGGTAGCGGCAACACAGTTTATGTTGAACGAAGGCCTCGATGACGATTTTTAAGAATAAGGGATAGAAAATGACCAAATTAACAACACCTTCAGTACTCGCTTTCGAATCTAAACTAGCGTGCTCAGATGCCTTAATGTACGCAGGGAACTGGCAACAACGTGACAAGGTTGAAGCATGGCATCCAATATCCGTCATTGAAAAAGCAGTACGTGGTACCATCTCTAACCGAGTCAAAGGCGCGAAGGCGAGCAAAATTGACGCAGAAGTAGAAAAAGCAAACCTACAAACAGTCGACAATGCCGCACTGCCTTTCGATGCTGATACCCTAAAGCTAGAATTTACCCTGCGTGTACTGGGTGATTTATCAACGCCTTCAACATGTAACAACCCAGATTATCAAACAGCTTTAGCCGCTATGATCCGCCAGTACGTTGAGAATAATGGCTTCAAAGTGGTCGCTCATCGCTACGCTTCCAACCTCGCGAATGGCCGTTTCTTGTGGCGTAATCGCGTCGGTGCGGAAGCCGTAGAAGTACGTATCTCTCACAATGACAAACAGTGGGTGTTTGACGCCCATGCACTCACTTTAAAAGCGTTTGACGAGCAAAACCAAGCCTTAGCTGATATTGCGTCCGTCATTGAACAAGGGCTAATGGGTGAAAAAGCGACACTGCTAAAAATAGAAGCGTTTAGTCAGTTAGGTGACGGACAAACCGTTTTCCCTTCGCAAGAGCTAGTGATGAACTCAGGTAGCGGAAACAAGAGTAAATTCCTATATCAACTGAACGGCCAAGCAGCGATGCACTCGCAAAAGGTTGGTAATGCACTGCGCACCATCGACACTTGGTACCCGCAGGCTGATGAGTTCGGACCTATTGCTATTGAACCCTATGGTAGCGTGACCAATCGCGGCGTCGCTTATCGCAAGCCTAAAGAGAAGACCGATTTTTACAACCTGCTGGACAATTGGCTACTCAAAGATCAGCCGCCAGAGCTAGAACAACAACATTATGTCATGGCGATGCTGATCCGTGGCGGCGTATTCGGGGAGTAAGTATGGACTACTATTTGGATATTCAGGTACTCCCCGATTTGGACATTTCAGCTCCTGCGCTAATGAACAATTTATTCGCCAAATTCCACCGCAGCATGACTCAAACACTTCCCGGTGACATTGCCGTGAGCTTCCCCAAATACCATCGCTCATTAGGTGATGTACTTCGGTTGCATGGCACTGAACAAAATTTAAGTCAACTAATGGCATTACAATGGCTAAAAGGACTGCGGGACTACACCGACGTGAGCGACATTCGCAGCGTGCCAACTGATGTTAAAGGGTATCGCAATGTGTATCGCGTGCAAAAAAAGTCCGTGCATAATCGTCGTAAACGTTCAATTGCCAAAGGTTGGTTGTCAGAAGAGGAAGCAATTCATCGCATCCCCGATGAAGCGCAAAAAATGTTAAAACTCCCCTTCTTACAGTTAAAAAGCTTATCTAGTCAGCAAAACATGCGTGTGTATGTCGCCCTAGGTGAGCTGCTGTCAGAGCCAACAACTGGGCCTATCAACAGTTACGGTTTAAGTAAGACCGCAACCGTACCTTGGTTCTAGTCTCCCTGACCCTTTTTTTCTCACCGCTGTAAGTGATTGATTTTATATCAACATTCGCCACGGCGAAAAAAAGGGTTTTCTTGGTTAGTTTTCTACAAGCTCTTTAAAAATCAGGTGTTATACCATATTCTTTCCACTTCACTGCCGCACAGGCAGCTAAGAAAAATTCAAGGCGCATCGACAGTAAGATCTGTTCCTTCACTGCCGCACAGGCAGCTAAGAAAACGGACCCGAACATAAGCTGCAGGCTTTCTTGCTTCACTGCCGCACAGGCAGCTAAGAGAGTATCCCTCTAACTATTTTTGCCCAAAAACGCGATCATTCAGTGCTAAACGGTTGCTACTCTTTTTATCTAAAGAAGTAGAGATAGGAAAGTGTAGTTCTAGTTAGAATTAACAGACTGTGGGCAACCTTTAGAGCTGACATATTAACGGGTGGGCTGTGCGTTGTCACAGCGTTGGGTATAAGCGCCAACTCACATTATTACTATTTTTATAACAATTTAATCGCAACAAAATATTCTCGTATAGTGCTTATCGGAGACTCTTTCGCGCATTCAAATAGAAAAATGAAATTCTTGGGAAAAATGTTTTTTGGGGTAATAAATACGAGCAGCTTAATAAGTAGAATGACGTTTCTTTTCTACTATGCACATCGTAATACTTTCGCGTACAAATGAGATGAAAAGCTAACAGGAATTGGAGCGTGCAGCGGGAATCGAACCCGCATCATCAGCTTGGAAGGCTGAGGTAATAGCCATTATACGATGCACGCACATCGTGTCGACGAGAGTTAATATGCCAGATCTGACTGAAAAGAAAAGCCTTTTTTTATCAAAACCATGCCAACCGCTCGCTTTATCATCAAATCGTGCAGAATAGGTTCAATATGCCATTCTTGGCGCATTCAATAATTTAAATCACAGCACCTAAAAACTCCATTTTACGTTGGCAAACAGCAGCGTTGCTGGTGTTTCACCAAACACACTTCGCTTGGAACCATCAAAACGTTGAATCACCGTCAGGAGTTGCCAGTTGTTGGCTAAAGAGTAGCTATTTGAAAATCCTATAAAATATGAATCATCACTGTAATAGATAGTCGACACGCTCGCGCGACTTAACGGTGTAATATCAAATCCGACTTCGAGATAGCCTGTATGGCGTGCAAAGCTTAACGTTTTTGCGTTAAGGGGCAAATTTAAATACCGCTGCGCATTTTGTACTTCAATTGGGTGCTCGATGTACAACCACGCCATTCGGGCCAACCAGTTTCTTTCTCCGGCAAAGCTATAATCGGTCTCTAGACTGACAAGGGTATTGTCATTGAGTGATACACCTCGAAAGCTGTCTTTTCGCGCTTTGAACCAAGTCACCTCACCTCGCACGCCTGCGCCTTGCCAATCGGTCGCAAACCCTCCACCGAATACATTATCCAGTTGAGATTTTCCTCCTAGGAGTTGGTAATCCCATCCGTTGCTATTGCCATAGTATCTCGCCATATAATCATTTAGCTCACTGTCTTTACTCGGACTGAAAACAACATCCAGTCCATCCGCAAAGCCTAAGTCACGCTGCAACATAAATGCATCACTACCTGCTCGCTCTTCATAATCAAAATCGTAGATAGAGTAAGCGTTAAATAAGTCGTTGGGGTTCCAGATGGTATTCATTGACCAATTGACACGAAACCGACCCACTCTGGCAGCCCAGCTTCCTTTATTCCAATCCATGAATAAACGATCGAATTGGCTGTTGACGATCACGGTATCGTTTTCAGCTAGGTTATCACTTAGGTCCCAGTAACCTGCGTCCAGTCCAATCAATTGTTCATACTGGGGGATATCTAAACTGTCACCGACTAAAGCTCGGTTTCTTAACCCGATAGCCAGAGATACAGTTTTGTCAAAGCGGTATTCAAAGTTGAAACGCTGGTGCAGGAGGTGGTCAATGGTATTAGTGGTTTCATCAGGGGCTGTGTACGTCAGCATGTATTTTACATAGCCACCTAGGTCCCAATTCTTCTCTGGCTCCAAGCCTGGGATTTGTGCAAAAGCATGAGCAGATAGAAAATGACTGCCTGTTAACAATAAGGTGGTGAATAAACGCCTATTCATCTCCCACAACCTCAAGCGATATTTTGTTGCTAGAACCACACCAGTCCTGTTTTAGCTTGCCATCCTCAAACACAATGACGCGCCTGGCTCTTTTTATCACTCGTGGGTCATGGGTAGAAAAGATAAATGTCGTCCCTTCTTGTTCATTGAGCCTTTGCATGATATCGAGCAGTTCCGCGGTACTTTTCGCATCAAGGTTGGCGGTCGGCTCATCAGCCATAACGAATCGCGGATTAGGCGCTAACGCCCTTGCGACCGCGACTCTTTGCTGTTGTCCTCCCGACATGTTGCTTGGTCTTTTGTCTTTTTGCTCTGTTAAACCGACTTGCTTGAGCAGATCCAATGCTCGGCGTTTGCACTCTTTTTCTCTATGGCCTTGCAGTTGCATTACAAACTCAACGTTCTCTAACGCAGTTAAAACGGGTAGCAAACTGTAGTCTTGGAAAATAAAGCCTATGTGATCACGCCTAAACGCAATAAGCTCTTTTTCTGATAACGCGCAAATATCACAGTCATCAATAAACACTGAGCCGGAACTCGGCTTATCTATGCCACCAATCAAATTAAGTAATGTGGTTTTACCCGAGCCTGAAGGCCCCATGACAGCGACGAACTCCCCTTGCTCAATCACTAAATCCACATTTTGTACCGCATGAACCGGAAACTCAGTATCAGGGTTGTACGTTTTGCATAAGCGGCTTAGTTTAATTGTCATTAATTTTTCTCCGCCATCGCGTCCACAGGACGTTGTTTTAAAATTTGCCTTGCAGGGTAAATTGCGGCGAGTACACTCGCGACGAACACCGTCACAAAGGTGATTTGATACTCTCGATACGACACTCTCGGATATAAAACGGTATCAATACCATAAGCCCCTAACCCGTCCGACATACTTGCTAATGAAATTCCATAATGGTGTAAAATGGCCATCAGCGCGGCACTGGCGACCAAACCAAGCAGCGCACCTGTTGCGCCAAGCATCGTTGTTTCTAGCATGATCAAGCTAAATACTTTGTGCTTTTGCATGCCCACCGCCATTAAGACGCCAAATTCTTGCGTACGCTCAAACACCGACATCAGCATAATATTGATGATGCCAAACATCATCGCGATGACAAAAATGATCAAAATGATTCGGTTGCTCACATCCATGGTATTCATCATAGTGGCCAACATAGGTTGAATTTGTTGCCAGTCTCGAACCGAGATACGACTACCCGCGCTCTCTTCTTCCAGCATCTGGATGATGTCTGTTTTTATCTTTTCGAGTGCTTGGCTGTCCTTCAACAAAATGGCAATTTCATGCACACCTTGCATCGCGGCGGTCTTCTGTAAATCCGATTTGCGTACTAATACGTTCCCTTCATCAAACTGGGTAGATGGCGTTGAAAAAATCCCTCTGACACGATAAGCCGCCCCGACCACTTGGCCACCAGCATCGGTAAACGTCACTACCACTTTGGAACCTACTCGCAGCTTTAGACGCTCAGATAATTTTTGGGAAACGAGTATCGGGTTTCGACCTTCTCTGCTCAGCCACTCGCCTTCACTGAGTTTTGTACTTAGTGGCGTTATACGCGCCTCATCTTCTAAATCGATACCGTTAATCCGAACACCGCGATTACTCCGCGCGGATGCCACCATACCTACGGCGATAAACCTTGCAGAAACAGTGTCGACATCGGGTAAAGTGCGCAACTGCTGTGCCAAGCGCTCGCCCTCACTTACCTGCTCAGAAATGTCGGGGTTGCGAATGTATTGCGTGTTATGGATCTGCAAGTGACTGGTTTGCCATCGAATCGCATTGCTCAGCATGCTATCAACAAAGCCTGTCATAAACCCCATCATTGCGGTAACGCCCACCAAACCAAACACCATCGCCCCTAAAATGATGGCGGTGCGTAGCTTATTACGCCAGAGATTACGCCAAGCCAATTTAACGAGCATCGCCCCCTCCCTTTAGCCCACGAGCCACATTCAACTTTAAAATGCGAAAAATGGGATAAACCAAACAAAGCAACATAAGTGTGAGCACCGTGATGATTTGATTTGTGACTAATTGAGCATCAATCAAAACTGGCAGGATAGGCTCAAACCCATAATCTCGCATGAGCTGAGCAGCTTCGCCGGTGAGCTCTATGGGATTGAAGTAGAAATAAACTAACACCGGGGTTGAGATGAGTATTCCAAAGATCACTCCAGAACACGCGATTAAAAATGATTCGAGCAAAATCAGACTGGCGAGTTTCCTGCGCAGCATACCCGTTGCGAGCATGACGGCGAATTCTCGCTGACGTTCAAGCGTCATCATCAAAATAGTGGCAAATAGACCAAACCCAACAATGCCGTACAGGACGTACACCAAAAATATTCCACTGGCTTTGTCCATTAAGATCTGCTGTGCAAGTTCAGGTGAGAGCTCTTGCCAGTCTTTCACCACTGTCTTTGGCTCAAAAGATGCCTTAAGCAGGCTAACTGTTTCATCCAATTGTTTAAGTTCGGCAATATCCAAGACCCAACTGGTCACTAAACCCTGAGTCGAATAGAGCTGTTGAGCAGCGGTTAGCGGCATGTAGACAAGCTGACTGTCCAACTGCTGAAGCGGAAAATGAAGTATCCCCACCACAGGGAAAAGCCCCGCCGCTGTTTGACCACGATACCCCTGCCCATACAGCACCAGTTCATCCCCGACCTTCAGCTGTAAATAGCTTGCTAAACTCTCTCCGATCAACACAGACTTATCAGAGCGGTTAATAAATGTGCCAGCAATCAGCCTTGAACTTATGTTCGAGTACGCGTCTTCCTGTTCCGGTTCAACGCCCAATACCATCACACCTTTAGACCGTTCACCTGACGCCGCAAGCGCAACAGATTCTAATCGGGGCAATGCACGCGTCACGCTAGAAGCATCAAATACAGGTTGAATAAAGGCTTGGGTTTTAGGCAGTACGTCATCAATGCTGTTTGATGTGTAAAAATCAGGGTGTTGAAGCTGTATAAGCCCAGTATAAAACTTGGCGGCGTTTTCAATGTTAGCGCTGTAACTTCCTTCTTGAAAACTGCGGGTTAATAAAGAGAGAAATAGAGCCAAAGCGAGCGCCATAGACGTCAGCACTGTGCGCCTTTTCTGCCTCCAAAGGTTTCGCCACGCCAGTCTCACGAGCATAGTGTTACTCTCGCAGCGATTTCATTTGGCTGATAGAAAAGAAATCGCTGTCAATGTCAAAATTAAACTGAGCTCTGTGGGTGCTAAAGACCGTCTTGTGACCGGGCTTATCGACTGGCGACATTTCCATTTTGGTCGGTAACATCCGCCCTCCTATCTCTTTTATATCGAATGTTTCCAATACATTAACGAGATCTTCAAATTCATCAAAGAACTCGACTTTCCGTTGTAAATGCGTTTCCTTTGAAATCCAGAGCGTAACACGGCTCCATACAACGGGAGCTTCAGGCTTAGCGATAGCATCAATAACCCAGACAGGGTCATCGTCAAACGTATCGTCGCGAATGAGCTTATGTTGATAATCAACCACAATAGAGGATTGGTTGATAAGATCATCATTGGTAAAGTCCGACCCCATCCAAGATTGGCTTAACATAGACGGCGCGATTTTTATCACGCGTTCGATACTCGGAACCCAGTTCCACATTTCACGGTCACGTTTTAAAGAAGCACTGCCTTTGTCTTTAGCGGGAGCGGTCACCAAAACCAGCGAAAGCTCAGTCCCTTTTGTCCAGCTCTTCATACTCATTGAGCGTTTCCACTCGGGCCGTATTATCTCCATCGTTGCTTCACTGTAGCTTGAGTTTCCTCGCATCGCTTTATCGGATGCAGCAACGATTTCACTAGCATTAATAGACGATAAAGCACTGGCAGATATAGAAAAAGAAACCAGCGCTAATAGAAAGGAAAGACCTGTGATAAATGAGCGCATTACGCCTCCGATTCACAGCGGTACACTTAATTTACTATAGCAAGCTCAGTGAATGTATAGATGAGAGTTTGTTCAAAGATTAGGCTGAGAGTGCAAGTGTAGCGCACTTAAAAGAAACAGCCTTCGCAGATACGAAGGCTGAATAGTGGGAACGATTAGATATGAGTCACGGCAACATATTGGCTAAGTTCGTCGTTGCTTACAGTGGTCACATGCTGGTTATCAAGATAGAAGGCCACACTATCTTGTGCCTTTTCACCGCGTAACGTTTTTACCGTTCCATCGGTGTAAGAGATCTCCATTTGCATTGTATTCTCGTCTATTTGCTGCATAGAGGTCTGTTCAATGCTGCTGTTGTTTGACAGAGGCACTCCCGTAAGAGAGCTATCGAGTTGATCATTCACTTTGATGTAGTTCTTTGTGGGTGTATCCACAACGGCTGGCGATTTACCCGAAATTGGGTTTGTGCCTGTCCAAAACTCGATGGTGTTGAAGATAAACAGGTCCGCTGCACCAGCAATACCATACACCGGAGAAAGCAATAGAAACATTCCTTCTCGGCCATAGCGGTTATCGACAACTTCAAGGTTAAACTTGGAGACCAAACCCGTTGTAGCCATTTGCCCCATACATCCAGTTAAAGCTGTTAAACCTAGGCCAGCAACCACGGCCATTTTTAATGCGTTAGATTTCATGATGTTTACCACTTAGGAAAGATGCGGCGAATCCTACACCCAAACGCGAGATTTTCGATCTCTTTCCACTCACAATTGACATAAAACTAACCTTAGTTAAATATCTGTTTTATATGCAATATCGTATTATTTCACCCATAAATATTGGGACTTTATACCTATCCATTTTACTAATACTTCCTACCCGCTCGAAAAAAACACCGAATGCAATATGCCACTCATTTCATTCGATATAAAACTCTGCATTATTTCGTTCTTTCACCATTGATTACTGTATGTTTTATAAACAAACAGTTTCATCAACCATTCAAATGTTAAAAATTTACAATAGATAAAACAGCAGTCAATTGAAATTTATAACCACAATACAACTTATAATCAGTCATTAAATCCAAATTAATCACTCAAACTCAGTCATTATTAGAACTGTTTTCTAGATCAAATTTTCCGATAAAAATGTTGCGCGAAGAACAATAAAGTGAAAAATACCAAATGTTACTCATTTGTAACAAAACACAACATTTTATAAATATTATTCATATAAACCTTATTTCACAGGCAGGAAAAGCATGACAAAGCGTATTTCGCTTGCTCTTTTGGCAAGCACTTTTGCAGGTAGTGCTGCAGCATCCAGTTTGGATGACACGATCAATGAAATGGTCGCACCTATCGTCAACCCTTTTGTAGGCATGATCTTCTCGACCATTCCGTTCCCTTTTACTGACGTACAGGTGCCTTGGATCGTTCTTTGGTTAGTTGTTGCAGCAATATTCTTCACTCTATACCTTGGGTTTATCAACATTCGCGGATTTAAACACGCGATTGATTTGGTGTCTGGTAAATTCTCAGATCCAAAAGCCAAAGAAGAGGGGGAAGTTTCTCACTTTCAAGCACTAACAACAGCCCTTTCAGGGACAGTAGGTTTAGGTAACATCGCGGGTGTGGCTGTGGCTATCTCCATCGGTGGTGCCGGTGCAACATTCTGGATGATTTTGGCAGGCCTATTAGGTATGTCGAGTAAGTTTGTTGAATGTGCATTGGGTGTGAAATACCGTAATACTAACCCTGATGGCTCTGTTTCAGGCGGCCCAATGTACTACCTGAGCAAAGGCCTTGCTCATCGTGGTAATGCAGCTTTCGGTCGCACCCTAGCAGTCCTGTTTTCCGTCTTCGCTATTGGCGGTTCACTGGGCGGCGGAAACATGTTCCAAGCGAACCAAGCGTTCAAGCAAGTGGTTAGTGTCACTGGTGGAGAAGCGTCTTTCTTTGCAGATAAAGGCTGGTTGTTCGGTATTATTCTCGCGGTTATCGTTGGTATCGTCATCATCGGTGGCATCAAATCCATCGCAAAAGTGACTGAGAAAGTCGTACCTTTCATGGCGACTATTTATGTAGGCGCTGCTTTAATCATCCTTGCAATGAACTTCAACCATATCGATGATGCGTTCGGCGCTATTTTCAACGGTGCATTCACTGGCGAAGGTATTACAGGCGGTATCATTGGTGTGTTGATTCAAGGCTTCAAGCGAGCGGCATTTTCGAACGAAGCGGGTGTGGGTTCGGCAGCTATTGCACACGCAGCCGTAAAAACGAAAGAGCCAATGTCAGAAGGTTTTGTCTCCTTGTTAGAACCATTCATCGACACTGTGGTTATCTGTACGATGACGGCACTTGTTATCATCATCACAGGTTACCTAGATACTGATACTGGGCTGGCGGGAGTAGAGCTAACCTCAGCCGCATTTGGCAGCGCGATTAGCTGGTTCCCTTACATTCTGGCTATTGCAGTTGTGTTGTTCGCTTTCTCTACCATGCTGTCTTGGTCTTACTATGGTCTTAAAGCTTGGACATTCCTGTTCGGTGAGAGCAAAACCGCTGAAATCATCTACAAAGTGAAGTTCTGTGTCTTTGTAGTGATTGGTGCAGCAATGAACCTAGGCCCGGTTATCGACTTCTCAGACGCGATGATTTTCGCCATGGCATTGGTCAACATCGTTGGTCTCTACATTCTTGTTCCAGAAGTGAAACGTGACTTAGCCGATTATCTAGAACGCTTTAATGCCGGTAAAGTGTACAAAACGCAGAAGAACCCAGAACTTATCGAACAGCCAGAATAACGATAAGTCATCCAAAAACAGCAGACATAAGTCTGCTGTTTTTTTATTTTCTATTATTTAATACATTTCACTAACTCGCGATTAAAAACCAGAGAATCACTCTCACCTGTGTTTCTTACATTCCTCAAATTCCACACATATCCCTACAAAATCATCGATGTAAACCTCAATTTACTCTCTACCTTCGAGTCAAATTAAGCATTTTTTAACATTTTGATTACACTTAGATAAACTTTTGGACACTAAAATTGATCGCTGTTTCTTTCTGTTATATCAGCAAAAAACAATGGCGATTGAGCAACCAATAGCGATTTGTGTTGATTAC